>NZ_FOSB01000015.1 GCF_900114165.1 Halobacillus dabanensis
GAAGCCCCCCTTGAGATGAGATTTCCCTTTGCTTTAAGCAAATAAGATCCCTCAGAGACGATGAGGTTGATAGGTCCGAAGTGGAAGCGTGGTGACACGTGGAGCTGACGGATACTAATGGATCGATGACTTATCTATCCTATAGATAGCTTTCGTGAAAAGATAGTTACTTTTTCATCATAGAATGTTTCCTTATCCAGTTTTGAGGGTTCACCTCAAACTTTATAATGATGTGGTGGTGAAGGCGAAGAGGTCACACCTGTTCCCATGCCGAACACAGCAGTTAAGCTCTTCAGCGCCGATGGTAGTCGGGTTTACCCCCGTGAGAGTAGGACGCCGCCACATTGTTTAAAATTTTTCATAATGGGTAGAATAATAGTATCTATTTATATTATGGGAGCAAAATTACATTTTCCCACACTATCGCGGGGTAGAGCAGTCTGGTAGCTCGTCGGGCTCATAACCCGGAGGTCACAGGTTCAAATCCTGTCCCCGCAACCAATTATTATCTATAAACATCCATAATAAATCAAAACAGTAGTACTACTGAAATGGTCCGGTAGTTCAGTTGGTTAGAATGCCTGCCTGTCACGCAGGAGGTCGCGGGTTCGAGTCCCGTCCGGACCGCCATTACTTAAAATTATACTTACAGCCTTAGGATGCTTTCCTAAGGCTTTTATTATGGAATTTTTTATTCTCTCTCTAGATTGGTATAATAGAGATAAGAGCTTTATATAGAGAGGGATAACAAATGGATGAGTTTTCATTTATAAAATCGATCAAACCTGGTTTTTATAGACAGTCGTCATTAATCAAAGGGATCAATGATGATGCTGCAGTTATTCGGCCTACAGGCGAAGATATAGTTACCGCAGTCGATACGATGGTGGAGGGTGTTCATTTTTCTAAAGAAACGATGCAGCCTTATCATGTAGGTCATCGTGTGTTGGCAGCTAATATTAGTGATTTAGCTGCAATGGGCAGTACACCTGCTTTTTTTATGGTGAGCCTGACTATTCCTTCCTCATGGAATCAAGAGGAGTTAGAAGAGTTGTATGAAGGAATGAAACAGCTGGCTCATTTGTATAAAATGGATCTTATCGGAGGGGATACGGTTTCTGGAAGTGAGCTTTCCGTTACGGTTACCGTTATTGGTACTGTACCAAAAGGAAAGGCTAGATATCGTTCTGCTGCGAAGCCTGATGATGTTCTATTTGTGACTGGGACGTTAGGTGATGCCCGTGCCGGTCTTGAATGGTTATTAAATGGAGAGCCAAAAGTAGATGAAGATGTGGCATATCTTGTGAAGAGACACCGGACGCCTTCCCCTAGAGTGGAGTTCGCTCAAAGTCTTGTTTCTCTTTCTCGATTGACTCTTAATGATGTGAGCGATGGGATAGCTAATGAAGCGAATGAAATTGCGGAAGCATCTGACGTCGATTTACTAATAGATGCTGGTAAACTCCCTTTTTCAAAAGCGGTTTTTCGGAAGCATCCGGAAAGATTTGAGGAATGGATGTTTTCAGGAGGAGAAGATTTTGAACTGTTGGGGACTGTTTCTGAGGAAGATTGGCCCTTGGTTGAGAAAGCGGCTAGAAATATAGGTTTGCCTGTAACTAGGATTGGTGAAGTAGCAATAAAAAGGGAAGTATCTCCGAAAGTATGGATTCGTAGGGATGAACACATGGAAGTATTGGGTCCATCGGGTTATACGCACTTGAAGGAAAAGGGTGAGTGAATGGCTACATTTGAATGGAGAAGTTTTTCCACGGATGAAACGCAGGCGTTTGCTGAAAAACTTGGCCAACGTTTACAATCCGGCGATCTCCTGACATTGGAAGGGGACCTGGGGGCAGGAAAAACAACGTTCACGAAAGGGCTTGGGAAAGGTCTGGGAGTCAAACGGACGATTAACAGCCCGACATTTACAATTATGAAAGAATATAAGGGAAGGGTTCCTTTTTATCATATGGATGTTTATCGGCTCGAGGAAAGTGATGAAGATCTCGGGTTTGATGAATATTTTGAGGGCGATGGAGTAACAGTCGTGGAATGGGCGCAATTCATCGAAGATTTCTTACCAGAGGAGCGTCTGGAAATTACGATTCGCTACATCGATGACTCGACCCGCTTATTTGTGTTGGAGGCGACCTCTATATATTTTGAGGAGCTATGTAAGGAGATTTTAGGATGAATATACTGGCTATTGATACATCGAATTATGTGATGGGAGTGGCGGTTCTGAAAGAGGGAGCTGTCGCAGGGGAGTATGTGACGAATATTAAAAAAAATCATTCCATACGCTTGATGCCTGCGATTGATCAAGTGATGAAAGAAACAGGGACAAAACCTGAAGATTTAGATCGGATTGCAGTGGCCCACGGGCCTGGCTCCTATACAGGGGTACGAATCGGTTTGACCACAGCCAAGACGATGGCATGGTCGCTCGGAATTCCGGTTGTTGGGGTGTCAAGTCTGGAAGCTGTAGCGAGACAAGGTGCATTTTTCCCCGGGTATGTGTGTCCTTTTTTCGATGCGAGGCGAGGACTCGTCTATACTGGCCTCTACCGAGCAGATATGACGATCGAAAAAGCAGAGCAGAACATTTTGATGAAAGACTGGTTGAATCAATTAAAAGACCTTGGTGAACCAATTCTTTTTTTGAGTCAAGATCTTAAGGTGCATGAAGAACAAATCAAGGATATTCTCGGTGAGCAGGCTGTGTTACCAAATGCTCCATACCAATACGCGCGGCCGTCCATTATCGCTTCCTCAGCACAAGAACTCGAACCCGGTCCTCTTCATGAACTCGTACCAAACTACTTGCGCCTTCCTGAAGCAGAAGCCAAGTGGTTGGAGCAACAGGAGAAAAAGTAAGATGGCTACAATCAGAAGAATGACATCAGAGGACGTCCAGGCTGTGGTGGGCGTGGAAAAGGCCTCCTTTGCTGTTCCATGGACAGAGGAGACGTTCCAAAAGGAAATGGATGATAACCCTTATGCTTATTATTATGTTGTAGAAAAAGAAGGGGAAATCATCGGATATTGTGGTTTATGGTTGATTATTGATGAAGCGCATGTAACGAATATAGCGATTCATCCAAATCATCGTGGTAACAAGTATGGCGAAAGGTTGTTCCGCCATACATGCCAGGAAGCGATCGCCCATGGTGCAATTCAGCTATCGCTTGAAGTGAGAGTTTCAAATACAGCCGCGCAGCATATGTACCGGAAGTTCGGGCTGATACCTGGAGGCATTCGAAAAAGGTATTATACGGACAATGGTGAAGATGCGTTAGTGATGTGGGTGGGATTAAAATGAAGGAAAATCAGTATGTTTTGGCAATTGAAACGAGCTGTGATGAAACAGCTGTAGCGATCGTGAAAAATGAGACAGAGCTTGTGACAAATATCGTCGCATCACAAATAGAAAGCCATAAAAGATTCGGGGGTGTCGTCCCAGAGATTGCATCAAGACATCACATTGAACAAATGACGATTACTTTAGAAGAGGCTTTAAGTGATGCAGGTATGACGCTCGACGATATGGATGCGATCACTGTAACAGAAGGTCCAGGTCTTGTAGGTGCTTTGCTTGTCGGTGTGAACGCAGCAAAATCGATTGCATTTTCAAAGGATAAGCCACTCGTCGGTGTTCATCATATTGCAGGACACATTTATGCGAACCGACTAGAAAAGGAATTTGAATTTCCATTGCTTTCTCTTGTGGTATCTGGTGGGCATACAGAACTTGTCCTCATGCGGGAACACGGTTCTTTTGAAATAATCGGGGAAACGAGAGATGATGCAGCAGGGGAAGCTTATGATAAAGTAGCACGTACCTTGAAGCTTCCGTATCCAGGGGGCCCTCAAATCGACCGTTTAGCCCAAGAAGGAGAAGAGACGATTGATTTTCCTCGAGCTTGGTTGGAAGACGGTTCCTATGATTTCAGCTTCAGCGGGTTGAAATCAGCGGTCATTAACCGACTTCATAAAGCGAAACAAAGAGACGAATATTTGAAACCAGAAGATGTCGCTGCAAGTTTCCAGGCAAGTGTCGTGGATGTGTTATCGACAAAAGCCTATCGGGCTGCAGAAGAGTATGGAGTGAAGCAGATGATTGTCGCAGGAGGGGTAGCTGCGAATAAAGGTCTCAGAGCTGCTTTGAAGGAAAAATTTAAAGACAGTGAGACAGAACTGCTCATTCCTCCGCTACACCTGTGTACAGATAATGCAGCAATGATAGCAGCTGCAGGTGCAGTAGCTTTTAATCAAGGTCATCGAGCTGGTTGGGATTTGAATGCGAATCCAGGTTTGGATTTAGAGCTTTATGGCAGTAGAAAACATAATAGTAAATGAGCTCTCCTATAGGAAGGAGAGCTTTTTTCCTGTTGAAGAGCTTGTGTATAGAGAATAGGGAATATAGAGTGAGCAGTATTTATCCACATGTGTATAATCATACAGGGGATAAAAATTCCGTGGATAAGTAAAAATAGTAAAGAAAACGGTACCAAAAATGTGGATAAAATAGATTTTTAATGTGGATAATGTGTGTAACCCTGTTGAAAACTATAAATACGCGTGTGGAAGTGTTGAAAACTATGTGGATACTTAATTCCTGTTCATACACGTTTATACAACTGGAATAAAAAGGTGTACCAGGTCATCCAAAATATGGATGACCTGGTACACCTATTTTTGTCGGGTCTTTCAGGGCGCATGCGCTTTTACTTTATCCAGCTCCAGCGCCTACCCCCTCGAGGTCTTAAGTCAATCCTCTCTGTGACAAAGAACGTCACGGCGAGTTTTGTCTTAAGCTTGTCGGGGGTAAGCAAGGCGCTTGCGCTTTTACTTATTCATGCAGGGTTTCCCATTCTTCCATGAGGGTTTCCAGTTGCTTTTGTTTTTTCTTGTTGTCTTCTGTGAGTTCGAGAGACTTCTCATGATCCTGATAGATTTCAGGATTGCAGAGGAGCTCTTCATTTTCTTCTAGTTTTAATTCCAGGTTTTCGATTTCTTCTTCAATTTCAGCAATGCGGCGTTTTTTCTTCCTTTCTTCGCTCTTTGCTGCTTTATCTTCTTCAAAGCTATTCTTCTTGTGGGCTTCTTCTTCTTTCGGTTCGTTTTTCAAGCGTTCAGCTTCTTCGATTTGCTGTAATTCATATTCTTCCTGCTTTTTATCCACATAGTAGTCATAGTCACCGAGGAAGAGGCGTGTTTCTTCCGGATTCATCTCAACGACTTGTGTGGCAATTTTATTGATAAAATAACGGTCATGCGAAACGAAGAGTAATGTACCAGGGTAATCGACAAGTGCTGCTTCTAACACTTCTTTACTGTCTAAGTCGAGATGGTTCGTCGGTTCATCCAGGATTAAGAAATTCGCTTCTTGCATCATCAACTTCGCAAGGGATAGCCGTGCTTTTTCCCCGCCACTGAGGGCAGAGACAGGTTTTAATACGTCTTCTCCAGAAAAAAGGAAGTTGCCGAGGATGGTGCGGATATCTTTTTCATTTTTCATCGGATATTCGTCCCACAGCTCATTCAATACGTTTTTTTGGAATTCAGTTTGGTTTGCTCCTGGTCGTAGTAACCGATTTGCACATTGGTTCCAAGCATTTTATCTCCTTTAGATGCTTCCAGGTCTCCGATGATTGTTTTTAATAACGTGGTTTTTCCGACACCATTAGGTCCGACAAGAGCGACAGAATCGCCGCGGTTCAGATCGAGCGAAAGGTTGTCGAATAAGAATTCATTACTGTCATTATAGCGAAAAGCATAATTCCGCAATTTCAACACATCATTGCCACTTCGTTTCGCTATTTGAAAACTGAATTTTGCAGATTGATTATCATCTTTAGGCTTTTCGAGCTTGTCCATTTTCTCAAGTTGCTTTCGCCTGCTTTGTGCACGCTTACTTGTGGTCGCACGAACAATGTTCTTTTGAATGAAATCTTCCATTCGTTTGATTTCTTCCTGTTGTTTCTCAAAACGCTTTAACTCTTGTTCATAGTCCGCTTCTTTCTTTTTCAGATAATCGCTATAATTTCCGTGGTACTTCTTCGATGACTGGAAAGCAATCTCGTACACGGTGTTGACAATTTTGTCTAAGAAATAGCGGTCGTGAGAGACGATGACTACGGCACCCTGATAGCCTTGTAAATAGTTTTCCAACCAGCCTAGTGTATCAATGTCCAGATGGTTGGTAGGCTCATCGAGAATCAAGATATCAGGACTTGTTAAAAGGAGTTTTCCGAGAGCAAGGCGTGTCTTCTGTCCGCCACTCAAGGACGTAATAGGGGTATCCCAGCTGAAGTTCTTGAAGTTCAATCCGTTCAAAACGGCACGAATATCCGCTTCATATTGATAACCACCAGCCGTTTTGAAATACTCTTGTTTCCGATCATAGTCTGCAAGTAGCTGCTGGTAACGCTTTGGGTCCTCAAGTAAATCAGGATCTGCCATTTGCATTTCCATTGTACGCAACTCTTTTTCCAGCTCTTTCAAATGGGTGAAGACTTTCTCCATCTCGTTCCAAATCGTCTCCTCCGATTGCAGTCCTGTATTTTGAGCGAGATAACCCATCGTGGTTTCTTTCGGTTTGAAAATGTCACCAGAGTCGTGGCTCATTTCTCCGGCCATCATTTTGAGCAAGGTCGATTTTCCTGCTCCATTTCGACCGACGATGGCAATCCGGTCATTCATTTGTATTTCCAGTTTGATATTCGATAAAATCAACTCGGCGCCAAAACGCTTCGTCAATTGATTCAGTTGCATGAGAATCATGTCGTTTCACCTCGATAAAATCAGTGTATCTTATAGGCGCATCCACTAGCAACAGAAGGCACCTTAAGTATGTGAAAACTTTAACGACTTCTGTTTGATTTTTTGGTAGAATAGGAGTAGTGTTTCAATCAGTACAAGAACGACTTTTTCACAAAAGGTATAGACGACATACCTGTAAATATGAAGTGCAGGCTGGAAATGGAAGCGCTCGCGAGAGCATCCGCTCCAGCCTTGTCGATTTAAGATAAGTATAAAGCCGTAGATAAAAGCATGGTCATCGGTCCGACCAACCTGGTGGACAAGTTGGAAAATCGGGGACTATCGAGGAAAAGACCGGTAAAGGAGTCAGATGCTATGGATATGGAACAAGCGAAGATCCCACAGGCGACAGCCAAGCGTTTGCCGTTGTATTATCGCTTTTTGAATAACTTGCACAGCCAGGGGAAATTACGCGTCTCTTCCAAAGAATTGAGTGAGGCGGTCAAGGTCGATTCAGCTACCATCCGTCGGGATTTTTCTTATTTCGGGGCACTTGGAAAGAAAGGGTACGGGTACAATGTGGAGTATTTGTTATCTTTTTTCCGGAAAACGCTCGACCAGGATGAGACGACGCGTGTGGCTTTAATTGGTGTCGGTAATTTAGGTACAGCTTTTTTGAACTATAATTTTACGAAAAACAACAATACAAAAATAGAAATCGCCTTTGATGCTAACCAGGAGCGGGTGGGTACCGAGGTAGGGGGCGTCCGTGTGGAACACATCGACCAACTCGAGGAAAAAATCGGTGACCTTTCTGTCGCGATTCTTACTGTTCCTGCATCTGCTGCGCAAGGGATTACCGATCGACTGGTGGAGGCGGGAGTTTCAGGCATTTTGAACTTCACGCCGGCGAGAATCAATGTACCTTCTCATATCCGTGTCCACCACATTGATCTTGCGATTGAATTGCAGGCACTCGTTTATTTCTTAAAGCATTATCCGTTGAATGAACCAGAAACGGAAGAAGATCAATAAAAAGAGGATGTCACCGCGACATCCTCTTTTATGTGGAATCCCTTATGTTTCCCTGTTGTCTTTCCGGGACAATAATTTGCTGTGGAAAATCAACTATTTCATCTCCTGAGGAAAAATTTCAAATGGACGTTTTAATTTATAAGAAAGTCCTGCCAAGAGTGCGGAAAGGTAGGAAGATGATTAAGCAGCATTATAGGTGGTATAGTAAATAATAGTTCGTGTATCGAAGGAAATGGAGGTGTCCTGATGAGTAAACTACCCAATAAATGGCTGGTTGTCGTCTCCGTGTTGTTCGGAACGTTCACCGTCATTTTGAACAACAGTATGCTGAATCCAATATTGCCACGTTTTATCGAAATATTTGAATCCAATGCGGTGGCAGTCGGCTGGATACTGACGATTTTTATGGTCGCAATGGGAATGACAATGCCACTTACCGGTTATTTCGGTGATCGGTTTGGAAAAAAGAAAGTGTACCTCGTCGGCTTGTGCATTTTCCTCCTTGGTTCGGCGCTTGGTTTCTTCTCAAGTACCCTTGGAATGGTGATTTTATCAAGGGCAATTCAAGGGATGGCCGGCGGATTGATGATGCCGATTGCGATGGCACTTATTTTTAATTCGTTTCCCCGTCATGAAAGAGGACTTGCCGTAGGTGTTTATGGGGTAGCCGCCATGGTGGCACCTGCAATCGGCCCGACGATTGGAGGATTCCTGATTCAGTATGTGGACTGGCCCTGGCTATTTGCTTTCAACATCCCGTTCGGATTGACAGGTCTCCTTTTATCCTCCAAATTTTTAGAAAGAACAGAGACAGACCCAACGAAGCGGTTCGATCTGATCGGATTTCTTATCATTACATCAGGTATCGGCGCAGTACTTTTCGCATTGGGAAGAGGGAGGACATTAGAAACATTAGTCGACCCATTAAATATTACCCTGATAGTCGGAGGTTTGACTGCTGTCATCTTGTTTGTTTTTTATGAGAACAAACAGGAAGATCCACTGCTCAACTTATCGGTGTTCAAAGTGCCTACTTACTCGGTTTCTATTCTTGTCACATCAGCGGCATCGATCGGTTTGTTTTCAGGAATCTTCCTCTTGCCATTGCTGATTCAAAATGTATACGGACTGAATGAAGTGATGACAGGGCTATTATTCTTACCAGCAGCGGCTGCGAGTGGCATATTCATGTCTATCGGTGGAAGGCTTCTTGATAAGAAGGGGCCGAAATACGTGGTGCCACCCGGGCTTACGATCATGGCTTCAGCAACACTAGGACTCAGCTTTTTGCAGCTATCTACCCCTTACTGGCTGATTTTACTTTTGAATACAGTTAGAGGTCTCGGCATGGGGATGGGGAACATGCCTGCAACAACATCAGGGATGAACAGTATTCCCGAACATCTCGTCGCTCAAGGATCGGCGATGAACAATATTATCAGGCAAATCTCTTCATCTCTAGGTATTGTATTTTTCTCCATTTATTACGAAGTGAGAAGAGCACAAGTGTCAGCCAGCCCTGATATCGATATGCAGGCGGCCACATTGCAGACATTGAATGAAGCATTTCTCGTATCAGCTATTATCCTCCTCATCGCAATCCCTTTCTCCTTTATATTAAAAGGAGTACCAGATGATAAGGAAGAAGCGAAAAAGCAGACATAAAAAAGCGCAGATCCTGACGAAAGGATCTGCGTTTCAATTATGGTCTTAAGTAAGAAAGTCCTCAATAACAAAGCATGACCCGAGGAGTCTTGGCATAAGCTTGTCGGGATGACCAAACTGCCCCTGATCTATTCTTTGAATTTCACTTTTTCTTGGCATTCTTTATCTTGTTATGCAGGTTATAAAGCCGAATGGCAACGGCAATGTTGAATGTAGCAACGATGGCCAGGATAACCGTCATTGCATTCCAAACGGTTTCCTCAGCGGCTTGGGCTGCGATGTAGGTGAAAGCTATGCCCATCGCCAAATAAAGAAAGGCCATGAATAATGGTGATGTTTTCATAATTATAAAAAGCCTCCAATGAATATGGTCTCCAATTGTTCCTGCATTCGACGGATATCTTCTTCTGATAGAAAGTACTGGGTGGCGACAACAAACGAGTTCATCGCCATATGAGCCACGATTGGTGTAATAATTCGTTTTGTTTTGACATAAAGGAAGGCGAAAACGACTCCCATGGAGAAGTAGACTAACATGTGACTGAAATCAAAATGGAAGGCTCCGAATACGAGAGCAGAAACAAGCACCGCCAGCAAGAAGTTTGTCCGTTTGTAAATGGATCCGAAGATGATTTTACGGAAAATGATTTCCTCTGTAATCGGTGCAAAGATGACCGGTAGCAAAATGAACAATGGGGATTCACGCGCAATTTCCATCAGCCCCATCGTATTTTCAGATCCTGGTGGAATGCCGAAGACTTGATTTTCAATGGTAGCAGCAATCCCTTGAGCGAAAAGGGCTAAGAAAACACCGGCAATCGACCAGAGCACGACTTTTCCGGGACCTGCTTTGTCACTGCGGGCCATTTCATCTTTCATGTCCGGTTTCAACATATATAGAATAATGATGGTTGCGATTGTAAAACTGAACACAGACCAAACCGCAATAGCATCGAAGCGGGGCATACCCGCCGCCACCAATAAAGGGGTTGCAATCAAAGCGGAAAGTTGTGCGGCAATGTACGTCACGATGATATACCAATAATGCTTTGGCATAGAGGCACGACTCCTTTTTCTATACTTATTTAGTTTAGGTGTGGGTAGGCACCTTTATAAGCATCAATATACATACTTTATGTATTCTATCACAGTTTCAAAACCCGACGTAAGGAATAAGGGTCAGTGTACGAATTTTGTCGAAAAAGAAGTACAAAAATTCTATAGTTTCTACTTGAAAAACACTAGGGAATTGATTATTATAATAATTGTGTTAGCACTCACTAATGGCGAGTGCTAATAAACGACAAAATTTGAAACAACCATATCAAGGAGGGTGTCCTAATTGTTAAAGCCACTTGGTGATCGTATTGTAATCGAACTAGTTGAAGAAGAACAAACTACTGCGAGCGGAATCGTACTTCCAGACTCGGCGAAAGAAAAGCCTTTAGAAGGTAAAGTCGTTGCTGTCGGTACAGGCCGCATCACAGATAACGGTGAAAAAGTTGCACTGGAAGTCGCTCAAGGCGACCGCGTGATCTATTCGAAATTTGCCGGAACAGAAGTGAAGTATGAAGGTAACGAATATTTGATCCTTCGCGAATCTGATGTACTAGCTGTCATTCAGTAGTCATTGTCTCTACAAAAATACTTATATAGATACGATTTTAATGAGGAGGGCATTTTAAATGGCTAAAGAAATTAAATTTAGTGAAGACGCACGCCGCTCCATGCTGCGTGGTGTTGATACATTAGCAGATGCTGTAAAAGTAACACTAGGACCTAAAGGGCGTAACGTAGTTCTTGATAAGAAATTCGGTTCTCCACTAATCACAAATGATGGTGTGACAATCGCTAAAGAAATCGAACTGGAAGATCACTTCGAAAACATGGGTGCACAACTTGTTTCTGAAGTAGCTTCTAAAACAAACGATGTCGCTGGTGACGGTACGACTACGGCAACCGTTCTTGCCCAAGCGATGATCCGTGAAGGTCTTAAAAACGTAACATCTGGTGCAAACCCGGTTGGTATCCGTCGTGGTATTGAAAAAGCAACAGCTCTAGCAACAGAAGAGCTACGCAAAATCTCCAAGCCGATTGAAGGCCGTGAGTCCATTTCTCAGGTTGCTTCCATCTCTGCTTCTGACAATGAAGTAGGTCAGCTGATCGCTGAAGCTATGGAGCGCGTTGGTAACGACGGCGTTATTACAATCGAAGAATCTAAAGGTTTCAACACAGAACTAGAAGTGGTTGAAGGTATGCAGTTCGACCGCGGCTATGCTTCTCCTTACATGGTTACAGACCAGGATAAGATGGAAGCAGTTCTTGAAGATCCTTATATCTTGATCACAGATAAGAAAATCAACAACATCCAGGAAGTTCTTCCTGTCCTTGAGCAAGTGGTACAGCAATCCAAGCCACTTCTATTGATCTCTGAAGACGTTGAAGGCGAAGCGCTAGCAACACTTGTTGTGAACAAACTTCGTGGTACGTTCAACGCGGTAGCAGTCAAAGCACCAGGGTTCGGTGACCGTCGTAAAGCGATGCTAGAAGATATCGCAACAATGACAGGTGCTCAAGTAATTACAGAAGATCTTGGACTTGAGCTGAAGAATACAACAATCGACCAGCTTGGACGCGCGTCTAAAGCAGTCATCACAAAAGAAAACACGACAATCGTCGAAGGTGCCGGAAGCCCTGAGCAGATCTCTTCCCGTGTTGCTCAAATCCGTGCTCAATCAGAAGAAACTTCTTCTGAATTCGACAAAGAAAAACTACAAGAGCGCCTAGCGAAGCTTTCTGGCGGCGTTGCTGTCATCAAAGTCGGAGCAGCGACTGAAACAGAATTGAAAGAGCGTAAACTACGTATCGAAGACGCACTGAACTCTACACGAGCAGCAGTAGAAGAAGGCATCGTCGCTGGTGGTGGTACAGCTCTAGTCAATATTATCAACGCTGTTAAAGGTCTTGACCTGCAAGACGACGAAGCAACAGGTGCAAGCATCGTTCTTCGCGCACTAGAAGAGCCAGTTCGCCAGATCGTTCATAATGCAGGTCTAGAAGGATCCATCATCGTTGAGCGTCTGAAAGGCGAAGAAGTCGGTATTGGCTTCAACGCAGCGTCCGGCGAATGGGTGAACATGGTTGAACAAGGTATCGTTGACCCTACAAAAGTTACACGTTCTGCGCTTCAAAACGCAGCTTCCGTAGCCGCTATGTTCTTGACGACTGAAGCGGTAGTCGCTGATCTTCCTGAAGAAGATAACGCTGGCGGCGGCATGCCTGACATGGGTGGCATGGGCGGAATGGGCGGCATGATGTAATTATCAGCCCCAAAACCCTGATATAATGGGGTTTCTGGAGGGTGCTACCTCCACGGATTAGCAAAAACCTCACAGAAACCTCACATTTTAATTGAATTTGATATATCCGAGGGCGTTTTCGTACAGGTTCCTTACCTTGTCGGAAGCGTCCTCTTTCATTTTGTTTGTAACGTGTGTATAAATTTTCATCGTCGTCTTGATATCTTCATGACCAACTCGTTCCATAATGGTTGCTAAATCGATTCCGGCTTCCGTCATCATACTGATAGCCGTGTGTCTAAAAATGTGTGGAGTGGCATGCTTCTTAATATCTACATAGTTCATCAGACGCTCCATTCTACTTAATAGGTTCTTTTGCATGAAAGGATATCCATTCGCTCTACAGAAAACGAAATTTCCCTCATGAAAATCTCCCATCTGGATACGATATTCATTATGCATTTTCAATTGACGCTTTCGATGCGATTTTAATAAGTATAGAATTTCCTTCTCCACATTAATTGTACGTATGGACCCCTCTGTTTTAGGAGGAGTTATTTGATAATCTTTCATATTGTTGTTCTCATTATAGAGTGTCTTTGTGATTCGAACTGTTCCCTCAGAAAAATTGATATCTGGCCACTTCAGCGCACAAAGCTCTCCGGATCTCATGCCTGAGAAAGCAAGTAAGTAAAAACGTTCAAGGTCCAAGTCTAGCCCGTATTCTCTTACAGCAGTTAGAAATACTTCCAATTCAGACCTCTCCAGGTATTTCTCCTCAACCCTTTCATTCTCGATATCTTCAACAGTCCTTTGTTTCTTGGGAACCACCACACCGATCGAGGGGTCTTCCTTTATGAGTTTGTTTTTGATAGCATTTCTGAAAATCATCCCAGCAGTGGTGTTCACGCCCTGGATAGATGTTCTTGCATAATCCGGCGCCAGGTCGTTCAGTATTTTTTGATACATCCTGTGAGTCACCTGGGATATGGGTGTCTTGGCGATATACCTCAGTAGTATTTTGATTTCTTTTTCACGTATTCGAACAGTGCTGCGTTTAACCCCTGTCAAACTATACACCTCTAGCCAGTTCATAGCAGCAGTCTCGAATGTAGTATTATCACTTAATTTCTGATCAATGCCGTCTTCCAATAATGATCGAATGGCTTTTTCCACACGTTTTTTAGCTTCTCTTTTAGTAGGTCCTCTTCGGGTTATTTGCCTCCTTTTCCCTGTGGCAGGATCACGGGGGGCATCTTCAACACACTCCCAGCTTATTTTTCCTGACTTTAATTCTACTTTTTCACAATGCACAGCTCCCACCTCCTCATTAATACCATAAATTAAGAATCCGATCTCGTTCGGTACTTTTTCTTCTGATTTCCTCTAAAATAATCTCTTCCTGCCTCTTATTTTCCAGTTGCTTTAGACGTTTGATTGCAACTTCAGTTGTCACATTAAATATTTTTTGTACCAAACGAGTGGCCTTATATATGTCATGTGGGATATCTAAATCTTCCAACATGAATGTAGGTACACAAAAATGGAGAGCAAAAGAATCAGCTTTCCACTCTTGGTATTCTCTAAAAAGGTCCGGCATTCCATATTGCTGCCCGCAATCCATAAGAACGTGTGCTAATTCATGTCCAAACTCAAAGTTTTGCTCTTTTTTAGATAAACTCTGATTCAACAAAATAAGACCTTTATTTCCATTGATCACAGCTTCACTGGATCTGTTCCAGTATTCAAGTTCAATGTCTAGTTTTTTTGCAATCTCTTCAAAGGCCAAATGTTCAGGTTTTATTTTTTGAATAGAATGAAGCAGTTTGTAAACGTAACTTTCCAAGGATGTGTAATACATAAAATATGGTCCACCTTTCAAGAACGTATGTTCGGTAAGTGAGTAAAAAAGAAAAGCGTGATTAACACGCTCATTCAAATGAAACTGGCACCACAACGTCTTCTCCAATTGTTGTTGCATCTTTAGCAGTACCGTCGAAATGAAATTCAAGTTCTTTAATTTTTGATAAATCCTCATCTTCTAAGTTATAAGGGATTACAAACTCCTGTTTCACTTGTCCAATATGCTCGGAATCTCCTTTATTAAGCATTTCCTGAGCACCATATTGACCTTTGGTGTCAGTGGTTACTTTAGCTGAAAATGGATGGAAACTCACTGTGTCTTCTGACGTATTCTCAGAGTTAATAAGAGCAATTGCCAGATTGATCTCCTCTTGTTCAAAAAGGTCTTTACTTTCTTCATTAGGAATAAATGTAGCAAGAAGTACTTTGGGAACGCTGAACTTTATAGGCTCACTGGTGTATGAAGTTTCTTCAGGGGTAGATGTATTTAAGATTTTATATGTACCCCATTCCCCTTCCACAGACTCACCTGCTTCAGCTTCATTCATAGTAACCTTTTCTTCAGCTTGGTATTTTGGAATATCTCCGGTTCCAATAGTATTTAAGACTTCTTCATATTTCTCGAATTGTTCATCTTTTAGTTCACCGTTAACTTGTATTAAGATATTTTCGCGAGAAGCTGTATGAGAGAAAAACATTGCACTCTCTTTACCGAGATCATCGTAATAGGATTTCATCTCTTTTAAATCATCACTATTTTCGTAGCTGAAGATTCTCCCACCTGCATCCTGACCTAATGATGGTATCAGAAATCTTTTAGCAACATCTGCCTTCATAGGTGCCATTCCATAATCATCTTTTGTCATATCTGTCGGATTTTCAGCTTCTAAATTAGCTTGTTGAAATGCATCAATAACAGAATCCACTGTTAACTCCTTTGGTTCTTTATCAGAGTCGTTATTTGTTTCTCCTCCTGCTTGAGAGGATTCATTATCACCACATGCAGCCAGTAACGATATAATGAATCCTATTGTTAATATAAAAAAAATCTTTCTCATTAATAATTTTCCCCTTTAGTAAATAACTTTCCATATTATTAAGTGAAATGATATTAATTGTTTTTCTTATCTTTCTTCTTAATAATCTCCCACATAGCTCGAAGCTTTTCCAAATCTTCCTCATCCGACTGAGGGAGTTCACGGTAAAAGCGTTCAAGTTCTGGGTTGTTAGCGAATGATTTAAACTCCTCCTCTTCTGATAATTGAGGGGTATCGGATCTACCTAAAAGGTAATCAGCTGTCACATCATATCGATCAGCTAACCTCTTAATCATATCAATGGAGGGTTCATTTCTCCCTTGTTCATAATAGCCATAGCCACTTTCGGAAATACCTAAAAACTTCGCCACGTCTCTCTGGCTCATTTTATTTTCTTTTCTAAGCTTTTTTAGTCTCTCACTTACATCCGCCATATAAATCACCTTTCTTCCATACCCACATAATACAACATAGAGTTGGGTTTTTGTGAAAAAACAATAAAAAGTTGTTAGATATTATTGACAACAACAAAATGTTGGGTTATTCTTGATACAACAAAACGTTGGGAGGTGGAATTTTGAAACGAGAAAAGTTGATACAATACAGAAAAAACAAAAAATGGTCACAGAAACGTGTAGTTGAAGAACTTTCAACTAAACACGGTGTAAAAATAACTGATAGTTACTACGGTATGATAGAACAAGGGGTTAGAAATCCAAGTCTTAAGCTTGCTGTTTCTATAGCGAAAATTTTTAAAGTAAGACCAGAGAATATTTTTTTGGATAATAAAACAACAAAATGTTGTGTTGATGATTCTAAGGAGGTGATCTAATGCTAAAAGTCACGCTTGATGCTGACCAATTGCAACAACTCATCAATGATGCAGTGGACAAAGCGATAGAGCGCCACGCTCTAAAAGACCAGTTGGATCCGGTTCTTACAAGAAAACAGTTCATGGATCTTACGGGCGTTGGGGAAACCAAATGTGCCGAGTTGTTTAACCGAGAGGACTTCCCGGTTTGCCGTGAGTTCGGCTATCCACGAGTACGAACAGAAAAGCTATTTGAGTGGATGGACGAACACACGAATTGGGTGAAGGACAATATCGACAGAGAAGCAAAGTTGAGAGTCATTTGATTCACCTTAAATATAGCATCTTAAAAACCAAATTACGGTACCTTGTTAGGTACAAAAGGAGTGCTAACAAATGAA
This sequence comes from Halobacillus dabanensis, assembly GCF_900114165.1. Lineage (GTDB taxonomy): Bacteria > Bacillota > Bacilli > Bacillales > Halobacillaceae > Halobacillus > Halobacillus dabanensis. The sequence continues at coordinate 16,877 of NZ_FOSB01000015.1, forward strand.
AAAAAGCAAAGCTGCTCGGATGATGAAAGAAACCAGGGTTCGAAGTGGTAAGACCCAGCAACAATTAGCTGTAGATATGTTCCAATCAAGAGAGTATATCTCTAAACAGGAATGTGGAAAACGGAAAATCCCTCAGGTATCCACTAAGTACTTTGTTGAGAAGTATAACAACCCTTGGTTAGCGCTTGAAGCCGTTAATGAATACGTTGGGTGGGGTATCTCTCGGTTAGATGGACCAGCAGCACAAAAGGATAATCTACACTTACAAATTCTTTTGGAGGATGGATTACAGAGAGCGATTAAAGTATTAGGTAACGTAAATTTAACCGCAAAATTAAACGATATGAACTCAATTAAAATTGATGACGTTCGAAAATCTGCTGAAATAATGACTAGTGTTATTCACTTCTCCACCTTGTATTTAGCAACTGTTTGTGAAGATTATGAAATCAATTGGCAAAAGCTTTGGAAGGATCATCACCAAACTCTATATTCTAAGAGATTATTAAATTAGGAGGTGAGGTTGTGCAGGGGTGGTTAAAGCTGCATCGTAAAATTCTTCATAGTGAAATTTTCGAAAATGAGAAGTTGTTAAAAGTGTTCATTTATTGTCTTACGAAGGCAAGCCATAAAAGTACAGAATCGAGAGTAGGGAGGCAAAAGGTTACTCTTAAACCTGGTCAATTTATATTTGGTCGAAAAAAAGCTGCTTTGGAATTAAGTATGAATGAATCCACCGTTCGTGACTATATAAAAATACTTCAGGAAGACAATGTTATTAGTATAAATACCACCAACAAATATAGTGTAATAACCGTTGAAAACTGGGGGATTTATCAATCTAACGATGAAGAATACGACAACAAAACAACAGCAGAAAAACAGCAAGATGACAACTCCTCGTCATCAGAGAGACAGCAGAAAGACACATACAAGAATGGCAGAGAACTTAAAGAAGTTAAGAATGTAAAAGAATTCATTACTACAACAACTTCTGAACGATTGGAATGTGACAGCATTCAATTTTACCAAAACAACTTTGGGGTTATACGTCCTCAAATCTCAGAAGAAATAGGGAAATGGGTTGAAGACCTTGGGGACCCATTAATTGTGGAGGCTATGAAGCGTTCCTTGGACCGAAATAAACCGACATGGGGCTACGTTAAGAGCATCCTTCAATCCTGGATAAATAAAGGGGTACGAACAGTAGAACAGGCGAATGCCGAAGAAGTTGAATATAAGAACAGGCAGTTTAATAAAGCTACGTATTCTAAACAATCACAAAGTCCGGAGGTATTACCGAAATGGTTTAAAAACCGCGAAGAACAAAAAAATCATCATATAAATAAAAAACCTAGCATCGAAGATACAGCTCGAACCATTGAGTTAGCGATAAAGCTAAAAAGACCGAGAGAGAACATTCTTGAATCGATTGATGATCGATATAACCTTTCTGAAGAAGATATAGCTTCTATTCGGGAAGGGAAACGCACAGCTATAGACGTTTTATTAGAACAATTGAAGTTTAGTATGGCGGGAGAACCATAAACTTGGGAGGTAAGATAAGGTGAAATCTAATAAAAAGCATTTTGCATATTATGACATTGCTTCACAAGCTGACAATGTAAAAACCTTTGAAGGAAAAAGATATGATGTGCGTGGCATTTGGGCGGTTGATCGTCATGGTACTACTGAAAAGCTGGCCAGTATCTATTATCGAATTCGAACCGTAAAAGATGGTCAATTTAGAACCATTGCTAAACGCAAAAACCCTTTGAGTGAGCTGAAACCTGTCAAGTAAATATAACGATTTTAACACGTGTTTAAATAGCACATATTGAACATTGAAAACTATATATCTATGTTAGGAAATTGAAAGGTCATAGAACTTTCCTAACAGTCGATGACCGTTTGGTGCGTGTTACGTGAAACGCATCTTGTGACCGGGTAAGCGTTGTATCTATTATGGTTTACTTATATAAAGTGAGGTATAAACTGATGAAGCTTTGTATAGTTTATCCTAGATACATAAAGTTCTTCGTATAGGCTAGAAACGTTGTGCATTGTAGAAAGGATAATCATTCTACATAGGGTTGATTGTATCTCGCCATAAACAATCATTTAATAATTATGATTAATCTTCCATAATGTGGATTTATATTTAAGTAGGTGTTAGAATCGTTATACAAATCACTTGAGGGGAGATTGATCTGATGGCAAAGCGTTGGATCGGTGGTTTGGCTGGATTTGTTATAGTTTTAATCCTAGTTGGTTGCGGATCTCAAGGAGCCACAGGTCAAGTCGAGTCATTATCACCAGGTGACATGAAAGAAGCTCTACAAAACAGTGACAAGGTTTACGTTTTAGTAACTGATGCGTCTGAGGAAGAAAAAAGAGATGAATATATCAAGGTTGTGGAAGAGAATATTGAAGAAATTAATGTGAAAGAAATTAATGCTCAGAATCAAAAAATCCTTGAGGGGGATATGGATTTGAATGAAATAGGTTTGGAAGGTAGTGAACTCTTCCAATCTCTGAGTTACTATGAGGATGGCCAATTGCAGAATCGTATCTCTTTAAAAACACAGAAATACCAAACCCTTGAAGGTAGGGAGCAAGCAATACAAAAATTCATCAACGAAACTTCATCCTAATGGAAGTGATCTTTAATAGATCACTTCTTTTTTTATGGATGAAAACCTTGAAAGGGGGTGATGTAAATGGGCGTTACCAATCGTGAACTAAAGCAATCAAAAGACTTGGTTCAGACGCTGCTAACCATCCAAGACATTTCTTACAATGAGTGGCTTCATGAAAAACATCAACAATACATTCAAGAAAACCAAGATGTCGTTATGAAGTCATTGCTCCATTACAAAGGGGTGGATGAAGAAAACAAGAACAAAAACATTTAAAAAGGGGAGAGTATAATGAAGTTCTTTGAAAATTATTCCATGCTTGCTGCCATTAGTAATTTACAATCCACAGGGGCCTCTATTTTAACGGCCATGCAGCTATTGGGTATTATTTCGGCTGCCATTGCTTTTGGTATAGGCGCCTACCATCTTATCTGGGGTGGAGTAAGAGGTCGTCAAAGCTCTATTGTGTGGTTTATTGGTGGTGCCGTTGGACTTGTCGTTCTAATGGGAGCTACCGCTATTGCTGAATACATTGACAGTCAGGTGATTTTTTAAAGGAGTGTAGGTTCATGAGGGTATTATTCACATCAAAAATGGATGGTGAAATTTCGAGCTTTCACCCTTATTCCTTCCAGGAAATTGTCGTTCTAACGGCAGAATTGGATGCTAAATTAAAGAAGAAAAATGCCAAGCCAATTCTGCTTGACTTTATGATATTTAATGAAGAAGGAGACAAGCTGTACAACGGCTCATATGAGATGGGAGCAGAAGGGACATCAAATATTTATGACCATGTGTGTCAAAAGCTTTTACAGCTACCTATGGAAAATAAAAATGAAGAAACAAAAAGGGATGTCTTCCTTCAACAATTAACTTCTAACACACCAGCATCTTATCAAATTGATATGACAGAAGTATTGAAAGAGAAGGAAGTACAAAAGTCGAATTGGAAGCAACTTGGTAAGCGTGGCAAAATTTTTGTGAGTGTGATTAGCACCACATTGATGGTGGCCATAGTTACATCCATTACTCTATTTATACTTCTAAGCAATCAAAGCAAAGATCTAAAAGCCATGACACAAGAGCTTGGAAAAATGGAGAATGTTAAAACGGCTTATGAAGGTTACTGGACAGGGGAGCAGAAAAAGGCTGTTGACCTGTTACAAGGAATGGAAAACTTAACGGAATCGGAGCGCCAAACATTGCTTCATTTTCTTGTGGAACTTAAAAAGTATGATCAAGCTTTGCAATATGTAGGAAAGGAAGATACTTCTTCACTGGCTGAGCAAGTCATGAAAGTTCATGGCCTGGAAGAATTGATTTCCTTTCAAGAATCTTACCCAAGTCCTTTGGGTGAATTTAAAATAGCCTTTCACCATGGGGAATATAAACAAGCGGTGGATATTCAAGATATGGCGATGTCTCCTAATCTGTATAAACAAAAGGGGATCGCTTATTTGAGGCTTGATCAATTGGAAGATGCCAAAAAGATGGCTAGTGAAGCGAAAAATGATGAACTGAACAAAAAGATTAATGAGTATCAAGAAATTGAGGAACAGTTGACTAAGATAAACAGCCAAATAGAAACAGAGAAAAAGTCAGAAGATCAAAATCAATCTAAAATCGATTCGCTTAAGGAACAGCAAGATGATCTGGAGAGTCTAAAGAACAATATATAAGAGGGTGATTTATTTGAAATCAGTCATTGCTAAAAAACAGGTGCTTATTCTACTAAGCATCTGTTTTTTTATATCCACGATGCTGGTCAGTACTTTCGTATGGAACCTGGGTTATGCCATGTGGTCAACCTTAAAGACTTTTCCAAAATTCAGTAAACCAATAGAAATTAAAGCTTCATTTTTGACGGATTTTCATATGCAAGAACAACCTCTCTACTATGGAATAGCTGCCTTGATCGGTCTTATCGGCATAGCCCACATGATTTACAAACTTAGAAGTAACTTTAAACCCGTAGGTAAGGACGAAAAAGGTTCTCAGAGATTTGCAACTAGAAAAGAAATTCAACAACAGTACAAAGCCATTCCTGATCGAAAGCAACCCTATAAAGGTCAAGGTGGTCCAGTATTATCGAGAAAGGGGGATAAGGCATTTATTGATCCATCCCCTGTCAATAATTTAATTATTGGGACCACAAGGAGTGGTAAGGGTCAAACGTATGTGATTCCAACCATAGATGCCTACTCTCGTGCTGAACATCAGCCCTCTTTAGTCATCAATGATCCTAAAGGGGAGTTATTTGCTTCTAGCCGGGAGACGTTGGAGAGAAGAGGATATGAGGTTGAGGTTTTAAACTTAATGAATCCAATGCAAAGCATGAGCTTTAATTTGCTGGAGTTGGTTAAACAATCTTATAAGGATGGGGATTATTCTACAGCTCAAACGCTTTGCGAAACCATTACTCATATGCTTTACCATAACCCGAATGCTAAAGAACCTATGTGGGATGATTCAGCTAAATCACTTGTGAATGCGATGATCCTTGCGGTTACAGAGAAAAGCATAACAGAAGGGATGGAAGAGAAAATTACGATGTACACGGTCGCTAGCATGCTCTCAGAGTTAGGGACTAGAAATGAGATGGATGAAGATGGTCAAGAATACAATGCATTGGATCAATTTTTCCAAGAACTACCCCAATCACATGTAGCGAAAGGTCAATATGCAACGAGTAATTTTTCCAAAGGGAATACTCGATCAAGCATTTTTACGACAGCGATGAATGGATTGACGAAGTTTACAATGAGTGAAACAGCTAAGATGACAGCAAAAAATTCTTTAGATTTAAAAAGAGTGGGCTTCGGTCAAAGTATTAAGGGGCGAGGTGATCCTTTTTCCAAAGTGATGGTTTCATTCCCGGATGGATCCACTGAAATCAATCAATCAGGAGAGAGTGGGACATGGACTATTAACTTTAAAACCTCATTAGAAGCTGGTGATCATTTAGTTATTTCTCAAGACTCGGCTCCTGGTAATTCAAAAGATAAAGAAGTTCAAAAGGATAGCTCGACGATTCGGATTGACAAAGTAGAGAAGGAAACGGGCAAGGTTTCCTTCTCTTATATTTCTGCTAGCGGCACTATGGAAGTAAAAGAAATTATTTACTCCAATAAGCCCATTGCAGTGTTTATGGTCACACCGGATTATGATACGTCTACTCATGCTATTCCGTCTATTTTCGTTAGCCAATTGTATTATGTATTATCCAAAAATGCAGCCATTGCCAAAGGACAAAAATGCTTGCGAGAAGTGGTCTTTATGTTAGATGAGTTTGGAAATATGCCTGCGATAGCAGATATGGATAATAAAATAACGGTATGTTTGGGAAGAAACATTCGCTTTCACTTAGTTGTTCAATCCTATGCTCAATTAAAAGATCTGTATGGAGAAGATGGGCAAGCCACCATACGTGGTAACTGTGGGAATGAAATTTATATATTGAGTGCTGACTATGATTCTGCTTCCTATTTTTCTTCCAAGTTAGGAAAGAAAACGTTAAATACTCAAACACGGTCTGGATCTACTTTTTCACTGGATAAGTCGAAAACGGAAAGTACGGAAGGAAGAGATCTTCTAACCGCCAATGAACTGCAGGAATTGGAGGAAGGAGATACGGTAGTGCGACGTGTACTATTACGTCGTGATAAGAAAGGAAGAAAGATTCGTGCCTTTCCTATTTATAATACAGGAAAATACAGTATGAAATATGCTCACACGTATCTTAGTTCAGAATTCCGTCCAGGGCGATCGATTACGGAAGAAGAGATTTCTACCCCACACCGCCATGTTCATCCAGCAGAATTAGTTATTGACTTCCAAACTGGCTATTCTAATAAAGCACAGATAGACGAGGCCGCAGAGGATTTGGGAAATCTTTCGCAAAATGGACCATTCAGCGATTCAGAACCATCTACGGAATGGTGGAGGAAGGAAAAAGTGGGAGAGTTCTTTGATAAAAGCACATTTTCACTGATCCATCAGGAAATTGCTCCTCATTTAGAACACAGTGAGGAGGAAATGAATGAGGAACCTATGGAAGCTTTTCTTTATAACTTAAAGCTTTTAGGCGATCATCAAGAAATTAACCGACAAGTGTATAGTCACATTCGCAAACAAATAGATAAGTTAATTGAAGAACAGGAAACACCAGGGGAGCAGGGATGAAAAATGGGAAAATAATAAAGGTGGTGATGGAGTGTCCGATGAAGAGCTGTTAGAGATATTGTTAAGGTTTTCCGAAGTCTTATCAACGAATAATATCTTTACATCTGGGTTAAGGATCGTAGGGTGGGGGACGATATTATTCTTGAAAATGATTGTTGATGGTTTGGAAGGAATGGTTGATCAGGTCTTAACCTTAACGGATTTCTTTTTGAGCGATCCCGTGACTAACTTTCTCGAAACCATCCAGCCTGCTCTCTATATTATGCTGGCCATCTCATTGGGAATGATCGGCTTTCGATTAATCTTTAATAAAGAAAAGAATCGATCTGACATTCCAATGAACCTATTTATATCTATCATGACGATTACTCTGTTGTCTTTTGGAATGGGGAAAGTGAATGACTTTACTGGAGATGCGATGGACGTAGCGAAAGTACAAACAGATTCTTTTACCACCTCCGATCGAGTAATGGAAGACCATATTACAGACATAGTCATTTATGAAGAAACAGACTGGACAGATCCAGATGTAGAAGAACAGCATCATATAAGCCCAGACTCAATTGATAAAATATCTATTAATGAAACTATTGACGATAGTTTTGAAAAATCTAATGGCGATAGCCTATCAAATAAAGGCCAAAAGATTGTAATGAACAAAGTAGGATTGGAATCAAATGGCGAAGAAGGGCTTGTTGAGTTAGGAAAAAGTGGTCTGTTTGATTTCCTTCCAGAAAATTATTACAGGTGGCATGTGGATTGGTTTACTGCCATCGTAACTCTTTCCGTTATGGCTTTTACCATGATATTAATATCGATTAAAGTAGCCAAGCTCTGTTTTGAGCTTGGCTTTAATCATATCGTGGCGCTAATTATGGCGTATTCGGATATATCCACGGGGCAGCGATTGAAAGCGATCATTAAGAATATTGGAAGCATCTTTGCTTCTCTTATCATGATTTTCTTAAGTTTACGTGTGTATATGTTTTACACAACCTTTATAGATAATAACCTTGAAGGACTTGGATATTTGATTGCTTTAATTGCAGGAAGTTTGGCCGTCATTGATGGTCCTAATATCGTACAGAAGCTCTTTGGAATTGATGCTGGATTGAAAAACGCCTGGCATGTTGCGATGGGTGGTTACCTTGCTTCTAAAACGCTTGGACCTCCCGTTAAGAAGGCTGCAGGAGCTATTACAAGTGGTGGAGCATCAGCCTTAATGAATACAGGTGCCGGGACAGCTGGTGCAGTCGCTGGTATCTATGGGCGCAAGGATGAGGGGAAATCTAAGACAAATGGAAAAAGTGTTTCATCATTAACTGAAGGAAACCGGAAAAAACAAGAGCCAAGTCCAATGACATCCAATCAGGAAGGACAAAAAGGTTCGTTGGGAGGAAAAGAAATTAGAAGTCCAGAGGCAGGAAGTCGTTCATCCAGCTATGCAACTCAGGGTCAGTCCCATCCTTCTTTTCAGAAAGGGTCTTCTATGAACACTACAAAAGAAGATCCCCCAGGAGGATTGGACGTACCGTCATCGAACCAAAGCAATGAGCAACCTATATATATTCAACCTAAGAAAGACAAAGAACAAGAGAAAGATATAGGTAGTAGTGAAACAGTAAGCACACGTTTAGATGCGAACGATAATGAATCTAAGACTGGGGCCAAAATAGCAGCAAACACTAAAGCAGAAACATCAGATATAAGAGCTCCAGAAAGTACAGATGATATCCCAATGCCGAATCAATACAGAACAGAGCAGCGAACGATAGGGAATTATATGAAAGACCGTATGGAGGAGAGATTCAATAATAACCCTAAGGTTCAAAGTGCAAAACGAACGTACAACTTATCTCGAAACACTACGGAGAACTGGATAAATAAAATTAAGAAACGCGGGCCTGAGTCTTAACTTGGTCCGCGTTTTGTTATGAAGGAGTGTTTTTATTGCAATACAAGATTCCATCCGAAATTGGAAGTGAGTTGAAGATTAACCGTCTATTTTACCTTACAGACTTACTTGTGGTTCTCATCCTGGGTGGCATAGGTTTTACATTCCGGTATGTCGTTCATTCTTCTTTCGTTTGGTACTATGCCATCTTTTGGATCTTATTGATGGTTGCTTGGTTGATTCGACCCAAAACGAACCCAAAGCTGCGTATGGTCAAAGCCTTGTTCTTAGCTGTCACAAGGGACCGAATTGCTTATTGTGCCATCGATAAAAAAGAAGGGGAGGATGGTAGGAATGGGGATCAAATATGAAGAGTTAAATGATGAAGAATATGTGTTTCAAAAGTTTAAGGCCCTTCTTGAAGAACAGCTTGGACGAGACTTAACACAAATAGAAGCACGGAAGATTCGGTGGTTGTCTGGATGGGAGCATGAGATGGTCGGCGTATTTTTTGACCTGATTCATGAAGTAGCAGGAAAGAAAAATGAGGGAGGCCTTTAAATGAAGAATAATAAGAAAGACCACCCTTTCTTTAAAGAAGACAGTTCCGAAAAAATGGCTCTTTTTGATGAACGAAAAACTACTGTGAAAAACAAGAAGCAGCAAAGGTCTAACGCTAAAAAGAAAAAAAGAGAGGTGGCGATTCCATCTATAGCTGAGATTCTTCCCATTCAGGACATGACCGAAGAAGGATCCTTTCAATTAAAAGGAGATGGGGGCTATATGGACGTGATGCAACTTCAGAGTAAGGATATTTATTCTCCATCTACCCAGGAAACCGAGTACGACATTATGAAAATGGCCAAGTTTTTTCAATCGTATGCGCCTGATATCAAGATCGTGTCTATGAATTTTCCGGTTAATATGAAAAAGCAACTGGATGCGATTAATTATAAGATTGCTCAAAACAAAGCGCCTCTCTATGAGCGCTTTTTAATTAGAAAAAGAGAGGAGCTGCACTTCTTAGAGGCCTACCGGACGAACAGAGAGTTTTATTTATATATTTACGCAACTAGCCTTAAACAGCTTGCTGAGTATAGAAACAATTGTCGGCGCTATCTTGGTCGAGTCTCTCCGGTCATTGAGTTAACCGATGAAAAGAAGCTTGATTTGCTCTATAAGCTATACAATCAAAATTCTAAATTAGAAAAGAGGGGATAAGGAATGTTGTCATTTCTAAAAAAGAAAAGTGATGCCGAAGAAACACAAGAAAAAGGATATAACCCTTTCTTATTGGCACATATCCAACCGCAAGGAGGAATTAAATTTCACGAAACCTTTACCCGGAAAGGAGACGGTTATGAAGTTTGTGTCCATGTCTATTCCTTCCCTAAAAATGTTTCAGACTTTTGGTTAGAGCCTATTTTCAATATGGAGAATGTCATTACTACAATGGATATTGTCTCTGACGATCGTTACAAGGTCCGAGATGGTTTAAACAAAGGGATGGCTGAACAGAGTTCCAGAATGATTAATGAAAAAGATAATGCAGGCATTATTGAAGCGCAAAATAACTACGATGATTTGCGGCAGCTATATAATCAGGTCTCTGAAGAAGGAGAAATCATAAAGCGTGTTCATCTTAGGCATTATGTAAGTGCACCAACAAGAGAAGAGCTGGAAGACAAAGTGAAAGTAGTCTTATCGACTTTACAGGACGAGAATTTTCGAGGATCCATCTTCTTAAACGAACAGGAATTTGAATGGAAATCACTACTCACGAATTATACAGAACAATCCACTTATCGAAACAAGAGGGAAGGTCATCCGATACCCGCACTAGGGTTAGCAGGTGGCTTTCCTTTTCATTTTACTAGCTTAAATGATCCTTACGGTACATTCTATGGAACGACACTCACCGGAGGAAACGTCGTCTTTGATCTTTTTCATAGAGATCAGCAGCGTAAGAGTTATAACGGAGTCATGGTCGGAGCGATGGGGGCAGGAAAATCTACGACGCTTAAGAAAATCATGCTGGATAATGCGATTAAAGGATATAAGGTCCGGACGTTTGATGTCACAGGAGAATTTGTGGAGTTAACGGAAGCTTTAGGCGGGAAGCAGATTGCTCTCGATGGTTCAGATGGGGTCATCAATCCTTTGCAGGTGTATCGAACGGCAGAGGACGAATATACGTCCTTTACTCAGCATTTATCCAAATTGACAACATTCTATAAATTCTTAGCACCTGAAGCGAATGATAGTGAATTGAAAGAATATGAAAATCTATTAAGAAAGCTCTATGAAAAGCTTGGCTTATGGAACGATGATTCAAAATCAAATATAACCGAACTTTCTGTCCATGAGTACCCTATCTTTACCGATTTTCTTGCCTTTATCGAGGAACAACTCTATGAAAATATCAAGGAAGGGAAGCAAAAGGAGAAGTTGAGTCAGGAAAGGAAACGACGCCTGGAAAGCATCGAATTAAACATACGTAACCTTGTAGAGACTTACGCGCATCTCTTCAATGGAGTATCAACCATCGAACACTTTGATGAGCAACAGGTCGTTACTTTTACCCTTAGGGGCCTATCGCAAATGAGGGCAGAGGTTTTCCAAGCGCAATTGTTTAATGTACTCAACCTCCTATGGGACTCCATGCTAACAAACGGATCTCCTCAGTTTGATGCTTATAATCGAGGAGAATTAGCTTTTGAAGACGCTGTACGCTATCTCATCTTGATGGATGAAGCTCACCACATCATTAATACAAAGAAGAAAAGTGAGAGTGCTCTAGATTTTCTTACAAAGTTTAGCCGAGAGGCCAGGAAGTATTTTGGTGCTCTCCTCTATGCCAGTCACACCATTCGTGATTTTGTTCCTGAGGGTTCGGATCAAAGTATGGTAGAGGAAATCAAGAAGCTTTTTGAACTGACACAATACAAGATTATTATGCAGCAGGATAGTAACAACTTAGAGATGATGCAGCAAATATTCATGGGGCAATTAAGCCAAAGTGAATTAAAAGATATTCCTTACCTACAAACAGGGGAGACGATGTTAAGCATCCGTGCGGTTGAAAACATTCGTTTCAAGGTGGAGGTATCGGACGAAGAATTAGCCTTGTTTGGAGGAGGTGCATAAGGATGCCTTGGTCCCTTCTCCTGGGGTTAGTCCCTCGGAAAGTATGGCTTTGGTTAATTGGTATTCTGGTAGCTCTTTTCCTTCTACAAATGCTTTTGTATGCTTCAGTCATTACAGGGTTGATCGGTTATCAAAAGTCTTCCTCTAGTGAGGATGTGAGGTCCGTTGATATGGTAAATGGAACAGCGCAAGTTTCAGCTGTACTAGAAGAGTACCGTCCTCTGTTTGAAGAATATGCTGAAAAGTATGGGGTGTCCAAGTATGTGGAGCTTCTCTTGGCCAAAACGATGCAGGAATCGGGTGGCCGTCTTGATGATGTGATGCAAGCAAGTGAGTCACTCGGTCTACCTCCAAACACGATAGAGGATCCCGAAAGAAGTATTAATGTTGGTATCCGATACTTCTCTGAGATGCTGGAGAAAGCAGAGGGAGATATTAAGCTAACACTCCAAGCTTATAACTTCGGTGGAGGGTTTATTGATTACGCAAACAAACACAACAATGGAGAGTACAGCAAAGAGTTAGCAATCGAATTTTCAAGGATGAAATACCAGGAATTGAAGCATACAGGCATTTATTCCTGCATTAGACCGGAGTCGGCAGAAACAGGAGCTTGTTATGGGGATATTGGTTATGTTGAGGCCGTTTTAAGTTATCTTAAAGGCGGAGTTATTGAAGCAGATTTACAACCAACGGGAGATTGGGTGATGCCCATTGAAGGAGCACTCACACAGACATCCGATTATGGCATGCGCCCAGATCCTTTTGATGGAAAACCGGATATGCATAGAGGTATAGACTTTGCTTGTACGAACGCCGTAACGCCTATTCAAAGCGTAGATAACGGTCAAGTGGTTGAGGTGGAAAGAAGTAACTCTGGTTATGGAAATAACGTTCTTGTGAAACATGAAGAGGGACTTTATAGTCACTATGCTCATTTGTATACGATAAGTGTACAAAACGGGGAGATGATTCAAAAAGGGTCAAAAGTAGGCAAGTGTGGTTCGACAGGAAACTCTACAGGTCCCCATCTACATTTCGAAGTTAGGACCAAAAACCAATACCGTTCGGACGTAGATCCTGCCCCTTATCTTGGGCTTTAAGAAAGGAGAACATAGATGAATAGACGCGTTCTTTTTGGGATGTTTGTCGCTCTATTAATCTTACTTACCTCGGTTAATATCTATGCTACACACACGGCATCGAATGACGATTTGCAGGAAGACATGCACGAGTTGGAAGTGAAATACGAAGAGATTATGGAAGAAAAAACTGAATTAAAAGAGACGTTACAAGCACAGGAACCTGCTGACATTCAAGCGAGATATGACGCTTTAGTGAAGCAGGTTTCTACGTTTGTAGAGGTTGCTTTTAAACAGGATAAAAGAACCTATCAAGAAAGGAAAAAAGAAGCACACAAGGTGATGAGCGAAGATTTAGCTGCAACCTTCTTTCCTGCAGAGACCTATAAAGGAGACAGGAAAACGGAGGTGGATGAAGTAGAAATATTCATCAAAACAGGTAATCTCACAAACAATCAAGCTAGCGTATTAGTTAAGTTTAAACACGCGCTCTATTCTTTGCAGAGCGATCAAAAACAGGTGTCTCCTGTGTTTCTCAGAATAAATGTTCATAGAGAAGAAGGGCACTGGATGATAACAGATTTTCAAGACGTAGAAGAGGAGGGATATACATGAAAAAACAAACGAAACACATTACGGAAGGGACCACGAATAAATATCTTATTGGATTAAGCGTCGTGGCAATGGCGCTTCTTTTTTTCTTATTTTCTGGTTTTATATTTGGTGATGAAGAGCAGAGTGAAGTTCAACAAACGCCTGTCAATGAACCTCTGAACTTACAAGGAGCAGGAGAACTGATCATTAAGGACTGGGTTTATAATCCAACGAAAAAGCTGATGGTTGTCACCATAAATATCAATAAATCAACAGTTTTATTAGATGAATCGTTGAGCTTTACGGCTCAGGAAAAAGAGCATCCAAAACGCAATCTTCCAACGCACGTAGAGTACAACGACGAAAACAGATATGTCATTAGTATCAAACAGGTAAGTCCTTCCTTTGATGCCATGGCCTTAGATGTTAACAAAGAAGAAACCACTAGGCTACTTACTGAAAAGAATGATCAAAATTCCCTGAAAGGGGGTGAGGAAAAGAAAGAGCTGGCACGTATTTATACAGATCAACGTAAAGTGAAAATGGACAAACAATTAATCATTTTAACGGAGCAGGAATATGAAGTAGCTGCTGTATCTGAAGAGATCGAAGAGGCGAAAGAAACAATGAAAGAGAAGAAGGAAAGTATTCAAACGATCAATGAACGAATCAAAGATATTGATCAAAAAATCGTTGAATTAGAATCAGAGCTTCTTTACGAAACGGAGGAAGAGAAAAAACAAACAGAGGCTAGAATTCAACACCTAGAAAATGAAAAAGATCAGATCAATCAAGAGGCGGCTGAACATGAACTAACTATCCAAACCATCGTTGAAAAAGTTGAGATGTTGGAAGAGAAACGGGAGATGATTTCGAACTAAAAAGGAGTGTAGGTTGTGAAAAAGGTCAACACGCGGACCACACATCTCCTGTGCAGGGGCCACACATCACGGTGAATACACGAATGAACGTTCCTATTTTAGCCGCACAGCGACCGCACATCTGGAGATTTTCTTGTTCCCTCGTTTTGCCCGGCTCTGCCGGGATTCACACGCCAAGTGGGAACAAAAACCCCTTATGCTCTTCTCTTTATTCACTAGTTTTAGGAACTTCATCAAAGGGAGTGATGGTAATGGAAGTGAGAATTCGCTATATGGATCCAAAAACTGTTCAACGAATTGACGAACTTGCGTATGAAAAAGGATTAAGTCGGCAAGAGTTTTTACATTCTCAGTTACATCAATTGGCTGTCTTTCGAGAAGAGAATAATCGTGAACAAAGGCTGCAGCAATTAGTCGATCGAAACATTCAAACGATGGCTCATTGTTATACAGCCATTAGAGAAATGAACGATCTCTTACAGATAGAAGAACCAGGTGAAGAAGCATGAGTGAAACCGTAACGCCTGGAGTAGTATTAAAAACAAAATTCGTGACAGCCAATAAGAAAGGGTTTCAAGATTATGTGCAATACGTGGACCGTGAAGAAGCGAAAGGAAAGGGGGATGCTCATCGGTCCATGTTTAGTTTATATAATCACTATATGGACGATCCGGATAAAACATCGGCTTTGTTTACTCAACAGTCAGATCACTTATCTATAGAAGGAAAACAGGGAATCAAATCATTATTCGAACAAGCTCAAAAGAAGAACAGTATCATGTGGCAAGATGTCATTACTTTTGATAATGATTGGCTCCAAAAACGAGGTGTTTACGATTCAAAGACACACACCATAGATGAAGATGCTTTGAAGCAAGTGACACGGAAATCGATGCAGTCGATGATGAAAAAAGAGAGATTACAAGAGAGTGCTGTTTGGTCGGCGGCCATTCACTATAACACGGATAACATTCACATTCATGTGGCCACAGTCGAACCCAACCCGACTCGTGATCGTGGAAAACGAAAGCCGAAAACGTTAGACGCGATGAAAAGTGAAGTGGTGAATGGATTGTTAGATCGAACCCAAGAACGAAATCAAATTAACTCGTTGATCCGTGATCATATGGTAAATACAAAGAAAGAGAATAGCAGTATGAAATGGAGCAATAGAGAGATGAAACCTTTTTTACTCGACGTGTATAATCACTTGCCAGAGGATAAGCGACAGTGGCAGTATGGCTATCAAACGCTGAATCCTCTTCGACCAAAAATTGATGAATTAACCACAAAGTATTTAGATAAGTATCATGGCAAAGATATGAAGCAGCTGCATGAAAAATTGGATCAAGAAGTGAATGAATTAAAGCGTGCCTATGGGGATGGACCGAAGGATAAAAAGCGATATCAACATTACAAACAAAACAAGTTGGATGATCTATATAAACGAATGGGCAATGCTTTCTTACAGGAAATGAAACGGTACGATCACCAGCAGTATCCTAGACAAACGACCCACACCAATGCCCCTTATAAGTCCATGCCTTCAGGGATTCAATTGCAACGTTCCTTGAGAAGCATTCAACGTTCGTTGGGGCAAACGTATGACCAGTTTATCAATGACTTGGATCATCAAAAGTTAGAACGAGAAATCGAAACAGAAAGGTAGGGGTACTTGAATGAGAAAACGTCAAAATGTCACGTTGCATGAAGAGACAATTGCGTTAATTAAAGAGTATCAGGAACAGCACCATATACGTTATCCAGGTGAAGCTTTGGATCGTATGATTGAGGAATGGGAAGCACAGAATGCGAAGGAACAATCACAAGAATATCTCATGAGTTTGATGGCTCAACGTTTTCAAGACGTGTTTTCTGAAGAGATGAAACGGTTGCGGTTAGCAGCCAATCGAAACGATAAAAATACACAGGTCCTTCTTGAATTAATGAATGGTTTTGCGATGGATCAGAACTTAGAAAGTTGTGTTACGACACCAATTTTTGAGAGCCCAGCGATGAAGGATGCAAAACAAGCGGTGGAAGAAAGGATCAGTCATCAGCGTCAAAAGAGAATAAGTGCCGGAGAGACTCAACCAGCTTCAAGCTAATGGTATGAATTAGTAATTATCCAACAAAGGAGTGGAAGGAATGCTTATGTTTAATAGCGATTATGAAGTTGGTGTGTTTAAGCGTTTAAGTGAAAATAATGAGCTGGTGATGGAGGTGGGCCAGGAGAAATATACCTTAACGTTGAGTGATCAGGAAATGGTTGATCTTGAACAGCATTTAGTGAATCAAGAGAACTTACTCATTCCTTTTCATAAGAAAACAAAGGAACTGATATTAAATACAGAATCTAATTACGATGAGGAAGAAATGGAAGAACTCATGAACATTAGTGAGGGAGCTGAGGATCATGGCGAAGACTAAACGATCCTATAAACAGAAATCACCGGAAAAGGTTAAAGAGGAGATTAATCGACTGACGGAGGGGATGGAAAAAAGTATTTCTAACCACTTTCATTCACCCGAACAAATGAAAGAGTATCTAGACTTTATGGGAAAATTCCATCGGTATTCTCCACGTAATACAGCACTCATTGATTCACAGTTTCCGGGAGCTGAAGCTGTAGGTTCCTACGCCTTCTGGAAAGACAAAGGGTTTTCCGTAAACAAAGGAGAGAAAAGTCTAAAGGTTCTCGTGCCTAATCGTTTAGGTCAGCAGTTTCAAGATGAAGAAGGCGAATGGAAACCTTTGAAATATGCCACAAAAAAAGAAAAGCAACAAGTCAAAGACGGTCAACTCGATAAAAGAGATGGCCGTCTTGTTTATTCTACTGGAAGTGTGTTCGATGTTTCGCAGACAACGGCCACTCAAAAAGATCTGCCTCAAATCTTTCCTAACAAATGGATCGATGGGGAGGTTCAAAATTACAATCAGCTTCGACAAGGGATGGAGGCTATTGCAGAGCGAAATAACATTCACATTGTAGAGCCTTATGAAGAGTTAGGGGTAGCTAAAGGTGTAAGTTACACCGGGCGAGATGAAGTCGCTCTTAATCCGCGTAACTCCGAGCGACAAGATACAAAGACTCTGTTACATGAACTAACTCATGCCAAGCTTCATACAAAAGAAAAAATGAATGACTACACCAAACCGGAGAAGGAATTTCAGGCGGAAATGACAGCTTACACGGTTGCTTCTTATTTCAATATTGATACCAGTGACTACTCATTAGATTATCTGCATCACTGGACCAAGGATCACGAATTTAAAGACCATGAGAGCCTATTACAGGAAGTTCAGTTAACAGCTAAAGAATTTATTACAACCATTGAAGAATCTATGGGCCAAGAAAAGGAAGGGGAGAAAACAATGAGTGTTAAAGAACCAAAACATGAAATAGAAGAGGAGAAACAAGAAAGAGAGACTTTGCCTTCAGAAAAGCTTCGGGAAATGTACCGAAGCCAAGTAAGCAAGGCTGAAAAGGATAGCGGGCCATTTGGTAAGGAAGAAAAGGTCGAAGAGGAATATTCTCATCAAGACTTCAAAGATGCTTATAAAAAAGAGCTCATGAACTTTATTGAACCAACAGTTGGAAAAGAACTGGACAAAGAAGAAAGTAACGACCGACAAGAACGTTTAAATCAGATGCGTGCTTATCAAGAGACTCACAGTAAGGAAGAGGTGTACCAGCTTAAGAAAGAATCTCTTCAAGAATTAAAAGAACTGCCTTTAACGGATCGTGGAGAGCAGCGACTATCTCAAATCGAAAGTAAGTTGGACCGAGAGTTCTATGAAGAAAAAGAAAGCATCACTTCGGAAAAAAAGAATGGAAAGGGGAATAAGGAGGATTTTCAGCAGAAGGAAAAGCCAAAAGAAAAAGTAGAGGTTGAACGATAGGCAGGGAGTTTTCTCCCTGTCTTTTTTTATATCTAATTTTAGAGAGGAGGAAGTGCTGCATGGCTAAACATGTAAGCGCGGACCAAGTGGAGGTTGCACGTAATGTGGATCTAATAGACTATCTTGAGCGTAAAGGGGAGCCATTAAAGAAAGAGGGAAGATACTACCGGCATCAAGTGCATGATAGCTTAGTTATTAAAGACCAATTGTATGCCTGGAACTCTAGAGACGAAAAAGGGGCTGGAGTCATTAACTTTGCGAAAATGTTTTATGGCATGAGCTTTCCGGAAGCTGTTCTGGATCTGAATGCGCAAGGTTATAAAGTGAAAGACAATGTCCAAGAGCAAAAACCTAAGGCGCCTTATCAATATCCCTCTCATTATGAAGTGAACGATAAGACAAAAGCTAAAGATTATCTTACGAAAGAACGGAAGATTCATCCTAGGATTGTTGATTGGCTTGATAATAAAGATTTAATCGCCCAGGACAAGCTCGGGAATGTAGTGTTTAAGTGGAAGCAGCAAGGAGAGATCGTTGGTGCAGATAGACAAGGTACTTCTCCAATGAAAGATGGGAGAATATTCAAAGGGATTGATAGGGACAGCCATGGTTCAGCTGGGTTCTCAGTTGATATAGGTAAACCTAATTCTATTTATCTTTTTGAAAGCCCGATTGATGCGTTATCCTATTGGAGTATAAAGAGAGAAAAGCTGCAGAACACTCGGTTAGTTTCCATGTCTGGGCTTAAGCGCCAGACGATGATAAATGAGATTAAACGAATGGGGAAGGAAGGTCATAAGGTGAATCACATAACTTTTTGTACAGATAATGATAAGGCAGGGACGGAATTTGCTAATAAATATCAGAATTTATTAGCAAACAGTTTATCCCATATAGATATTTCTAAAAAGAAAGATTGGAATGAGGATTTAAAGAATAGGTTAGAACAATTCAAGCATGTTAAACATCCCTACTTCTCAAGAGGGAGTTGAGTTGAAAATAGTTACAATATGTACTTGTTTAACAGAGAGCAACCGTCACATGGTAAGTTACTTTTGAAGGATAAAAAGGTATTTCATGGTCGGTTGTTTAAACTTTCTTTTATAGTTGAAAAAACAACCATTCTAGCCAGCCACCAGGTGGGCATAGAATGGTTGTTAATTAATAAAAATATTGAGTTTCACCTTTGTTTGCATGGAGTGTATAACTATTTATATACTCATACAGGGAGTTCAGGAGTATAAGGTTTAATCGCTTCGGAGATTTTTTTCTTATCTTCTTGATTTGAGGGCCTCTTTAATAAATTTATTATTAACTTTCTATACTCTCCTTTTTGTAAGCCAAATTTGGGAGATATTTTGTCGGATAATTCCTTAAAATTAAATCTTTTCAATATATCTTCATATTCACTAACACCTAAAAATAAATCTTCTTTTTCCTTGAAGATTGAATCTATATTCTCTTTTGAAAACTTGTTTTCGATCTTAAGTTTCACACCATCACTATCAATTCCGTCTTCTACATTTAGCGTTTTTAATTGGTGATTTATTTCACCTGAGAAAGCTGACAATACCTGTCTTTGTTTAACTCCACTATATATTTGTTTAACAAATTCTTTTATTTCATTAACTACCTTATCATCTTTCCCAAGCTTTTCTTTAACATACTCAAGCATACTTGGCACGATAAATAAATTTTCTACCTCTGCAACATCAAGAGAAAAAATTCCTTCTTTCCTTAAAGAGTCAAGTTGACTCTCAGGTCTAAAATCCCTATCAATAATACCGTACACTTCAAGATAATCAAGTTTTGAGTAACCTTTTTTTGCTTTGACATTGTTAATAACTTGTGCACAACCACCACATGGGATTATGTGGTAATTGGAGTCTTTATAGAGTTCTTGAAATAAGAGATAATCAAGACTATCTTTATTTCCCTCAACAAATACTATTTTTTTCTGGGTACCTATCATTTCAAATAATAGCCCTTCTGGTAACTCAGAATAGTCTGTCAAAGGTAAGAATTCATAATCCCAATTTTCATTACCATTATAAGATTTAACCCAAAGAACTTCGTTTACACCCCTTGAGACAGCAAAGTCTAAATCATGAGTAATATACATAAAAACACAGTCTTGACGTACTTCCTCAAGCTTATCCCATAGTTTATTTAAAATTGCTTTGTGTATATGAAGTTCAGGCTCATCAATAATTAACAATGAATCTTGTTTTACAGATAAAGCTTGTACTATCATATATAAAATAACTCGCTCACCATCACTCATTTCCTTACCATGGTAACGTTCGTCGTTAAACAATACATGAATTTCATTTCCGGAAAGGTCTAGTTTTCTTTTTGGAAGCAGATAATTCCATATTTCTTGAGCACTTTCTTTTAACGAGGTAATTGGTGGAGGTAATTCTTCATTATTAGCTTGAGCGATTCTACATTCCTCATGATATTCCTCCACTAATTTGTTATTTCTAGCAAAAAATAGTGAAAGAACTTTATCATAGTCATTCAATAATAAAGTTGCCGGGTTTCTTCCATATTTATGTCCAAATTTACTTGAGTGGGGCGCAACAGAACCAACCGTTGCTTCTTGCTCTGCTGAATCCAATCCTTTAATAACTATATTCTCATTTAGAGAAAGTGACTTTTGAGCAGTAATTCGTTGGACTAATAAAGATTCTGAGATACTACTGTTATTAAAAGTTGGATCATTTAATTCTTCAATTTTTACACTTAATCTAGTTTTTCCTGCACCGTTGGCTCCAAGTAATACAATTGGTTTTCCTTGTTCGAATTGTCTTGTCTCGTTATTCGGCAAATTAACGTTAATACACATAATTATCCCCTTAGTCAATATCATTATACCAAGCCTGTTATGCTTCCTTCTTATATCCACTACATAATATTGTAACAAAAATACTCGTAAAATTAGCATAACTACTTTACTTACTTTGGGGTTATATTTGTTCATTGTTTGAACTCCAAAACTAGTAAATTAAAACTTTGTACATTAAAGGCGTAAATGTTTATTTAGGGTTGTTCAATCGTTAAGTAAATATTTTAATTTATTTTGAATCTATTCTATTTTAAATTGTAGTGATAAAAAATGGGATGTATCTCTTAAGAAAATGATAATGAATTCGTGTAAACAGTTTATATTGAATTCTGTTATAATAGTCCTAACAATGTGTTATTTATTAGGGGGATTCCATGGATTATTTTAACTTAAGCTCTAGAGTTGTAATGTTCTCTATTTGCACGTCTCTAGAATATGACTTAAAAAGTTTTATATTAGAAACTGGTGATATTTATTTTACAGAAACTATGGTGAAAAAATCTAAAGATAGGAATAAAAAACTTAATCAAAATGAACCAGAAGAAATTCTAAACGAGTTAGATTTAGGAGATTTTATAGAAATAATCTACCGTAATCCATTTAAGCATAAAATTAATAATGAAAATGCAAATATATTAAGAGAATACTTTTCAAAGATAATCCCTATTAGAAATAGAGTTATGCATACTCGACCTCTCGAATTAGGAGATAGAGCTATTCTGTATGAAGTTTTAGAGGAGATTGAACAAAAACTCCCACTCTTAAGTTGGAATGCAACACTTCGGACAAGGGCACTCCTAAAAACAGACCCCACTAAATTAGTAAATCAGAAATATATGCGTGTTAAAGAATTTGAATCCAACGTTTATCACAATTTACCTGAACCCGAGTTTGATGACACTGGTTATATCGGAAGAAAGAACGAAATTAAAGAGATTAAAAGGCTACTAAAAGATGACAAAAATCATGTAATAACAATAATGGGTAATGGTGGAATAGGAAAAACAGCAATTGCTGTTAAATCATTGTATGATTTGGTAGATGACCCTGAAAATGAATACGATGCTATTTTATGGATATCTTTAAAAACAAGAACTTTGGCCAGAGGTGAATTTACAAAGATTGAGAATTCGATTCAAAGTGTAACTGATTTCTTTTCAAGCGGAGAGAAACTTATAATAAAAGATGAAAACCAAACCCCTGAACAAAATATCGTTAATTTTATGCGAGAGTTCAAAGTTTTACTAGTCCTAGACAACCTTGAAACTATTAATAGTAATCATATTGTACAATTTCTTAAAGAAGTACCCGGCTCATCTAAAGTTCTAATTACTTCGCGGCATGGAATTGGAGAGTTAGAAAATCGCTACAATTTACAAGGTCTAAATCAAAAAGATGCAATAGTTTATTTTAGAGAGCTCGCAAAATTTTATGGAGTTTCCGTTTATAAGAAGCCAGAATCTGAAGTTAAAAAACTAGTTACAGATCACCTTTATTCTAACCCTCTATCTATAAAATGGTTTATTACAGGTATCCATAATGGAATTACAGAGAATGTCTTAATTTCTAATAAAGAGTCCCTTATAGAGTTTTGTATGTCAAATGTTTACGAAAAGCTGTCCGACGATTCTAAAAAAATATTACAGCTATTTTTAGTTGAGAATACTGAATTAAGTTCTGGAGAAATAGATTACTTTATGGGAATAGATAATGTGAAATTAAGAGAATCCATTAACAACCTTCTTACGACAAACATGATTACGATAACATCAGAGAATTTTAAATTAAACGATATGGCCAAAGACTATTTAGCTTTATACCATAGTCCAACAAATGATTTCTTTATGAACACATTAAAAAAGCGTAAACATTTAAATAATATGATACAACAAATAAAAGTTCAGAATGAAATGGATCCATTTAACCCTAAATCCTTATATAAAAACTCCGAAGATAGAAACCATAAACTTTCTTCTTATTATTTGTCAAAGGCCTTAGAAAGTAGTTCAAAGCAAGAGTGGGAAGATGCTTTTGCTCTCATTCATAAAGCTGAAAATATTACACCGGACTATTTTGAAGTGTACAAAATAAAAGCATTTATTCAGGCTGAAAAAAGAGATCTCTTTAATGCATTAACAAGCTATGAGATTGCGCTAGACAAATGTGAAAATGACTTTGAAAAATCAACAGTTTTATACTTATATAGTGTTTTTAATACCATAAAATTATCTGATTTAGAGAAAGCATTTTCCTTAATAGAGGAAGCAGAAAGTTATTATCCAGATAATTTAAAGATATTATTAGAAAAGTCACGAGTACTGATGTACCAAGGACTCTTTCATGAATCGGAGGACATTCTTAAAAATGTTGATTCGAGAAAAGATGAGTTGGATCTCCAATCAGAAAATATATTTGTTTCAAGGTATGCAGACCTTCAAAGACGTAAGGCTGAACATATTAAAACGAGAGATGTTGAGAAAAAATTAGACTTATTAAAAAAAGGGATTAATATAATTGAAACAGTAGACCGTATTGATACCAAATCTTATGTCACAATGGCAAAAATCTTAAAAGAATTATCATTCCTTTACTTTGATAAGAATTCTATGGAGTTTCTTTTTGCTACTTTAGAAAAACACTTTAGTTCATTGAAATCTAATAAATCACATGACTTAAAGAAGATGAAAGAAATACTTATTTCCCACAGGCATGAAATTCCAAACAATTTATATCTTTCTCTAAAGAAATATGTTTATGACTACACTGTCGATGCTAAAGAGATTTACAATAAGAACGAAGGTATTGTAGTTTTTATAAAAGAACATTTTGGATTTATCGCAAATGCTCACAATAGAAGTATTTATTTTAATGTTAATAACATTGAAGAAGGCACATCAGTGGGAGATAAGGTTAAGTTTTCCACATATAGGAATCCAAAAGGTATAGCTGCCAAAAATATTAAATTAATTAGATAAGCACTTAGAGGGTTTAATGAAAAGTTCCGACAAGTATAAATCTCTTAAAATATTTCACTTATTCTAATAAAAGGGCGATTCCTAGAGACCAAAACCTAATAATGATGTGTTTTATAGAAATGTTTATCAGTTGTAATCGAACTTAACAAAATAGACATTTTGTTAGATTCGGTTTATCGAAGGTGATTCTTAGAGTACCAAGGGGTCACCTTCTTTTTTGGTACAATGTTCACAAAGCAATTTAACATTTTGATTGGTTTTGTTATATTTAATTGTACATATTGGTTATAAAGGAGGGTGTTCATGACCCATGTATCAGAAGGAGCCAATACGGTGGATCCGATTCGGGACAAAGCTGATATTCAACAAATGAAAGAAGTGTTGTTGCATCAATCGTATCGAAATTACTTTTTATTTGTGTTTGGCATCAATTCTGGTTTACGCATTAGTGATATGATCGAATTGAAAGTCCTAGATGTTCGGGATAGTGATTATCTCAAGGTCCGGGAACGTAAAACAAACAATATTCGGCGCATAAAAATGACCAGGGCTTTAAAAAATGAGATTGATAAATACATAAGTTCAAGGGCGGATTCCGATTATTTGTTTCCCTCCCGAAAAGGGCAACGACCGATTAGCAGGGTACAGGCGTGGAAGATCATTCATGATGCAGCTAAACAAGTTGGAATTAACGATGCGATCGGAACCCATACGTTACGGAAAACCTTTGGTTATCACTTTTATCAAAAAAATAAGGACGTGGCCATGTTGCAGCAAATATTCGGCCATTCATCACCTTCCATCACCTTGCGTTATATTGGCATTAGTGATGATATGATCGATCAGGCATTAGATGATTTTTCACTTTAACTAAGGAAGAAAAGAGAATTTGAAGAAGAAAGGGGAATTGGAATGTTAAGAAATGAATCATTTGATACTAAAGACGAGATTATACAGAATTTGAAAAACGTAGCTCCGTCGATATTTTCAGAAGGTAAAGTAGATATGGAAAAGCTTAAAGCATTGTTAGGAGAAGAAGTGGAAAGCGGGAAAGAGAAGTTTAGGCTTTCATGGATGGGGAAATCAGAAGCTATTAAATCTATAAATATCCCTAGTAAAGGAACCTTGAGACCTAATACAAAAAAATCACTTACTAATGGAGTGGAAAAAGAAAATTCAATTATAGAGGGTGACAACCTAGAGGTATTAAAGCTTCTACAAAAATCGTACTACGGAAAAGTAAAAATGATATACATAGATCCGCCATATAATCGTGAAGAAGATTTTATATATAATGATGATTTTTCGCAGACTTTAGATGCGTATCTTAAATACACTGACCAAGTAGATAATGAAGGCCAAGCAGTTTCTAGTGAGCAAGAAAAAGAAGGACGCAAACATTCCAATTGGTTAAGTTTAATGTATCCCAGATTATTTTTAGCTAGGAACCTTTTAAAGAAAGACGGAGTAATTTTTATATCAATTGATGATAAAGAAAGGAAAAACCTTGAATTCATAATGGACGAAATATTTGGAGAGGAAAATAAATTAGGAGTTATAGTATGGAAGAAAAAAACAAATGGAAACAACATGGGATATATACCACCTGTACATGATTACATATTATGTTATGCAAAAAATGCATCAGAGGACTGTTTGCTAGGGTTTCCCTTGTCTAAAGAGTATGTAAATAAAAATTACGCTAATCCTGATAATGATCCGCAGGGAGAGTGGAAAACATCTGATTTGTCAGCAAATCATGAAGGTCCGTACTTCCCCATAACTAATCCTAATAATGGAGAGGTTCATTATCCTCCTAGGGGAAGATACTGGGTATTTAACGAAGAAGAAGTTAAAAAAAGGATTAAAGACGGAAGAATTATATTTGGAAAATCAGGAAAAGCAAGTCCGGTACAAAAAGTTTATCTTAAGGACCGAAAGAGTTTAAGGAAAAAAGCAGAATCTTGGTGGGATAAACATGGAATGAATGAAGATGGAACAGCTGAGTTAAGTGAATTAATTGGTACGAAAGTATTTGACCATCCCAAACCAACAACTTTAATTAAGCATTTATGTGAAATTGCTACTAAAGAAAACGATTTGATTTTAGACTTTTTTGCTGGATCTGGAACTACGGCCCATTCTGTATTAGATTTAAATAAAAAGGATAATGGAAAACGTAAGTTTATTTTAGTTCAGCTCCCTGAACCTATTGCACATGATAAATTTCAAAACATTGCCGAGCTCACAAGAGAACGTATTATACAAGCTGCTAAACAGATTGACGTTAACCCTAATTTTAAATATTTTAATTTAGACAGTAGCAACTTCAGAGATTGGAACTATGATCTGCAATCAGAAGAAGATGTGAGGCGACAAATGGAGCTATGGAAAGATCCTTTTAAAGAAGGGCGAACTGAGGAAGATTTGCTTTATGAAGTGTTATTGAAAGCCGGGTTTACGTTAACAGCTGATATAAAGAAACATGAGGTAAGAAAAAGCTTTTTTTATGAGGTTATAGAGAATGATCAGCATATTCTCATTTATTTAGGTGAAGAACTGTCGGAGAGTCTAATTAATGTTATGAGAGAAATTTATGCGAATCAGGTGTTCTTCCTCGATGAAGCCTTTGATTCGGATGATCAAAAAAAGAACATACAACTTCAATGGGAGGAAGAAGGCGTGGCCTTCCGTTCTATTTAGGGGGGTGACTGTGTTGAAAATACAATTTGATCCAAGTCAACAATACCAACGAGATGCGATTGATGCTGTCATTGAATTATTTAAGGGGCAACCCCATTCACAAGAGATGATTGATATATCAACTAAAGGACAACAATCTCTTGAGGGATCGACAGGTACAGCTAACCAACTACTATTAAGTGATGAAGCGATCTTAGAGAATCTACATTATATTCAAAAGAAAAATAAATTATCTACCACGGCGGAAGAAATATCCGAGTTAACTGGTTTCGATTTCTCCATTGAGATGGAAACTGGGACAGGTAAAACCTATGTGTACCTACGTACAATCCTTGAACTATATCTAAACTATGGCTTTAGCAAGTTTATAATTGTAGTGCCATCGGTTGCGATTCGTGAAGGTGTATTAAAGTCTATTGATCTTATGAGGGAACACTTTAAAACGCTATATGACAATTTACCTTTTGAATCTTATATTTATGATTCAAAGAAACTAACTCGCTTACGTCAATTTGCTCGGTCCAATGAGCTTCAAATCATGGTGATGAACATAGATGCTTTTAATAAAACATCGAACGTTATCAATCGCCCAAATGAAGATATGGGGGGAGAAGAGCCCATTACTTTCATTAGGAAAACCCATCCAATTTTAATTTTAGATGAACCACAGAATATGGAGAACGAGAAGAGTAAAGTAGCTTTAGCCAATTTAAATCCATTATTAAAGCTTCGTTACTCTGCTACCCATCGTAATCCATATCATTTACTTTATAATCTTAATCCAGCGAAGGCATATCAGCTAAAGCTAGTTAAGCGTATTGGGGTTACTTCCATCGTAACGGAAGATGATTTTAACCAGCCCTATATTGAATTTCATGATACAAAAGCAACAAAAAGAACGGTATCCGCACAACTGACGATTGATGAATTACAATCTGATGGATCTGTTAAGCGTAAGAAAAAATGGTTGCGTTCCGGTGATGATCTTTATGATAAGAGTAACGGTCGTCACCTTTATCAAGGATACATTATTGATCAAATCCATCATGGCGAGAAGTGGATACGGTTTTCAAATAATGTTAACTTAGAAAAAGGATTCAGTCATGGTGTGGATCGTGATCTTATGATGCGTGTACAGTTAGAGGAAATGATTCGAGCGCATTTTGAAAAGGAATTAGAAGTAAAACGGATGCCTATAGGGAAGCGATTGAAAGTATTATCCCTTATATTTATTGATAAAGTCGCAAACTATGCTGACGAAGATGGAAAGATTCATTTGTGGTTTAATGAACTGTACGAATCAATAAGGAAAGAGGAACGGTATCAATCTCTATCATTACCTTCTGTAGAGGGAGTTCAAGGAAGTTATTTTTCTCAGGATAATAAGAATAAACCAAAGGATACTTCTGGGAAGACGAAACAAGATGATGAATCTTATAACAAAATTATGCGTGATAAAGAGCAATTACTTTCTTTAGAGGAACCAATACGTTTTATATTCAGCCACTCAGCATTACGTGAAGGATGGGATAATCCCAATGTATTTCAAATTTGTACGCTAAACGAAACATTCTCTGAAGTAAAAAAACGTCAGGAGATTGGCCGTGGCTTACGATTACCTGTAGATGAATCAGGAGAGCGTTGCACAGATATGAAGGTAAATCGTTTAACGGTTGTAGCCAATGAACATTATGATGACTTTGCTGAAGCCTTACAAACTGAAATGACAGAAGATGGGTATGAGTTCTCAAAATCACAGATTGATAATAATAGGGAACGAAAACCTATCAAACTTCTATCTAAGTGGAGGGAGAATACTGATTTCATTGAACTTTGGGATCGGATCAAACATCAAACCAAATACTCAGTTTCATTCGATACGAACAAACTTATTAGACAATCTGTTCAACGGCTACAACAAATTCGCTTACAGCCCCCAAAAATTAAGGTGAGAAATGTAGATATAAATGTATCTAAGGAAGGTATAAGTGGGGAAGCTTTGCTTGAATCTACTCGATCATCAAAACCATTATCACTTTCAATTCCAAACATAGTTGAAGCCATTCAGCGTACTACACAACTAAAAAGGAGTACTGTTATAGATATTTTGCAGCAAGCTGATAATTATGATCAACTTCTTTTAAATCCACAAAGGTATATAGAAGAAGCTAGTAACCATATTCAATCAGAAATGACTCAAATGATGGTGGATGGGATCAAGTATGAAAAAATAGCAGATGGCTATTATGAAATGCATCGATTTGAAATGGACGAACTTAACAGCTATGTTTCACGAATGGTCAGTTCATCTAAGTCCATTTATACAGCAACCGAAGTGGATTCAACGGTGGAACGTTCATTTGCAGAACAATTAGAACGAATGGATGATATAAACTTTTATTTGAAGCTTCCGTCCTGGTTTACTATTAAAACACCTTTAGGCAAATATAACCCTGATTGGGCTATTGTTAAAGAAGAGCAGGGTCAATCTAAACTTTATTTCGTTGCAGAAACGAAAGGTTCAACAGATGAAGAAGATTTAAGAGGTAAAGAGATACAAAAAATTGAGTGTGGTAAAGCTCATTTTGAAACTTTGAGTGACGTTTCCTATAAAATAGTAACAGATGCCGAAGCGTTGTATCTGTGATTAAAAAATCACCCCACTTTTTTCTAATGTAAAAAAAGTGGGGTGTTTAAAATTATTGTTTTAAGTACTCCTCTAGAGCATCTAATGTTCAACCTCTGCATCCGCGTACCCATCTTCCTGTATTTCTTTGACTGCTATAGATTCTTGTTTAAAGTCATTTTTTAGTACCTTAAGGAGGTGCATAGAAAAGTTAAGCTTACAATCCTGTTTTTATATGGTTATTTTTCCTTTTGCACTCCAATCCGTCTAACTTTTCAGCATCTAGGACACCCGAACCTTTCCTGTTATCAAAATGGTTATCGATGAATATAAAAGATACTTTGTTTTTGATACGTCTTTTGAAACTGGCACTATGGTAGCAGTGAGTAAAAAATATGTCGTCGAGTGGTCATTATCAAAAACGAACACTTATGACAGTAGTAATGGCGTCTGATATATTTGAGATATAAAAACAGATGCTAAATAGGTTAGCTAAATGACCATCTTCCGTTATAGGGCGCTTTAATGTAATAAGAGAAGGGACTTCCAAATTTATGGAGTCTCTATTTTTTATATAAAATATCAATAACAAGTTTTAAGTCTTTACAATTAATTTGTTTCAGAAATTCGTTTCATGAGCTATACTAATTTTAAAGGAAATTTTTGGATCAAAATTCTATATTATTGGATTATTAAGTTGATATAGCTAATTAAAATTTATTGAGGTGAATCGAATATGGGAAAATTAAGGAACCTGACAATTTTTTTAGTATTTATTGGTGCAGTTGCTCTATTAATTAATAGTGTGCAAACACCAAGTGAAGCTAACGCTGCCAAAGGTAACCTGAATATGAAGAAGGTTGACGTCGATGAGTTTTTTGCGGACCATGATGGAACGTTCGTATTGCGCGATATGAAAAAAGAACGAGCATTTGTCTATAACAGCGAACGCGCTAATCAAAGATTTGCGCCGCAATCGACATTTAAAGTTCCTAATGCTCTCATTGGATTACAGGTAGGGGCTGTAGAAGATGAATATGATATTAAATATTGGGATGGTGTTGAACGGGAAATAGAGATCTGGAACCAGGATCATACGCTTGGGTCTGGTATGAGGTATTCTGTAGTTTGGTATTATCAAGCTATGGCTCGTGATATTGGAGAGAAGCGAATGGAGGAATGGGTCCAAAAGATTTCTTATGGTAATCAAGATATTAGTGGAGGAATTGATCAGTTTTGGTTAAGTAGTTCACTCAAAATTTCTCCAATAGAACAAGCAGATTTTATGGGAACATTATATAAAGAAAACCTTCCCTTTGATAAGGACGTAATGAATACCGTAAAACGGATGATGATCCAGACGGAAGGGGATAACTATACCCTTTACGGAAAAACGGGGCAAGGGACTGGCATAGGCTGGTATGCTGGTTTTATCGAAACAAAGGATCGCAATTATGTTTTTGTAACAAACATTGCTGGGACCAGTACGGAAGCTAAAAATATTACAATAGACATTTTAAAAAAGTATCATCTTATGACAAGGTAAGAGATTGGAATTCAATTATAGTCAAGATGGTGAAATTATAAATTTAAGAATATCAGCTAATATAAGCAAGTCAATCTTCCGTTATAGGACGCGATTGCAGAAGAAGATTGCTTACTCTTTTTCTCGAGATACCATATGTTGAACTCCAATTCATAAAAAAACCTTTTAAAACCATACGAAAAATTCGTATGGTTTTTTATATAGCAACCAAATTCGTCAAGGGATCAGCTTCTTACGACAAATAGCTCTCAAATTAATGCGACATTTACTACTGAAATTCACAGATAATTTCTTTTTTTTAGGATGTATTGTTATCAAAAACGAACGTTATTGATATGAACCTGGTTTAAAAGGGATCTTCCGCAAACAGTCCATATAATTGAATAACTCTTAGTTAGTAACCTTTAATCTTATGTTAAAATATGGTGGTAATTAAGAAAACTAGAAGTAACCATAGCATGGATGAAGTATAGTTTCATGGACATATTTTAGCAGATGGTGAGTTTATTAGGATTTAGAATAATTTATAATCTAAATATAAGTAATAGAAATTAAACAATATTATAGTTTACTGTTTTGGGGAGGTAAAGAAATTGGCTACGACAATTGAAGTTAATAAACAAAGTGTTAAACAATTATTAGAAACTGGAAAAATACATAGGTTTGTCATTCCAGAATATCAAAGATCCTATGCATGGAACGATGAACAAATTCAAACGCTGTTTGATGATTTAGCGGAATATACTGCCAATGAGAATGAGTCGTCTTATTTCCTTGGGAGTATTGTTTCTTATGAAAACAAAGATGGGGAGCAAGAAATCATTGATGGCCAACAACGTATTACAACATTATTTTTACTGTTGAGAGCCATTTACACAAAATTACAACAGAGTCAATCAAAAAAAGAAGTAGAGAATTTTAAAGACAAAATCGAACCTGCCATTTGGAAGGAGGACAAATTAACCGGAGACGTCAATTACTCAGAAATTTTAATCGTATCACGTGTTATTAATCATGAAGGAAACCTAGTATTTGCAAAGATATTAGAAACAGGTGTTGCTGATGATCAAGCACAGGATAATTATTCGAAAAACTATTTTCAATTACAGAACTTGATTGATGATTACGCCCAAAATGATCCTTTATCATTTTACAATTTTATTTATAATCTATTGAATCAAGTTATCTTATTACCCATAAAAGCAGACTCACAGGATACAGCTTTAACCATTTTTTCAACGCTTAATGATCGTGGACTCCCCCTATCTGATGCAGATATTTTCAAGGCAAAAATATACAATTATTTAGATGATGAAGAGAAAAAAGTGTTTATAAAAAACTGGCAAGAATTACATGAGCGTGCAAAAGATGCTGATGAGAGTATTCAACGGTTATTTTATTATTATATGTTTTATTTAAGAGCCTTAGATGAAGACCGTAAATCGACTACTCCTGGTCTGAGAAAGTATTATTCTAAAAACAATTTTGATCGGCTATATGATAAAGACATCCTGAGTGAATTAAGTAAGCTTTTAAATCTATGGGCTGTCATTAATAATCGGGAAGGAATTGAAGGGGAAAAATGGAGTGACAATTTAAAAATTAAAGCTATTTTGGATTCACTTTCTTCTTACCCCAATGAATTCTGGAAATATCCGGTCTCCATATACTATTTATCACACAGCGATAATGAAGAATTTGAAGAAAGTTTCCTAAAGTTTTTACGTAGATTATTTGTTACATTGGCATCTAAATATGTATTAACGCCGACAATCAATGCTGTCAAAACCGATATTATGAATTTAAATGTAGAAATTATAAAATCTATGGAACCACAGTTTGAATTACATCAAATTGATGAAGGAGTTTTGAAAGAAAAACTTAAAAACCCACATAGGAATACTGTAAGAATGTTATTGAAAATCCTTGCTTATCAAGAACAAGAAGAATTATTGCCAACCAAATGGGAAATCGAGCATATATTACCTAAAAGATGGCAACCTAGTTATTTTCCCAAAACAAGTGAAGAGGAAGTAAAAGAAACGATCGAGCATATAGGCAATAAAGTACCGTTTGAAAGAAAATTGAATATAGTTGCGGGCAATGGCTATTTTGCAAAGAAAAAACAACAATATTCTAAGTCTAATATCGTTATCACGAGAGATCTTAATGATGTTCCTACTGATAATTGGGGACTAGAAAATATTCGTGAGAAAGATATCCGCATTTCAGACAGGTTATTAGAACTCTTTAAGGAGTGGGGTCTAAACAATGTATTTTCAAAGGAAGGAAAGAATAATAGCCCCACTGAAGAAGAAGCAAATCAAATCGAGTATTTTAAGAAACAAGGTTGGATGTAGTTCGCTCATTTATTTAACTTTTATAGGGTGTTATACCGCAAACGAAGTTTCAGAAAGTTGGAGATCCTCACCAAATTATTACAAAGGTTACATGCTCATTTTGTTGACACTAATGATAGAGAAGAATATCCTCTTTTTTCATTGCTCAAATTGTTCGGATATGTGTCAAGTAAGGTTGTTTTTGGAAGATGAAGGTTATAGTAGGTTATGTTTCTCTTGTGGTGGAATATGGGAGGAGGGTCAAATGGATTTTTGCGAAACCTGTGATCATAATTTATGAAACCAGTCCATATGAGGATGTAGCGATGTGTTGCAACTGTATAGAATACAGAGTAAATCTTTGACCTATTGAAGCTATAAAATACAAATCCATCAGATTATTCAACCGGTCGTAAAAGGTATACTATATTATGGATCGTTATAAATTTTTTAATGACATACTTTTTGGCATACTATTACTCATTTAGATTCATTACCTAATAGTTATTGAATTTACATTGAGCCTAAGCAAAGTTGTCATTGGCGACTAACTTAGACCTTATATTCTTCTATTAACATAGGTGAATCCATGGGCGGCATGATGTGATAGCGCCCAAAACTCTTTCAACATAGGGTTAAAGAATAATTTGACTGGATATTGACTAGTTTTTAGATTGTATACTAAATCTACTAGGTCTCTTAAGAGTTTATAAACTCTTAAGAGGCCTTTCTTTTAATAGGTGACCGGTCATCTCCTTTGGAAGATAATTAAGCTAAGCTAGAAGTGAAAAAAATCAATTAGGATGGGGGGGGGCAGTAGCCGGCACAAAGATCCCTTTCTTTAGATATAAGTTTTTGTTATATCTATTTTCTCAATGTGCACTCTTCCGTTAACCTTGGTAAGTTTTAATGTAAGAGGATTATGAGAGGTGAAAGCTTCTTTTAATCTCTCCAGAAAATTTTTCTTCTGTTCCTCAAAATACGTGAAATTAATAGCCGATAAAATAGATTCAACTTCATAGCTTGCAAACGGGTTGTGCTTATCGATTCCTTCCTCCACCTCTGGCCATAATTCATGACCATTCTTTCCTAGGATACAGATTGGATATATTTTTTTATATTGAGAGGACTCACTTTCTGCTACTAAATAATTTCCTTTTCTAATAGCTTGATTATCTTTTAAATATAAGTAAACAGCGTCAATTTCTTCTAACATGCTACGGGAATAAAAAGCAGTGAAATCTTCAAGCTGTTCAAGTGTACTATCAGAACTATCCATTATTTTAGGAATAGCCACAATGTTTTTGTTCGGATTACAATAATAGTCAACAGCAGGCAAGTCATTATATTTGTTCTGCTCAATAACTTCAAATTTCGTACCACTTACCTTTAGTTCATCATTGGCCACATTGTAATAAATTTGGCTATTCTGCTTTATAGTTCCTTCTAAATAAACCCCCACAGACTTCAACAGTCTTACCGTAGCACTTGCACCATGTCCTCCATACCCAGAATTATGGTGATCACTCCAAAACTCATTACCATCTTCATTCTTTACTACTAGTCTTGGTACGATAGTAATCTTTTCAAGCGTATGATTATTAGGAACATCTTCTGTTTCATAATACCCTTTTAGCATAGCATCTCTACGATCAAAACAAGCGAATACTTCCTTAACGGAATAAAATTCATCACGTACCTTTTCCCAATCTTCATTAAAATACTTCGCCAATCCAGTCACTCTCCCTATAAAAAAGTTATTTGATAAATTTGACGTGTTTCTCTGAAGCTTGAAGCCCAGTGTTGAATTGAAAAAACTTTAAGGACATCCCCCAAACTGAGCTTAAGAAATTGCTTTGTCTTTAATCAATTGATTGTGTAAATACGCATTATGCTACCTGAAAAAACAGCTATTAAATCAGAGAAAAGTAACGTCTTTTATTCGCTCAAATAAGGCGAAAATACTTCAAATGAAGGACTATAGAAATAAGGAAAGCCATAATAGCAAAGATCACCGCAAATAAAACGGATTGCAAAAATCCCATACCGATCACAACACCGATCATTCCCAAAATAAACTAAAAAGAATACTTAAGACAATAGCAATCGGGGGGATCCAACAAAAGATAAATAGACCAATAAACCTACCTTCCAAGAATGAAAACGAAAGCCAATCATCAAAGCG
The DNA here is from genome assembly GCF_900114165.1 of Halobacillus dabanensis. GTDB lineage: Bacteria > Bacillota > Bacilli > Bacillales > Halobacillaceae > Halobacillus > Halobacillus dabanensis. Next base: position 52,422 of record NZ_FOSB01000015.1, read on the forward strand.
ACAAACAGCGATTCAAAAAACATCAATGAACCAGCTGTATTTTCACGATGATAACGATGCCTGGCATCAACATATTGAGTTTCATTAGACATACTTACTATCCCCCTTTTCTTAAGCAACCTCACAAAGATTAAGCTTTGTTATTTTTAACACATGATCATACGTTTTTTTCAGATTTTGAACCTTAAATCTTACATAACCAAAGCCCATCTATACAAAAAGAGACTTCCGAATTCGGAAGTCTCTTTTTTAACTAGTAACGATTATTTTTGAACGTTAGCAGCTTGCGGTCCACGGTTACCTTCAACAATTTCAAAGGAAACTGCCTCGTTTTCTTCTAATGTTTTGAAACCTTCGCCTTGAATAGCAGAGAAATGAACGAATACATCGTCTTGCTCTTCTACTTCAATAAAACCAAAACCTTTACTTTCGTTAAACCATTTAACATTACCTTGTAACATAAATTGTTACCTCCTGCGTGGAACTGATCCACAATGTATTACTATTATTGCTCTGCATATTCATTCCAGACGAAAGTGACTTACTAGTTACTTTTGCTTTCAATCGTAAACGAACAAGAATAATTAATTTTAATTATACCAATATATGTTAATCTCGTCAACGGGATAAGCAAAAACAAAAATAGCCTACTGAATATCTGTAAACGGGGATGAAGAAGCTAAGAGTAAAAAAGGTGCCGTTTACAATGATAGGCTTACTGATTCGATTATTCTTTTTTATTGGTTAGTCTTTGCAACCAATAAACCACTATACTCTTTGGTGGACCATAGTGATCACCAAATATGGTTTGTGCTTTTAACCCATGTGGATGAAAATATTGAACTATCGAAGCAGTAATTTGAAATAAGAACGACATTTGCTTAATGCGTAGTAGATTGACTGATCCTGTGCAATAAACGTTTTTGATTTCAAGTGAATTTGTGAAAAAGTGACAGGACAGGGATGTCATTTTGAAGGGAAAGCTGATCTAAGAAAACTAGTAGTGGATATGCGGAGAAACCATCCTTCCTTTTATTGATGATCGGACACGATCCAATTGTTTTGCTTTTTCTAATTTCAAAGAAAAATTAGTTGACGGTGTAGTTTAAAATATGATATCATTGAAAATTTGATAAAAAACATTATATATGTTAAGCTTAATAAGGTTAACATATATGGAGGTGGATTTTTTGTATCAAATTGGCGATAACATTGTGTATCCAATGCACGGAGTAGGTATAATTAAAGCCATAGAAGAAAAGGAAATCTCAGGAAAAAAACAACAGTATTATGTCATAAAAATGTTAATCAGTAATATGCAAGTCATGATTCCAACGGGTAAAATATTGAGTTCAAGTATACGCCCAGTTACTGACATAATTGCATTAAAACACATCATACACATTTTTCAGCATGGAGGATCAGATAAATTACTTCCGTGGAAACAAAGGTATAAAGTAAACACTGACAAAATAAAAACAGGTAAAATACAAGAAGGTGCGGAAGTTGTACGTGATTTAATGCGTATCAAGAAAGAGAAAGAGCTTAATACAAGCGAAAAAAAATGTTTGATAACGCACATGAATTTTTGATTAGTGAACTGAGATTAATTAAAGGGATCACTGAAAATCAAATAAAAATTTTCTGTTAAGGTATTGTATTACACCTACCGGAAATATTCTTGGATTTATTGGGGATATGATTATTATTAAAATTAAATTTCCTTTCCTGATCAGTGTGAAATAACTTCAGAGGATGAAGGTTATATGGATAGAGAAAGCGCGCTGAACTAGTGTTGCTTCAATGTGAGGATCAGCACTGTAGCCTATAATTTCGTTATATAAGTTACTAAGAGGGAAGCAAGGGAGCAGACGATCCGTCCCAGCTCTTCCAAAATCGCATGTAACGAGAATAAGGATAGCTGAGAGAGTAGCTCTTAGCTATTTTTAATTCGTACGATTATGAAGAATTTTTATATCCATAGGTGTCCCTCCCTTCTTGGAACCATCCAAAGAAGGTCAATCGATGCTCCAAGGAATTGACTTCATGGGTCGTAATCTTGTCCGGAGAGGCTCTATGTAAAGGGCCTTATATAAGTTCTAATTTCCAGTGAAGTGTTCAACGTTATCTGACCGGTTACATATATGCATTGTTACGAGGAAAATAACTTTTTAAGAACGCTTTAATGCCTTTTTGTTGTCTTTAAGACGATTTACGTTGTTTACATGTCTTCAATTTATTACCTCTTACTAAATTTGGATTTTTACTCTTTTGTATAGATAACCGCATAATGTTGGCGAGACCTCAAATCAAGCTTACATTAGCTCATCTTCTTCCAATAAAAACTGTTGACGGCTACAAGTTTAATTTCTTATAGTAAGCGTAAGAACCTATAATTTCATACCAAAGGGGAGTAGCTGTCCAGCAACTGTTGTCATTACAGGGCAAATATCCTCGACATTGTTGACACCATAACTTTTGTTAGCGAGACCTTGCCATGCATTATGCGGGCGAAGGTCTTTTTTATTTCTTTATCGGAGCATGCTGGCTGGTTGAAGTCTCTTTTCTTTTGGAAAACAAGGGAGTGTACTCATATCAAAACTATTAAAGAACAAGTCTGTGAAGAAAGATTTGCGCGAAGCTAAGAAGCATGTGTGGCCAGTCATTCAAAAAGAAATTGCAAAGCAAAAGGGTCAGAGTGGAAAGGAATGAAGGAAATAGCTTCTGTGTTTTCAACTCATCTTTTAAAAACACCTCTGTTTTATTCGCTAATGGATGGTTAGGACTTGTTACTAGCTTGATTTCCTCTTTCAGTAACTCCTCAATGGTTAACGCCTCTCCTGGTCTTGGAACATCATAATAAAGGCTACATCAACTATCCCTTTCATTATCGCTTTCCAAGCCGTTCAAACAGCGGTTTTCCCAAGCTTTCTTCTAAGTAATGTAGTGCCCTTTCATACCCTCACTCTCCTTCAAAGAAGTCTAGAAGCACCCATGCACTAACAACGAAATATAAACTGGAGGACTTCAGTCATCCCTCCACCTCGCTTATTTCGACTTCTATCCTTGGCTGTTCTTGGTTCGAAGCAAGGAAGGTGTTCTTTGAGTTTAGAGACAAATAAAAAAGCCAAGTCTCTAGTAAAGTTTGACTCTTATCGGGGAATTAAGTTCTTCACATCCAAGTAAAATAATCCTTTCATAAGGGAAATATTTGACAAGTATAGGGGGAATATCTAAGTACTCAAATAATTCATTATCTGAGGAAACTTCATTCAGTAGTAGACGGACCCTTTTCCCATTACTAAAGGAGAATTTGGCGGAAATATATTTTTCATCTTTCAAAAATTGATGTAATTCCAATCAAGATCCTCCCTATAAAGTGGTGGGTGAAATGTAACATAACTTAAATAATTCTGTACAGCAAAAAAGCCAGAGCATAAGCCCCGGCTGAGATTAGGAGGCTATGCCACCCAATCACTGTTCAGTCTATTTAGCAAGTCATCAAGTTCTTGAGATAGTTTAACAACGTAATTGTAATTAGATCCGTTTAGATATGCGTCATACATCTTTTGTCTTTTATCTTCTATTTGTTTCTTTAAGACATCAGGGTTACTCATAACTATCCTCCTAAACAGATTTTAAACGATTATAACAAATGTGGACTAGAGAGTGAGCATTTAAATATGAAAGTTCGAATAACTGTCACAAAATTAATTCATTTGGTATGAGCATAGGGCAAATGAAAAAGCCAGAGCATAAGCCCCAGCTCCTACATTCCTTAATGTTTTTTATGCATAGGTGGTAAAACTAACCAACCTTTTTCTTTGTTCAGCCTTAGCGCTTTTGCACCTGCTTGTGCTTTATTCATATGGAAATTGCCGAACAACATAGCGATGTCTTCTCTTGTGGATTGGCCTATGATTTGACTACAAGTTACTAATCCTTGAGAGATATTCATGGAAATTCCGGCGCTGATCTCTGGATCGTTTACTCTTGCACCAACTGGGATGTCCTCAAGGTTTGCTACTGCGCGTTCAGGTGGGGATGGTGGTAATACAACACCGTTAACTTTCAGAATTTCTTCAATTTCCTGAGTCTCTTGTTTTATACCTTGAGCTAATTCCTCCAGGAATCGCTTTAAATCCTGGTCTCCAGCATGGTTATACATTGTTTGGTAATTAGCTAAGTTACCTTTTGCCACGGATAAGTAGCTCCATAGGCTAAATACTTCACCATAGTGCAAAGGTTCTTTTTGCTGATTTCCAGATAAAATACCCATTATGGGATCACTCTCCTTTGTTTTAGTTAAACAAAGGTATTATTAGTCAGACGTACCTTTAATATTCATAAATCCCAAAAATAGGGAAAATGGAAAGTGTCCGAACGGACAGATGAAGAAATAATCTACACAACAAAGCCAGAGCAAAGCTCCGGCTGTTGTCAGAGGGGGACTCATCCATTTTGAGTGTTTATCTGAAGGAGTTGTAGTGGATGAGTCACTTTAAAGATTATGTGCATTAGAGGAAAACTTATACACAAAAAGCCCAGAACATTAAGGTATGTCCTGGCGTTTACCCTACTAGGGATTTATAGACCTTCAGGTTTAAGTTCATTATCGTTCGTCCCACATTCGGGGCACTGTATCCAAACAATGTATGCATTTTTTTCATTGAGGTCCTTCTCAGTAACTTTAAGAATCTTCATTTCGTCATGAAAACATTCCATGCACCTCTTTTTGATGAGTTGACCTGCTTGGTAGTTGCTCATGAGGAAACCTCCTTGGTCTAAATAGTAAGTAATGTTTTTCATAATAATATTACTATTTTTTTACCGGAATGCAATGGTAAAAGAAGCCACTTGAGGAAGATGAAGAAGAATAGAGCAAGTAAAAAAGCCAGAGCATAAGCCCTAGCTTGAATCTGACAATTCAATTATAACACGGGGGTCAGCTCTATGCGATTAAACCAAGTACAAACTGACACTCTTCATCAAGAATCCGCCTAATCAAGGGGGAAGACAATGGCGGAACAAAGCCGGGAATTGAGAGACTCTAAGGCACTGAACTCAGATTTGCTACTAAAGTTGGCGCGCAACGGAATTAATTAAGGAGGGGGGGAGATGTCTTTCAACGTAATTAAGAATTACTACCAGATGGGGTTGTACGACAATTCGGATGTAGGAGATTTTGTTAAATATGACTGGTACAAAGGAGCTATATCAAGAAATTACTGGAGAAGAATACGCAACCTCATAACACCCATAGAAGTATATTTTTTTGTCAAAAAGTGGCCCTAGAGGCCACCTCATAATATTAGTCCCTATTATCCCGACGGCGCATTCCAAGTAAACCAGCTAAACCGATTAGGCCAATCCAGCCCCAATCTGTATCATCATCGTCGTTATTGCCCGTAGCAAGGTTTGTGACGTCCTCATTGACGTCGTTTCCAATATTATGAACATCATTGTTCGAGTTATTGTGTTCACCTGTATTTGCTAAAACAGAACCACCGAAAATCATTGCGGTCAAGGAAAAAGAACAAAGTAAATAAATCACTTTTTTAATCATGGATTATACCTCCTGAATTTTAGTTTTAGTTCAGGATTATACTTTCTCAAATAAGGGGAAAATATTCATTATTCTTTTGGGAAAATATAGGATTGGGGTTGAATAGAGAATGATAGAGGGTTAGGTAACTCTTTTGTGGCTTTTTTTATCAATTTCAGAGGCCCACTTTCTTGAGTGAGCCTCATATCTATTTTTAGGGGAGATTATATTCTTCGGTATTTCACATCTATATTAGGGGGTCAAGCATGGATGGACAATATGTTACGCGAGAAGAGTTTAGTAAATTAGATGGCAAAATGGATGAATTACAGGATGAGCAAACTCAAACCAAGCAACGATCCCGGCACGTTGAGCAGAAGTTGGACAAAATCGAAATCAATACTACGTGGATCTTGCGCCTAATTTTTTCAAATAAAAATTCTCTCAACATTCATAAGGGCAGCTTATTTCGTTAAAATTGGACTAATAATGTCTCCAATTTTCCAAGTGTCAGATATATTGCTTGGTCCTGTGTGGTTACCTATTCTATCTTTGGTCCCGGGTATTGGCATAGGATTATTTCTCAGAGCTTTCCTAAATAAAACTAGATAGGAAAAGTTCTTGTTATTAGGTATAGGAACGATTACAGCATATAGCTATAAGTACTCAAATACTTGTTCAATATAGTGGAGACATATTTAGTCCACCAGTGTTGTAATCGCTTGGAGGCCTTTTTGATAAGCTGTAAATGAAATGGCAAGGGGTCGAATTTTAAAATTAACAAACTTATTGCATGTATATAATAATAATGGAAAACATAACAGTAAGTAATTTTATTTGGAGGTAAATAAATGGAGGAAAAAGGAAATCAGATAAGACTGACTTCTGCTGAGTTGGGACAGCTTTGGACGCAATATGTAAACGATAGTGCGAGTATATGTTTGCTAACTTACTTTGCAGAAAAAGCTGAGGATAGTGAGATCAAACCGATTGTTGAACATGCTTTAAAATTATCTGAAGTACATATAAAAAAAATAATATCTATATTTAATGAGGAAAATCATGCAATTCCACATGGTTTCAAGATTGAAGAAGATGTTGACTTAACTGCACCACGATTGTATTCGGATAGTTATGTATTAAATTTTGTCCAAAACATGGCTAAAGTTGGGTTAACTACTTATTCAGGTAGTTTATCTGTAGCTGTAAGAGAAGACATTACTGAGTTCTATATGGAATGTCTTAGGGAAACGAAGCAATTATACAAAATGACTAAGGACTTGTTATTGTCAAAAGGTCTATATATAAGGTCTCCCTATTTCCCAAATTTAGAACATAATGAATTTGTAAAAAAACAAAGGTTTCTTTGGGATATATTAGGAGAAAAAAGACCTCTAGTTGCATTAGAAGTATCCAATCTGTACTCCAATCTGCAAAGAAATGCTTTAGGTGCAGCTACCTTAATTGGATTTAGTCAGGTAGCTCAGGACAAAGATGTTAAACAATTCTTTTTAAGAGGGATAAAAATTGCTAGAAAGCATATTAAGTCATTTGGAAGTAAATTAGAGGAAAGTTATCTCACTGTACCTATGACTTGGGCAACAGAGATAACAAGTAGTACAACTAAAACTTTTTCAGATAAAATCATGATGTTTTATACATCCGGTCTAACAGGATTAAGTATTGGTTATTATGGTACTGCTCTAGCGCAAAGTCCAAGAGTAGATTTGGGTATCTTGTATAACAAACTTTCAGTGGAAATTCAATTATATTCTGAGGATGGAGCTAATATTATGATTCAAAATAAATGGTTAGAACAGCCACCCATGGCTTCAGATAGGGATGAGTTAGCAAGAAAGAATAATCCAAATATGTAATATAAACTAGTGAAACGTAATTGAAGAAGATCCTCCGTGTTCTTCAAACATCAGTAGGATGGATTCAAAACATATGTCGGCATTTACAAGTAAGGATTCGGGGACATCGGGGTATCAGGATTAGAATAATAGTACCGGCTAAACGGGGGGAATGCAGTAAAATTCGAAGCAGCAAAATAAAGCACCCAGTGGATTATTTCACTCCACTGGGTGCTTTATTCTTTCTACTGTCCAATCTACTGTACTAGCATGTTCAATTGAATTTAGTTTATTCGCTAATAATTTTGCTTCTTTATAATCAGTGAGAGTCTTAGGAGTAGTAGTACCGGTGTTCTTTAATGTTTCAATACCACCATCATCTAATCGGCGAATAATTCTGTACATGTTAATCAATCAGCTCCTAATTGGTTTATAGAAGTGAAAACATTATACCAAAAAAATCCGAATATTTGTATACCCTAAAAGTATAAAAATTAAACCAAAACAAAAACACAATGGTGCTCATTGTGTTGAAGTAACAAAACAGAGTGAAATCAATATTTATTTTCCCTCTTCTTTTAATGCTGAATGTATTAATTTAATTTGTGAATCAAGTATTTTTAGGGTGTCAATGTCTTTAAAATGATATCTATCTTCAATCATTTTATCCAACTCCCTTTTTAATAGTAAGGTTTCACATATATCTAAGGATTTTTGCATAATAGTACTCCTATTTAAGAATTATTTTTATCAATTCCACTAAATAATGTAAGTGATGGCTACCTATTTTATTTTTACCTATTGGAATAGTGACTGGAAATCTAATTAGGGTAATCCTTCTGAAATTTATTAAGTAAAATTTTTAAAAGAATGAATGCATGGTGATTTTATTGACACTGAGATAGTTAAAGATAACATCCAATTTTTTATAATTATTCAGAGAATTTAGTCCAAAATGTTTAATTTTCTATACAAAGGGTACAAATAAAGAGACACAGGATTGGACTGGGGCTTTCATGCCCCTTTTCTTATGTTTAAGACCGTTATACCAGTTTCATTATCAACACATCCTTCATTCTGAATGACAAGGATGTCTTATTTGTGAAGTTCGTTTAATGCCATGTTTGGGCGATGCCTCTGACTGGATATTCTTCAATAATACTGATATATTTTTCATCACATATTAATACCGTAAAGTTGGAACATCCATTATATTGATTTTTTAATCCTATCTTCTAGTATTTTCGTCATTTTCTACAAAATTGACCTTGTTGAAAGTGGCAAGGCCAATTTTATATGTAGCAGTTTTAAGTTGATGAGTTATATTCTTTCCCCCGAATAATTACACTTCCAAGCGTTCAAATTCTGCTTTGTAGAACACCTTTATAAACACACATACCTAAAAACACCACCACTAACTCTTCATCCATGTTGCCTTGCTGTTTTTGGATGTTCCCTGATTTCAATGGTAATCAAACTTTTTATTTTCATAGAATGCTAGCTGGCTTGATGCCGGTAAATGGAAAGTGAACGAGTACATTTTCACTTTCACCATTGAAGTTGATGCTCAGGCGGGGATTTTTTAGTATTTATTTAAATCTAAGATCATTATTGTGAAAAATTCCACAGGTGGTACATAGAAACATTCTTGTTGTGGAAGTCTGCAAAAAACATGTCCTTAGGTGAGTCACAATTGGAATGTTTGCTGGTGCTCACTTGAGATTAAGAAGAGCTTTAATATTCACCCAACGTAACTCTTCATGTTCATAGCCTTGGGGTCCCAGAAACAATTTTAGCTCTATATGTAGAAAGGCATATTATATTGGAGTCACTTTCCTTAGTGGTGCTTTCAACCATCGTGTTAACCTTCATATCACACTTCAGTTCTTTTATTTCCCTTAACCAAGCTTCTTTTGGAGACTCGTGGTCTTTAAGTTTCCAACCTGGAAATTCCCAGTTAAGCCCAAGTGACATTGTTGGACTTCTTAAAGCACATAGAATATGTTTGTCTCTTTCAATAACTGCTCCTATAACCTCAATAATTGGTTTCAATGCAGTCCTTCCTTTGGATATGTTTTTAAAGATGGACAGTTTAATGGAAGAAACTCGAGAAAATAGAAGTGGAAACGGGGTGGTTGGGGCAGAAAATGGGGCAGAATTTCATTATTATTGCCCCATTTATATTTTGAGGTATCAATTTTAATCATAAAGAACGTTGATTTAATAGTGTTCTGTAATAGTCCATCTTATGCATTCCTACTTACTCCAACAGCCTTCTAAGCTGTTGGTCTTTTTGTTGACGAATTGTTGACCAAACACGTCAACAACGATTATTTTTCTTCCTAAACAATCCTAAAATGTCCAAACTCAAACCTAATGGATTGCGAGCTTATCGCATTTCGTATATATTAATAGTAAGACAACAAAATATAGAAGCCTTCGGGGTCGGATGAGCTCCGATCTTATAATAAAAGTAAAGCCACAAACCTTGATAAACAGGGGTTGTGGCTTTTTTTACTTTTGTAGGGGAAGGAGAGAGTTTTTTATTACTTCAATTAGGTGCTAATGGAAGGTTACAGAAGTTGATATAAACAAGTTTTTGCGGGAATTTAGTAAGTATCCTAAATAGACATCCATTTTGACAAGGGGGAGGTCGTTTAGGCCTTGATAGTTATTCGACAAGTAGACTAAAAGTTCTTTTTAAAAGTTGTAAGATTATGTTTGTTTACATTGTAATAAATATAAGAACAGAGGTTCGATATAGAGGGAGTTACTGAAAGATATAATTAATTGATGGACATAATCGGGATCGAGGGACTATTAAATGAACCTCGTTAATGCTGGGTGACCAAGGGATTATTATCTCGAAACTGAGTCTTCAAGATAAGGGCAGTTTTCTAGAAGATTCGATTTTGAGATATTAGAGTTAAGCCGTGTTTAATTGAACTTGAATACTTTTGGGACAGCCCTTACGTTTCATCTCCGAAATCTCCATCGGTTGCATAATTGGGTAACCTATAGCCGCCCTTCATTAAATCTTCTTAAGTCTAACAGATTCCATATTCTACAGCCCTTCTAAAGATTGTAGACCTAGGTGTATGTATTAATTACTATCTCTTGCTTTCTTGCCCATGCAGTAAATTGATTAATTTCATACTATAACCATAAGGAAAGGAGATGGAAAACATGGCTCATAGAAAAAATATAAACAGTAACTGCTGTCCTCCCCTCCCCAAAAGGTTAAGGCCTGACTGCGACTGTCCACCTGGTCCGCGAGGTCCTATGGGACCACAGGGAGAAACCGGGGCTATTGGACCTCAGGGGCCTGCTGGACCACAGGGAGAAACTGGGGCTACTGGACCTCAAGGGCCTGCTGGACCACAGGGAGAAACTGGGGCTACTGGACCTCAAGGGCCTGCTGGACCACAGGGAGAAACTGGGGCTACTGGACCACAGGGGCCTGCTGGGCCAGCGGGAGGAGTATTAGCCTTTGCAGATTTTTATGCTTTGATGCCTCCTGATAATGCTGCAACGGTTGCCCCCGGTGAAGATGTAGATTTTCCGCAAGATGGACCTATTAGTGCCGATGGATTAATTGCCCGAACTAGTGCTGATACATTTAACTTGGCTGAAATTGGCACATATCAGGTTTTGTTTCAAGTAAGTGTCACCGAACCGGGCCAACTGGTCTTAACTATCAATGACATTGAACAACCCTATACGGTGGTCGGGCGAGCAACTGGTACTTCTCAGATAGTTGGAATAGCTCTTGTTACAACGACAAGCATCAATTCAATACTCACTGTCCGAAATCCTGCTGACAATACCACAGCACTAACTATCACTCCCGTCGCTGGAGGAACAGAGCCTGTTTCAGCACACCTTGTTATCACGCGACTCGAATAGACGGTGAAGGTAGGATAATATGCTGTAGGGGCGAGGTAGCTTTCGAGCCCCCTCAGAACTCTTTGCTCTCAGAATTATCTTTTGAATAAATACAATGAAGAAACTCGAGTAATTAAGAATATGTTCCTTTGGGGCAGAAATGGGGCAGGATTTCATAATTATTGCCCCATTTCTATTTGGATCCATCAGATTTAATCCCCAAAGAGGTTAATTTGCTGGTATTACAACCTTACTTATAAAGTTTAATCATATGCGCTCCAACAGCCTTCTAAGCTGTTGGTCTTTTTGTTGACGGCATTCTAAACCAATTCGTCAAGGAGAATGTGACTACTAAAAAGTCACAAGAAAAGTAACAGGGGACAATAATCACTCGATGTGTATGGTGGAGTGATTGTGGTTTTGTTTCATTAATAAATTCTAAGTGGAGGATACTTGTGAGGTTTTAGAACCTCACAGAAAACCTCACGAATCGGAAAAGTTCTCCGAAATTACACGAATATTCGTTCTGTTTTTGCCTGTGTGGTTAACTCGAATTTAAGGTGAATCACGGAGATGAAAAGTGGGGGAAAACTCTTTCAAGTATGGGCGGCATGATGTAATAACGCCCGAAACCCTGATATGAAGGGTTTTGTTGCCTGGTTTAAACCCTGATTGACATACTTTTTTGTCATTCAAAAAGGCAAAATGTTATATTTTAATTAGCCTCTCATTAGTTTTCAGAACTTTTGAGAGGCTTTTCTATGGATAGAAATATTAATTGTGTTCAGCATCTTTTCAATTTAAACAGATATATTTTCCCAAAAAGACTTAATCTGTTCAAAGGGGATTAGTATTCAAATATGGTTGGGCATAAGACCCCATAAATGGAGCAGTACAAGCATTTTTTATAAGGCAGAATAATTGATACTCGGTAAAAATAGAAAGAAAACTATAATGTTTCATACATAAAGGAAAACCGCCGTAGATGAATGATAATTCTTCTACGGCGGTTTTTTTATTCCACTCAGGTGTATCTATTAGATCTTCCTTCTTGCTTTTTTAGTAAACTTACAGCTGTTTTTTATACTTGGAACCCTGGACAGTTCGATGGGTAGGGATAATGATATTACGTTCTAAGCTACCCTCGCCATTAATAGCTCTAAACAGATGCTGAGTCGCTGTTTTTCCTAGTTCAAACGTTGGGTTCTCAATTTGAATGATGGAAGGGAATAGAAATGACGTGATTTCTGTATTGCTATAACCGCCGATTAAAATTTCTGACGGGGTAGAGATGTTACGCTCATCCAGGTTCTTATATAGGCTAAGGAGCTTCAAATCATCAGTTGCAAATATAGCCGATGGTAATTTATTCAATGCAAACAAGTCTTGAGAGTTGCTATAGGCTTCATTCATGGTGAAACCGCAATTAACCATGAGGTTCTCATTGGTGGAAAGCTTGTTGTCCGCTAAGCATTGTTTATATCCCTCCAGTCGATCAATGGAAACGTTATATTCCTGTGGTGAGTATAAGCAGGCGATATCCTTATGACCAAGGTCTACCATGTATTGAACCAGGTTATAACTATCAAGAAAGTTATTGGTATCTACTGAATAAATATTTTTATGCTCACCAATTACTTTACCAATGACTATGGTGGGTATATTGAATTTATCAATTTCCTTAAAATATTCTTCGTCCGATGGGGAACTCAACATAATGATTCCCTTCACTATTTTAGAAGCTGTTTTTTCAATACATCGCTTCAATTCTTCTACATCATTCTGGGATGTTTGCAACAATACATCATAATCTTGTTCTTCTGAAAACTGCGAAATAATATGAAGTATTTCAGAAAAGAAAGGATTATTTTTTGTAGTGTTGGTGGAGCGAGAGACTACGAGAATAGCATCAAATCCAGCAGACAGGCCGCGTGCTACTTTACTTGGTTGATAATTAAGCTCTTTAATCGCTCTTTGAACTTTATCCTTTGCTTTGGCTGATATATTCGGATTGTTATTTAAGACTCTGGATACGGTAGATTTTGAAACATTTGCCGCTTTAGCTATATCATAAATGTTTGGTTTCATATCTTCACCTCTTTTGGTAGCGGTTCCATTTAATCTTACCAAATCCCAAGTAAGATGTCATTACTAATTATTCGATTTAATTTCTTCGTATAGAAAATTATGGATTTAAATCATTTAATTTCACCTGATAAACCCTTTAAAATCAATAATTTTTCGAAAATTAAGTTGACACATATCTCAGAGTGTAATATGATTTCAACAAATGGCAGCGCTATCATAATTCTTTTATCTTTTTTTGGGAGCGCTCCCTAAATTACAAAAATATCGGTTGTGTACAAAAGAGGAACATGGGAGAAGGATAAATAACAGGAGGGGTAAAATGAAGAATTTGAAACTGCACTGGCTAATTGTAGGGTTAATGTTATCTGTAGTACTTATTGGTTGTTCTAGCCAATCCGGAGGTAGCGGGGGCGAGGATAAGGGTGTAACGATTGAATTTATGCATACATCTGTCGAGCAGGAACGTCTGGATGTGATCAATGGGTTAATTAGTAAATTTGAAGAAGAGAATCCGGACATTACCATTGACCCTGTTGTTGTAGAAGAAAGTAACCTTACCACAAAAATTGTAACTCTTGCTCAATCTGGGGAACTTCCAGAAGTAATTGAAGTAGGACAGGATTATGCGAAAGTAATGGATAAAGATGCTCTAATTGATACTGAAGCTGTTAATGAAGTAATTGGGAATATTGGAGGAAATAACTACTATGAAGGGGCGCTTAAGCTTGTCAGAACAGAAGATGGGGAAAGTTACAGAGGCGTACCTATCAGTGGGTGGGTACAAGGCATTTGGTACGATAAAGAAATGTTAGCATCTAAAGGGTTTGAGGAGCCTCAAAGCTGGGAGGAAGTAAAGGAAGTGGCGAAAGCATTTACGGACGTTGGAAATCAGGAATATGGAATCGCTTTGCCAACTGTGGAAAACACGTTCTCTGAACAGGCTTTCTCTCAATTCGCTCTATCTAATAATGCGAACATCTTAAACTCAGAAGGGGAAATTACTTTGGATACCCCTGAAATGCAAGAGGCATTATCATTCTATAAAGACTTGGCACAATACACGATGCCCGGATCGAATGGTGTAACAGAGGTGAAAGATGCCTTTATGAACGGAACGGCCCCTATGGCGATGTATTCCACTTATCTTTTGCCAGCAGTGTATGAAGCAGGTAAAGCGGAGAACTTAGGTTACGCTATCCCTAATGAAGAACAGGAAGCTGTATATGGAACAGTAAGCTCACTGACGATTCCTGCCGGATTGGAAGACAAACAAAAAGAAGCCGCTCAAACCTTTATTGAATTTCTTTCAGAAGGGGAGAATGCTACAGAGTATGTGTTAATGTCTCCAGGCGGAGCTCAGCCGGTAAGTAAAAATGTAGTAGAAAATGAAACATACCAATCCAACGAAGTGATTCAAGCTTTCGGTGACTTACCTACAGAAATTGCTGAATCGTTCAATGAAATCAAAGTATTTGGTCTGGTTGATGATAAAAACTATGTGAAGATGGGGGACATTACCAGCTCTAATGCTATTCCATTGATGATTAATGATGCGGTGGTCGGCGGGGCTAGTGTAGATGAGGCCATGCAAACCGCTAAAGACCAGCTGGATAAAGTAGTAGATTAAGCACGAAGTTAAAAAAGCTGCAGAGTAGTGATGTTTATTCTGCAGCTTCATTATTTCTAAAGAGTAGAAAGGAAGGCATGAGCTATGTTTAAAGCAAAAAAAGAAACATCAGATGGAAAATTGGCCTTAATATTATTGCTCCCTAGTGCGCTCTTAATATTATTATTAATAGGCTATCCGATGTTATCCAACTTCTACATCAGTTTTTTCCAACAGTCGATTAACCCTAATCTGCCTTCTGAGTTTATTGGATTTGAAAATTTCTCGGAGACATTAGGAGATGCAGAGTTTTATAAATCTCTCGGGATCACCCTTCTTTACACTTTGTTGGTCGTTGCGGGCAGCACAGCACTAGGTCTATACGTAGCGATTTTATTTAATAGGCCTTTTAAATTCAGAAAGCTTGCTCGTTCTTTAATTATTTTATCCTATGTTACACCTTCCATTTCACTGATTTTTGCTTGGAAGTATATGTTTAATAATGGATACGGGATTATTAATTACATTGGGAGAGACATTCTACATATTTTTGACAGAGCTCCCCTTTGGTTTGATAACCCGACAAGTAGTTTTATTTTAGTCGTTCTGTTTGCTATATGGAGATACTTCCCTTATGCCTTTATTGCCTTTTTAGCTATTCTTCAGACTATTTCACCTACTTTGTATGAAGCGGCGGAAATGGATGGGGCGAACATATGGCAGAAATTCAAGGCTGTGACTTTGCCAGCCATTATGCCCGTCATGATGACGGTTATTACGTTAAGAACGATTTGGATGTTTTACATGTTTGAAGATGTGTACTTGCTTACAAACAAAGTAAATGTTCTGGGTATCTATCTCTATGAGACAGCCTTTGCCTTTAATGATCTAGGTAAAGCTTCAGCGATTTCAGTAATTTTATTCTGTATCATCTGCACATTAATAATTGTAGTCAGGAAGCGGGTGAATTTAAATGCCAGCAGTTAATACTAAATCAGATAAAATGCTAAAACGTGCTTTTTTCTATGTTGGAATGGCGTTGTTATTGTTCATATGTTTATTTCCATTCTTCATCATGTTAATGACGGCATTTAAAAGTTCGGAGGAAGCGATAGCTACTAATCCAACTTTCTTCCCTGAACAATGGACTCTGAGACATTTTGTAGATATTTTTAATCCGGATATTTTTCCTTACTTAACTTATTTACAAAATAGCCTTATGGTCTCCTTAACGGCTTCTCTTATATCAGTAGGAATTGCCATATTTGGGGCATACGCGCTTTCAAGGTTGAATTTCAGGTGGAGAATCCAGATCAACGCCAGTTTTTACATGGTCTATATGTTTTCAGGGATATTGCTGATCGTTCCTCTGTTTAAGCTGATTTCGGGATTTGGACTTTATGATACTAGAACTTCTCTGATAATAATTATGATTGTCCAGACCCTTCCGACCGCAATCTTAATGCTCAATAGTTATTTTGAAACGATACCTAAAGATTTAGAAGAAGCCGCGAAGATCGATGGGTTAAATCGAGTAAAAGTTATTTTTTACATTATCATTCCGCTATCCTTTGCGGGGATAGTTTCTGTTTTTGTCTATTGTTTCATGGTCGCGTGGAATGATTTTCTGTTCGCTTCTATATTTTTCTCGAGCTCTGAGAACTTCACACTTCCAGTAGGGTTATACTCCTTGTTCAGTACACCGGACTATGTGTGGGGGAGAATGATGGCAGCGTCCATTGTAACGGCGATACCAGTGGTGATTTTGTATGCAATATCTGAAAGTTTAATTAAAGGAAATACAACGGATGGAGGAGTTAAAGGATGAGTGAATATATAAAAACGCTTGTGGCTACAGAACCAAGAAAAGCAGAACTTTTAAATCTTGAAGCGGTCGAAATAAACGCTGACGAAGTAAAGATAGAAGTTGAATTTTCAGCTCCAAAGCATGGTACGGAGGTAGTTGATTTTAGAGGAATTACTCCTTTTATGGATGAAGAGTTTTCGGAGGAATGGAGAAGTTTTGTGCCAAGAAAAAATCCGGAGGAGAAAGGGATTGTATTTGGAGAATTTCAGCTCGGGAACATGATCGTTGGAAGAATTGTAGAAATGGGAGAACAAGTATCAGGCTATTCTTTAGGAGAGCGGGTCTGTACTTATGGACCTATCTCAGACTATGTAGGCGTAAACGGAATCAATAACCACAGATTGCTGAAAATGCCTGAGGGTGGAAAGTGGCAAAATGCTGTCTGTTATGACCCTCTCCAATTTGCTTTAGGTGCAGTGAGGGATGCTCACGTTCGCCCGGGGGATACGGTGGCCATTTCAGGTCTGGGAGCCATCGGCCAACTCGCTATTCAATTAGTTGAGAGAATGGGAGCAGGCCTTGTCATAGGGGTTGATCCAATCGAACATAGAAGGGAAATAGCTAAATCCGGTGGTGCTGATTTGTGCTTAGACCCGGTTTCTACGGATGCTGGTTATGAGGTGAAAAAAGCCACGGATAAACAAGGGGTGGACGTCTGGATTGAAACCAGTGGAATTGGCAGTGCCTTGCAGGACGCATTGAAAGGGATAGGGTACGCCGGAACGATTGCTTATATTGCCTTTGCAAAACCTTTCCCGGCTGGATTAAATTTCGGAAGAGAAGCACATTTCAATAATGCCAATCTGGTTTTCTCAAGAGCGGCAAGCGAACCCAATCGTGATTATCCTCGTTGGGATCGGAAGCGGTTGGAAAGGACTTGTTGGGAGTTACTGATGAATGGGCATTTAAACTGTGAGAATATAATCGATCCAGTCGTTGATTTTGAAACAAGTGCAGAAGCCTACATGAAATATGTGGACCAATCACCTGAGCTTAGTATAAAAATGGGAGTTAAACATGTCTAACAAAGGAGAGGTTTCATGAAACTAGCTACACAAAATCAGGATTTTTTCCCCGAGAATATTATGGAGAAGTTTACTTATATCAAGAATTTAGGCTTTGAAGCCTTTGAGATTGATGGGAAGTTATTAGTCGAGAAAAAAGATGAAATTAAGCAGGCTATTGAGCAGACGGGCATTGGCGTCCATGCTGCTTGTGGAGGTTACGACGGATGGATAGGGGACTTCTCTGAAGAAAAAAGGCAAAATGGACTACGTGAAATCACGGGGATATTAAAATCCCTTCAGTATGTGGGAGGGGAAGGAATGGTCGTTCCTGCCGCCTGGGGGATGTTCACCTATCGACTGCCTCCGATGGAATCTCCAAGAAGTCAAGAAGAAGACTGGCGAGTAGTGAGTGATTCCCTTATTCAATTGGATAAGGTCGCCAGAGCTACAGAAACAACCGTATTTTTAGAGCCATTAAACCGCTATCAAGATCACATGATTAATAAAGTAGAAACGGCGAGAAAGTATATCGAACAAAATAATTTAAGTCACACAAAAATTATCGGTGATTTTTACCATATGAATATTGAAGAAGACAGCCTGGTAGAGTCATTGAAAACACATAAGGATCTCATGACTCATATACACCTGGCAGATAATCACCGTCACCAGCCGGGAAGTGGATCCATTGATTTTCGTCAATGTTTTGAACAATTGAAAAAGAATGGGTATCAGGGTTACTTAACGATTGAATGCCGTGTTAGAGGTGAGAATTCTGAGGAAGAATACAAGCATTCGGTCAATTTTCTGCAATCATTACTATAAGAACCAGGGGAGGGACTGGCTTGGCTAATACTAAAGTTGCCATTATCGGGGGAGGTCAGGTTGCTGAAACCAAACACCTCCCAAGTTATTCAGAAATAGAGGGTGTTGAAATTGTAGCTGTCTTGAACAGCAACAAGGAGAATGCCCGCCAATTTGCACTGAAGAATAATATTCCCGGGTATTACGGTGACATTCATGAATTACTGAAGAAGGAGCAGCCTGATTTGGTTAGTGTGTGCACTCCTAACAAATATCATTATGAACACGTGACTGCAGCTCTTAAGGCAGGATGTCACGTGCTATGTGAAAAGCCACCAAGCATCTTGGCCGAAGAAGCCAAAGAAATGATGGAGTTAGCCGAGCGTAAAGGCGTAGTTCTTTCATATAATTTCCAACACCGTTTCTCTTTAGAAGCAAGAAGAATTCGGGAGGAATATCGCCAGGGTAAGCTTGGAGATGTGTATCATATTAATCTTTCTGCTCTTCGGAGGTCTGGGGTCCCGGGCTGGGGAAGCTTTATTGATAAGGATCTCCAGGGTGGCGGTCCGTTAATTGATATTGGCATACATATGTTGGACACGGCTTTTTATATTTTGGGTTTTCCAAAAGTGAAAAAGGTTACAGGGAAGATGTTTAATAAGATTGGTCCCTATAAATCCGAGGGCTCGTTCGGTCAATGGAACCCAGAGAAGTATGAAGTCGAGGATTCTTTTTTCGGATTTATTGAACTAACCAATGGTGGATTAATACAAATTAGTACGTCATTTGCTTTGAACATCAAAGAAACCAAGCAGTTGAATGCTGAATTTCATGGGGATAAGGCTGGAGCAACCTTGTACCCCCTAGAAATCTATTCGGATCATAAAGGTGAATTAGTTTCCTTAGTCCAAGAGGATATGGTGGAAGATCATGCTGAAAGAAGAGCTATACACTCTTTTGTGAGGAAATGCAGAGGGTCCGCTGAGGAAGATATAGCTAGTGGGGAAGAAGGATTTAAAATCCAAACTATCATAGAGTCGCTTTATAAATCAGCAGAACTGGGAGAGAGTATTTATATATGAAGAAATTAAAACTATCAGAAAAGAGTTTTGATCTGCAGAAGTTAAATAAATTCGGCACTCTTATGACCCTCGGCAATGGTTACATGGGTGTTAGAGGCGTCCATGAGGAAAACCTGCCCATCCAAAGAAGGGGTTTTTTCATCGCGGGTATTTACAACAATACGAATGAGGAAGAGCCTGAGGAAATTGTAAATCTACCAGATGTACTGGGAGTGGAGCTTGAAATAGATGGAAGGCCGTTTTCATCTCTATGTGGAAAAATCGCTGATTATCAACGAACTTTGCATATGGATAGAGGAGAAATCACTCATGACTATCTATGGAAAAGCGAGTGTGGACTTCAATTGCAACTTTCCTTTCATAGATTGGTAGCCAAACATGACCAGCATGCAATGGCTTCTAGAATTACACTGACAAGTTTAAATAAGCCTGTCCATCTATCCATACGAACTGGCATAGATGCTCAACAAACGAACCATGGCCGGCAGCATTTAAAGGAAGAAAACGTAAGGGTACATGATGAACAATACATGCAAGGGGTTTATAAAACCACTCGTTCCGATCAATCCATCGTTTTATCTGCTGCATGTCTGTACTCGCACACCTGTAACGTGAATTATGTTTCCAAGAACCGTCAGTTAGTAAGTGAGGCTTCTACCAGTCTGAGAGAAGCAGAGCCATTCACGATAGAGAAATTCATTTCGGTTTATACAAGTTTAGACGAAGAAGAAAAAGTTCTTCCGCATCTGGGATTAGAAAAAGTTAAAGATCTAGCTGCCCTTGGGTATGACGAAATTCGCAAGGCTTCGATGGATGCATGGGACAAGTTTTGGAATGAACAAAGAATTGAAATCCATTCATCGAATAAGATGGATCAGCTTGCTGTAGATTTTGCACAATATCACTTACAAATCATGACACCCAAACATAATAATAACCTTAGTATGGCAGCCAAGGGTTTAACGGGAGAAGGGTACAAAGGGCATGTTTTCTGGGATACTGAAATTTTTATGCTTCCTTACCATTTATACAACGAACCGGAAACAGCCAAATCTCTCTTAGAGTACAGGTACAATCGATTATTTCCTGCCAAGGAGTTAGCGGCTCAGAAGGGGTATAAGGGTGTCCAGTTTCCTTGGGAAAGTGCACGGACAGGGAAAGAGGAAACGCCTGAATATGCAGCTATCAATATTAAGACTGGAAAAAGACAGAAAGTTGCTTCCGCACTTGCTGAACATCATATAGTCGCTGATGTTGCGTTTGCTGTTCTGCACTATTATAAAGTTACGGAAGACAAGAGGTTTATGAGGGAGAAAGGGTTAGAACTTCTAAAGGAAGTCAGTGAATACTGGTTAAGTCGGACTGTGGAAAGAAACGGTCAATTCCATATTCTGAATGTGATCGGCCCAGATGAGTATACGGAGTTTATTGATAATAATGCTTACACTAATTACATGGTACATTATGTGCTGCAAGAAACGCTGAAGTACATGAGTCAATTTAATCAAAAAGATCTAAAGCAAAAGGCAAGGATCGAAGACGCTCTTGATCGGTTATATTTGCCCCAGGTTAATGAGGATATGCTGATCCCTCAGGATGACACATTCTTGAACAAGCCTGCGATTGACCTGACAAAGTATAAACAAACTCAAGGTAGTCAGTCGATTTTACTTGATTATTCCAGAGAAGAAGTTAATGAAATGCAAGTTCTGAAACAAGCTGATGTGGTGATGTTGTTATACCTTTTCCCACACCTATTTTCTCAAGACGTTATGAAAAGAAATTATCGCTATTATGAGGAAAGAACGATTCACGACTCTTCCTTAAGTAAAGCGATCCATTCCATAATAGCGATGCGAAGCGGGGAGAATGAGCGAGCTTATCAGTTATTTCAAGAAGCGTGCCTAATCGATCTTGGTCCGAACCCGAAATCATCAGATGAAGGCATTCACGGGGCATCTCTAGGAGCTCTTTGGTTAGCGGTTTCTAGTTTTCTCAACATGCAATTTAGAGAGAACACCATTCATTTCGATCCCCAAATCCCTGAGTCCTGGTCCTATCTTAAATTTCCATTTTATTATCGACAAAGAAAAATGATTACAGAAATCAATGGTGGTAAACTTTATATTCGTAAAGTTTATGGGCCGCCTGTCTATGTGGAAGCATTCGGACAACGTCATTACTTGGAAGAGGATCAGCTATTGGAAATTGACAAACTAGCAAATTATCAGGAGGAAGGTAGTTGAATATGAATTCAGATCATGTAGAAGCCGTGGTGTTTGATCTTGATGGAGTAATTACAGATACGGCTTATTACCATTACTTAGCCTGGGGAAAAATAGCTGAAGAATTAGATATACCTTTCAATCCCTCAGTAAATGAAAATTTGAAAGGTGTAAGCCGCCAGGAATCTCTCCGTATTATTTTAGACCATGGAGGTAAAGAAGATAAGTTTTCCAAGAATGAAATGGAAAAACTGGCCAGACAAAAAAATGAGTACTATAAAGAAATGATCCAGGAATTAACTCCTGAAGATGTTCTGCCGGGGATTATGGAGCTTATTACGGAAATCAAAAACGAAAATATACCCCTAGGGGTTGCTTCAGCTTCTAAAAATGCTCCCACTGTTCTAAGAGCCTTGGAAATAGATCATTTATTTGAATACTGCGCAGATGCAAGTCGAATGAAGCGTAGCAAACCTGATCCTGAAATTTTCCTAACCGTATGTGAAGCATTAGAGGCTCGTCCCGGACATTCAATTGGTATTGAAGATGCTAGAGTGGGTATTGAAGCTATTAAAAAGGCAGGAATGTATGCAGTAGGGGTAGGAAAGAATTTAGAAGAAGCAGATCTCACATGGAAGAGCACTGAATATCTGAGTTGGACCTCAATCAAAAATAGATTTCTTACTAAAAATTCAATGGCAAGGAGGGGGTAACGTGGTTCAATCTATGGAGAAGATAGCTAGTCACCTTGAAGAGATTTATGGGGAAGTAGATGGAAATGTGATCGGTAGATTCGAAGACTTACTAATTAAATGGGAGAAAGAAGAGTGGGAAGAAGTTCTCCCTCCTACAGAAAGAAACGTTTATCTGATTACTTATGGAGATAGCATTTATGAGGAAGATAAGCCTACACTACCAACTCTGCACAAGTTTCTAAAAGAGACCGTAGGGGATTCAATTACGGATGTTCACTTACTGCCTATGTTTCCATATACTTCAGATGATGGTTTTTCTGTAACAGATTATAGAAAAATTCACCCTGATTTAGGAAACTGGGAGAACATTCGATATTTCTCAAAAGACTACCGACTGATGTTTGATTTTGTAGCTAATCATATATCTCAATCTAGCGAATGGTTTCAAAAATATTTAGCAGACGATCCCTATTATCAGGATTACTTCATTCCTGAGCAAGTAGAATTTGATAGTGAGAACGTAGTAAGACCAAGAACCTCCCCCCTTTATCATGAATATAGGGCAGGAGATCAAACAAAAACAGCCTGGACCACTTTTAGTAAAGACCAGGTAGACGTTAATTTTAGAAATCCAGAAGTATTAATAGAGATGACGGATATACTCCTATCGTACATTCATGAAGGCGGAACCAGCATTCGGCTTGATGCCATCGGATTTATTTGGAAAGAATCAGGAACCTCAAGTATCCATTTGCCTGAAGCCCACGCTATTATTCAGCTATGGAATACGGTCGTAAATATATTTAAGCCTAATACTCAAATTATTACGGAAACCAATGTACCTCATAAGGAAAACATAAGCTATTTTGGCAATGGTACGAATGAAGCGAATATGGTCTATCAATTCGCTCTCCCGCCTCTAGTGTTATATAGTTTTATGAAAAACGATGTAGGAACATTGACGGAATGGGCAAAAACCATCCATAAAGTATCTGATCAGGCTACGTATTTTAACTTTCTTGCGAGTCATGACGGGATAGGAATGCGTCCAACAGAAGGCATATTAAGCGAAGAGGATCGTATGGGGTTAGTGGAGCAGACGAAAAAGAACGGTGGAGAAGTATCATATAAGAGTAATCCTGATGGGACGCAGTCTGTCTATGAACTGAACATTAACTATTCAGAAGCATTGCGCGACCCCCGTGAAGATACGACGAAGGAAGATGAGATAAAGAAGATGCTGGCCGCTCACTCCATTCTTCTGTCATTAATCGGTGTTCCAGCGATTTATTATCATTCGTTACTGGGCTCATCGAATGATGTAGCAGGTATGAAAGAGTCGGGAATTGCTCGTCGTATTAACAGGGAAAAGCTTGAGCTTAATGATATTAATCATCAACTAAAAAATGATCCGAGACGATCCAGTATTTTTCAAGGTATGAAGAAAATGATAGAAATCAGGAAGCAGCATAGCGCTTTTTCACCTTTTGGGGAGCAGGAAGTTCTGGAGCCCCACCCAAAAGTGTTCGCATTAATACGTAAAAATCCAGAAACGGAAGAAGAAGTGTTTTTTGCCGTCAATACCTCGAGGGAGGAGTTGGAAATCCCTCTCCCATTTCAAGGTACTGAATTATTTACAAACCAAAAAACAGCAAATTCTATCCTTTTACCTTGCTATGGATATGCATGGGTGAAGAAAGGGCAGGTCAATTAAATGAAAATAACCATTGCTCCTGATTCTTTTAAGGGTTCCTTATCCGCTAGAGAGCTTGGTGAAGCTATGAAAGAAGGAGTATTAAATGCAGCCCCCGAGGCTTTTGTCAAAGTATTACCTATGGGAGATGGTGGAGAAGGAACTCTTGAAGTTATAGAGGGTTTGATTGAAAAGAAAGTAAAAGTAAAGGTACGTGGTCCTCTGCCAGACCAAAGGGTGGAGACAAGTTTTGCCATTCTTTCCTATCAGGGAAAGGAGACTGCCTTTATCGAATGTGCCCGCAGTACTGGATTAACCTTGGTGCCGAAAAATAAACGAGATCCTTATTTGTTAAACTCTTACGGTTTAGGGGAACAAATTAGAGCTGCTCTAAAATCAGGTTTTAATGATCTAATTATTTCGTTAGGTGGAAGCGCTACAACAGATGGCGGTACGGGTATGCTTCAGGCTTTAGGTTATCGTTTTTTTGATCAAGAGGACAATCTGCTAACAAGCGAAGAGAATATACTAAACCAAATCACACAGATGGATACTGCAAATGTGCTTAAAGAATTGGAAGATTGTCGCATTACTGTATTATGCGATGTTAAAAATCCATTCTATGGAGAGAACGGAGCCGCCTATATCTATGGACCACAAAAAGGGGCAGATATGAATCAAATAGCAGATCTCGATAGTGGTTTGAAAGGTTTAGCATCTCTTGTTATGAATACCAAGAAAATCGACTTGCAATCCTTAAAGGGTGCTGGTGCCGCCGGCGGATTAGGTGGTGCCCTGGCGGGAATTATGAATGCAGAATTGAAATCAGGTTTTACTGTAATTGCGGAATTACTAAGATTGGAAGATGAAATTCGAACCTCTGATTTTGTACTAACCGGGGAAGGAAATCTTGACGCTCAATCCATGCAGGGGAAAGTACCTGTTTCGGTTGCCGAATATGCTTCCAAGTATCATGTACCTGCTATTGCCCTGGCAGGAGGTATCGAACTTCGAGACCATTATCATCCTTTGGAGGCGGTATTCTCCATTCAGTCGTCTCCATGTTCAATGGAAGAAGCCATAGAGAATACGTATGAAAATACGAAATTTACAACAGCCCAGATAATCTCCTTACTGCAAATTAATGAATCCTAACAATCAAAACTTATAGATAGATCTAATCATGAAGCTAAAAAGGTTGATTCAATTCAATGATGATATGAAAAAGCAAAGGCCGATTGTTATTGTAGTATATGGTGATAGCTGGACGTATGGAGCTGTCGCAGATGGTCACGATAGCGCACAAACTACCGAGAATATAAACTCATGGGCGACTCAATTAAAGGATCACATCGAAACTTTAAACCCTAACGCAGCTAGGTACAATCACGATTCTAACAATTATTGAGTACAGTATCTTTGAATACATCCAAGAGTTGAGGGGGATTTCAAAGGAAAACGATATCTTCATGGTCGATAATTTCAAAGTAATTGACGATTACTACAACAAAGGATTAGAAATTTCATCTTGTTTTGATGAATACGGATTACATTTAAAACAGCCTTACCACGACATTCATTTTAAGAACATTGTGAATCATCTTTTTAAAAAAAACAACACACCTATTATTATTTAATATTATAAGAAACGGATGTCGTCAGTTGAAAAAGGTAGCAGATTGCTGAAGAAGAATATCTCCGTCAAATGTAAGGTGAATAAATGGGATGTTCTGA
The DNA here is from genome assembly GCF_900114165.1 of Halobacillus dabanensis. Taxonomy (GTDB): domain Bacteria; phylum Bacillota; class Bacilli; order Bacillales; family Halobacillaceae; genus Halobacillus; species Halobacillus dabanensis. The sequence continues at coordinate 78,509 of NZ_FOSB01000015.1, forward strand.
TAAATAAAATTAGCGAATATAATCCCTATGGTGAGAACATTATAGGGGGGAATTATATGGTTAATCAGTTTGTATCTCGCTCACTGGACGAAATTCGTTTCTGGTCAAGGATTATGAAAGAGCATGCCTTGTTTTTAAGCCTTGGATTCAACTTCAACGATACGAAATTAATCCAAGAAGCACAGCAGTTTATTCATGTATTTGAAAGAATTGAGGAGCAGCTAAGTAATTTTAATTCAAGCTCTGACCCTCAACAAATCGCTATTTTTAATAGTCAAGTGTTCCAAGCTGCTACATCTATTTGGGCATATAAACGAAAGGTCCTTGGGCTAGAGCTACGATGTGAAATCAGATCCAACAACTTCCCCCTATTACTTAACCATACTAGTCGAGAGGCAGCTTATTTCGCTGAGCGGCTGAAAGAATTAAATGAAGGGAAATTGGAACCAACACCGGCTAGAATTATTAAAGAAAATGTATTCTTTTTAAGGTTAATGGCAGATCATTCTAAATTCATCGGTCATCTTCTCGACCCATCTGAAAGAAAATTAGTTAACCAGGCAAAAGAATTCAGCCATGATTTTGATCAATTACTATTTCAAGCAGTCGACTTGGATTCCATGCGTCCTCAATCAGAAACTAAGCCACTTTTAGATCAGTTTCTTGATGAGAATAGGGTTTCGGTAGTTGCTTTACGGGACTTTAAGAAGACTGCGAGAGAATTGATTGAAGCCTGTAGAATTAAAAGCAATATCCATCCACTCCTGGCTGATCATGTTTTCCGAGAAGCTGAAAGGTTCCTTCATATTATAGATATGTTTGAGGTTAGCCTTACTAAGAATAATTGAACTACTAAATAGCGAGCTTTCTTATATGAAAATGCAAGGTTCTAACATGCGATGGAATGACATACTTTTTGACATACTGCATCTCATAATTACTAAGGTTACATTGATAACAAAACCTGGTTTGTGTATCATAGAGTCTTCTGTGACTTGTTTTTATATATTCTATTGTCTCCCATTTATTTAGATGAAACCATGGGCGGCATGATGTAAGCTGTCCTCAAACCCTTTGATAAATAAGGTTTTGAAGCAACATAATTGAATATTGACTGGATTTCTTTGATTTAATGTCTAAAATCCAGGTAGCCTCTCATTAGTTCCCAGAACTTTTGAGAGGTTTTTTTACTTTTCTAAGTAAAAAAATACTGTACAAGATTATTTGATAGGTTAATTTATGATGACAAAAATCAAGAATAAAGTCGGTGGGTAAAATAAGTCCTGATAATCGAGGCTGAAGGCTCAACACTGGTCTTCAGCTATTTTTTATTTTGTGAGGATCTATATTTTCTTAATATAACGATGATGATCTCACGCTATTTTAAGAAGCATATCGATAGAAAATAGAAAATTTTACTATGGAAATATACAAAAAAGTTAAAATTCGTTGATTACTGGCGTTGAGGGTTGACGGTTTTTTGTTGGAATTTTCAAAAATTGGTGTTTATCTACTTAAAAAGTGGGAATGTGCGGAGTACGTGGGAAAGTTCCTTGGGATTTTCAACTTCTAAACCAAAAACTCTGAGGAAAATATTCAATCTTTGACAAGGAGTGTTTGAAAATGGAAGATCTTTATCCATCCCGCAAAAACAATAAACCAGAGATAATTGAAAGAAAGGATCCAGTAATACATTCGCACCCTACAGAGAAAGGGCCGTTATCAGATGAGCAAGTGAATTTCTATCAAAAGAATGGCTTCTTGCAAATAGAAAATTTCTTCTCAGAAGAAGAAGTTTCGAAGATGCAAAGAGGGATCTTCGAGTTGCAGGATTCTAGTAAAGATGTTGAATCCGATAAGGTGATCCGTGAGCCGCAGAGTGATGAAATCCGCTCAGTATTCCACGTGCATAATGATGATGAATATTTTAAGAAAGTAACCAATGACCAACGAATCCTAGACATAGTACATTATCTGCTAGGAAGCGATGTATATATTCATCAATCCCGAATCAACTATAAACCAGGATTTACGGGGAAAGAGTTCGACTGGCACTCCGATTTTGAAACCTGGCATGTAGAAGACGGTATGCCTAGAATGAGAGCGATCAGTCTCTCGATAGCTTTATCTGATAACTACACCTTCAATGGTCCCCTAATGCTGATTCCTGGTTCTCAAAATTATTTTGTAAGCTGTGTAGGAGAGACACCAGAAGACAATTATAAAGAATCCTTGAAGAAGCAGAAATTAGGGGTACCCGATCAAAATAGCCTGAGATGGCTTGCAGAAAATGGCGGAGGAATCTCCGTACCTACCGGAAAAGCAGGGGCCATCACTCTATTTGAGTCCAACACGATGCATGGTTCAAACGGAAATATTACTCCATATAGCCGTAATAACCTATTCCTGGTATTTAACAGCGTTGAAAATCAGCTCGTGCAGCCATTTTCAGGAGGTAAAGAACGTCCAGAATTTATCGCCGTTAGAGAGGGTACACGTTCTTTAAGTTTCAACTAATATATATCTCTCAGGGAGCTTTCCATTAATAAATCCGTTCATTAAAGTTTTTTCTTTAATGAACGGTTTTTTTATTCAAAGAAAGGAACTTATTGCTCAATAGACCCCTTAATTTACTTAAGTAATAGGACTATCATAAAAAGCGGAATTTTGATAAGGCAAGTTTGATAAACATAGTTGTGGTAAATTCAGGAAATAGGAAGGGGGATGGATAATTACAAGTTTGAGGAGTTTATTAATATTGCAAATGAACTGAATAATATGGACGTTATTCCGCCTGAATCATCGATACAGTTTGGTATTATTGATACTTTATCAACTTTCGCCGGAGTACATCTAGAGGAATTAGAAATACATCAACAAAGGGGAGTAAAATATTATTAACAAGGAATAAGAGTTAATCCAGATTGGATTAGCAGAGGTGAAAAGAACGGGGTTGGTAAGCATGCTTTTACTGTTATTCAAAAATTGAAAATAAGTGAAGACCTTTAAGATTATATTGCTAATAAATATATAGGCAGAAATATAAATAAAAATTCTGTCGATGTCATAAAGAAGGCTACAAAAGAAAAATCGTTTCTGTATTTGACTGATGGAGATAAAAAGGAATGTATTGATCAATTAATTGAGCAGCAGTCAAAAGACTGTGTTAAAGAGATAGTTAATGAAAGATCATTGAAGGTAAGTTACAACAAAAATAGTCATACGTTAATGTATAAGTTAAGCTTAAGTCTCGTAGCAAGGCTTGAAAAGCGAAAAATTCACCCGGAAATCCCGGTATAAATCGTACAAAGGTACGGTTGGGAAAGTGGCTGATAACCGATTAAAACGCAGGTTCCATACGCCCATCCGCCTCCAAAAATTAGTCACGGATGTAACAGAATTCAAATGTGCAGGAAATGAGAAACTTTATTTGAGTCCGATCATGGACGTATTCAATGGAGAAATCATCTCTTTTGGCATTTCCAAACGACCAACCCTGGACTTTGTTCTGAAGCCGTTGAATGAAGTATTGGAAACTATCCAAACGGAAGCC
>NZ_FOSB01000011.1 GCF_900114165.1 Halobacillus dabanensis
CAACCATCAATGGTCACACCCTGGGGGAGCAGTGGAAATCGGGGAAGCAGTAGAAGATACTGTTAAAAGAGAAGTATTTGAGGAGACAGGTTTACGAGTACAGAATCTAGAGATATTTAATATTTATTCTGGAGAATCACAACACTACATTTACCCGAATGGTGATGAAGTCTATTTTGTTAACGTTATTTACATAAGTGAAGAATTTGAAGGCACACCAACATTAGATCAAGACGAGACTAAAGATTTGCAGTTTTTTGACCTAGATTCCTTACCTCCAATGACTCCTAATAATCAAACAATCTTAGAGGACCTAAAGAAGGCGATATTAAGTTAATACCTTTATAAATCTCGAAATCGAGTCTTCAAGAAACGGGGGCAATTGCTTAAAAGGCAACACGGAGTAAATGGAGGGTGAAAGAAAATGAGGAGATTTAATGTTGTACTCTTGTTGGTCTTGATGTTAGTTGCATGTTCAAATTCCGAAGAAGAGATTACAGGAGAAATTACAAAAATTGAAGCAGGGATGGTTTATATAGATGAATCGCCATTAAAAGTGAAGGACACATCTCAGCTAGAGGTTGTTCAAAATGTGAAAGTTACCTACATTGATAAAACAGCTACGGATGATTGGGACCCTAATGATTTTGAGGTGAAAAATATAGAAATTATGGAGTAATTAAAATCTCCTTCTTCAAGAAACGGATGCGTTATTTAAAGATCAATTCGAAGATATCTTGATTTAATGTATATACTGATTGGAGTCGGTCTGGTTTTCTTTAAATATTTACAATAGCTGTATCCTCAATTTTCCGAAAATAATACGAGAGGATACAACGAATAGGAAGTATAATATATAGGTTCAATTACGTTTGTTTACATAAGGCATAAAAAATTGCACCCCTCTAAGTAAAGCAGATGATTTATTTCATCTGTCTACTTAAAAGGGAGCATATCATTTTTGGGACAGCCCCTTACCAATGCTGCTTTTTTTCCTCGTCCTGCTTCTTGGCGTCGCCGGCTTTGTTCTGTACTTCGCCTTTGATTTTATCTTTCTTGGCGTCGTTCTGCATTTTCGGATCGTCCTTAGCATTGCCTGCCTGATCCTTTACTTCGCCCTTTACTTTATTAACAGCGCCCTTTACTTTATCGCTGAAACCTTTTTTATCTGCCATAAATAAATACCTCCTTTGTTAGGTTTGTACTGGGGATATTCCCGGTGACACCTGGGATAAAACAAATGATTCCACAAAAATACTTTCGCCATCGTTAAACTAGCATCTTTATTCTGATGTTGCAGTTTTGAAAACAAATGTTGGTCATGGATTTAAATAGTGGAAATCATTGACGATATCATTCAAACGATAGCTTTGCGGGTCAGTAAGTTTGAAGCATCCGATGTCAGCTTCTTGTTATGGGGGTTACTGAATTTCAAAAACGCAAACCAATCGCTTTCACATCATTCCTTGTATCTGGATTTAGTTTTTTCGTTAGTATTTATACTTTATAAAGCAATTAAGCGAAAAAATAGAGTAAGAATTTCAATATAAATATCACTGATTGTCTCGAAATCAAGTCTTATAAAAACGGGGGCGATTGTTCAATAAGAGCAATCGCTTCCTTACAAGCATTACGTATAAAAAATTATACGCAAATATAAAATAAAGGTGTTTTGTATATTTTTTTATATGATACAATAAAAAAGTCAATTCGAATTTATATGCGACTCCTACTAATTAAACAGAATAAATACTTATACGATCAAGAAAGTAAGATATATCTTTTGTCGAAAACTATAATCGGGCTGAGAGGTAGAGAGATGGAAGAGAAAAAGCAAATATTAGAGAGATACATTCCCTTAGCAAAATCAACGGCTAAAATGTTTGGACATCATTGTGAAATTGTTATTCACGATTTAACAAACCCCCAAGCATCTGTCATATCCACAATAAATAGTCATGTAACGGGTAGAGAAGTTGGTCAATCCTTTGATCATCTCGTGACAACGGTATTACAATCGAAAGACTTTAAAGAAGATTATCTGGCCGGTTATACATTTGTTACTGAAGATAAACGCACGATTCGCTCTTCAACAACGTTAATTCGCGATTTTAACCAGAAAGTGATCGGTGCTTTCTGTATTAATTTCGATGTGGAAGCATTACTTCAAATGCAACAGTTCATGAACACATTTCTTCCAACACCAGTTCTAGTAGAAGAGAAAGAAGAAAAAGAAGAAAAACCAAGTCCTGAGATTAAAAATGTAGAGGAGATCGTTGATGGTTTAATTAATCAAATCATACAAAACAGTGCTCATCCAGCTATGAAACGCCATGAAAAGGTAGAATTGATTCGTTTCATGGATAAAAAAGGGATTTTTTCAATGAAGGGATCTATCGATAAGGTTGCAGATTCATTAGGCATATCAAAGGTCACTGTTTATAGCTATTTAGATGAAATAAAAAATAAATCAAGGTAAGGAGAAAACAATGAAAAGTATTTTTGAAGTAGAAAACTTAAAATCTAATGGTCATTACGCACTTGCGACTGTTCATGATGATATCGTCTATGTTTCCGGACAATTTTCTATTGATCCAGAAACTCGTGAAAGGAAATATGGTTCCGTTGAAGAGGAAACAATCCAGGCACTTAATAATATAGAAATGATTGTAGAAGCAGCTGGAAGCAAAAAAGAGCAAATATTGCGTATGACATTATACATTCCTGATGTAGAACTATGGGATAGGGTAGATGCTGTTTATAAAGAATTTTTCGGAGAATATAAACCGGCTCGTACAGTGGTACCTACAAATAAATTACATTTTGGATTTAAAATAGAAGTTGATGCCATCGCGTATATATAAATTTTTTTGAAACTGGTATATAAAAAATTCTATTATATATAAAAATATCTAAAGGATGGATGAAGGATGGAACAATATATTTGTAATGATTGTGGAAAAAAGCATGCTATTACGCCCTTTATATGGAAATGTACGTGTGGCAGTTTATTAAATTTGGAAAAAGATACTCCTACAATAAATGTGGAATCATGGAATCGCTATCCGAACTCATTATGGCGTTATTTAGAAACCATGCCATTCCAAAAGGATTCAAATAATTGGAAGTCTATAACAATGGGAGAAGGTCAAACCCCTTTAATTGTTCTAGATTCTCTTGAACCAAATACTTATGTAAAAGTTGATTATATGATGCCTACTTTATCCTTTAAAGACAGAGGAGCTGCAGTTTTAATGACGAAGGCAAAAGAACTGGGGGTCAAAAAAGTTATTGCGGATAGTAGCGGGAATGCTGGAACTGCCATTGCTGCCTACGCTGCACGTTGTAATATTGCTTGCGACATTTATCTAAGAGATGAAACGTCCCCCAAGAAAATTGCACAAGTGAAATCTCATGGTGCAACGATTAAACAAATTCAGGGGACTCGGGAAGATATTGCAGCAGCTGCCCAACAAGCGGTAAAAGAAGAAAAAGCCTTTTACGCAAGTCATGTATATAATCCTTACTTTTATGAAGGAACTAAAACGTATGCTTACGAAATTTTCGAGCAATTGAATGGTACACCCGATACCTTAATTATTCCTGTTGGTAACGGTACGCTTTTACTAGGTGCCTACTATGGGTTTAAAGAGTTGCTTGCCAATGGCTTAATCGAAAAAATGCCGAAAATTATTGCCATACAAGCAGTTAACTGTTCCCCGCTAGTAGAGGCTTTCAACAATGGGGATTTATCAGCCCAGCCTGTTATGAATAAAGGCACTTTAGCAGAAGGGATAGCTATAGCAACACCGGCGCGTTCCTCGCAAATTTTAGAAGCTGTACGCGAAACTAATGGTGAGTTTATAACGATTGAAGAAGATGAAATTCTGAGTGCCCGTGCGAAACTTAGTGATAAAGGTTTTTATGTTGAAGTGACAACAGCCGCAAACTATGCTGGCTATTTAAAATATAAGAAAGAACCAGAAGAAAAAATAATCGTACCTCTTTGTGGCGCAGGAATTAAATCAAATTGATCGCTCTTATCCTAGGTCCATGTATTTGCATGGACCTAGGATAAAAGAGCAGCTAGATGTATGAAGGGTGTAGAGTGGATGACGATGAAAAGTAAGCCAACCATTAAAATAATTGCAACTGGTGGAACGATTGTGGGAGCTGGATCTTCAAATATAACCACCACTGGATATAAACCTGGTGCCGTAACTATTGAAGAATTATTAGAGGGAACACCGAACTTAAACGACTTTTCCAATATAGAAGTAGAACAGTTGTTTAATATTGAATATGACAACGGAACATTTATTGAGGCTGAGTAAATATATAAATGAACAATGTCAGATGAAGAAGTAGATGGGATTGTAATCACACATGGAACAGACACACTGGAAGAAACAGCTTATTTTTTACATTTTGTGATTAAAAGTCATAAACCAGTCGTAATTGTCGGGGCAGTCAGACCGGCAACAGCAATTAGTGCCGACGGTCCGTTAAATCTATATAATGGGGTGAAAGTGGCTTGTGAATGCCAGTCACATGGCAAAGGTGTACTGGTTGTGCTAAATGATAGAGTTGGTTCTGTACGGTACATAGGGAAAATGAATACTACAACGGTCGATTCGTTTAAAGCTCTTGAACAGGGTTATATAGGTGCGATTGTAGGAGGGGAAGTACACTTCTTTTATAAAGATATTACCAGGCTTCATACAGTGGATTCGATTTTCGATGTAGAATCAATTGTCGAATTGCCTAAAGTTCCAATTATATATTCTCATCTAGGGGACGATCGACATTTATATGACGCAGCCGTTCAGGTAGGTTCTAAAGGTATTATTGTGGCTACTGCTGGGGGTTATACCATATCTAAACAAGCAGAGCAGGGAATTCAAGATGCTTTGAAAAAAGGTGTTGTAATCATCAGGTCCTCACGATTAAGTACGGGAATTGTTAGCCGAACAAGTATGGATAATCAACAACATTATATTGCAGCTGACCCGTTGAACCCTCAGAAAGCCCGAATTCTTCTTATGCTTGCATTAACTGTTACTAATGATAAAGATGAAATACAACATTTTTTTCGTACTTATTAAGGACTAATGATAATTTGGATATCTCGATCCCGAGTATTCATGAAACGGGGGCGTTTCTCTAATATAGAGAAGCGCTTTTTTGGTCGTTACCCTTAAACTCATTTGATAAGCTAATATTACTAGAAATTTTTTACTGAATAGGGACCTCAATAATTCGATAGCTTGAGTATATGGAATATTTCATGTCCTAAAGGATCGCCAAATGCGGTGATTGATGGATAGGTTGACTATAAAAGAGGAGGGGTGACTACTTATGAAAAATGCAATACAAAATACCAATCACTTACTGTTACTAATATTTGTTTTTATACTTACAGGGTGTAGCAACGAATCACCGGAAGAGGCCATAAAGAATAGTTGGTCTAGTGAAATAAAAGTAAATGATATAATTTCTAGACAAAAAACAGAGGATAGAAGAGTAGTTCTTTTTACTGCCCAAGGAACAGACGAGGGTGACAAATTTGAAAAAGTGGGGTTCGCATTACTAAAGCGTCAGGGTGATAAAGATTGGGATTTAATTGTTTCTGATATTACCGCCATCACTGATGACTCATATAGTGTAAGACACAGCGTATTACATTATGAAACAGATAATGGAAATGTAACATAGCGTTCGGATACTTAAAAAATGAAAATATTACTACTGTAAAAGAAGATGTGAACGACCAGATAAAAGAAATAGAAATAATAAACACTAAATCAGGTCGATATTTCTATCAAGTGAATGCATGGGGTCCAATAAAATTTTTAAATGATAATGGGAGATATAAAAAGTTCGGTGGATAAAGGGACGTTAGAAGGAGAGCCTGCTTTTGATTGTGATCGACTCAAAACAGGCTCTCTTTGTTTTGGAATTAGAAAGAGCAGATTTTAAAAGAGCCTAATTTCTCGATTAATATACCGAGAAATTAGGCTTAAACAATCGCTCCCTATTCTTGAACAAGTCCAGGTTGAAATTAATTAATGGGTTCTTCTATCTCTCTAACTATCATCCATTTCCCATCAAGAAGTTGCCAATTTTCAATAGTGAATAACCTCGCTAATAATTCTGCATCTATTAAAATCAACTGTTCATAAAACACCACAGCGCAACGGTTGGGCTTCAACAGAGAAATCTGTTAATAGTTCATCTTTTACGGTGCTGTTATACGATCTCTCCTTTGAATAATAGATTAATGTTTGAACATACCTTTTAACACAAAGCTGATATTTTCGGGCCGTTCCGCCAGTCTTCTCATAAAATAGCCGTACCAGTCGTCCCCGTAAGGAACATAGACCCTCATTTTATAGCCTTCCTTTGCAAGTTCTAGCTGCGTTTGTGTTCGCATTCCGTATAACATTTGGAATTCGAACTGGTTGCTCGGAATCTTGTATTCCTTCACAATTTGCTTTGTGTAATTGATCATCACGTCATCATGGCTGGCGACCGCTGTGTAGTTTCCGTTTAATAAATGCGTTTTTATCAAACGTTTGAGGTTCTCATCGACATCGTCTTTCTCCTTGTAAGCAACCTTTGATGATTCCTTATAGGCACCTTTTACTAAGCGCAAATTTGGATGATGTTTGTTTAAATCTCGGACATCATCCTCCGAACGGTACAAGTACGATTGGATGACTGTACCAAGGTTGTCGAAGTTAGCTCTTAATTCTTCAAAAATATCGAGTGTCGCCTGACAACGAGAAGTATCCTCCATATCAATTGTGATAAAAATATCATAATGTCGGGCGGCTTCCATAATTTGAGTCAAATTGTCCGTGATAAGATCATGATCGATGTCTAATCCGAGGGAGGTTAGCTTCAAAGATATTTGTGAGTCAAGGCCCTCATGGTTGATACGCTTGATTGTTTGAACGCACTCTTGTGTTCTCTCTTTTGAAATTTCAGCTGAACTCACAAATTCGCCCAGATGGTCAACAGTCACACTTAACCCCTGCTTATTAAGCTGTCTGATTAGTGGAACGGCCTTAGCGAAAGTCTCTCCTCCTACAACTTTGTTTGCACCAAATTGTAGCCCCCATTTTTTTGCTGCTTGATTCAACACGTTACTTTTCGCCAGATAGGAAAACAAATTCTTCGTCATTGCTTCCAAAGGGACTGCCTCCTTTACAAAGGTCTTTTTACAAACGAGGGTCAAATGTATGAAAACTATGAATTTTTTATGTGCCTATTAGACCTTAACAAGATCTGAAATCTCGTTATGGATATTGTCTCGCGGCTTCACTCAAACTAAAGAGCGAACCTAACACAGCATGTTCGAATATATTATAGCCTTTTACAATTATAAGTGAATTTATTTGAATGCTGGTATATGTGTCCCACTGTGGATAAATCCTCATCATATGTGACATAACACCATATCACTATATTTACCGCACCAAAATTCCTAAATCTTTGTTTTATAAGAGTGCCATTGACTCTAAACCCCTTGAGTAATCTGTAACTAATTTATTTCCATTAGAAGTTAAAAGAACTGTATCTGAATGACGAAACCCACCTAAGCCAGGTATATAAACCCCTGGTTCAATAGTAAAAACCATACCTTCTTTCAGTATAAGGTCGTTATCAAATCTTAGATAAGGTTTCTCATGGGCCGAAATCCCAATACCATGTCCGACACGATGAACCGCAAATTCGCCAAACCCTTCCTTATCAATCACATCTCTTGCAACTTTATCGACTTCAGCTGCAGTCACACCGGGTTTGATAAACTCCAGTGCAACTTGTTGTGCAGTTCTCATAACCTCGAATACTTGCTTTTGTTGCTTCGTAGGCTCTCCAATGATAACTGTCCTTTCCAGCTCTGCCCGGTATCCATTAAAACTTACTTGGCGTGTATGGATGAGGAGATCTCCCTCCTCTAATTTTCGTGTGTTGGAAAAGATATGAGGCATCACAGTCCGCTTTGACCCCGAGGGCGACATCCCCGATAAACCGAGAGTAGCATTTGGATGCTTTCTTGAAGTTTCAGCAAAAAGAGCATTATTCCCTGTTGCATCTATCTCTAACTCAGTGACTCCGGGTCTGCACACTTGTAATGATTCATTTACTGCAAGACTTACTAATCTACCTGCTTCAGTGATTAGGTCAATTTCATCTTCGTCTTTAATATACCTACTCTCAATGATTTTGGATCCTACATCCGCTATCTCATGTCCAAGGTCTTTCATTTTCAAAATAAGTTCAGCAGAGCTATGAGCTAAGTCTGCACCAATTTTAGAACCCTTGGGATATCCCGTTAAAATTTTATTAATAAACTCTTCAGAATTGGTTCCTATGGCTGCCTTCTCCGGATGTTCGTAATAGACATGAATTTCATCCACATTTGCCACTTCTTTTGCATGCACTTCTTCTAAACCAGGCACAATTAAACGTGTTTTATTTCTTTCAACAAATAAAGCGATAGGTCTAGAATAAGTTAAAGCTTTGAAACCGCTTAAGTAAAATTGATTTTCTGGACTCATAATAACCGTAGCAAGAATACCGTTTTCCTCCATATGTTTTCTTAAATCATTTAAACGATGACAAACTTTCATTTTGATCACTCCTACTATTAGTTTGGTATTGAATATTTATTTTTTTATTTTTTGTAAGCAAACTTACTACTATTAGCGCTATAATCGACAATGGCAAAGAGAACAGAACGCTATTCCAACCCAGGGGCTTACCTAAGACTAGTTCCCAAAACATTGTAGCTGTTCCACCCATTATAATTGAAGCTAAGGCTCCTGCACCGGTTGCTCGCTTCCATAAAAAACTTGCCAAAATAGATGGTGTGATTGCCGCCCCATACATCGTATAGGAATACATTTGAATGGCCAAAACACTTGGAAAAAAAGCGCCAAGAACATAAGCGAAGGTTCCAAAGGCGATTACAGCCAAACGACTGAAAGTTAAAAGTCTTCTTTCAGGGACTTCTTTCCTACTGTACCGACTATATAAATCAAAAACTAGATTTCCAGCAGACGAAAGCAGATATGAATTACCTGTAGTAATAACAAAACCTACAGTTGCAGAAAGAATGATTGCACCAATTGATATTGGTACACCACTAACAGCGACCTGCAGGATAGATGTATCAGACATGATATTGGGATAAAGAACAATAGCAGCAGTAGCAAAAATAATGGTTAAAATTTTAATTCCTACATCGCCAATGAAAAATCCGATAGTCGATTTTTTTGCCGTATCTGCATCTTTTGCCGCAGAAAATCTTTGATACATATTTTGGTCACCTAATATTAATAATAGAGGGGGTAAAAAATACCCCAGTAATTGGGGAGCAGTCAGCCCGCCCGTCCAAGTGAGTGCGTGATCCGGTAAGTCTGAAGCAAGTCCATCAAAGCCCCCGACTGCTGATAAAACAAAAGGCAGCCCTAACAAAAAGCCAAAGACAATTAAAAGAGAACTAACAAAATCTGTATAAGCAACTGAAAATAATCCTCCCGATGTCGCTAAAAAAATAACTAAAACAGCGGTAATAATTGTTCCTATTTCAATAGGTAGACCAGTAGTGATACTAAGGATATAACCGCCGCCTATAAATTGATAAGAGGTTATCCCAATATAGGCCAATATAATAAAAATAGCTGCAATCAAGCGGACCAGACTGCCATAACGTATTTCGAGCATCTCTGGTATTGTGTACTTTTTTAGCATTCTAGCTTTATCAGCTATAAAATATAGAATAATTATCCCTATTGGTCCTGATAGTCCACTTAAAATACTGGCGAGTGGACCATGTTGATACATAAAACTTGCACTTCCGACAACTGTTCCCGATCCAACCCAAGTGGCCAGTAAGGTTCCAATAAGGACTAATCTAGGTAACCGTCTGCCAGCGACCATAAAATCTTCGCTAGTTTTAACCTCGCGTTTAGAAAAATAAATACCCAGTGCAACCATAAGTAGTAAGTACGTCACTATTGCACTTATTTGAATGCTACTGCTCACTATGTTTCACCTCCTTCCATTCTGTTTTTTTGAAGCCTAGAATTAAAAATACTCTGTCGATTATGGATCTCTTCCTTGGAAATGGACAAAAGCATCAGCTAACACCCTTCCATTTTTTAAATTATCAAACAAGTTTGAATTTTTCTTGTATTCACTGTACAATGCAGTAACAAATACGTCCAATATATATTTATTAAATGATTAATACTAATTAAATATTAAACGGAGGGGTTTTATGGAATTACGTCATTTAAAGTACTTTATAATAGTGGCTGAAAAACTTCACTTTGGGAAAGCAGCTGCGCAATTAAAAATGGCACAACCGCCATTAAGCCAACAAATAAAGAAATTGGAGTCTGAATTAGACGTTTTGTTATTTTTTCGAACAAAACGCCAAGTTGAATTAACGGAAGCAGGTGAGGTGTTTCTGGAAAGGGCTTATCAAATCTTAAATAATGTAGAGGCCGCATCTGAAGAGGCACGAAGGGTCCATCGAGGGGAAGTGGGAGATTTAATATTGGGATTTACAGGAACAGCAGCTTTTGATGGTCTCTCACACATACTGGAAATTTTTCGGGAAAAATTTCCAAACGTAAATGTTATTTTAAGACAGCTTCCATCAGCAGAACAAGTTAAGGCTTTACACGAAGGAGAAATCCATCTTGGTTTACTAGTTCCACCAGTGGAGAGCAAATGGCTTAATTTAGAAATGTTTCGTGAGGTACCTTTTATAGTCGCATTACCAAAAACACATCATCTTGTTAAGCAAGGAGCGCCTATAGAAGTTTCCGATTTAGTTAACGAGTCATTTATTATGACACCTAGAAACATAGGTTCGAGTTATTATGACTCTATTATAAGTCTTTGTTATCACGCCGGTTTTAGCCCCAAGATATGTCAAGAAGCTCATGAGTTACAAACGATTGTAGCACTCGTTTCCTCAGGAGTAGGAGTAGCACTGGTGCCGAAACCAATGCAATTTTTTAAAACCGATGGGATTGTTTATTTTGAACTTAAGAAAAGTTTTACTACAGTAAAAACGGCATTAGCATGGCATAAAGATAACAATTCCCCAATTGTACAACCTTTCCTTGAAGTGATTAAGCAATCAATTAATCCTCACTAAAAAATTTACGCATTCAACAATGCCTGTTCTCCTACCTTCAATAATTGGACAATGGATATAGGATTTATCCCGAATTCAAGCTTTACGGAAAAGAGGTATTTTCATGGGATAACCAGTGAATAAAATAAAAAGTAAAAGAAAACCTCTAGATTACTTATCTATTGTTTACTTTATTTAATGGGTCAAATGGAATACTAAAGTTGCATTATTACTTAGAGCGCTCATCAAACATAGTCCCATATTTTAAGTTGCTGAACATTAAAAGTTAATGATGCTTCCCCTCTAAGATGTATTCGTCTCGATTTGCTTTCTCAATATTGCACCTAATATCACAATCCTATATTGTTGTATTCAGTCATATCGTTTATCAACTTAAACGATTAAACTGATTATTGGAGGTATTTTACTGAATGAATAAACAGGACCAACTAAATATAATTAAAGAGGATTTTATTAATTGTCAAAAAGTACTTTTGGCAATTGGTGATGAAACACGCCAATCAATCTTGTTAGTTCTAATGGGAACGGATTGTCATACAGGACTACGTGTAGGTGAAATCACAGAACAAACACATCTTTCTCGGCCTGCTGTGTCCCATCATCTTAAGGTTTTACGAGATTCCGGTGTTATTCTAATGCGTAAAGAAGGGACAAAAAATTTTTATTATATTAATGTCCGTACGGAATTAGGTTTATTAAGAACGCTTATTTTAAATATTGATAAGTTCATGAAGAACTTTTATTGAAATGAGGGAATTTAAACACCATTATTTGGAGGTATAGTCTATGAGAGCAATGATCGTTGATAAGTATGGGAAAGTGCCCATGCATTTGGCAGAAATGCCCACACCTGAAATTGGTGAAAATGAGGTCCTCGCAGAAATTCATGCAGCGAGTATTAACCCTATTGATTTTAAAATACGGGATGGGAAAGTCAAATTGTTAGTTAAATATAGAATGCCTCTTATCTTAGGGAATGACTTTTCTGGTGTCGTGGTAAAGGTTGGTGCAAAAGTGACTCGTTTTAAAGTTGGTGACGAAATATATGCACGTCCACGAAAGAGTAAAATTGGTACATTTGCAGAATATATCGCTATACATGAAGATGACATAGCCTTAAAACCTAAAAATTTGAGCTTTGAAGAAGCAGCATCAATCCCGCTGGTTGGGTTAACCTCCTATCAAGCCCTCACTGACATTTTGGAATTACAAAAAGGACAAAAGATATTAATTCAAGCTGGCGCTGGTGGTGTCGGTACCTTTGCTATTCAACTGGCCAAATTAATGGGTGCCACTGTTGCAACGACAGCCAGTGAAGCTGGTGCGAATTTAGTAAAATCTATGGGAGCAGATGAAATCATAAATTACAAGACAGAAAACTTTGAGGAGAAACTGAAAAACTATGATGCCGTATTTGATACAATTGGGGGCAAAGTACTCGAAAAATCATTTGAAGTGATAAAAAGCGGAGGGAAAATTGTTTCTGTTTCGGGATTACCAAATGCTCGTTTTGGTAAAGAATATGGTTCCGGATTTTTTAAAACATTGTTGTTTTCAGCAGCAAGCCATAAAATTACTGCGCTCGGAAAAAAGCATAATGCAGAATATACATTTTTGTTTATGAAACCGAGCGGAGAGCAATTACGTATAATCGCAAACTATATTGAGACTGGCAAAATCAAACCTAAAATTGATAGAGTTTTGCCATTTGAAGATGCTCAAAAAGCGATGGAATATGCGGAATCTGGAAGGGCAAAAGGGAAAATAATATTAAAAATTAGATAGTTGTAAACGATGCAAAAAATATAGCTAACCTTTTATCTTGTAATCAAACTTCTTCAAAATGGATTCTTTGTATTGATGGTAAATATAATGTTAAGGTAATTTCTATTGATCTTTATTCTAAAGCTACAAATGACCTTCAATGAGGGGGCTAATGTTGAATAAGCATGACGAAAAACACCAGTTCTATTTACTACACATTACAAATATACCGTGCATTCAAACGACATCTACTGGAGCTGGTTTTGTTAAAGGACATACTTAAGGTAATGGGCACCTTAGTTTGAAATCTGTTTAAAGATATCCCGATTCCGAGTCTTCATGTAAAGGGGGCGATTGCTCAATAGAGTACTCGCCCTAATTTAAATAAGTATAGACAAACGGGAATATTGGTGGGGTTTAATGAAAAGACCAATGGTAATTGCTATTGCTGCGGTTTCGGGCGGCGGAAAAACGACAATTGCTTGTTGCTTAAATGGGAAGTTACCAAATAGTAAAACGATATATTTTGATGATTATGATTTTGATGGTTCTAAAAATATAATTAAATCGATTGATAATGGCTGTAATCCTGATGATTGGGACTTATCACCACTTATTAGAGATATAAAACAGTTTCTTACTGAACCTCTAGATTACATAATATTAGATTTTCCATTTGCATATTTACATAGTAAAACAAGTAGTCTTATTGGTTTTGCGGTGTTTATTGATACTCCATTGGATATTGCAATGGCACGCAGAATAAATAGAGATTTTAAAAATGGTTCTGCTGAAGATATAATACTGGATTTAGATAACTACTTAGTTAGAGGGAGGCGAGGTTATCTTAATATGTTAGATACGACAAAACCAAATTCTGATCTAATTGTAGACGGCACACGACCTAAATTTGAGGTTGCAGGTATTATCACTCAAAATGTAGTGAACATAGTATGATTGTTATTCCGGTATGGTTATTAACGGTTTTTTGTTTTTCCTCTTATCCATCCACTATCAATGGATACCATCTTTTTTTCCAATAGTATCTGTCATTTTTTAATGGATAGGCAAAATTTGTAGTAAGAGGGAGAAAGGTTATTATTTTATCTCGAATTCAAGCCTTCCTGTAATGGGTGCTTTACCTAAATAACAATCTTACACAATTAGGCGCACTTCTTTTTCGGAAATGTGACTTTTTTAAGTTTGTAAAAGTGTATCAGAAGCAAGCTATTTATTTTTTCTCAACCATAACCCTTTTAGATGTCTTGTACGATGATTGAGATTAATAAGTGAAATGGGGGGGAGAGTATTCCTGTTTTATTTTTATTAGTAGATTTGTAAAAAAGGAAGGAAAAAGATCGAAATTTGTTAACGCGATCTTTATTAAGTTATAAAAATTTATACATACTAGGTTAACATTTCCAATCTATAATACTGTTATATACATATTATAGATTGGAGATGAGAAAATGAGTAAAAAATTAGTACTGGGTGCAGGAATAGTTATTTCGTTGTTACTTAGTCCGTTAAGTCAGGTGTCTGCAGATGAACTGACAGGAGGCGAAAGAAAACAGGTGGATAATGTAGCACACCGTGGTGCAGCTGGATATGCACCTGAAAATACGATCGCTGGTTTTGATCTGGCTGTTGATATGAAAGCAGATTATATTGAGATTGATCTTCAAAGAAGTAAAGATGGGGAATTAGTATTGATTCATGATACAACAGTGGATCGTACAACAGATGGAACGGGCAAAGTAGGGGATTTAACATATGAACAGCTTAAAAGTCTTGATGCGGGGAGTTGGAAAGGGGAAAAATTTGCAGGAGAACCAATCCCCACATTTGAAGAGATTCTTGATCGTTACTATGGAAAAGTTGGAATTTTAATAGAATTAAAAGCTCCACAGCTTTACCCAGGGATTGAAGAACAAGTGGCAGAAGTTTTGAAAGAACGAAATCTCGATAAGCCACAAAATGAAAAAATCATTATTCAATCATTTAACTTTGAATCCATGAAAAAAATGGACAAGCTTCTTCCGAAAGTTCCAATCGGTGTATTAACTTCTAACCATGCAGATACAACAACAGATTCACTAGAGGAATTTTCTAACTATGCGGATTGGTTTAACCCGAATTATGGAAATGTGACAGAAGAATTGGTTCATCAGGTTCACACTCTTGATATGAAAATTGGATCATGGACGGTACGTAGTCAAGAAGCGGCAGATTTCCTATTCGAAATGGAAGTGGACGCGATTATTTCTGATTACCCGGATTATGTAGATCCTAGAAACTAATTTTGTGTAAGAGAGTTAAAGAAAAGGGGGAGTTACTACTTCTTTTTTTGTTTGGATTGGTAATATTGATTGTATTAAGAACATTTTATAAATGGGAGCGTTAATTAAAGGTCTATTCCAAGTTATCTTGATTTCGAGTCTTCAACTAAAAGGGGCTTTACTTTAATTAACTTCTTGAACAAAAAGAGCTTTAATATACACCATTTTATACGTTGGTGACACATTGAAGGGAATGTAACAATATACAGTATAAAAGAAAAGCGTATGAAATCAAGATTTAAAAAACTGGTTTCATACGCTTTTTCACTTTTAGTTAAGAATGTGACAGTACTTTTATACTTGTATCCAGCTTCTTTATATTATTATTGAGCAGCAGCTTGCACGTCGATAACTCCGTTTCCATAAGAGAAGGAATCACCAAGAGAAACAGCTGTGTCATTTAATGTTTGTCTGACCTGATCATTAGTCAATCCAGGATCATCTGCTAATAATAAAGCAGCTGCACCTGCGACATGTGGACTCGCCATGGAAGTACCGTTAAAGCGCTCATAATCATTACCCGGGACAGAACTTAAAATATCTACACCAGGAGCCATCACTTCAAGTTCATCCCCAACACTGGAAAATGAGGCTCTATTATTGGCATCGTCTACGGCACCAACAGCCATGGCAGCGTCATATTTAGCAGGATAACCAATTGTGTTTTTCTTCCCTTTAGACCCTTCATTTCCAGCAGCAGCTACTACTAATACGCCCTGATCATCAGCATTGTTTACCGCTTGTTCTAGAGTATTCGAACCGCGGCTTCCTCCAAGACTCATGTTAATGATGTCCATGTCATTACTAATTGCCCACTCAATCCCTTGAGCAATTCCACTGTATGAACCGCTGCCTTCACTACTTAATACTTTAACGGCGTAGAGCTCAGTAGATGGTGCTACACCTAGTACACCTAGTGAATTATCTACACCTGCAACCGTTCCAGCTACGTGGGTACCATGACCATTTCCATCCACTAATGGGTTAGGTTCACCGCTTACAAAACTCTCTCCGCCAGCTACGTTTAAATCCTCATGTGCTCCATCAATACCAGTGTCCAGGATAGCTACCTTTACACCATTCCCAGTCGTTCCTTGAGCTTGTACATCATCTGCATTAATATGGGAGATTCCATAGGGCGTCGTTTGACTAGTCGCCTGTGCGGTATGATCTTTCTCTACATAAGCCACATTAGGGTTGTTGGATAAGGCTTTTACTGCTTGTTCCGGTAGCTTAGCATGTACGACATTCATATATTCATATTCATGAAGTACTTTCCCTCCCACGCCTTTTACGGCATTTTGGTTCACTTTCGATTTAAAGCCAATTAAGTATTCTTCTACCTCTGCTTTTTGCTCAGCCGCTTTTTCAACTGAAGCTTGGACTATGTTATTGAATGAAAAGACTAAAGCAAACACTAACATAATCCCAGCTACTTTCCACATGTGGTTACGCATCCAATTCCTCCTTTAATTTTAATTCAGAATTATACATGAATTCTGAATAGTATTAATGTTATGATAACATGAGCGGGATTACAGGTGTTTGGGAAATGCATATGTAAAAGCATCCTCTTAAAGGGGTGTTGAAGTATCAACTTGGGCAAGTTTAATAATTGGATTGATCATGCAGCGTGAATGAGGTCATTGAAGTATTACAAAGTATTAGAAATGGAATACATAATTTAGTGGCAGTTACTGCTAATAATTAAATCACAAATAATTCTCTTGATGTCAGTTAAGTCTTAAGTTGAAGGGGGGATAGCTACACACAATGGCTTTCGCTTATTGTACCACCAAGGGAGCAGAGCCTTTTCAGTTTTTTTATTCGATCACTTGATGGAAAGAAAAGTTGAGGTAGGGTTCAATTCTTATTAAACTGGAAATAGCAAATGGTTTTGAGTAGGAGGAAATGATGAAACGTATAGTAGGAATATTTTTGAGTTTTTCAGCTTTATTAACATACATAATAGTAGAGTCACTTTATGATCCTCTTGCGGAAAAAATAACAAATATGAATTCGGGAGTAACAACAGTTACATATAACTACCCTGTGATGTTCTGGGTGATTTGTGCGATTTTAATAATTACTTTTATTCTGGGGATATACTTGATTTTAGCAAAGAATAACTACACTTAAACTAACAGGTGCGTTACTTGAAAAATGCTTCAATTGTCTCGAAACCATGTCTTATAGAAAAGAGGGCGATTGTTTAATAGAGCATTAGCCCTTTATTACATAAACAAGTAATATCAATGGTTAACCTATTTAACTGTCGGAGCGGTAATCTTTAATAAGTAAAATGGGTTATCATTAAATGAAAATATATGGAGGTATAGTAATGTGGGCAATATCAGGGGGTATTGCCATAGTAGTAACTGTTATAAACCTTTCTTTGTATGCAGCAGGAAAGGATTATAAGCTTGCTATGGCGATGGCGTTATCATTTACAGCATTAACAATTTGTGCAGATTACAGTTATCTAAATCGGTGGATAAAAGCAGAAGATTGGGCGGCTTTAACGGATGTAGTACCTGAGTATGGCAAGGGCATTTTGGTTTTTGACAATTGTTTCTATCTTACTAAATCTAGCACCTATATTTTTAGAACGAATACGTAAGAAATAATGATGACTTAATATCACACCATCCACTATTTAACTATTGTGTAAGTCTTTATGTATAACTAATGGGGACTAAAGTAAAAGGACAGTAAGAGATATCTCGAATCAAAGTCTTACATAAACGGGGGCTTTTCTGTAGTTTACAAATCTCAGAATTTAAAATTCAACTTTTAATGGGGGTAATTTAGTTGAAAGTACAAAGAGTAAAAGCAGAACAAACTTATAATCTTCGACACAAAATCCTTAGGCCTCATCAACCGTTCGAAGCATGTCAATATAATACTGATCATGACGATGATGCATTTCATATCGGGGCGTTTAATGAGGAGGAATTGGTTAGTGTGGCTTCTTTTTATTTTGAATCACACCCTGAATTTCAAAGCTCTAATCAATACAGATTAAGAGCTATGGCTACTGTGGAAGAGTATAGAGCTATGGGGGCGGGAAGAATAGTAGTTAAATACGCTGAGAGCAAATTGAAAAATCTTAAAGCTGATCTCCTTTGGTGTAAAGGAAGAACTTCTGTCCAGAAATATTATG
Source organism: Halobacillus dabanensis (assembly GCF_900114165.1). Classification (GTDB taxonomy): domain Bacteria; phylum Bacillota; class Bacilli; order Bacillales; family Halobacillaceae; genus Halobacillus; species Halobacillus dabanensis. The sequence goes on from NZ_FOSB01000011.1 coordinate 18,449, forward strand.
AAAAGTTGGGTTTTAAACCTTTCGGGGAAGTTTTTGATTACCCTCCAATTGGACCTCATGTGATTATGTATAAAGAATTAAGTTAGAGGGGGAAAATCTATTAATTGCTATTAGTTATCCTGAATTCAATTCTTCAACTAAAATGGGCTTTAGTGAAACAATTTAGATAGAGAGCCAGCATTTATTGCTTGCTTAGGAATAAGATATTAACCCCAAGAATACATAGATTCTTTACGCTACTTTACATTGAGAGGTGATTAATTTTATGTCTCCAACAGTACCTTTTTGGATTGTTGCTGTTTTTTACTTATTCATAATAACTTCTTTTTCTATGGCGATTCGCAGGATAATAAAAAAACAATTATTAATTTCCTCGCTTATTTCGGTTATCTTAATTCCTTTTTCTACTATTTTACTTATCCTCTCAAGTATAGGTCGAGGTAATCAGAATGAATTTGATTACTTTATAAATAGTATAAAGGGATTTGAATTATGGGCATGGTTTTGGTTGGTGATATTTGCCTATTTGCTTTATTGGTGGTGCCTAGTGTTTCATTATAAGAAGCAAGAAAAATAAGAAAGGTCCTTTAGCCTATAAATAATGAATCATTATGTTCGAAAACTCATTATATGTAGACCGGATTTTTAAGGTCTTCTCCAGAATATCTCGATATCGCTTCCTAGGGGACAATAGCATAAAATCGAAAAAACATTTTTTGATTTCTTTATGAATCAGGAAGTACTGTAAAATCTTTATTTTAGTGCTTGATCCCACTTAGATTATGCTCTAACACTTTAGTTCGGGGGCAGGCACCATCACGAAATTACATAAGAAAAGAGGATTTGTTGTTGAGGAACTTACTTGCAGTTTTGATTAGTGGCAATCTATCTTCATTAATGCTGACCCTGTATCTTACAAACGATTACAATAACTTTGTAGATTATCTATTTTTTAATTTCGTTATTATTCTTTTGGGTCATTTTTTATATGCTTTCCCGTTCTCATTCTTGGTAGAGAAACTGTCCAATCGATTTGTTGACGGTAAGTTTTTTATAGGATACGGGGTGTATTTGGTCATAGCGGTATTAGGGGTAGTCATCCTTACGCCGTTCATCATATTTTATAGCTTTTATCTACTATTGGTTGCTATTGTATTTCCTATAACCTTTGAAATCATAAAGAAAGTCCCCGATAGGTATGTAGGGAAAAGTGTTATATTAGCGAGCCTTCTGACCTTTCTACTCTGGTTATCCATGTACTATTCGCTTTTATAACTGGCTTTTGAGTAACTGAGTCTTTCTTTAGAGCCAGGGGCGACTGCACAAGGTATTGTTCGAAAGGCAAAATACGCTTTCATCTCGAAATTCCCTGCGAACCAATTTGGTCGCAGGGATTTGATTTAGAGGTCGAGTTATTTCCCAGCCCTTTTAATTTTCTTTATTATCTTTCCAAAGATAAAATTGTTTTCTGGAAAATAATACCAATCCCAAGAAGATTAAAGTGTAAACTAACCAAGGGATAACCCCTTCAAGAGTTGGAGATAAGATGTACGTAGCCATTCCAAGTGCGATAATAGCTCCTATTATGCTGTAAACAATGTTTGCTTTTTCATTTTTGAACATGGAACTACCTCCTTAAATAAAATAAACGTTTATGGGTGATTTTAACATTTTCATAAATAAAGCACTAAAAACCGTCGATTAGATCATGGGGTAGTAAAAAAGGAACTTTTGGCTTAACAATGAAAAAATGTGTAGTGCTTAATGTGGGTTGGAAGAAGCTTAGTGATTATCTTGATCTCGAGTCTTAAAGAATTGGGGGCTTATATAAAATAATGAAAAAAGGAAAAACAGTAAATTAAACTGCCTTCCTTTTTTCTTTGGGGATCAATTTGTATCGAGAATTATTTAATATGACACTAAATAAAGCAAATAACAAGATAATCGATATACCAAATAATGAATGGTAAGACATCGATATTCGAGGATCAAGTAACTGAAAAACATAAGTGAACACCGGTATAAATGAAAGAGACATCATGACAAAAAAGCTGTCAGAATATTGAATCCCCATCTGCAAAAAATAGAGGGGCATTGTAACACCTAATATTGATACAATCAGGATCCATAACCAATTTGCAGATAATTGTTGCAATAAATTACCCTGTTGAATTGATAGAAAGAGGGATAATCCAACAATGGCATAAAATCTGTGCGCAAGTATTTTAGAGGAACTCCATTGAGCAATACTTAGTCGTTTGGAGAAAATAGCTGCTAAAGCTGCACAGAATCCACACAATATAGAGGAAAACAACCCTAAAAGTGTGACTGGTAGAGATTCAAATTTAATTCCCGAACTCCCTTGTAATGTACTGATAATCAAAAATAGACTGCCTATTAAGGCACCCAATCCTATCCAGAGGTCTAATTTATTCATCTTACTACCATAAATTAACCTTACAATGATTAAGGAAGAGACTGGACCAATTCCTATTTCAATTGCACCTACAATTGCAGGTTCTATGTATTTTAAGGCAAAATAAAAACTCATGAATGCACCTGCAGTACTAAGGTTAATCCCAACTATATCCTTAAGAAAGCTTTTCTTTATTTTCATGTATCGGGATGATTGTTTCAGTTGAATTCCGAGAAAAAAGAATGCAGTAATAAGAAAGCTAATAAAAGTGAAGAAGAAGGGACTTATTTCTTGTACTTTGTTGGAATAGTAAACGTTGCTTCCGGAAGTTAAAAACGCTGAAGCAATTAAAAAAGCAGTTCCAGCCATTGCATAGTTCTTAGTTAGTCGCAATTAAACCCTCCTTTATCTATCGAATTTCCTTTTTATGTATATTGTTGTTATTCTAAATTTGTAAGAATGAAAAGTCAATGTTGAATTTTCAGATATTGATAGGGGTTACGATGGGACGGTAGAGGAGGGAGAACAACTTGCTAGTAAACACAAAAGAATTTGAAGTCCGTAATCTCCATTACAAAGTAAGATCTGCACAATCGGAAGACGCACAAGCTTTGTCTGAATTAAGGTTACAGATAGATGGTGAAACGGAAAATTTGGATAGAGTTAAAGGAAAAGAATACATAGACGGAGAAGGCTTTAAGGATATTATCAAAAGTGACTCAGAAAGTTTGAACAGTATTTTTTTGGTAGCTGAAGTAAATGGAACCCTGGTTGGCTTCTCTAGATGTGAAGGAAATGAATTAAAGAGAAGTTCTCATAAGTTAGAGTTTGGTGTAGGTGTATTGAAGGATTACTGGGGATATGGAATAGGAAAAAACTTTCTGAAAGAATCCGTTAAATGGGCAGATGCAAATAACATAAAGAAAATCACTTTAAATGTCCTGGAAACAAACGAGAAAGCGATAATTCTTTATAAAAACTATGGTTTTCAGATTGAAGGTGTATTACAGAAAGAGTTATTAGCTGATGGTAATTACTACAATACGTTATTAATGGGGAGATTAAATTAATTATAAGGTTGAATATCTTGATATCGAGTCTTCCGGAATAGGGGCTATTCTTAGGAAGATTTATATTAATGCTAAGGATGATGGTGAAGTACTCGCCTAAAAAGGGGCATATACATCCAATTACTTGGGGGATACCTATGTTTTCAGATGTGAAAATTAAAATGAAGAAAAAGAATAAATTACTGTTTTCTCGTGATAGCGTTTGTTTGCAAGAATTGAAAGAACTTATTCAACAACAAAATCATAGAACTCTCGTCATGTGGGCGTTAGATTGCGCAGCATTGCCTTTAGAAAAATTTGAAGAAAAATATCCTGAAGAGCAGAGACCAAGAAATTGTCTAGAGCTCTGCGAGGATTGGTCAAGAGGTAAAATTAAAATGCCCGTAGCAAAGAGGGCTATCTTAAGTTCGCATGCTGTTGCAAAAGAAATTGCCGATATAGAATATGGAACTTTATGTCAAGCTATCGGTCATGCTGGGGCTACTGTACATGTGGAAACACATGCATTAGGATTACCCATTTATGAATTGACGTCAATAGTCAATAAATACGGTAAAGATGACTTCCAAGGTCCAGTAACTGAAAAGATAGATTACTATTATACTCGCCTTCTACACTGGCAAAAAAATACCGATAACCTAGGACTAAAATGGGCTGATTTTCTAAGGGATGATACCAAACCTAATAAAGAAAGATTATTGAGTGATAAAAAGGATGAAAATCAATAAGTCTCAGTTTCAAGTCTTCAACCTATAAGTACTCCGTTGACATTCTTAAACCATCCACTATATTTGATCTGCCACAAACGTTAGTCACCAACCATAGATTTTGAATTAGAGAATGCTTTGATGAGTGGCTTTGGAAAAGAGATACCAGTTATATATGTCCGGTTCAACTTCTCTCGGAATCAAATCTTATAGAAATGGGGACGAAAGCTGTACTTTGGCTATCGCTTGTTGTGCTATCGGAGCAGTTAATTAAAGTAGGTCAAGTTCCGGCCGTGAAATTATACAAGAACATCACAGGAGAGTTATTAAATGATTAAAGGAATATATGAATTTATAAGTGAACCACAGCTGAAAAAGTATGCAGAACTTGCTGTACGAGCTGGTGTGAATCTGCAAAAAAATCAACTATTGATTATTCATAGTGATATACAAAATGCTCCATTTGCACGTTTAATCCAAACGGTAGCCTACGAGGCAGGAGCGTCAAATGTATTCATAGATTGGACAGATGAACAGTCTACTAAAGAATTTTACTTAAATGCAGCAGATAGTGTCATCGATCACTTTCCTGATTGGCAGGCTGCCCGTTTTAAGGAGTGGGACGATGCAGGTGCTGCTTACATACATATTATTTCTGAAAACTTAGATGTCTTTAAGGAGGTTTCTACAGAAAGGGTGAATCGTTTCCAAAAAGCTTCTCGTACCAAATTGAAGGATTATCATGCGAAAATTAGATCTCACAAGGTGCGCTGGTGTCTTCTAGCTGTCCCGTGCGTTGAATGGGCAGCTAAAGTATTCCCCAACCTAAGTAAAGAAGAAGCTTTACATTCATTATGGAAATTAATTTTAAAAGGATCACGGGCAGATAGGAAGAATCCGATAAAAGATTGGGAGAGTCACAATAGAGCCTTCGAGTCCCGAAAAAAGATCCTGAACGAGAGCCAATTTGAAGCCCTGCATTTTACAAATAGCCGTGGAACTGATTTATTCGTTGGTCTACCTGAAAATCATCTCTATATCGGCGGGGGTGTCATAGATGAAAAGGGAATACCTTTCTTTCCGAACATTCCTACGGAAGAAATATTTACTGCTCCTCATAAAAGTAAGGTGAACGGCAAATTGGTAGGTTCTAAACCTCTTATCTATGAGGGAAGTGTCATCGATGAATTTTATCTGATTTTTAAAGATGGACGGATTACCGACTATTATGCCGCAAAGGGACAGGAAGTGTTACAAAATCTCATCGAAACAGACGAAGGTTCACATTATCTAGGTGAAATTGCCTTGGTCTCTAATAAATCTCCTCTTGCTCAGGCAGATACTCTTTTTTACAATACATTGTTTGATGAAAACACGTCCTGTCATATTGGGATCGGTAATGCATCTCCTTCCAGTATTCAAAATGGCATGGATCAATCTGAAAAAGAGTTGAAGGCAGCGGGTCTGAATACTTCACTTTTGTTAGTCAATGTGACCTTTGGTACGAAAGATATGAAAGTATTGGGCATTAAAGAAGGTGGAACTGAAGTCCTGTTAATGAAGGATGGGGATTTCCAATTCTGAATCGTCTCCAACTTTAAAACAGATTTCTGGTGGATTATGCTTAGTGCTAGTTATAGTGGAAACGAACTGGGCAGCATTTCTGTAACAAATAAAGATTATGGGTTATGTTTATGAATGTACTTACACAAACGAGTGCGTTATTTAAAGAACACACCAAAGTCTCTCGGATTCGAGTCTTAAAGTATTGGGGCGATGGTTCCATAAGAACGATCGCTTTCTCATAAACGGAGTAGTAAGGTTTTATGAAGAATAGCTGTTTATGGATCCTTTTATTGAGATAACAAGGTACCTTGACAGATAAGCTATTTAGTATTATTATGTACCGGTAGTAAGTAATACTATATACCTGATATCCAAACTAATTAGACAAGAGATTAAATTTACTGACGGAGGTAAACATGGAAAATTTCAGAGAAATGAAGAAAGGGGTGCTTGAGGGGTGTGTTCTTGAAATCATAAGCCGAGGCGAAACTTACGGCTATGAAATCACGCAAAAGCTACGGGAACTTGGTTTTGAGGATGTGGTTGAAGGGACCGTTTATACGATTACAATAAGGCTTGAGAAAAACAAACTGGTGGATATCGAGAAAAAGCCATCCACGATGGGTCCTCCTAGAAAGTTTTACACACTTAACTCAGCAGGAAAAGAGCGCCTTGAAAATTTTTGGGATAAATGGGAGTTCATTTCAAATAAACTAAATAAATTAAAAACAAAATAAAGGAGATTGCCATGAATTTTTTAGAAAAAATAACCGGCAGTGATATGACTAAAATAATGAAAGCTTTTGAAGCACGAGTAAAAGTCTTGCCAAATGAATATCAAACTGCTTGGAAAGAAATTAATTCTCATCTATGGATACACGGAGATTTCACAGGTCGTAACTTGATGCCGATTTTTGACAGCGCTCTTGAACTGCTTGAAGTTGCATCAGCAGAAGAACAAAGGGTAGAAGAAGTACTTGGAGATGATATTAAAGGCTTCTGCGCAGCGCTCGTTGGTGACGAAGGTGCAAATACTTTTAGAGATAAATGGCGTGACCAGCTTAACAAGAATGTAGCGAGAAAATTAGGAGGGCTGAAATGAGGATCAGAGAAATCATCGAAGGCAAAAAAGAGTGGAGAGCCCATGTTTCACGTGTCAAAAAGCTTCCGCAAGATTACCAAATTGTCTATAAAGAAATCCAAAAATATCTTTTTAAAGTCGGCCCAGTTGATCTGAACGAAGGTAATGGACTGCTCTCAGAAATTCTCAGCTTCTTTGAAGAAGGTGCGTCTGCTGGCAAAGGTGTTCTTGAAGTCATAGGAACGGATGTGGCTGCTTTTTGCGATGACTTGATTAAAGATTCCAAAACTTACGCTGATCTCTATCAGGAATCGGTCAATGAGAAAGTCGGTAAGGCTCCGAAGAGTTAAAAGGATTGTAAGAGTTGACTCCAAAAATCATATTGAAAACTCCTAAATTACAAAGACATGAAACTTTAGCAGTCACGGAATTTTGATTAACTTGCTAAATTATCTCCACTTCAACTCATACGTTAATACAGTTCATTGTTGAGATGATCTAATATTTTGAAATAATCAGAACGGCTAATGTGGAAGACCAAATCTACTGGTGTTCTGGTAAAGTTCCATCTAAAAGAAAAAACCCGATAATGAGGGTGAAAAAGTGAAATGAGTATTAAGTTTGTCTTAAACCAATGGGAGGCGATTATTCAATAAGGGTCGTCGTCTTTTCTTACCTCATCAGGCCGAATTGGGGAAGGACTAGATTCAAGAAAATTGGGAAGGAACAACATTATCACACAAACAAAGAGAAAGGAATGACCTTTCTCTTTGTTTGTTACTTATTTTCTTTACCTATTTCAGGAAGGACGGTTCTCGCTACTTTTTTGTCTAACGCTTCATAATCGTAATACTTAATCGTTTCATAGAGTTCTTCACGTGATTGCATATCCTCTAGCTTTTCTTTTTGAGTATCGGAGGTCATAATCTCTGTAAAGATTCGTTCATAAGCTTTGGCAGCTACACGAAGGGAGGTGACTGGATAAATGACCATGTCCATTCCGAACGAGCGGAAGTCTTCCCCTGTAAAATACGGTGTCTTTCCGAACTCGGTCATGTTTGCAAGCAGGGGAGCTTGAATGGCGGAAGAGGCATGGCGAAAATCTTCCTCACTTGTTAAAGCTTCCGGGAAAATCGCATCAGCCCCTGCTTTTACATATTGGTTAGCACGTTCCATGGCTTTGTCCATTCCTTCTACAGACTTGGCATCTGTCCGTGCTATGATGACAAGGGTTGGAGCGACTTCTTTGATCGTGCGGATTTTCTGCATCATTTCTTCGGCTTCAATCAGCTTTTTACCATTTAAATGACCACATTTCTTTGGTAATAGCTGGTCTTCGATTTGCACAGCGGCCACACCGGCTTCGACCATTTCCTTTGCTGCCCGGGCTACGTTAATAACTCCTCCATATCCTGTATCGATATCAACAAGAAGTGGAAGGTCCGAGGCGCGGATAAGCTCCTGTGCTTTTTCCGCCATTTCGTTCGAATAGATCAGTCCCAGGTCAGGAAGCGCCCGGCTTGCTGTGTAGGCAGCCCCGGATAAATAGATGGCTTTGAAACCGACGTCTTTTGCGATTTTTGCGGACATGCCGTCGTGGGCACCTGGGATTTTTAACAGTTCCGGCTGATCAATCAGGCGTTTGAAAACTTCTGCTCTTTCTGGCTGGGTAGACGTTGATTCGAATATCCATGACATACGATTTTCCTCCTTACCAGTTAAATTCTAAACAGCTCCATGAATTGGTTGACAGGAGTATCTGTCAGCTCATCATAATCCTCACAAAGGTTGAGGATTCGATTCACTTGGCGGAATGGGAAGCGTGTCTTTAAATTATTTTGAAATTTATTCAGCAGAAGCGGAATTCCTTCATCACGTCGACGCCGGTGACCGATCGGATACTCGATAGCGATCTCTTCAGTAGAGGTGCCATCGTTGAAGAACACTTGGACGGCATTGGCAATGGAACGCTTGTCAGGATCAAGGTAGTCTTTGCTGTACTGTTCATTTTCAATGGTTTCCATAACATTTCGCAGACGGTCGATTTCAGGGTTTGCAGCTACTTCGTCTTCGTAATGGTCTGCATTCAAAGATCCATACAATAGACCGATGGCTGTAATGTATTGCAAACAGTGATCACGGTCTGCAGGGTTATTTAGTGGCCCTTTCTTGTCAATGATCCGGATGGCAGATTCATGTGTCGTAATCGTTACACGCTCGATCTCGTCGATTCTTCCTTTGACCTGGTCATGAAGTTCGATCGCTGCTTCTGCTGCCGTTTGGGCATGAAATTCAGCCGGGAAAGAAATCTTGAATAGAATATTTTCCATCACATAAGAATCGAATGGACGTGCTAAGGTGAGTTCTTTTCCGCCGAAAAGTACATCCTGGAATCCCCAGCCTGGTGCAGACAAGGCAGTTTTATATCCCATTTCCCCGTTCATCGTCATCAAGGCGAGCCTTACACCACGGCTTGTTGCATCTCCGGCCGCCCAGGATTTTCGTGAGCCTGTGTTTGGTGCATGGCGGTAAGTACGAAGGCTCGAGTTATCGATCCAGGCTTGAGAAACTGCGTTCACCACGTCTTCTTTACTCCCACCTAACATGGCTGTTACGACTGCTGTTGTAGCTATTTTCACGTAAAGAACATGGTCAAGCCCCTCACGGTTGAGACTGTTTTCTAAAGCTAAGATCCCCTGTATTTCATGGGCTTTTACAATATTCTCAAGGACATCATCCATCTTCAGAGGCTCTTTACCCTCTGCGATCCGTTTACGGCTGATGTAATCGGAAATTGCCAGGATTCCTCCTAAGTTGTCGGAAGGATGTCCCCATTCTGCTGCTAGCCATGTATCATTGTAATCGAGCCAGCGGATCATGCATCCTATATTAAATGCTGCGTGGACGGGGTCCAATTCATAGGACGTACCGGGTACGCGGGAGCCATTCGGAACGACAGTGCCAGGTACAATAGGTCCTAAGTGCTTCGTACATTCCGGATAACGTAAGGCTAAAAAGCCGCATCCTAACGTGTCCATCAGCACGTATTGGGAGGTTTCTAAAGCTTCTTCGCTGGTGATCTTTCCATAAACTGCGTATTCCGCAATACGGTCCAAAACTTGATCCGTCGACTGTGCCGTATTTATTTTCACTTCTGTCATTTTCATCGCCACCTTTTTTAGTCTTGAAATGATGTGTAAAAACAGGCCGGGAATTAGTCCGGCAGCTTGCTTTTATGGATGCAGACCACGAGGACCTGTATAGAGAACTCTCGGTCTGAACAATTTGTTGTTGGCATATTGTTCGGATACGTGAGCACACAAACCAAGCGTACGGGCAGCAAAAAATATCGGGGTGTACAAATCAATCGGTATACCTAAGAGATAGTAGACGGGTGCGGCATAATAATCCAGGTTGGGATATAAACCCTTTTCTTCTTTCATCAGCTGTTCTCCTGCTTCGCACATCTCAAAAAGATCTTCGCGTTTTCTCTCTACAGCCAGTTCACGTAACGCTTCTTTCATAAGAGCGGCTCTAGGGTCCATCTTCTTCATGTAAACACGGTGTCCGAAGCCCATGACTTTTTCTTTATTTTTAAGTTTTTCATAGAGAAGATGGCGGAATCCATCCGTCGTTTCTCCTTCTAGCAGCATGTGCATGACTGCCTCATTCGCTCCGCCGTGGAGATTTCCTTTCAACGAAGCCACTGCTCCAGTAAGTGCGCCGTAAATGTCAGCGTTTGTCGAAGCGATCACTCGTGCTGCAAAGGTCGAGTTTGGCATTTCATGTTCGCTATATACCATCAAGGATTGATCGAAATAGTCCGCTTCCGCCTGAGTCGGCTCTTTTCCTGTAATCATGTATAAGAAATTGGTACTGTAAGGAAGTTCCTGTTTGGGTTCGATGACAGCTTCTTCATGAAGGATGTGATAACTGTTCGCGACGATGTTTGGAATTTTCGCCAGCAGTCTGAGAGCGGTCTTGCTGATTTCATCCTCCCGCCGTCCATCTAAATTTTTTTCGTACCCGGCAAGGGCGGATATCCCTGTTCGTAAAGCGTCCATCGGGTGGGTTTCTTTCGGCAGTTTGCTGAATAGGGAAAAGAAATCAGCAGGCAGGTCATATTCTTTCTTTAATTCTTGTTCAAGAGAGGAGCGTTGTTCGTCATCAGGGAGTGCACCTTGAAGTAACAGCTGGACTAAATCAAGATATTGTTTGTGCTCGGCTAGCTCGATGAGTTCATATCCGCGAAGGACGATTTCTTCCGCATCAACATCTAAATAAGACAGTTTTGTTTCTGTCGCAATCACACCGTCTAAACCTGGTTTGTAGGCTGTTTGTTCTGGCATGAAAATTCCTCCTCTTTTTGTTAACGCTTTCAAAATAAGTATTTAAACTTTCGAAGACACCTGCGGAGATCCACAGATTTCTTCCAGAACAAGGGTATAGGCGGCATCGAGGTTATCCATCTCCTGCTCTCGGCCGGCCTCACCAGGTATTTCTTTTTTTAATTCGTTATAGATTGAATCGAGTGAACCGGAAACGGACGAATGCAGGTGATTCATAATACAAGCTTTGAATCTATTGACGTAATACTCGGTTGCAGTGGTCAAAGAAAAACACCTCTAATCAAATGGAAATGAAGGCAATAAAAAAACAACTTTCAGAGAAAGTTGTTAAGTTGAGATCAGCCTTTTTAATCGAGTAGAACCAACACCATCAGGGATAAAGCACCCACCGGTCCATACTCTTTCACTCGCACTTAACACCTCCTATCCTCGTAGGTATGGATGTTCGCTGACATAGGCAGGTCTCCTGGCTTATGATCATCACTCCCTGGCTCCTTCCCATTCCCGTTTTTAACGGAGAACAGTGGTTTTTCCAGTTTGCTCCCAAATACAGTTGCGGGACAGCATCGGATTTACACCGATTTCCCTTTTAAGCAAATGAGCTCCAACAAGCTTATTTGCACCTGAGTCTGAAACATATTCAGTTATGACGTTTTCAATATAACAAAGATTTTGAAAATAGACAATTATTTCTAAAAAGTGAGTGGTAGTTAAGGTGTTCGGAATCTTTTAGTAAGCCGGGAAGGAAAACTATTGAAATGTTTTAAACCTCACGGCTGTAAGATTGGATTCGATTCTAGCATGAAATTTATTTTAAAAGTCGATTGTTAATATTCAGATAATTTGGTATGTTTATTTCGACAAGTGAATAAGGTGAAGATTTGGGTGCTGGTAAAGCATTACGTTTATCAGCTTAAAAGGGAAGCCGGTTCGAATCCGGCGCTGTCCCGCAACTGTAATTGGGAGTAATTCGGTGATCCACTGTCCTACCGAGGACGGGAAGGGCCGGAAAGCGAAGATCATAAGCCAGGAGACCTGCCTGAATCAGCAAACACTATAACCTACGAGGATAGGAGGTGTTAAGTGCGTCAGAAAAAAATCATGCTTTTTTTGGAGAAGTGTGTTTGATTTACAAATTTCTGAATGACTTAACAACTTCGAATTAGAAGTTGTTTTTTTATGTTTAAAAATACCCTGTACCAGTCTGACAAGAAAACAAAGCTGAGAAAGGGAGGGGCAGGACAATGAAGATGAAACGAGCATTATTTCCATATCAGGATCGTAGAGACTTTTTCACACCCGAAGACTTTTCAGATGAAGAGGACTTGATGTTGAAAACAACAGCATCCTTTGTGAAAAAGAGTGTAAAGCCACAGTTGGAGGCTATTGCTCAGCATCAATACTCCGTTGCTAAACAATTATTTGTCCAGGCAGGGGAGCTTGGACTTCTGGGTGTGGAGGTGCCGGAGGAGTATGGCGGGTTATCTCTTAATAAAAAAATCTCCGGGCTTATTGCGGAATATATGGGACACGCAGGGGCATTTAGTGTATCTTTTAACATTCATGCGGGTGTTGGAACTTTACCTTTCATCTACTTTGGAACCGAGGGACAGAAGCAAAAGTACCTACCAAAGCTTGCGACAGGAGAATGGATTGGAGCTTATGCTTTGACGGAACCGGATGCCGGGTCAGATGCACTGAATTCAAGAAGCCGTGCTGTATGGAATGAGGAGAAGTCGGCATGGGTATTGAACGGTGAAAAACAATGGATTACGAATGCGCATATGGCAGATGTGTATGTCGTATTCGCCCAGACCGATCAAGGAATGACAGCCTTCATTGTCGAACGTTCCTTTGAAGGAGTATCCGTTGGACCGGAAGAGAAAAAGATGGGCATCAAAGGTTCGTCAACGGCAACGCTGATCCTGGAAGAGGTGGAAATCCCATCTGGAAATATTCTCGGCAAGATAGGGAAAGGGCATAAAATCGCATTGAATATCCTTAACATGGCAAGGCTCAAGCTTGCATTTTCCAATGTGGGTACCGCCAAACAGGCCCTGGTCCTAGCGGGTGATTATGCAAAAGAACGTCTGCAATTTCAAACGCCGATCATTGGTTTTACCATGATTCAGGAGAAAATCGCGGACATGGCGATCGCTATTTACGGTGCAGAAAGCGCAGCTTATCGAACGGCAGATGGACTGGATAGAAGGATGGAGCTCATAGAAAAAGATCAAGATGCAAGCAATTTGATGTTTGATTTCGCCATGGAATGTTCGATCAATAAAGTGAAATGCTCCGAAATATTGGACCAGGTAGTGGATGAAGCCGTTCAAATTCATGGCGGATACGGATATATGCAGGAATACGAAGTGGAGCGGTTGTACAGGGATGCAAGAATCAGCAGAATTTTTGAAGGGACGAATGAAATCAACCGTTTGACCATATCAAAGCTGCTTATGAAGCAATACCTTACCACTATCCCTGCGGAAGAAAAACATATCGAAGAGGTCGAAGGTCAGAGTGGTAAATGGATACAGGCCTCGGAACAATTTTTATACTTATGTTTGAAAGCGCTTACGGATGCTGGCGTGTCCATTGCCCAAGAACAGGAATATGCCCGGTTGTTATCGGATATGGTCAGTGATTTATACGTGATGGAGTCAGCCTTCTTGCGAACAGAAAAATCTGAGCGGATGGGACGGTTGAACGAGACCCATCAAATGATGGCAGAGGTGTTAGGCGCGGAGAGTCTTCGGCGGATCAAGGAAGGGGCTTTTACTATCCTATCCTCGGTCCATTCCGTTGAAGCAGATCGAAAAGGCTGGATTACAGCTTACAACAACATCGATGTTCCGCCGTTCCCCGAAATATTTGAACTGAAAAGGAAGATCGCAAAAGACGTGACGGCGTGGAAGGAAGCGGAAGCTATTTAAGAGAATGGGAGGACCAATCATGAAGAAGATAGGATTCATTGGATTAGGAAATATGGGATTTCCTATGGCGAAAAATTTACTGGAAGCTGGTTTTACCGTTTATGGGGTTGATTTGAATAAACAAGCCGAGCAACGTCTGGCAGGTTTGGGAGGAAAAACTGGGGCATCCATTTCTGAGGTTGCTAGAATTTGCGATCTTATTTTTACGAGTTTGCCTTCTTCAGAAGCTGTGGAAGAAATCTATCTCGGTGATGAAGGGCTTATAGAAGAGAGTGCACCCGGTATGCTTTTAGTGGATACAAGTACGGTGGCGCCGGAAGTCAATGTGAAAATTGAGGAAGCCTGCCGGGGGAAGGCCGTATCGTTTTTGGCATCACCTGTAAGCGGCGGAGTGATCGGAGCTGTCAATAAAACCTTGACGTTCATGATTGGGGGACAGAAGGACGATTATGAACGAGTCTTACCAGTCGTAGAAAGGTTAGGGGAAAACATTTTTCATGTCAATGAAGACATTGACAGCGGAACGAAAGCCAAGCTGATTAACAATTTGTTCATCGGTTTCTATACGGCTGGAGTAGCGGAGGCGCTCAATCTTGCTAAGGACAGTGGTATTGATCTAGCGAACCTTTATGACATCCTTCATGTCAGTTATGCCAGCAGTCGGATCTATGATCGTAATTATAAAGGATTTATCCAAGACAACAACTATGAACCAGGATTCACTTTGAAACTCTTAAGAAAAGACTTAGGGTTTGCGATGGACTTAGCGGACAAGCACCATTTGGATTTGCCGATCAGCAAACATCTGCTCTCCATGTACGAAGAGGCCATTAAGGATGGATATGGTGATAAAGACATGTCCGTCATCTATCAAAAAATAAGAGAACAGACAAAATCAACTTTATAAAGAGGAGTGAGATTCATGCTTACGATAAAGGCAGAGAAAGTGAAAAATCATATCAATGGCGAGTGGGTAGAGTCGACAGGGAAAGAAATAGAGGAAATTCCTAATCCAGCAAACGGTAAAATTATCGCTTATGTGCCTCTGTCCTCCAAGGAAGACGTAGACCGTGCTACAGAGGCTGCCGCAGCTGCTTATCCATCATGGTCCAAAGTACCCGTGCCTCAGCGGTCCAGACTTCTCTACTCCTATTTGGAGCTTTTGAAAAAGAACAAAGAAGAGCTTGCTCAAATTATTACGTTGGAAAACGGGAAAACGTTAAAAGACGCGCGTGGGGAAGTCCAGCGTGGCATAGAAGCTGTCGAATTAGCAACATCCACGCCAAGCTTGATGATGGGGGACGCTCTCCCAAGCATCGCCGAGGGAATAGACGGATCGATCTGCCGATATCCGCTAGGTGTGGTCGCAGGAATCACACCGTTTAACTTTCCGATGATGATCCCCCTTTGGATGTTCCCGCTTGCCATAGCCTGTGGCAACACGTTTGTCTTGAAAACTTCTGAACGGACGCCGGTTTTAGCCGGGAAGCTGGTGGAACTGTTCTACCAATCTGGTTTCCCGAAAGGGGTATTGAATCTTGTCCATGGCGGAAAAGATGTCGTCAACGGTTTGATTGAACATCCTGATGTAGAAGCGATCTCTTTTGTAGGATCCGAGCCCGTCGCTAACCATGTGTACAAGTCGGCGACGTCCTGCGGAAAGAGAGTCCAGGCACTTGCGGGAGCGAAGAATCATGCCGTCGTGCTTCCGGATTGCAACATGGAAAAGACGGTCCAAGGTGTCATCGGAGCAGCTTTTGCTAGCAGTGGGGAACGGTGTATGGCTTGTTCTGTCGTGGCGGTGGCGGATGATGTGGCAGATGAATTCATCGGAAAATTGGTCGAAGAAACGAATAAGCTGAAGGTGGGAGATGGTGCGAAAGAGGGAAACTTTGTCGGTCCGCTTATTCGTGAACAACACCGGCAACGCGTGCTTGACTATATTGAAAGCGGGATAACAGAAGGAGCAGAACTCCGTGTGGATGGACGGGATCCCGAGATAGAGGATGAAGGGTATTTTGTTGGAGCAACCATCTTTGATCATGTTCAGACAGATATGAAGATATGGCAGGATGAGCTGTTCGCTCCTGTGCTAAGCATTGTCCGTGTGAAGGACCTTGAGGAAGGGATCCGTATCACCAACCAATCCCGATTTGCGAATGGTGCTGTCATTTATACAGGTAGCGGAAAGGCAGCTCAGCAATTTAGGGAGCAGATTGATGCAGGGATGGTCGGCATCAATGTCAATGTTCCCGCGCCAATGGCCTTTTTTTCGTTCGCTGGAAACAAGGTATCCTTCTATGGTGATCTAGGGACGAATGGGAAAGATGGAGTCCAATTTTATACCCGTAAAAAAGTAGTGACAGAACGCTGGTTCTAATAAGAGGAGGAGAGGTAGAGATGAAAGGAAAATATGTGGATGTTACCTATGATCACTCGGTGGCAACAGTGGAGATACAACATGCCCCTGCAAATACGCTATCTTCCGCGTGTATTCAGGAACTGAGGGAAAGCTTCCGTACTCTTGCAGACAAAGAAGAGACGAAGGCGGTTATTCTGACGGGGGCCGGGCGATTCTTTATTGCTGGAGCAGATATTAAAGAATTCGTAGACGCCTTTGATGATGAAAAGAAATCTTATGCTATGGCAGAGGCGGGACAGGCATTATGTGGCGAAATCGAAGCGATGAATAAGCCTGTCATCGCGGCCATTAATGGTCCTGCTCTCGGGGGCGGATTGGAGGTCGCTCTGAGTTGTCATTACCGAATAGCTGCAGAAGATGCTATCCTTGGCTTACCGGAGTTGAATCTCGGGCTGATTCCTTCTTTTGGCGGAACGCAGCGATTGACAGAAATAACGGGGACGGCTAAAGCGATTGATATCATCTTATCAAGTAAACAGCTCCGTGCGGAGGAAGCGGCCGGACTGCAGTTGGTCCAAATGGTTGTGAAAACAGAAGAGCTATCGCAAACAGCACGCACCTTGGCAGATTCGTGGGTGGACGGAAAGAGCATGACAAGTGTGACACGTGCGCTGGAGTGCATCCTTAAAGGGTCTCAGGAAAGCCGGGAAAAAGGGCTGGACCGTGAAAAACAGAAATTTGCTGAACTTTTTCGCACAGATGACGCCAAAGAAGGCGTGCAAGCTTTTATCGATAAGAGAAAACCGGAATTCAGCCATTCGTAGGAGGGATTTTATGTCTGATCAAGTACTTTTTTCTCAAGAGGAAAACGGGTTAGCGAGCATAACTTTAAATAGACCGGAAGCTATCCATTCGCTGAATTATGAAATGCTTGATGCGATCGGCGTCAAGTTGAAGGAGTGGGAACAGGACGAACGTGTCCATTTAGTTGTTTTAAAAAGCTCAGGGGATAAAGGGTTTTGTGCCGGTGGAGATATCAAAACATTATATGAAGCCCAAAAAAGCGAAGAAGCAATGCAGCGGGCTGTGGCATTTTTTAAGAGGGAATATGAAGTGGATGAAATGGTCTATACCTTTTCGAAACCGATCATCGCCATCTTAGACGGCATCGTCATGGGGGGTGGCGTCGGTCTCAGCTATGGAGCGGATTATCGAATTGTGACGGATAAAACCAAGTGGGCGATGCCTGAAATGAATATCGGCTTTTTCCCTGATGTCGGTGCCGCTTATTTCCTTAATCAAGCGCCTGGATACACGGGAAGATATTTGGCGTTAACCGCATCTGTTATAAAAGCTGCGGACGTTCTCTACTGTGAGGCTGCGGATTATTATATTTCGAAGGAGTCCTTGGACGACTTTCTTGTTTTCTTGACAACAGTCGATTGGAATCAGAAGGCTGTCGAAGGTGCCTTGCAGAGTGCAATCCAAAAATTTGCATCACCTCCTCCTGAAGATAGCGGACTCCGCCTTGTCCAGGAAGAGATTGATAACCATTTTTCAAATACGTCAGTGGAGGGTATTGTACAATCTCTGGATCAATCTGCAACGCCTTTTACAGAAAAGACTCGTGAATCCATATTATCTAAATCTCCCTGCTCCCTGAAGGTGACACTCCAGCAATTAAAAGATGGGGAAGGGAAATCAATCAGGGAATGTTTGGATCGCGACTTTACCATTGCAAAAAATTTCCTGCTTCATGACGACTTTTATGAGGGAATTCGGTCTGTGTTAATTGATAAAGATCATCGTCCGGATTACAGGTATAAAAGGCTATCCGATGTGGATGATAGATTGGTTGAACGCTTCTTTACAGAGGAAAACATAGCAAGCCGAAAATAGGAAAAAGGTTCCGCTCATCAAAAATTCGATGAGGGGGGCTTTTTGTTGAATTACCATAGTTGGTTGATTGGCTGCCGAAAATGGCTGTATGTGACTCAATTTCATAGTGAGGAAGGAAAAACTTCTTTTATTTCCGGCAAATGATGCTTGATCGATAAACTATAAAATAAATAAGCTGAACCTCTGCTTCGGCCGAAGCGGAGGTTTTTTCTGTGCGTATGAATAGACTTCCTGGAAGAATAAAGATAAAATCATAGTTTAACAGCTTGAAGATTCTGGGGATAATACTCAGAGGTCTTTTAAAATGTAGATAGAATAGAAGAAGGTGTTTAATCATGTTACATAACCCAAAAGGGAAAGAGAGAATAGGTCTAGCGTTTCTGCTTGGAATGCTTGGTATTTTAGGTCCATTGAACATCGATATGTATCTGCCCAGTTTTCCTGGAATCGCTTCCGATTTAGAGACAAGCGCGTCCCTGGTCCAGCTCAGCTTAACGACCTGTTTGATCGGTCTTGCCGTCGGTCAAATCGTCGTTGGCCCTATCAGTGATTCACAGGGGAGGAAGAAACCGCTGATCATTTTCCTTTCCCTCTTCGCTCTGGCATCCTTTCTTTGTGCCCTTGCGCCTAATATCCTTGTGCTCGTTATCGCCCGTTTCCTTCAAGGATTCACGGCTTCTGCCGGTGTCGTCCTTTCACGGGCCGTCGTTCGTGATGTTTTTTCGGGAAGAGAGCTGACAAAGTTCTTTGCGTTACTAATGGTGATCAATGCGACTGCCCCGATGATCGCCCCGATGACGGGAGGAGCGATTTTACTATTACCATTCGCGACATGGGAGACGATCTTCTACTTTTTAAGTATCGTAGGTGGAATCATCGTTTTAACAGTTGCAGGAAAATTACCGGAGACCCTTCCAGTGGAAAAGCGGATTCCAAGCTCTGTGAAAGAATCGGTCCTGACCATTGGGCGTTTGCTGAAAGACCGCTCCTTCATCGGGTATGCCCTGACGATCGGTTTCGTCCATGGGGGGAGCTTTGCTTATGTATCCGGAACGCCGTTCGTTTATCAGGGAATATATGACGTATCTCCTCAGGTCTTCAGTATCTTGTTCGGGATCAACGGTCTGGCGATCATTACAGGAAGCTTCTTAGTCGGTCGTCTTGGAGGGATCTTCCATGAAAGAAGCTTGCTTCGGACGGCTGTAGTGGTCGCTGTCAGTGCGACGGCTTTCCTGTTAGTGATGACAATCATCGAAGGGCCTCTGTATTCCATCGTGATTCCTATCTTTATTTATATGACAGCGATGGGGATGGTTCTGACAAGTACGTTCACCCTGGCGATGGAGTATCAAGGTCACAGAGCAGGGAGTGCCAGTGCGGTTCTCGGGATGCTGCCATTGTTGTTTGGTGCGACTGTTTCTCCATTGGTCGGTCTTGATGAGACGACTGCTGTACCGATGGGAGCTATCCTGTTTACGACAGCAACAATTGGTGCTGCTATCTTTTTCACTATGACGAAGAAAAGCCAACATGTAAGTGCATGATTGGTGTTTCTTCAAGCTATGATACTACTGAAGTAAACTTTCCACCCTGTCCCCAACCCGTTACCACTTTGATAGAGCAGAGGTGGCAGGCTCCGATTTATTCATAGTTATTACTGTACTGCTATGGAGCTTAATGGTCCGGCGCTGATGTCTGAACCACACCGAGGTATGTCCTGTTTCTCTTTTCCATCCCTGCGAATTTTAATATGATATACTTACATTGGTTATAAAATATTACATTTTATTATGTTTCTCATATAAAAATAGCCAACGTTGACTTAGGGGGGATATTTTGAAACAGGACTCACTCCAAAGTATTGAATATCAAGTTGCCTTGTTAGTACGTCTGACAACGGCTCATAGTCCGAAGCTTGGAATTTTGGATCGCTCTGAATACCTTATATTGTATGAATTGCAAGCAAGAGGGCCTTTAGGAATCAATGTTCTGGCGGAGCATTTAATGGTGAGTATTTCAACAGCGAGTAGACAAGTAAGGAACCTAGAAACTAAAGCATATATCACCAGACATCCCGACCCTGTGAATCGTAGGATCAGCCTTCTGCAAATCACAGATGAGGGAAAAGAAGCTCTGAGTAAAGTCCAGGAAGCACGTGCTGCAGGTTATGATGAAATTCTTGAAGGTTGGACCAAAGAAGAACTCGAGCAGTTGGAGATGAACCTGAGCCGCCTTAATCATTATTTTAAAAAGTGGAAAAAGTAGTCGAGTATTATAAGAAAGTGATACATACGGGCATGATCATTCACAAGCGGATGGTCATGCTTTTTTTATATCCTTGCTGGCCTTCAGTATGAGGGAGGGAGAAAATTGTTAGTGTAAGTGATATTTTTTTATACTTTTTTGTTGTATAATACAACTTGTATAATACAAATTAACCTGTAAAAAATAAGGAGGTTTCTTGTAATGGATGGGAGGAAAATAGATGAGTCAACAGATTCATACATCAGCACTAGTGAAAAATAAAATTGGGATACCTCAATACTTGATCATTTCTTTCTTAACCATATTCGCGATAGGAGCGCAGTATTTTTCTAATCTCTCCTATGTCTTGAATCAAGGAGTTATTCAGGAAGGACTGCACATAAGTTCTGAAGATATACTTTTGCCCTCAGTCCTGTCTAATTTGGCGTTTGCACTTGGAGTACCTCTTGGGCCCGTTCTTACCGGGAAGTTGGGGCTGCGCAAAAATTACTTACTGTTCACTTTTATGTTCTTATGTGGTTCGGTTATAGATTTGATCTCTACTGGTATTGTGACATTGATTATCGGAAGAGTGATCCAGGGGCTTGGGTCAGGAATATTGTTTTTAACAATCTTACCTGTTAGTTTACGGGCATTTCCGAATAAAATCAGGAACTTATTTTTATTTATGGTTATCACTGGGCTGTTCGGCGCCAGTGCTCTCGGAGCGTTATGTGGCTCGATATCCTTATACACAGATGCATGGAGATGGCTGTTTTTACTAAATGTCATCGCATCTTTACTTTGCTTCATCATTGGCTTTTTCGGATTACCGAGACAAGAAGAACCGGTGCAAGAACAAAGGAAAGTGGATAAAAAAGCGGTAGTTCTGTTGTGTTTTACATTCCTTACGCTCGCCTTGCCATTATGCCATTTGTCTCCACATGGGTTTTCATCTATTTACGTATGGCCGTTTCTAATAATCGCGCTCTTGTCGTTGGGCCTATTTGTTTATGTCGACTTGAAAGCAGAAGCACCATTGGTTCCTTTTCGTACATTGAAAGCAGCAAAGCCTGTCTCCGGCACAATCATGGCTGTGGTTTCTCATGCTTCATTAATCATAGCTATAGCTGGTATCAATGGTTTCTTACAACATAATATGGAGCTTCCATACTTGAATCTAACGTACTTTTACTTTTGGTTCTTTATTGGGATTATAGGTAGCGCCATTGTTAAAACACTGCTTTTTGATAAGTTAGGGGCAGGAATCCTTGGTATGTTGGGATCGGTTGTGATGATTTATGTCAGCATTCAATGGAGGGGGATAGAACCTGACATACCCTTGCCGTTCCTCTATTTACAAATCGCATTGCTTGGTTTTGGAGTAAGTATGGTCCTTGTATCCGGTGCCCTGGGAACAGCCCTAGCTGGCGATATCCATAAAGCATCCAAACGATCTGCAACACTGCACTCTATCCGAAACTTTGCAGGAGCTTTGCTTTCTCCATTTGTTGGCTGGCTCTTACTAAGACAGAATACATTTCACTATCAAGAAATCAAGCAGAATCTAAATATAGAAAGTCCGCCAAAGCAGTTGGAATTGAGTGTGAAAAAGTCTGCCATTCTAGGTGCTTACCATGATTTGTTTACACTTTTATTGATCCTGGGGCTCATTATGCTTGTCGCTTCAGTCGTAAAAATGATGACAGGTAAAGGGAGATCACTCGTAAAGAAGGAAAAACAGATACTTCAGAATGAGTAGTCTAAGCCTGAACAGAATGAGAAATGAAAGTGCTAAGAAAAATGCCTACTCCTCACATCACCTGCTGAAAAAAGTATGGTCCGGTACTGATTAGGCATAGATAAATGGAGGATTCACCTCCATTTATCCTGGAATCAAGGCTTCCGTAAAAAAACAGGCGACAAAGCGATGCCTGTTTTTTTACGGAAGCATTTTATTTGAAGAAGCCCTCTTAGGGAAGAATAGGTTTGAAAGGGAAAAGAACTCAGGTGTCCTCGTTTCCTCTCCCGAATATCCCCTGAAATTAGAGAAACAATAGGTTTGTCACGACACGTGCGACAAAGTTAGTTTTCATTGTTATTGAATGCGCCTCCATAACTCCTCTATGATGAAGTTAGAAAGTTTTTATGATAATTTTTACTGAAAGGAAGAGTTTGAATGGCTCAATCAAATATTAAAGTTAAAGTGCAGAAGTTCGGTAACTTCCTTAGCTCGATGGTTTTACCGAATATTGGTGCTTTTATTGCATGGGGATTAATCACGGCATTATTCATTCCGACCGGTTTCTTCCCGAATGAAAACCTTGCCGAATTAGTCGGCCCGATGGTTACTTACCTGTTGCCGCTTTTGATCGGTTACACGGGAGGTAAATTGATACATGACCAGCGTGGTGGAGTTGTGGGTGCTATTGCCACGATGGGTGTGATCGTTGGTGCCCCTGATACGCCGATGTTCATGGGTGCCATGATCATGGGACCGCTTGGTGCTTACGTCATTAAGAAGTTCGACGAGATGATCGATGGAAAAATAAGATCCGGATTTGAAATGCTTGTCAACAACTTCTCTGCTGGAATTCTCGGTGGTATTCTCGCGATTCTTGCATTCTTAGGTGTAGGACCGGCAGTTGAAGGTTTCACGAAGATACTTGTAGTAGGAGTGGACTGGTTAATCGGAGCTGGATTACTTCCGTTAACAAGTATTTTGATCGAACCTGCGAAAATTTTATTCTTGAATAATGCGATCAACCATGGTGTTCTATCTCCAATTGGACTGGACCAGGCACAGGAAGCTGGTAAGTCGATCCTGTTCCTGCTGGAAGCGAACCCTGGACCGGGTCTTGGTGTGTTATTGGCTTTCATGCTGTTTGGCAAAGGAACGGCAAAACAGTCAGCGCCAGGAGCGGGTATCATTCACTTCTTTGGTGGTATCCACGAGATTTACTTCCCGTATGTGTTGATGAAACCGATGTTGATCATCTCTGTTATTCTTGGTGGAATGAGCGGAGTTTTCACCCTTGTGCTTTTAGGTGGAGGTCTAGGAGCTCCGGCTTCTCCTGGTAGTATCCTGGCGATTTCTGCTGTTACCCCGCCAGAAGGTATGGTGTATGTAGCGAACTTCGCTGCCGTTCTTGTGGCTACCGCGGTTTCCTTCATCGTATCTGCTCTTGTGCTTAAGACAGGCAAGCAAACGGATGAGGATATTAATGAAGCGACGAAGAAGATGGAAGATATGAAAGGGAAGAAAAGCTCTGTTGCAGGGAATGTAGCAGGAGAGGAAACTGCAGATGAAGCAGTAAATAATGGCGAGTTCCCTCAGAAAGTCGACAAGATCATCTTTGCTTGTGATGCTGGCATGGGATCGAGTGCCATGGGAGCTTCCCTGCTTAAGAAGAAAGTAAAAGAAGCCGACTTGGATGTATCTGTTACAAATACAGCGATCAGTAATATCCCTGCAGATACGGATATTGTCATCACACAGGAAGAGTTGACACCGAGGGCGAAAAGTAAAATGCCGAATGCTTACCACATTTCGGTTGATAACTTCTTATCAAGCCCAGAGTACGATAAATTGATCGCGAGTCTGCAAAATGATATTACAGAAGAACAGGCAGAACTTGTAGAAGAATCGGAAGAAGATGCGGTAGACACAGAGCCGCAGATGGATCAGGATGATGACTTGCTGTTGGAAGAGAACATCTTTATCGGCAAGGAATTTTCTACAAAAGAAGAAGCCATCCGTTTTGCCGGAGAAGTGTTAGCCAAGGCGGGTTACGTGGAAGACAGCTATGTGGATGCGATGGTTGACCGTGAAGAGATCACCTCCACTTATATGGGTAATAACGTGGCCATCCCACATGGTACAGAAGAAGCGAAAAAGGCTGTCCTCAAATCCGGCTTTACGGTTATCCAGGTGCCGAATGGGGTAGATTTTAATGGAGAACAGGCGAAGATGATCTTCGGAATCGCCGGTAAAGATGGCACACACTTGGAAATCCTTTCTGGTATTGCCGTGATTTGTTCCGAACAGGAAAATGTCGATCAAATGATTGAAGCGAAATCGGCTAAAGAAATTAAGGATATCATCAACAGCAAATAAGCAACTTAGAGGAGAAAGGCGGGGTTATTCCTGCCTTTCTGTTCTGCTTTTTCCCGCTTTTTTTCTCTTGAAAGAGGGACATCTTAATTAATGAAATGAGTGAGAAGAATGTTTATCACCTCAAGGGAAAAATCCATCATTGATATGATTGTCCGAACATCGGGAAAGCACACCGTCCACTCGCTTTCTTCGTTTTTAAATGTCAGCGGGAGAACGGTCCAAAGGGATTTGAAATCCATCGAAAAGATTCTGCAGCAATTTGATCTGACGTTGAACCGGAGGGCGGATGATGGTCTTTTTATCGATGGTAAAAATGAACAGATTTTCAGACTGATCCAGAACCTTGCCGGTGTTAACCCGACGGATGAAACACCAGAAGAAAGAAAGTTGAGGTTGCTTATAATCTTGCTCCAGGAAGGCCCCTCGATTAAAAAGCAGGTGCTCGCCAACGAGCTTGGAGTAAGCGGTGCGACGTTATCTGCCTATCTGGATGATTTGGCGCAATGGTTGAATAAATTTTCCATCACACTTACAAGAAAAAGAGGAGTAGGGATAGAGCTGATTGCCGAGGAAGTTAACAAGCGGCATGCGCTTGCCAACTATTTCTTAGTGTACTTTTATGAAGAGTTGATCGAGAATTTGTACTTACTGGAACAAGGGAAAGAGGACAACGAAAAAATCCTCGGTTATTTTTCTCCCCAGTATTTATTAGTGATCGACAAGCTGGTGAATCAAAAAGTCAATAAAGGGCAGACGAGGTTGGCAGACAGTGATTATATCGGTCTCATTGTTTACATTTGCCTTACCATTCAACGCACTCAAGATGGTTTTTCCCTGCAAAAGGAATACAAAGAAGAGAATGAATCTTCGAGTGAGTTTCAGTTAATGAAAACGATAAGGGAAGAACTGGAAGAAAAACTTTCCATACCGATCACGAATAGTGATGTTCACTTTTTGACGATCATCTTAAAAGGCTCAAAAGTCCAGGCTGCTGATGCTGGCTACTATGACAGCGTACTGCTTGGAAAGCTGATTAGAAACGTCATCAAAGATGTTTCTTTCATGCTGAATGTGGATTTATCTGACGACTTTTCCTTGTTTCAAGGGTTGCTTGCCCATATGGAGCCCTCGATTTTCCGCTTGAAACAACAACTGGAATTATTCAACCCTTTGACAGAAGAAATAAAGAGAAAGTATCCAGTGTTATTCATGGCGGTAAAGAAAAGCCTGGAAAGCGAATTCAACGATATCGATTTTCCGGATGATGAAGTCGCCTTTATCGTTCTGCATTTTGGCTCAGCCCTTCTCGTGCATGAAGAAAAAGTGAAAATTAACGCTGTCGTCGTTTGTCCGACAGGAATTGGTGCTTCTAAGATGCTGGCAAGCCGTATGCAAAAAGAACTGACAGAAATTACGGATGTGAAAATATTATCGATTAAAGATTTCCAATCCGCTAATCTGGATAACTTTGACCTTGTGATTTCCACGGTCAGGCTTCCTTTCACGGATATTGATTACATTCTGGTCAGTCCCTTGTTAAGTGAAAAAGATATCGGATTCATCAAGAGCTATCTGCAAAATAATCTGGATAAGCTAACAAGGAAAAATCAGTACTTGAATCCGAAGGAGCAGCAGGAAGCCGAACCTCCAACTAAACAACATGATGTGAAGGAATTGCTGCAGGAGATCAAAGATGTCCATTCCAGTATGGATGCCATTTTGGAAAATTTGTTAGTCTACCGTACAAAGCAAGACGGAGACCATTGGAATGTTTTACAAGAGATGGTGGACCAGGCAGAACAGGAAGGTCTGCTCACAAATTATGCTAAGGTGATGCAAGAGTTGGAGGAGCGGGAGAAAAAAGGCGGCCTCGGGATACCCAACACGAACATGGGCCTTTTTCATTGCCGTGACGACAATGTCCACGAACTCATTTTCCGTGTTTCCCATTTAGGGACCCCTTGTAAGGTCAAGGGGATGGATGGGGAGGAAATGCAAATGAAGAACCTGCTGCTGATGCTGGCACCTGAAAACATGAGCAAGCGGGAACAGGAAATACTTAGTATCATCAGTACAAGCTTGATCGAAAGTGATTTCGCAATGATGATTTTCTCCTCTTCAAACGAAGCAATGATTCGAAAAAAATTGGAAGATTTATTTTTAGACTATCTGAAAAATAATTTGATAAAGGAATGATGACCGTGAAGCAAACCGTTCATTTTGGAGCAGGAAACATTGGCAGAGGATTTATTGGGGCACTATTTTCTCAGTCTGATTATCACGTAACTTTTGTCGATATCGCAGACGAAATCATTAACAAATTGAATGAAGAAAAAAGCTATCAAGTTAAGTTAGCGACTGAACAGAAAGAGACCGTGACGATTGAAAACGTATCAGGATTAAACAATATAAAACAGGAAAATGAAGTGGTAGAAGCGATTCAGAATGCGACCTACCTGACGACAGCGATCGGTCCAAATATTTTACCGAGGATTGCACCGTTGATCGCCCGGGGAATTTCCGAACGCGCGGCTGCATCACAGGAAAATCTGTATATTATTGCATGCGAAAACCAAATCGGTGCAACAGACATTTTAAAGAAACATATCTTCGAACATCTGGATGAAGAAACGAAGAAGAAAATCGAAGGAACCGTCTATTTCTTTAATTCAGCTGTCGACCGTATCGTGCCAATCCAGGACCGGGATTCTCTTGATGTGCTCGTAGAACCTTATTTTGAATGGGTTGTGGAAACGAAAGAGGAGATCCCGGCAGTAGAAGGGATGACAATCGTCGATGACCTTGCTCCGTTTATCGAACGAAAGCTGTTTACGGTTAATACAGGCCACGCGGTAATCGCATATTTTGGTTATCTTGAAGGTAAAGAAACCATCGACCAGACGCTTGCGGATGAGAAAGTCGCCAATCAGGTCCGGGAGACACTTAAGGAAACGGGTGCCTATTTGGTCCAGGAATATGGTCTGAATGAAGAAGAACATCTCCAATACATCAATAAGAACATCGAACGTTTCAAAAATGCCTATTTGAATGACGGCGTCACAAGAGTCGGACGTGCGCCGATTAGAAAGCTGGGACCTGAGGATAGATTGATTCGTCCAGCAACACAGGCGAAAAAAGCAGGGTTATCTTATACGAATCTTGCTAAAGCGATCGCAGCAGCGTTATTGTTCGACCACCCAGAGGACGAAGAAGCAATGAAAATCCAGGAAATGATCAAAGAACACGGTCCAGCTTACGTGTTGAAAACCGTAAGTGAGCTGGAGGAAGACGATCAGCTGACGAGAGAAGTAGTCCGTCAATATGAGGAATTGAAAAAATAAATCTGAAAGAGTCTGATATGAAAATGAATCAGGCTCTTTTTTGTATTACTGGTGCCTGACCCCCCGCGTTAATACTTTAATATAGTGGGGGTCAGGCACGGAATCAGGCCATCATTATTCTGTAATATTTAAGCAGGGCTTGGGTACCATCATTTCCGCCTTCTTCGTCATTCAGTTTGTCATACAACTCTTTGGCAAGTTTCAATCCTGGTACAGGAATTTGCATTTGTTCCGCGGATTCAATGGCGATTTTCATGTCCTTAATAAAATGTTTGACATAAAATCCAGGAGCGAAATTCTCTTCTATCATCCGGGAACCCAGATTTGAGAGAGACCAGCTGCCGGCAGCTCCGAATTCAATGCTTTTTAGCACTGTTTTAGGATCAAGACCCGCTTTTTCGGCGTATAAAATTGCTTCTGTGACGCCAAGCATTCCGGATGCGATAGCGATTTGGTTACACATTTTGGTATGTTGGCCTGCCCCGGCTTCTCCTTGTAAAACGATGTTCTGCCCCATGATTTCAAGAACAGGACGGACCGCTTGGTATGATTCGTTGTCTCCTCCAACCATAATGGTGAGAGCGCCATTTTGTGCGCCGACATCTCCACCGGAAACAGGTGCATCGAGGGCATGGATGCCTTTTTCCTTGGCTTGTTTGTCTATCTTTTGAGCAAGCAGTGGGGAGGAGGTGGTCATATCAATCACATAACTGTCTGGTTCGGCATTCTCTAAAATGCCTGCTTCGCCGAAATAAATACTTTCCACATCACTAGGATAACCGACGATCGTAATGATGATGTCAGAGTCTTGTGCCAGGTCAGCGATAGAATCCTTCCAGTTCGCTCCCTGATCCAAGAGTTCCACAGCCTTTTCTTTAGTCCGTGTAAATACATTCAGTGTGTACCCAGCACCCATTAAGTGGCGGGCCATACTTTTCCCCATGACCCCTGTGCCGACAAACCCTATTTTTTTACTATTCATAGCGGTATCCTCTCCTTGTATGTATTTGCCTCCATCCTATCATATTATTCGAGGAATTATCTTCGATAGACTCTCTTTAGCAAGCATCGGAGATTAAGGGAAAACAGTATAAACACTTATCTTTGGGTGGATAGAAGCATGTTTATTATTCAATAAAAGTTCTTTTATATGAATCAACCATTAATAGTACGGAACCCATTCTTGATTTATTTCGTCAAACAAAAAGGACAGAAAAAGGGGGGATACCATGCAGGAAGAAAAGTTTAAGAAAAACACAGATAAAGAGATCCTAATGGAATTAATGGAAAAGTATGGAGACATGGTGGTTAGAATTGCTTTTACTTATGTGAAAGAACGGCAATTAGCAGAAGATTTATCTCAAGAAATATTTATTCGATGTTATCAAAAACTACATACATTTGAGAACCGCTCCAGTTACCGGACGTGGCTTTATAGAATCACTGTCAATCACTGTAAAGATTATGTGAGGAGCTGGTCGTTCAAAAACATGATTCCATCTGAATCGATTAATTCAGAAAGAACACAGGAAGATGTCAGTGCGCAAATCCTTGAAAGAGAAGAGAAAAAGCTGCTTTTTCAAAAGGTGCTGAAGCTGTCGGTAAAGCTTAGGGAAGTCATCATTTTCTATTACTATGAAGAGTTAACGATAGAAGAAATTGCTGATCTGTTGAATATAAAGGAGAGTACGGTTAAAACACGCCTTCATAGAGCGAGGAAAAATTTAAAGAGAGTACTGAAAGGAGGAGAGACATTTGAGTGAACGTTGGGATTACCCAGAAGAGATAAAGAATTTGAAATTCAATAAAGAAAATCAAAACAATGTAATAAATCGGCTTAAAGAACCAGTTCGAGTAAAAAAGAAGAAATTCAGAAAACGATGGGCAGCTGCCGCTTGTATCTTTCTATTTATAGGTGGATTGATGTTTACCCCGGCTATGGAACATGTCGTTGCTAAAATTCCATACATCAGTCAGTTCCTGGACCAGAAAGAAGATCGGATGGAACGGTTGGATGCCTTTTATGAAGACATCAGTCTCTCTCTTAAAAAAGAGGGTTATCAAATGGAGAATATCCAGGTGAGTTGGGATGATAAAGAAGTCATCATTGAAATGAAAAGCATGAACAATGATGATTTTGCTGTGCAGCTATTGGTGGAAGAGGAATTAGAAGATAAAGGATTCAACGATTATTCCGTTTCTGTCAAACCTTTTAAAGAAAGAAACACAAAGACAGATGTGACAGAAGAAGAAATCGAGGAATATCAGAAGAATACCGAAGAACTGGAAACAAAGTTGACAAAACGTCTCGAAAAGAACAGTTTCGAACTGATGTTCCCGGTTCAGGTCCAGATGAACCCAACACAAGGGGTGTATATCAACGTAATTGTTCCTGAGACAGAAAAACGATTGGATCTTTTAGAAGAAATTATGCTGGAAGAAGGAAAGGAATATGGCGAGGATCCAGACTTAGATATTCGACAGGTACAAAAAAGAGCTAGGGAACAGGAGATCCGCTGGGGAAAAACTGGAGCTATTAATGATATTGCCCAGGCGATGATGGAATCAGAGCAATTTCCTGTCACAGGATTTTCGTACTCCTTCCACCCCTATCCATTACAAATCAAAATCAAAACATCGCTTGGTCAATCATCCCGGAGGTCTAAAGAAATAGCAGAAGAAATTAAAAGCGAAATCGATCTTTTTATTCAAAGCGGAGAAAAGACTAAGTCCATCAGAGAAGATCGCTATGAGGTTCATGTGCTGAGCAAGGATAAAAATAAAATTGAATGAATGTGGTGCACCGTGGAGTTAAGGCGAATGGGCGAGTTTATAGAGAAACTTCGTGGGTGAAATGAATCATGCATAGGAAGAACTCTAAAGCCAAGGTATCGTATTTCTAGATAGGATTTGAAGGCAGGCTGGGCGTATATATAGTTGTATCCTCATTAAAGGACGTGGGGTTACTATGAAAGAATAAGAGTTATAAAAATATGTTCAACTTAAATATCGGAAGGAAATGAATATGCCAAGCCCTCTTGCATGTTACGAGCTGAAGACAGATAAACTGTTCTTCAGCTTTTTCTTGTTTTTTAGTAAAAAACCAAAATTATTTAGAAAACCTAAAATTCAGGTTAGTTTTCTTCATTTTAAGGGAATAAAAAAGAGTATTTAAATTTTACCATTAGAATGTCATCTATAGGGTACATTTCTAACTCAAAAAAATATATATGAAGAGCCTCTTCAAGTTGCATACTTCATTTGGGCTATTTTTGGAAATGAGTGCCCCTGCTAATCAGAGTTACTCTCTCTGCTAATGGAGATTCAGACTCGTCAGTTTTGATTTATTTAGGAGGATTCTCATGTACGAATTAGATACAGAGGTATTAATCGTTGGTGCCGGGCCTACGGGATTGACGATGGCGAATCAATTGAATAACTATGGTGTCCAGTACCAGATCATTGATCAAAACGAACAGCCATCCTTATATTCTAAAGCTCTAGTTGTTCATTCCCGTACGCTTGAATTATTGAGGATATTCGGCGTTACAAACAAACTGATGAAGGAAAGCACAATAGGTGAACATTTGAATTTTTATTATCGTGATGAAAGGTTATTTTCCATGGACGTTTCCCTGTTGAAAATGAAAACGGATTATCCTTTTTTAAGTATCCTGCCTCAAAGTGAGACGGAAAAAATCTTAGAAAATAATCTCCCTGACAAAACAGTGCAGCGAAGTACAAAACTGCTGGATGTGCAACAGGAGAAAGATTTCGTCCGGGCTACTGTGTTAAAAAATGGAAAAGAGCAGACGATCACGTCTAAATATATAATAGGATGTGACGGGGCTCATAGTACTACAAGAGATCTCGCTCAGATGCCGTTTGAGGGAGAATCAGAGAATGTATCTTTTATGCTTGGGGATGTGAAAATCGATGAACCTTCTTTAGACAATCGATTATCCCTTATCTCTACAGAACGTGGTTTGCTTTTCTTTGCTCCTTTCCAGAATGGATACACGAGAGTAATTGTCATGGACTTTGATAAACAAGGCGACCGATTCCCTGAAGAGGTTACCTTCAAAGAAATCCAGGATTCAGTAACAAAGCTGTATCCGGAACCTTTGCAGTTGCTGGATCCTTATTGGCTGTCAAGCTTTACTGCTTCTCATCGTCATGTTCCCTCTTATAAGGATAAGCGACTGTTCCTTGTAGGTGATGCGGCACACATTCATAATCCGTTAGGGGGCCAAGGAATGAATGTAGGGATCCAGGATGCTATCAATCTATCCTGGAAACTAGCTTATGTTTTGAAATATCAACTGCCCCCACGTTTACTAGATACTTATCAGGAAGAAAGAAAGCCGGTAGCTCAAGGTGTTATTGATGCCACAGAACGTTTGATCCGGATTATGAGTATTCAAAATAAATATGCTATAAAGGCCAGAAATAAAGCATTCCAGCTAATCCTGAACAATGGTACGATCCAGAAGCAAATAGCCTCCCGCTTATCACAAATAGAAGTTGAATATACATTTACTTCGTTTTCGAAACGAATGGGGAAGAGCCCCAAACCTAAAAAAGTAACAGCAGGAGAAAGAGTTCCGAATATTCGCCTTTACACGGTACAAAAAGAGAAAAGTGAGTTGTACCATTTGTTGAAATCAGGGGAATGTCTATTAGTTATGTATACCGACGAAAATAGCCTGCCAAGACTGGAAAGCCAAGTAAGAAAAGCGCTTCAAGTTTTTTATCAGAAGGTAGGGACTTTCCTGACACCTGTTTTTATTGTGGAAAGCGATGGGCTGGGAACGGAGTATACTGGAGATGGAATTTACCTTGACAAAAACGGGGAAGCAAAGGAGAGATTAGGTTTATTTAAGGGGGATGCAATGATTATTCGCCCGGATGCTTATTTTCTAGTCCACACTTCCTTTGATCATGTTGGTGATTTAAAAGAAGCTTTAGTCAACTATTTTGGTTAATTTATCGGGAATATGCCTCCAAAGTTTATCTTATCTCTTTAGCGTTTCTTCTTCAGGGTCCAATATTATCAGGGGTCGGCAATTAGGTGATTGTATTTTGAAGTGATTGCTGGAGGTAATGATTTACAGCCTAGGAGAAGTGAATTGTGAGGGATCTTATAGTAAAATATATAATAGGTTTAATGAGTTAAGGTGATAAAGAAACCTATATCTCGATGTGAAGCCTTTTAATAAATACGGGGAAGGATGACAGTTATGGAACTAACTTATGATTACTCTAATCAATTAAAAGGATTCTTCGAAAAAAACAGCCACATTTTTGAGCAGACACTTTTGTCGGAGGCAGTGAACGTCAAAGACAAAATTGACGAAATTTTAACTATAGGGAACATCGACCTTGTGAACAATGCGCATCACCTGGTTTTTTATATTATTGATGGGGAAGATGAAGCGTTGAGGTCGTTTGCCAAACAAGAGGGAATTGCTTGGGCCACTCACTCCATTGACCTTTCATTCAAATTAGAATGGATCCAAGCTATCCGCAGAACACTGTGGAAGATGATTGAGAAATACTATGAAATGAATAAGAATAAGGAAGTCCGTGATTTTTTCCAGTTGGAAAGCGCGATTAATAATCGGGTGGATGAATTTCTGAATTCGTTCTTCATCAGGTATTCTACATACAAAGATTCCTTACTCTCTGCTCAGCAGGAGCTGGTCAAAAATCTTTCTGTCCCAATCATTCCAATTGGTTCCTCGATCTGTATTCTTCCACTTATCGGAGCGATGGATGCCAACCGGATAGAGATTCTGAAAGACAAAGTGTTAACAAAAGTCTCTGACTTGAGAATTGAGACATTGATCATGGATTTGTCCGGCATCGCAGCGATGGACAAAGAAAGCACGGTTGAGTTAATGAGCTGTATTGATGGTATTGGCATGATGGGATGCAAGACAGTCATCACTGGTTTAAGGAAAGAAATTGTAAGAGAAATTACAAGTAGCGGAGTCCATTTCAATCAACAGACGGAAACGCTGGCTACTTTACAGCAAGCGTTAAGCGAATATTTTCTTCCTCAGCTTCAATAGGTACACAGGATTCCACCTCGACGAAAACCCTTTTCATATCTGTTTTAAGGTCATTTTGTCGTTACAATGATTGGCGACCTGAAAAAGGAGAGAGGCTTTCACAGCTGCCTCTCCTTTCTTTTCTAGGAGCAGGTGGGCGGTAGATATTGTTTGGTTGTGAAAAAGAGAAGGGGAAAGTAGAAAAAGGATTAAAAATGTGGAGGGTGAAATATGAAGGAACTTGGAACACTACAGGAGTCAAATGGTCGCTATGCATTAAGATTTGAACGTTTTTTCTCTAGTAAACCAGAAGAAGTATTTCCGATTATAACGGATCCTAGTTACTTTTCCCAATGGTACCCTTTCGCGAC
Source organism: Halobacillus dabanensis (assembly GCF_900114165.1). Taxonomy (GTDB): domain Bacteria; phylum Bacillota; class Bacilli; order Bacillales; family Halobacillaceae; genus Halobacillus; species Halobacillus dabanensis. The sequence continues at coordinate 52,961 of NZ_FOSB01000011.1, forward strand.
AGGGGAGATGGACCTTAAATTGGGTGGTAAGATTGGTTTCGATGATGGGGAAGGGTCGATATATGAAGCCGTCATAACTGCGTTGGAAAGTCCTCATACTTTTGAATTCCAGGAAGTGGATGATCAGATACAAATCTCCTTGCGGGAAGAAGGAGAAGGCTGCCTGATGGTCTTCACTCATGTTTTTGATGATAAGGAAATGGCGATGTATGTGGCTGCTGGATGGCACAGGTGTCTGGATACCCTTCACCAGTTAGTCGACGGGCATCCGGTGGAATGGAAAGATAATGCAGCGGAATTACGGGAAATGTATCGAAAATCATTGGATCTTCGTTAATTTCCTTGCTGATTGAGAGTTTTCCAAAAAGCTTCCTCATATAATTGAATGGGGAATCGTAGTTGGCATTTCCTCCATAGGGCGGGAATTTTGCCCGGCTGCAGATTTGTATGAAACAAGTGGTTGAGTGTGTGCGGATTTTCTCCACTTAGAAATGTAAAAACCAGCTGCGGGCTTATCGCCGAGCTGGTTTTTTTATCAAGTGTTATACATTTTTAATGATACATATATATTGCTATAGAAAAGAATCTGTGTTAAATTTAATTATTGACTTACGTTTATTTTATTTTGGGTATAGTTCCCTCTATTTTAGATTGTATTCTAAAACTGCTGGAAAGTCAACCTTGAATTTGTATTTTCTTAAGGAGTGGTTTATGTGGCTAAAGAAATTCAGAAAGAGCAGGAATACTTGGATAAGGTGAAGCGAACCATCAAGAAGCAAATAAACGAGGTTGAAGAAGACGCAGCCAAGCGTAAAGAAGAAGTGATCCATATCCGGAAACACTTTTGGGATGATCTTAAGGTAAATATGGACACATTCGACGATTACCTTGAAACGATTATCGGAATGAGACAACAAGCGCAGGATTTATCAGTAAGCCAAGGCACGCATCGCCATTCTTATAAAAGGTTGGAAAAGCTTAAACGTATCGAGAAAGTCCCTTATTTCGGTCGGATTGACTTTACAGAAGAGGGTACGAATGATGCAGAGCGGATTCATATCGGTGTTTCGACGGTTTTCGATGAAACGAAGGAAACGATCCTCATTTATGATTGGAGAGCTCCGATATCGAGTGTTTATTACGATTATCCTCTTGGCCCGGCTGAATACGCTACTCCTGAAGGCGTTATTCATGGGGAACTGGAAGGAAAGTGGCAGTATAACATCAGAGATGGCGTGATCCAGTCCATGTTCGATACTAGCCTTACGATCGGTGACGAAATTTTGCAGGAAGTGCTGGGACAAGGGTCTAATAAACATATGCAAAGTATCGTTGCAACGATACAAAAGGAACAGAATAAAATCATTCGGAACGTTCGCGGCAGACTTCTAATTGTACAGGGAGCTGCGGGGAGTGGGAAGACATCAGCCGCCCTTCAGCGAATTGCTTATTTTCTCTATAAATACCGCGAGACGTTGAAGGCGGATCAAATCATATTATTTTCCCCGAACAACATGTTCAGTAATTATGTATCCCATGTCTTACCAGAACTTGGAGAGGAGAATATGCTGCAGGAAACTTTTCAAAGTTACCTGGAACACCGGTTAGGGGACTCCTTTACAATTGAGGACCCTTATGAACAATTGGAATATTTGCTGGTGGAGACAGAGGATCCTGCTTATAAAACAAGGAAAGCCAGTATTCAATTTAAAGCGTCCGCACACTTCTTTGAAGCAGTCAAAAAGTACCGGGAAGCTTTAGAGTCGGATGGAATGTTATTCAAAGGATTAAAGTTTCGCGGTCAAACGATTGTATCCGCAAAGCAAGTAAAGGATATTTTTTATCGGGAAAATACGTCGCTTCGCTTTCATAACCGGATAGATATGTTGAAAGAACGGCTTCTTAAAGAAATCGATAAAACCGAAAAACTAGAGAGGAAGAAGAAGTGGGTACAGGATCAAATAGAGCTGCTTAGCAAAGATGAGCTTCAAAAGGTATACAATCAATTGGAGGAAACCGATGAATTTAATGAAGATTCCTTTGAATTTTACGTGAAAGAGAAAAAGGTGCTTACTCGTATGATTGTACGAAGCAAGTTGAAGCCTTTACGTAAAAAGGTAGAAGGTCTTCAGTTCATTAATATCAAAGGCTTGTATAGGCAGCTCTTTGAAAATTCTATAAAGCAAAAGTTATGGGAGGAACAGGATCTTCCGCCAGAATGGGAAGATATTTGCTCTTCCACAAGAAAAATGCTGGAGGAAAACAAGCTATTCCAGGAGGATGCTACCCCTTATTTGCTGTTAAAAGAACTCATTCAAGGGTTCCACTCCAATACTTCTATCAAACATGTGCTGGTAGATGAAGCCCAGGATTATTCTGTATTCCAATTCGAGTTTTTGAAAAGGTTATTTCCAATGGCAAAAATGACGGTCCTTGGGGACTTTAACCAGGCCATATTTGCACACGCCGATCATTCTGTGGATTTCCGGTCGTTAACCAGCTTATATGGGAAAAGTGAAACAGAATATATCAACTTACAACGCAGCTATCGGTCTACAAGGCAAATCATTGAGTTCACCCGGCAGCTTGTCCCAGAAGGGGAACATATTGAAGCTTTTGACCGTGAAGGAGATAAACCGATCCTTTCTATCTTAGCTAATCATGATGAATTACACACTGAAATAGGGACTAAAATCGAAGCCTTAAGAAATAGTGACTATCAAACGATCGCCATCATATGTAAGTCAGCTGCGGAAAGTTCTGTTGCTTATGATGTGCTGCGTGATCGTATCCACAACCTTAAACTGGTGAAGAAAAATAATGATGAGTATGAAAAAGGGGTTATCGTTATTCCGGCTTACCTTGCAAAAGGAATTGAATTTGATGCGGTCGTTATTTATGATGCATCCATGGAAGTTTATGGGGAAGAGAACCTTCGCCGGATGTTTTACACTGCTTGTACTAGAGCGATGCATCAATTGCAAATTTATAGTGTAGGTGAGCCGAACCAATTCTTGAGTAACATTCCATCTGGCCGAGAGCTGATCTCCCAAGGATGATGATGGTTTTTAGGATAAATAGAATTTAGGTAAGTAATTTGTACCGATTCCATCTGTTCAGCGTATCATTTGCGTGTCCCGGATGTACCAGCCCATGCACGTAAGTTTTCCTATTGAAATGCCCCCCCGGTGCCTGACTTCACGATTTTCATAGTGGAGGCAGGCATTGTTATTTTCCAAGTGTAAAACAGTGAAACCATTGAAAATCCGATTCGTATAAATGGTATGAAGGTGCTGGGAGGTGAACTTGTGGGGAAAAAGAAAATTGAGTTAGGTGAGGAAAAGCTTCATTATTTAATTGCTGTAGCAGCGATTACTTCATGGCTGCTATACTTTGCAGCAAAACTGGATTTTTATGATAGTGAAAAAATCCTCTCAGGTATAACTTTCATTTCTATCACAGCCCCTTTATATGCCGTTTGTGTTTTTGCCTATTATCATTTGAATGGAAGTAATACATAAGCAAGAAGTGGTGGTGGATTTATGAGTGAAGCAAAATTGAAAAAAATCAGGCGCGTCCTTCTTTACACTGCCTTCTTGATGGCTGCGTTTGTCATTTCCTACTTTATCGCCTATCCGCTCGGGTATTCTCCCTACGGTTACGAAGTGCTGGAAAATAAAGAGGGCGGGATTGTTCTCCAATCTTATAACACATTCGGGCTTGAAGGAGAGCGAGTTCCTTATCAACCGCGAGAAGGGGAGGAATGGAAACAGGAGTGGCTTGTCGACCTGATTGGTCAGCAGGAGTTCCATTATCACCTCTTTTTCACTTCCATGATTGTCGCGGTGTTCTGGGTTGGAATGGATGTTGTTAAAGGGAAATCACTGAAGAGTGCCCTGATTCTCAGCTGTTTTTATGTCTTTACATCCGGCCTATCCCTAGTTCAACATTTGGATGATATTAAGGATATTTTACATAGTTCACTATAAAAGGTGTCTAATGATATCACTCGTAATATTCAGGGGGAGAGAGGCATCCCAAAATGAGTCAGAATGGAAAGGAGGGGGAATAAGTGGAGGGAGTGGATCGGGATATACAAGAAATGAAGCGTTTGAAAAAGAAACAATTAGTTCACTATAACTTCGGGATGCTGTTGTTAATGGTGCTGTTTGCATATTTTGTGAGGAACGGAGGGTCTGCTAACCTGCTTTTGGGCTTATGTTGTGCTCTTTTTTGGATATTTGCAGCTGGTATGCTGTACACCCTTAAGACTGGAAAGGTGCTGGGTCCAAAATCAAGCAGCGTGTGCAAGCTTTTGACCGAGATCGATTGGGAGAGAAGCGGTGGAAGCGAAAAACCACGCTATCGGCTGTTTTTCTCTGTGTGTTAAGTGTTGGCTTTACAGTAATGTGGCTTGCTATGGATTTTGATTCTGTAAGGTTGGAATTTCCTTTTGATGCTATTCCATTTATCGGAAGTTGGCTAGGTTTTAATATAGGAGAGGGCATCAGGATCAGCAAATTATAAGAAACAGAAATATTTACATAGTATGCCAGCAACCAACTGTTCCTCCGGAGCTAAGTATTAGTTTATTGAGAAAGGACTTATCAGGAGAAGGCAATCTAAAACAATTTCAAGTTGTTTTATGATGAGAGTGAGGATTTCAAGATGGAAATGGACAAGTGGAGAAAGAAAATAAAACTGTATGGAAGCATACTCGCAGGCATGATTGGTGTTTTGTTATTACTAGCATGTGGTTTGCTTTATCTGTATGTAGAAGAATCGTCAGAATCAGCAAGGTATCAGGGGTATGTGGATGGGGTGGCTTCTGCTTCCCTCTCGGACCTTGATGATGCTGTTTTAAGTGTTAGTGAAATTCTGGATGAAGTGGTCGGGCAAAGAGAATTGGATGAAGAGCAGAAAACCGCTTTGATAGAAGGATTCCATAAGATTAAAAGAGAGGCTGAAAAAAATCAGCAGTTGGTTGGAAGGATGCTTAGGGATGATGGTGAAGCCCCTACGTTGGAACAAACGGCACGACAAGCGAAAAAATATTGTAATCATTTTCGTCGTCAAGGTCCAAGTGAAGAATCCGGGTACAATGATACGACAACTATAGAAGCGGAGGACTTCGCAAACCATATTGAAAAAGTAGCTGTCAAAGAAATGGATAAGGAAGATGTTTTCATAGAGTGGGAGAGTAAATTACGAGATTACGAGGAAGCAACTTATGCATTTCGTGATGATTACCATTTTCTCGACAGTTCAGGTTTTTTTGAAGAAGAATATAATGAACAGTGTGGTTAATAGAAACTCTCCCTTTCTTATGGATGGGAGAGTATACAGTGGATCAAGGGAGAATATAAAGACTGTCCATTTAAAAAGGGGAGGCATGGGACGATGGTTCCATTGAAGTTTCCCGAGGAATGTTTTAAGATGACAAGGAATGAATATTCATTCCGGATATGGAGGAGAGCCAGGTATGTCTACTTCAGTAAATAAGCGAGAAAATATTTTGCAAAGCGCTTTAGCCTTTTTTGCCGAACGAGGGTTTGACGCTACAACGATTCCGATGATTGCCAATGATGCGAAAGTAGGAGCAGGAACGATTTATCGTTATTTTGAAAACAAAGAAGTGTTAGTCAATACCCTTTTTCAGCACTATGTTGAATTGTTTACGAATACACTAGTGGAGGAGTATCCAAGTGATCACAGCCTCCGGGATCAATTCCACCACTTATTTCAAGGAATGGTCCGCTTTACAAATGAACATGAGCATGCGCTTTATTTCATTAAAACACATAACGCGGCTTATTTTTTGGATGAAACAAGCCGGAAGCAATTTGAGAAATTATTGGCGATTCTTCGTAACTTCCTTGATCAGGGAAGGGAAGAAGAGAAGATTCGTGACCTCCCTTCTACCGCGTTGATTGCCATTATTTTTGGTGGTTTTTTAGAATTACACAAATTAATTCGTGCTGGGGAAATTGAAGCCTCAGAAGAATTGCTTGAAGGTGTAGAAGAAAGCTGCTGGGATGCGGTCCGCACCCATAAGTGAAGGGACCTCGTTCCTTCTCTTTTATTTCGGAATGAATATTCATTCCGTTTTTACCTATTATTTTACAGAGGTGAATTTTTATGATGAAAACACAACAACTTCCTCAACCGAAATCATATGGACCACTCGGGAACCTTCCGTTGATCGATAAAGAAAAACCGGTCCAGTCCTTTATGAAGCTTGCGAGAGAGTTTGGCCCGATTTATCAATTCCAGTTTCCAGGCAGAACCGCTCAATTTGTTTCTAGTGCAAGTCTGGCTGCTGAAATTTGTGATGAATCGAAGTTTGATAAGAAAGTAGGGCCTGCGCTCCAAAAAGTCCGCTCGTTCGGAGGCGATGGGTTGTTCACCAGTGAAACAGAGGAGCCAAACTGGAAGAAAGCTCACAATATTCTTTTGCCAAGCTTCAGCCAACAAGCAATGAAAGGCTATCATGATAAGATGGTAGACCTTGCTGCACAGTTGGTTCAAAAATGGGCGCGACTGAATCCTAAAGAAGCCATCGATGTACCAGAAGATATGACACGTCTTACGCTTGACACCATCGGTTTATGTGGATTCAATTATCGGTTTAACAGCTTCTACCGTGAATCCTCCCATCCGTTCGTTCAAAAAATGGTCCGAGCCCTTGATGAATCAATGAGTCAAACTCAACGCCTTGGAATTCAAGATAAACTGATGGTCAGGTCTAAACGGCAATATAAAGAGGATATTGACTATATGTTCAACCTCGTCGATGAATTAATCAAGGAACGCAAAGAAGCAGGTGATCAAGGGGAAGATGACTTGCTTGCCCATATGTTGAAAGGAAAAGACCCAGAGACAGGGGAAGTGCTGGATGATGAAAATATTCGCTTTCAAATCATCACCTTCCTAATTGCAGGGCACGAAACAACCAGTGGGCTACTCTCCTTTGCGATCTATTACTTATTAAAGAACCCAGATAAGCTTGCAAAAGCATATAAAGAAGTGGACGAAGTGATAGGAGAAGAAACCCCCACCTATAAACAAGTGAAAAAATTGAAATATGTCCGAATGGTTTTGAATGAGGCGTTAAGGTTATGGCCAACGGCTCCTGCATTTTCTGTTTATGCCAAGGAAAATACAACATTAGAAGGTAGGTATGAGGTAGAAGCAGGGGAAACCTTTACGCTTCTTATTCCAGAACTTCATCGGGATAAGTCCGTGTGGGGAGAAGATGCAGAAATGTTTAAACCGGATCGTTTTAAAGACCCATCCTTAATTCCATCCCATGTGTACAAACCGTTCGGAAATGGTCAGCGTGCTTGTATCGGTCAACAATTTGCCCTGCACGAAGCCACCCTTGTATTAGGGATGGTCCTGCAGCACTTTGAACTTGAGGATCACTCGAATTATGAATTGGATGTTAAAGAAACCTTAACATTAAAGCCTGATGAATTGACGATGAGAGTGAGATCGAGAAAAGAAGCTGCTTTTATTCAAGTTCCAGTCCAGGATGAAAAGAAAGAAGAAAACAAAAGGGACGTCCGAACCTCGATGGTGAACACCCATGGAACACCATTGCTCTTATTATACGGATCTAACTTAGGGACCGCAGAGGGAGTGGCTCGTGAACTTGCGGAAAAAGGGAGACAACAAGGTTTTCAAGTGGAGGTATCTCCTTTAAATGACTATACCGGAGAGTTGCCGGGAGAGGGTGCAACGATTATTGTGTCGGCTTCTTATAATGGGCATTCGCCGGATAATGCAGCGTCGTTTGTTGATTGGTTAGAATCGTCGGAACAGCAAGACTTAAAAGGTGTCCAATACACTGTCTTTGGCTGCGGAGACCGCAACTGGGCCAATACGTACCAAAAAATTCCTGCACGGATTGATAAAGGACTTGAAGCGAGGGGAGCAACAAGGATCATGTCCCGTGGCGAAGGGGATGCCGATGAAGACTTTGAAGGTGACCTTGATAAATGGGAAGAAATGTTATGGGATCGCTTAGCAGAAACGTTTAATCTTAAGCTGGAAGAACCGGATCATGATTCCAATCATATATCCATGGAATTTGTAAGCGCGACAACTCATACACCAGTAGCCCGCGAGCATCATGCATTTACGGGCATAGTTACCCAAAACAAAGAGTTGTTATCTTCCACAAACAGAAGTACACGACATATCGAATTACAACTACCATCCGGTATGACATACCAGGAAGGAGATCATCTTGGCGTATTGCCACAAAACAGTCAAGAACTCGTCTCTCGTGTGTTGGCTCGTTTTTCGTTAAAAGGAGAAGATTATGTGCTGCTTGGAGAAGAGGCAGGGAAAACAAACCATTTACCCACTCAACAACCTATTCAGCTCAAGGAACTACTGATGTCTTATGTAGAGCTGCAAGAACCTGCGACGAGGAAGCAAATTCGTGAGTTGGCTGCAAGTAATCCTTGTCCCCCACATAAAAAGGAATTGGAAAAACTTCTGGAAGATGAGATATACAAACAAGAGATTTTAGAAAAGCGGAAATCCATGCTCGAAATGGTTGAAGAATATGCTTCTTGTGAGTTGGAATTTGAGCGATTCCTGGCATTATTGCCTGCATTGAAAGCTCGATACTATTCTATATCCAGTTCTCCACGAGTACAGGAAAATCGAGTGAGTGTAACGGTCAGTGTGGTCCAAGGAGCGGCATGGAGTGGGAATGGAGAATATCTTGGGGTTGGATCCAATTATTTAGCAGGCAGGAAAGAAGGCGATAAGATAGCTTGCTTCCTTAAGACGCCACAATCTAATTTTCAAATTCCGGAAAATCCTGCTATCCCAATGGTTTTAATTGGACCAGGTACGGGTATTGCACCTTTTCGCGGCTTCATACAAACGTTACGTGTACGGAAAGAAGAGGGACACGTGTTAGGAGAGACGCATGTATACTTTGGATGTCGGCATCCCGAACAGGACTTTCTATATGAAAAGGAATTGAGGGAGGCTGAGCAGGAAGGACTGATTACATTGCACACCGCTTTCTCTCGTCAAGAGGGAAGCGAGAAAACCTATGTCCAGCACTTGATGGAACAAGATGCAGAACAGCTTGTTCCGCTTTTAAATGATGGAGGGCATGTGTACATTTGTGGGGATGGCAGCAAAATGGCCCCGGAAGTAACGAAGACATTAATTAAAAACTACCAGCTCATTCAGAAAACTTCTGAGCAGGAAGCAATGGATTGGCTGGATATGCTTGAAAATGAAGGACGTTTAGCTAAAGACGTGTGGGCAGGTAACTGATGATTTAACAAAAACTCCGTTTGGGCTGGAACCCTTGCGGAGTTTTTTTACTGGTAACTTTGCCCCCGCCCGTTACGTTAGTGATTTAGTACGGCTGGAGTCAGGCACCAGCAGAATCGGGGCTCTTTTTTATTAGAGCTAAAATCCATATCGCTTGCAGCCATATTGCGCCTATAAATAAGCCGCCGAGCACATCGCTGATATAATGGGCACCGAGATGTACCCGGGACCATCCTACCAATGCGATGAATAGAATTCCGCAAAGTAGGAATAAAAACCGATTCATTGATCTATAGCGGCAGGTGATAAAAAGGAATAGAGCACCTGATAGGAACACCGCGTATATGACATGACCACTTGGGAAAGCGTCACCGTGGGTGGTGATCAGGGAATCCAGGGGTGGGCGGTTTCGATCGAAGAGGTTTTTTAATGTTGAGCTGATCAGTCTCGTGCCTGCTGCCCCTATTAAAACCAAAGCACTAACCCAATATTTTTTTATATATAGGAAGGCGAAGGAAAGAATGAAACCGAATCCTAGACATATAGCATAACTGCTAAAGGCGGAAAAGAAACGGGCGACCCTGGTAAAGTTGCTTTCCTCTTGCGCAGTGATTGCATTCATTCCCCATTCGTCCAACATAGAAAGGAAAGTCTGCTCTGTATTCCATGCCCAAACGATGAATAAGAAAAGAGAGAGATTTAGCACAAGAAGCCACAAAGAGCGTCTATGCATAGATGAACTCCTTTTTCTTATTATTATAGAAAGTGGGGATATAATCTATACCCGATTCGATCACGGGGCTGTATAAGAAAATACAATGAAATCGAAAACTAAAAAAATCTCACGTCACTGTGGGATTTTTTTAGTTGTTCAGGAACTTACAAAACTAGTTACAGATGATATCGGGGTCGTCCTTAGGTTTCAAGATAACAAGAAAAGGTAAAAAAGACAGAAAGCTTCTTTTGGATAGGTTAGCTGTAAAAAAATTTAGGATCTGTCATTTAAACGGGAGGAGAGAATGATCGCTATGAACAAATATTTCCATAGTAATTATGAAGAGTCTAGAGAGACATTCAGAAATTTATTGACCAGGGTACAAAATAAGTGGCCCAACGCAGAGTTGTATCAAAAAGCCATTGGTGATAGTGAAGATAACACGATTGATGTCATTTATGCAGAAGCTGCCACTTCAAATGATAAAGTCGTTTTCTTTACTTCTGGCGAACATGGCATAGAAGGTTATGCAGGGGCTGCAGTCATTCAATTATTTGTAGAGGATTATATGGAATCCATCGATCCATCTACTACAGGCATTTGTCTTATTCATGGCATCAACCCATGGGGAATGAAGCATTTTCGCAGGGTTACGGAAAATAATGTGGACTTGAATCGGAATTATTTTTTAGAAAAACAGGACATTCCTATGGATATAAATCGAAATTATGAGAAAGAAAGCCAAATTTTCCTTCCTACAAAGCCTGTAGAGGAGATAGGGAAAGAAAAGACGAAGCTCTACGAAGCCTTAAGCAAAGGGATGATGAATGAAGGATATAAAGGTATAAAGAAAGCAAAAGGGATGGGCCAATTTGAATTTGAACGAGGGGTATACTTCGGTGGCTTTGAGGAAGAGCCCTCCTCTACCTATATAAAATCCTGGCAAAGACAACTGCTGGACAATTTTAGCACTGTGATCCATATGGATTGGCATACAGCCTTAGGTCCGACAAACGAAGTGACAATGGTTGTTTCTGAAAAAATCGGGGAAAGTGAAGAAGGATTGAAGGATACCTATGGGTGGGAAAATATTCAAGTCTTTTCCCCAGATACTGTTAAAGGGGATTCGACGAATCATTTTTATGAACTGAGAGAGGATGAATACCCTACCAAGCGTCTTTTCTCTGCTTTATTCGAATTTGGAACCTTTGGGACAAGCCGGGAAGCGGAATTACGAGAATTCACCACAATTATTTTAGAAAATCAACTATATTGGGAAGGGACGGAATATCCTGAGAGTCGAGAATGGATTCAAGAAGAACTGATGAATATGTTTTACCCTCAAGATGAAGAATGGAAAGAAGCAGTCTTGAAGGAAGCAGGTGTAGCAATAAAATCCGTCCTGGGCAAAGAAAAAATAGTATAACTGGTGCTGCTATAAAGGGTGCCTGATCCCCGCTATGATAACAGTGGGGGTCAGGCGCCTTTTTATTTTCAACAATTATTTATCAAATACGGTTATTTATTTATTGAAAAACGATAAATGTAAGTATATAATCAAGTCACATTAGGAAATGAAAGCAAGGAAAAGGAATGGGGGAGGAAAAAACTTGAGAGTAATAAAACAACTATTTGGTTTTGGGTGGGAGCAGGCGTTATCCTGTTTGTTTCCTGTCGTTATTTTTGCCTCCCTGGCTCTGACGCAATGGGTATCCGTCCCCTTTCTGCCAAGGTATGATCTGCTGCTCTTCATTTGTTTATGGATGCAGTGGGGGATGGTGCGATCAGGGTTGGAAACGATTGATGAACTGAAGGTGATTTCGTTATTTCATATCATTGGCCTTACTCTGGAAATTTTCAAAGTACATATGGGCTCCTGGTCTTATCCCGAAGAAGGTTATTTTAAAGTTTTTGGTGTGCCTTTGTATAGTGGCTTCATGTATGCAAGTGTTGCCAGTTATCTTTGCCAGGCATGGAGGAGGCTGAAGGTTGATTTGGTTCGTTGGCCGTCTTTTTGGTCTGTTGTTCCTTTGGCAACAGCGATTTATTTGAATTTTTTCACCCATCATTATTGGATGGATGTTCGCTGGTGGTTAGCTGGACTTGTTTTGATCGTTTTTTGGCGGGCCTCGGTCACCTACGAGGTAGGGGGAGTACGTTACCGGATGCCACTCGTTCTTGCTTTTGTACTCATCGGTTTTTTTATATGGCTTGCTGAGAATATTGCTACTTATCTTGGTGCATGGGAATATCCGAATCAAACCGATGCCTGGAATCTCGTTCATGTAGGGAAGGTGAGTTCCTGGCTCTTATTGGTGATCGTCAGCTTCCTCATCGTAGCGACATTGAAGCAGGTGAAGGGAAAAGAACGAAAAAGCAGGGGATTGAGCGCGGAGGATCGGCACAAAAATAGGAGGAAGGCTCTTTAGACTTCAATATGATAAACTTGGGGAAACAATCTCACCTGAGGAGAAATACCATGAACAAAATGCGGTTTAAACTGAGCACGATGATTATCTTTTATGTACTATTAGTGGTCTTATTTTCTTTATTAATCACCGATCTTCTCATAACAGAAACCACGGGGGATAATATACGTGATCAGCTTGAAGAGAAAGCCTTGATTGTTTCGCGGACGGTCTCCAAATCGGAGCTCGTTCAGGATGAACTTCAAACCCCTTCAGACGATGAAGCCATTCAGGATTATGCCATGAGTATCCAGGAGGCGTCCGGTGTTCTGTTTGTTGTTATCATGAATATGGACGGGGTCCGTCATTCTCACCCGAATCCTGATTTGATCGGCAAACGGTTCGTCGGTGATGATGAGTCGAGGGTGTTAGCCGGGGAAGAGTACATATCGATAGCCGAAGGAACTTTAGGGCAATCGGTTCGAGCCTTCACCCCGATTATCGCGGACGACGGAGAACAGGTAGGGGCTGTGTCTGTCGGAATTTCACTCGATGCGTTGGAAGCATCCTTGCAAAGCAGTCACCGGAATATATTGATCGGCTCCTTGATCGGTGCTCTCGTAGGGGTCATCGGTGCCTACCTACTGGCGCGTTATATTAAGAAGAGCTTGTTTGGACTCGAACCTGTTGCGATTGCCAGAATCCATGAAGAACGGAACCGCATGCTCCATTCTGTCCGTGAAGGTATCATTGCTGTGGATGCGGATGCAAGAATTACGCTTGTCAATAAGTCGGCAAGGAATATTTTTAAAAAAGCCGGGATTCAGGATGAAGATCCCGTCGGCCTGAAGATTTCTGAGTACCTTCCTCATTCGATGCTTGAGAGAGTACTCGAGACAGGAGAGGCAGAGACGGATGAAGAGCAGGTCATCAACGGCTCATCGATTATCGTGAACCGGGTGCCTCTGGTCGTAAATGATGAGGTGGTCGGTGCGATTTCTACATTCCGTGATAAAACCGAAGTGAATCATCTGGCCGAACAGCTGACAGGTGTACGGTTATATGCGGAATCGCTTCGTGCTCAGTCCCATGAATTTAAAAATAAGCTGCATGTCCTGTTGGGCATGGTCGAGTTGGATTCGTTCGATGAGGTCAAATCCTATATCAAGCGGCTGGTGGATCACCAGGTTCATGAAGCGGATATCATCACGAACAAAATGGAGGACCCTGTTCTCGCTGGGTTCATGATTGGTAAGCTGAGTTATGCCCGTGAACAGAACATCCGTTTAACGGTGAGTTGTGAAACAGTGATCCCGGCATCAAAAGATGAAGCTGTGACTCATGAATTAGTGACGATCATTGGAAACCTAATCGATAATGCGATAGAAAGCCTTGATGGAAGGGAAGAGAAGCGTATTTCTCTTATTCTGTCTTATGTAGATGAATTACTGGAGTTTGAGATAAGGGACACTGGAATCGGGATCAGTGAAGAACAGCAGAAAGAAATTTTTCAAAAAGGGATATCGACAAAAGGAAATGACAGGGGATACGGTCTTTACCTTGTAAAAGCAAGTGTAGATTCTCTTGAAGGCTCGCTTGAAATCGAGTCGGCCGTAAATGAAGGAACAACCTTCAACCTCATCATCCCTTATGAAGGGGAGGGGGAATAGGTATGATTCACGTGCTGATTGTAGAAGACGATCCGATGGTCGCTGACTTGAATAAAAAATATGTGGAGCAGATGGATGGCTTTCATATCGCGGCGATGGCTGCCAATGAGGAGGAAGCGTTCCAATGCTTAGATGACTATCATGTGGACTTAATCCTTCTTGACGTTTATATGCCTGGCAGGAATGGATTGCAGCTGCTTAAAGAATTACGTAAAAGGGAAGTACACGTCGATGTCATCCTGATAACGGCTGCGTCCGAAAAAGAACAAATCCAGAAGTCGCTACGGCTTGGAGCGGTGGACTATTTAGTTAAACCTTTTGAATTCGAGCGATTTCAGGGTTCATTGAATAAATACAAAGAGAATTATTCTGTTTTTCAGGATAAGGAGAGCGTAAGTCAGGAAGAGATTGATCAAATTTTTATCGCACAGGAAAATCCTCAAGGAAAAAAACGGATCCAGGTGCCGAAAGGGCTGACCCAAAATACGCTGGAACTCATCATCCGCACCATCCGGACGAAAGAGAACGACGCTTTTTCCACTGATGAAATAGCACAGGATACGGAAGTTTCCAGGGTTTCTGTCCGCAAATATTTAAAGTTTTTAAGGGAAATAGATTTTCTGGAGGAAACGCTCGTTTATGGGGTGGGGCGCCCTGTTTATCAGTATAGAATCAAAGACAATAGAGATCTGGACCTCGAGTTCTATCATTAAGAAAGCAGCTGTTTCAGCTGCTTTTTTTAATTACAATAAAATTTTTATTTTCATATGATGGGCAAGTAAAGCGTTTTCAATTAAGGTGAAACACAAGAAGATGTTCGAATTTTTCGAGATTGGAGGTTCAGCAAATGAGCAGAGAGAGTCTGAGTGAAGAAACCATAAATTTGCATCGTGCGTTTAGAGGAAAAATCGAGGTAGCTAGTAAAGTGCCTGTCAATACAGGAACAGATTTGAGTTTAATCTATACTCCAGGAGTTGCAGATATTTGCAAGGCGATTGCGGATAACCCGGATGAAGCGGATGAATTGACGTCCAAAGGAAATATGGTGGCCATAGTGACAGACGGGACAGCCGTATTGGGATTAGGGGACATTGGTCCGAAAGCGGCAATGCCGGTTATGGAAGGAAAGAGTCTTTTGTTTAAGAAATTCGCCGGGATTGATGCTTTTCCTTTATGCCTGGATACACAAGACCCGGATGAAATTGTTTCTATAATAAAAGCTCTTGCTCCGACATTTTCAGGAGTGAATCTTGAAGACATTTCCGCCCCAAGGTGTTTTGAAATCGAAGAGAGATTAAAGAAGGAGCTTGACATTCCTGTTTTTCACGATGATCAACATGGAACGGCTATTGTCGTGTTAGCTGCTTTAATCAATGCTTTAAAGGTTGTGAATAAGTCCAGGCAGAATACGAAGGTTGTGATTAACGGGGCAGGGGCTGCCGGGATCGCGATTTCTGACTTACTTTTATATGCAGGGTTTACGGATGTGACACTCGTCAGCCTGGAGGGTATCGTGAGAAAAGGAGCATCCTGGATGAATCCAAGACAAGCTTCTATGGCGGAAAAAACCAATCTGTACGGAATAGAAGGCGGGTTGGATGATGTCATCACAGGAGCCGATATCTTTATAGGAGTGTCTGCACCAGGAGTGTTGAGTAAAGAACAGGTACAGAGGATGCAGGCGGATGCGATTATTTTTGCCTTAGCGAATCCTGTACCGGAAATTTATCCGGAAGATGCATTGGAAGCAGGGGCTGCGGTAGTCGGGACTGGCCGTTCGGACTATCCTAATCAGATTAATAACCTGCTTGCTTTTCCCGGCATCTTTAAAGGAGCTCTTCATAGTAGAGTGAGAGATATAACGATTGATATGAAGGTAGCGGCGGCAGAAGGAATTGCCAAAGTCGTATCTGATGAAGAACTTTCCCCGGAATACGTGATTCCTAGTGCACTTGACCGGACCGTTGCACAGACCGTGGCCGATTCGATAGGGCAGACAGTCAACAAAAAAGAAGAATGCTTAGTGTAATACTAAGCATTCTCCATCATTAAATAAAGGAGAGATTATATGTCCAGTTCAGCTGAAAGAGTACAAGCAGTTCAGCCAGCGGAGCAAAATGTCACTTCAATCAACAATCAAAAGAAAGCGATTACAATATTTGGACTTCCTCTTATGTGGTTCATTGGGATTACGGTTATTACTTTAGCGAGCATGTACACAGGGAATTTACCAGGAGGAATGCTAGGCAGCCTTCTCGTCATGATGGTTCTCGGTGAGCTCTTTGGTTGGGTCGGAGACCATACTCCTGTATTGAAGACGTATCTGGGAGGCGGTGCCATACTTGCCATCTTTGGTGCGGCATATATGGTTTATGCTGGTCTTATTCCAAGTGAAACGGTCACAATGATCGATACCTTCATGAAAGACGGAGCCTTTTTGAACTTCTATATCGCCGCTTTGATTACGGGAAGCATTTTAGGGATGAACAAACAGATTTTGATTAAAGTCGGTCTCAAGTACTTTTTACCGATTTTCGGTGCGGTGATCGGTGCGATGGCTGTCGCAGGTTTGTTTGGTGCAATCGTCGGATTTTCCATAAGAGATGCAGTACTTGTCATTACGATGCCTATCATGGGTGGCGGAATGGGCGCAGGAGCCGTTCCTATGAGTCAGATTTATAGTGAATTAATGGGGAATGATCCAAGCTACTATATTTCCATGCTTGTTCCAGCGTTAGCTTTGGGTAATGTTTTTGCAATCATCCTTGCAAGTATGCTCAATATCCTCGGGAAAAAAGTACCTTCCTTGACAGGGAATGGTCAGTTGTTGAAAGGGTTTGAATACAAAGAAGAGAAACCATCCTTTGACATTGGAAAAATGGGAGTAGGGTTGATGGCAGCGGTTCTGTTCTTTACTGTTGGAACATTATTAGCTGGATTCATCCCGCTTCACGCTTATGCACTGATGATCATTATCGTTGCTGCAGCTAAAATTGCAGGTATTATACCAGAGAGTGTCTTAGATGGAGCGAATCAGTGGTATAAGTTCGTAGCTAAAAACTGGACGCTTGCTCTTCTGTTCGGTATCGGAATTGCTTATACAGACTTAGGTACAGTCCTTGAAGCATTGACCCTTCAATACATTGTAACTGTGCTGGGTGTTGTTGTGGGAGCTGTGATCGGAGCTGGTCTCCTCGGTAAGCTGGTCGGCTTTTATCCAATCGAATCAGCGATCACTGCTGGATTGTGTATGGCTAACATGGGTGGAACAGGAGATGTAGCTGTCCTATCATCTTCCAGAAGAATGGAACTTATGCCGTTTGCGCAGATTTCCTCTCGTTTAGGAGGGGCTCTCATCCTGCTTCTAGCCGGTTTACTCATACCACTACTGATGTAATAAAGAAGCGAAAGGTCTGCCTCCATATTTATGGGGCAGGCCTTTTGTATTGGATAAGGAGATTTGGAGCGGTGATAAAGCCCCTGGGATGGTCACAAAGGAAAGTTTTTTTAAGGAAAGTTGACGGTGATTTCTAAAACGTGACATGAAAGCAGACTTTTTTCATACAATATTTTGGGGTGAAAAAATGAGAGTGAAATACACCGATTCAGACGTTGCCTTAATGGCAAGGATGATGAGAGCAGAAGCAGTAGGGGAAGGGAAACAGGGAATGTTGTATGTCGGAAATGTCATTGTGAACCGTGCTGTTGCGGATTGTCTGGATTTTCAAGATGTAAGGAACATTAATGATGTCATTTATCAAGTTCAGGGAGGAAATTACTCTTTTGAAGCTGTTCAGAAAGGAAATGTCTTTTATAACAGAGCGAGGTCTACGGAGAAGAGATTAGCAGAAAAAAACTTGAAGTATTGGAGACAGCATCCGGCTAAATACAGCCTCTGGTATTTTAATCCATATGGAGAGTGCCCGTCAACATGGTACGGTCAGCCTTTTACTGGTCAATATAAACAACACTGCTATTATGAACCGGTGGCTGGAACATGTGCCAGTGTGTATCGCTGAGGGTAGTTTGCGGGATTGCTTGCTTAAAAGAGAACGGATGAGTTAGCAGATAATGGATTATTAAAAGAAGGACGATTGCCTGATAAAGGGTTCGTCCTTCCTTATTTGAAAAGATGTCAACGGTTTTCCATCTTCGTATAGGGTAAGCTTTCCGAAAGAATGAGCCGCTGAACTCATTAACCTTTATATTCTCTCATCGCGCTTTTTATGGCTTCTACATAGGCTTTGAATGCTTCTGTTTCGTTGGCGGTATCGCTTCTGGAGGAAAAGCTGATATCCCCGTTTTTGTAAAATGCTTTTCTCTGCGCCCTTGTAATCTCGAGCTGGACACCTTTTTCTGTCTTGGTCTTGTTGACGAAATTATCAGGACTATCGCCATCGAGGTGTTCGGGAGCTTCTGTTACGAGGAATCCACTTTCCTCTAAGTGTTTCCTTACGATTTTTTTCAGCTCTTTATCCCGTCCTCCGAGCAACGTCTCTGGCTTTTCTCCACTTGCCCCATGAATCGCAATGTGATGTTCGGCATTTGCGACCATTTCCAACGCTTGCGGCTCATCAAATCTTGTGGACGTGATATGTAAATTGCTGAAATTATCCGTTGGTAATCTTCCTTTAAAGGCATAGAAGGGATAGGATGTTCCGGCAATCGCTTCAGTAAGTGAAGAAGTGGTTTCTTCAATACCGCCACCGTGGATCGCGCTTACAAGCCAAGACTCATCCCCTTCTGTATTTTTTACTATCTCCCAGTCTTCCCCTTCATCATAGACTTCTTTTAACTCTTCGAATGAGCAAAAACGGTCTGAGCAGTCGTCTTCCGTTGTACTTGTTCCTTCCTCGGCCTCATCATTTAAAAACCATAGAAGTGCCGCTACAGAAACAATCGCAGCTATGATGATTTTTATATACATGGTCCCGCCACCTTTCTTATAAAAGTACCATATCCATAATTATTTCAGAAGGCTACTAAAATACTGAAACATTTTATCAGGCTGGCACAGGGTGTATTTTGTGTAAGGCTTGTCGTTTTAATAATAGTAAAATTCTAGATAAATAGAGAAAAAGACCAAATCCTCGCAGGTTGGTCTTTTTTCTGTATTCATTAAGAAGATAGGTGTTCGGCATTCCTTTGTAAATACGGAGCTTCTGTTTGATTTCCGATCCTCCATAAGTAACCGATGACGGCACCCAGTAGAGCCGGAAGAATCCAGCCAAGCCCGATATCGTACAGTGGCAAATAGGAATAATAAAATTGGCTGATGTCCTCCAGCCACGGAAGAAGAGCAGTTGGGATCGTTCCTACTAACGCATTGTAGCCATCAATGGTACTTACGAAAAACGTCAAGATCATAGCGCCGGCATAAACACTGCGTTTATGGTTGAAGAGACTCGAGCTAAGGCCTAATAAGATCAGGACAATAGCTAGTGGGTACAGGAACATCAATACAGGAACCGCATATTGAATAATGTTCGTAAGCCCAAAGTTCGCCACCATTAATGACATTAAAGATAGAATCAATACGAATGATTTGTAGCTGATTTTAGGATAAATAGAATGGAAAAATTCGCTGCAGGCGACAATCAGTCCAATACTCGTTTTTAAACAAGCGAGGACGATAATCAACGCCAATAAAATCGAACCGAATGAACCGAAATAATGCTGCGAAACAGCAGCAAAGGTCAGTCCGCCATTTTCAAGTGTTCCGATGGTTGAAACGCTTGATGCACCCATATACGTGATTAAACCGTAAATAAGCATCATCAGACCCATCGCAAATAACCCTGATTTCCATGTCGTACTGGCGATCGCCTTTTTATCGGTAATCCCCAAGTTCTTGATGGCATGGATGACGACAATCCCGAAAGCGAGCGCACCGAGCGCATCCATCGTGTTATATCCTTCTTTAAAACCGGTCATAAACGGCATGGTGCTATAATCACCTGTTGGTGCTCCGAAGCCGCCCATTGGTTTAACGATGGCCGTGATGATTAAAATCGATAAGAATAGTAAAAAAGCAGGGGTTAAGTATTTTCCGACGATATCCATCACTTTAGCCGAGTTCAGTGAAAAATAATAAACAAGGGCAAAAAATAAGAAAGTGAATAGTGCCAGCCACAAACTGCTTTGATCTGATGGGATAAATGGTTCAAATCCAACGACAAAAGGTACGGTAGCTGTTCTTGGAATCGCGAAGAATGGTCCGATCGTTAAATAAAGAATGAGAGCGAATAATATTCCGAATAAAGGGTGAACCCGGCTAGCTAAATCCTGTAACCCTTGACTGCCAGACAGACCAATGGCCAAGATCCCCAACAATGGCAGCCCGATCGCGGTCACTAAAAAGCCAATTAATGCTGGCCAAAAGGAAGTCCCGGCAAGCTGTCCCAGTTGAATCGGAAAGATTAAATTTCCGGCGCCGAAAAATAATCCGAAAAGCATTGTCCCGATTCCTGCATAGATAGAGAATGATGTTTTCTGTTTCATAGATGTGGTCCTTTCTCATTGTATTAGGTGTTCCTTAAAGGAATAAAGATAATCCTAACAAGAATCTCGGAGAGGAACAATAGACTTTATGAAATTAGTCGAAAATGTTTGATTATTGACGATTGAGAACGATTACATTTCCTTATAATGGGGGGGATTCCGTTCAGAGCCAATGAAAAAGGACTTCCTTTTTCAGGAAGTCCTTGAAGAGACGAGACGATACTGTTTGCATTACTTTGGCATGCGGATCGTTCATCCCGTGTCGTTTTATAGATCTTGTGGTGTTAGTATATGATCATTGTTTCCGCATTCCGGACATTGGGTCCAGACGACATAAGCCACTTTGTCTTCAAACTCTTTAGGAACGACTTTGATCACTTTGAGGTTGTTATGGAGGCAGCTAGTGCATCTTTCTTTAATCGTCTGACCTACTTCATATTTTTGCATCATCTCACCCCTGATTGCTTTTTTCAAATGAGTAACGGATCTCAATAGTTTTTCAGTATAACTTTTCTTTCTAGCAGAGTCAAAGATTTAACTGTTCTCTTTTCATTTCCGCTATAACTTATAGAATAGAAGGGGGGAACCATAGGAAAGTGAGGGGGAAAGAAGTTGTACTACATCGTTTCAATTGCTGTGTTTCTTTATCTTATTTATAAAGTAATTAATATAGACAGAGTGCTTAAAAAACAACAAGCAGACCAGGAGGAGATCAAGTCTCTTTTGAAAATACTTATTAAATCTAACAATACCCGATGAATCGATACAAGGGCTTATTTTATTTACCTGACAGACGGTGCAGGAGTTCTTGGAGAAGGATTCCTCATCGGCTGGTGATCCAGGCCGAATACTTTGAAAAAATTGAAAAAATGGGAAGATGCCGCTGGTTTTATCCTTTATAATAATGGTAATAACACTTTGAAGGGAATGCCATTTGCTCGAACACTGTGGTTAATGTTGAAAGGGGATACATAATTGAACACAAAATACTTAGATTTATTAGCGCAAAAGTATGATAGTGAAGAAAAAGTGGTCACCGAAATTATTAATCTTAAAGCAATCCTCAATCTTCCGAAAGGGACAGAGCATTTTGTCAGTGATTTGCACGGAGAATATCAAGCTTTTCAACATGTATTGAGAAACGGATCTGGAAGAGTGAAAGAGAAAATCAGGGATCTATTCGAAGGTGTGCTGCCAGAGGAAGAATTGAATGAATTTGCGACACTGGTTTATTATCCGGAAGAAAAAATAAAGTTAATCAAAAACCGTTTTGATAATAAAGAAGAATTGAACGAATGGTACACCTTGACGATCGACCGGATGATCAAGCTCGTATCCTATGCCTCATCCAAGTATACGCGTTCCAAGTTACGCAAAGCATTGCCTGCCCAGTTCGTTTACATTACCGAAGAACTGCTTTACAAAACCGAAGATATTACAAATAAAGAATCCTATTATAAGAAAATTGTCCAGCAGATCATTTCCCTTGGACAAGCAGATAAGCTCATTATTGGCCTGGCGTACGCTACGCAAAAATTAGTGGTGGACCACCTCCATGTGGTCGGAGATATTTATGATCGGGGCCCTGAGCCTGATAAAATCATGGAAACACTCATCCATTATCCATCTGTCGATATTCAGTGGGGGAATCATGATGTTCTGTGGATAGGGGCGTTTGCCGGGTCGAAGGTATGTCTTGCGAATATTCTGCGTATCTGTGCCAGGTACAATAATTTAGAGATTATTGAAGACGTGTATGGAATTAATCTGCGACCACTACTCAACCTCGCTGAGAAATACTATGAAGACAATCCAGCATTCCGACCGAAAATACAGGCCGATGAAAATCCATCGAACCCGGAAGAACTGGAACAAATCACAAAAATGCATCAAGCGATCGCCATGATTCAGTTCAAGCTGGAGAGCTCGATTATTAAGAGACGTCCGTACTTTAACATGACAGATCGGCTTTTACTTGAAAAGATGGACATGGAGAACGAGGAACTGACGATTCATGGAAAAACGTATCCTCTGGAAAACACGTGTTTTCGAACGGTGGACAAGGAGCACCCGAATCAGCTCCTGGAGGAAGAAGAGCAAGTGATCGACAAACTGTTATTTTCTATCCAGCATTCAGAAAAACTGGCTAGACACATGAAATTCCTTATGAAAAAAGGCAGTCTTTACTTAAAATATAATGGCAACCTATTGATCCATGGATGTATTCCTATCGATGAAGAAGGAAACATGGAAACAATGACGATTGAAAATAAAGAGTATGCTGGCCGTGAGTTACTGGACATCTTTGAACATTATTTACGTCATTCGTTCGCACATCCAGAGGAAACCGATGATCTTGCGACAGATATGGTTTGGTATTTATGGACAGGAGAATATTCCTCTCTTTTCGGAAAAAGAGAAATGACCACTTTTGAAAGATATTTCATCAAAGATAAAGCAACACACAAAGAGCGAAAGAATCCTTATTTTTACCTGCGTGAAAAGGAGGATATATGCCGTAAAATCCTTGAGGAATTCGATATGAATCCTGACCAGGGTCACATCATCAATGGTCATACTCCGGTCAAAGAAATTGAAGGGGAAAACCCGATCAAGGCAAATGGGAAGATGGTCGTCATTGATGGAGGTTTTTCTAAAGCGTATCAAAGGACAACAGGAATCGCAGGTTACACGTTATTATACAACTCCTACGGCATGCAGCTTGTCGCTCATAAACACTTCAACTCCAAAGAAGAAGTGCTAAGGGATGGAACCGACGTTTTATCAGTCAAAAGGTTGGTGGATAAAGAGCTTGAGCGCAAAAAGGTTTTGGAAACGAATGTTGGGGAAGAGCTCTTACAGGAGATTTATATATTGAACAGTTTGATGGAATATCGTTATATGAATTGACTTGTGCTCTATACCCCCACGCATACTTTTACGGCCCTGAACCCGACTGATTATTGGGGATTATAAAACCAAAACCCGGGAGGAACAGTTATGAATAATGATGTTATTCGCCGCGAGATTTTTATCCATTCGTCTATAAAAAATGTATGGGAAGCAATCAGCCGACCAGCCTGGTGGGTCGGAGATGCGCCTGGCCCCGACAACGTAGAGGTTACCGGATCCCGTATCGTGGCAGATACGAAGTACGGAAAGTTTCCTGTCCTCATCGAACGAGAAGAACCGCCAAACTATCTTGTATGCCGGTGGTCAAGTTCTTTTCCAGGGGAAGAACCTGAAAAAGGGAATTCTACCCTGGTAGAATTTAACCTGGAGGAAGTGGACGGGGGCACCTGGGTGCGTGTCATCGAAAGTGGATTTGCAAGCCTCCCCGTCTCGGGCGAAAAGCAAAGGAAATACCGGCAAGGAAATGCAGAGGGCTGGGAAAGTCAATTGAATGTATTACGAGAGAAAACAACAGAATAAGTTTGATTACTCCGTTTCCACTGTAATAGCTATCTCTACATCTCTACCCCCATCTTTCCTTTAATAAAGGAAAGTGGGGGTTAAATATTGGGCCCAATTGGACGTAGTTGTAGAAGACTGAAAATTTCGAGATAATCAGAGTGATAGAATGGCAGGATTATTTTTCCTGTGTTTATTCAAAGGAACGGGAGGTAGGAAGATGCAAAAGATCGAAGAAGTATTAGATGAGTATTTTGATAAATGGAATCAAGGGTTCACTACCAAAAGTGCAGATGGAATCCGAAGTTTTATGTCCCGGGAGTTTGTTGGGTATTGGTCCCATTCAGGCATCGTTGAACCAGATCCTTATTATTATGATTATGACCTTGAAGCTGTATTGAAGCAAATGGACCATGCAGAAAAATCGTTCGAAGCGGTTTCTATCAACCCGAGAAAAGAAGGCGAAGAATTTTTAGTCTTAGGAAAAGAGACAAATCACATTAATGGAAAGCCATTCACCGCCCAGTGTATGTTTGTTTGGAGATATGAAGGAGATGGGTGGAAACTGTTGAAAGAGTACATAGAATTAGAAAAGTAAGTTCAACATGCTAGACGCTGAATCAGGAAGTGTCTGGCTGCTGAACGATAGGAAGCTTGGATTCATATTTCTTCCGCTTTTCCAATTCCAAAAATGAAGGCCGTTCAAATTCCGGAAACAATGTTTCTTTGGAGGTTCACAGTTAGCTATGATCCTGGCGATCTTCCCACCATAGGAGGAGTTATCATTGGGAATAAACGTTGGAGATGTGATTATTTTTGAACGAACATTCACTAAAAAGGATGTGGAAATATTTACAGAGGTTTCCTGGGATGAGGGAGAACATCATATGATACCGGATGAAGAAGGAAGACTTGTCATCCAGGGGCTGCTGACGGCTACGCTCCCTACCAAAATTGGCGGAGAAAATAACGTGCTTGCTAGAACCATGGACTTTGAATTTTTAAGACCCGTTTTCACGGAAGATACAATAAAATGTGAAGTTACAATTGAAAAGCTGGATCAGCAGGAAAATCAGCGAACATCCATTATGGCCACATTCCTATGCACGAATCAAAGGGAAAAAGAAGTGTTGAGAGGCAGTTTTGCAGGGGTCATAGTATAGTCTATTACGAAAGGAGCAGGACACATGTGGAATCATAGCCGATTACTAGAGCTGCTGAATATCAGTCATCCTATCATACAAGCTGGAATGGCTGGTGGGGTTACCACTCCAGCACTCGTTGCTGCTGTTTCTAATGCAGGAGGACTTGGTACTTTAGGGGCTGGATATATGGAACCTGAGGTGATAAGAGAGAACCTTCAAGAAATCAAGAACTCGACCCGAAAGCCTTTTGGTGTGAATGTATTCATCCCTGAATTTCCTAACGCGACCGAAGAAGAAATAAGCAGGGTGAACCAATTACTGCAACCTTTTCGAAATGAACTCGGAATAAAGGATGTAACGAAACCGCAGATAGACGAATCACTTTTCGAAAAGCAGATTATGGTGATTAAAGAACAACAAGTTCCTGTATGCAGTTTCACTTTCGGCATTCCGGACAAAGATGTCGTCCAAGACCTTAAAAAGGAAGGAATCGTTCTAATTGGAACCGCTACAACAGTGGAGGAAGCAATTCTCAATGAACAATATGGAATGGATGCCGTTGTCGCACAGGGAAGCGAAGCTGGAGGCCATCGCGGGACATTTTTAAACCCATACAGTGAATCTACGATCGGTACTATGTCACTTATCCCCCAAGTCACAGATCAAGTAAATATTCCAGTGATCGCTGCGGGTGGAATTATGGACGGGAGAGGGGTACGGGCTTCCATGGTGCTTGGTGCAGAAGGGGCACAGCTGGGTACAGCGTTTGTTACTTGTGAAGAAAGTGGAGCCAAACCTCAACATAAAGCAGCCATTTTACATACGAAAGAGACAGAAACGGTGCTGACTCCTTCCTTCAGCGGTAAACCAGCCAGAGGGATTCGTAACACCTTCATGGAAAAAATGGAAGGCCATGAGAGCGAACTATTAGACTATCCCTTGCAAAACTCTCTGACTAAGGGGATTCGAAAGGAAGCGGCAATCCAAGACCGACCTGAATTTATGTCCCTCTGGTCTGGACAGAGCCCGCGGTTAAGTCGAACTGGATCCGCCACCGAAATTTTCCAATCCATCGTTTCACAGGCCGAGAGAATCAATAGCTAAGATAAGGTGATCAACGTAAGGAGAGGGCATACTTAATAAAATACTTCAACGGAAACAAATCCAGAAGGTTTGTCTTATGATTATTGTCACTCTAGCGTTTGATACTTCATTACTATTTTCAGACTGATAGGAAAGAGGTTCGAGCGGAATGGTTGAGCACGATAAGGTGGAAAGCTAGAATAATAGTTAAGAAGGGAGACGATTACATGAACGAAGAACAGATTTTTCAACAGATCAACCTGGTACGAAAAGCGACCTTGAAACAAATGGATAATCTTACAGAAGGACAGGCGGATAAACAGCCGGACGGTTTTAAAAACACCATCAGGTGGAACCTCGGCCATATTTACGTGGTACAAAATTCATTGATTGCAAAGTTCGGCGGTAAACCAGTCGAAACGCCGTCCCGTTACCTCGAATTGTTCGCACCAGGAACAAAACCGGCTGATTGGCAGGGAGACGTCCCATCCCTTTCCGAGTTGAAGAAGGAGCTTGAGGAACAACCACTCAGATTGAAAGAAGCGCTCTCCGGCCAGCTGGATGATGAAGCAGCCGAAGCCTTCTTATCGTTGCCGACAGTAGGAGAGATTCTTACTTTCACGTTGTACCATGAAGGGGTACATACGGGGATGATTAAAGCATTGAAAGCAAATACAGCAGAGTAAAACGGAAAAGCCGACTACACGTGTCAGTCGGCTTTTTTTGATGCCTGAATAAAGAAACAGCTACCTCGCTTTTTAGTAGAGCGAAGTGAGATGCCGACACCGCTTGATATATGTGAAAGGTGTAATTTTGTGTCTATCCGGGAAAAGGAAGAATAAGAAACGATTTACTCCTTGAGAAAAAATGTGAGAAGAAATTGGAGAATCAAGAAGGAGGGGAACATAAATGGTTAACCAAAACTCAGAAAACGAAGAAACGGTCAAGAAAATTAAAGACTTGATTAAAGATGAGAAGGTTGCGATGCTTACCACGGTATCCCCGGAAGGAAAACTGATGTCCCGGCCGATGCATACGCAGGAAGTAGAGATGGATAAGGAAGAGATATGGTTCATTACAGAAAAAGATACAGAGAAATATAGGGATATCAACCGTAATCCTGCCGTAAACCTGGCCTATGCAGGCAACTCCTATGTATCGATAAGCGGCACTGCGGAATTTGTCCAGGATGAAAAAAAGAAGGAACGCTACTGGAATAAGATTATCGAAAAAGTCCTGAACGCTTCTGCCGATGACCCCAATGTCGTATTGGTCAAAGTAACACCAGAAGTTGCCGAATTCTGGGAGTCCGGCTTGAGCGTCAAGACCGTCAAGGAATTTGTGAAAAAGATGACCAGCAGTAATTCCTTAGAGGAAGGCAATGATTTAAAAGATACAGTTAAATTCAATGAAAACACGAGATGACTAATTGCTGGGTATGTTCTGCACCCGCCCTGGATAAAGAGCAGGTTCTACAGGAAAGCCTTTCTTGAACGGGATTTCATGGTTATTAGGGTTCAGCGGTATGTAGAAAAAATTTGGATAACTAAGATAAATAAACAGCTTGTCGCCGACAAGCTGTTTATTTACTTGGAAAATTGTAAGTCCTATTTTTCAAGTAATATCGACATGAAAGGGTTAACTGATCCATAAAAAATAATAATGCCTCCCCTATAGGAGGGGAGGCTATAACCAAAGGATGGTCATTTTCTACCTGTGCTCACAAAATTGGTTGAAAATGTGAGGACTTAAGACAATACAAATTGTAATACAATACTTCTTTAATGTAAACAAGCTTTAAACAATTAAAGTGTAGGGTAGTTGGATTACCCGTTAAGGTTACTTTGCATGTAAGTCTTCCTAAATAGCGCTTTTTAATCTGATTGGAAAATAGAGCATGCTTTAATGTACGAAGGAACGGGGACCAGTTAAAGATCGGTGAAGGAAAGGATGCAGGATCAGAATCCCTGTAAAAAGGCAAGGCGGCTTCTACTGAGCCCCTTGCCTTAAAAAGTGAAGATAATCCATCATGCAGGTTGAATTAACGGTTGGAGTTGTTTTGGCGAGCTCTTTCTTTTCCGCCCTTTTCGCCAATCTCCTCATAAAATTCTTCTCCATGGTTCTGGCTGGTCGTTTCTCCACCTTTTTGACCGATTTCCTGATAGAACTCTTTGTCATGTTCCTGGCTTGTTGTTTCTCCGCCTTTTTTTCCGATCTCTTCAAAGTGTTCTTGACTGTACTTTTCGCTAACTTTCTCTCCGCCTTTTTTGCCTGCTTCCTCTACGGTCATTTTACGGTTATTATTGTTATTTTTACTATTGTTAGCCAATTCAAAAACCTCCTTTAAAGTTATATAAATTAATTACCACATGCTTTTATCATTAAACATACAAAATAATTTTTGATAAAAGTTGTTTGGTCGAGGGATCCCCCTCTTACTTTTCTAAACTTCCAGGACTTTGATGGAATCCGCTAGTTTTTGGGCGAACCCTTCCGGTTTTTCTACGGATTGAACGTGCAGGTATTTGATATTCGGCTCGGCAAACAACCAATGATTATGCAAGGCCGTTATGGTTAGATCATTTTTTCCAAGTGCTCTTGTGAAATCAGGAACCTCTTCTGGCAACAGGACGATTTCCGCATGGTTGAGTGCGGTCCCATCTTCTTCCAGGGCTTCAAAATGGATTTCCATGCTTAATTCACTTTTGAACGGACGACCTTGAACCGTTACATCCAAATCTCTTTCCTTCTCTACAGCTCCCATACCGTCCTCGGTGGAAACTTCTGCATCAAGGATTTCTCCGAATCTTTGCGCAATACTTTCTAGATCAGCCATTTTATCAGCTCCTTTTTAAGACTCATTAATCCTTTCCTCTTCAAGTGTTAGTGGTAAACATCTTCTAGAGGAGGAGTTTCTTCTTATAAGAGGCAGAAAAAAACATAATCCCCCTTAGATTTGGGAATGGGGTTTGTAGAATTAGAGAAGGGGGATGAGAAGATGTATTATTTATGGACAATTATCTGCCTTGCCGGCTTTATAGCCATTCATCTTTCCTCTAAATATATGACGTTTTTTAACTTTGTCCCTAGAAGTAAACTGTTATCAGCGGCAGGAGGAATTTCCGTCGCCTATGTTTTTGTTCATATTCTTCCGGAGTTGAACCATCACCAGCAACATTTCGCTATGTCACATGAGGAGACGATTTTATCCGGATATCATGTTTACGTCATGGCACTGGTTGGTCTGGCAGTATTTTATGGCCTTGAACGAATGGTGAAGTTGGCAGAAGTATCAGGCAAGGATGAGGCAGGAGTGCGAGCATTCTGGATCCATATGCTTTCCTTTTTCCTATATAACTCTCTGATTGCTTATTTATTGATCAGAGGAGAGGGAAAAGACCTCGTTCAGATATTCCTGTTCTTTGTCGCAATGGCTGTCCACTTTATTACCAACGACCATGCATTGCGGGAGAACCATAAAAATATTTATGATCATTACGGCAGGTGGGTGTTGGCTGGTGGAATACTTATCGGGGGTCTGATCGGTGAGTTTGTGGATATTAATGAGTTGGCTATCGCATTGTTGTTCTCTTTTCTTGCCGGTAGTGTGTTGCTGAATGTAATGAAAGAAGAACTGCCGGAAGAGAGACAAAGCAGCTTCCTGGCATTCTCCTTAGGCGGTGGGATTTATACGATACTCCTGTTGTTTATTTAAGTGACTTTTATGGTTGGTGAGATATTGGAAACTATCCGACCAAGAAAATGAAAGATAACTTTTAGATGGTATAATTGGATAATAAATGACAGGAAAGGGAGAATGCAGGATGGCTGAACATAAGATCTATACAATGAGTGTCGCAAAAGTCTACCCCCATTATGTGACGAAAGCGGAGAAGAAAGGACGCACGAAAGCAGAAGTCGATGAAATCATCCGTTGGTTGACAGGGTATAGCCAGGAAGGGTTGGAAGCACAACTGGAGGAACAAAAAGACTTTGAGACTTTTTTTGCGGAAGCTCCCCGACTGAATCCTTCACGGAGTTTGATCAAAGGTGTCATCTGTGGTGTAAGAGTAGAGGACATCGAAGAACCGATCATGCAGGAAATCCGCTATTTGGATAAGCTGATCGATGAGTTAGCGAAGGGAAAAGCGATGGAGAAGATCCTCCGGAAATAATGAAAAGCGAAGAAAAACTGCCCCACTAAAATATTAAGGAAACGGTGTTTTATTTGGGGTTTATAATAACCAGTTTTACTAATGATCAAAGGAGTTTTTTCATGGATCAGGAAATGGCTGTAAAGAAAACGTATGAACAATTAATAAAAGCATGGAACGATCGTGATGCGGAAAAAATGGCAAGTCTATTTACGGAAAGTGGCGAGAGCATTGGGTTTGATGGGAGCCTTTCAAAAGGTCGGAAAGAGATTTTTTCTCACTTGCATCCTATCTTTAAAGACCATCCTACGGCTCCTTTTGTAACTAAAGTGAAGGAAGTGAAATTCCTTGGAGGTCAAACAGCCATTGTTAGAGCGATTGCTGGTATGATCCCGCCTGGTGAATCAGATATCAAAGCCGATGTAAACACCCATCATACCTTGGTTTTGGAGAATGAAGGAAGTGGATGGGGGATAGAATTATTTCAAAATACACCTGCACAATTTCATGGGAGGCCGGAATTAGTAGAAGAAATGACAAACGAATTGAGGCAACTATTGAGCTGACTGAAGAAGGACAAGAGCCATTGAGCTAATCAGTAAATGAGTTTAAAAAGACCAGCAAGCAACAAAAGGACAGATCCAGATAGCAGAGCAATTCGAACAGGACGGTTGGCTTTGTGGAAGATACGGAAAAACATCTTTTCCCCTCCTTTGAAATAAGATAGCTATACTTAACGTACGTTCGGCCCGAAGAAAGGTTTCATTAGATTGGATGGATATATAAATCAGGTATGGAAAATGAAAAGTGTCGGACGCCATGCTAAAGTATTACAGCAATGGTATGCAGGCATGAGGGTTTTGATTATATTTACATGAATATTTATAAGAATCGTAAATCAACAGGAAGGATTAAACATGGTATCTTTACTCTCAGGAATGATGTATAGTATGTAACGTGTCTTTTGAATGCACGAACAGCAATTCAGTATACTAAATGTAGAGGTGAGAACATGGATTTTAATGAAATAAAAAATAGAATCGATGCCATAGGAGCAAATGCGATCACGATATCCTATATAGAAACAAATGAAGAAAATGACGAGCTCTTTGATGTGTTTGTAAACGTATGGCCTAACAAGAATGTAAAAAAGAGCTTCGAAACCATCGTGGTAAAAACCGAGACGTCTTTAGAGAAAGCTGAAAACATTTCCCAAAGGCTCTCCAACTCGTTAGGGCGTTACTATAAAAATGTTAAATACACGGGTCACGAAGCCTGATAATAAGTATGATTTAAAAAGCGTTGTACCTATCTGTGCAATGCTCTTTTTGTATTTGTTCTTGCTCTCCCATTTACCCGCACAGAAATTTTTGTGACTTTCCGTTAGAGAACCTTTGATTAAATCCAAGTCCCTCCCTTCTTTCGGGAGGAGCTGAAAGCAGAGCTGATTCAAATTCTGTTTTAAGATACATACTTTAGTGAGGAAGGAACAGGAGTGAATGGGGGTGGTGCAGTGAAGGCTAAATGTTTTGGAATCGGATTATTGATCATGGTTTCGTCCGTGTTCTATGGATTATTCACTGAGGACTGGGAACTGGCAGTGAAAGTACTGGCAATCAGTGCTCTTCTTCCTTTGCTTATCGCAGGTATCATGACGGGAGCATTAGTGGATGGAGACAGGAGTAGAGCCAATGCTTACACGGAGGTTAAGGAAGGGAAGGACAGGAAAAACAGGTGGCTGGCCGGATTGTTATTTATGAGCCTTCCGAATGCGGGTTTTATTGTTGTATTATTTATCGTTACGATGGTCAGGTATTGAAATTATTGTGAGGAGCCTTAAACATTAGGTTTCGGTGATGACGGGAACCTTTATAAATGCAGGACGGATGTAAGGGGGATAGATATGGATATCAAAGGAATCAACCATTTTTTGTTCTCTGTTTCTGACTTAGATCGATCCATCTCCTTTTACCAGAATGTATTAGGTGCAGAGTTATTGGTGAAAGGCAGAAAGACCGCTTATTTCGACCTGAATGGATTGTGGCTTGCTTTAAATGAAGAAAAAGAGATTCCGAGAAACGAAATTTCTGAGTCTTATACCCATACGGCTTTTAGTGTTGCGGAAAATGATTTTGAAGAAGCATACCAGCGGCTGGTGGATTATAATGTCAACATCTTACCAGGCAGGGAGCGGGATGAAAGAGATAAGCGCTCCGTTTATTTTACGGATCCAGATGGTCATAAGTTTGAGCTTCACACAGGGACGTTAAATGATCGATTGGATTACTATGAAGAGGCGAAACCTCATATGAAGTTTTATCGATGAAGGATTTTATAAATAACGAGTACTCTCTATTAATAGTCGTCCTGATTTTGATATCTGTCGGGTTAAGGGAGTATAACGTCCTGTAACTAGTCAGTATAGGAATCAGTTAGTTATTTACTTGCAGTGACGATTAGGGTTACAGTTCCAACTAACCTAATCGTTTGGATATTAGAATTGTTTCCTAAAAAGAATTGACGGAACAGTTTTGTATGATAGAATGAAATCTATTAACATTTGAATATTTTAAATTTTCTTATCTAGAGAGGTAGAGGGACTGACCCTATGAAGCCTCGGCAACCGGCATAACCACGTACGGTGCCAATTTCAGAGGAAGGCGAGAGCTATTCCGGAGATGAGGAAGGTTTGGCAACACTAAGACTTGTTGCATGCGGCCCTTCTCTCTTCGTGAGTGAAGGGCTTTTTATTTTTGTAAAAGAAGGGCTGGTGAAAAAGTTAATTAAAACACAAAGAATAGAAGTGGAAATTCAAACGGGAGAGGGGGATTCTAATGTTGATATCGATGATGGTGTGGGTGGGAACCATGATTTTTTCCTTCCTGTTAGGCACATTTCTCTGTTATAAAATCGAGAAGTCAGGTGTTAAACGGTGGGGAGCCACCGGTCGGCTATTTAAGTATAAATAAGAGTTAGGAAGGAAGTTATTGACAGATGATATGGTATTTGATTGTATTTATTTTTTATATCCTTTTTCTAATTTGGGCTAATATCCAAAGTCTTAAAAAAGCAGAATCTATCGATGATTATACAACTGGTGGACATAGAATGGGTTTACTGATGGGAATCGGTACAACGGCAGCTACATGGGTTAGTGTAGCTTCTGTCATCGGGGTCCCTGGATATTTGTATAGTTCAGGCGTATCGGCTGTCATTGGCTGGGTAGCAGGTTGGTGTTTCGGTGGTGCTCTAATACCTATTGTTGCATACAAAATAAGACGACCGGAGAAGCCTGCCAGGACTTTCCCTGAATTCATCCGCCATCGGTTTGAACCATTTCAGAACAAGAGTACATTGCAGGCGATCGTTGGTATATTAATGTTTATTGGTTATTTGCTTTTAGTAAATATTCAGGTGACTGGCTTCGGTATTGTATTTTCAAGCATCACTGGTATTGATTATAAAATAGCAATTTTCGGCTTCTTATTATTTATTTTAATAACAAGTGTGGGGGGTTTTTGGTCTGTTGCGGCAACAGATACATTAAATACTATTCTGATAACTGTTGGAGTATTATTGGCGAGTGGTGTTGTATGGTCGTTAACAGGTGGTATTGGAAATATACTAGAAACGCTTGCGACAACTACTGCACCGACAAATGTTGGTGGGCCGCCTCTGGAGGAAGGGGTTTTGCTGTCTCCTTTAGGGACATTTGGTCTTGGAGCATTGTTTTCTATTTTTATTTCAAATTCATTAGGAACTCCTTCTTCCCCACATTGGGTTACGAGGATGTTAGCTCCTCAAAATGTTAAAGTTGCGATATTGCAGGTCATGGGGACCATCCTTGTGTTAATTTTTATTATGGGTCCACTGATCATTATCGGATTAGGGGCAAAAGTTCTTGTACCTAGCATACCTGTAGGAAAAACGACAGATTACATTATTCCGTTAGTGATTCAGGAGTACACGCCCCCTATTATTGGGGGAATCACGCTGGTAGCTATTTGCGCAGCAGCTATTTCAACTGCGAATTCGATGCTCCTGCACTGTGCTACTTCCCTCTATTATGATGTGTACTTGAATATATCTTCCAAAAGGATCAGTGAAAAGAAGTTCAAGAACTGGCTTCGATTAAGTATATTCGGGATTGCCACTGTTGCAGTACTACTAGCTATTAATCCACCATGGTTCTTGGCTATGGGCTTTGTCTATGTGTATGGAGGCTTCGGCGCGGCATTTTTCCTAGTTGTATTCTTGGGGCTTTATTGGAAGAGAATGAACAGGGCAGGCGCCTATGCAGGGATCATCATCGGCTCCGTCGTTTATGTGGCAGCAAAAGCTATGGGGTATGAAATGCCATTTGTAATCGCAGTTGCTGCTTCATTATTAGGGGTATTACTAGCCGTATATTTCACGAAAAGAGCCCCACTTGAAGCTTATGAGCCATATTTTGAGGCAGAAATCAGTGATTCTACTCACCAGGTGCTGGAAAAGATGAGAAGCACCTCACCAGAAGAAGTTCAAGTTAGGGATAAGCATTCTGACATAGGTTAGTTACGGGAGTTCTACTTCAAGGAGAAGATTGAATAGATTGAAAGTAGTTTCGGTATCTTCCTATTCAATTAGGGAAATGACGAGAAATTCATTGAAAAACATATGCACTTCCTAATCATAAACCAGCCCCCAAAGAAAACGGAGGCTGGTTTGATGTTTGGAGACAGAGCGAAAGTAGGGTCTCTAACCTGATACTATCGCTGTTTCAGTTTAGAACTGTCAGGTTATTAGCTAATTAGTAGACCCATATTTCTTGAAATGCCATTTTATTACTATTTCACCATTATCCATACTCTTTACCATTTACAAACGGTGGCGCCGACAATGATCAATAAGATAAACAGCACAACAATCAATATAAAGTTGTTTTTCTGAGGAGGGCATCTATGCATTTGAGCACCAGCGACAGGCATGTGAGGCATATTGGCCCCCATATACGGCGCGTTCACATTTGCACCCATATAAGGTGAGTTTACATTTTCCATTTGAAAACTTCCTTTCTTTTTGTGTGTTCGTCACTATATAGTACTCGCCTACCGCAAAGTTGAGCCCGTCAACCTTAAAAATGGGTAAGTGTCACGAATACACAAAGCGGGAGTTTTCAGTGCTTCCGCGTATAACTGAGCTCGAACAAATACTGTCTGTGAGATACTGATGTCTTGTTATGATGGACGAGGAATGGGTTTGTTTTATGGACAGTCCTGGCTTCTGGAATAGTAGAGAATCTTGCTAATGGTCGGTAAGAAGGTCTTGTAATCAAGCTTGTCAAATAAGCCGATTGCTGACTATCTGCTTTTCTTTTTTTGTTCAGTCCTTCAACCATCTCTTCATCGGTCCTGATTTGAAAACCATGGCCGAAAAAGCGATCATCCCCCATCGTTATGGCATTGACCCCACGAAACCAGGGGGTCTGTGGATCGACGTCCGGGTTATTGAAATAGACGACATCCCCGGGGATATAATGATTGGCATAAAACGAATGCATCCCAAGGTCATCGTCTGCATGCCAGCTATATAAGTAAAGGTTAGGGAAAAAGCTGTTAAAAGGCGTGCTGCCCATCGTCAATAATAGGCCATGGTAAAAATTGATGATACAAGCAGTCGCACATTCAAATTTATAGAGAGCACTGTTTTTGAAAATGTCGAGAACTGCCTCTGCCGGCCGTACTTGACGTCTCAAGAGGAATCCACCTGTCCTGGTCAAATTCCAATATTCACGGTTGCATTGGGACCCACGGAAAGTAGCAAAAGCTGAATTCCCTTTCTCCATCTCTTTGGCACTAATGATGATATTTTGTCTCGCTTTGATTTCAAACAAAAGCTCCTTTTCGGATGAAAAAGAATAGATGTTCGGAACATCTTGCAGAGCTTGGATAATGTGAGTTTCGGTTTGCGTTGTTTTCCATGATTCATTCGGTTGAAAAGGTCGACCAGCTACTTCGATCATTCGGTTCCTCCTTTCCAAAGTAAAACCTCTGCTATGGTATCTATCGTATTCATGGGAAGTTAGCTTCATGTTATTTACCACAGTTTTTCTTCCCTATGGAATGCAGAAGAGAGTAAATGTATACGATCATTTTTGAGAGAGGTGGAAATCGGCGCATGTCGAAAAGAGAGGATCCTTTATAAGGAAGGAGGTATGGCTTTCATTGCTTTATCTTACGTTTCTTTTTTATGAATGTTTATTATTTGGTTCCGCCATCATCGTTAATTACTTTTACGACAGCTACCTCCGTCCACCATTTAATAGAGTGGATGTGATAGCCAGTGTCATTTTTTTACCTATCCTAGGGTTGATATTTTATCTTTTAACTCGGTTGTTTAAGCGATTTGACGTCCTCTCCACAAAGAAAAAGCTTTTACTTTCTATCCCTGCTTTCATTATTTCTGCTATGGTTTCAAGTCTCCTCCTGGGAATAGTATTCGGACTTTAATGATTTATTCTATTAGGCTCGTTGTTAGAGTTCATTCCTTAAAGACGTTTAGAGATCAGGTACTATATTTGTATTAAATGATGTTGAGTATTCTGTGGGAATTTGAAATAATTGGTTTAAGGTCGAAAAGTTCTGACAACTTACTTACTGGTTATCAGCTTTTTTTAACAGACGAAAGAAGGTCAAACATTGATTTATGATAAGGAGGATTTTATGCACAAATTATACTTGTCCATAATCGCCTTGATCAGTGTTATTTTCCTTGTGACTATTTTTTATACGAAAGACGACGGTTCCCCGAATACTCAAAAGGAAGCAGAACCAGCAGCTACCAACCAGGAGGAAACTGAACCTGAAGTTACTGATCAGGAAGACGAGAGTTCCAGTCGTACCGCAAGCATCATCGACCCTGGAGCTTTCGAGGAGTATTTTTCAGGAGTGGAAGCTGAAGAAATCAATTTAGAAGGATCCGAGGGTGTAAGCATTAAAACAGAAGAAATACCAGAGGAAAGACACAAGCAAGTGGCTGCCGGATTGCTTATAGAAGCGAAAAAATACATCAATTCCAATGGGGAGTGGGTATTGCCTCCAGGAAAGGAAGAGCCTAATATAAATCCACCTACAGATGACCAATTAAGAGGATTGATGGAGCTGAAGGATAATGAATTGGCGACCAGCATTAAGCAAATTTCCGTGATTTTACAGGATGCCAATGATTTGATTGATGATGAGTCTATTAATGACCAAATAGAAAGATTGAGGGAAAAATTAGTGGCAATAGAAATTTATGAGAAAGAGACCTTTTATACCTTCAGTCTGGCATATGAAGAATATAAAACATGTGTACAGTTTGTCCACTCCATGACGAAAGATATAGAAGGAATGTGAATGCATGAATGGAATATTCATCGTTAGGTTATAAAAGTAGATTATTAGTGTGAGAGGGGAGGGTGTATGTATGGCTGGTTGGCTTAATATTGGCAGCCTTGTGCTCGGTGTGATGGCCTGGAGTCTTCCTATTGTTTATCTGCTGCGCTATAAAATTCCTGAGTATAGGAAATGGGTAGTTTTTTCGATCATGAGCATCAGTGCTTGTGCTATTTCCCTTTGTCTCCAGATTTTTTATACCTACCACCTGGTAATGATTGAGGATTGGAGCGCCCTTATGGACACTACGAGAGCGGTTGCATCTGTGTCATCTGTTCTCGTGATCGTTACGATTCTATTGAACGCTATAACATTGATTGTTTATCGGGGCAAAACAGTGTAGAACGTATTTGATTTGCACTTCAAAGAATATCATAACTGGCATGAAGTGGAGAGAAAAGCCATCCTCGGAATGCCTTCTATACTTAAATAATGTTGGGAAATTGGAGCGATAACGATGGGTTTTGAAAAACATTTAAAGAATATCCCCGTATTTGAAACAGAACGATTAGTGCTGAGAAAATTGACTCTTTCTGACTTAGACGATGTATACGCGTTTTGTTCGAACCCGAAAGTAGCACATCCGATGACATGGGAAGTCAATGATTCAAAAGAAATGACAAATGAATTCCTCCAGTCTGTCATTGCAGGTTATGCCAAAGGAGAGTCTGCAGAATGGGCGATACAGTGGAAAGAAACAGGAAAGGTCATTGGGATTGTATCTTTTCTGGATTGGAGCAATAAACATAAATGTTTGGAAATCGGATATTTTCTTTCTGAGGATTACTGGGGAAGAGGGATAGCTCCAGAAGCATTGAAGAACCTTATTACATACGGGTTTCATGAACTGGATTGTAATAGAATCGAAGGCAGATGTGATACAGATAATATAGGTTCTCAAAAGGTGATGAAAAAATTGGGGATGAGATATGAAGGAACGTTGAGGAAAAATGAATGGATCAAAGGAGAATTCCGAGATACCCAAATGTATTCGATATTAGCCAGTGAGTTTTCCAAGTTATCCTTTGTTTTGTAAGATAGGGCTTTATCAGCTTTCAAGTCCGTTGTAGAGGAGGGGGCCATTATCCAGGCACTCGTTGCTTTTGTATTTCTTTTCCTATTAGTTATAGGGATTTTTTCCGAGAAATTCAAACGATTAGAGAAAAGAATTGATGAGCTAGAAGAAAAATTAAAAGAATCAGAGCAGTTAAAGGAACGATAATCAAGGAATCCTATTAAGAAAAGTCACGGTGTATGTCCCTCATACGTATAGAAATCTATCATTCTGTCTATCCTAGTGATAGAAAGGGTGAAGAGCATGCATTACATGGAAAAGACGAATAAAGTGATGGCAGATTTGGTTTCAGGCAAACGCTCCCACTTCGGTAATTTTTCTTATCATGAATCAGCTTTTACGGATGGGGTCAAAGAAGTGCAGGAATGGGAAGTCAGGCAATTTGTCCTCAATTATTTTATGGCCTTGGAAAATGTGAAAAGCCATGTTTAGCTGTTCGTGAAAAAGGGAGAAAAAACATTTGATTTTCTCCCTTTTTTTGATGGAGTTTCGAATAAACCTATTGGCTTTTTTTGAGTTCATAAATTTTCTCATGAAATCATCGTTTCCGTCTTCTTGCTTATTTTGTGCCTGGCGAAGGTGAGATTACCAATGATAATCCCTCCTAAAATAAGGATGACTCCAAACCATTGGATAATCGTAACACTTTCCTTCAATATCAGAGCGGATAGGATTATAGCAACCGGTAATTCAGAAGCTGCTAGAATCGTTCCATATCCCGTACCCACATGAGGCATTCCGATTGAAAATAACAAAGGTGGTAAAGCTACACCGAACAACCCTAAAAGCAATCCATAAGGAGCGATCCCTGCGAACGCAGGCCCATGGAACAAGAAGACAGGAGGAAACAATAAAAAAGCGATGAACAAACTTCCTATGGAGATGAGCGCACTCTTTAAGATAGGAGGGGTATGCTTTCCGACTGTACCACTGAAAAATAGGAAAGTTGAAAAGGTAAAAGCAGCCAGCATTCCCCAAATGGCCCCCTGCCATGTTATAACCGCCATACCATTGGTTATAGTTCCCACAGCAAGAATAGATCCTACTAATAGAACCGTTATGGAAACGACTTTGTTCCTTGTCGGTTTCTTTTTATATAGCATCCATTCAAACAAGGTACCGATCCAGATGAATTGGAATAGAAAAATAATAGCTAGTGATACATCTAGTGTTTGTAAGGACTTATAATAAAAGATTCCCGTCATCCCCATAGGAATACCGGATAACGAAATCTTCAGAGCTTGAATAGGCTCTGTTTTTTTCTTTTTTGTAAAGAGAACAACCATCCATATAAGGGCTGCACCAAATAAAAACTGACTCCCTGTAACTTCAGCTGCTGAAAAACCTGCCGAGTACCCGAGTTTTACAACAGTAGATAGGACTCCAAGACATCCTCCGCCCAAAAAAACGATCCATGCATATTGCCAAGTCTTCATTCTCATTCTCCTTTCTAAAAACAAAAAGCCACACAATTGTCGAGTGACAATTGTGTGGCGAAAATAGAGTTTCCTCTACAAAAATCCACGTTCCATACAGGAATTTTGTGTTATGTGGCTGTTTATGTACGTTTTTATTTTTACATATAACCATATAGTGTGCAAGAGTGGACATAATCGGTGCCAGATCTTCCGCTCCGTTACCGCTTTAACAGAGTGGGGGTAAGGCACCGATTGGAAAATAATACTTTTAGATCAGTAGGCCAATTAATGTTGCTTTACTATATACTAAATAAGAATATTAGTTGTATCTCTCTGTGATAGAACTTATGCAGGTGCCTGCCCCCTATTTCGTAACCTCTATTGCAGAGGGAGGGGGGCAGGCACCGATTTTGTTGGTTCCCTTTAGAGAAATAGTATAAAATATCAAAAAAATGTCCGTTGCAACGGACATTTATAAGGGAAGCGCTTTCTTAAACCTGAGTTAATATAGAAATAGCAAGGAGGGATGATGTGAGTTCCAAAGATAATCGTGAACAGAAGCTGCTACTGTTTCTTTCAAAAAATCAAGATTATGTTACAGCAGAGGATTTAGCAGAAATACTCCAAACTTCTAAAAAGACAGTATACCGGTTAATAAAGAAAATTAACGATGAGAGTCTAGATGACTCACTGATTGTCTCTGAAAAAGGACGGGGTTACAAACTAGATTACGAAAAATTTATTCACTATCAAAAAAGCAATAAGAAATACAAAGAAGACGATTTTTCTCCTGATGAGAGACGTAAAAGAATCATGGAAGAATTATTGTTATCCTCACCTAAACCTATGAATATCCATTACTTATTCAATGACTATTATGTAGGGGAGTCCGTTATTTTTAAGGACGAGCAGCTCATGAGCGAAGAGCTTAAAAAGCATAATTTAATTCTGGAGAGAAAAAAGCGAACACTGGCTATATTGGGTGAAGAGGTTAATATCAGGAAGGCAATCAAAGAAATAATAGAAATATTTAACATCATCGATATTGACGATTTGAAATCGAATCAAGAGCTTAATTTCAATAAGTATGATGTTTTGGTTATATTGGATCAATTAAGAAACATTGAAAAAGATTTAAATATAACGATTCCTTATCCGTATAACGTAAACATCTTTTCCCACTTGTATATATTGTTAAGTCGTTCGAGGAAAAATCCAGCTTTTATATTTACAGATAAAGTGTCTAATGAAAAAACGGAGAATATGAAAAAAGACTTTGATTTCTATCAGGTTGCTAAATCTACCATCCATAATATAGAGAAATATTTAAATAATGCATTACCAGAAATTGAGATTTATTTTCTTTATCAATACTTAGTGTCCTCAAGGATGCAAGGAACTCTTGATACAACTTCGACCTTATCTTCAAGAGTGATCCAGGTGACTAAAGCTTACATTAATGGGATGAGCACAAGAATAGGAATAAATATAGACAATCAATCTATTTTTGTCGATTTGGCCAACCACATTAAACCGATGCTCAATAGATTAGAACATAGCATTCGAGTTAAAAACAGTTTGTTAAGCCAAATCAAGGTGACTTATGAAGAGATATTTTCCAGCGTGAAAAACGTATCTGAGTTTATTAGTGAAGAATTTAATCTACCAGCAATCAATGATGATGAGAATGGCTTCATTACACTCTACTTCGCAAAAATGATTGAAACGAGCCAGCATCAGCACCCTATCAAAACACTTATCATGTGTACGACAGGGATTGGAACATCAGAACTTTTGAAAGCAAAGGCATCAAAAAAGTTCCCTGAGTTAGAAATTGTGGACGTAGTAGCATCACGGAATATGCAGGCATATAAAGAAAAATACTCAAATATTGAATTAATCCTGAGCACTGTTCACATCGAAGACAATATATCGATCCCATATTTATTAGTGAGCGCCATGTTCACCATTGATGATCAGAAGAGACTTCAGAGAAAGATAGAGGAGATTTATCATGAACGATAATTCTTTATTTCAAATTTATTTTGACAGCGATTTAGAAACAAAAGAGCAAGTATATGACTTTATCTCAGAAATCGCTTGTGCCCATGCTTCTTTTCAACAAAAACAGGATATTATCCATCAACTTAACGAACGGGAAAAAGCTGGAAGTCCCTTAATAGCGGAACATGTTTTGCTGCCACATATCGAAAGTGAGCATGTAATAGAAAGCCAAATAATTTTGTTCCGGTTAGCAAAGCCCATGCATTGGGATGAGACTATAGAAGACATTCGAATGATTATTGCTATTTTACTTAAGAAGGGTGAAGAAGAAGCAATAAAGAAAAAAATGGCTGGATTTACAAGGTCTTTAGCAGATGAAGATTATGTGGAGCGATTATTAAATGTAGAAGAAATAGAATTTCACAAGGAAATAATCAAAATTCGGGAGGAATCATAATGAAAATAGTTGGAGTTGCAGCATGCACGGTAGGAATAGCACATACGTACATTGCCCAGGAAAAAATGGAAAATGCAGGGAAAAAAGCAGGTCACGAGATTGCCATAGAAACACAAGGGACGATCGGGACAGAGAATGAACTTTCTTCTCAGCAAATCCAGGAAGCCGACATTGTTATCCTGGCAGCGGATGTGAAAATAGCAGGGCGTGAACGGTTTGAAGGAAAGCGTATCATCCAAGTGCCAACAGATGTTGCGGTGAAGTCACCTAATAAGCTGATCAAAAAAGCAGAAGAAGTACTGAAACAGAAACAGGCACAATAAAAATCTAGCCATGTCGAGGTGCAAACAATGGAGATAAGTGAGATTTTGAATGATCATACAATCAAAACAAATATGGATGCCCAAAGTAAAGATGAAGCTTTAAATGAGCTGGCGAATTTACTTCTGGAAAATGAGTATATCACCGATGTTAAAAGTTTTATGAAGGATATTTATGCAAGGGAAGAGGAGGGACAAACAGGCATAGGAAATTACATTGCTATCCCTCATGGTAAAAGTAATTTCGTGAAAGAAATAGGAGTTGCAATTGGGATAAATAAGAGCGAAATCCCATGGGAATCCCTGGATGGCAATGGAGTCAAAGGTATTATTCTTTTTGCTGTCGGTAATGACAATGAAGGGGCGCAAAACCATCTGAAATTATTATCCTTATTTGCAAGAAAGTTAGGCAATGATGAAGTGATAGAGAAATTGTTACAGTCAGAAAAAACGGAAGACGTAAAAAAAGCTTTTTGTAATTAGCAGGATTGCAAAAAACACTGAAAAATATAGCGTTATGCGCAGTATAGACTATTGAGGGCTCACAGCCATATATTTTTAAATGATTGAAAATTTATATAATTCAAACGGGATTGCCTAGCACCACAAGGAACAATGAATGAATGAACAGCTGGATCAATGGCTGTTCATTCAACAAATAAGAACTGGGTAGGGGGATGAAAAATGAATAAACTTAAGGAATTAAACCTTAAAGGTCATTTATTGACAGCGATTTCCTATTTAATTCCAATTGTTTGCGGAGCCGGTTTTTTAATTGCAATTGGTATGGGCTTCGGCGGTACTAGTACGGATCAATTAGTGCCAGGTGAATTTTCTATCTGGGATGTTTTAGCGACAATGGGAGGCGCTGGACTCGGTT
Organism: Halobacillus dabanensis; assembly: GCF_900114165.1. Lineage (GTDB taxonomy): Bacteria > Bacillota > Bacilli > Bacillales > Halobacillaceae > Halobacillus > Halobacillus dabanensis. Next base: position 96,923 of record NZ_FOSB01000011.1, read on the forward strand.
TACTGCCTGTCGTTATAGCTACAGGGATATCTTACTCCATTGCAGGAAAACCAGGGATAGCTCCAGGTTTTATTATCGGTTTAACTGCTAACGCAATCGGTGCCGGTTTCATTGGGGGAATTTTAGGAGGTTTCTTATCCGGTTATCTTGCTATATCTCTTATTAAATACTTCAAAGTCCCTAAATGGGCTAAAGGACTCATGCCGACTTTAGTTATTCCATTTTTTACTTCCTTAATTGGCGGTTTAATCATGGTCTACATCATTGGTGCTCCAATTGCTGCTTTTACTTCATTATTAACGAATGCATTAGAGAGTTTAGGATCTTCTTCCTTGTTAATGTTCGGTGGAGTTGTCGGTCTATTAAGTGGAATCGACTATGGCGGCCCCATTAACAAAACGGTGTTTGCCTTTGTGTTGACATTACAGGCAGAAGGTATCAATGGACCAATCACAGCTTTACAGTTAGTAAATACAGCGACACCGATCGGTTTTGGTTTAGCCTTCTTTATAGCAAAGCTGTTCAGAAAGAATATCTATACACCGGTAGAAACGGAAGCATTGAAATCAGCTGTACCGATGGGCTTCATTAACATTGTAGAAGGTGTAATTCCAATCGTAATGAATGATATCGTCCGTTGTTTGATTGCAACAGCTGTTGGTGGAGCTGCCGGTGGAGCGGTATCGATGGTGCTTGGAGCGGATGCAACTGTACCGTTTGGTGGCGTATTAATGTTACCGACGATGACCAATCCATGGACAGGTGTGGCAGCACTAGTAGTGAACATTCTTGTAACAGGATTTACATTAGCTTTAATTAAGAAACATAAGTCTGAAGAGGAACTCAGCTTGGTTACAGAAGATGATGAAGATGATGAAGAAGATATTGATTTAGATGATATTAAAGTGATGTAGGTTCAATGGCGAGTTCAATGAAATGAAAACCTGCTGAGGTACAGCAGCAAATGGAGGAGTGGAGAGCTCATTAATCTCATGAACGATTTAGAGCTGATAGATGTGATGTCGACTTACAATCAGAAAGACAGAAATAAACAGAAGGAGAATAAACAATTATGAGAAAAGTAGAATTTTCCCCATCATTGATGACAATGGACTTAGATAAATTCAAAGAGCAGATTACTTTTTTAAATAATCATGTAGATTCTTATCATATAGATATTATGGATGGGCATTATGTTCCCAATATTACTTTATCTCCGTGGTTTATCGAAGAAGTCAGAAAAATAAGTGACTTACCTATTTCTGCTCATCTTATGGTGACGGATCCAAGTTTATGGGTCCAGAAACTAATTGATATAAAATGCGAATGGATTTGCATGCATGCAGAGGTACTTGATGGCCTCGCTTTTCGGTTGATCGATCAAATACATGACGCCGGGTTAAAAGCAGGAGTTGTTTTAAATCCGGAAACTCCTATTGAGACGATTTTCCCTTATATTGATTTAGTTGATAAAATTACAATAATGACAATTGATCCAGGGTTCGCCGGGCAACGTTTTATCGAGAGTACATTGGATAAAATTGTAGACCTAAGAAATTTACGAGAAGAAAAGGGGTATCCATACGTCATTGAAATGGACGGATCCTCCAATCGCAAATCATTTAAAAGGATTGATGCAGCAGGTCCCGATATTTATATCGTAGGTCGCAGCGGTTTGTTCGGTCTAGAGGAAGATATTGAAAAGTCGTGGGAGATCATGAATAAAGATTACGAGGAAATGACCGGGAAAGTAATTTCATACTCTTAATGTACTTCTGAGTGACTAAAGCCATGAGACAATGTCTCATGGCTTTGGTTTGGTAATAATAAGAAATAAGTGCCTGACCCCTGCTCCGTTACCGCTTTAACAGGGCAGGGACGATTTGAGTGGGGGACTGATTTTAACTCCCTGTATGCTGCTTTTCTTTTTCCTCCGCTTTCAGATTTTGGTCTTGCTCAGCAGGCTGGCTCTTTTCCTGGTCGTTGCTATGCATCAAATCACTAGTGGCATTCTTGAATTCTTTTAATGTGCTTCCAAAAGCGCGGCCGATTTCCGGTAGTTTGGATGGTCCGAAAATGATCAACGCGATCACCAGTACAAGTATCAAACCTGGAATTCCTATATTCGATAACATATCTTCACCTCTTCTTTCCTCTTTTTTATAAGATTGGCATGCCGTGACGTGCGAACGCAGCTGCTTCTAAATCAGACATCCCTTGAACCTCCGCAAAGGCCGATAGCTTGTCGGACACTTTCGGTGCATAAGGGGCAGGGGGAGCGGCATGTCCCATCAGTCTCTTGCGCCTCGCATTCTTTCTTGCAAATGGTCCCCAGATCGCAAATGTCATACCGGGAGACTGGATGTTGATGAAAAAGGTTTTTCCATCGGTAGAAAACGTAGGCCCTGCAAGTTCTGAGCTGTTCACTTTGTTTTCAGCAAACACATATGTTTCTCCTTCAGGGGTCATGCCGATCACCCGGTCGACACCACCACCATCTTCCGCAATCCATAAGTCTCCCCATGGAGTAATGCAAATGTTATCCGGCATTTCCAAATCGTTTTGAGAGGTAGATTCATAGAATAATTCAAGAGTATTGGACGCCGGGATATAACGGTAGACTCGGCCGAGGTTTTTATCTCCGGCAGATGTATCATCAAACCAGAAAACGCCGCCTTCAAAATAAGCTCCCTCCAAACGGCTGAAGGCGATACATCCTTTGTTACCAGCATCCAATGTGGGCTTTTCAGGATCGACATTTTTCCAAACGATGCCGAACTTTTGTCCGGTATAAAATTCACTCCTTTCGTCTGTACTCAATTCTTCGATGGCAGCACCTTGCAGTGTACCTCCTTTTTGCAAGGCACCGATTCTTTGACTGCGGTCGTTCGGTAGGAAACGGTACAGGTAGCTCGGACCAGCGTCTTCTGTCAGGTAAACGATGCCAGTCGCGGGATCGATCGCTGTCGCCTCATGGGAAAAAGCGCCCATATCCCGGATTGGAGTTTTGGAAATTTTGTTTTCAGGATCTTTCGGATCGACTTCAAACACGTAGCCATGCCCTTCTTCGAGTGTTTCTTCACAAGTAAGCCATGTACCCCAAGGTGTTGAGCCACCTGCGCAGTTTCGGATGGTGCCGGATGAAGAGACATATTCCTTGGTAACTTTACGATCAGGACCGACCACCAAGGATGTCGTACCACCCGTCTCTTCCTTCCGATATGGGTTTTTGCCGATGACGGGGTATTTGGTGTTCCCGCTCAATTCGTGGTTTCTTACTAGGACTGTAGAATTGCCGGGCCCTGAAAAGGCAGCCATCCCATCGAACTTCTCAGGGATCGGGCGGCCATCAGAAAGTTTCCCGCCTTCTTCTGAAATGATGCGGTACTGAAAGCCGCGGGGGAGGTCCATCACGCCGCCTGGATCTTTGACAAGGGGACCATAACCTCCTGTTGTATGATTGTTTTCTGCTGTGCCGGCAAAGGCTTTGCTTTCGCTAAATGACATTAATCCAGTAGTGCTAAGGGCAAGAGCTGCAGTGCTGATTCCGCTTGCTTTAAGGAAATCTCTTCGGTTCATAGGATTTTTATTCATTCTTACAACCTCCTCCAGGTGTTCGGAAAAATGATGGTTACGCAACACTTGAATCAGTGTCCTGTAATGTCTGACGCTTTTTATACGCTATTACGGAACAGGTGACACTGATTTCATATAAAACGAGTAAGGGAACAATGACGAGTACATCGGAAAGGAAATCTGGTGGTGTAATCAATACGGAAATCACGATCAAAAGAAAATAAGAGATCTTCCTTGATTTTTTTAGATTGGTTGGATTCAATATTCCGAGTACAGTCAAGAATACAAGAACTAAAGGCATCTCAAACAATAGACCGAAAGGGACGGTCATATTCAATAGGAAGCGGAAGTATTTTTCCGCTGTGAACATCATTTGGAATTGACCTTCAGACAGGGCAGTCAAAAAGTTAAGGACAATCGGAAACAGTAAGAAATACCCGAATGCAATTCCGAAAAGGAACAAAAAGAATAAAGCCGGGATGAACCGCATTGTTATCGTTCTTTCTTTTTGACTCAAGCCTGGTGACACGAAGCGCCAGATTTGATAGGCGGCGACGGGGATGGTTGCTGCTAAGGAAAATACTGCAGCAATCATCAAATAGACCCATAGAATGTCACTTGGCCCAAGAATTGCAAGCTTCATCTCTAAATCTCTGATCAGCCACTCGTAAATAGGTTTGACGAATGCGAGCCCCGCGATTAGAAAGCTGATAAAGGCGAGGGCCGTTTTGATGGCACGTCCCCGCAGTTCATCCAAATGACCGATGATCTCCACATGGCGATCTTCCATTTCATCAGCCTCCTTTGACGGCGAACCATGCTAGTGGAGTTGTTTCTTTTTCCCTTTTTGGGCTTGTTTCTCATGGGCTCGGGAGTGAGCTTTATGACGGTCTTCTTCCACCTCGGAAGATTTTTGTCTCCCTTGGGGGATAACGGTTGCCGCTACTTCTTTCAATCCTTCTGCATCTTTTTCATAGACAAGAGAGGCTCGTGTGGAAATATCAGCTCCCGGTTGGGTTACATAAGGAACCACTCGATAATCAGTCTTCCACTGGGTGGGAGTGACATGACACCGGACATATCCTCTGTAATCATTGAAAAATTTAATATGATTATTCATGGCAAGGATGCGATCAGTGTCGGCGCGTTTATCCGATCCGTTTCCACCTGAAGTGATCGACGTTCCAACAAACTCAGCTCCCAGTACCTGAGAAGTCAGTTCATCAAAATCTGCAAGGAGATTGGATCCCCAGTTGGCATGTACATCCCCTGTCAATACGATTAAGTTATTTTGGTTTTTATTACGGATAAAATCAATGACCCGTTCTCTTGCAGGTGTGTATCCATCCCAACTGTCCATGCTGTACAATGGCTGGTCCGGACTAGGTCCATAATTTCTTTTGGCGAAGAAAATTTGCTGGGCGAGTACATTCCAGGATGAGTTCGAACGTTCAAGGTGGTCGTACAGCCATTTTTCCTGTTCCTCCCCCAATAGAGTGCGCTCTGGGGATAGAGATTCTTCCGTTTGTGGCGAGCTCTTATCTCCATTCGCCTGGTCCGAACGATATTGGCGTGTGTCCAAAACTAAGAAATTAGCTAAATTTCCATAGGAAAACTGACGATACAACTGCATGTCTGCTCCATGAGGCATGGAGGATTGCCTTAAAGGCATGTGTTCATAATAGGCTTGATAAGCGGCCACCCGGCGTTTGACAAACTCCTCAACGGATTGTCCTTTTTCAGGGATTCGGTCTGCATAGTTGTTCTCTACTTCGTGGTCATCCCATGTAACAACCCAGGGAAATGCCGCATGGGCCGATTGCAAATCCTGATCCGTGCGGTATTGGGCATGTCGGTTACGATAGTCTTCCAGAGTTTGGATTTCTGGTCCCTTGTGCGTCCGTACGTTACCTGTACTCGCTACGTACTCATCGGGGCCGTATTCATAAATGTAATCCCCTAGATGAAAAACAAGATCAAGATCTTCATTGGCCATGTGTTTATAAGCAGTATAGTAGCCATGCTCATACTGCTGGCAGGAAGCAAAAGCAAAAGCTAAACTTGAAACTTCCGCATCCGGATGAGGGAGCGTTTTCGTTTTCCCGATCGGGCTGAAATCTTTTCCGACTTTGAAGCGGTAGTAATACTCTGTATTGGCTTCAAGATTCCAAACTTCTGCATGAACCGAATGGGCGAGGGACGGGCTTGCCTTTTCCGTCCCGCGCTGGACGATGTGGCGGAAGTGTTGATCTTTGGCTATTTCCCATTTAACAGCGATCTTCCGGTCCGCCATGCCACCGCCATTCAGTGGGTCAGTCGCCAGACGCGTCCAAAGCACTACGCTGTCTGAAAGCGGGTCTCCAGAAGCGACCCCGAGGGAAAACGGATAGTTGTGGAATTCGACTTCATCCGCATGAACAGCCAGTCCGTCCATCGATTGAGTGATGGCCAAGCCTAAAGAAAGGCCGGCGATTTTACCTGCACCTTGAAGAAACCCTCTCCGGTCGACACCTTTATGTAAGGTTTCTTCATCGAGTTTCTGAATCCAATCTTGCAATGCTTTTTCTTTTGTCATGGAAGGATGCTCCTTTCTGGATCTTTATCAAATGAAACATCCCTCATTATAGAGAGACTCTTTTAATTTATTGTAAATAGATGTAAATCGGAGAATAGAAGATAGGGGTGGAAATGACTAGGAAAAAAGAATGTTTATTGGCTTAACAGTAAAAAAATAGGACATATTATTGCGGATTCCACCATTTTTCAGCAGTCGGTGAGACTCATTTTTTTTAACATTTGGAAAATGAAAACTTCATAAATAAATATTGGATTATAACTTAATTTCGGTGTCTGACCCCGATTCCTATAAAAGGTGATAGGAAACAGGTGAAAGTAGATGGATGCAAAGTAGCTGGGAGAAGGTTTTCTTTTTTCTATAAAAAAGAGGCACGGTATTGGTTAAAGTTCCTATCCTTTATTTCTTCTGGTGTTCATTACTTTACTGTTTACGTTTATGCCACTAGGTAAGGGGAAATGGTTAACAGAATAGAATGATAAGGAGGAAAAAGAGATGAAGGTAATGAATAATGTCCGGTTATACAAACCATTTAGCGAGCATGACGATGGGCTTTATCATGCTGTCATAGAAAATGGCAGGTTCAAAGAAATTAAGAAAGGTCTCTATGATGAAACTAATCACACGGAAGTAATTAACGGAGAAGGTAATACACTGGCTCCTTCATTTAATGACTCCCATCTTCATTTACTTAGGTTTGGGTTGATGGATAAGGAATTGGATTTTAGAGAAGTTACGTCCTGGGAAGAAATGAAAAAGCTGGTCAAGGAGAAATACAATCATGAAAAAATGGAGGAGAATGAATGGATAGTTGGAAGAGGATTAGATGATTCCCAGCTGGAAGATTTGGACCACATGCTGGATGCGAGAGATTTAGAAGAGCTGGATTATCAAAATCCGGTGTTCTTCCTCCATGAAGATGGTCACGAGTGTATCGTGAATGAGGAAGCAATGAAAATCATTGAAGAGAAAGATGATTTAAGTGGATTTCCTTCTGAGTTCATCGAAACAGATGAAGAAGGGAATTGGACGGGAAGGTTTAAGGATACGGTTGTACATTTCATTAAATTCCACTTCAGGCAAAAATCAAAGGTCGAAGTGAAAGAAGCGGTTGAAGATGGGGTGCAGGATTTACTGAAACATGGGATCACTTCCGTTCACACCGACGATTTAAACTATGTGGGTTCATATCAGACTTTATGGAATGCCTATACAGAACTCGAGAAAGAGGGAAAACTGCCGATAGATGTCCACCTTCATCATTATATTTTCAGCATAGAAGATGTGAAAAATTTTATTGAGGAATCAAATATGCGAACCGGAGATGGAACACATCGGGTGAAAGTGGGAGCGATTAAGATATTTCTTGATGGGACCCAGCGTCTCCATACAAGTGCGTTAAGGAAACCATATACAGATGCTCCTGAAAAGTATGGCGTCCTAAATTATTCTCAAAGTGAATTGAACGATATTTTACAGTTGGCAGATGAAAATGATCTTCAGGTAACGATGCATGCAATAGGGGATGGGGCAGTAGAAGCAGCCCTTCATGCTATTGAACAGGTGGGCGAGACACATATGCGTCACCGAATCATCCATGCACAGGTTCTTGGTCCGGATCTACTCGAAAGGATGGCGGAAATTAAGCCATATTTAGAGATACAACCGGGCTTTATGATGAGTGAATATAAAGAAACAGCGAAATGGGTGGGAGAAGATCGGGTGAATTATTGCAATATTTGGAACACGGTCAATCAAAAAGAGATTCCATATACGTGCAGTTCCGATTGTCCAATTGGTCCGTTGTCTCCAATGGTTGAAATGTTTGCTGCAGTAAATCGAACAGACAAGGAAGGCAACCCATCTGGGGGATGGATGCCAGAAGAAAAAGTCAGTATCGACACCATTTATAACGCTTATACTGTAATCCCAGCACAACTGGAATTCCGAGAAGAAGTGAAAGGGAAAGTACAGGAAGGGTTCTTAGCGGACTTTATTTTGCTTTCCAATCATCCTAAAGAGATAAATGCTTTTGATATTAAGGATTTAGAAGTGGTGGAAACATGGAGCCAGGGAGAAAAGGTGTATGCAAAGGAGCAAAAAGGAACCAGATAGAGAATTACAGAAAATAAAAATAATAATCTTTTTGGGAGCTTGGCATTGGGAACCGTAGGAAAAGCCATGTAAATACCTTCTGTCTTAGAGTCGCTTCCTATTCCATCTTCCTTTTAATTAGAATAATTTTAATCCCTAACTTTAATTTGCCTAAGTATCATAGTTACCTGATTTAATTTAAGGAATGCGCAATAGGGAGGAATGTAATAATGGGAGCAATAACACAAGAAATAAAAAAATATTACAGCATGTCCAAAAGAGAAAGATGGATTTATAAGTTTTCAAACCTTTGGATGACGCCCCTTATTTATTCAATATTGGCTTTCACCCTATTTCTTTGCACGTCATGGGCAGATCTTTGGATGGATTTCGGCTCTGTGGTTCCTTCATTTTTGGACCCAAGTTACGATTTAACCCGCAATATCTTAGCTACATTGACGGCAGGGCTTCTTTCCCTGACTTCTTTCACTTTTTACGGGGTGTTGACTGCCCTTACTACCTTTTCCGGTCAGTTTTCCCCTCGTATATTGAAGAACTTTATGATTACCAGGAAGACACAGCACACCTTAGGAATTTTTATTGGAAGTTTCTTATTTGTACTACTGAGCTTACTATTTCTCAATAAAGAAGCAAGTTACTTCTTTATCCCTACTTCTGCAACTTTTCTAGCTGTGACTTCACTCGGAGCTTTTGTGGTCTTCATCAACCATATAATCACATGGTTACAAATAACAAACATGACATTAGATATGAAAACAGAATCGATCAATATTATGGATGATTCTTTGATTAAAGAATTGAATCCTTACCGCGTCGAAAACGAAAGTGCAGTGAAAGAGGATCTTCCAGAATCTGAAGGTTACCAGGTGAGAATACAAAGTTCCGGATATTTGCAAAAGGTTAATTTTATTGGTCTTCTTGAGGAAGCACAAAAGGACGGCATAGTCTTAAGGTTAGAATACAAAGTGGGGAATTTCGTTTATTATTCAACCCCATTATTCACCTACTGGAAGAACAACTCATCAAGTGGAAATGTGGATATCGAAAAATACAAGAGTATGTTTCACTTTGGAAAAGGGCAAACAGAAATTCAGGATATCGAATTCAGTCTGAATAAATTTGTGGAAATTGCCATACGAGCTTTAGGTAACCATGATCCTAAAACAGCGTCTGGTACAATCTACCAACTTGGAGACTTGTTGATAAATATATCACAGAATTCGCACTTTACTCCCTACTTGGCAGATAAACAGAATAATTTGAGAGTTATATTAAAGAGTTTAAAGTTCGAGGATTATTTGTATGTCAGCTTTGCTTCTATCCGACATTATTCGAGGAAGAATATTGTGATAACTATGGATATATTGAATGTTCTCCATGCGATTGCACAAGGTGTGTGTGAAAGAGATTATGATCCTGTTTGGGAGTTTGTTGTTTATACGGTAAAAGGTTTTGAACAGGAGTATTTGCATGATTTGGATCGTAAACAGTTTTATCATATCTTATGGGAAATTGCTTCTATCACGGATAATAAAGCAGGTTACTATAATTTAGTTGAAAAAACGTTATCCCAGATTTCTGATAAAGATGAATTAGAAGAGGCGAAAACAGTAGCTTATCCGAAAGGTGAGACAAAGTAAACAGTTCCACTCTCTGGATCTTTCTGTTGAAGTGGGACTAATGCTGTCTCTTTTTTATAGTAAGATCTATATCTTCCCATGCCTCCTGTTTTTTTACTTTACCATATCAGTGCCTGATCCCCGCTGCGCTTGCCTTTTAGCAGATCAGGGGCAGGCACCGATTCAGGATGCATTTTTATTAAAAGCTAGTAATAGAGTCATACCGATGATACAAGCCATCCCCAACCACTGAAATGATCCAAAAAGTTCTTTTAACCAAATGACCATAGTCAGTACTGCAGAAAGGGGTTCTAAGTTTCCGCTTAAGGGTTAGATGGTGGGGATAGTTGTCTTAGATTCAAATCTTCAACAATCGATGGTAATTTTCTTTTAGAAGATCATCGACTTTTTTTAAAAAACGAAAGGAGTGATTGAGATGGATATCGAGCAGAAATTATATCAAGCAGCAACGGAACTTATAGAGGAAAGGTACCCTGATGGGTGGGGTGGGGCAGCAGCCATGCATACAAGTGATGGTCATATCTTGACAAGTGTTGCACCAGAGGTAATAAATGCTTCGACAGAGTTATGTATAGAAACAGGTGCTATCCTGGAAGCCCATAAACTAAATACACGAATTACATATTCCATTTGTGTGGTGAGAGAGGATGAAAATGACCCATTTAAAATATTATCTCCTTGCGGGGTTTGTCAGGAGAGGCTGTTTTACTGGGGAGGAGACGTAAAGGTTGGAATATCCTCCTTACATGGGGATGGTTCATTGATTTTTAAGACATTGGATGAAGTCCAGCCATACCATTGGTCTTATTCCTACAAAAACGAAGAGTTATTCGACTAGTTGTGGGGAAAGAGGTTACTATATCTTAGGGTGAATTTTCGGATAAAGGGGCAAATCTGGAAAAGTGGATTTGTCCCTTTTATTGCCCTTTTCGGTGCCTGACCCTCTGTCTGTTACCATATTAACGGCACGAGGTCTTGCACCGAGCTTTTAGTTTCGATCTCTTTCCGGAAGGGTATGGGGATATCAGGTTATAGTAAAGACGCTTGCACGGAGGTGCAGTATGAATAATTTATTGGTTTCAGTGGTCATTCCTGCTTTTAATGAAGGCAAAAATATTGGGCTGTTACATGAAGCACTGCAAAAAGAATTTGCAATGCTTTCCTGTTCTTGGGAAGTGGTGTTTGTAAACGATGGAAGCAGTGATGATACACTGAATAATATCCACACATTGGTAGATATATATCCAGAAGTGAAGTATGTGTCTTTCAGCCGCAATTTCGGTAAAGAGTCTGCTCTGTTCGCGGGGCTTCAGCACGCCAGAGGTGATGCAGTGATTATTATGGATGCTGATTTGCAGCATCCTCCTGAATTGATCCCTGATTTACTGGAGGGTTACAAGGAAGGCTATCAACAAGTGGTGGCCAAGCGAAACCGGGAAGGGGAGGCTAAATCCCGATCCTTTCTTTCCTCCGTATACTATAAAGCTGTCAATCGCCTCATTCAGGTGGACTTGCATGATGGGGAAGGAGATTTCCGCCTCTTGGGAAGACGGGCTTTGGAGGCTATCTTGACAATGAGTGAGGGAAACCGGTTTTCCAAGGGATTGTTTTCCTGGATAGGGTTCGAGCAGAAGACAGTCCATTATGACAATGTCGAACGGCAGAATGGCCATTCCCAATGGTCGATGAAGCAGCTACTGGAATATGGGATCGAAGGAATCGTCTCCTTTAACCAGCGGCCGCTCCGCTTCGTGATGTATACGGGTTTGGTAATCATGGCCCTCAGTCTCCTTTACATCTCGTTCATTTTCGTGATGACACTAATGAGAGGAGTGGGAGAGCCTGGCTACTTCACGATCATATCTTCTGTCTTGTTCCTTGGAGGTGTACAACTGGTAAGTCTCGGGGTGATTGGTGAATATGTCGGAAGAATCTATATGGAAACAAAGAAACGGCCGCACTATCTTGTGCAGGAAAGTAATGTAGAAAGGGATTCCTATGAGAAAGTGGAACAATGAATTCACCCGGTTCGTCATTGTAGGCGGATTGAATACAGCGAATTATTATTTTTTTTATGTTCTTTTTTATAATTTGCTGGGGTGGTATTATCTTCTCTCCCACATTCTTGCCTTTTTCATCAGCATGGTCATTTCCTTTTTCCTGAATGTCTATTTCACTTATAAGGTAAAGCCCACGTTGGGAAAATTCCTTATGTTCCCATTCACTCAAGTTGTCAATATGTCGGTTTCTTCCCTTTTAATCTACCTGTTCGTCGACCTATTGCATTGGAATGGCAATATTGCTCCACTAGCTGCAGTCGTTTTCACTGTACCGATCACCTTTTTTGTTACTAGTAAAATTTTGAAGAGGTAAGGCGTGAATAATCATGACAAAGAAACAATGGATTTTGCTTATCAGTGGCAGTCTTCTCACTGCTCTTCTGGCGCATGCCTTTTTCCTTTACCAATGGACACAGGGAGTATATATGACAGGGCCGAATGACGGGCTATCCCAGATGGTTCCTTTTCGTGAGATGCTTTACGACCGATTCACGAGTGGGGATTTTTTCTATTCCTATGAATTCGGGCTCGGCGGAGGTACTCTCAGCCAGCTTGCCTACTATTACGGTATCAATATCTTTTTCTTCCTGACTGTCATGGGGCTATTTATCCTGGAATCGCTTTCGGTCATCAGCGAGCCGGATGTGTTGTTCTGGGCACAGGCTACCGTTTTCATCAGTGTTGTAAGAATGACGTTTATTCTAGTCATCACTACATATGTTTTCCGTTATCTGAACGGAAGGTTGCTCCCATCCTTCATTGGCGCTGTCCTTTACGGAACCTCCGCCATGTATTTTTTGCATGTCACTTATTGGGAATTCTTCGGGGATGCCTTTCTCTGGCTGCCGCTTTTGATCCTCGGAGTCGAAAAAATCATCAGGGAGAAAAAGCCGGGCTGGCTGATTGCAGCTGCTGCAATTTCTTTTTTTGACAATTTTTATTTCGCTTACATCAACGGCATTTTTACCGGACTGTATATATTATCCAGATGGATATTTCCCTTGGAGGCAAAAGAAACGCCCAAACGTATCCAACTCAAATTTTATTGTTCTTCTGTCCTGCTTGCGTTAGGGATCGGGTCTGTCGGATTCGTTCCTGCTGTCTGGAGTTTTCAGCAAAACATACGGCCTCCCTATGAGCAGGAAATTCCGCTTGTTGCTAATACAAGCAACATTCTTTTTGATAGCTATTATCTGATCGTCCCTGCTGTGTTTGTGCTATTGCTAGGCCTTCGACATCTGTACAGGAAGCCACAGTTCCGGTTTTTCAGCCTATTGAGCCTGATATTGACCGCCCTGCATTTCATTCCGTGGGCAGCCAGTTTTTTCAATGGCCTGTCTGCTCCACAGCACCGCTATGAATACCTGGCGGCGTTTACGATTGGAGCTACAGTTGCGGCCGGACTGCCCGCATTGAAGCAGGTGACGTATAAACAGATGACGGTTGCAAGTATCGGGATCGTCATTGTTTATACGGTTTTTCAGTGGACAGATCCAACCATAGAAATCGACAGTATACGGTCAATGGCTATCCTTATTTTTGCTGGGCTTGTCCTGCTGAACGCTTTCTTGCTCATCAAGGGTGGGAAACCAGCGTTGTATAGCCTGTTCGCCATCATCGTGCTTTCCCAGCTTGTAGTGATCAATCATTACCAATATGACAATCTATATTCAAGGGGTAGTGTGCATGAGAGCACGGTGGAATACATAAAGAGTGAAAAATATATGGCAGAAGAACAACAAGCATTGATTGATGATGTCCTGGATTCTGATACCAGGCCTCTTTCCCGGATCACATGGAAGGAAGGTGGCAGATATAATACACCGATCATTCAGGGTTTTCCTGGAACAAGTGCTTATTCCAGCATCCTTAACGGGCATCTGTTGAATTACTATTATCATGACCTGGAAATTGATATGAAGCGGGAAAGTGTCAGCCGGTACTCGGGATTCGGGGATCGTGCCAATCTGCATAGTTTATGGCAGGCCAACTATGTGATGTATGAAAAAGGGGAAGAAAAGAATGTTCCATACGGTTTCTCCCCTTATAGAGAAAAAGGAGATTTTATCATCTATGAAAATGCCAATCCTCTCCCATTCGTTCGGATATCGGATCAAATCTACAGCGAGGAGTCCCTAAAAAATCATCATCCTCTCACTCGTGAGCAAGCGATGCTGCAGGGGCTTGTCGTAGAAAATCCGAAAACGAAAGAGAAGGGGATTCCACAAAAAGAAAACTTGATGGATAAGGCAAGCGTAGAAAGCGTCGGCGGCAGTTATTCCAATGAAAGGCTTGTAATTACAGAAGAAAAAGGAGGGATAGACATCTCTCTTCCTGCATCTGTGATGGATTCGGATGCCGAGGATATCTATGTTTCTTTTTATCTGTTGAACAACGTAAAAGACGCACCACTATTCGCTCTAAGCGTAAATGACTTCTGGACGAGTAGAAAATCCAGGGAATCGATTTATAAAACGAATGTAAATGATATTACGATCCGCATTCCGAAAGAGGAAATAGTCTCCATCCGGATGCGGGAAGGAGATTATACCTTAAAAGATCTCGAGATTTATACGGAAGATTATCAGGCTCTTGAAAAGGCAGCAGAAAATAAACAGGAGCAGGATATAACAATCGATGGAAACCAGATTACCATTGATCATCTCGCAGCTGATACGGAGGGCTACCTAACCATTCCTGTCCCTTATGAGAAAGGCTGGCAGGTGAAGGTAGACGGAGAGAAAAGGGATTTGGAACAAGTCAACTACGCTATGCTCGGTACCTCAATCCAACAAGGAGATGAAAGGGTAGAATTCATCTATTATCCTCCATATTTCAGAATTACTTTGATAACCGCTGGGGTGTCACTGATTCTAGCGATGATATGGGTAAGAAAGAGAAAGGGAAAGAGATAGGTGTGTCATTACCTGTCCACCCTCTGGTGCCAATTTAGCAGATGGGATCAGAGGGGGAATTCTGTTAAATCTAAAAAATCCCAAAAAAATTCACATACCGTTATTGTCTATTCCTTAACATAATTTCTTAAAATTAATCTCCACAGAATAAATCAGCCTTTTTTACACAAAATAACAATAATTAGTATATAAAAGGTTGATGCATAATGCTGAAAAAAAGAGGAAAGGGCTCAAATAATAAGATAAACATCTTACCAGGGCTGGAAAAACTCAAAGAATCTGCGGATTTTATACACTATAAAAATGATGGGAACCCTGGTTTTTACGTCAATTATTTTAAAAGTCTTATTGACGTAGATATTTTACACCGGGATATTCTTCGTTATGTCTCCAAAAGCACAACCAAAAAACTAAGCGAGTTAAAAAATGAATTGCCTATTGAAGTAGTGATGGAAACTTCGGACGTTGAATTTATCACGGATAAGATTTTCCGAGGATTTGTTTTCGTTCAGTTGGAAAATGATTTAAGTAACGGGTTATTAATCAGAGCGGAGAAGCATTCTGTAAGGGATGTCACCATTCCAGAGGTCGAGTATAGTGTAATCGGGCCGAAAGAATCTTTTGTGGAATCTTACGAAGTAAACTTAAACTTGATTAGGAGCCGTTTGCCTGATTCTCAATTGAGATTGAAACAATATAAAATTGGTTCTCTGTCCCGCTCAAAAGTGGGACTTTTGTATATGGATGGATTAACCAACCAGGAGAATGTCGAAACAGTAAATCAAAGACTGGAAGATATCGATATTGACATGTTGAATGATATTTCTAATATCGCGGAATTAATCAGCGATAGCCAACTTTCTCCTTTTCCTCAGCTATTGGACACAGAAAGGCCTGACCGGACATGCGCTGCATTAGCGGAAGGGAAGGTGGTCATCCTAATGGATCGCTCCCCACACGTTTTATTGGGGCCGACCAGTTTAATTGAATTCTTTTCTTCCTTTGAGGATTATTATATTCATTGGATTTTGGCTTCCATGTTTCGCTTGATCCGTCTGGTTGCCGTCATTCTTTCCATTGTGGCGACTCCCATTTATGTGGCTGTCCTCACTTATCATCATGAAGTTCTTCCGCAAGACTTAATAGGGACATTAGTGACTTCCCGGAGAAACGTTCCTTTTCCACCTATTTTAGAAGCCATCATTTTAGAATTGACGATCGAATTACTGCGGGAAGCTGGAGCAAGGCTTCCGACAAAAATCGGTCAGACGATCGGTATCGTAGGAGGTATCGTAATCGGGACAGCTGCGGTCCAAGCGGGATTAACGAGTAATATTTTGTTAATTATCGTAGCCCTCAGTGCACTAGGTTCCTTCACTACACCGATTTATAATATCGGTAATACGATCCGTTTGATACGTTTTCCGTTACTCATATTTGGCAGTCTCTTCGGTTTATTGGGAGTAGTGATTTGTGTGGTGTTCATATTAGCTCACTTAATTCAACTCACTTCACTGGGAAGACCTTATATGGAACCCATCTATCCTTTTCGTTTTGGGGATTTCAGGGATGCGATCGTCCGGTTAACGTTAAGAGAGCGTAACACCCGTCCAGTCTATTTAAGGACACAGAAGCCTATCCGTTTCCCTGAGCCTGAAAAAGACAATAAATCTACAGATATATATGAATAAGGGGGCCTCGCCATGAAAGGAATGACAACCGTTCAAGACAGTTCAAAGATTTCCCCTTTTCTAGTTCTTTATCTCATCGTATCCACACAAGTAGGGGTCGGGGTACTGGGGTTCCAAAAATATATTGTAGAAGGCATGGGTTATGACGCCTGGATGGCTATCATTTTAGCGGGGCTGATTGTCCATCTGTATATTTATATGATTTATTCTATCATGCGCAAAGCGGACATGGACATTATAGAGCTTAATCATGTTTTATTTGGGAAGTGGATTGGAAACTTGATCAACCTTGTATTCATCCTCTATCTGCTTATTCTTTCCTTAACTGTTTTAAGGACGTATATAGAGGTTGTACAAGTTTGGATGTTTAGGAATCTGAACACTTGGATCATTGCTTTTTTCATTCTACTTCTGGTGCTCTTCGTAATAAAAGGTGGATTCAGATCCGTAGTAGGGATATGTTTTTTAAGTGTTCTATTACCTTCTTTTTTAATCTTGACTCTTTATTTTCCATTACAATTTGCTCATTTCGGAAATTTATTGCCTATAGGAGATTTCACAATGAAAGAGTTGGTGATTTCTACTCGCAATATGGTTTTGAGTTATCTTGGGTTTGAGTTGTTATTTTTCTTCTACCCATTTATAAAGAATGGAGAGAAATCTCAAAAGTGGGCCCACCTGGGTAATTTTGTCACCGTATCCATATATCTGGTTATAGGTATTGTTTCATTCGCTTATTTTGCTGAGCCGTACATAAAAGAAGCAGAATGGGCGACGCTCACCCTCTGGAAAGTCGTAGAATTACCTTTTTTGGCAAGGTTTGAATATATAGGGGTGACTACCTGGTTATTCATTATCCTCCCGATTCTTTGTCTATGGTTATGGGCAGCAAGCAGGGGAGTGAAACACATGATTCCAAAATTAAAACAAAAGAGAATACTGTATATTATGGTAGCTGTTATTTTAGTGAGTTCAGGATTGTTTCAAACAAGAGAGGAAATCAGTTTTTTAAATACCCTCTCCTCACGGGTGGGGTTTTATTTTTTAGGCTTCTATATTCCTCTCCTATATATAATTATGTTAGTTAAGAAGGAAGTGAGGAAATCATGAAACGGTTAGCTATACTATCGATTTCCACGCTTCTGTTCTTAACCTCCTGTTTTTTACAAGAAGAAATAGTCGATGACATAAGTATGGTGACAGTGATTGGATTTGATAAAGGGGAGGGAGAGAAAATATTGGCTACCATAAATGTCCCTTTTCATCAGTCCAATATAGAAGTCATAAATAAAACATATCAAACCGAAGCTGTTTTCACAAAGGATGCGACAGACATCGGAACGAGTAAATCGGACACTCCGATGGTGATCGCCCAAAATGAAGTGTTGATTTTCAGCAAAGAGTTAGCCGAAGAGAACCTTATGGATTATCTGGATTCCTATCAAAGAGACCCAAGTATTAGTACTCGGTTATTCGTCGCGGTTGCTGAAGATAAAAGTGCCCCATTAATTGCTAGGAATAACTCCATAAACCAGGATATAGGTGTGCTGATAGGGAAAATGTTCAGAAACAATATTGAGAGGAACTTTTTACCCCAGACAAATCTCCATCTATTTTTATATGACTATTACCAACCAGGGAGAGATCCCTTTCTACCGATCATTTCCAAAGATGAAGAGCAGTATCAAGTAAAGGGGATCAGTTTCTTTAAGGGTGCGACATACAAAGGTGAAATAGAATTTGGGTACGAGACAATGGTATTTCGGCAGCTAAGAGAGTCTTTTAGCCATGGCGCCTATACTTTTGAGACAAAAGATCAAGAGTGGGCATCGATTCAAAATGTATCATCTAAAAAGTCCGTGGACGTTGTTCTTCCTCCTGGTGAAAAACCAACGATAAAAATCAATGTTAAGATGAATGGTTTCTTAAGGGAATATTCGGGCGAAAAAATCGAGGAAAAAACAATCAAAGAAATCAGTAAGCAAATGGAAGATAGTATTAAAGAAAAGTCGACCGAATTATTGGGCATGTTCGAAGAGTGGGGGGTAGATCCATTAGGCTTAGGAAATGAAATAAGAAAAAATAAGCGAGGATGGAAAGAGAAAGAGTGGGAACCTATCTACGAAAAAGTTAATGTGGATGTGAACATCAATGTGACGATCAAAGAAACAGGTGTTACATCTTAGTAGAGTTCCTCTAGGATTCACTAAGTTTTACCCACCCACGACATTCCTCTTTAATACTTTTAAAAGGCAAACATCAATTTTAAGCCGGTGCTTGATCGTTCTCCGTTATTGATGCCGGAGAGCGGGGCTCACGTACTATTTAAGTGTGAAACAGCCCAAGAGATTCCCCCCTTTTTATGATGGATACCTAAAATTCAGGTTAGTTTACTTCTTTCCAGGGAAGGAAATAAAAGAGTTAAACTCTTAGGGATAGAATGGTGATCATATGGGGTTCTTTTATTTTCTAAAGAAATATTTTAAAATGTCGAAACGTCAACGGAAAAGTGAATTAAAATCAACGCTTTGGTTCATGCCCCTATGGTATATCGTTGGAGCGATCGGTTTATCCGCTTTTACTTTTTACCTTGATTATGAAGTGGATCTCAGTTTATACTTCCCACCTGCGATTGGTTTCAGCGGAGAGACCCTGCAAGTACTTTTGAGTGCACTCGTAGGTGGAGTACTCACCTTAAGCGCTTTTACAATAAACTCCCTGCTAGTCGCTCTGACGACGTTTAGCGGGCAGTTTTCGTCTAAAATGCTTGTGAACTTTGTCAGTGACAGGGCGACCCAGCATGTACTCGGTATTTTTAACGGCAGTTTCATTTATGTGCTCTTAAACTTCTTATACGTCACTCATGAGGAAGAGGAGTATATTGTCGCAACACCGGTTTTGTCCATTTTGACAGCTATCACGGCTGCTGTTACCTTTATATATTTTATCAACCATACAACCACCTGGATGCAGGTGCATAATATCAGCTTCAATATGAATGATAAATCGAAATCCGTTCAGTCGGCTCTGGAAAAGGAACTAAAGCCTTACCGCCTTGAGAAGGAAGTAGAAAGGGAATCTCTGCCATCTGAGTCTAATGGAAAAGTAATAAAATCAATCGAATCTGGTTATCTTCAAGTCGCTGACTTTTCAAGATTGATCAAGCAGGCGAAAAGAGACAACAGCCTCCTGAGATTTGAAGCCCGGATCGGGGAATTTGTACTGGAAGGAACTCCACTGCTGACCTATTGGGAATACGGGCACCCCCTTCGTCCTGACCATTACTTCAAATCCATCGAAATCGGGGTCAAACAAACAGAAATCCAAGATCTGGAGTATGGGGTGAATAAACTTGCCGAAGTAGCCATCAAGGCTTTAGGCCATAATGACCCTCTTACGGTTACGAATACCATTCATCAGATTGCTGATTTATTGAAAAGCATAGGCAAGTCTACGAATTTTTCTCCTTATCTTTTCGACCGGGATGAAGAGCTGCGTGTCATTTTGAATCAAAAAAGCTTCCGGTATTACCTGCATAAGGGATTTGCTTCGATTCGTGAGTATGCGAATCAGAATTCGACAATAATGACAGAGCTGATAACGATGGTTTCGCTGCTGAGTAAAACGATGGACAAGGAGGTACACAATGATCTTTGGGAATTCGCCCATCAGACCATTTTAGGATTTGATAAGTATAGCCTGTACGAAAATGACTGCTTGTATATTTTAGAGCAATTAGCCGAACTTGCTAAAACTACAGGCAATCAAGAGGATTATCTTTTCCTGCTTGAATATATGCTGGAGCGGGTCAGTTCGAAGGGGGCGTCCAAGGTGCCTTCTTCTTCCTAAGCCCTGTAAGTGAACGATATAAAAAAGGCGCTGAATTAGCGCCTTTTTTTAATAGTGGAGGATCTTAGCTTTTTTGAATGCAACAATCGAATCATAGACGACAGACGATATAATCGATAGTACGATCACCCATAGCATCACATATGGATATACTTGAATGGATGAAATGGATATATCAAATCTTTCGGAAAGGTAAGTCATGAATGCCGGATTGAATAAGGAACTTCGACTGGCAAATAGGATAAGAAACACAAGGAATAGGAAATGGAAAGAAGCGTTCACGATCGCTAAAGTCCTGTTCCAGTGTCTCTGCCTCCATTTGTAGACGATCACAGCGAGCTTTGCTGCTACTAATAGGACGACAAAAGGAAGGAATGAGCGTAGAACATCTTCCTTGAACACCGGGATGCCATCAGGACCGATTCCATTTGCAGCTGTAATAAATAGAATGGTTAAAGCGAACGTCCAAAAGAGACGGAAGTAAATCGCCGATTTGCTAATCGATTTATTCACCGGTGCTGTAATATTGTGGCCTAAGTCCTCCGGTTTCCAGGGCTTTCCGGTAAGAGCAGAAGAATTTTCGTCACGATTGACACCGATCCACTCCAGGAAAACGAGCACAAGCATTCCCCAGAAAAAGACATGTGCCGCTAGATTAAATATGGCTCCGATTAAATCCCAACTGATGGTCGTGATTAGGGCGAAGAGTCCGCTTTCGTCCGTATAGGCTGCCATGATCCCTGTAACTGCTATAACAAGAGCCATCACGAGGAATACAAACCCTCCTGCTTTTAAGGAAGAAATAAAAAAGTCATACACTTGCTGGCCAAACAAGGTAGAAGGGTGCTCTCTGTACTGGCGTGCCATTTTGGCGGGGTCCCCGAACTCTGCTAATACCTCTTTTTCCTCTTCTTCGGTATAGTCTTCTGGAAGCATATCCATGATCGATGACTTTAATTCGAGCGCCACATCTGCCTGTGTTTTGGAAGGCAGACGATACGTTACTTCATGTATATATTGATCAATCTTTTTCATTATTTTCTTCTCCTTCCAATAAAGCATTAAGATCTTCCGTCGTCCTCTGCCAGATAACTTTCAGCTCTTGAAAAATCTCTTCGCCATATTCACTTAGTACATAATATTTCCGCGGCCGACTTTCCGAAGTATCCCAACTACTTGAAACCACATCCTGCTTTTCCAAACGGCGGAGCAGCGGATAGAGGGTGCTTTGATCAATCTTCATCCCGTATTCATCTAAACGCTGAACCAAAGAGTAGCCATACTGCGGGCTTTTCAACTGACTTAGTACGGCCAGTGTCAACGACCCTCTCCGCAATTCGGTTGTCAGCGAATGCAATAAATCACCCATACGATCACCTCATTTTCTTATACTGTATATAATACACCATTGTATGTAACATATCAAAAGGTGATGTATTATATTGGTGATAGTAAGGAGTGAGGTCCATTTATTGTTATGAAAGATTGATCCATTAACGTCTGTTTTCTTTGGAGAAAGGAAAATATGAATCATTGGTGGGTACGGAAGTAAGAGGTTTTAGTTAGGACTTATACAACTTTTAATGGAAGCTAAGCCTCCATTATTGAGGGGTTCTGATACGCGTAAATGCTTCACTGAATATGCGTTCCTGCCGCTCTCTGACTCCTTTTAACGAAGTGGAGCGGGCGCTGATTAAATATGGAAATTTATGATACACTAAAGTTAACTGGTTGCTGAAATACATATTTATCCAATTTAAAGAGAAGAGAAGTTTTATTGACAATTCGTAAAAGGAGTGGATTCAAATGGTCGGGGTAGAAATTGATCTGGTTGTGAAAGATAGCTTAAAAGCACTGGAATTATATGAAAAGATATTTGAGATCGAAAGAGTAGAAGTTACCGACTTTCCAAGAGGGGAAAACGAAGTGATTTTTACACTTTATGGTGTTCGCTTTCATATGTTGGATGAAAACCCGGAATTCCATTTGATCGCACCAACGCCGGAGGATCCTAAAACCCTATGGTTCAACATCACGGTCCCGGATATCGAGGGAACCTATAAAAAGGCAATGGATTCAGGTTGCGAAGAAGTGCAGCCAGTGACGGAATTAACGGAATACGGAGTATCGAATGCCATATTCATGGATTCCTTTGGTTATCTATGGATGCTGCACCAAGTCCACAACGAAGTGAGCTTTGAAGAGCGGAAACGTCTTTGGGAGGAAGAAAAGGAGAACGGACATCGTTAATAACGTAGGGGGGGAAGGCAGCCGTTTTGTTTCTCTTCCTTTTTTGGATGGATGAATTTACGAAGGGGGACTTTTGCTTGCTTAAAACAGTTTTTGTCGCTTTCCTATCGTTTATATTGGTTAGTTCCTTGTTGCTCTTCATTGGCTATGTTTTTGATATCACGGTATTTCAGTTTACTTTTTATGAAGAAACAGAGGCTGGGTTTGTGGCGGGGGGATCCGTCATACCATTTATGTTAGCGATCTTCGTCAGTTATTTTGTTGGCAATGCCTATCAGAGAAAGCGTCATAGTCATTGAGAGTGGGGGATCCAAGTAAGTTAATGTTCCATATGCTTGGCAATATAAAGGATACCGCCATTAGATGTGTGATAATGAGCAAACCTTATAGTAGTAAAATGTTCGGATTGTATAGTAAGGGATTAAAATAAAATCGTGAACAATGATTGAAGAAAAAGTCAATTAAAACTACGGAGGGGTTACAGTGAGTTTGATTAGTAAAACTATGACTGGAATAGGTTGGTTAATAATGGTTATCGCTGCTCTTATGCTTTTTAAGGCAGTTGGTTTGTTTACGGTAGGAACGAATGTTGACGGTGATGGTATAGGTATTCATTTTTTAGGTATGGAAATCAACGATAGAGTACCTGAGACAGAGATCCCTATGTATGCCACACAATTTTTGATGTATGGTTCGACTACTTTATTAATTGCTCTAATTATGTTTGTACCAGCTTTGTGGTATAGATTTAAAGTCAAAAGATCGTAAATAAGTTGGAATGGATAGTTATGTATAAGAGAGAAGATTTTTTACTAAATGGTGTGTCATTTTTTTAGATTCAGCTGTTTGTTCCACCAATCACCAAAACTTGTTTTTATTCATACCAAACTTACTTTTAATAGAATACATTCTCTACTGTCATAAATAATCAGTAATATGTTTGAAATGATCTACTGGGATATCTAACTGGAAATTAAAAGTATGGAGGAAATTCGTAAAGAGTTACTAGAGATTTTCTTCATCCAGATGAGAAAGCGTATAAATTTTCAATGTAAAAGGTGGATTACATGGAATTATTTCATTACCATTGGTGGACGGATCAAGTGGAATGTATGGAGGAATTTTATAATCAACTCGGCTTTGAAACTAAATTAAGGGTTGGTAAGTACAATGGGGAAATGCAAGCTTTTGACCCTCCATTGGAATGGGAAGATTTTAGAGATCGAGAAATAATATTTAGAATTGTTGAGGTGGTGAAAGGGCAAACGAATATTACTTTTGGACATGGGAATAGGGGTATTTTTGACCACATTGGTGTTTTAGTGAACGAAACGGAGTACAGGCAAATCATCGATAAAGCTAAAAAAGAGAAATTGAGAATAAATGAAGGGGATCGAAGAACTTTCATTTCTACTCCATGGAAATTCAGGATCGAATTGCAAAGAAGAAAAGATGTTGTGACTGATAAAGATCATACAATTATACATACCATGGATATCGGTTTGCCTTTTGATGTAAATCCGGAATTTCTGGCTAGTTTATTAGACCTTAAAATAATTCAACAGGATGACTCGCATGTAAAGATGGGGAACGAGAGGTGGAATATAAATTTTTATAACGAGAAGCATACTCGTTTGAATTCCGTCTATTTTTCAAAGGATGAATTCCATACAGTCGATCCAGTGGGAATTAAATTAATCGGTACCATGGATCTTGGAAAATGCATGATACTTGAGAGTGATGTTATTGTTACACAAAAGGTAAACGTTCACATATTAGGGGGGATCTAATGAGAGCTATCGTTCAAAATAAGTTCGGAGATGCTGACGTATTATTCCTAACTGATACAAGGGTTCCAGAAATCAAAGAAAATGAAGTATTGATAAAAACCGTATATACTAGCGTGAATTATGCTGATATAAAAAAGCGCAAGGGCTTTAAAGGGTCATGTGACTTCCCTCTTACTTTGGGGTTAGATGCTGCTGGCACAATTGAAGTAGCAGGGAGTAAGTCTTCATTTTCTAAGGGTGATCGGGTCATTGCCTTTCCTACAGGGGGTTCTTATGCAGAATTTGTAAAAGCAAATAAACATCTTGTATTTAAAATACCGGATCAGCTGACATTTGAACAGGCAGCTACTATGCCAACAGTATCTATATTATCCTATATTCTGTTTCATGAGATTGGACAAGTGAAAGAGACAGACACAATTGTTATACATAGTGCTGCCGGCGGTGTTGGTTCCATGCTTTTACAATTAGCCAAACTATATGG
Organism: Halobacillus dabanensis; assembly: GCF_900114165.1. Classification (GTDB taxonomy): domain Bacteria; phylum Bacillota; class Bacilli; order Bacillales; family Halobacillaceae; genus Halobacillus; species Halobacillus dabanensis. Next base: position 121,868 of record NZ_FOSB01000011.1, read on the forward strand.
TGCAAAGAAAGTTATAGCAACTATTGGCAGCTTTCAAAAAGAAGAATATGTGAAGGGACTAGGAGCAGATGTTGTTTGTACGTATGATACATTTAAGGAAGAGGTACTGAAACATTCCAATGATTTAGGTGCTAATGTAATTTTTGATTCCGTTGCTGGTGAAATTACGAGCAGAAGTTTAGATTGTTTAGCCCTTTATGGTACTCTTGTCCAGTTTGGAAATAGTAGTGGAAAACCAGGTTCATTTAAAACGAGTGATGTCCATAGTAGCTGTAGAAATGTTAAAGGCTTTAGCTTAGGTACAACAAGGAAGTATAAACCAGAACTTTTGGCACCGATTGCCGAAGAAGTTATAAATCTATTTGCGTCTAAGAAACTTCATTTACCCATTGAGAAAGTCTTTGACCTAAGTGAAGCTTCAAGTGCACATCAATTAATTGAAAGTCGTAATTATGAAGGTAAAGTGTTAATTGAAATTTAAAACTCCACAGTATTCCCTGTTATAAAACATATATCCAAAGAGATGGTAATATCCAGGATTAAACAGCCGCTTGGACCTTTCTCAGATTAGGCTACTGCAATTCAGCTAAGAATGTTTTTAACAAACAGGCGAGTTCATTTTGAAAACACTTTTTTATTATTGTGCCTGACCCCCGCTCTGTTACCGCTTTATCGGAGTGGGGGTCAGGCACTGTTTGAATGTTTTGTGACATCTATGGAATTTTACAGGTGATTTCCAATTTTTGTGGAAAGAATTCTTGAATGGGGTGTTAATATTAGTCAGGCAGGCTTTACCCAAAAAAAGAATTCGTATTTATTATTATTTGGTCTGGGTATGTCTACGTTAGGTGATTTTATTTATCTCGTGGCCATAAATATTTTAGTGTTAAAACTTACAGGCTCAGCTGCTGCCGTTGCAGGTTTATGGATTATCGGCCCTATCGCCTCGGTATTAACGAAATTCTGGTCTGGTAGTGTGATAGATCGGTTAAATATTCGGAAGTTAATGATTGGGACAGATATCATTCGTGCAATTTTGGTAGCAATCATTCCATTTTTCAGTTCTATTTGGCTCCTATATGTATGTCTTTTCTTTCTCTCTATTTCAAAAGCGTTCTTTGAACCTGCAGCAATTACTTATATAACGAACATGGTTCCTGAAAAAGGGCGGAAACAATTTAACTCTTATAGAAGTTTGATAACTTCAAGTGCGTTCTTGATCGGACCTGCTATTTCTGGAGCATTACTACTCATTACCTCTGTTCATATATCGATATGGATCAATGCTTTTTCTTTTATTGTTTCCGCTATGATGGTGTATTTATTACCGGACGTAAATAGTGATGCTGAAAAACCAGTTCATAAATTTAGTTTGAAAATATTGAAAAGTAATTGGAAAGATGTATTCCAATTCAGTCAGAGCAACCAATATATTGTAAAGGTATACTTCTTAGCTCAATTTTTTATGATTGTTGCACTTGGAATGGATGCTCAAGAGGTCGTCTTTACTCAAAAGGTATTAAATCTATCAGAAACAGATTACGGCTTACTCATTAGTCTCACAGGAGTTGGTTCTATTTTAGGAGCAGCCACAGTTTCGCTTTTATCTAATAAGTTGTCTATAAAAGCGCTCATGTCCTGTGGCTATTTATTGGTGTCGGTGGGCTATTTAGTCTATGCTTTTTCTTTTTCCTTCTGGACAGTAGCCATTGGGTTTATGATATTAGGATTTTTCAACTCTTTTTCCGGGACTGGATTCATGACGTTTTACCAAAATAACGTTCCAGTAAAAATGATGGGAAGAATCTCGAGCATATACGGTATTTTTCAAAGTCTTCTTCAGGTCATTTTTATTTTACTGATTGGTTTTACAGGAGATATTATTCGGGTCAGGTACAGTATCATTGCTGCTTCGACATTATTGCTGGGAATTAGCTTTTTCCAAATGAAATTAGTTCTTATGCCAGGCAAATCCGGGTACTTCGCAGAATCAACAGAACTCAAAAGCACCTCCTGACCCTTGTTATATGAAGACTTCCATTCAGGTTCTTGTAATGTTGGGCCATCCAGTTATGATCAACCATTCATTTGATTTAAGGAAAGGAGGATGATGAGTGGTCATCGCTTTATTAATTATGGGGGTTACAGTATTACTTTTAAGTTTTTTCCTCGCTCCATTTGGTACTGCAAATGCCTTGATGGTTGCTGCTGTTTTATTTGTTTCAGCAATAGTTTTTTCATTAGTTAAATCGAAAAAATCAATAAAGTGAATTTGCTTGATGTGTCGCCCATCTGTGTCGGATAGTCATCACAGTGGTGAAATCTTTTACAAATGCTTGGTAGTTGAACGACAATGCGATATGATCTGCATCTTCTGCAATCTGATCGCTGGATTGTGCTCGGAAGTCTGCAATACTTTCTCCTTTCGTTTTGTCAAAATTAATAGAGACAGAAGCTTGACGTTCCACATACTGGACTTGTTCAGGATTGACTAAAGCGAAAAATGTGAAAACATCATGCAAAGGACTACCTGCAAGGCCATGATCTAATTTTTTATAAGCATTTGTGTAATAATCAAAAATCGGTTTTATAAGAGGGGTGAAAGAATTAAAAGGTTGAGAGGTGATCTGTTGAATGGTTTCCTGTGTTATTTTAGCGTGATTAGTTACGTTCAATGGAGTGATAAAGACATTTTTGAACTTGTTTAAAACGAGGTTGGCAGCTATCGGATCCCCATGAAAGTTAGCTTCCGCAACAGGTGTCACGTTGCCAGGTACTAAAAAGGCGCCACCCATACAGTGAAATGCCTTTACCTTCCGTAAATACTCTTCTCCGCCTAATAAATACGCGATCGCAAGAGAGGTGGACCTTCCAACATCTACGACAATCAGATTATTTTCGTAGTTATCAATGATTTTAAAAACCTCATCAAAATTGACTAACTCGCGTTGGATAGTTTCTGGAGGGCGGATTGGCCCCAACCCCTCTTCGCCATGGATTTCTGGATAAAATACAGCTATTTCACCACTAAGCGGACCTCTTGCGCCTGCTATGATGGGAATATCCTCCCTTCCTGCGAGTTGTAAGAGGTAGGCTACATTCTGTGTTGCCTGTTGTTGAGACACATTACCATAACCAGAAACGATGCCGACCACATTTATTTTTGGGTTTAACAGTGCGTACATGATTGCCAATGAGTCATCAATTCCTGGGTCGCCGAATAGTAAAACATTATACATATAACTCCCCCTATGAATATAGACAAGATATTCTATGGCTGACATTGTAATTAAATGACATGTTTTTAGTAAGCCGTTCTGTAATGAGTTATTCTATAATTGGAAAAATGGGCAGGATTTGCGGAATGAAAAAAGGTGGAGGAGGAAGGCATATGAATTTTAAACGAAACGAAGCCCTTGAGATTTTAGGTCGAACGCCAACAACTTTAGAAAACTTCTTATCTGGTTTATCTCTTGGTTGGATGGAATGCAACGAAGGGGAAGGCACATGGAATCCGACCCAGGTGGTGGATCATTTAATTGAGTGTGAGAGGAATAATTGGGTTCCTCGTTTAAAAACAATGGTAGAAGAGGGGGGAAATAAGGTGTTCCCGCCATTCGACCGGGATGCTCACATCACCAATCCGTCTAAAACCTCACTGAGTCAAAAGTTGAATGAGTTTAAATGCTTACGATTTCAGAATACCGAGATTGTCAGAGGACTGATCATTTCTGACACACAGTTGGAATTAACAGGGAAACATCCGGCTTTTGGTGAGGTGAAGCTAAGTGAATTGCTCTCGACATGGGTCGTTCATGATTTGACGCATATTTCCCAGATCGTAAGGGTGATGGCAGAAAGGTACAGGGAGGATGTCGGCCCCTGGGAAGCGTATTTAGGTGTGTTGAAAAACTAAATGATTTTGATGCGAGTCTTTCGGAAAAATGGGCGGTTATTCAATGTGAACTATACCCCGAATAATGGACACTGATAAAAAAGTGCCCTTATTCGGGGTTTTTGTGTTTCATGACCTCGAATGTCCATTTATAATCGAATTAACTAATACGAGCGAGGTTATAGACATGTCTAAGATTATTTTTACTGAATCACAGAGAAGAGAGTTAGAGTCCAACCCAAACATCGTTAAGGTTTCAGATCGATCCATTACCTATACTCCTGAATTTAAAGTGAAAGCTGTAAAGGAAAACGCAGAGGGGAAAGGGCCTCATCAGATTTTTGTCGAACATGGGTTTGATCTGTCCATTATTGGTTCTGGAAAACCAAAACAATGTATTGAACGCTGGCGAGCAACGTTCCAGAAGTACGGAGAAGAGGGATTCTATACAGAACGCAGAGGAAAAGGTTCAACGGGACGCCCATCTTCCAAAGAGCTTTCTCCTGAAGACAAACTAAAGAAAGCAGAAGCGCGCATTGCGTACCTAGAGGCAGAGTTAGATTTCGTAAAAAAGCTCGACGAACTCGAAAGGCAGGCGAAGAAGAAAAAGTAACCACATCAGAGAAATTTCAACTAATTGAACAAGTGGTAAGAGGAAATGGTTTCCCTCAGTTCATTCAATATTTTTGTGAGTTGGCGGGAGTAAGTCGTTCGGGTTATTACAACTGGTTGAAAACAGAAGGAGTCCGTCAAAAGAGA
>NZ_FOSB01000016.1 GCF_900114165.1 Halobacillus dabanensis
GATAGCGAGAAGCCATCTTTCAACTTTCCTTCATGCGAAGAAAAGTATTACCCGGCATTAGCCCCGGTTTCCCGGGGTTATTCCGGTCTTACAGGCAGGTTGCCCACGTGTTACTCACCCGTCCGCCGCTCGTTCCACGAGCTTCACCTCAGATGAGGATCCACTCGCTTCCCGCGCTCGACTTGCATGTATTAGGCACGCCGCCAGCGTTCGTCCTGAGCCAGGATCAAACTCTCCATAAAAGTTAAGTTTGACTTGCTCATTTGCACACCGAATGTGCTTGTTTTGATTCACTTCTATAATAGAAGGAATTTCTTGACGTACTGGTTGGTTCGTTCAGTTTTCAAAGATCAAATGTTTTGTTTGCCGCTTTGTTAGCGACTTAATTAATTTATCACTTTCCATCGTTTTTGTCAACAACTTCTTGTGATTAATTTTGATGCCGTCTTGGCGACAAATAATAATTTATCATGTCTGCCATTCAGTGTCAACAACTTTTTTAATAAGTTTCAGTTGACGACTGCTCTTTTCTGTTTTCCCGACAACGTTTAATAATATAGCATAGGACAAAAAGATATTGCAATGCTTTTTTTGAAATTCCTTAAAAATTATTTGAGAGAAGGAGAAAAAAGCCCTGATGAACCATAGGGCTTTTCTCATTTAAGTTAGTTTTGTTTCTTCTTACGAGGCATATATTGTAGGCATTCTTCTCTTGTCGCGAATCTACGGAAAATTTGAAATAAAACTTCATACCGATCTTCCATTGCCCTCTTGAGCCCCTGATCGATTCGGTGATCTCCTAGGTCAAATGTGATTTCTTCCATTTCTCGCTTTAATAAGTATTCGATCTCTCTACGTTCTTGTTCATCAATGATTAAACCATGCATCTATATGGACCTCCCTGTTGAACAACTCTCTTTATTTTTACCCTAATTTCTGTGTTTTTAGCATAGGTTGTCCTTTTTTTCATATGTATAGAACATATTGGAAGGAAGGTGAGTCGGGCAATGAGTTTCTATACTTGGAAGACCGAGCGTTTAAAACGATATGGAGTCGTTGTCGTCCTGGCATTATTTTGCGCTCTTTTACTTTGGGTCGGCCAGTGGAGTCAGCTCCCCGTATTCTCAAACAATGGAGAACCACGCGCTTTGACACAAGGGAGTGAAAAACATTCGCAAGTCGCTCTCACTTTTAATATAAGCTGGGGAACGGACAAGGTTCATGATATCTTAAAGCAATTAGAAGCGCATAATGCTCAGGCGACTTTCTTTGTAAGTGGGGAATGGGCGGAACGTCACCCGGATATTATAACTAAAATTCATGAAGGGAAGCATGAAATCGGAATGATGGGTTATAAATACGAGAGTTATCTCGAACAAGAGCCTCAGCAAGTGCGGGCAGATATGAACCAGGCGAAAGAAATATTTGAAAAGTTAGGACACGAAAACATAAAATGGATCAGGCCACCTCATGGTCATATGGATAAAGAGGTGTTGAAAATGATTGAAGACCAGGGGATGCAGGCTGTTCAATGGAGTCTCAATACAAGGGATTGGGAAAACCCCGGAACGAATACCATTATAGATGCAGTTTTGAACGAAGGTTCCAAAGGGGATATCATCCTTATGCATGCTTCTGACTCAGTCAAACAGACACCAAAAGCTTTAGAAGTCATTCTTCCCGGCCTTAAGCAAAAGGGGCTGAAATTTGTCAGCATCACGGAACTTGTCAGTGGTGGAGAATCAGAAACTACACAAGTCGACTAAATAAAGATTCCAGAAAATCCGTCCATATTCATCCATAAGAAAGCCGCTGCCAAGCAGCGGCTTTCTTATGTTATACGTTTTTTGTTGATGTATTCGTCAAACGATGCAATAGAAGCAATTGATAAGCATTACATATAAAGAGAGGGATGACCATCAACCATATATAATCACTATCTTGCGCCCTTAATGCTGGGACCCATTCAATTGCTGTTACAACGACCATGAAAAATAAGGCAGGGACAAACGCCCCCTTATTGGTTTCTTTCGCTTTTACATATGCAACAATCACGGAAAGAACGAACAATCCTAGTGTTGTCCAAAAAAACGGCCAAACAGAGCCATCATCAGCTGCTTGATACCTAAAATACACAAGATCGAATAAGGCAAAGGCGATCAGAAACACTTGAACTGGAACCCACAAGGAACGAAAAAGCCCTTTTCCGAATTGATTAAGAGTAAGATAAGCAAAAAAACCCATCTGACTGAGGATACTGAATATAAATCCTAACCCTGAGAAAAATAACAATAATCCGAAGAGCTCGAATAACTGAAAAGGTTGCAGCACTTCAGCATATGAGTCATATTTGATAACAAAACTGATGATCAACGTGATGAGGCCGCCGATCAATAAGGTCGTTAAAAACAACCTTACCCATTTACGACTATTCACAAAAGTTTCCCCCTATTAAACAAAAGACTATTCCATCGTATTTTACCATGAAGCGGCCCTTTTTTCCTCTAGTCGTATAAAATTTGTCGAAACGCAGATATTAATACTAAGGAGAACATAAGAAAGGGGACATGCGATAATGTCCAAACTCCGCTTATTGTGTCCCGTCCTTATCCTTGTTTTCCTAGCCGCTTGTAATGGAGCAACAGGAGCAAGTGAACAGGCGGATTATGATACAACAAAGAAAATGGTCGTTGACATTCTGAAGTCAGATGATGGAAAGAAAGCCATGACTGAAGTCCTTTCTGATGAAAAAATGCAACAATCGATGGCACTTGAGTCAGAAGTTGTTTCACAGGCTGTTCAAAAGACGCTTGTATCAGAAGAAGGAAAAGCATTTTGGAGCAAACTGTTTTCCGATCCTAAATTCGTCCAAGAGTTCAGCAAAGTCCTTGAAGAGCAACAAAAGAAATTGATGAAAGGGCTCATGAAGGATGCTGAGTATCAGAAGTTGATGATCGAATTATATAAAAACCCGGAAATGATGGATCAAATGGTAACCGTCATGGAGGGCCAAAAGTTTAGAGCACACTTAGAAAAGACCATTGAAGAAACATTGAATAGTCCCGTTTTCCAAGCCAAGATGAGCGAAACACTGCTTAAAGCCGCGGAAAAGATGCAAAGCGGTGGCGGAGGGTCTGAATCCTCCGGCGGCCAAAGCGAGCAAGGCAGTGGTGGAGAAAGTGGCGGCGGTGGCGGTGGCGGCGGAAATGGCCAAGGCGGATAAAAAGTTGCAATATCAGGCCTGTCCATGGAAGCCTCGAATTGTCAGAGCAAAACGGTTTGAAGAATGAGGGTACCTTGCCTCTTCTCAATGCCAATCGTTGGTAAGGTAATTGGTCGGGGCGGGGCGAGCCGAATGCCGCCATCCGTAGAGGTTTATTCATTGAAATTCTCTCTCCTTCCCTCAAAAAAATCACGCACTCCCTTAAAAGGAGTGCGTGATTTTTCAATACTTATCAATAACCTTAGCAGCCATGTTTCGATAAACCTTTCCTATTGGGTGATCACTCTGATAAACAGATGGAGCAAAGACATCTTCCTCCTCATATGGTTGCTGAAGCGGGATATGTCCTAATACTCCTGTTTTCAGTGTTTCTGCGAGTTTCACTCCACCGCCACGTCCAAAGATGAATTCTTTGTTTCCCGTTTCTTTACTTTCAAAATAAGCCATGTTTTCCACAACACCGAGAATCTCATGCTCTGTCTTCAATGCCATCTGTCCTGCCCGGGCAGCAACAAATGCAGCGGTCGGGTGTGGTGTAGTAACTATAATCTCTTTAGAAGATGGAAGCATGGAGTGGACATCCAGTGCTACATCCCCAGTTCCTGGCGGCAGGTCAAGAAGAAGATAATCTAAGTCTCCCCACTCCACCTCTTTAAAGAAACTTGTCAGCATTTTTCCAAGCATAGGTCCACGCCATATGATTGGAGAGTTATCTTCAACAAAGAAGCCCATAGACACTACTTTGACACCGAAACGCTCAACGGGGATAATTTTCTCCCCACGTACGACCGGTCGCTCTTCGACTCCCATCATATCTGGAACACTAAACCCATAAATATCAGCATCAATGATTCCTACCTTTTTACCAAGGCGGGTAAGAGCGACAGCCAGGTTAACGGTAACGGTAGATTTCCCTACACCGCCTTTGCCACTAGCAATCGAGATGAACTTGGTTCCTGTGTTCCCGCCAAGCAAAGAAGCTTCTGCCCCTTCCGCTTCTGGCTGGAATTGCTGTATGACCTCATCAGGAAGCTGATCGAATCGTAAGCCGACTGTTGCAGCTCCTCCACTTTTCAGTGCATTGACGATTTTTTGCTGTAATTCCATCTGCTCAGCAGTATTCGTCTTACCAATGAGAATCTTCACACTGACATGATTCTTCTCTTCTTTAATTTTTATTTCTTCCACTCCACCGGTTTCTTCCAACGTTTTATGTAAAAACGGATCTTCGATTGAATGAAGGATTCCTAGTACTTTCTCTTCTGTCAACAAGCGGTTCACCATCCTTAAAAAATGTTTCATTACAGCTAGTATAACATATATGAAACGCTTTCTAAGGGATTTGCTTGAATCAATCCTCAGAAGAAATTTCCCTCTCCGTTACATAGCGAAGTACACCCTGGTAAATGGAGGCTGACATCTTCCTTTGATAATCATCAGTTTTTAATAATTCCCGTTCTCTTGGGTTAGACAAAAACCCTGCCTCCACCAAGACACCAGGAGTTTTTGCATGCTTGAGGATATAAATATTAGAAAGTCCGAATGTATCCCGCTTCGTTCCCCCAACGTTTTCTTTGATTTCAGACTGTATGAATTTGGCTAAATTTTTACTTTCTGAATTCTTAGGATAGTAAAAGGTTTGGGCCCCGCTCCATTTCTCGGATGGAATCGCATTTAAATGAAGGCTGATATATAGATCCGCTTCTTTTTCCTGGATATACTGGACACGGTTGCGGACATCTTCTGCCTGTCTTCTCCTTGCTTTTTCGGCCTCGTCCGAAGCAAGATCGTTATCATCATCACGAGTTAAATAAACGAGGGCACCTGCTTGTTGCAAATAATCTCGTAAATACTCAGCCATCTGCAATGTAATATCTTTTTCTTCCGTCCCATCTTTACCTGATGCACCAGCATCCGGTCCTCCGTGTCCAGGATCAAGCACAATCACCTTGCCTGAAAGAGGGGATGACCACACCGTCCATGCGTCTTTCACTTCCTGAATTGGGTAAGAGACTACACAGACGAGCACAATGATACCTACAAGCCACAAAAATGTTTTCATTCTCCGGATTAACATGCCTCACACTCCCTTATACTCCTCCCATAATCACTATATGGAGTGGAGTGGACAAATATGTGAGACCTATTGTGCTGTTCTTAAGAATTAACTAAAAAGAGAGGACCTTAAGGGAAAAGTATCTTTCCCTGTCAGCCCTCTTTGCTTAAACTTATTCTAATGGAGTGTAGTCACTTTCGATACAGTACATAAATTTGCACCTGAGATACTTTTTCTAACAGTAGGGGTTTAGTAAGCCGCCACATAAGAAGTACTGGATTAAGGCCCCACCCTTTTTATACCTATTCACCGAGCACGGCTGTATCCATAACTTTATAAAAGCAATCGAATATTATTTTCTGATGGATCCAACGTGTAAATGATTCCTGCCTCTTCCCAAACACGGGACCCCATAGTTCGAATTCGTTGTACCGCTTCCTTCCTTGAATAGCTATCCGGAAAGTGAATGTCGTACCATTTTAAACCTGCTTCGCTTTCCTCAGGAGGAGGTGCACCCGCCCCTTTCCACGTATTGAGTCCGATATGGTGGTGATATCCTTCTGAAGAAATGAACAATGCTTGATTACCTAACCGACTGACAATTTCCAAACCGAGACCATCACAATAAAACTGTTTCGCTGCCTCAAGATCTGAAACATGGAGATGAATATGTCCCATGACCGTTCTTTCCGGCAAACCAACCCACCCGCTATTGGTTTCAAATCGAAATAATTCCTCAAAATCTAATGGATCGACAGCCATTTTAACCTCGCCATCTCTCCATTCCCACATAGATGAAGGACGATCAATATAAACCTCAATCCCGTTCCCATCAGGGTCTGAGAAGTAAACCGCTTCACTGACAAGGTGATCAGATGAACCTAATGGGATCCCCATCTTGATCAAACGTTTAACCAAGTCAGCAAGGTCTGTTTTCTCAGGGAGCAATAGAGCGAAATGATAAAGTCCAGTCGTTCTACGAGAAGAGGAAATGATCTCTCCCCCTTCTTCTAGAACTAATAACGGTCTTGAGTCCCCTGCACTGAGAGAGACGCTACCTGATGATTTCTTCCAGACCTGAAAACCGATGACATTGGTATAGAAATCAAGCGATACATCCATGTCCACCACTTTTAATGTGACCTGATTGACATGGATGTTTTCTTTCTCATGAAATATCATTGCTCCTCACCTCGTTATATCCTTTATTAATAGTATAGGGGACCAAGGAGAAGCCGCAAATCAAAACGCCTCCAAGGTTTTATCACGTAAGAAAGTTTACTCAATTGGGTTACACTCCGTACTATGAGTAATTCTTAATCAGTTATAAACGAAAAAAAGACTCCCAACCGAATCGGTTGGGAGTCTTTTTGATAATCCAAAGATTAACGCTTGGAGAATTGTGGAGCGCGACGAGCACCTTTAAGACCGTATTTCTTACGCTCTTTCATACGTGCGTCACGAGTCAATAGACCTGCGCGCTTCAATGGTGTACGGTATTCAGGATCCGCTTGTAACAAAGCACGAGCGATTCCGTGACGGATTGCACCAGCTTGTCCTGTGAATCCACCGCCATCTACGTTTACATATACATCATAGTTACCTTCTGTTTCTGTAACAGCTAGAGGCTGTTTCAGAATCATACGAAGAGTTTCATATGGGAAAAAGTCTTCAGCATCACGTTTGTTTACTACTACACGACCAGTTCCTGGTACAAGACGTACACGAGCAGTTGAGCTCTTACGACGACCAGTACCTGAGTATTGTACTTGTGCCACTAGATTACCTCCTTTAATTATCCGCGAAGTTCATAAACTTCTGGTTTTTGTGCTTCATGCTTGTGTTCCGCTCCAGCGTACACATGAAGTTTCTTGCCCATCTTACGTCCAAGACTTCCTTTTGGAAGCATACCTTTTACAGCAAGTTCCAGCATTTGCTCAGGGTATTTCGTACGCATTTCGTTAGCTGTACGGGATTTCAAACCACCAACGTGGTTGGAGTGACGATAATAGATCTTATCGTTGATTTTGTTCCCTGTAAGTTGGATCTCACCAGCGTTGATGATGATAACGTGATCACCTGTATCAACATGTGGCGTGTATGTTGGTTTATTTTTACCGCGAAGGATCGCAGCAACTTCGCTCGCTAAACGGCCAAGTGTTTGCCCTGCAGCATCCACAACATACCATTTACGTTCAACGTTGTTTTCATTTGCCATGAAAGTTGTGCGCATATCGGTTTCCCTCCTGAATTGTTTGATTTTCACATAGACGTCAAAACTGCTTTATCATTTATCTCAAATACGATTAGTTTTCCGGGGCTAACCGTGGTACAGAAATAAAATGCCATAGAATATAATATAACACTCCACAACCATATGTCAAGGGCATGCACACCTGGATTCGTTGTTTTTTAAAAAAGCTCTATTCCAAATCCATGGATTTTTGAATCACGGCTCCGACATTCTTAATAGAATACCTCCCATAAGAACAAACCTTGAGGAGGAGCTGTCTTTCCAGCTGCCCCCCGGTCTTTTGCCTCTATGATTGCCAATATATCTTCAGGCGTACGTTCATTACGCCCGACCTCCAGAAGGGTCCCTACCAAAATTCGCACCATATTATAAAGAAAGCCTGAGCCACGGAATGTGAAAATCACTTCATCCAATTGTTTCTTCACATCCGCTTCATAAATGGTACGAACTTTACTTCCTTTAATATCTGTCTTCGGAGAACAAAAAGAAGTAAAATCATTTTCTCCTTTTAAATAATGACAGGCTTTTACCATTGCATCCATATCAAGTGACGCTTTTACGTGATGGGTATAATGCCTGCGGAATAAATCCGGCTCCTTGTGGTTTCTTACAAAATAGCGATACTCTTTCCCTATGGTATCATAGCGAGCATGGAAATCTTCAGCTACTTGTTCGACCGACTTAATATGGATATCGTCTGGCAAAATGGAAGTGAGGGCACGCTTCCAATTGTCCGGAGGAATGGAAAGCGGTGTATCAAAATGAATTACCTGCCCCATTGCATGCACTCGAGCATCCGTTCGACCAGAAGCCGTCACTTTCACCGGTTCGCCTTTGTGTACTTTTTTTAGCGCCTTCTCTAACTCAGCTTGAATGGTATTGCCATTAGGTTGAACTTGGTATCCTACATAATTCGTGCCATCATAACGGACGACCATACGATATCTGCTCATTTCATTATCCTCCACATTAGCTTCTTGTCATGAATAAGGCGATCACTAATAGAACAAACACACCGTATACGAGCACATCTATTTTTGTAAGTTGCAGCTCCCTTAGTTTGGTTCTACCTTCCCCTCCTTGGTACCCACGTGCTTCCATCGCCATAGCAAGCTCCTCAGCCCGTTTGAAGGCACTCACGAACAAAGGGACCAATAGAGGGACTACAGCCCTCACACGGTCTTTAAATGAGCCTGTGCGAAAGTCTACTCCTCTTGAAGCTTGTGCTTTAGAAATCTTTTCCGTTTCCTGCATTAAAGTAGGAATGAAGCGGAGGGAAATGGACATCATTAGAGCCAATTCATGGACAGGGAACCTCAATTTTTTCAATGGACCTAATAACTCTTCAATCGCATCTGTGATTTCAATAGGAGTCGTCGTCAATGTTAAAAGGGAGGTTACGAGAATCAAGAGGAAAAACCTTAAAGAAATCGCTCCCCCTTGGATTAAACCTTCTCTATACACATCCCATCCAAATAAAGAAAAAGCGACATCGCCTTCCCTTGTGACAAACAGATGGAGCAAGAAGGTGAACAGAATCAAAAACCAGACCGGCTTGAGACCTTTCATGATGTATCGGAAAGGCACTTTGGAGAGCAAAGCACTTCCAATAGCGAAAAGAGTCAATACACCATAACTCATAACAGAGTTAGCAAAAAACACGATCACAACATAGAAAAAGATAATAGCGATTTTCGAGCGAGGGTCCAGGCGGTGGATCACGGAATCTGCTGGTATATATTGACCAATTATCATAGAACTACTCATGATCGCTGTCCCCTCTCACTTTAAGGGTTAATTCTTTTGCTAACTCGGCTATGTCCTGCCCTCTATATTCGATCTCCACTCCATATTCCTTCTTCGCTCTCCTTAAAAAGTCCATCACTTCAGGAACATCAAGTTGAACTTTCTCAAGCGCATCGTGTTGCTTGAAAATCTCTAAGGGTGTCCCTTCCCTATATATTTCTCCTTGGTTCAGGATGATGATATGATCCGCATATGCAAGCGCATCTTCCATGCTGTGAGTGACCAATATCGTCGTCAAACCTTTCTCCTTGTGAAGGTCTTTGAACATATCCATGATATCCTTTTGCCCTCTAGGATCAAGACCAGCGGTCGGCTCGTCTAAGACAAGGACCTCTGGGTTCATGGCAAGGACTCCAGATATCGCTACCCTGCGCATTTGACCACCACTCAAATCAAATGGGGAACGTTCAAGCAATTCATCTGGCAGCTTAGTCGCCTGGACTGCTTCTTTAATCCTTCGATCGATTTCCATTTTTTCAACACCAAAATTATGGGGCCCAAAAGCAATGTCTTTGGCTACGGTTTCCTCAAACAATTGGTGCTCTGGATATTGGAATACTACCCCGACCTGCTCCCTCAGGCCTCTCAGGTTTTTGGTTTTCTCCCCTGCCTGAAGCTTATATTTCCCGATTTGAATACTTCCTTCTGTCGGTTGCAGCAACCCGTTCAATTGTTGGATTAGCGTGGATTTCCCGGATCCCGTATGTCCAATCACAGCTACATAGGACCCTGATTTAATAGAAAAAGTAATATCATTCAGAGCTCTATGCTCAAACGGGCTATTCGGTTGGTAAATGTAACTTACATGTTCGAACGAGATGTCCATAAATCCTCCAATAACTCCTGGTGATTGAGTGGCTCACGTGCAAGGCTCACACCTTCTGCTTTCAAGTGGTCTGCCATTTTGCTTACAAACGGAGTATCCAAGCCAATTTCAGTCAAATGATCTTTACTAGAGAATACTTCTCTCGGTGATCCCTCCATCCATACCTCACCACTATTCATGACAAGAACCCTTGAGGCTTGTGTCACTTCTTGAAGGTCGTGAGTAATGGTGATTAGAGAAAGGTCTCTTTCTTGCTGTACCTCCCGGACGGTTTGCATAATCTCTTTTCTTCCTTTGGGGTCCAGCATAGCTGTCGCCTCATCTAAAATGATGAACTTAGGGGATACAGCTAAAACGCTGGCAATAGCAATACGTTGCTTTTGACCTCCTGATAAACGGTGGGGTTCGTATCGTTCAAAATCTTCCATCCGAACAGCTTTTAAACTTTCTTTAATGCGTTCCACCATCAGATCGCGCGGCATCCCGTGGTTTTCCATTCCAAATGCAACATCATCACGTACCGTTGTGCCAACAAATTGGTTATCTGGGTTTTGAAATACCATCCCTACTTCTTTTCGGATATCCCATACAGACTCTTGGGATACTTTCATGCCATCCACGAATATTTCCCCCTCTTGAGGAAATAAAAGCCCATTCATCAATTTAGCAATGGTCGACTTACCTGAACCATTATGACCAATGATGGCAACCCATTCATTGGGACCGATCGTGAAGCTCACATTTTTTAAAACCCAGGGCATATCCTCCTGATACCGAAAAGATACGTTGCGAAACTCGACTTGTCTCTCTCCCATCTGTGTTCCTCCTCTGCTCAACTGACTATTTCCTGGGAAATGCGACATCATATCCGATCAACCAATCGACATATGACAACAGCATTCATTATTTGGATATAAAAAAAGGGCTGGATGTAACCTCACGATGAGATTCAGTCCTGCCCTTTTACCCCGATGGTATTCATTAAACTAGTTCAATGATCGCAATTTTAGCTCCATCGCCTTTACGCTCGCCTAGCTTAAGTACACGAGTGTAGCCGCCTTGACGGTCTTCATAACGTGGGCCAATGTCAGAGAATAGCTTTTGCAAAGCTGTTTGTTCTCCTTCTTCATCAGCTTGAGCGTTATAAAGGAATGATTCAGCTTGACGACGGGCATGTAGATCGCCGCGTTTTCCTAGTGTAATCATTTTCTCTACAACAGGGCGAAGCTCTTTTGCTTTAGCTTCTGTTGTTTCTAAACGTTCATGAATGATCAGGTCAGTCGCTAAGTTACGAAGTAGCGCCATACGCTGATCTGTAGTACGTCCTAGTTTTCTAGCCATTGATAATCCCTCCCTTTTCTGGATCTCTTAGATGTGTTCTATCAAATCAATCTTCTTTTCTTAGACCTAAGCCCAATTCATCCAACTTGTGCTTCACTTCTTCAAGTGACTTGCGACCAAGGTTTCGAACCTTCATCATGTCTTCTTCAGACTTATTCGCAAGCTCTTGCACTGTGTTGATGCCAGCGCGCTTCAAGCAGTTGTAAGAACGGACAGAAAGGTCAAGTTCTTCGATTGTCATTTCCAGAACTTTTTCTTTTTGGTCCTCTTCTTTTTCAACCATGATTTCAGCCTTTTGGGCTTCATCTGTAAGGCCTACAAAGATGTTGAGGTGTTCCATATAGATTTTAGCCCCAAGAGAGATCGCTTCTTCTGGACGAATACTTCCGTCCGTCCATACATCCAACGTCAACTTATCGAAGTTAGATGTTTGACCGATTCTAGTGTTCTCTACTTGATACGTCACACGGGATACTGGCGTAAAGATAGAGTCAACTGGAATAACGCCGATTGGTAGATCCTCATGGTTATTTCCTTCTGCCGGACGATATCCTCGACCGCGTTCTGCTGTAATACGAGCACGGAAGCTGGAATTACTATCAAGTGTTGCAATATGAAGGTCTGGATTCAGAACTTCTACATCACTATCGTGCGTAATGTCAGCTGCTGTAACGTTACCTTCACCCTGTACATCGATCTCCAAAGTCTTCTCTTCGTCCGAATAAACTTTCAAAGCTAGTTTCTTTAGGTTCAGAATGACAGTTGTTACATCCTCGACGACACCTTCAATAGTAGAAAACTCATGAAGGACTCCATCAATTTGAACTGATGTGACAGCAGAGCCGGGAAGTGAGGATAACAGGATACGACGCAAGGAGTTCCCTAGAGTTGTACCATACCCACGTTCTAGCGGTTCTACGACGAACTTACCAAAAGTAGACTCATCGCTGATCTCGACCGTTTCAATCTTTGGCTTTTCAATTTCGATCATTTACACTAAACACTCCTTCAAAACGTCGAAACCCCGGTTAGACGATAGGTCTAACCGAAATTCCTCAGGTAGGCAGTCCCGATAAAAAGACAACTGCATATTTTCTCTGTCTATTGCGGTGCTGATTAAAAGCTATCATAACCCATTATAGACAGGGTGACAAATTCTATTCAGAACTATTATACGCGACGACGTTTTGGTGGGCGGCAACCATTGTGTGGTACTGGAGTTACGTCACGGATTGCCGTAATATCAAGACCTGCTGCTTGTAGAGAACGGATTGCTGCTTCACGACCAGCACCAGGGCCTTTTACTGTTACTTCTAGAGTTTTCATGCCGTTATCCATCGCATCTTTCGCTGCAGCTTCAGAAGCCATTTGAGCAGCGAATGGAGTGGACTTACGGGAACCTTTGAAACCAAGAGAACCAGCACTACTCCATGAGATTACGTTACCTTGGACATCGGTGATCGTTACGATTGTGTTGTTGAAAGTAGAACGGATGTGCGCGACACCTGTCTCTATATTCTTTTTCACGCGACGTTTACGACTACGAGTGTTTCCTTTACGTGCCATATAGTTAGCTTACCTCCTTTGTGTTGCTATTTATTTACGCTTGTTAGCCACTGTACGACGTGGGCCTTTACGTGTGCGAGAGTTGTTCTTCGTCTTCTGTCCACGAAGTGGAAGTCCGCGACGGTGACGGATACCGCGGTAAGAACCGATCTCAATCAAACGTTTGATGTTTAGAGAGTTCTCACGACGAAGATCACCTTCCGTGTTGTGTTGTTCAACAGCTTGACGGATCTTAGCTAGTTCATCTTCTGTAAGATCACGAACACGAGTATTTTCAGAGACACCAGCTTCAGCTAGGACGTCTTTGGCAAGGGATTTACCGATACCATAGACATAAGTTAGTGATACGACAACGCGCTTATCACGTGGAATATCTACACCTGCAATACGTGCCATAAGTTACGTGCACCTCCTTCAGTTTTAACCTTGTTTTTGTTTATGCTTAGGGTTTTCACAGATAACCATGACTTTACCTTTACGTTTGATGACTTTGCACTTTTCGCAAATTGGTTTTACAGAAGGCCTTACCTTCATCATCCATACCTCCTTTAATATCGGAGTTTTATTTATAACGGTACGTAATACGTCCTTTAGTTAAGTCATAAGGGGAAAGTTCTACCGTTACCTTGTCTCCAGGTAAGATTCGAATGAAGTGCATACGAATTTTACCAGAAACGTGTGCTAAAACGGAGTGACCGTTCTCGAGTTCAACCTTGAACTGCGCGTTCGGTAAGGTTTCAACGACGGTCCCTTCTACTTCAATTACATCGTCTTTCGCCATCGAGTTGATCTCCCTTCTTCAAATCAGTCACTGCTTCATTGACATATTTTGATACGGCAAATCGAAGCTTGCCATTTGTGACCCGACCAGTTTCCAGAAGGCTGTCCTGGACTTCCGGAGAGATGAAATCCATAAGCTCAACGTGTTGCAAATTCTTTTTCTTTGGTCGATCATACTTACGTTTCTCTCCGTCGGCAAGCAGCACAAAGCGGCCATCCAGCACATCGATTACTACCGCGTACTGTCCTGCCTCACGCCCCTGCACAATACGAACAATTTGACCTATTCGTGGACTCGACTCAGATTCGTTCAAAAACGATCACCTTCATTTAGGATTTAGTAAGGATTTCGTATCCTTCCTCCGTAATCGCGATGGTGTGCTCGAAATGGGCGCACATCTTTCCATCTTGAGTGACTACCGTCCAATGATCGCCGAGCGTCTTCACATAACGAGAGCCAGCATTCACCATTGGTTCAACCGCCAAAACCATTCCGGGTTTGAGACGTGGTCCTTTGTTGGGTGGTCCATAATGAGGGATCTGGGGATCCTCATGAAGTTCCTGCCCCACTCCGTGCCCTACGTATTCTCTAACAATCGAAAAACCCTCTGGTTCGACATAACTCTGAATAGCATGGGATATATTTGAAAGGCGTACACCTGGTTTCGCTTCATCAAGTCCTTTAAACAATGCTTGCTCAGTAACTTTCAGCAATTCCATGTCTTCATTATTCACAGTGCCAACTGGATACGTCCATGCTGAATCACCATGATAACCTTTATATTTGGCACCGATATCGATGCTAATAATATCACCGTCGTCCAGGACCCTGTCACCAGGGATACCATGGACTAATTCTTCGTTGACAGATGCACAGATACTGCCACGGAATCCATTATAACCTTTAAAAGATGGGATTGCATCCATACTGCGTATGAATTCATCAGCAATCTTATCCAATTCTCCGGTAGTTATACCTGGTCGGATGTTTTGTTTCAGTTTCTTGTGTGTCAAAGCGACAATTCGCCCTGCTTCACGCATAATATCCAATTCCCGTGGAGTCTTACAAATAATCATTCAGCTAGTTCCCCCAGCTTTTGATCGATGTCTTTGAATACTTCGTTGATATCTCTATCACCTTCGAATGATACCAAATAACCTTTGCCACGATAGAAATCAAGTAGAGGTTGTGTTTGCTCGACATTAACCTCAATACGCTTTCTTACGGTTTCCGGTTGATCATCTTCACGTTGAATCAATTCAGAACCATCATGGTCACATTTACCATCCACTTTCGGTGGGTTGAAGACTACATGATAGGTTGCCCCACAGGTCGGGCAGATGCGTCGTCCAGTCAGACGCTCGATGAGTTGCTCCTTAGGAACATCGATATGAAGTACATAGTCTAAAGACTCTTCCATATCTGACAAGAGATTCTCAAGTGCTTCTGCTTGGGCGATTGTCCTCGGGAAACCATCTAGTAGGAAACCTTTTTGACAATCAGGTTTGCTTAGACGCTCGCGAACGATTCCGATGGTTACTTCATCAGGAACCAACTCACCTTTGTCCATATAGGATTTGGCTTCTTTGCCAAGTGCTGTTCCTTCTTTGATAGCTAAACGGAACATATCTCCTGTTGAGATATGAGGGATGTTATATTTTTCGACTATCTTCTCAGCCTGTGTGCCTTTACCAGCACCAGGGAGACCCATCAGAATTAAATTCAACGTTTTCCCCTCGCTCTCGTTTATTCATTAGTTTTGACACTAATTATTTAATGAATCCTTCATAGTGACGTTTCACTAACTGGCTTTCGAGCTGTTTCATAACCTGTAAAGCAACACCAACTACGATGAGCAATCCAGTTCCTCCGATTTGAATACTTGGAGGCAGCTGCGCAGCAGAGCCCAAGATAATCGGTAAGATTGATACAGCTGCAAGAAAGATGGAACCTACGAATGTCAATCGGTACATCACCCGTGTTAAATACGTTTCCGTATTAGCACCAGGACGAATGCCTGGGATATACCCGCCTTGCTTCTTCAAGTTTTCGGCCATTTGTTCCGGGTTCACCTGAACAAATGTATAGAAGTAAGTGAAAGCGATGATCAATGCTACATAGATGATCATTCCAGGCCAGTTTTGATAGTCAAATATATATTGAATGACAGAAGCAACTTCGCTGTTCTCGAAAAGCCCAGCAACGGTTCTTGGTGCGATAATGAATGAAATCGCAAAAATGACCGGGATGACTCCTGCTGCATTCACTTTTAGTGGTAAATGAGTGGAATGCCCACCTACTGGTGAACGATTAACCAATCGTTTCGCATATTGAATAGGAATCTTACGAAGGGCTTGTTGGATGAATATTACACCGACAACGACCGCAACGATGACAAGCACAATCAAAGCAATGATTACTAAGTTGATGAACAATTCTTCTCCAGCACCGGAAATATACTGATCATACAACTGGTTCACCCCTGTTGGGATTGCTGCTACGATTCCTGCGAAAATCAGGATGGAAATACCATTTCCAACGCCATGTGAAGTGATTTGCTCACCAAGCCACATAAGAAACGCAGTTCCGCCCGTTAAAACAAGGGCAATAATCAAGAATGTTGTTACGCCCGGGTTTGCGATCAGCTGACCCCCTGCCAGAGCGTTAAAACCTATAGACATGCCGATTGCTTGAATAAAAGCGAGAACGATCGTTCCATAGCGGGTAAACTGAGCTAATTTTCGACGGCCAACCTCACCTTGCTTTTTCCATTCCGCAAACTTAGGAACAACGTCCATCTGCAACAATTGCATGATGATGGAGGCAGTGATATAGGGCATGATCCCCATAGCAAAGATGGAGAAGTTTTGCAATGCCCCGCCTCCAAATGTGTTCAGAAAGCCGAACGCATTTTGTTCATCCATGAAATTGATGGCTTCTCTGTTTGTAAAAGGAACCGGGATGAATGTTCCCAGGCGAAAAACAACGAGCATCAACAAAGTGAATATGATCTTCCGTCGAATGTCACCCACGCGCATAAAATTGGAGATTGTCCGGAACATTAAATCACCTCAGTTTGACCGCCCGCTGCTTCAATTGCTTCTTTAGCGGAAGCAGAGAACTTGTGAGCTTTCACTGTAAGTTTTTTCTCGATTGAACCTTTAGCTAGCACTTTGATTCCGGCTTTTTGATTACTCACCACACCAGACTCTAGCAATAGCTCAGGAGTAACCTCTGTGCCTTCTTCAAAACGATTCAGTGCATCAAGGTTGATAATCGCAAATTCCTTACGGTGAACGTTAGTGAAACCACGCTTAGGTAGACGTTGGAATAGTGGCATTTGACCACCTTCGAAACCTGGACGAGTTTTGCTGCCAGAACGTTGACCTTGACCTTTGTGTCCACGTCCGGAAGTCTTACCGTTACCAGAAGCCATTCCACGACCTACGCGGTTACGTTCTTTACGAGTGCCTTTAGCCGCTTTTAGTTCATGAAGTTTCATGCGTTGCACCTCCTTATAACTTTTGTAAGATTATACTTCTTTAACCGAAACTAGGTGAGACACCTTTTTAGCCATACCTCGGATCGCTGGGTTATCTTCAAGTACGACAGTTTGACGGATCTTATTCAGACCTAGCGCCTTGACAGTAGAGCGCTGATCTTGCGGTCTACCAATAACACTGCGCGTGAGGGTAATTTCTAACTGTTTAGCCATTTTATTTCCCTCCTTATCCTACAGTTCTTCTACAGACTTGCCACGAAGTTTTGCGACATCTTCTGCGCGCTTAAGCTCGCTAAGTCCAGTGATTGTAGCACGTACCATGTTGATCGGTGTGTTAGAACCAAGTGACTTAGATAGAATATCTTGAACACCTGCAAGCTCAAGTACCGCACGTACTGGTCCACCAGCGATAACTCCAGTACCTTCTGCTGCTGGTTTCATAAGAATGTTACCTGCACCAAAACGTCCGTTGATTTCGTGTGGAATCGTCGTGCCTTTAACAGATACTGTGATTAGATTTTTCTTCGCATCATCAATGGCTTTCTTGATCGCTTCCGGTACCTCTTGGGCTTTACCTGTACCGAATCCGACATGACCATTTTTATCTCCTACTACAACCAATGCAGCAAAACGGAAACGACGTCCACCTTTTACTACCTTAGCTACACGGTTGATGGTAACTACGCGTTCTTCAAGATCAAGTTTGTTAGGGTCGATGTTTGTAATCATTTATGTCCCTCCTTTAACTATTAAAATTCTAGGCCGGCTTCGCGAGCGGCTTCTGCTAGGGCTTTTACACGGCCATGGTACAAGTAACCTCCGCGGTCGAATACAACAACTTTAAAACCATTGTCGATCGCACGCTTCGCTACCATTTCACCGACTTTTTGAGCAGCCTCTACATTGCCTGTAGCATCAAGATTGAAGTCATTGTCAACAGTGGATGCACTTGCTACTGTTACTTGGCTTTCATCATTGATTAGTTGAGCATAAATGTGTTTGTTAGAGCGGTATACGTTCAAACGTGGGCGTTCCGCTGTGCCAAATACGTTTTTACGAACGCGCGCGTGACGCTTTTTACGTACGACATTTTTATCTGCCTTCGTGATCATCTGGGTCACTCCTTTCTATACATTACCTAAGAACCTTACTTAGCTGTTTTACCTTCTTTTCTGCGTACATGTTCGCCTTCGTAGCGAATTCCTTTACCTTTATAAGGCTCTGGAGGACGGATTGCACGAATCTTCGCTGCAACAGCGCCGACTAGTTCTTTGTCGATTCCTTTAACTGTAACCTTTGTGTTAGAAGGGACTTCGATTTCGATACCTTCACGGTTCTCGACTTCAACAGGGTGAGAGTAACCAGCGTTGATGACTACATTTTGACCCTGTTTCTGAGCACGGTAACCTACACCGATGATTTCAAGGCTCTTTTCAAAGCCTTTAGAAACACCTTCAACCATGTTAGCGATCAGGCTGCGTGTAGTACCGTGAAGAGCACGGTGATCTTTATGGTCGCTTGGACGTGCTACAGATAGAACGTTATCCTCGACCTTAACCGTAATATCCTTGTGGAAAGTACGAGTCAATTCACCTTTAGGCCCCTTAACCGTAATTGTGTTATTATCCTGAATGATTTCTACACCTTCAGGGATTTCAAGAGTTTTTAAACCTACGCGAGACATATTTTTGCACCTCCTGTCTGATCTGTTTTTTTACCAGACGTAAGCTAGAACTTCGCCACCGATGGCTTGTTCACGAGCTTCTTTGTCTGTCAATACACCTTTTGAAGTGGATACGACGGCTACACCTAAACCGTTAAGAACTTTAGGAAGTTCTTCAGCGTTAGCGTAAACACGTAGACCTGGTTTACTGATACGCTTCACACCAGAGATTACACGCTCGTTGTTTTGACCGTACTTAAGGAAGATGCGAAGGACACCTTGTTTGTTGTCTTCTACAAACTCATAGTCACGTACAAAACCTTCACGCTTAAGGATATCAGCGATTTCTTTCTTTACGTTGGAAGCTGGAAGTTCAAGCTTCTCGTGACGTACCATATTGGCGTTACGAATACGTGTCAGCATATCTGCAATTGGATCTGTCATTGTCATAACTCATTTACCTCCTTCCCTGTTTCGGGTTTACCAGCTGGCTTTTTTGACACCAGGGATTTGTCCTTTATATGCAAGTTCACGGAAACAAATACGGCAAAGCTTAAACTTACGAAGTACGGAATGCGGGCGTCCGCAGCGTTCACAACGAGTGTATTCGCGTACTTGGTATTTCTGTTTACGCTGTTGCTTCGCGACCATTGATTTTTTAGCCACTATTTTCCCTCCTTATAGTTAGCTCATTATTTTTGGAACGGCATACCGAATTGAGCTAATAGTTCACGTGCTTCTTCGTCAGAGTCAGCAGTTGTGACGATAACGATATCCATACCACGCACTTTATTTACTTTATCGTAGTCGATTTCTGGGAAAATCAATTGCTCTTTAACACCTAGCGTGTAGTTTCCACGACCATCAAAAGCTTTCTTAGAAATACCACGGAAGTCACGCACACGTGGTAGAGATACGGCGATCAGCTTTTGGAAGAATTCGTACATACGCTCTCCACGAAGAGTTACCTTCGCGCCGATTGGCATACCTTCACGTAGGCGGAATCCAGCAATTGATTTCTTAGCTTTAGTGATAACTGGTTTTTGACCAGTGATCGTTGTAAGTTCTTCTACTGCTGTATCAAGTGCTTTTGCGTTCTGAACAGCATCGCCAACACCCATGTTGATTACGATTTTCTCAATTTTAGGTGTTTGCATGATGGAATCATATTCAAACTTGTTCATCAGAGATGGAACAATTTCTTCTTGATATTGTTTCTTTAGTTCGTTCATCGTGTGCCCTCCTTTCATTTATGGCTTATTTATCTAGTGCTTCACCAGATTTTTTCGCGATACGAACTTTCTTACCGTCTTCGACTTTGTAACCAACACGTGTCGGCTCGCCAGTCTTAGGATCGATCGGCATTACGTTGGATACGTGAATCGCTGCTTCTTGTGTCAAGATACCACCCTGAGGATTCTCCTGAGAAGGTTTAGCGTGTTTTTTCACTTCGTTTACACCTTCCACAAGAACACGATCTTTTTTCGGATAAGCTTCAAGGACTGTTCCTTGTTTGCCTTTATCCTTACCAGTAATGACCATTACTTTGTCACCTTTTTTTACGTGCATTCTTCGCGCACCTCCTTAACAAGGCATTTCATTCAGACTTTTATAATACTTCTGGAGCTAGAGATACAATCTTCATGAATTTAGCATCACGAAGTTCACGAGCAACCGGTCCAAAGATACGAGTACCGCGTGGCCCTTTATCATCACGAACGATTACTGCTGCGTTTTCATCAAAACGGATGTAAGAACCATCTTTACGGCGTACCCCACTCTTAGAACGTACAATAACTGCTTTCACTACTTCACCTTTTTTAACAACGCCCCCTGGTGTTGCCTGTTTCACAGTAGCAGTGATGATATCACCAATGTTAGCTGTCTTACGGCCAGATCCACCCAAGACTTTAATCGTTTGGATTTCACGTGCACCAGAGTTATCTGCAACTTTCAGACGAGACTCCTGTTGAATCATACCATGTAACCTCCCTTCGGATTAACTCCGAGCGAATTTTATTTAGATAATGACAGACTCTTCAACAACTTCTAGCAAACGGAAACGCTTGGAAGCTGACAACGGACGAGTTTCCATGATGCTTACGATGTCGCCATTTTTTGCTTGGTTGTTTTCGTCATGTGCTTTGAACTTTTTAGAATACTTTACGCGCTTGCCGTAAAGCTTGTGGAACTTATAAGTTTCTACTAGTACAGTGATGGTTTTATCCATTTTGTCAGAAACAACACGGCCAGTATAAACTTTACGATTATTACGTTCAGTCATGTGAGGGTGACCTCCTCTCATCTATTAGTTATTTACGCCTAGCTCACGTTCACGAGCAACAGTCTTCATACGAGCGATGGACTTGCGAACTTCACGGATACGTGCAGTGTTCTCAAGTTGACCTGTTGCCAATTGGAAGCGTAGGTTGAAAAGTTCTTCTTTAAGAGACTTAACTTTTTGTTCAATTTCGGCAGTGGTTAATTCACGGATCTCATTAGCCTTCATTGATTTCACCACCAATTTCTTCACGTTTTACGAATTTTGTACGGATCGGCAGTTTATGTGAAGCAAGACGCAGCGCTTCGCGTGCAACCTCTTCTGATACACCTGCGATCTCGAACATGATTTTCCCTGGCTTCACGACAGCGACGAAACCTTCTGGAGCACCTTTACCGGAACCCATACGTACTTCTAGGGGCTTAGCAGTATAAGGCTTATCAGGGAAGATTTTAATCCAAACTTTACCGCCACGTTTCATGTAACGAGTCATCGCAATACGCGCTGCCTCGATTTGACGGGCTGTGATCCATGCTGGATCGATTGCTTGCAAACCATACTCACCGAACGCTACTTCCGTACCGCCTTTAGCGCGGCCTTTTAAGCTAGTGCGGTGTTGACGACGATATTTAACACGTTTAGGCATTAACATAATGCTTTTCCCCCTTCCTTACTTATCAGTTTTAGTTGGAAGGACTTCTCCACGATAGATCCACACTTTAACACCAAGCTTACCGTAAGTGGTGTCAGCTTCAGCAGTTCCGTAATCGATATCTGCACGAAGTGTGTGTAGTGGTACTGTTCCTTCACTGTAATATTCAGCACGAGCGATATCCGCGCCACCTAGACGACCAGATACTTGGGTACGAATACCTTTAGCTCCTGCACGCATTGCGCGTTGGATTGTTTGTTTTTGAGCACGACGGAAAGATACGCGGTTTTCCAATTGACGTGCGATATTGTCTGCTACAAGGGTAGCGTCTAGATCTGGCTTTTTCACTTCAATGATGTTGATGTGAACGCGTTTGCCAGTTAGTTGGTTTAGAGCTTTACGAAGTGCTTCTACTTCTGAACCGCCTTTACCGATAACCATTCCTGGCTTAGCTGTGTGCACAGTAATGTTTACACGGTTCGCTGCACGTTCGATTTCTACCGTAGAAAGAGCAGCATCTTTAAGACGATTTTCAACATATTCACGAATCTTAATGTCTTCATGTAACAAGTCTGCATAGTCTTTGCCAGCGTACCACTTGGATTCCCAATCGCGGATAACGCCGATACGAAGACCTACCGGATTAATTTTTTGACCCACTGATTATCCCTCCTTTTTTTCTGATACGACCACTGTAATGTGGCTTGTGCGTTTGTTGATTTGGCTTGCGCGGCCCATTGCACGAGGGCGGAAACGTTTAAGTGTTACACCTTCGTTTACAAACGCTTCGGAAACGTATAGGTTTTCCGGATCCATTTCATAGTTGTGTTCTGCGTTGGCGATCGCAGAGTTAAGAAGTTTCTCGACTACTGGAGATGCGCCACGTTGTGTCAGTCGTAGTGTAGCTAGAGCTTCACCTACATTTTTTCCTCGAATTAAATCAATTACCAAACGAGCTTTACGAGGAGCGATACGAACGGTTTTCGCAACTGCTTTAGCTTGCATTAGAGTGCCTCCTCTCTATATTAACGTTTTGTTTTCTTATCGTCGCCAGAGTGTCCCTTGAACGTACGGGTTGGCGCGAATTCACCTAGTTTATGACCTACCATGTCTTCAGTAACATAAACTGGTACGTGCTTGCGTCCGTCATAAACGGCAATTGTGTGTCCGACAAAGTTAGGGAAGATAGTGGAACGACGAGACCAAGTCTTTACGACCTGCTGTTTGTTATCTTCGTTCAACTTCTCGACTTTGTTCATTAAATGATCATCTACAAAAGGTCCTTTTTTCAGGCTGCGGCCCATGAATAAACCTCCCTTCGCGATTGAGAGACGGGTTTTATTGCCCGCCCGACAACCCCGTTATTTTTTACCGCGTCTACGTACGATATATTTATCAGACTGCTTGTTGCGTTTTCTCGTTTTGTATCCAAGAGTTGGTTTACCCCATGGAGATACAGGAGATGGCATACCGATTGGTGCACGTCCTTCACCACCACCGTGTGGGTGATCACTAGGGTTCATTACAGAACCACGCACTGTAGGGCGCTTACCTTTCCAACGAGAACGTCCGGCTTTACCAACACTGATAAGTTCGTGTTCTAGGTTACCGACTTGACCGATAGTAGCACGGCAAGCACTTAGTACCAGACGAACTTCACCAGATGCAAGGCGTACGAGCGTATATTTTTCTTCGCGACCCAGGATTTGTGCAGAAGCACCTGCAGAACGGACAAGCTGTCCTCCGCGACCTGGTTTTAATTCAACGTTGTGTACGATTGTACCAACTGGGATATCTTTAAGTTGAAGTGCGTTACCTGGTTTGATATCTGCACCTTCACCAGAAAGAATTTCCGTTCCAACCTTAACACCTTTAGGAGCCAGGATGTAACGTTTTTCACCATCAACATAGTTGATTAGTGCAATGTTAGCGGAGCGGTTCGGATCGTATTCAACTGTAGCAACGCGTCCAGGTATTCCATCTTTGTCACGCTTAAAGTCAATAATACGATACTGACGCTTATGACCTCCGCCCTGATGACGAACTGTCAGCTTACCTTGGTTGTTACGTCCACCTTTTTTGTGAAGTGGAGTGACAAGGGAGCGTTCAGGTTTGTCGGTTGTGATTTCAGCGAAATCAGAAACTGACATGTGTCGACGACCGTTTGTGATTGGTCTGAACTTTTTAATCGCCATCTTTATTTCCCTCCTTCATTAATCATTTAGTATATTAAACTTCGAAGAATTCTAGTTCTTCACTGTCCTGAGTCAAAGTGATGACTGCTTTCTTACGATCAGAGCGGTAACCGCCGTAACGACCCATACGCTTGAATTTACCTTTAAGGTTCATTGTGTTGACTGATGCAACATTTACACCAAAGATTTCTTCAACTGCTTTTTTAATCTCAGTTTTGTTAGCTTTCGGGCTAACTTCAAACGTATATTTCTTTTCTCCCATAAGATCAGCAGAATGTTCAGTAATGACAGGGCGCTTAATGATGTCGCGTGGTTCTTTCATTATGAGAGCACCTCCCCTGCTTTTTCAGCTGCTTCCTTAGTAAGGATCAGCTTGTCATGCGTTAGTAAGTCTAACACACTTACTTGTTCTACAGGAAGACTGTTCACTGTAGGGATATTGTTAGAAGAAAGAGTGATGTTTTCATCTTTCTCTGCTGTCACGATCAATGCCTTTTCATTGACGTCCAGCGCTTTAAGAATGTTAGCAACTTCTTTAGTCTTAGGAGCGTCTAGAGAAAGGCTCTCAAGAACAATGATATTGTCCTCTTTCACTTTAGAAGAGTAAGCAGACTGTAGTGCCAAACGACGTACTTTTTTAGGCACAGTGTAGCTGTAGCTGCGTGGTGTTGGACCGAATACAGTTCCACCGCCTACCCATTGTGGGGAACGGATGGATCCTTGACGCGCACGGCCTGTACCTTTTTGACGCCATGGTTTACGTCCACCGCCACTAACTTCAGAGCGTCCTTTTACTTTGTGTGTGCCCTGGCGAAGATTCGCGCGTTGCATCAACACAGTTTCATGTAATACGTGAGTATTAGGTTCGATACCGAAAACGGATTCGTTTAGTTCGATTTCACCAACGTTAGAACCGCTTTGGTTTAATAGTGCTACTTTAGGCATGACATATCCTCCCTTCGTTTATTATTTGCTAGCCTTATTTGCACTTGTGATTTTAACGTAAGACTTTTTCGCACCTGGTACATTACCTTTGATAAGTAGTAGGTTGCGCTCAGCGTCAACTTTAACAACTTCAAGGTTTTGCAGGGTTACTTGCTCGCTACCCATTTGTCCTGCAAGGCCTTTACCTTTGAAGACTTTTGATGGGTCAGCACCTTGCCCCATGGAACCAGAACGACGTTGGAAACGAGAACCGTGGGTTTTAGGACCAGTAGCTTGGTTATGGCGCTTGATTGCACCCTGGAAACCTTTACCTTTTGAAGTTCCTGTAACGTCGATTGCGTCACCAGCTTCGAAAATATCAACTTTAACCTCTTGACCAAGTTCATAGTCATTAAGGTTTGTATTACGGAATTCACGAATGTAGCGCTTAGGTGTTGTACTTGCTTTTTCAGCATGCCCTTGAGCAGCTTTCTTCAAGCGGTTTGACTTTTCATCAGCAAAACCTAGTTGAATCGCTTCATAGCCATCGTTTTCCATTGTTTTCATCTGAAGAACAACGTTTGGTTCAGCCTGAACAACTGTCACTGGGATCAACTCGCCATTTTCAGAGAAAATTTGAGTCATGCCGACTTTACGTCCTAAGATTCCTTTCGTCATCCGTTACACCTCCTATTATCTTAACGATTTATTTATAGTTTGATTTCGATATCCACACCAGATGGTAGATCCAAACGCATGAGTGAATCAACAGTTTGTGGTGTTGGATTAACAATGTCGATTAGACGTTTGTGCGTACGCATTTCGAACTGCTCACGAGCATCTTTATACTTGTGAGTCGCACGTAGTACTGTGTAAACAGAACGTTCAGTTGGAAGCGGGATCGGACCAGATACATTAGCTCCAGAACGCTTCGCAGTGTCAACGATCTTTTCTGCAGACTGATCAAGTACTCTGTGATCATACGCTTTTAAACGAATACGAATTTTCTCTTTTGCCATTATTTTCCCTCCTTCTTCGCCCATTTTAGAAATAGACATTCTCCGCGAAAAAAACTTGACCACCAGCCATGGCAAAGGGGCCGGGTGTGTCAACAACCTTTCGCTTCATCGCCTTTTATGACCAACATTATTCATTATATAGAAGAAATGCGGTCATTGCAAGGATAAATCCATATTTATTTTCAACACGGACACTTAAAATATTATACTAACGTTCTACATATTTTTCAAGTGCTAACCAAACTTTCACACATTTCTTCCTATATAGATGGAATGCTTCCTCAAAACCATTGTCCATTAAAACAAATATACGACTAAATATCAACCATCCATTCACTACGGTTACTGCACTCTAAACTCGTAAACACTTCCATTTATAAATATGAAACTTAAAATGGATCAAACGGTGAATTGAAGCGATTGATTGTGTTGTACATAGGCTCCACTTTAAATAGTAGAATTAGTCCATTTTTTTAACACCTTTAACCCAGCTTACTTTTCTATCAAGCTTTGATTCTTCCCATAAAAAAGAGCAACAGCGATGCGCTGTTGCTCTTTTTACTATATAGAACTGAAATTATTTAGTGATTTCAGAAACTACGCCAGAACCTACTGTGCGTCCACCTTCACGGATGGAGAAACGAGTACCGTCCTCGATCGCGATTGGAGAGATAAGTTCTACAGTCATTTCAACGTTATCCCCAGGCATAACCATTTCTACACCTTCAGGAAGTTGAATAACGCCTGTTACGTCCGTAGTACGGAAGTAGAACTGTGGGCGGTAGTTAGAGAAGAATGGAGTGTGACGTCCACCTTCATCTTTAGCTAGTACATAAACTTCAGATTTGAAGTTTGTGTGTGGAGTGATAGAACCAGGCTTAGCTAGTACTTGTCCACGGTTGATGTCTTCACGGTTAACACCACGAAGAAGTGCACCAATGTTATCGCCAGCTTCAGCGTAGTCAAGAAGCTTACGGAACATTTCAACACCAGTGATTGTAGTCTTACGAGCTTCTTCAGCCATACCGATGATTTCGATTTCGTCACCGACTTTAACTGTTCCACGCTCAACACGACCAGTTGCAACTGTACCACGACCAGTGATGGAGAATACGTCCTCAACTGGCATCATGAATGGCTTATCAGTGTCACGGTCTGGTGTTGGAACATACTCATCTACTGCATCCATAAGGTCGTAGATAGCTTGCTCGTACTTCTCTTCACCTTCAAGAGCTTTAAGAGCAGAACCGCTGATTACTGGTACATCATCGCCATCGAAGTCATACTCAGAAAGTAGATCGCGAACTTCCATTTCTACTAGTTCAAGAAGCTCTTCGTCGTCTACCATGTCAACTTTGTTCAAGAATACAACGATTGCTGGAACACCTACGTTTTTAGAAAGTAGGATGTGCTCACGAGTTTGTGGCATTGGACCGTCAGCTGCAGATACAACTAGGATCGCGCCGTCCATTTGAGCAGCACCAGTGATCATGTTCTTAACGTAGTCAGCGTGACCTGGGCAGTCAACGTGTGCATAGTGACGAGTTTCTGTTTCATACTCAACGTGTGCAGTGGAGATTGTGATTCCACGCTCGCGCTCTTCAGGAGCACCGTCGATCATGTCATATGCCATAGCTTCACCAGAACCAGATTTCTTATGAAGTACTGTAGTAATCGCTGCAGTTAGAGTAGTTTTACCGTGGTCAACGTGTCCGATAGTACCAATGTTAACGTGGGACTTGGACCGGTCGAATTTTTCTTTACCCATTGTATATTTCCTCCTTTAAATAAGTAACAAATTTATTGTTGATTTATTATTCAGCTCAGGAGTAAACAAAAGTTACTCCTAAGCTTACAATACAAGTTATACTTTAACTCGTCTAAAAAATCAATTATTCACCAGCATTTTTCTTGATGATTTCCTCAGAGATGCTCTTCGGAACTTCTTCATAGTGGTCGAAATGCATAGTATAAGTACCACGACCTTGTGTGTTGGAACGCAATGCTGTTGCGTAACCGAACATTTCGGAAAGTGGAACGAATGCTTTAACCACTTGTGCATTACCACGAGTTTCCATACCTTCAACACGTCCACGACGGGAAGTTACGTCACCCATGATATCGCCCATGTATTCCTCTGGAATAACAACTTCTACTTTCATCATAGGTTCAAGTAGAACAGGCTTACACTTGTTTTTGGCTTCTTTAAGTGCCATAGATGCGGCAACTTTAAAGGCCATTTCGTTAGAGTCGACGTCGTGGTAAGAACCATCATAAAGAGTCGCCTTGATGTCTACCATAGGGTATCCAGCTAATACACCGTTCTCCAAGGATTCTTTGATTCCTTGTTCTACAGATGGGATGTATTCGCGTGGTACAACACCACCAACGATCTTATTGACGAATTCGAATCCGGCGCCTTCTTCATTTGGTTCAAACTCAACCCACACGTGACCGAACTGTCCACGACCACCAGATTGGCGGACGAACTTACCTTCTACTTGTGCGCTAGCACGGAAAGTTTCACGGTAAGCTACTTGTGGAGCGCCAATGTTCGCTTCAACTTTAAACTCACGCTTCAGGCGGTCAACGATGATATCAAGGTGAAGTTCACCCATACCAGCGATGATTGTCTGGCCTGTTTCGATGTTAGTTTCTGTTTGGAACGTTGGGTCTTCTTCAGCAAGTTTACCAAGGGCGATAGCCATTTTATCTTGGTCAGCTTTAGATTTAGGTTCGATCGCAACAGAGATTACTGGCTCAGGGAATTCCATGGACTCAAGAATTACCAGACTCTTTTCGTCACAAATAGTATCACCTGTTCCTGTATCTTTAAGGCCTACTGCACCAGCGATATCACCAGCATACACAGTAGATATTTCTTCACGAGAGTTTGCGTGCATTTGCAGGATACGACCTACACGCTCACGCTTATCTTTCGTGGAGTTTTTCACGTATGAACCAGCACTCAATGTACCGGAGTACACACGGAAGAATGTCAATTTACCGACATAAGGGTCTGTAGCAACTTTAAATGCCAAAGCAGAGAATGGCTCATTGTCGTCAGCCTTACGTGTAACAGCTTCTTCTGTTTGTGGCACATAACCTTCAATTGGAGGTACATCTAAAGGAGATGGTAGATAATCAATAACGCCATCGATTAGAAGTTGAACACCTTTGTTCTTGAAAGCAGAACCGCAGAACACTGGGTAGAATTCAACACTTAGAGTAGCTGTACGGATAGCCGTTTTCAGCTGTTCATTAGTGATTTCTTCTCCCTCTAGGTACTGCATCATCAAGTCTTCATCAAGTTCCGCGACAGCTTCTACAAGCTTGCCACGATACTCTTCAGCCTGATCTTTGTACTCATCAGGAATTGGTCGTGCTTCTGCACGGGTTCCCAAGTCGTCCATGTAGTAGTAGGCTTCCATTGTTACTAGGTCGATGATTCCTTCAAACTCATCTTCCGCACCAATAGGAAGCTGAACAGCCGCAGCGTTAGCTCCAAGGCGTTCTTTCAATGTGCCTAGGGAGTAAATGAAATCTGCGCCGATTTTGTCCATTTTGTTAATGAATACAATACGCGGCACACCGTACGTTGTAGCTTGGCGCCATACAGTTTCTGTTTGGGGCTCAACGCCGGATTGTGCGTCAAGAACAGCTACGGAACCATCAAGAACACGCAGGGAACGTTCAACTTCAACTGTGAAGTCTACGTGTCCAGGTGTGTCGATGATATTAATACGGTGACCTTTCCACTGAGCGGTTGTAGCAGCGGAAGTGATTGTAATTCCGCGCTCTTGTTCCTGCTCCATCCAGTCCATTTGGGAAGCTCCTTCATGAGTTTCACCAATTTTGTGGATACGTCCTGTGTAGAAAAGAATACGCTCTGTCGCCGTTGTTTTACCAGCGTCGATGTGAGCCATGACCCCGATATTACGGGTCTTTTCCAAGGAGAATTCTCTAGCCATGCATCTTTCTCCTTCCTATTTAAACATTTATTTTTTTGGTAATTACCAACGATAGTGAGCGAATGCTTTGTTCGCTTCCGCCATTTTGTGCATTTCCTCACGACGTTTCACTGATGCACCAGTGTTGTTCGCTGCATCTAGAATTTCGTTAGCCAAGCGTTCTTCCATCGTTTTCTCTCCGCGAAGACGCGCATAGTTAACGATAAAACGCAAGCCTAGCGCCTGACGACGTTCTGGACGAACTTCAACAGGTACCTGGTAGTTGGAACCACCTACACGACGAGCGCGTACTTCCAATACAGGCATGACGTTCTTCATCGCTTGATCAAAAGTTTCCATAGCGTCATTACCGCTACGCTCCTGAACAAGTTCAAAAGATTTATAAAGGATTTTCTGAGCTTTACCGCGCTGACCGTTAACCATAATTTGGTTGATCAAGCGAGTGACAAGCTTAGAGTTGTACATCGGATCTGGTAACACATCACGTTTAGCTACTGGACCTTTACGTGGCATATGTTCCCCTCCCTTCCTTGAATGATTTATTTAAGCGATATATTCATATCGTTTATTTTTTAGCTTTAGGCTTCTTCGTACCGTATTTAGAACGGCCTTGCATACGGCCATCAACACTTGCTGTGTCAAGAGCACCGCGTACAACGTGGTAACGCACACCTGGCAAGTCTTTAACTTTACCGCCACGGATAAGAACAACACTGTGCTCTTGCAGATTGTGGCCGATTCCAGGAATGTACGCGTTAACCTCTAGCTGGTTAGTAAGACGAACACGTGCATACTTACGTAGGGCAGAGTTCGGTTTCTTAGGTGTCATTGTACCAACACGTGTGCAAACCCCACGTTTTTGTGGAGAAGAAAGGTCAGTCATACGCTTCTTATAGCTATTGTAACCTTTGTTCAATGCTGGAGAGTTAGACTGCTTCGTTTTGCTCACGCGTCCTTTGCGTACCAATTGGTTAATTGTTGGCATGTTTGTATCCTCCCTTCGTCTATTTAATACCACACATCCAGGTGGTTCATAAAAAGGCAAAAAACAAAGCTTTCGCGAAAAACGCCAAAACTTTATTGCTTTATCGCCACTGTAGCCGCACCAACATCAATACCACATGCATTCCCGAGCTCCTTCATAGAGGCTACCCGTGTGTGAGGAATGTTCAGTTGTCGGGCCATATCAGCTACTTTAAATGTCATTGACTGATCTGCATCGTCAGCCGTTATGACTTCATCCACTTCACCATTTTTCATGGCTTTTAGTGTTTGTTTGGTTCCAATGATTATATCGGATTTAGCCTGTGCTACTTTTTCATAAGACATCTTCATATCCTCCAAAGTAACAAGGATAAATGGAAGCACCTTGATAATATTATCACTCACCCAAATGCATGTCAACTGCATTTGGGTGAGTTTTTTAGTACTTCCGTTAACTTTACCCCTTGTTAACATCTACTTCTCTATTTATGAGTGTGTAACTTCTTCCGTTGCTTCTGGAACCTCTTGCTGTTGCTGTTCGGATTGAGCTTGGATTTTGCGATATCGAGTCATACCCGTACCAGCAGGAACAAGCTTACCGATAATAACATTCTCTTTCAATCCTAGCAACTCATCGCGCTTACCTTTAATGGCTGCATCCGTTAGGACACGTGTCGTCTCCTGGAAGGATGCTGCTGATAGGAAGCTATCCGTTTCAAGAGATGCTTTTGTAATACCGAGGATGACAGGGCGGCCGACTGCCGGTTGTCCACCCTCCATAAGTGCTTTTTGGTTCGCTTCTTTGAACTGGTGAATTTCAAGAAGTGATCCTGGAAGAACATCGGTATCACCAGAGTCAAGGACTCGCACTTTACGAAGCATTTGGCGAACCATTACTTCAACGTGCTTATCAGAGATTTCTACCCCTTGCATACGGTAAACTTTCTGAACTTCTTTAAGGAGATACTGTTGTACTCCGTCCAGACCTTTGACTGTAAGCAATTCTTTAGGATCAATGGAACCTTCTGTCAGTGGCTCCCCAGCCTTGACTTCGTCACCAACGCTCACTTTCATACGTGCCCCGTATGGAGCAGTATAGGATCGAGACTCTACAGCGCCCTGGACAACAATCTCCAGTTTTTCTTTCACTTCATTGACATCATGGACAGTTCCATCAATTTCAGTGATGACTGCTTGACCTTTCGGGTTACGTGCTTCAACGATCTCTTGGATACGCGGAAGACCCTGCGTGATGTCATCTCCTGCTACACCACCTGTGTGGAAGGTACGCATAGTAAGCTGTGTACCTGGTTCACCGATGGATTGCGCAGCGATAATTCCAACTGCTTCACCCACTTCAACTTCATCACCAGTTGCCAGGTTACGGCCATAACATTTCTTACATACGCCGTGTTTCGTGTTACATGTGAATGCTGTCCGAATCACGACTTGTTCTATTCCAGCATCGACAATAGCTCTAGCAACATCTTCGGAGATTACTTCATTTCTCTCTACTAAGACTGAATCAGTTTCAGGATGCTTCACTGTTTGGAAAGCAGTACGTCCGATCAAACGATCGATTAATGGTTCAACAACTTCCGCACCTTCTTTTAGTGCTGATACAGGAAGTCCTCGGTCTGTACCGCAATCATCCTCCCGTACAATGACATCTTGAGCTACGTCAACAAGTCGACGTGTCAAGTATCCTGAGTCGGCCGTTTTCAGTGCTGTATCGGCAAGACCTTTACGTGCACCGTGGGTAGAGATGAAGTATTCAAGTACTGTCAGACCCTCACGGAAACTGGACTTGATCGGTAGTTCAATAATTCGACCAGCCGGGTTGGCCATCAGACCACGCATACCTGCAAGTTGCGTGAAGTTAGAGGCGTTACCACGAGCTCCGGAATCACTCATCATGAAGATCGGGTTACGTGGGTTCAATGATTTCATCAGACGGTTCTGGATGTCATCCTTGGCCGCGGACCACACTTCAATGACACGATCATAACGTTCTTCTTCCGTGATTAAACCACGACGGAACTGCTTCAAGACTTTATCTACTTTCTCTTGAGCTTCATCTAGAATTTCTTGCTTCTCTGGTAGTACAACAACGTCAGATACACCGACAGTGATACCGGCTTTCGTTGAGTAAGAAAATCCGAGATCCTTCATGCGGTCAAGCATCTTGGACGTTTCACTGATAGAGAAACGTTTGAAGACTTCTGCGATGATATCACCCAAGATTCCTTTCTTGAACGGAGATACCTCTTCACGCTTGGAAATTTCCGCACGGATATCTGTTCCTTTTTCAACGAAATAATGGTCAGGAGTCTTCACTTCCAGGTTCTCTTTCGTTGGTTCGTTGATATACGGGAATGAATTTGGCAGCATTTCATTGAAAATCAATTTACCAACCGTAGTCAGTAATAGCTGCTGATTTTGTTTTTCAGTAAATGTTTCATTGTTCAATGAGCTTGCTTGGACAGCCACTCGTGTATGCAAGTGAGCGTATCCGTTCTGGTAAGCCATCAATGCTTCGTTCAAGTCTTTGAAGAACATACCTTCACCAATCGCTGCCTCACGTTCCAGTGTTAAATAATAGTTACCTAATACCATATCCTGTGAAGGTGTAACTACTGGCTTACCATCCTTAGGATTAAGGATGTTCTGTGCTGCAAGCATCAAGATACGAGCTTCTGCCTGTGCTTCTGAAGATAATGGTACGTGGACAGCCATCTGGTCACCATCAAAGTCGGCGTTGTATGCCGTACAAACAAGAGGGTGCAGACGAATAGCACGACCTTCTACAAGTGTCGGCTCAAAGGCCTGGATACCTAAACGGTGCAATGTTGGTGCACGGTTAAGAAGTACAGGGTGTTCTTTGATGACATCTTCCAGCACGTCCCAAACTTCATGGTGGACACGCTCAATCTTCCGTTTCGCTGACTTGATATTATGTGCAAGTCCACGAGATACGAGTTCTTTCATAACAAACGGTTTGAATAGTTCTAGTGCCATCTCTTTCGGAAGACCACATTGATACATCTTCAAGGATGGACCTACAACGATAACAGAACGGCCTGAATAGTCGACACGTTTACCTAATAGGTTCTGACGGAAACGTCCTTGTTTACCTTTCAGCATATGAGAAAGAGATTTAAGCGGACGGTTACCCGGTCCTGTTACAGGACGGCCACGACGACCATTGTCAATCAAAGCGTCGACAGCTTCCTGAAGCATACGCTTCTCATTTTGAACGATGATTGTAGGTGCACCAAGATCCAACAAACGCTTCAGGCGGTTGTTACGGTTAATGACACGTCGGTATAAGTCGTTCAAATCAGATGTGGCGAAACGCCCCCCATCAAGTTGAACCATTGGACGAAGCTCCGGTGGAATAACCGGAAGAACGTCTAGGATCATCCATGAAGGATCATTTCCAGAGTGGCGGAACGACTCTAGTACTTCAAGACGCTTGATTGCACGTGTACGACGCTGACCTTGAGCTGTTTTCAGCTCTTCTTTCAGTGTATCCACTTCACCATCAAGATCAATATCATACAAGAGTTTACGGATAGCTTCTGCACCCATAGCCGCCTGAAAACCTTGACCGAACTTTTCACGGTATGAACGATACTCTTTTTCAGATAGCAATTGCTTTTTCTCAAGAGCAGTCTCGCCAGGATCCGTGACGATATAGGCTGCAAAGTAGATGACTTCCTCTAATGCTCTTGGAGACATATCCAAGACTAGACCCATTCGGCTCGGGATTCCTTTGAAGTACCAAATGTGAGAGACGGGGGCAGCTAATTCAAGGTGCCCCATACGCTCACGACGTACTTTTGCTTTTGTTACTTCTACACCACAACGGTCACAAACGACACCTTTATAGCGGACACGCTTGTATTTTCCACAGTGACATTCCCAGTCTTTCTGCGGGCCGAAAATACGCTCACAGAAAAGACCGTCTTTTTCAGGTTTCAACGTACGATAGTTGATGGTTTCTGGCTTCTTGACCTCACCGTAGGACCAAGAACGAATCTTATCCGGTGAAGCGAGGCCTATTTTCATATACTCAAAGTTATTTACATCTAGCAAGGGGCCTACCTCCCTTTTAGTATCCAGGTTTTACCCTAAGCTTAGAACACGAGCTACAGCAGTGTTTCTATCTTAATCGTCTAAGTTCAAATTCTCGGATTCTTTGGTTTGTTCTTCTTCAATATCACGCATTTCAATCTCCTGCTCATCACCGGATAGAATCTTTACATCCATACCAAGACTTTGAAGTTCTTTGATTAGGACTTTAAAGGATTCCGGAACTCCAGGTTCTGGAACGTTGTCCCCTTTAACGATGGCTTCATACGTTTTCACGCGGCCAACGACATCATCGGATTTAACAGTCAAGATTTCTTGCAGAGTATAAGCAGCACCATACGCTTCCAGTGCCCATACTTCCATCTCACCGAAACGCTGACCACCAAACTGTGCCTTACCACCCAATGGTTGTTGCGTAACAAGTGAATATGGTCCCGTAGAACGTGCGTGAAGTTTATCATCAACCATGTGGGCTAGCTTAATCATATACATAACCCCAACAGAGACACGGTTGTCGAATGGTTCACCCGTACGTCCATCGTAAAGAATCGTCTTGGCGTCACGGGCCATGCCAGCTTCTTGTAATGTTTCCCATACGTCTTCCTCACGAGCACCATCAAATACTGGTGTAGCTATTCTTTCGCCCATCAAGCGAGCAGCCATACCCATGTGCAATTCTAGCACCTGACCAATGTTCATACGTGACGGAACACCTAGAGGGTTCAACATGATATCTACCGGTGTACCATCTGGTAAGAAAGGCATGTCTTCTTCTGGGAGAATCTTAGAAATTACACCTTTGTTACCGTGACGTCCGGCCATTTTGTCACCTTCGGAAATTTTACGCTTCTGTACGATATAAACACGGATCAACTGGTTAACTCCCGGTGGAAGTTCATCACCGT
This sequence comes from Halobacillus dabanensis, assembly GCF_900114165.1. Taxonomy (GTDB): domain Bacteria; phylum Bacillota; class Bacilli; order Bacillales; family Halobacillaceae; genus Halobacillus; species Halobacillus dabanensis. Next base: position 36,045 of record NZ_FOSB01000016.1, read on the forward strand.
CTTCACGATTGAAGATTTTAACATCCAGGACAATCCCACCTGCACCATGCGGTACACGCAAGGAAGTGTCACGGACTTCCCGAGCTTTTTCACCGAAAATCGCATGCAATAAGCGCTCTTCAGCGGATAACTCCGTTACACCTTTAGGGGTAACTTTACCGACTAGAAGGTCTCCATCGCTGACCTCAGCACCAACGCGGATAATTCCACGGTCGTCCAAGTCACGAAGAGCATCTTCACCCACGTTTGGAATATCGCGAGTAATTTCTTCTGGTCCAAGTTTCGTATCACGAGCTTCTGATTCATACTCTTCAATATGAATAGATGTATACACATCATCTTTCACAAGACGTTCGCTCATGATGATGGCATCCTCATAGTTATAACCGTCCCAAGTCATGAAGGCAACTAGTGGGTTTTGACCCAGAGCAAGTTCACCCATATCCATGGATGGTCCGTCTGCAAGGATTTCCCCTTGCTTCACACGGTCTCCTTTAGAAACGATTGGTCGCTGATTATAGCAGCTTCCCTGGTTAGAGCGGATAAACTTCTGTAGGCGATAGCGATCAAGATCACCTTCAACCTCTTTCCCATCCACTTCAGAAATACGGCGAACGCGAACTTCTTTCGCTTCTACACGTTCTACAATTCCTTCATGCTTACATATCACAGCAGCACCTGAGTCCTTACCAGATACATATTCCATGCCTGTACCAACAAGAGGTGCATCCGGTTTAAGCAATGGTACAGCTTGACGTTGCATGTTCGCACCCATCAAAGAACGGTTAGAGTCATCGTTCTCAAGGAACGGAATACATGCCGTTGCAGCAGATACAACCTGCTTCGGAGATACGTCCATGTAATCCAGACGATCACGGCTTACAACCGTGTTTTCCCCACGGAAACGTGCGATAACTTCTTCATCAGTGAAAGCACCGTCATCGTCAAGCTTCGCGTTCGCCTGTGCAACCACATAGTTATCTTCTTCATCTGCTGTCAAATAATCGATTTGAGCCGTCACTTTATTCGTATCCGGGTCGACACGACGATATGGTGTTTCAATAAACCCAAACTCATTGACCTTCGCATACGAAGAGAGGGAGTTGATCAAACCGATGTTTGGCCCCTCAGGAGTTTCGATCGGACACATACGTCCGTAGTGAGAGTAGTGTACGTCTCGCACTTCAAATCCTGCACGTTCACGTGTTAGTCCGCCAGGCCCCAGGGCAGAAAGTCGGCGTTTGTGTGTTAACTCTGCCAACGGGTTCGTCTGGTCCATGAACTGAGACAATTGCGAACTACCAAAGAATTCTTTGATGGACGCAATAACCGGGCGGATGTTAATCAACTGTTGCGGCGTAATGGATGATGTGTCTTGAATGGACATACGTTCACGAACTACACGTTCCATACGGGAAAGACCGATACGGAATTGGTTCTGAAGCAATTCACCTACAGAACGCAAACGACGGTTACCCAGGTGATCGATGTCATCAGTGCCACCTACATCATGCAACAAATTGAAGAAATAACTGATAGAAGAAAGGATATCCGCAGGTGTGATGTTCTTAACGTCACGGTCAATATTAGCATTGCCGATAACATTGATAGAACGTTCACCTTCCGGATCAGTTGGATCTACGATTTTAACAGATTGTACCTGGATTGGATCTTCTAGCACACCCTCCACAGGTTCCAATGTTTCTTCACTCAATGTACCTTCTTCGTCGTCAAAGTGAGGAATCAGCTTATTCAATAAACGACGATCGATTTTGTCGCCTTTCTCCGCGATCACTTCGCCTGTTTCCTCATCCACTAACGTTTCAGCCAGTGTCTGATTAAACAAACGGTCTTTGATGTGAAGCTTTTTATTCATCTTATAACGGCCTACTCGCGCCAGGTCGTAGCGTTTCGGGTCGAAGAAACGGGAAACAAGCAAGCTCTTCGCATTTTCTACTGTTGGTGGTTCACCAGGGCGTAGACGCTCGTAAATTTCAAGCAATGCTTTTTCTGTGTTTTCCGTATTATCTTTCTCGAGCGTATTCTTCAAGTATTCGTTGTCACCAATTAGATCAATGATCTCCTGGTCTGTTCCGAATCCTAAAGCACGCAATAGGACTGTGATCGGTAACTTACGTGTACGATCGATACGGACGTGCACCACGTCTTTTGCATCGGTTTCGAACTCTAGCCAAGCTCCGCGGTTAGGGATTACAGTAGCTGTGTATCCCCTCTTACCGTTCTTGTCTATCTTTTTATTGAAATACACACTAGGAGAGCGAACAAGCTGAGAAACGATAACACGCTCAGCACCATTGATAACAAAGGTACCTGTGTCTGTCATAAGCGGGAAATCACCCATGAACACTTCTTGTTCCTTCACTTCACCTGTCTCATTATTCAAGAGACGTACTTTCACACGAAGTGGTGCGTTATATGTTACATCGCGATCCTTTGACTCATCGACTGGATACTTTGGTTCGCCGAGGCTGTAGTCTACAAACTCCAGTGACAAATTACCCGTGAAATCCTCAATCGGAGAAATGTCTTGGAACATTTCCTTCAAACCCTCTTCTAAGAACCAATCGTAAGAAGCTGTTTGAATTTCTATCAAGTTCGGTAATTCTAAAACTTCACTGATACGTGCATAACTTCTGCGCTGGCGGTGTCGTCCATACTGAACTAGTTGACCTGTCAACTGATTCACCCCTCAAATCAAGCATTTTAATAACGAAAAAAGGGTTCGGCAAGACATGCCGAACAGGCTTGCGGTTGATCTTGCCACAAGCACTATTTGAACATTCGCCTTACAACGAATGGTGATTCTTCATTTCTCTCTAACGTTAGACAAAAAAGAAAAAGGCTTTTCATACATAAAAACCTCATTTATTTTCAGTGTTCGATTTTACCATTCTGACCATCTATCAACTTTTTATACATATTCATCAAAAAAAGCTTGACACCGATCATATATATTGGCATTTTTCAATACTAGCACAACTAAAAGGGCTAGTCAAACTTCTTAGCCTTCAGGATGTAATACCCTTTTTGTTTCTCTACAATCTCTGTATGTCCAAACAATTCTTCTAGTTTCTTTTTTGCAGATGGTGCCCCTTGCTTCTTTTGAATGACAACCCAAAGCTCCCCTTCGTCAAGTAAAGCTTCTTCCGCCTCTTCAAACATAGAATGGACGACTTGTTTTCCCGCACGAATCGGTGGATTAGTAAGAATAGAAGCGAACTTATGACCTTCTATTCCATCCAAACGATCACTTTCTTTAATAGTCACGTTCTTCACATGATTAGCAGCTGCATTCTGTTTAGCCAAACCTAAAGCACGGCTATTAACATCTACCATGAATACGTGACGATTTTCAAAACTCTTCGCCAATGACAAACCGATCGGTCCATAACCACAACCGAGGTCCAGAAAGTCCCCACCAATCCCTGGCTCATTAAAAACTTCAATCATCAGCCGTGAGCCAAAGTCCACTTCGCGCTTGGAAAATACTGCATTGTCCGTCGTAAACGTGAAATCATGACCCAGCAATTCGAAGTTCCAAGTTCTCTCTTCACTACTTGTCTTTGTTTCCTTCGAATAATAATGCTCTGACATAATTCGAACACCTTCTTTTCATCTACTGAAATGAATTGACTACCAACATTCTTTATTCACAAGTATTGAAATAGATTCCAATCTACCAAAATAAAGAGCTAGTACAAAAATGCCATGAAGAAAAAGAAAGCCCGCCGATAAATCAGCGAGCTTTACTTTAAAAATTCTCTTACTTAACTTCGACAGTAGCGCCTGCTTCTTCAAGCTGAGACTTGATTTCTTCAGCTTCTTCTTTAGAAACGCCTTCTTTGATTGCAGTTGGAGCACCGTCAACCATTTCTTTAGCGTCTTTAAGACCAGCACCAGTGATTTCACGTACTGCTTTAACTACTTTGATCTTAGAAGATCCAGCAGATTCTAGTACTACATCAAATTCAGTTTGCTCTTCAGCAGCTTCGCCACCTGCAGCAGGCGCGCCAGCAGCAACTGGAGCTGCAGCAGATACACCAAATTCTTCTTCAATCGCTTTAACTAGGTCGTTAAGCTCAAGAACAGACATTTCTTTAATCGCTTCGATAATTTGTTCGTTAGACATGAGAAATTTCCTCCTTAGTTTTTGTTGTTACAGGTTTAAATGAACGCTAACTTACGCGCTTTCTTCTTCTTTTTGATCCGCGATCGCTTTTGTTGCGTATGCGAAGTTGCGGACAGGGGCTTGTAGTACGCTTAGGAACATAGATACAAGACCTTCGTAATTTGGAAGGTTTGCAAGTTCTTTGATTTGCTCAAGAGTTGCAACTTGTCCTTCTACTACTCCACCTTTGATCTCAAGATCGTCGTGATCTTTAGCGAAGTTATTCAATACTTTAGCCGGGGCTACAGCATCGTCTTCATGGAAAGCTACTGCTGTCGGTCCTTGAAGTACTTCGTTCAGATCAGATAGTTCAACTTCATCTGCAGCACGGCGTACCATTGTGTTTTTATACACTTTGAAATCAACGCCTGCTTCACGAAGTTGAGCACGAAGTTCAGTAACTTCTGCTACATCAAGTCCGCGGTAGTCTACAACGACTGCAGATTTACTGTTGCGGAACTTGTCAGCCAAGTCAGATACAATCTGTTTCTTCTGTTCGATAATACTGCTCATTGTTCCACCTCCTATTGACTTTTCATCATACCGTTCGAAGGTTTTACTCATAATAAAAGCACCACCATGCAGACATGGAGGTGCTAGATAGAACAGGGCAGAAAGCGCTGCTCTATTTATATCACACACCTCGGCAGGACATTAAGCGGAGTTCCGCACCTACTGTCTACGGTATAACGTATTTATTTATACAACGCTACCTAGTATATATCACTAGTAACGGAAAGTCAACACTTTTTATTACTTCGTGTAACTAGAAACGTCTACTTTGATTCCAGGCCCCATCGTAGATGAAACAGCTGCATTACGCATATAAGTTCCCTTAGCTGCCTGTGGCTTAGCTTTGACAAGCGTTTCAGTGATTGCTGCGAAGTTTTCAGCCAACTTCTCTTCATCGAAAGATGCTTTCCCGATTGGAACGTGGATGTTTGCTGCTTTATCAACGCGGTACTCTACTTTACCAGCTTTGATTTCATTTACAGCTTTTTCTACTTCGAATGTCACTGTGCCTGTTTTAGGGTTCGGCATAAGACCTTTTGGTCCTAGTACACGACCTAATTTACCTACTTCAGCCATCATGTCAGGAGTAGCTACCACTACGTCAAACTCGAACCAACCTTGGTTGATCTTGTTGATCAGATCTTGTTCACCTACGTAGTCAGCACCTGCTGCTTCTGCTTCTTTCGCTTTATCACCTTTAGCGAAAACAAGCACACGCTGAGATTTACCTGTACCGTGCGGAAGCACCATTGCGCCACGGATTTGCTGGTCCGCTTTCTTAGGATCTACACCCAGACGGAATGCCGCTTCAACAGTTTCGTCAAAGTTAGCTTTTGCAGTTTCTTTTACAAGCTTAATCGCTTCTTGTACTTCATAAGCTTTTGTACGGTCAACAAGTTTTTGAAGTTCTTGTTGCTTTTTCGTTTTCTTAGCCATTATTAATTTCCTCCTCGTTGTGGTTTTAACGGATTTTCCTCCCACGAATAAAGGTTGCGAAAGAGTCACAAGCTCCATTTCCGCAACCTTCTCCCATCTCCATGTGACGCGTTTGTGGGTTAGTCTTCGATCGTGATACCCATGCTGCGTGCAGTACCTTCAACCATACGCATTGCAGCCTCAACGTCAGTAGCGTTCAAATCAGGCATTTTCGTTTCTGCGATTTCGCGAACCTGGTCGCGTTTAACAGAAGCTACTTTGTTACGGTTTGGTTCACCGGAACCTGATTCAACACCAGCCGCTTTCTTAAGAAGAACAGCAGCAGGTGGAGTTTTCGTAACGAATGTAAAGGAACGGTCCTCATAAACCGTGATTTCTACCGGAATAATCGTACCAGCTTGTTCTTGGGTACGCGCATTAAATTCCTTACAGAATCCCATGATGTTAATACCTGCTTGACCTAGTGCCGGTCCTACTGGTGGCGCTGGGTTAGCTTTACCTGCAGGAATCTGAAGCTTTACAACATTAATAACTTTTTTAGCCACGAGACACACCTCCTTAAAGTCCGTGATGTGGTAATAGGGTTCAACCCCTCCCACTCATTGCGATATGCAACCGCCCTCTTTGGGGCGCATATAGAACATAAAAATTCTAGCATCTTTATATTTATTATGCAAGGGGGAGAGTTGAATTTTATAATTTTTCTATCTGGGTGAAGTCTAACTCTACCGGAGTTTCACGACCGAACATATTGACGTGAACTTTCACTTTTTGCTTATCAGTGTCAATATACTCGATAGAACCTGTAAAGTTCGCGAAAGGTCCGTCTGTTACTTTAACACTTTCCTTAACCTCAAAGTCAACCTCCGCTTTCGGTTGTTCGTTCATGCCCATACGTTCTAGGACAGTCTCTACTTCTTCAGGCAGGAGGGGGATCGGCTTGGATCCAGAACCAGTAGATCCTACGAAACCAGTCACACCCGGCGTGTTCCTTACGACATACCAAGAGTCGTCTGTCATAACCATTTCAGCCAGGACATATCCTGGGAAAACCTTCTTCTTTGCAATTTTCCGTTTGCCGTTCTTAATTTCTGCTTCTTCGTCCTCCGGGACAAGGACACGGAAGATCTTGTCTTCCATCCCCATTGATTCAACACGCTTTTCAAGGTTCGTCTTCACTTTGTTCTCATAACCTGAATAGGTGTGCACAACATACCATCTTTTTTCCATAATCACAGGACAAGTGCTTGCCCTTCCCTCCCTTATATTAGAGTTGATGAATATTATTCCAACATGAAAAAACCCGCAAAACGGGTTTTTGTAAGTCTATCTCCTATTATAGCATAAAATCCGCTCTACTATTCTTGAGCAATGAGTTCTAGCACTTGGGATATCCCAAGATCTACAATAGCAAAGAATACAGCTACGAAGGCGACAGTAAGAATTACGGTAATCGTATAACGAGTCAATTCCTGACCTTTGGGCCAACTTACCTTCTTCATCTCGCGCGCTACATTCTTGAAGAACTTAAACATGCTGTAATACCCCCAAACTTGCGCCAACTGGCTTCCTTCTCTATTTCGTCTCGCGATGTAAAGTATGCGTTCCGCATTTTTTACAAAACTTGCGGACTTCAAGACGTTCAGATTGGTTGGATCGATTTATATATGAACTGTAATTCCGACTTAAACACTCTGTACAAGCTAATATGACTTTTTTACGCATTACCAGTCACCTCATTCTGCGAGGTTTACACATACTCACTAAATGTAGCACTCTTACCGTTTACTGTCAATGTAACTTTCATAGAGTGATTTCATTGATTTCAAGGTATTTCTCCAGCTTTCTCTTCACACGCTGTAAAGCGTTATCAATAGATTTCACGTGTCGATCCAGCTCGACGGAAATTTCTTGGTAGGAACGTCCATCCAAGTACAGGGTCAGCACCTTCTTCTCAAGGTTACTTAACAACTCTGACATCTTCTCTTCCATGTCTGCGAACTTCTCTTTATTCACAATCAGTTCTTGTGGATCAATTGCTTTAGATCCTGCTATGACATCTAACAAAGTGCGATCCGATTCTTCATCGTAAATAGGCTTGTCCAAAGAAACGTAGGAATTCAAAGGGATATGCTTCTGTCTAGTGGCGGTTTTAATTGCGGTGATAATTTGACGGGTGACACATAATTCTGCAAAAGCTTTGAAAGATGAAAGTTTTCCTTCTCTGTAATCGCGAATAGCTTTGTAAAGACCAATCATGCCTTCCTGAACAATATCTTCCCTATCTGCGCCAATCAGAAAGTAGGTCCGAGCTTTCGCACGAACAAAGTTCTTATACTTATTAATTAAATAATCAAGCGCTTGAACTTGTCCTTGATTGATCCGTTCAACCACTTCCTCATCATCTAGCTTACTAAGATCCAAATCATTGATGCTTTTCTCCGTTTGTAAGATGCTCACACAGGATCCCTCCGACCGTGCTACCTCAATATAGCAATATTATACAGTACAAAATTGAAAAGCGTCAACAAGTTGTCAGAATTATTTATCACCTCGGCGCCATTTTTCAAAAAGCTCCCGCACTTCTTTGTTGATTGGTATCTTGGATTGATAGGAGTATTGATTCTGACTTTCTACATCTTTTTCTATTTGATTTTCTATATTTTTCACTTCGATATAAAGCTCTCTTGCAGACTTTCGAAAGGCCCCTTGTCCGAAGATCGTCCGTTGCTCAGCGTAATCCGATGTTGCTACATACACTTGAGTACGGACATCGTTCAATTCACCAGCGAGCTTTTCAATACGCTCGTCTGCTGTTTCATTCTCTTTTGTGAAAATGACTTCAACCTTGTAATTGTTTTGTTTCTTCTCCAACCCCCGAACATGGTAAGCATCAAAAACAATCATAATTCTATCCCCGGTATAAGATTGATACTCAGCCATCATTTCTATAAGGAGATCCCGGGCTTGACCGAGATCTTTCTCCTTTAAGTTTTTCAATTCCGGCCAAGCACCGATCATATTGTATCCATCGACAATTAAGACTATCATGTCTTACTCCCCTAACGGGTGTCGCTTCCTGAAAACTTCATACATCAACAAAGAAGCAGCGACCGAAGCATTCAATGAGGTCACCTTACCTGCCATTGGCAAGCTGACTGTCCAATCACACTTTTCTTTCGTCAAGCGACTCATCCCACGACCTTCACTTCCAATGACGAGCGCAATCGGCATCTTTCCATCAAGCTGTCGATAATCTTCCGTACCATCTGCATCGGTACCGACCACCCAGACGAACCTTTCTTTCAACTCTTCAATGGTGCGAGCCAAGTTCGTTACACGAGCAACAGGGATGTATTCTATGGCCCCCGTTGATGTTTTTGCTACAGTAGCGGTGAGCGCAACGGAACGTCTTTTGGGTATGATCACACCGTGAGCACCACTTGCATCTGCGGTTCTAAGAATGGACCCAAGGTTATGAGGATCTTCGATTTCATCACAAATGATGAAAAATGGCGGCTCGTCCTTTTCTTCTGCTCTCTCAAACAAATCTTCGATGTCACTATATTCATAAGCAGCGACTGAGGCGATTACTCCCTGGTGACTCCCATCCACTAGTTGGTCAATTTTCTTCTTCGGCACTTTCTGGACGAGCAGCCCTTGCTCCTTCGCTAGTTGGTCAATTTTTTTATATGCCTGGTATTGAAGTTGGTCCGACACCATTACTTTATTTATCGGCCGACCAGACCTTATAGCCTCTTGTACAGGGTTCTTTCCGATAATCCATTCTCCACTCATTTCACATCACTCCTTTCTTCAACATTATTTATTGCATGTTTAATAAGTGTTTCGAGACGCTCTGTCTGGTCAGATAGATACAAATAACCTAATACCGCTTCGAATGCGGTCGAATACCGGTATGTTTGAACATTCGTACTCTTTGGTACCGACCCTGACTTTGCGTTTCGCCCCCGTCTCAATACCCCTTCTTCTTCTTCTGTTAGAAGATTTTCCTCTTGCCAGGCTTTTACGACACCCGCCTGAGATACAGCAGAAACGAATTGTATAGCTTTCTTATGAAGATGTTGGGGTTGGATATCCCCCTTTTCAAGCAAATGGTGACGAACATACAACTCATAGACGGAGTCGCCCATGTATGCAAGGGCAAGACTTTTCATTTGTTTGACATCTGCCTTCGTCATATTCTTACCCCCGCTTCCAACGCGTTCCTTGCGATGTATCCTCTAATATAATATTCCTGTCCTTCAATTCATCGCGAATTTGATCTGCTCGTTCAAAGTCACGGTTTTTCCGCGCTTGTTTCCGCTCTTCAATCAAAGCATCGATTTCTTCATCCAGCAATTCGTCCTGAACTTTCAATTCGATACCTAAAACGCTCGTCAATTCTTCAAACAGTTTCTCGAAAGCACTCAATACTTCTTCATGCGTTTGATCTTCCTGCAAGTACAAGTTCGCTGTCTTCGTCAGATCAAACAGAACAGAAATAGCATTTGCCGTATTAAAGTCGTCATCCATCTCTTTGATGAATTGCTCTTTATAATCGGAGATTTTATCTAACCATTCGTCCTGATTTTCTTGAAGACTGACTGTTGTCGTCTTGCGGTACTGAATGTTTTCATAAGCATTCTTAATGCGGTCGAAACTGCTTTTCGCCCCCTTCAATAACTCATCACTGAAGTTGATCGGGTGACGATACTGAACACTCAGCATAAAGAAGCGGATCACCTGCGGGTCATGCTTTTTCACAAGGTCATGGGCCAAGATAAAGTTGCCCAGCGATTTCGACATTTTTTCATTATCAATATTGATGTATCCATTGTGCATCCAATAACGTGCGAAAGATTCACCATTGTGGGCTTCCGACTGAGCAATTTCATTTTCATGGTGAGGAAAAGTTAAGTCTTGGCCTCCGGCGTGGATATCAATTGTATCGCCGAGATATTTCTTAGCCATTGCCGAACATTCAATATGCCACCCAGGCCGACCGCTGCCCCAGGGGCTTTCCCATGTAATTTCTCCTTCTTTTGCACCTTTCCATAAGGTGAAGTCCAGCGGGTCTTCTTTCTTGTCCCCTACTTCAATTCTGGACCCTGACTGCAACTCATCGACAGACTGATGCGAAAGCTTGCCGTATTGATCAAAGGACCTTGTTCGGAAATAGACATCTCCTTCCGCTTCATATGCAAACCCTTTGTCGATCAGTCCCCGGATGAAGTTTATGATTTCATCCATGTTTTCGGTTACACGAGGGTGATCCACCGCTTCTTTCACACCAAGAGCCCCGACATCTTCTTTGTAAGCCTTGATAAAGCGGTTCGCAATTTCGGTCACACCTTCGCCCATTTCGTTTGATGCTTTGATCAGTTTGTCATCCACATCTGTGAAGTTCAACACATAATGAACATCATAGCCACGGTATTCGAAATATCTTCTTACAGTATCGAAGACGATCGCTGGGCGTGCATTCCCGATATGGATATAGTTATATACCGTTGGACCACAGACGTACATTTTCACTTTTCCTTCTTCCAGCGGATGAAACGGCTCTTTCTTTCTTGTCAGTGTGTTATATATGTTGATCGCCATTTTGATTCACTCCTTTTACTTGTTCAGCTGATGCCTTAGCTTTTCAATTTCGCTTTCTAACTCGTTCAACCGATCATAAACAGGGTCGGGCAGCTTATGATGATCCAAGTCCTTCTTCTGAACTTTCTTTCCATCTTGGATAACCACATGTCCAGGAATCCCGACAACAGTAGAATTGTTTGGTACATCATGGAGAACCACTGATCCTGCTCCCACTTTAGAGTTTTCCCCAATTGTGATGGACCCAAGCACTTTTGCACCTGTCGCTACCAGTGAATTGTCTAGTAAGGTCGGATGCCTTTTCCCTTTTTCCTTTCCTGTACCGCCGAGAGTAACCCCCTGGAAAATCGTCACATTATCCCCGATTTCACATGTTTCCCCAATGACCACCCCCATGCCGTGATCAATGAAAAAACGACGGCCGATTTTCGCTCCAGGGTGAATTTCAATACCTGTCAAAAAACGGCTCCATTGGGAGATGAGACGGGCCAGGAAAAAGAATTTCCTTTTGTGGCAAGCATGGGCTACCCTGTGAGCCCATATCGCATGCAAACCTGAATAAGTCAAAATCACCTCGATATACGAACGAGCAGCAGGATCCTGGTCGAAAACAACATCAACATCTTCTTTGAACATTTTAAATAGCCCCATACTTGCTCCCCTCCTTGTATTGAACCATTTGCTTTCCTATCAAATAAATAAAAAACGCGCCTCTGTGCCAATGGCACAGAGACGCGTTGTACGTGGTTCCACTCTGTTTGGGATAGGAGTTCTCCTCTCCCCGCTTCACCCTTTATAACGGAAGGTAGCCGCTTCAGCATACTTTATTCAACTGAAGACTCCGAGGTGCATTTCAAAGGTTACTCTCCGAATCACTTCCAGCCCTGGCGATTCTCTCTGTAGAAGAGTGGCCCCTTTTACTTCTCCTCATCAACGTTTCGTATTTGTATCTTTACTATATGATATTCTCCCCAGCTTGTGAAAGAATTACGCTTGTAATTTATTCAACACATCATCTAAGCGGACTGTTACAGTCTCAACTCCCAACAAATGAATCGCGTTCGGAAGTTCAGGACCGTGGGTTTGGCCGGTTGTCGCTACACGTACAGGCATGAATAGCTTTTTACCTTTATGGCCCGTTTCTTTTTGCACGGCTTTGATTTGTTTTTTAATATTTTCAGGGGTGAATTCCTCAAGCTCCTGCAAGTTCTTTTTGAACGTTTCAAGGACTTCTGGAACTTGCTCTCCTTCCAACACTTCCATAGCGGACTCGTCGTACTGAATTTCCTTTTTGAAGAATAAATCAGTCAACTCTACAATTTCAGCTCCATAGCTCAATTGTTCTTGGTAGAGGCTAATAAGCTCACGAGACCATTGTGCGTCTTCTTCCGTCATATCTTCAGATAGGCGCCCTGCTTCAATCAGGTAAGGAAGTGCCAGTTCAACGACGCGATCTAAATCCGCAGCTTTTATATACTGGTTGTTCATCCACTTCAGTTTTGCAGCATCAAAGACGGCTGGTGAAGTAGATAAACGTTCGGCGTCAAAAATTTCGACGAGTTCCTCTTGAGTGAAGATCTCTTCTTCGCCCACCGGAGACCATCCAAGCAATGTAATAAAGTTGAAAAGCGCTTCTGGCAAGTAACCGAGGTTTTTATATTGTTCGATAAATTGCAGAATGTGCTCATCCCGCTTACTTAGCTTTTTACGATCCTCGTTCAGAATTAATGTCATGTGACCAAACTTAGGCGGTTCCCATCCGAACGCTTCGTACACCATCATTTGTTTAGGGGTATTGGAAATATGCTCTTCTCCACGAAGGACATGGGTGATTTTCATCAGGTAGTCATCAACAGCAACAGCAAAGTTGTACGTCGGAGTACCATTTTTCTTTACGATGACCCAATCACCGAAATCACTAGATTCAAAAGTGATATCTCCACGAACAATATCATTGAACGTATACGTATGGTTTTCCGGAACACGGATACGAATGCTCGGCTCACGGCCTTCCGATTCAAATCCTGCTATTTGTTCTTCTGTCAGGTCACGATGCGCTCCTGAATATTTCGGTGCTTCGCCACGAGCCATTTGTGCTTCACGCTCAGCTTCTAGTTCTTCGGCTGTCATGTAACACTTATAAGCAAGACCGCGCTCAAGAAGTTCGTCGACGTATTTGTTATAAATATCGAGACGTTCCATTTGGCGATATGGTCCAAACTCTCCGCCCTGGTCCGCACTTTCATCCCATTCGATGCCTAACCACTTCAAATAGTTGAGCTGGCTTTGTTCTCCACCTTCTACGTTTCGTTTTTCATCCGTATCCTCAATACGAATGACTACTTTTCCACCTGCATTTTTTGCATAAAGATAGTTGAAGAGGGCAGTTCTCGCATTACCAATGTGAAGATGGCCCGTCGGACTCGGTGCATAACGCACCCGTACTTCATTTGACATAATTGTTCTCCTTTCGTATTCCGGTCTATATCCTTGACTTATTTTATCATTTTTTGTTTAGGAATGCTGATTATTTTGCAAAAGGACAGACGCTTGTGCGGCAATTCCTTCCTTCCGACCTGTAAAACCGAGCTTTTCTGTCGTCGTCGCCTTAATATTAATACGCCCTGCCTCCACCCGGAGAAGGGATGCTATATTATCGCGGATTTGTTCTATATAAGGGGCCATTTTCGGTGCCTGTGCAATGACTGTACAATCCATATTCCCGAGTTCATATCCATGATCTTTCACCATTTGCCAAACATGTTGAAGGAGTTTCCCCGAATCAGCATCTTTAAAAGCTGGATCCGTGTCAGGGAAATGCTTGCCGATATCCCCCTCTCCAACGGCTCCTAAACAGGCGTCTGCAATCGTATGAAGCAAAACATCCGCATCAGAATGGCCCAGTAACCCTTTTTCATAAGGGATTTCTACTCCGCCGATGATACACGGCCGTCCATCTGTCAATTGGTGGACATCAAATCCTTGACCGACACGAAACATAGGTACATCCCCCACCTTTCCTTTTCTCTGGTTACTTAAATAAGCTTCCGCTTTATGTAGATCTTCCGGAGTCGTCAATTTAATATTGTCATAGCTTCCTTCCACGATAGCAACTTCATGATCCAAGCGCTCGACAAGGGAGGCATCATCTGTGCCGTAGTATCCACGTTTTTTTGCTTCTTCATGCGCTAGTTTAATCAAGTCGTAAGAAAAAGCTTGTGGTGTCTGTGCCGCCCATAATGTACTGCGAGCAAGCGTCTCTAACCTTGTCGCTGCCTTTCGTTTAATTGTATCTGTAACACGGGTAGCCAACAAAGCGGCCTTTTTCCCTCTTGCAGTCTCCGCCAACTCATGTAAAAGCTTTCGAGAAACAAACGGACGCGCGCCATCATGAATAAAGACAGGGACATTTCTATTCTCGACAGCCGTCAGCCCTGCATAGACACTATCCTGACGCTCTGCCCCTCCATCAACCAATCTGACCTCTTTCTGAATCGGAAAATCAGCCAAAAGCTGCTCCATTTGAAATCGTTCCTTTTCATTGGTCACGAGAATGATTTCTTCACACCAATCATCCTGATCGAAAACGGAGAGAGTATGGATGATCAAAGGTTTGTCATCCACTATTAAAAACTGTTTATTACGACCAGTAAGCATACGCTTTCCTTGTCCAGCCGCAAGTACAATCGCTGTATATTTAGTCATCATATCCACCCTAAGCTAATTTAGGCTTTTTTATATAAAATAACAAAAGCGATAACACGCATGTTATCACTTTTGTCATTCTCTATTTGTTTATACCGTTTTTATAACGCTTTTTCAAGTGATTTTGGCTTGGCAAAAATCATCCGGCCGGCAGACGTTTGTAAGACACTGGTGACCACGACCTCAATCGTCTTGCCAATATAATCTTTCCCTTCTTCAACAACGATCATCGTACCGTCGTCCAAGTAGGCAACGCCTTGATTTTGTTCTTTCCCGTCTTTGATCACTTGGATTGTCATTTCTTCCCCCGGAAGCACGACAGGCTTCACAGCATTCGCCAGATCATTAATGTTCAAAACTTGTACATTTTGAAACTCACAAACTTTATTCAAATTGAAGTCATTCGTAACGACGATACCATTCATAACTTTCGCAAGCTTTACAAGTTTACTGTCGACTTCCTGGATCTCTTCAAAGTCGCCTTCATAAATCTCAACATTGACAGGGAGATCCTTCTGTAATCGATTAAGGATATCAAGACCCCGGCGTCCCCGGTTTCTTTTCAATCCATCGGAAGAATCAGCAATATGCTGGAGTTCCTCTAGGACAAATTGTGGTATGACAATCGTACCTTCAAGGAAGTGTGTCTCACAGATATCTGCAATCCTGCCATCAATAATTACACTTGTATCGAGTATCTTTCGCTTTGGAATCAAGGCAGGGTCCACTTTTGCGTTTTCTGGTGCATCGCCCTCTTCCAACTTCTTCTCTTTCTTCGAAACTAGATTCAAAAATTCATCTTTCCTCTTGAATCCTACCCGAAAGCCAAGATAGCCAAGCAACACCGTCAAAGCAATCGGTACAACTTGATTAATAACCTGAATTTGGATATCTTGTACGAAAACATTAACCAGATAGGCGATAAGCAAACCTACAATTAAACCTAAACTACCAAACAGCAAGTCTGCGACAGGAGCCTTTACTAACGAGTCCTCTACCCATCTGATAACATCGACAATATAATCCACGATCCAAAAAGTTAATAAAAATAAAATAAGTGCTCCTAGTACGGCTCCTAAAACAGATTGAATCCAAGTCTGCCAAGTAAGCCCCATGGTTGTAAATAGCTCAGGGAAATAGAGGTAACCGATCGTTCCACCGGTTATGACAATAAACAACTGTACAATACGCTTAAGCACTTGTATTCACCTCCTCAAACACAGTATGACCAAACCTTACAACCATTAACCATATAAAAAAGGAATGATGGTTTTTAACTTAGCACAATTTCCATTTTAAGTCAACGAGTAAAAAAACTATCATATCATACTGTTCACAAATAAGTCAATTTTCTTATATATGTCGATCTACAAACAATTGTTCCTGTATGCGATCCAACCCATCCCGAATCTTCGTAGCCCTGATTTCTCCGACACCGTCGACTTCAACAAGTTCCTTAGGTGAAGCCTGAATCAATCCATCCAATGTCCCGAATCTCCCTACAAGGTGTTCAATGATCAATACAGGGAGTCGGGGGATTCTACTTAAAATTCGATAACCTCTCGGAACGATGGGGTCGGATAATTTAGTGTTAGGTGAGTAACCAAGCAACTTAAGAACCTGTTCATCAGATAAGAGTTCCGTATTTGTAACCTCTTGCATCTTTCTCAAAATGTAATAAGGTTCGTAATCTGGCCGCTTACTGTAGTCCTTCAATAACAAGGATGCTTCATCTTCAATGTTTGATACCAACTCTGTAAGCTGAAGCTGGATCAACCGGCCTTCTGTACCTAACTCATTTACATAGTTCAGAATTTCGGTTTTTGTACGAAGGACCATCTCAATCCTGTGCACCACCTGGACGACCTCAGAAAAGGAGACCATGTTTTCAAATTCCAACGCTCCTAGATTAGTCACGCTCTGATCAAGGACATTCTTATATTTCTCCAATGTCTGGATCGCCTGGTTCGCCTTAGTCAAAATGACACCGATATCTTTCAAAGAGTAACGAAGCGATCCCTGGTAAAGGGTGATAACATTCCTCCGTTGAGAGATGGCAATCACCAGTGAACCAGTCTGCTTTGCTACCCGCTCCGCTGTCCGGTGCCGCATCCCCGTTTCCGTAGAGACGATATCCGGATCAGGCATCAACTGGGCATTAGCAAAAAGAATCCTTGTACCTTCCTTATTCAAAATCAACGCGCCATCCATTTTGGCGAGTTCATAAAGGTGGGCAGGAGTGAAGTCGGACTGGATGTAAAAACCGCCATCGACCAGGTCCCGCATCTCTTCCCCATAACCGAGGACAATCAAGCCTCCTGTTTTGGCTCGCAGTACATTATCGATTCCATCCCTCAGTGGAGTCCCAGGGGCAACCAACTGCAGGATATCTCCAATTCCTTTCTCCTTGATTTCATGCCATTCCATTTATGTTTCCCCCAATGTGACCTTCATCGCTTCCTGAACTGTACTCACACCAATGACTTCTATTTGCGAAGGTGGTGTCCATCCATCCATATTCTTCTTCGGAATGATTACCCGTTTGAACCCCAATTTAGCCGCTTCCTGCACCCGTTGCTCAATCCTGGCAACTCTTCTGATTTCACCAGTTAACCCGACCTCTCCTACAACTACATCATCACCATTCGATGATTGGTTACGGAAGCTCGAGGCGATACTGATGGCGACAGCTAAGTCGATAGCCGGCTCATCTAGTTTGACACCACCAGCGACCTTCACGTAAGCATCCTGGTTTTGCAGTAACAGCCCGGCTCTTTTTTCAAGCACCGCCATAAGCAATGGAACACGGCTAGTATCCAATCCTGTAGCCATCCTTCTTGGGTTTCCGTAAGCAGTCGGGGAAATCAATGCCTGTATTTCAACAAGCACAGGCCTTGTCCCTTCCATAGAGGCTACCACAATCGATCCTGCTGCCCCTTGTGAGCGTTCCTCCAGGAAGATCTCTGACGGGTTCAGAACCTCTTCCAGTCCCTTTTCCTTCATTTCAAAAATACCCATTTCATGCGTACTACCGAAGCGGTTTTTTACACTTCTCAATATCCGAAAAGTGTGATGTCTTTCCCCTTCAAAATAAAGAACAGCATCTACCATATGTTCAAGTAGGCGTGGCCCAGCAATTGAACCCTCTTTAGTAACATGCCCCACTATGAAAATAGGGATACCTTTATTTTTAGCGATTCTCATCAGGTGACTTGTACACTCTCTAACCTGTGATACACTGCCGGGTGCAGACGTCACGTCTTCTTTAAAAATCGTTTGAATCGAGTCGACCACAACGAATTTTGGATCGATCGTTTCTATTTGGTTTATCACATCTTGTAAATTCGTCTCCGACAATACATAGAGTTCATCAGAAGTGATATCAAGTCTTTCTGCCCTCAACTTCGTTTGCCTGGAAGATTCCTCACCTGATATGTAAAGCACAGGATAATCTTTCTTTGCTATTTGCGCAGACACTTGAAGGAGTAGGGTAGATTTCCCAATACCCGGATCCCCACCTATCAAAACTAAAGAACCTGCAACTATACCTCCCCCTAACACACGGTTGAACTCAGGCATATCTGTTGGTAAACGCGGCTCTTTTTGTGATTTAATTTGTGTAATTCTTTCTGGTTTCGTAGTTGCGGAAGTGGAACTAGTTTGGAATACATGGCGCGAATTGGCTGCTGGTGCAGACATTTCTTCAACCAGAGTATTCCATTGACTACACCCAGGACATTTCCCCATCCATTTAGGTGTTTCATACCCACATTCCTGGCAAACGAATTTTGTTTTTCTCTTTGCCAAGACAAAATCGCTCCTCATCTTTCATTTTATACGAAAAAAGTTGTAAACAAGTTTCACAGTCTTATCAATTGTATTAAATCATCTCTATTAAAATCATATCGGAAGAAGAAAAAAATCGGAAGGCAAACCCTTCCGATTTTAAAATAAAGTCAAATTCTCTCTCCGTTATTCAGCTTGTAGACTCTTGTTGAGTGTGAACGACAAAGTTCTTATCATCATCCAGATCGATTTTAACTTTCTGCCCTTTGGCAATGCTTTCTTTCAAGAGCTCTTCCGAAAGTAAGTCCTCTACGTTTTTCTGAATGGCTCGGCGAAGCGGACGGGCTCCGTATTCAGGGTCAAACCCTGACTCTGCGATGTGCTCAATCGCTGCGTCAGACAACGTAAAGTCGATTTCCTGTTCTTGCAGTCGTTTTCTCAATTCTTCCGCCATGAGGACAACGATATCCTTCATGTGTTTTCTCTCCAGAGAGTGGAAAACAATTGTTTCATCGATACGGTTCAAGAATTCTGGGCGGAAGGCTTTTTTCAACGCATCCGTCACTTTAGACTTCATGTCTTTGTAGTCCTGATCCGCTTCTCCCATGGAGAATCCTACATATTTATTTTGTTTCAATTCTTCGGCACCGACGTTCGATGTCATAATCAGTACAGTGTTACGGAAATCGACAACACGACCTTTAGAGTCGGTCAGTCGTCCATCTTCCAGGACCTGAAGTAAGATGTTGAAAACTTCAGGGTGGGCTTTTTCAATTTCGTCAAGGAGGACTACAGAATAAGGCTTGTTACGAACCTTTTCCGTCAGCTGACCTCCTTCATCATATCCCACATAACCTGGAGGGGAACCAACAAGACGTGATGTGCTATGTTTTTCCATATACTCGGACATGTCAATCCGAATCATTGCATCCTCTTCGCCAAACATGCTTTCAGCTAGTGCACGTGCTAGTTCGGTTTTCCCGACACCTGTTGGTCCTAGGAAAATAAATGAACCGATCGGGCGTTTTGGATCCTTAAGGCCCGCCCGAGCACGACGTATAGCTTTAGAAATCGCCTTGACAGCTTCTTCTTGGCCGATCACACGGTTATGAAGAGTGTCTTCCAGATGAAGAAGTCGCTCACTTTCATCTTTAGTCATTTTGGACACTGGGACCCCAGTCCATGTCGATACGACAGAAGCGATATCTTCCACCGTAACCTCTGAATCTTCCTGCCCTTGTTTCTCTTTCCATTCATCTTTCGTCTGTTCCAATTCATCTCTCAATCGCTGTTCGCTATCTCTAAGGGAAGCAGCTTTTTCAAATTCCTGACTCTGAACAGCTGCATCTTTCTCTTTGCGTACTTCTTCAAGCTTTTGTTCAAGCTCTTTCAAGTTCGGCGGTGCTGTATATGAACGCAGGCGAACTTTCGATGCTGCTTCGTCAATCAAGTCGATCGCTTTATCTGGTAAGAATCGGTCTGTAATATACCGATCGGAAAAACGTACAGCAGAATCAATGGAATCATCCGTAATCGTTACTCTGTGGTGTGCTTCGTAACGATCACGAAGACCCTGCAAGATTTGGACGGACTCATCAAGGGTCGGCTCATCTACTTGAATCGGCTGGAATCTACGCTCAAGAGCTGCGTCTTTTTCAATATATTTACGATATTCATCCAATGTCGTTGCACCGATACACTGAAGTTCACCACGAGCCAAGGAAGGCTTAAGGATGTTGGAAGCATCAATGGCCCCTTCCGCTCCACCAGCTCCAATCAACGTATGCAGTTCGTCAATGAATAAAATGATATTTCCAGCCTGGCGAATTTCCTCCATCACCTTTTTCAAACGGTCTTCGAATTCACCACGATATTTAGTACCAGCTACTACTGTTCCCATATCAAGAGTCATAACTCGTTTGTCCCGGAGAATTTCCGGTATTTCATTATTCATAATTTGCTGGGCAAGGCCTTCGGCAATCGCTGTTTTACCAACACCAGGTTCACCTACTAGAACCGGGTTGTTTTTCGTACGACGGCTAAGAACTTGAATGACCCGCTCAATCTCTTTACTTCTTCCTATTACAGGATCAATATTCCCTTCCTTAGCAATCGCAGTCAAATCTCTCGCTAAAGAATCAAGGGTAGGAGTATTCGCATTCGCTGCCTGCGCTCCTGCACTTCCTCCACGACGGTTTTGGCCACCGGTGGATTCATTATTACCTAGCAACTGTAAAACCTGCTGACGTGCCTTATTCAAGCTCACACCCAAGTTATTCAGCACTCTTGCTGCTACACCTTCTCCTTCACGAATCAAACCGAGGAGGATGTGTTCTGTACCGACATAAGAGTGTCCGAGTTTACGAGCTTCATCCATCGATAGTTCAATGACTTTCTTAGCACGCGGAGTATAATGAATCGTTTGGGAGACTTTCTCTCCTTTTCCGATCAACTTCTCCACTTCTTGTTGGATTTTTGAAGCCTCAAGTCCCAATGCCGTCAAAGCCTTAGCCGCAATACCTTCCCCTTCACTCACTAAACCTAGCAGGATATGTTCTGTACCGATGTTGTTATGCCCTAGCCGTACAGCTTCTTCTTGTGCAAGCGCTAATACTTTTTGTGCTCTTTCTGTAAATCGCCCAAACATCATGGACATTCCCTCCTAACATTATTCTTCATTCTCTAATTGAAGTCTTTCTCTAATCAAGGAAGCTCGTCTTATATCCCTTTCATCCGGAGATAAAGTCTCTTTAGCATATTGCTGCAGGAACCCTGGCTGTGTCAGCACCATCAATTCATTCAAGATTGTACGCGGGATATGCTCAATGAATCCCAAATCTATTCCAAGTCGCAAGTCAGAAAGACATCGCGCTGCCTCTTTCGATTCTATGATGCGGCTATGAGTCAACACTCCATACGATCGGAAAATTCGATCTTCTAGTTGAATACCGGAGCGACTCATCAGGGCTTCCCTCGCTTTTCGTTCTTGATCGATCAATTGCTTGACGACACTGTGAAGATCCTCTACGATGTCCTCTTCTGATTTCCCCAGGGTAATCTGGTTGGAGATTTGAAAAATGCTACCGAGCGCTTCACTACCTTCACCATATATTCCTCTTACCACTAACCCCAATTGGTTAATCGCTGGTGTCATACGGTTGATTTGACTGGTCATCGATAAAGCAGGCAGGTGCATCATGACAGACGCTCTCATTCCCGTACCTACATTGGTTGGACAAGCCGTCAAATAACCACGTTTTTCATCAAAGGCGTAATCAACTTTCTCTTCCAGCCAATCGTCTAGTTGAGAAGCTTGCTCTAAAGCCTGATCTAATTGAAAGCCTGGGAAATATAACTGTATGCGAATGTGGTCTTCTTCATTAATCATTATGGAAACTTGTTCATTTTGCGAAATAAGGGAAGCAGACTTTTCCGCTTTTTCTGCCAAATGAGGACTGATCAAGTGTTTTTCTACTAGCACCCTTTTTTCTATTGGCTGTAAATCCTTCATTTGAACAAGTTCAAAATTCTTATAATCTCTGAAAGAATGATTTTGAAACTCTTCCTGAATGAATTCCAACACTTGGCTTAAAGTCTCTTCAGAAGCAATAATCGGAAAAGGATGCTGAGAGAAATTACGAGCAAGTCTGATTCGACTGCTTAATACAATATCACTATCCGGCCCCTCTTGTTTCATCCACGGGCTGATCGCTTCATTCATGAATTGCTGCAAAGACATTACACATCACCATCCTCCCCATTATGCAACTGGTCTTCCAAAGATCTGATCTTATCTCTAACTTTCGCTGCCTCTTCGAATTCTTCCTGCTCAATTAATTGTCGAAGATTAGTTTTATATTCTTCCATTTCCTTTTTAAGGTGTAAATTGCCACCTTCTCGCTTAGGTATCTTACCATCATGTTTGGTGTTACCACTATGAACGCGCCTTAAAATTGGATTCAAACGTTCATCAAAGGTTTCATAACACACCCCACATCCAAATTTTCCTATGCGAGCAAATTCATCATAGGTAAGGCCACAATTATCACATTTGAGTTTTGGTTTTTGGGCGTATGACTGAGGACTTTGCCCTTTTAACGGAGAAGGACCTTCTGAATGGAAAAGCCCTGATAGGAGATCGTTCAGTGTAAAGTTCTCTTCTCCATAATTCATATATCCCTTCTCTTTTGCGCACTTTTCGCAAACATGTATTTCAGATTTCTGCCCGTTGACGACTTGGGTAAGATGAACTGTTGCCGAACGCTGATGACATTCTTGGCACTCCATCCGATTCTCTCCCTTCCCATTCAACATTTATATTTGAGGGTGAACAGCATTGCCGTCATGATGCGTGCACGAACTTCATCCCGCACTGGTAATGAAAAAGCTAATACATCACGATCTATGACGCTACCCAATAATTTACTTTCCCGAGGGGTAATAATTTCATAATCCACTAGCCTTTCAAGCACATCAATGGCCTTGGATTGTGATACGCGGGGGTTAATCAATTCCATCACTTCTTCAATCATCTCAGAGTCTTTTCGGTGTTGGATACGGCTGATACGGATATATCCACCCCCACCACGCTTACTCTCCACTATATAACCTTTTTCCACAGTAAAACGAGTTTTAATCACATAATTGATTTGTGAAGGTACACAATCGAACCTTTCTGCAAGTTCACTTCTTTTAATCTCAATGGCCTCTTGCCGATTTTCCTCTAAAATTCCCTTCAAATACTCTTCAATGACGTCAGATATATTCCGCATGCTCCCTCCCCCTCTTTTGACTTTGACTATCTTTGACTTTAATTTTATTATACTCATTTTCTTTTGTCACGCAACTAATATGTTTATATGAATTACATCTACTATGTTTCCCCTTTTCGATATGAAATAAAACAAAAAAACTACGCAGTTTTAACTGCGTAGTAACTTAAGACTGATGTCCACATTCTTCGACTCCATCCACCATAGTTAATTGGTGGATAAGGTGCGACCGATCATATTTCTGTTTACTATTCAACTCTACAACCACTCGTTTTTGATCTTTATCTAAAGAAACCACATCAATCTTCCTTACACTTAAGCCCATTTGTTCAAAAATAGATAATACCCGATGAACCTGGGTATTTTCCTGAATCGTTATGTGGAAGATGTTTTTTCGGTTCCCATTAAATTTTTCTTTTTCAATTTTATTTAAAAACACCAGACTCATAAGCACAAATATAGTAGTGATAGTAGCGACATCATACATCCCCGCCCCCACTACCAGCCCTATTCCAGCTACTGTCCATATCGAAGCAGCTGTAGTCAAGCCTCTAATTGTCATGCCGTTGACAATGATTGTGCCTGCTCCAAGAAAACCAATTCCACTAATAACGTAAGAAGGGATACGGGCAGGATCAAATCGTACTTGATCATACTGAGTGATGAATTTCTCAAACCCATATAAGGAAAGTAGCATCATTAAACAAGCTCCGACACCCACAAGTATATGTGTTCTGAACCCAGCAGAATGATTTTTCACTTCTCTTTCAAATCCAATAAGACCAGAAAGGATCAAAGCGAAAAACAAGCGGAAAATAAATAATAAGATATCGTCATGGAAAAAATAAGACCAGTTCATGGACGCCCTCCTCTCTTCATACTTATGTAGACCAGCACAAATATAGAAAAAACCAGAAGAATTTTCTTCTGGTTTTCTTATATAATGTGGCGGCGTCCTACTCTCACGGGGGTAAACCCGACTACCATCGGCGCTGAAGAGCTTAACTGCTGTGTTCGGCATGGGAACAGGGTGTGACCTCTTCGCCTTCACCACCACATCACTATAAAGTTTGAGGTGAACCCTCAAAACTGGATAAGGAAACATTCTATGATGAAAAAGTAACTATCTTTTCACGAAAGCTATCTATAGGATAGATAAGTCATCGATCCATTAGTATCCGTCAGCTCCACGTGTCACCACGCTTCCAC
>NZ_FOSB01000003.1:0-269958 GCF_900114165.1 Halobacillus dabanensis
TGTTCCGCCAGGAGCATCGCTGGGTAGCTACGTGTGGTCGGGATAAGTGCTGAAAGCATCTAAGCATGAAGCCCCCCTTGAGATGAGATTTCCCTTTGCTTTAAGCAAATAAGATCCCTCAGAGACGATGAGGTTGATAGGTCCGAGGTGGAAGCGTGGTGACACGTGGAGCTGACGGATACTAATGGATCGATGACTTATCTATCCTATAGATAGCTTTCGTGAAAAGATAGTTACTTTTTCATCATAGAATGTTTCCTTATCCAGTTTTGAGGGTTTTCAAAAAAACTTGAAATTTCCCCTTGATTTTTACTCTGAAGGGCAATATAATATATCTTGTCCCTAAAAAACAGAGACTAAAAGAGATCTGGTGATGAGGGCGAAGAGGTCACACCTGTTCCCATGCCGAACACAGCAGTTAAGCTCTTCAGCGCCGATGGTAGTCGGGTTTACCCCCGTGAGAGTAGGACGTCGCCAGGTTTCGAAAATATTCCAACGTAGCTCAGTGGTAGAGCAATCGGCTGTTAACCGATCGGTCGTAGGTTCGAATCCTACCGTTGGAGCCATTATGGAGAGTTGTCCGAGTTGGCCGAAGGAGCACGATTGGAATTCGTGTAAACCGTTACCACGGTTTCGAGGGTTCGAATCCCTCACTCTCCGCCATCAAGCTTAGGCCCGTTGGTCAAGTGGTTAAGACACCGCCCTTTCACGGCGGTAACACGGGTTCGAATCCCGTACGGGTCACCACTTATAGGAGGATTAGCTCAGCTGGGAGAGCACTTGCCTTACAAGCAAGGGGTCGCAGGTTCGAACCCTGCATCCTCCACCATTCAAACGATTGATCTTATAATGGGAATCATATAAAATTTCCTACATTATCGCGGGGTAGAGCAGTCTGGTAGCTCGTCGGGCTCATAACCCGGAGGTCACAGGTTCAAATCCTGTCCCCGCAACCAAATTATTCATTTTCCTGGTCCGGTAGTTCAGTTGGTTAGAATGCCTGCCTGTCACGCAGGAGGTCGCGGGTTCGAGTCCCGTCCGGACCGCCACTTTAATACATAGTTTGGCTCGGTAGCTCAGTCGGTAGAGCAACGGACTGAAAATCCGTGTGTCGGCGGTTCGATTCCGTCCCGAGCCACCACTAAAAGCCGGCCTAGCTCAACTGGCAGAGCAACTGATTTGTAATCAGTAGGTTGGGGGTTCAAGTCCTCTGGCCGGCACCATCTGAATTTTTCAGCGTGGAGGGATAGCGAAGTTGGCCAAACGCGGCGGACTGTAAATCCGCTCCCATCGGGTTCGTAGGTTCGAGTCCTACTCCCTCCACCATTTTATTTTAAATTAAATAGGGGTATAGTTTAATGGTAAAACTACGGTCTCCAAAACCGTCAATGTGGGTTCGATTCCTACTACCCCTGCTTTTTAAATCATGGCGGTTGTGGCGAAGTGGTTAACGCACCGGATTGTGGTTCCGGCATTCGTGGGTTCGATTCCCATCAACCGCCCCATTAATAAAATAAAGAAACTACTTTTTGGGCCATAGCCAAGCGGTAAGGCAACGGTTTTTGGTACCGTCATGCGCTGGTTCGAATCCAGCTGGCCCAGCCACTATATTGCGGGAGTAGTTCAGTGGTAGAACACCACCTTGCCAAGGTGGGGGTCGCGGGTTCGAATCCCGTCTCCCGCTCTTTAAAATTCACATATTCATTCTTACATGAATATGATACAATCGTAATTGAACGTGATATGGCGGCATAGCCAAGCGGTAAGGCAGAGGACTGCAACTCCTTTATCACCGGTTCGATTCCGGTTGCCGCCTCCATAGTCACATGCCGGTGTGGCGGAATTGGCAGACGCGCACGACTCAAAATCGTGTTCCTCACGGAGTGCCGGTTCGACCCCGGCCACCGGTACTAACAAAAAGCCAGGGCTTTGAGAAATCAAAGCCCTGGCTTTTTTATGGTCTATCAAATTATAAAAATATAAATTTTAGATAAAATTTTCTTCTGTAGAATTGTAGCTTTTTTTGTTTGAGACAGAGAAAAGTAATCAGTTTGTCCATTCCGATTTATTATTCAATGAATAAGAAGGGGTGGTTGTTGGATAGAATAGTAGTGGGTGATGAATATGAATCTAACCATGTTTATCGAGTATGCAGCTTTTATGTCGCTCATGGTTCTTGCAATATTGTTGACACTGCGTGTGAAAGATAAGAATGAAGATACGACATTAAGTGAGTCAGAGGTGTTCAGTTCTACTTTGGTCCGTAAGCTTTATGAAGGTTTTCTATCCCATGGATTGCAACCGACTCTTCAGTATCGGTGCGATCAGTACACGATTGATGTGGCTTTTCCTGAGTTGAAGATTGCTGTGGAAGCTGTAGAACATGATTTTCTTATTTCTTCCGACGTATGGGAGCGGGAATGGGAAAAAGAATCTTATCTTAAGAACCATGGGTGGACAGTTATGAGATTTAGTGGTGCAAGAATTGACGAGGACCTTTCTAGAATTGTTGAAAAAGTGAGCAGAGAGATGACAAGTAAGTCCAACTCCAGTTAGGAATAAGAAAGAGGCCAGGCGTTTGCCTGGCTTCTTTTTGTTTAGAGAGATACAGGAATGTGTTTCGCTTCCTTTGTACTATAAAGACCTTTATCTGTAAGTTTCAGGCTTGGAATGACAGGTAAAGCTAGAAATGATAGGGTATGAAATGGGTTGAAGTCCTTTTTAAAACCAAGATGGGCAAGGGCTTTATGGATTTCTGTCAATTGCTGGGCCACTTTTTTGTATCCCTGGTCTGACATAAGTCCTGCTATCGAAAGGGGTAAGGATGTAAGGTGCTTTCCTTCATTGAATAAAGTCATACCTCCGCCAATGTCCCTTATATGTTTAATGGCTTTAATAAGGTCTTCATCGTTTGTACCCACAGCGATGATGTTGTGAGAATCATGGGCAATGGTTGTAGCCATCGCTCCTTTTTTCATTCCCATTCCTTTTACTATGCCAAGCCCGATGTTCCCTGTCCTGGAATGTCTCTCGACGACGACTAATTTTAATTGGTCATTTTGCACAGATGATTGGAAATAACCTGATTCCACCTCAACTTTTTCAATAAGGTGATCCGTTATAAGTTGGTTTTTATTGATTTTTATAACGTTTCCTTTTTGTGAGGTATTCATAGGAATACGCAATTGTTCTTTTGATAATTCTGGAATATGGACACTGTTCGTAATCTTTTTTGTTTTTGCTATGTGTTGTATTTCTTTGTGAAAGGTTCCATGTGAGGCTACCTTTTTCCCTTCTTTAAAAACTTGTGTAACTTTCAGATCATACAAGTCTTCAAAGAGTAAGAAGTCTGCGATATATCCTGGTGCGATTGCTCCCTTATGCTTAAGTCCGTAGCATTCGGCGGCATTCAGTGTTGCCATTTGAATAGCTGTTAACGGGTCTAAACCACTGGTTATGGCTAAGCGAATGTGATGATCAATGCTACCTTCATTAATAAGGTCATCGACATGTTTATCATCTGTGCAGAAAAGGCAGCGTCTGGCGTTCTTTTCGGTGACTGCAGGCAGGAGTGCTAGAAGGTTCTTAGCAGCTGATCCTTCTCGGAAACTTACATACATTCCCCGTTGAAGACGTGTGAATGCTTCTTGTGGTGTGGTACATTCATGATCTGTCTGAACTCCTGCACTGGAATATAAGTCAACTGCCTCTTCATCTAATCCTGCCAAATGGCCGTCGATTGAACCTCCTCTTTTGATCGTTTGAACGATTTTTTCCAATAAATCAGGGGCAGCATCTCTGAGTGAAGCATAGTCCATTACTTCGCCGAGCCCAAGTACTTGTGGGTCTTTGAGGAGAGGTTGCAGGTCGGATGCCTGTAATTCTGCTCCGGATGTTTCAAAGGGCGTGGCGGGGACACTTGATGGAAGCATAAAATGAAAGTCCAACGGCGTTTCTTTGGCGTCATCCAACATAAACTGGATACCCTCTGAGCCTGATACGTTTGCTATCTCGTGCGGATCAGTGATAACCGTGGTCACACCATGAGGGATAACTACTTTAGCAAATTCTGAAGGTGGAACCATGGAAGATTCGATGTGTACATGTGAATCAATGAAGGAAGGAGCCATGTATTGCCCTTCGGCATCGATAACTTCTCTTCCCTCAAACTCGCCAAAACCAGCAAAATATCCATCAGTAATCGCCGCATCCATCTGAAAAATCCCACCATTGAATACATCAATGATTTTGGCGTTCTTGATCACTATATCTGCAGGCATCTTTTTACTTGCTACTTTTATTTGTTTCGTTATGGTATCTATATTCATATTAAACATCTCCTCTTCATGCTCTTACCGTACAGAGAAAGCAAGAGAAGAATGATCTGTAAGCAGAAAATCCCTCTCGTAGTCAAACCATTTACGGTGGATTGGTAGAGACATTTGGACCTTATTTCCAAATTTATACGTAAGGCAAAAGTATTTTAATTAAAGGAGATTCTATCTTTCAAATAGATGATTGTCAATACAATGTTTTTAGGGGAAAGGATTCTCATTTGTCTTCATCTAGTTTAATATTAGAGGGGAGAGTAAAAATAATCGGTACGCATAAAAGGAAGGTTCAAATGTCTGCATTGGAAGATAACATTACGAGAATTCTTATAGATGATAAAGAATATATCCTTATTGGTACGGCTCACGTATCCAAGGCGAGTGCTGAACAAGTTAAAACAGTAATCGAAGAAGAACAACCTGATTCGGTATGTGTCGAACTGGATGAACAAAGGTTTCAGTCTATTCAAGACGGGGATCGTTGGAAGAACACAGATATCTTTGAAGTAATTAAAAATAAAAAAGCTACACTTCTTCTTGTGAACTTAGCCATTTCTTCTTTTCAAAGGAAAATGGCTAAGCAGTTTGGTATTCAAGCTGGCCAAGAAATGATTCAGGGGATTGAATCGGCGGAAGAAGTGGGAGCAGAACTTGTATTAGCTGATCGAAATATTCAAATTACTTTTTCGAGAATATGGGGGAATATAGGCTTCGGTGGAAAAATGAAGCTATTATTGTCCATTTTTTATGGGATCTTCAGTAACGACAAAATTTCTGAAGAAGAGTTAGAGAAAATGAAATCACAAGATATGCTTGATGGAATGCTCCAGGATTTGACGGATAACTTTCCAACCTTGAAGAAGCCATTAATTGATGAAAGGGATCAGTATCTTGCTCAAAAGATCAAAGATGCTCCAGGACAGAAAGTAGTTGCAGTTCTAGGGGCTGCTCATGTCCCTGGTATAAAGAAAGAGATTTTTAAGGAACATGATTTAAATCAGCTGAGAAGACGCCCTAAAAAATCAAAGGTTCCTAAAATCATCGGTTGGACAATTCCATTGCTTATATTATCTATCATACTTTATACTTTCTGGGCCAATCCTGCCGCAGGAACGCAGCAGACGATTAGTTGGGTGCTGTGGAATGGATCATTTTCTGCCATTGGCGCGGCGGTAGCTCTCGCTCACCCCATAGCGGTTTTATCGGCATTCATCATGGCACCGATAACTTCCTTGAACCCCTTGATTGCAGCAGGCTGGTTCGCCGGAATTGTACAGGCCTACTTCCGGCGACCAAATGTCTCTGATTTCGAAACATTGTCTGATGATGTAACAAGTGTTAAAGGTTTTTGGAATAACAAAGTGACCAGGATTTTACTTGTTGTCGTTCTCGCTAATATCGGAAGTTCTTTAGGAACATTTATAGGTGGAGCCGATGTGATTCGCCTATTCTTTGAAAACTTATAAGAAGTGAGAGAAGCCATTTGAGCTTCTCTTTTTTTATTGGTGAAAAAATATTAAATGAATGGATGAATGTCCTGAACAGTCACATCCGGATCCCCACCTGATATCTTACGTAAAACATTAAGAAGAGAAGAAATACTTCTTTTCAATATTTTATTACGTATCCTCAAGAGCATTCTACACCTTTGTTTGACCTCCACTTATTTACAGTAATTTTTTGTAATGTTACAATCATGTTACAAATATTTCAGAAAAGTGAAACACATAGGGCCGTAGGGGATGAACAGGGAAAGGGATGGATGATGAGTAAATTTGTAAAAGGGACCTCCATACTTGGGGTAATGCTATTAAGTTTCGGTATTTGGCAGTTAACAGAAATGGATCAAAATGAAAATTCAGAAGTAAATGCAATTCCAAATGTGATGGAGAAGGAAGAGACGTATGAAACGGTTTATATAGAAAAAGAAGACCAGATGGAAGTAGACGTTTCTAATAAAGAAATGGTTGATACCCGTACGGTGAGATCTATTCAAACTAGTATTGAAAATAACGAAGAAGCGAAACAACTGATCATTGGACTTGGAAGAGGCGTGAGGGAAGACCTGAAAAAGCATGATGTCAATACAGATAAAGAGTGGAAGGAGTTGGAACAGGATAGCGAAAAGAAGCAGGAAATGATCCAGGAGTTGTTAGCGCTTACGGATGATGAGGAATTGAAGAAACTGGCTTCTACAGCTCAGAAAAAGTTAGAAAAGACGATAACAGATCACAGTTTTGATTTTTACAAGCAGGCTGTTAGGCCATTCGAATTTCTTTCGGAGCAATTGTAGAAAAGCCATGTAGAGAATAATCTTATAGGATTCTTTCAAAATACTACAGCTTCCATCAACAAAATGAGGCGAAAGGGGAGGAAACCTTTCAAAATATTTGGGTTGCAAGTTTATTTACCATATCACTAATCTTTCTAATTTATAATAGGAGCTCATATTGTCGATTATTTAGAAAAAAGATTTTTTGTTCATATGCCTAAGGGATGCTCATAAGTGGAATAATCGGTTCAATTTTTGCTATAGAAGGGATTCTGACCTTTCTAATAGCCCAGAGTCTTGGTTGGACATGGACGGACGCTCAGTTTAACATTGGTTTTTTGGTATTCATTCTTATATGGTTTATGCAATTCAATGAATTAATTGGTAACGTTATGCTAATGTGGATAATCAGGTTTTTGGAGACGGAAAAGAAATTTATAGTATAGAGTTGTTTCGATTTAAACTTAATCCTATTTCCATAACCACCTTGTTGTACTTCCTTTCATTAATTTTTTTAGCAGGAATGTCACTTTAGGAAAAGTAAAAGAGAATCCTGTCGTAAATACGGAGAAAATAAAATTCCGATGGTTCACTTTATGGTAAAATATGTTTATTTTTTTAGTATCCTGTTTGCATATCTTTATTTGCGGGGACTAGAAAACTGACTATTATTTTAGGAGGTTTTCATTAATGTCCAACGCTCTTAAGAGTAGGCTAGATACGGAAGAGTTGAGCAAACTGAGAACTGTTGCTGTATTGGAATTTACGGAAGATCTGTTCGAATCTGACCAATATCGTGCTTTGGAGATTATTGATTCAGACCAACATCAATTGTTTATCGTAAATCGAAATGACCGTACGTTAACAGTTTTAAGCTTAGCTCAGGATATGTCAGTGAAGAAAGAGACCTTATTTACAGAGAAAATCATATCAATGAAAGAGTATTTCGAGGACTATAGCTTATCGGAGAATACCCCTCCTCGTAAGATTGAAGTAGTATTCATGGGAGGAAGGACGTTGTTGATTGAACCTGGATCTTCACGAGCAGAGAACAAAGATTATGAGCGGCAGGACATAGCTAGTCAAGTCAACGAAGATTTTGAAAATCTAATCGCTGCATTGAAAAATACATTGATTTTATAGTAAAGCCAAAGCCGCCTTCTAGGTGGCTTTTAGTATGCAGGGAAAATTATGTTACATTTAATAATAGAAAAAGGGGGAGTTCGATGTATCCATACATATTGATGTTTTTTGTCGTGATTTTTTATGCTGGTAACATATTGACGGGGAAGGCGATCAATGATCTCCCTCCGTTCACCATTGCTTTTTTTCGGTTGTTTGTTGCTTTTATTATTCTCTTTCCGATAGCTTATAAGCGTGCGTTGCAGGATCGCCCACTTTTTTTAAAACATAGGAAGCCATTTATGGTCATGACCCTTACAGGGGTGGCTTTTTTTAATACGTTTATATATGCTTCTTTACAATTCACTTCCGCTACAAATGTATCTGTATTAGAAACGATCATCCCAGTGTTGACTGTAATCTTAAGTAGTTTTGTCTTAAAAGAGCGTTTACACCCATTACAAAAAGGAGGGGTAGCTTTATCTTTTATTGGTGCTTTATGGGTGGTCATTGATGGTCAGGTTGTACAATTAGCCACAATTGACTGGAATATCGGCGATGGGATTATGGTCGGTGCCATTGCGTGTTGGGCGATCTATTCCATTGCAGTCAAACAAGTCATGCGTAATTTTCATCCCATTGCAGCAGTGTTCGTAATGACAGGGATTGCTTTATTAACCTTATTGCCATTTTTAGCTATAGAATGGTTTATCTTTGGAATACCCAACTTAATGCAAGTGGACTACGTAGGAGGTTTTCTATATTTAGGAATATTTCCATCCCTACTCGCGCTGCTATTTTATAATGTAGCGGTTGACCGTTTAGGTGCCTCAAAAGCGTCCGTGTTTCTCAATTTTCTTCCTGTGGTGACGATGATAGGAGCTTCCCTTTGGCTAGAAGAAACGATTTCACACATGCAGGTGATCGGAGCGGTAGGAGTAATGGCAGGAGTGGTATTGACTACACGTTCCAAAAGAATTCATAAAGAATTGGGGGGGACTTAAGGAAAAAGTTGAATAAATAGTGTGCAAGAGAAGCAGATTAAGGAAAACAACTAAACTCCAATTCTCTCATACACTTGATATCCTCTTCATCGAGCTCCTATTCATGAATCATCCCGGAAATAAATGGGCCACGATTTTGTTTATGGAGGTGAGGCGTTATGGATGCCCCCGTGTTAATCGACCTTTTCAAACTTTTTATCGACTCGATCCACCTTTTAGCTTTTCTTACTTTTTCCATGATTTATATTCACCAATCTAAAAAAAGTTAATGCTTCCTGGGAATAGTATCACTCTTGTGAGAATAAGGGGCAGTGGAAATAAGTCGCCTATCCTCTTTTGGCGGGAGTTTCCACACCCCATTCTCCAACCTAAAAGACCGGATCGGAATGATCACGATAAGGGGGAATGCATAGGGGGAAAAGAAAATCAGCTATGAAAATGTTTAAATGAACAATCTGCTGATATAATGGATATTAATATTAAAAATAATTAGTTTTCTAGTAATTTTCGACAAAAAAACGTAAAATTCATGTTGCGTCACTAGATTTCGAATGTTATGATTACAATTGTAATCGATAAAAGTTGTCCGAACAACTTCTCAAACAAAGTTAATGCGGGTGTAGTTTAGTGGTAAAACCTCAGCCACGAGCAATGCTTCTGCCGAGTAAGCAACGAGTTGCACCGCCCGATTTACTTCCTCGAAACTTCTTGAAGAGGAAGGGGCATGGTTTGGACATACACAAACAAAGCTAATGAATTTATTATTATGCGGGTGTAGTTTAGTGGTAAAACCTCAGCCTTCCAAGCTGATGATGAGGGTTCGATTCCCTTCACCCGCTCCAATCACTATTGTGATGCATTTATTATACTTATGTGAACCAACGCAGTGTTTCGTTAAATGGGTAACGAAGCATTGCGTTTTTTAATGATGGAAATTGGATAAAACCTATAGTAGATCTTTATTTCTTAGGAGGAATCCACTGTGAAGCAACTACAACAGCAATTAACGCAAATAGATGGAAAAAGCTATAAAGCATATAAACAAATTCAGGGGAAATATTCATTTAGAAACTTCGACCTTTTGATTGATTATGTACAGGGAGATCCTTTTGCAGCCCCTTCGAAAATTCGTTTAAGAATTAACGACCGCGACTTCAAAATATCGGAGGAGTGGAAGAAGGGCCGAAGGAAATATTATGCGGAAGATTTAATCACAAGGAAGATAGCCAAAACAATCAATAAGACGCAAACGAGTGTCAAAGGGTCTGGGAAGAGTGGAATGGTCGCTATCGATCAACCTGGTCAGGAAATCCTCGAGCGGACTTCTGTATCCTTGAATAAAGGGGACACGACAGTCTGTCTAACCGTTGGCCTTCCTGCTAACGGAAGACGAATAAATGGAAAACAGGCAGAGAAGCTGTTCTTTTCCATTATCCCGGAAATTATGAAACAATCTATTTTTTCAATCAAAAGCGATGAGATTGAATCCGTGTGCCAATTAGCTGATCAGCATGAAGCAATCTTGAATAAGATGAAGGAAAATGATTGGATTTCTTTTGTCGCCGATGGAGCTATCCTTCCTAGGGAAAGCGGAATTAGCCAACGCCCGATGAAGAAGGCTGTACCATTCGAGAGCCCTGAAGAGAATCGAGTCTCGTTCGATATCCCTCACAGGGAGGAGCCACTGACTGGAATGGCTTTGAAGCGAGGCATTGTTTTGATTGTTGGTGGGGGTTACCATGGTAAAAGTACCCTCTTGAATGCGATGGAAAGAGGCGTGTATCCTCATATAGCAGGGGACGGTCGCGAATATGTTTTGACGGATCCATCTGCTGTAAAAGTTCGAGCTGAGGATGGGCGTCAGGTGAGCACTGTAGATATCTCTCCATTTATTAAGAATTTGCCTCACGGTACAGATACCACTACATTTTCTACAGAAAATGCAAGTGGGAGTACCTCGCAAGCTGCAAATGTAGTAGAGGCATTAGAAGCGGGTGCTTCCAGTTTATTGATTGATGAAGATACAAGTGCCACCAACTTCATGATTCGAGATGAACGTATGCAAGAACTTGTTGTGAAGGAAAAAGAACCGATCACACCATTTATAAATAAAATCAAGCAGATGCGTGATGATTTAGGCGTTTCTACGATTCTCGTCATGGGAGGATCGGGAGATTATTTTAATGTTGCAGATGATGTTATCATGATGGATCAATATATCCCTCATAATGTCACCGAAAAAGCAAAACAGATTGCCGGCAAATATCCAAATAGTCGCATGGAATCTGATGAAACGAGATTCGGTCAAGTACCGAACCGCACCTTTTTACCATCAAGCCTACAGACACGGAAAGGGAAAAAAGAAAAGGTTCAAGCGAAAGGCCTTAAGAAGATACTGATGGGTCAAGAGGATATTGCGCTTGATAACGTCGAACAGTTGGTCGATTCTTCTCAAACGCGCTTGATTGCTGACCTTTTGTTACATTTAGATAAAAAAGAGATATTGAAGCACGGTCATTCTCTAAATGAACTGTTAGATTACATTGATCGACAGTTGGATCAAGAAGGTTTAGCTTTTTTCGCACCTTTCAAAGACCAGCACCCTGGTGAACTTGCAAGACCTAGAAGGTTTGAGATAGCGGCGACGCTCAACAGAATTCGGACTGCTAAAGTAAAAGACTTACGATAGAAAGGAGGTGGTCAGGGTGGATTTTCATCAGTTTAAAGAAGAAGTCATCGCTTACAGTAAAGAAATCGGCATCGATAAGATAGGTTTTGCATCTGCAGATGTTTTTGGTGAACTGAAGTCCCGTTTGAAGCGACAAGAAGAATTACAATATCAATCCGGTTTCGAAAAAGGCAGTGTAGAGGAACGAACGGAACCTGTTCGCTTACTTCCGGGTGCCCAGTCCATTATTTCCATCGCCCTGGCTTATCCTTCCAAAATGCACAATGCGCCGAAAAGTAAGAAGGGAGACCGGCGGGGAATATTTTGCAGGGCTTCCTGGGGTCAAGATTATCATGATGTCCTCCGGGATCGTCTCCAACGTCTGGGTGCATTTTTACAAGAAAAGTTTCCTGAGGTCGAGTTGAAATCTATGGTGGATACTGGGGAACTTTCGGATCGCGCAGTAGCTGAACGTGCTGGGATTGGCTTCAGTGGGAAAAATTGTGCCGTGATCACTCCAGAATTCGGTTCATATGTATATCTTGGGGAACTTGTTACGAATATTCCTTTTGTACCTGATGAGCCTGTAGATGACAGTTGTGGGGACTGTAACATATGTGTCGACGCCTGCCCGACAGGTGCACTTATTCAGGGTGGACAGTTGAACGCTCAGCGGTGTATCGCTTTTTTGACTCAAACGAAAGATTTCCTGCCAGATGAATTTCGCACGAAAATCGGCAACCGTCTTTATGGGTGTGACACTTGCCAGACGGTTTGTCCGAAAAACCGTAAGATAGATTTTCACCATCATGAAGAATTTGAACCGGATCCTGAAGTCGTTAAACCAAAGTTGACTCCACTGCTTTCCATATCTAACCGACAGTTCAAAGAAAAGTTCGGTTTTATCTCTGGCTCCTGGCGTGGAAAAAAACCGATTCAGCGGAATGCTATTTTGGCTTTGGCTCATTATCGTGATGAAACTGCTGTGGGTGAACTCATTCGTTTGATGAAAGACGACCCTCGTCCGGTCATCCGTGGTACAGCTGCATGGGGATTAGGAAAAATCGGCAAACCTGAATGCTTCCAGGCGATTGAAGAAGCAAGGGAGCATGAACAAGATGAACAGGTGCTTTTTGAAATGGAAAAGGGCGTTCGATTTCAACAACAATAAACAAATGTACCTTTTCAATGTAGTAAAGCTCTTGTATAATAGAAAAAACTGTTAAAGAAGGGGTTTATATATGAACCATCATTCTTTTTTGTACTATGACTCTTTCGAAACTCCTTTGGGCCCAATCACTGTACTAGCGAATGATGAGGGAGTGTGCCGAATTGACTATGGACATCACGAATGTCATCTCGCTACCTATCAATCTTGGAAAAAGAAACATTTCCTCAAAGGGGAGTTGGTATACGACCCCGACCATCAATATGTAGCACAAATAAAGAAAGAAATCTTCCAATACTTTTCTGGAGACCGAACAGAGTTCCAAGTTCCACTCAATTGTTATGGAACAGATTTCCAACGGCAAGTATGGAGAACTCTTCTCTATCATGTGCCGTTTGGTGAAACACGTTCCTATAAAGACATCGCTGCTTCCATGCATGCCCCGAAAGCAATCAGGGCAGTTGGAGGAGCGGTTAACCAAAACCCCTTTTCTATCGTTGTTCCTTG
Organism: Halobacillus dabanensis; assembly: GCF_900114165.1. Taxonomy (GTDB): domain Bacteria; phylum Bacillota; class Bacilli; order Bacillales; family Halobacillaceae; genus Halobacillus; species Halobacillus dabanensis. Next base: position 13,073 of record NZ_FOSB01000003.1, read on the forward strand.
CCACCGGGTAATCGGAAGTAACGGTAAACTAGTCGGTTACGCCGGGGGTTTAGAAAAGAAACAACAACTATTAGAATTTGAAAAGCAACACCATACCATTATACAGAAACAATAAAGCAGCTTCTCCTAACCGGATAAGCTGCTTTTTGTTATATGTAGCTTCGTGCGCCTATCATTCGAGGTTTTAAATCAATCTTCTTTGAGAAAAGAACGTCCAGGCGAGTTCACCTTCAGCGATGATCAAGGCGCTTTCGCTTTTGGTATACATGTCTTCTTCTATCTATCATAAGATGTAAAAGGAGGGGAGAGACATGTCTCATACATACCAAATACAATTATATTGGGAAAAGGTGATCGATCGTCTGTTTGAACAAGAAGACGAAAAATGGTTAAAGAAAAAAGTTCAGGGCATAGAAGAGAGAGGGCAAAACCTTCAGCGGATTACTTTTCATATCCATCCTTATCATCGACGTGCTTATGAAAATCACACGTATATCCGTTATCTCTTGAGTGTTTCATTATTAGTGAAAGCAGGGAGGTACGATTTTTTAGAAGAGGGACACTACAGGGGGGAGGCACATTTTGTAGGGGACAGATGGTTAAACCACTGGATTACAACAGAGAAGCAAGGTGGAGAAAGCTCCTCTAAGCCACTTCCAGCAGATCTTATAGAGAAGCGGGAACAGAAAGCACACCGTTTTACTTATAATAGAAGAGAAGCTGTTCGGTACGCGGATCGCTGGTGGGACAGTTATAACCCGGCCTACAGACATTTCGATGTGGACTGTACGAATTATGTATCCCAATGTTTGCGAGCAGGAGGCGCACCTACGTGGGGGGCTCCAAATAGGACAAAAGGTTGGTGGTACGGAAGAGGGACCTGGAGTTACAGTTGGTCTGTTGCCCATGCGCTCCGTTGGTATTTAGGTGGAGCAAGACAAGGACTGACTGCTACGGAGGTATCTTCTGCTGATCAACTTTCGCCTGGTGATGTCATTTGTTACGACTTTCAGGGGAACGGGAGATTCGACCACAATACTTTCGTAGTAAAGAAAGACGCAAATGGTATGCCTCTTGTAAATGCTCACACATACAATAGTCGTCATCGCTACTGGGCTTATGAAGATTCGACTGCATATACTCCCGAAATCCAATACAAATTTTATAAAATTGATGGTTGAAGAGTATGGTATAATAATCTAGTTGACTAAGATTAAACTGAGGTGACATCTATGGCTAACCATATTGTACTCTTCCAGCCGGAAATACCAGCCAATACCGGAAATATCGCTCGTACTTGCCTTGCTACAAATTCAGAACTCCATCTCGTCCGTCCACTTGGTTTTTCGACAGATGATAAAATGTTAAAACGTGCAGGGCTGGATTACTGGCACCAAGTAAACGTACACTATTATGATTCGATTGACGAAATCTATGCTGTCTTTCCGGAAGGTGAATTTTATTATATTGAAAACTTCGGCACGAAATCTTACGCTGATTTTGATTTCAGTGATATAGAAAAAGATTTGTTGTTCGTCTTTGGCCGAGAAAGTGACGGGATACCGAAAGAACTGTTGACAGGCTTAGAAGATCGTTGTCTCAGGATCCCGATGACTGACCAAGTGAGGTCGTTGAACCTTTCGAATACGGCTTCGATAATTTTGTTCAATGCATTGAAGCAGCAAGGTTTTCCAAATTTAATTAAGTGACAAATCAAAAAGCGGCCCATAATGGCCGCTTTTTTCAATAGGGATGAAAATAGAACTCGGACATAATGCAGCTTCGCTCTTTGTAAGGGTACATAAAAAACGCATCCAAAAATGGATGCGTTTTAGAAAAGTTTACTTTCTTGGTGTACCTGCCTTCGTATCATATCCAGCAGCAAAAATCGCTGTAAGAAATGCGACACAGACAAGAATGATCAATGTTAAATTCATGAAAGATCCTCCTTTATGTAACCAGACAAGCATTGTTAATTAGTATTATACCCTATTTATAAGTGAATGTGAATTATTTGTCCAGTTAAAATTATCCTTTAGGGATGACAAGTGCCTATACGTAGCAGCGGGCATTTACATAGAGTGAAGGGTAGGTGAATAACCAAGGTTGGATTGGAGGAGTATGAATGAATCAATACCAATATTACTATCCGTACCCAGTGGAAGATGACTTGCGAGATGAGGAAGAACGCTTCTTTTTCTTGGGGCCTTTTGCTGGCGGATTACTAGGTGGTTTTATAGGCGGTGCCCTTGCCCCTGGTTTTTATGGAGGGTACGGAGGAGGATATGGAGGAGGATATCCGCCTCCGTATTATGGTAGACCGCCTTACTATGGTGGATATTACGGCCGTCCTCCTTATTATGGAGGAGGTCCCTGGTAAAAAATAAAAGTCCCTTATGGTGCATGCTCCTCGAATAATGGCTACTGTAAAAAGGGCTCTTATTCGGGGTTTTCTTATTTATTATTTTTGTATGTATAGTTTAGCGAGTAGCGAGTTAGCTTCGGTGAAGGAGGAAGCCAACTCGCAAAAAAAGCAGCTTTAAGAAAAGCTGCTTTAAGATGTCCTATCTTTTTAAATTAGGATTTTCCTTTTTGGCTTCTTTTACTTCAGATTGTCGATATCCGCCAGCAATATCTGCTTGTTTAAATTCTTTTGGATAAATAACTTCCTGAGCGTCGGATGGTTCCTCCCCATTTCCTCCTATAGGTTGATACTGAGTTTTTTTGGACATAGAGTTCATCCTTTCTATTGGAATTGGGTTATATGCAATACTTACCCTCTATAAAGGGTTGATAAACACGTGCTCTTAGGAAGTACTCCTGTGAAAATCCAATTCGTTTCTTCAGGCTTTTGGTTCACCAATCTCCTCAACTTTAGAAAAAATGAAAGAAATTCCTCTATCCTTCATTTGATAGCACTGCATTGTTGATTTACATAGGTTCTGCCATCTGATTTTGATTACAAATTTGTATAATTGTCATTTTTAAACGGAAAATAGCGGATAAAGGAGGTCATGAAGTATGGATGCAAAACGAGCACAGGAAATCGCTTCTTCTCCCACAATGTCTAATGTCACTCTTAACGGTGGGAAGGTTTATATTGAACATGTAGATCAACAAACTGGTCAAGCTACCGTGCACCCTCTTGATAATCCAGAAAACAAACAAAGTGTTTCCGTGAACGATCTCCTGGAATAGTTGTTGTTGCAGCACCCATTGAGCACTTATATGGGGTGGAAGAAAGAATGAGGTGTTCTTGCTTCATGGAACGATTGAACAGGAGGTGTTTAGATGGGGAAAGACAGGAAAAAGAAGAGGTTGAATGGTGGAGTGAGTGATGAACAAGCGCTAAGGGGAAATTTATCAAGACAATATGATCATGAATTTGCGAATGAACCATTAACGGCAAATGAGAAGCATAACAATAAAAAAACAAAAAAACGGCAGTAAATGTTTGATTTAACTCTTAAGTTGATGGAGGGTCCATTGTATTAAAGGACTGTCCCATAGTCTGCAGAAAGACTAGTGGGACAGTCTTTTTTTAAAAGAAGCGCTGGATTATTGAACCAATTTTAGTCTCCATTTATGAGGGAAACTTGTTTTTCTCTCACTAGACGAGCGGCTTCCACCATGTTCTTCAATGACGCTGTTGTTTCTTCAATTCCCCGTGTCTTTAAACCACAGTCTGGATTAACCCAGAATTGGTGAGGGTCAAGGACTCGCAATGCCCTGGTGATGCTTTTTTCCATCTCCTCTACATTCGGGATACGTGGACTATGGATATCATAGACCCCAAGACCGATCCCTTTGTCATAAGAAAATATTTCGAAGTCAGCAATCAATTCTCCGTGACTACGTGCTGCTTCTATGGATATAACATCGGCATCCAATCGGCTTATGGTATGGATGATATCCCCGAATTCGGAATAACACATATGGGTGTGGACTTGTGTTTCATTTTTCACAGCTGATGTAGATAGTTTGAAGGCATAAACAGCTTCGTCCAGATACTGGGTTTGTTTATTTTTTTTAAGTGGCAAACCTTCTCTTAATGCTGGTTCATCCACCTGAATCATGTGGATTCCGTTTTTCTCCAAATGTTGAACTTCTTTATTCAGAGCTAAGGCAATCTGTTTGGTTACTTCAAATGGACTAATATCTTCACGGACGAACGACCAGTTGAAAATCGTAATCGGTCCTGTAAGCATGCCTTTCACTGGTTTATCTGTAAGCGACTGGGCATAGATTATTTCGTTAACCGTCATCGGTTCCGGAAGATGCACATCACCGTATATAATCGGTGGCTTAACACAGCGGGAACCATAGGATTGGACCCATGCATAGTTTAAGAATGCAAAACCATCTAGTTTTTCACCGAAGTACTCGACCATATCGTTCCGCTCAAATTCTCCGTGCACTAATACATCGAGACCTATTTCTTCTTGGCGATCGATCCATTCGGATGTTTTTGCCTTTATGAAATCTTCGTAAGTCTCCGGTGACTGTAATCCTTTACGGTACCGTGAACGAGCTTGGCGAATCTCGTTCGTTTGTGGCAAGCTTCCAATCGTTGTTGTCGGCAGTAGCGGAAGGTTGAAATAGTCTTGCTGGACTTTTTGGCGTTCTGCAAAAGGAAGATTACGTGTGGGTTCTTTATCATGCCATGTTTCTACTTCAGCTTGCACTTCTGTATTTCTTCGGTGGCTTAATTCCCAAAAACTTTCTAGATTCTTTGTCTGCTTTTCTACATCTGCATCGATGTATTTCCTTCCGTTATTGACCCCATTGGTTAAAAGTGAAATTTCCTCTAATTTTTGATCGGCAAATGCCAGGACTCCTTTTAATGGAGCTTCTACTTCTTCTTCAGAGGAAGTCGTCACAGGCACATGTAAAAGGCTGCAAGAGGGTTGGATGATCAGCTGGTCGTCAGAAACTTTTGAGCGGATGGTTTCTAGCTGATTCCACGTCGCTTTTAAGTCGCTTCGCCATACGTTCCGCCCATTGATAAGGCCGGCTGCGAGTATTTTATTCTTTGGGAATCCGAATTTCTTCAATGAAGCAAGGTTAACGCCGTCATCATGAATGAAATCAAGCCCGATCCCCTGGACAGGAAGAGAGGTGATATCTTCAAAGTGATCAACCGCTTCAAAGTACGTTTGTAAAAGAATTTTAGCTTCAGGACAACCATTGTTTACCTGTTGATATACTTCTTTTAGTTGCTTGAGGTCTGTCTCGGTTAAATTAGTACTAAGAATCGGCTCGTCGATCTGAATCCATTCTGCCCCCGCATTATCCAGTTCCTGCAGCACTTGTATGTATAAGGGGACAAGTGTATCCAGCAAACTTTTGAATTCTTCTTGTTCATACCCTTTAGCAAGCTTTAAAAAGGTAAATGGACCAAGCAAGACGGGTTTAGCGTTAATACCGAGCTTTTCTTTTGCTTCAAGATAGTAGTGAAGCGGACGGTTTTCTGTCAGCTGTGGTTCTGTATCTTCTTCGATTTCAGGTACGATGTAATGGTAATTGGTGTTAAACCATTTAGTCATTTCTGAAGCTATGGCATCTTTATTTCCGCGAGCGATATCAAAGTAGGTCTGAAGGTGACTCTTTTTCTCCGAAGTAAGGAAACGGCGGGGGATGAAACCGAACATGACAGCAGTATCCAACACATGGTCGTAATAGCTGAAGTCTCCGACAGGGATGAGGTCAATGCCCAAATTTTTTTGTTTTTGAAGATCTTTCAAGCGGAGAGTTTCTAATTCTTCAATTAACGCATTTTCTGTTATCTCTTCTTTCCAAAAGCTTTCTAACGCCTTTTTCCATTCACGCTTTTCTCCAATCCTCGGATAACCGATGTTTGAACTGATTGTCTTTTTCCTTTTCATTTCCCATTCCTCCAAGCTCATATTTCAATCCAATAAAAAATCTCTCTTTTCCTACAAGAGAGATGACGAGGTGGACATGGGGGGCAAAAAAACAGACGATCCCTGTATCATGCCAACACGTTCCTATTCCTCGTAGGATAATGTGTGCGTTTCATAGGCAGGTCTCCTGACTCTCGATCTTCACAACTCTGCGTCTTCCCATCCGAAAATAGTGACATCTTTGCAGGTTGCTCCCGATTACAGTGGCGGGACCGTGCCGGATTTTCACCGGGCTTCCCTTTTAAGTGGAACCTGAATAGGTTCAACACCTGTGAAACTACGATATTCCGTTTTTTTCAATAAAAAAACCTCTCCTGTAAGAGAGGTTTCGGTTCGAGAATACCCCTCTTATTTTTCAAAGCTGCTGCTTTGCTGGAATTAGCACCACAATCAAACATTGATCGGTTGCCGGGTTTCATCGGGCCAGTCCCTCCACCACTCTGAATAAGAGATTGTTATTGGATTGATTAAACGCATACTAGCATGGGAGGTGGAAGGTGTCAAATAGGGAATTGATTTTTTGGGGAGCTGATTAGGTGTATTTGGAGTGAGGTGATTTTTGCAATTTTTACTGATATGTTGCAGGGAGAGTGTATGGTCCCAAAAAGTTTTAAGGATTTCATAAGCGTTTTAAAAATTTTTATTCCATACTATTTCTTTTGAAAATGGGGAATTCACCTATAGGACAATGGCCTAAATCTAAAGATTTTTCCAATACATGAGGTTTCAGCTAGACACCATTTGAATTTGTACTCGTACAGAAAAGCACCCTGTAGGGCAGACTTATTTATTGTCTACCCTACAGGGTGCTTGCTGGAGATGGTATGCATTTTCTTTAATAGAAAAAAGTTAGAAATTTGTTTTATCGAGTTCTTTTCCTTGTGACTCGTATCCTTGCATATATTTGATTCGACGTTGAGCGGAGGTAGTGTTCACTTGCTCATCCGCGTGATATGAAGAACGTACCATAGGCCCTGCTTCGCAATGCCTGAACCCTTTTTCAAGGGCAATTTGTTTCAGTTCTTCAAATTCGTCCGGGTGGTAATAGCGTTCTACATTCAAATGCTTTTTCGTAGGTTGAAGATATTGACCGATCGTCATGATATCGACGTTATGAGCAAGAAGGTCATCCATTGCCTGGACGATTTCTTCTTTCGTTTCACCAAGGCCGACCATAATGCTTGATTTTGTTGGTGTGTTCGGGCGGATTTCTTTAACACGGCGTAATAATTCCAGAGAACGGTCATACATAGCTCGGGCTCGAACCTTTTTGGTCAAACGACGTACAGTTTCAATGTTGTGGTTGAAAATATCTGGTTCTCCCTCCATGAGTGTATGCAGACTTTCGTAGTCACCTTTCATATCAGATGGAAGGATCTCTACTGTACATCCAGGTACACGACGGCGAATGGCTTTAACTGTTTCAGCAAACACAGCTGCCCCACCATCATTCAAGTCATCACGAGCAACTGCTGTAACGACAACGTGTTTCAGTCCCATGATTTCTACAGATTCTGCGACACGTTCTGGCTCTCCCCAGTCAAGTTCATTAGGTAAACCGGTTTTCACTGCACAGAAGCGGCAACCACGTGTACACGTATCACCAAGGATCATAAACGTAGCGGTTTTACGTTCACTCCAACATTCATGGATGTTCGGGCAGCGTGCCTCTTCACAAACCGTGTTGAGTTTTTTATCGCGCATCAGTTTTTTCAAGCCTGTATAGGATTTGTTTGTGTTGATTTTAATTTTTAACCATTCCGGCTTTCTTATGTAATCTTGGTTTTTGGCCAATTTTTTCACTCCTTATTAATTATCGAGAGTAGTTCCATTCATCATTTTGATAACGTTCTGCAGCTATTCGTTCTACTTCCGACCATTGTTCTTGGGAGAGTTCGAATGGTTCTAATTCGATGTTCAGACCTTTCTCGAATCCCTTTTTAAATGCATCCTTCGTTTCATCAAAAGTGATAGGGGACTCAGCAATTTGGTTGATTGCAACAGCTTTGTTACTGAAAGCTTTCCGTGCACGTTCTTTAATTCGTTCATTTTTATAGATGAACATATCGAAAAGTTTTACATCATCGACATCAATGGGAATGGAACCATGTTGTAAAATGATCCCCTTCTTCCTCGTTTGAGCACTTCCCGCTGCCTTTTTTCCTTCGACAATGAGTTCATACCATGAGGGTTCTTCAAAACAGACCGCAGAGCCTTCCACGTCTAATTTACCTTCTGGAACAGCAAATTCTGCGTGTATGCCCAGATTCGTAAAACCTTCTAGTAATCCTTTGGAGATAACGAGATAGGCTTCTTTTACCGAAGCGGGCATGTCCGGATGATCTTCTGAGATAATAACACTATATGTGAGTTCGTTGTCATGTAGGACAGCCCGTCCTCCTGTCTGACGCCGAACAAGTTCATATCCATGTTTTTGGACACCTTCCAAATCAATTTTCCCTTTTACCTTCTGAAAATATCCTACCGAGAGACCCGCAGGCTGCCATCCGTAAAAACGAAGTACGGGAGGGATGTCGCCCTGGCGGTGCCATTTCATCAAGGCCTCGTCCAATGCCATATTAATGGCAGGGGTGCAGTGACCTGAATCGACAAAGTACCATTTTTCCATATGCAGTCCTTCTTTCTTTTGTGGAGCACTTTACCCAATTAAAATATTCAAAACAATTCTAACAAGGGTCTATGATCGTGTCAAAATTTACTAGCAAAGTAAAATAAGACATTTTTTGCTTAATTAGGACTACTTGCTCATAGCGAGGCTTAGACATACATCAGGTGTTTTTTGCTTTATAATAAAGAAAAGGGGGATCATCATGAATCAAACATTAATTTCCAGTATCCTTTTCTTGGTCAGTGCAGCCATCTGGGCTCTGCTTGCTATCTTTTATGATGACTTTCGTTGGCTGAACTTATTTCTATTTGTTGCTTTTCTAGTGATGGGATTGTCAAAAAGGCGCAGGTATATACAAGAAAAGGACTATGAAGAGGACTGAGCTGGAAAGCTGTCCTCTTTTTTTGGAAGCACATTTATGGCATGAACAGCAAAAAAGGGCATAGGGTTGTACAGAGGGTGTATTTATCCCCTCCTGAAACTAAGACGTGATAACAAGCCGTTTTGTCCAGCTCCGACACCTGGATGCTCGAGACATAATGTGCTGCGTGAAGAAGAACACTTCACTACGCACCTTGTCTTATGCTTGTCGCATCACCCCAGGTGTCTCCGCATTTCGCTTCATAGTCCAGTTGCAGCGGCCAGACACTCGAGATCATAAGTCAACCGTCTCTGTGGTGTAAGATCGCACCACTGAGCCGTTTGTCTTATGCTTGTCGTGTCTACCAGGCCGCTTCCACATTTCTGTAGTTGTGTCCAGCTCCGACACCTAGATGCTCGAGACATAAGCCAATGTGCTGCGTGAAGAAGAACACTTCACTACGTACCTTGTCTTATGCTTGTCGCATCTCCCAAGGTGTCTCCGCATTTCGCTTCATAGTCCAGTTGCAGCGGCCAGACACTCGAGATCATAAGTCAACCGCCTCCGTGGTGGAAAAGCACACCACTGCGCCGTTTGTCTTATGCTTGTCGTGTCTACCAGGCCGCTTCCACATTTCTAATTTACACATGTTTTACATTAGCCAGGCATAGGATGTATTAAAATTCGTCTCTTACGACGGGGGAGGTCGCGAAGTGGACATTTTAAAGAAAATACAAGACCACCGGGAACATGAAGAAGAACTTAAGTGGGAAGGTACGTTCGCAGAATACCTGGATCTATTGAAAGAGCGTCCGTATTTAGCTCAATCCGCCCATTCCCGCGTTTATAATATGATTAAGAGTGCGGGGGTTGTAGAGGAGCACGATCATAAGCGGTATAAGTTTTTTGATGAGGATATTTATGGGCTTGATGAGGCGATGGAGAAGCTTGTGGAAGAGTATTTCCACCCTGCTGCTAGAAGGTTGGATGTCAGAAAACGTATCCTTTTATTAATGGGACCGGTAAGTGGTGGTAAGTCAACACTTGTAAACATGCTTAAACGAGGGATGGAAAAGTACACACATACGGATGAGGGAGCGGTTTTTGCTATTAAAGGTTGTCCGATGCACGAGGATCCTTTACATCTCGTCCCTAATCACTTGCGTAAAGATTTCCAGGAGGACTATGGAATCCGTATTGAAGGTAGTCTTTCCCCATTGAATACGATGAGGGTGGAAACAGAGTATGGTGGCAGGATTGAAGATGTTTTGGTTGAACGGGTATTTTTCTCAGAGGATAAGCGTACAGGCATTGGTACCTTCAGTCCGTCAGACCCGAAATCCCAAGATATAGCTGATTTAACAGGTTCTATTGATTTCTCGACGATTGCTCAATATGGTTCGGAATCTGATCCGCGTGCCTATCGTTTTGATGGGGAATTGAATAAAGCGAACCGTGGGATCATGGAGTTTCAGGAAATGCTGAAATGTGATGAGAAGTTTCTCTGGCACTTGCTCAGTTTGACGCAGGAAGGGAACTTCAAGGCAGGTCGATTCGCTCTCATATCAGCAGACGAACTGATAATCGCTCATACGAACGAAGCGGAGTATCGTTCTTTCATTGCCAACAAGAAAAATGAGGCTTTGCACTCGCGTATGATTGTCATGCCTGTTCCTTATAACTTGAAGGTTAGTCAGGAAGAGCGAATCTATGAAAAAATGATCCGTGAGAGTGATATTCGTGATGTGCATATTGCACCACATACACTTAGGGTTGCGGCAATGTTTACTATTTTGACACGTTTGAAAGATTCGAAGAAAGCGTCTGTCGATGTACTTAAGAAAATGCGTCTGTATGATGGTGAAATTTTAGAAGGTTTCAGTGATGTCGATGTGGAGGAGTTGAAGAAAGAGCATTCAGATGAAGGGATGAGTGGCATCGATCCCCGCTATGTGATCAATCGTATCTCCTCAACCATCATCAAAAAAGAATTAACATCTATCAATGCTCTTGATGTGTTACGTTCCCTTAAGGACGGCCTAGGAAGCCATGCGTCCATTTCCAGTGAAGATAAAGATCGCTATCTTGATTTTATTTCTTTAGCGAGAAAAGAGTACGATGAAATAGCTAAGAAAGAAGTGCAGAAGGCCTTCGTTTATTCCTATGAAGAGTCTGCTGTCACACTGATGGATAACTATTTAGATAACGTTGAAGCTTATTGTAATAAAGCGAAACTAAGAGATCCATTAACTGGAGAAGAATTGAACCCTGATGAACGTCTCATGCGTTCCATAGAAGAACAAATCGGTGTTTCTGAGAACGCGAAAAAAGCTTTCCGGGAAGAAATTTTAATTAGAATTTCTGCTTATGCCCGTAAAGGTAAGAAGTTCGATTATCAATCTCACGAGCGATTGCGAGAAGCAATTCAGAAGAAACTTTTCGCAGACCTTAAAGACGTCGTGAAAATCACAACCTCAACGAAAACACCTGATGAACAACAATTGAAAAAAATCAATGAAGTGGTTGCTACCCTTATTGATGAACATGGCTATAATTCTAGTTCTGCCAATGAATTACTTAAATATGTGGGAAGCCTATTGAATAGGTAAAGAGCCACGATAAACCGCCTTCTTAATTAAGAGGGCGGTTTTGTTGTTGTGGTGTTTCATCACCTTTCAATGGCCTCGATTGATATAAGGAATGACTTTATCCGTTATATAAATAATGAGATTCGTTTTCAAAAACAACATGGAAATGGCTGCATCGTTGCAAAGATGAATTCCCTTACGGATAAAAATATTATTATGAATTTTTACGAAGCTTCTCAAGCAGGCGTGCAAGTTGACTTGATTGCAAGGGGAATCTGTTGCCTTCGTCCGGGTATCCAAGGATTCAGTGATAATATTGGTGTGATTAGTATTGTCGGTCGCTTCCTGGAGCACAGCAGAATTTATTATTTCCACCATAACGGAGATGATCGCGTCTTTTTGTCTTCTGCTGAATTGATGACAAGAAACATGGTCAAGCGTGTAGAGCTTTTATTCCCGGCAGCGTCAAAGCGGGAGAACAAAAAAATGACGGGTCATATGAATATGTCAAGCGCACGGAAAACCCCAACCGATCAATAGTCAAATGAAACTTTATGAGATGGCTTACCGTGCTTTAGAGGATGATGAATAACAAAGAAATATCACTTTAGTGGTAAAAAGTGAAAAAGACGTACCCAATGGTGCGTCTTTCTTGTTATAATGAATTTGGTACTTCATTGAAAAAAAAAGCGAAATTTGTTGAATACGGAAGCGTTTCAATTCTATAATAGTACATGGACTTGGAAACGTTTTCGAGGTAACATTAGCCAACAACTACTTGGGGGTATTCTACGTGTCTAAACAAGGCTCCACTCAAAACTTTTGGGAAAATTTCCATGGCCCCAACATGGGGTACATTGAAGAACAATTTGAACAATATGAAAACGATCCTAGTGCTGTCGATCCTTCACTGAAGGAAATATTCGATGAGCACGGGGCTCCTGATTGGATGGGAAGCGGATCGGCCGAACAATCGAATGGCCAAGCTGCACCTTCCGAAGGAGACATTGCTAAAATCACCTCAGCGTTGAAACTTGTTGAGGCTATTCGTCGTCATGGTCACCTACAAGCGAATATTTATGCTGTTGGAAGCGAAGAGCGACCTACGACCAATTTGCTTGACTTAGAAACTTACGGACTAAAAGAAAGTGATTTGAAAGGGATTCCAGCTGAATGGGTGTGGCCAGATGCTCCTGTGAAACTGGATAATGCCTTGCAAGTAGTCGAAACATTAAAAGAAAGGTATGCAGGTACCATTTCTTTTGAATTTGGTCATGTCAACAACGAAGATGAAAGGAAATGGTTGCAAGAAAAAGTGGACACAGGATCTTATCAAGTGTCTCTGACTGATCAAGAAAAGAAACAATTGCTTTATCGCCTAGCGGAAGTGGAAGGCTTTGAGAACTTCTTGGCAAAGACTTTCGTAGCACAGAAGCGGTTTTCAATAGAAGGCCTGGATGTCATGGTGCCGATGCTTGATCATATTATTCAGGCAGCATCAGGAGACAGAATTAAACATATCATGATGGGCATGGCCCACCGTGGGCGTTTGAACGTACTGGCCCATATTCTGGGTAAACCATATGATCGTATTTTTTCAGAGTTCCATCATTCACCTGATAAGGAACTTGTACCTTCCGAAGGCTCAATGGGCATTAATTATGGCTGGACTGGTGATGTGAAATATCACTTTGGAGCTAGAAGGGAAATTGAAAATGGAGAACAAAAAGCTACTCGCGTGACACTGAGTCACAACCCATCTCACTTGGAATATGTAAATCCAGTAGTGGAAGGTTTCACCCGTGCAGCCCAGGATGATCGTACAGAGCCGGGTTATGCAAAAATGGATGAAGATGAAGCTTTCGGGCTTTTGATTCACGGGGATGCAGCTTTTATTGGGGAAGGTGTGGTAGCTGAAACGCTTAATATGAGTGACCTGCCTGGTTATCGAACAGGTGGAACAGTGCACATCATTGCCAATAACCTGGTCGGATTCACGACGAATCGTAAAGATGGTCGTTCAACAAGATATGCTAGCGATCTTGCTAAAGGCTTTGAGATTCCCGTATTACATGTGAATGCAGATGATCCGATTGCATGTCTTTCTGCTATGTCTCTAGCATATGAATACCGTCAGAAATTCCATAAAGACTTTCTGGTTGATTTAGTGGGTTATCGTCGTTTCGGTCACAACGAAATGGATGAACCGAGAGCTACACAACCAAAATTATATAAAGAAATCGATGAGCATCTGACAGTGGCAGCTGTTTTTGAGAAACAACTACAGCAGACTTCTATAGTTGGAGAAGGAGCTCTTGAGGACATAAAAGAAGAAATTGAAAAGAAACTTAAAGACATCTATACGAACATGAACGAGCATACATCTGCATCACCGGATGTCAAAGATCGCCCTAGTGGAGTCGAACGGGATTTGGATGAAATCGATACAGCGATCGAGTTAGACCGTCTCAGAGGTTTGAATGAAGGCATGTTGAAGCGACCGGAAGGATTTAATGGTTTTAAGAAGCTTGAGAAGATTCTTCAGCGTCGCGGTAAAATGCTGGAAGAGGGGCAAAAGGTCGATTGGGCAACAGCTGAGGCTCTGGCTTTTGCTTCCATTCTTGAAGATGGAAAACCAATCCGTATTACTGGGCAAGACACAGAACGTGGAACCTTTGCTCACCGTCATCTAGTTCTTCATGATGTAGAAACAGGAGAGACCTACTGTCCGTTACATGGATTAGAACAAGCCGATGCTTCATTCGATATCCATAACAGTCCATTATCAGAGGCTGGAGTAATCGGGTTTGAATATGGATACAGTGTCCAAGCTCCGGAAGGCCTAGTCATTTGGGAGGCTCAATTCGGCGATTTCGCCAATGCTGGTCAAGTCATTTTCGACCAATTCGTTTCTGCTGGGCGTGCAAAATGGGGAGAAAAATCAAACATGGTGTTCTTGTTGCCTCACGGATATGAAGGGCAAGGACCAGAGCACTCCAGTGCCCGTCTAGAAAGATTTTTGCAATTGGCAGCAGAAAATAACTGGACGGTTGCAAATGTGACTTCTTCCGCACAGTACTTCCATTTATTGAGAAGACAAGCAGCTATCAGTAATCAAGAGGAAGCTCGCCCGCTCGTCTTAATGACACCTAAGAGTCTACTACGAAATCAACGAGTAGCTGTTCCTGGTGAGCAGTTCAGTGAAGGACGTTTCCAGCCGGTTATGAAGCAACCGATCCTTTCGGAAGACAAGGACAAAGAAAAAGTGAAATCCTTGCTTTTGGGAAGCGGTAAAATTATGGTGGACATTGAAGATACCATTGATGGTTCGGACAAGTCTTTCGAGTCCATTGATGCTGTCAGGATTGAACAAATCTATCCATTCCCAGAAAAACAATTAGCTGAAATATTAGAAACTTACCCTAATTTAGAAGAGTTAGTCTGGGTACAGGAAGAACCACAAAACATGGGAAGCTGGTATTTCGTAGAAGGAATTTTGCACAAGCTGTTGAAAGAAGGTCAGATCCACCGCTATGTAGGCCGTCCGCATCGTGCATCCCCTTCTGTCGGAGAACCAAACATTCATAAAACAGAGCAGAATCGAATCATTCATGAAGCGCTACAGATGTCTAAAGGAGGAGAAACAAATGAAGGAAATTAAGGTTCCTGAATTAGCTGAATCCATTACAGAAGGTACAATCGCAGAGTGGCTGGTCAATAAGGGAGATCAAGTCGAGAAAGGCGATCCCATTCTTGAACTTGAGACGGACAAAGTAAACGTAGAAGTGAATGCTGATGCTAGTGGTATCATTGCTGAACTATTGAAAGACGAAGGGGATGACGTAGAAGTAGGTGACGTAATCGCTAAAGTCGATGAAAACGGGGAAGCATCTGGCTCTGATGGGGACGACACTTCAGGCGAGGAAGAGTCAAAAGAAGATGATTCTAATAAAGAAAAAGAAGAATCTAAACCAGAACAAAAACAAGATTCTTCCGATGCTCAGTCACAAGAACCTTCTAAAAAAGATACTAAAGATGTGGTGGCGACACCTGCAGCACGTAAGCGGGCGCGGGAACTCGGAATTGATTTGAGTGAAATTTCCGCACGCGATCCACTTGGTCGTATCCGTCCGGAAGATGTTGATGCAGCTGCAAAAGGTAATCAGAAAGAACAATCAAAACCCTCTTCAAAATCTTCTTCTTCTGATGACAAATCGAAGAAACAAGAGAAGAAAAAGGAAGAGCCTAAAAAGACAGAATTTGATAAGCCAGTCGAGCGTATCAAAATGTCACGCCGTCGTCAGACGATTGCGAAGCGTCTTGTGGAAGCACAGCAAGAATCAGCTATGTTGACGACATTCAACGAAGTAGATATGACAAATGTTATGAAGCTTCGTAGTGAGCGTAAAGAATCCTTCCAGAAAAAACATGATATCAAACTTGGTTTTATGTCCTTTTTCACAAAAGCAGCCGTTGGTGCACTGAAAGAATTCCCATTAATCAACGCAGAAATCCAAGGTAACGAAATCATTCAGAAGAAATTTTATGATATCGGGATGGCTGTTTCCACGGATGAGGGGCTAGTGGTGCCGGTTGTGCGTGATGCAGACCGTTTGGACTTTGCGGGTATTGAAAAAGGGATTGCTGATTTGGCGACAAAAGCCCGAAATAAAGAGCTACAGTTAGATGACCTTCAAGGTGGTTCCTTCACTATTACTAATGGTGGGATTTTCGGATCCATGCTTTCTACACCGATTCTAAATTCCCCACAAGTCGGTATCCTGGGGCTTCATAATATCGAAAAACGCCCGAAAGTAATGCCGGATGATTCTATCCAGGCGCGCCCGATGATGTATATAGCTCTTTCTTATGATCACCGGATTGTCGATGGAAAAGAAGCGGTGCAATTTTTACGCAGAATCAAAGAGATGATTGAGGATCCATACGATTTATTGCTCGAAGGTTAATTCCGAAGCCCTTCTTCCACTAAAATGAGTGGAAGAGGGGTTTTTTATGTTACTTATCCTGATTACATACTATCTGGATATTGTGTGAGTTAAGGTGTTTCGGCAACGGACCTTGACTAGTGTCTTCCCCTCCCGTCACCACGGTGTATCGAAGCTGAAAGTTAAAGATAAGGGAGTGTCATGGGGGTTACATTTACTATTAATTAATTTGTGAAAAGGTAGACAAAGCTAGGCGAAATACACAAATAATCCATACATATCTCAATATCTTTCATCCATTTCATTGGACCTGCATACGATAGAGTAATACTCGATTAGGAGGGAATTACATGGATGAAGAGATGAGTTTTGTAATCGCCGAAGACGACTGGTCCCTCCATCGGAAAGGCTACGACGATCAGCGGCGACATCAAGAAAAAGTGAAAGACGCAATGAGTAAACAATTGCCTGACCTCATTACCGAAGAAAATATTGTGATGTCGAATGGAAAGCGTGTCGTTAAGATTCCTATACGTTCACTTGATGAATATAAAATCCGTTATAATCATGAGAAGAATAAACATGCAGGACAAGGAGAAGGAGACAGTGAGGTCGGTGACGTAGTTGCGCAAGCGCCGCAACCCTCTAAAGGGAAGCCAGGCGATGGAGATGGTGCTGGCGATCAAGCAGGCGAAGATTATTATGAAGCAGAAATTTCTTTAGCAGAGTTGGAGGAAGCTTTGTTCAAAGAATTGACGTTACCGAATTTAGATGAAAAGGAAAAGGATAATATTATCCACACAGATATTGAATTTAGTGATATTAGAAAAACTGGTTTGACAGGTAACATCGACAAAAAACGAACGATGCTGGAAGCCTATAAAAGGAATGCATTAGGAGGAGAAGCTTCTTTTGCTCCTATCTATCCAGAAGACATCCGCTTTAAAACGTGGAACGAAAAGACGAAACCTGAGTCGAAGGCCGTTGTCATAGCCATGATGGATACGAGTGGGTCCATGGGCCAATGGGAAAAATATATGGCAAGAAGTTTCTTCTTTTGGATGACAAGATTCTTAAATAGAAATTATGAAACAGTGGAAATTGAATTCGTAGCCCACCATACCCAAGCGAAAGTGGTAAGTGAGGATGATTTCTTTTCTAAAGGGGAAAGTGGGGGTACCATTTGCTCATCCGCTTACAGGAAGGCTTTGGAATTGATTGAAACGAAGTATTCACCGGAACGTTACAACATCTACCCATTCCATTTCTCAGATGGCGATAATTTAACATCTGATAACAAAAGATGCCTCGGATTAATTGAACAACTCATTGAAGTGTCACAAATGTTCGGTTACGGAGAGGTTAATCAATATAATCGTTCTTCCAGTTTGATGCAAGCTTATAAATCCATTGAACATCCGAAATTTCGCTACTATATTTTACGAAGAAAAGCGGATGTGTTCCATGCAATGAAACAGTTCTTTAGTGAACAGGTGGAAGAGATGCTAAGCTGATGTTACCAGAGCCAAGTGACATCTTGTTGCTTGGCTTTTTTTGTGGTCTTTAAGAATGGACAAGTAATTTGAATACAAAACTATCCCTTTCCCTTGTTATAATAATAGGATCAAGAAGGTAAAAGGAGTCCATTCTATGATTCAAGAAATATTAGAGTCCAATCAGTTTATCATGCTGATGGCTTTATTGCTCATTGTTAGTATCATCGTTACAAAATTTTCATCAAGATTAGGGGTCCCATCCCTTGTTTTATTTATTGCAGTAGGCATGCTGGTCGGAAATGATGGATTAGGGTTTATTTACTTCGACAACCCGGAAATTGCGCAGCTTGTTGGTGTCATCGCTTTAATTATAATACTGTTTGAAGGCGGAATGTTAACTAAGTGGAAAGATATTCGTCCAGTGGTTGCCCCTTCGATCACACTTGCTACAGTTGGAGTGGTCTTGACAACACTTCTCGTAGCCGTCGCTGCTAAATTTATTTTACATATTGGTTGGATTGAAGCATTTTTAGTTGGTTCGATTGTCGGTTCCACTGATGCGGCAGCCGTTTTCGCTGTATTGAAAGGTAAAAATGTCCGTGGGAAACTAGAAGCCACCCTAGAAGCGGAATCTGGTACGAATGATCCGATGGCCGTGTTTTTGACAATTACGTTCATTCAGCTCCTCACACTCG
This sequence comes from Halobacillus dabanensis, assembly GCF_900114165.1. Lineage (GTDB taxonomy): Bacteria > Bacillota > Bacilli > Bacillales > Halobacillaceae > Halobacillus > Halobacillus dabanensis. The sequence goes on from NZ_FOSB01000003.1 coordinate 31,712, forward strand.
ATCAAATGAATGTGTGGGGGATGGTTGGATCATTCTTCTGGCAGATGGGAGCTGGATTTGCTGTAGGAGCAGTCATTGGATACTTAGCGAGCCTTTCCTTGAACCGTATCAATTTAGACTCGAGTGGTCTCTATCCACTCTATGCTTTAGGGTTTGCGTTTCTTTCCTACAGTTCCAGTTCTCTTTTACAAGCTAGTGGATTGTTAGCTGTTTATGTGACGGCTGTATTCATAGGAAACGCTGAACTTGCTTACCGCTATTCCATCTTGCGTTTTCATGAAGGTTTCGGCTGGATGGCGCAAATTTTAATGTTTATTATTCTTGGGTTGTTTGTTTCTCCACAAGAAGTATTTACCTGGTCGATCATGTTGGATGGTCTCCTGATTGCAATTGTGCTTATATTTATAGCGAGACCGGTCGCCATCATAATAAGTTTGGCGGGGTTCTCATTCGAATGGAAAGAGAAGCTGTTTCTGTCCTGGGCTGGTTTGCGAGGAGCGGTACCGATTGTACTCGCCATCTTTCCGATGCTTGCAGGAATTGAAAATAGTCAACTGATCTTTAATGTCGTCTTCTTTACTGTGTTGACTTCTGCACTTGTGCAAGGATCATCGATTACTTGGGTAGCAGAACGATTCCGACTTGTTTCAGATAAGCTCGGTAATCCGATTCATTCTCTAGAACTCATTTCTATTGGTAAAGCGAATGTAGAAATGATTGAGTTTGATGTAACAGAAAAAAATGTAGTAGTAGGACAAACGCTTGAAAATATGGAACTCCCTGACCGGGCTTTGATTAATGCGATTATTAGAGATGGTGATGTAATCACGCCTTACGGACAAACAGAAATCAAAGCAGGAGATACATTATATATCCTCGTTGCAAGGAAAAATAAGAAGGAAGTGAAGAAGCTGTTAGAAGCGATTAAGGAAGAGGAAGTTGAACACGAAAAAAGCCGAGCTTAAGGCAGCTCGGCTTTTCTCGTAGCAGCTATGATATTTTGGGCGTTTCTTTATGATATGAAGAATACAGTTATTATTATAGGCAATGCATCGGCGTTTGTAAACCTTTTCTAGAAAAAACATGCAATATTAACTAGAGATCTGCGAGAACGACAATAATGAATTGTGCCTTCGACAATCTTCCTATACAATAAGAGACACCAAGGAGGGATGTACGGTGAATAAACGTATTGGTTTCATTGGCTGTGGCCAAATGGGAAGAGCTATGATTCAAGGCATGATTGATGCTGGCCTTGTTAAAGCAGAGGATATCGCTGCTACCGCATTATCTGATGAAACGATAGATTTTGTGACAGATGAATATGGGATTCAAATTTCCAATGATAATAAACGCTTGGCCAGGGAAAGTGACTTGCTATTTCTAGCCATCAAGCCATATGTATACCAGGGGGTCATCCAGGAAATCAAAGATGAAGTGCGGGATGATACTGTTGTTGTTACAATAGCGGCTGGAATTACGTTGGATGCTATGAAAGAAGCCTTTGGAAGAAATGTGAAAGTCATTCGTTCCATGCCAAACACTCCATCCCTTGTCGGGGCTGGAATGAGCGTCCTTTGTCCGAATGACTTCGTTGCAAATCAAGAACTAGCAGAAGTGATGGAAGTGTTCGAAAGTTTTGGAGAAGCAGAGGTTGTAGAAGAGAAGTTGATGGACGCCGTTCCGTCCGTGAGTGGTTCTTCTCCTGCGTTTATTTATATGCTGATAGAAGCGATGGCTGATACCGCGGTGCAACAGGGGTTTCCTCGTGAAAAAGCATATAAAATTGTTTCTCAAGCTGTCGAAGGAGCTGCCAAAATGGTAAAAGAAACAGGAAAACATCCTGGAGAATTGAAAGACGCGGTGTGTACACCTGGAGGTACGACAATCTCAGGTGTGACGAAGCTTGAAGAGGTAGGGTTTCGAAATGCGATTATTCAAGGGATGACTGCTTGTACGGATAGGTCGAAAGAACTTTCTCAAGGAAAGAAGTGATCACAAGAGCCGGGCCGCCATGTCCGGCTCATTTCTTTACACTTTGTTCCTATTCCTCTATATGGCAGTATTCTTGAAGGTTCGATTTCGAGGCTTTTGATGTGAATAAAGGTCGGTGGGGGATAAGTCGCTTTCCGCGGGGAAGACGGCAAGTCTCCTCGGTCACTTCATGACCTGTGGGGTCTCGCCAGTCTATCCTTTACCGCAGGAGTCTCCTCATCCCCCACCTCCCATTGCCGTAAGAATTGCTCTAAATCGCCTAACAAACCCAGTCATGAGTAGATGGAGAATAGCAGTTCAGGCCCAATCTTACAGCATTCCCATCTACATCCTTCCCCCCTTACTTGAAGTGGGTTTCGAGTATCATTCTATCATATGGTGTCAGGGAAAACGGGGAGACTCCTGTGGGATGCACATGATAGGTGAGATCCCGGAAGACGAAGTCTGAGGAAGCTCACCACATGCCCACGGAAAGCGAGCCGTTTTCCCTGACACCGTCCCTGTATGCAAAAGTCTCGAAACTGAGTCTTCAAGAATAGGGAGCGTTTGTGGAATGTTATAGAAGGAAAAAAGAAGGCAGAAAGTTTTATATAGGCAAGAAATGAAACAAACCTTGAGCTTCATCCGTATGCAAGAACAGGAGGTGGAATTATGGAGAATCAACCAGCCCAACAGATCTCCAAACGAGCGTTAACTTTGTGGAGAATCTATGGAGTTATTCAAGTGATGATTGTTGTACTATTGACGATTGGATTGACGGTCGCTGTATTTTTATGGAATTGGCCGTGGTGGCTTTTACTGATTGCCTTAGGAATAATACTTATTGAATTGATTGTTACAATCTGGCTGATTCCGACTTTAAGGTGGAAACGTTGGCGATATGAGGTCAGTGAACAAGACATTGATTTGCAATATGGAATTTTTATCGTTACGAGGACGCTTGTTCCAATGGTTCGGGTACAGCATGTAGATACAGAACAAGGACCTTTATTGAGAAAATTTCGTTTATCAACGATTAGCATTTCGACAGCAGCGACAATACATAAGATTCCTGCATTGGATGAAAATGAAGCGGAGCGTTTAAGGCAATCGATTTCTTCTTTAGCAAGGGTGGCGGAAGATGATGTTTGAGCCACGTAGGTTACACCCGATATCTGCTGTCATCAATTTCGTTAAAACGCTAAAAGATGCCGCTTTGCCTCTCATTATCGTCTTTGTACTTAATGGTAATATTCTCAGTGGGGACGTCGAATTAATCCCTTTACTTATATGGGCAGGTGTTCTCATTCTCGTGTTAGGTTCTGGAATTATCCGTTGGCTCCGTTTTACTTACCGAATGGAAGAGGGAGAATTACGTATCGAGCATGGATTGATCTTCAGAAAGAAAAGGTATATACCTATCGATCGGATTCAAAGTCTAGATTTTTCTGAGGGTATTTTCCATCGTCCATTGAACTTGGTGAAAGTATCTGTGGAAACTGCAGGGTCAACGGGTACCCAGGGGGCTGAAGCTGAGCTAACAGCTATCCACCGTAAAGAAGCTGATGAGTTGGAAACATTGATTTTTCAAGAGAAACATAAGACGAACGAGGAAGGACAGGAAGTTGTTGAAGATGAAGAGGAAATAACCCCTCCAACTCGTGAAAAGGTTTACGGTATGACTATGAAGGACATAGTTTGGATGGCCGTAACATCAGGGGGAGCAGGGGTGGTTATTTCAGGAGTCGCTGTTTTCTTCTCCCAGTTCATGGATCTTATCCCGCTTGGCAGTATTTATAGAGAAGTGTTAGATTGGATTCAAATTGGATTTCTTGTTGTCGCTTTTAGTGTATTTCTTATTTTGTTGATCGCTTATGGCATTTCCATTATCATGACGATTTTCAGATATGCTTATTTTTCTGTGTATCTTGATGCTGATGACCTTATCATAACAAGAGGTTGGTTAGAAAAAAAGCAGATGACGATACCTTTGAACCGCATTCAAGGGATAAGAATTGATGAGAATTTGATTCGTCAACCATTGGGTTATGCTTCTGTCACACTAATCAGTGCAGGGGGCTCTGTATTGAAAGGTGATGAACACCAATTAAAATTGTTACCTATGATTAAAAAGAGAGAAATCGAAGGGGTGATCCAAAAAATTCTTTCCGATTATCAAATTGGAAGCGATTTTAAACAACCTCCAAAACGATCTCTTTACCGTTATTTAATTCGTCATGCATGGTTCGGATTTTTAGCTGCAATACCACTTAGCATTTTCTTTTTTCCATACGGGATGTTATCGATTATTGCAGGGCTTTTCCTGCTAGTTCTGGGATGGTTAGCTTATCATGATGCTGGATGGAAAATTAACGATCATCAACTGACTTTACGTTCAAGGACAATCATTAAACAAACATATGTGATGAAGAAATACAGAATACAGGCAGCTTCCGGAACACAAAGTTTCTTCCAGAGAAGGGCATCCCTCTCGAGTGTACGCATGACACTGAAATCCGGATCAGGAGGAGCAGTGGCTCATTGTTACTACTTAGAAGAGGATGATACCAATCAAGTGCTTGATTGGTATCGTACATTGAATAAGGTGAAGAAACCAGCAGAGAATTAATAATCTCTGCTGGTTTTATTATTGACCAGGTTTTTTCAAGTTTAAGCTAAACAGAAGCTATAATGGAAGAAAAAACATATTTATATGTAAAAGAGAGAAAATCACGCACATAATACGAACGTTAATTATTTATTGTTGATTTTTGTTCGTAAAAAGAGTACTATAATAAACGTTGTAATTATAATTGAAAGTTTGGTGTCAGCAATGTTAAGCAAAATTTTTCGACTGAATCAAAACCATACAGATGTTAAAACGGAAATCCTGGCAGGAATCACCACATTTTTGACGATGGTGTATATTGTAGTCGTCAACCCAGCAATTCTTTCTAATGCTGGTGTACCATTTGATCAAGTGTTCATGGCCACAATCATTGCAGCAATTGTTGGTACGTTGATTATGGCGTTTGCTGCTAATTATCCGATCGCGATTGCTCCTGGTATGGGGTTGAATGCTTATTTTGTCACAGAGGTTGTTCAACAGGATGTTAGTTATTCCGTAATCTTAGGAACTGTATTTATTTCAGGTATTTTATTTGTCATTTTAAGTTTAACTAGTTTACGAAAAACGTTAATCACCGCCATCCCTGCCTCCTTAAAATATGGAATCACTTCAGGAATTGGATTATTTATCGCCTTTCTTGGTTTGAGGATGTCTGGAATTATCGTTGCGAGTGACTCTACACTCGTGACGCTTGGAGATCTGACAGCTCCTGGTCCTTTATTAACAGTTTTTGGTCTCTTTGTTACTTTGATTCTGATTGCACGGAACATTACGGGTGGTTTGTTTATCGGGATGTTTATCACAGCTATTATCGGCTTTTTCACTGGGCAATTACAAATGGAAGGTATTATGGATATGCCACCGTCTCCAGTCTTCTGGGACATGGACATTGGAGCTGTATTCAGTAATGGTCTTTATACTGTTATTTTTGCTTTCCTTCTTGTAACGATTTTTGATACGACAGGGACGATGATCGGTGTAGCCGAACAAGCAGGATTTATAAGAAAAGATGGTAGTCTTCCTAGAGCAAGAGCAGCTTTGATGGCTGATGCCTCAGCTACAACTGTAGGAGCGATGTTCGGGACAAGTCCTTCCTCCGCTTATATTGAATCGTCCTCTGGTGTAGCTGCAGGAGGTCGAACCGGTCTAACGACTACGGTCGTCGCTATATTATTCATCTTATCGATGTTTTTTGCTCCTGTAGTGGGGGCTGTGTCAGGGCTTCCAGCTATTACTTCCCCTGTGCTTATTATTGTGGGGTGTTTTATGATGGGAGGATTAGCAAAAGTGAAGTGGGAATCGTTTGATGATGCATTTCCAGCCTTCATTATTATCCTTTCGATGCCATTGACCTCAAGTATTGCCACAGGCATTTCTTTTGGTTTCATCACTTATCCACTCTTGAAGCTTGTGATGGGAAAAGGAAAAGAAGTACACTGGATGCTCTATATGTTCGCAGTGATATTCATATTGCAACTGGTATTCTTCCCAGGTCATTAATAAAATGTAAGTGATATACCCTACGGTCCCTAATACCGTAGGGTTTTATTGTATATACGATATCTATCAATTGATCATGGTTACTTATTTTTTCTGAGATAACATGGATATGTGTCTCCTCAGAGAGGAAAAAGAAATCGGGATAGATTAACGTGCTTGAGAGTTAAAAATACTCAAGTCAACAGAAAAAGAGGAGGAATTATGAGGGAAAAATTATAGAATGGTGAAACCTTTTGGGAAACCATCTCGTCTGTATATTAGAAACATAGAAAGGTATTGCGGGGAAAGAGATGTGTGGAAAAAGTTTTTCATTTGTATGTTATTTTTAATGTTTTTATGTGGCTGCAGTCCGACTCCTCATGCTGTAACTACTGGGTTTTACTCCTATGATGAAGAGAAGGTTTCTTCAGTTGTTGAGAAAGTGAAGTTTGATACTGATGTTCCTGGTTTTATTCCCCTTCCTATGGTTAGTATGGTGTCTGATATTTATCAAGTAGAGCAGAGCGAAATGTTGGATTTAAATTTTTATTCCAGGGAGAATGATTTATTTACCATACAAATCACTTCCGGGGGAGCAGGTACTTCGTGGGTTGAACCTGAAAAAATAAAGATTGAGGCTAATCTTCAAGGCACATATGAAGACAACCGTTTTTCGAAGAAATTGCAATGGGAAAAAGACGGAATTACGTATGTTATGACCTATCGCGCCAGTGTGGCGTCTGACAACACAAATGAACAGAGAGTGACACAACAACAGTTGGTTGAAGTGGCTCGCTCCTTTCATTAATAAATTAATTATACCTCCCCTATGGTATAGCCCCTACCGACTGACCATCGGTGGGGGCATTTTATTGTCTGTACTATTCCTTTTTTATACATAATTTACAGAACTTAGAGCCAAACTACTTCCGACAAATAAAAGGAGGGAAACAGTATGAAAATATGGATGTGGTTAGGGAGTCTTGTGGTTGCTGGAATATTGTTTGTGCAAGCTCCCCAACTTTCCCATGCGGCAACAGATACGTACACAGTTAAAAGCGGGGATACGTTATGGAAGATTTCTAAAAGATATAAAATTGGACTAAGCGAAATAATTAATGCTAATGGACAATTCAGTAACCCTGACTTAATCTATCCGGGTGACAAAGTGACGATTCCACTAAAATCTGATATCAAGTCGGTAGAGAGACAAGTTATAGATTTGACCAATCAAGAAAGAGCGAAAAACGGACTGCCAGCTTTAAAGGCGAATTGGCAGCTTTCACGTGTTGCACGGTATAAGTCTCGAGATATGGCTAATAATAATTATTTTTCCCATCAATCTCCAACATATGGCTCGCCTTTTGACATGATGAGAGATTTTAATGTCTCATATAGAAGAGCAGCCGAAAATATCGCAGCAGGACAGCGAACACCAGAAGAAGTGGTGGACGGTTGGATGAACAGCCCCGGTCATAGAAAAAATATTCTTGATCCTAATTTAAACCAGATTGGTGTAGGCTATGCTGAAGGCGGTAGCTATGGCGTTTACTGGACACAGATGTTTATCACTCAATAAAAGAACGGCCGCTTGCACAGGTCAAGCGGCCGTTTCTTCGTATTGATTATTTAGTAAAGTGGTCATAGGAGACTTTCCGCTTACTTAAAGAAAAGAAATATAGGAATGTTTTCTTATAATGATTGGGATTACCTTTGAAGGGTAAAGTATATTTGAGGAAGATGTCCTGGTATGTTTTATTAATATATGCAAATAAACCTTGCATGACGTCTGACAACCTGATAAAATCCAAAGTGGCATTACTTTATGTAAGCATTTTCATTATTTCTTTTTTAACAAATCTTTAGGGGGAGAATAAATCGTGAGCATTCTTTTAGGAATTTTAGCCGTTGCCGTCATTCTTGGGATCGCTTATTTAATGTCCAACGATCGCAAGAACATCAATTTTAAAGGCATTGGCGTCATGTTGCTTGTTCAACTATTCATTACATGGTTTATGTTCAATACAGAAATAGGTCGTATTATCATTAATGGAATATCATGGGCTTTCGAAAAGCTTATTGAATTCGGGACCATCGGGGTTGATTTCGTATTAGGTGGAGTAGAAGTTGGAGAAGGCGGTGTGTTCTTTTTCAATGTTCTATTGATTATCATTTTCTTCGCAACGATTCTATCGGTTCTGACGTATTTGAAAATATTGCCATTTATTATCAAATATCTCGGATGGGGTCTATCTAAGATTACAGGACTACCTAAAGTTGAATCATTCAACGCTGTAAACAGTATCTTTTTTGGACAATCGGAAGCTTTGATTGCTATCAAATCACAGTTCCACAATTTGAATGATAACCGTTTATATATTGTTAGTGCGTCTGCAATGGGTTCAGTATCTGCTTCTATCGTAGGGGCTTACCTGGGGATGCTCCCAAGTCAATATATCCTTGTGGCATTACCGTTAAACATGTTTAGTGCATTAATTGTTGCATCTATGATTGCACCGGTTAAAGTTTCTAAAGAGGAAGATAAGGTCGATATTCAAGATGTGTCGAATGCGAAAAGCTTTTTTGAAGCCATGGGAAACGGAGCCCTTGATGGTGGTAAAATTGCTTTGATTGTTGCATCCATGCTTATTGCCTTTATTGCTTCTCTAGAGCTTGTAAACGCTGTTTTCGGAGCCATTTTCAACGGATTCACTCTACAACAGCTTCTAGGTTACATCATTGCGCCTATCGGTTTGCTAATGGGGATTCCAGCTGCTGAAGTAATTGATGCAGGTGCAATTATGGGTACGAAAATTGTAACGAACGAATTCGTTGCCATGCTTGAATTCTCTAACATGCTTGATGGTGTATCTGAGAAAACGACAGGTATTGTAACAGTCTTCCTTACAAGCTTCGCGAACTTCTCATCTATCGGAATCATTGCAGGTACAGTTCAAGGAATTGATGCTGAAAAAGGTGGACGAGTATCTGGTTTCGGTATGAAACTTCTTATTGGTGCTACACTAGGCTCTATGCTTTCTGCTACAATTGCAGGGTTATTCCTGTAAAAAGACGAAAAGTCTGAATGGAGGGTCTCTTCCATTCAGACTTTTTTATTTATTTGTAGATGTTCTACTACAACAAGCTTGATAAAGATAAAAAAGCTGAAGCTCTTATTCGTACTACACTAGATGTCTCGAAATTGAGTCTTCCCCAATCCGGGGCTTTTGTGGAAGGGGTGTAAAGGAATGACGGACCCTTTTTATATTGTACCGATGTTCTTTTTCTGTAGATAGAACATACGGAAAAACAGGGTTATGGCTCCGGCTGTCAATCCGATCGTTAAACTCAACCAATACCCATAAGGTCCAAGGTCCGTGAAGTTAGCTAGCAGATAACCGCTGGGTAAGCCAATCCCCCAATAAGAAACAAATGCCATAACAAAAGTAATATTTACATCTTTATAACCGCGGAGGATTCCTTGAAGAGGGGCACCGAACCCATCAGAAAGTTGAAAGAAAATCGCATAGATAATGAAGTTCTTTGTTAACTCAATCACTTGTTCGTCTGTACTGTACAACCTTGCAATCGCATCATCAAAAATAAATAAAATTAGACCAGCGCCAATACTCATCGTGACGGCAAGCGTGATTCCCAGATAAGAATATGTTTTCGCTTCTTTATACCTTTTGCCTCCAATTTCAAATCCAACGGCAATCGTCAGGGTGAAGGCAATGCTTAAGGGTACCATATAAAGGAAAGAAGCAAAGTTTATCGCTGCCTGGTGCGCAGCAATCGTATTTGTATCATAAGCTGTCATGAAAAATGTGACGGCAGCAAAAATGCTTGTTTCAAAGAAAATGGCAAATCCGATAGGGATGCCAATTTTCAATTGAGCCCACCATTCCTTCAAATCGGGGCTCATCCATGAATGAAATATTTTATAATTTCTTAATGGACGTAGTTTATAAACGACAATGATAATGATGATTAGGGAGACCCAATAGGTCAATGCCGAAGCAAGACCTGCCCCGATCCCACCAAGTTCAGGGGCGCCCCACCGGCCAAAAATGAACATATAGTTAAATAATATATTGATTGGTAACGTCATTAAGATTACAACCATGGATAATTTTGTTTGACCAAGTGCATCGACGAAAGATCGCAAAATGTTGAATATGAAAAGAGGGACAATCCCGATTCCTAAAGTGATTAAATAATATTTTGCGACATGAGAAACCTCTGGTGTGATATCTAATAGGGAAAGGATGGGACCTAGAAGCAGGTAGCCGACACCTCCGATAATCACAGCTAAAGATATTGCTAAGAATATCCCTTGTTTAACGGAATAGGAAATCTCGTCGTCTTTTTTTGCTCCTTTCAATTGGGCAACTATAGGGGAGATAGCCATTAAAATCCCATTTAATCCTGTAAATACAGGAAGCCAGATGTTTGACCCGATGGCAACACCTGCCAGCTCATCAGGCCCAGACTTTCCCGACATAATCGTATCGAAAAAGTTCATTGCATACATTCCTATTTGTGTTATTAAAATAGGAAGCATTATCACAACGAACAACTTAGTTTTTTCAAGTAATGTTTTAGTTTCATACATAAGGATCTTCCTTTTCTGGTACAATTCTCTTTAGAGGAATACGAGGATTATAGCATACAACATTTAGAAATCTACACAGAAACCCTCGGAAAGGACGTTGATTGAAGATGAGTCAGAAACGGATTTTATTCACAGGTGGAGGGACAGCAGGACACGTGATCGTCAATCTTGCCCTAATTCCTGAATTTCAAAAACAAGGATACGAAGTCGACTATATCGGATCGTATGATGGCATAGAGAAACAATTGATCGAATCATTGCAAGGGGTGACCTATCATGGGATATCCACAGGGAAATTAAGAAGGTATATGTCGAAAGAAAACTTCAAAGACCCATTTAAAGTTTTAAAAGGGCTGGCACAGTCTTTACGTATTATCCAAAAACGAAAGCCTCAAGTCATTTTTTCAAAAGGAGGCTTCGTTTCCGTTCCTGTTGTCATGGCAGCGAAATTGAGAAACGTGCCGACGATCATTCATGAATCGGACTATACACCAGGTCTTGCAAATAAATTATCTTTTCCTTTTGCAAAAAAAATCCTTTCCACATTCCCTGAGACGACGAAGCATTTACCAGAGGGCAAGGGGGAGTATATCGGAGCTGTGGTGCGCGAAGAGCTGTTTGAGGGAACACGTTCGAAAGGGTTGGCTTTATGCAGCTTTCATAAACAAAAACCGGTTGTTATGGTAATGGGTGGAAGTACAGGATCTAAGAAAATTAACGATACCATTCGTGATAACCTGGATGAGCTTTTGAAAGAAGTCCAGATTGTTCATATTTGCGGTCACAATAATAGGGACACAACTATAAACAGGCAAGGATATGCTCAATTTGAATATGTGAATGATGAATTGAAAGATTTATTTGCTATGAGCGATTATATTGTCTCAAGGGCAGGATCTAATGCAATCTTTGAATTTTTAGCTCTCAAGAAACCCATGCTCCTTATACCTTTATCAAGAAAGGCAAGCAGAGGAGACCAAATCCTGAATGCCGATTCCTTCGTGAAACAAGGATATGCAATCAAGTTAGAAGAAGAAGAACTGACAGATGAAAGGTTTTTGAATGACCTTCGTAAGTTGATGAGTGAGAAAGCTTCCATCTTAAAACACATGGAAACTTATCAGAGCGAACGGACGAAAGAAAAAGTAATAGATATCATTCAGAGTCATGAACGAGATAAATAACGTGTAAGCACTATTAAACAAAATGGCAGTATTCCGGAAGACTCGGTTTCGAGACTTTAGTGGGAGGTTAGGGGCTACGGGAAAAGGTTCGCTTTCCGTGGGGCGGGCGGTGAGCCTCCTCGAGCTAAAGCTCTGCGGGGTCTCACCTGTCCCGCAGATCCCACAGGAGTCTCACCGTTTCCCTCCGCCCCTCAGCCGTATAATGTGACTCGAAATCATTCTGCATGGTATCCACCGTTGCATACGAAAATACCTGTTGTAGAGCCTTTCCATCAATAGCTCCCTATCCTGTCTATCCAGAAGTTTCGAGATACTCATTAAGGTAATGGGGGATGGGAAGCTGCGAGACTCCTGCGGGAAAGGATAGACTGGCAAGACCCCACAGGGCGCACAGCCCGAGGAGGCTTGCCGTCTTCCCCGCGGAAAGCGAGTAGCTTCCCATCCCCCATTCGTACTTTCCCGGATGTCTTGAAACTGAGTCTTACAGAATAGGGAGCTTTTGTGGTGGAAGGGTGTGGGGAGGTTGCTTTTTGGATGACCTTTTTATTATTTAACAAAAAAACAATGCTTCCCTTTTAAAATAGCTCAATATAGGGAATGGAAGAATGAAACAAACCATTCCAACAGAACGATGAATATATTTCATCCACTCAAAAGAGGAGAGGTTGAATGATGAAGACACCTTTAGCAGCCCACATCAAGCACCCAAGAGAATTGAGAAACATCCGTAAGCAATATTATCCATACTTGGCCAAATACTTCGGGAATGATCAACTTCTCGTAGATGCTGCCATCTCAGAAGCTGTATGGAACGCTTGGAAGCACGGGCACAATGAAAAAAGTGACTACCCGATTCTTTTGAAAGTCCACTTTTTAAATACACGATTAATCGTAAGAATCTACGATCAGGGAGAAGGATTTGAATGGAAACCTTTTCCATTATCGAGTGATGTGAAACAATGGTTTCCTAGTGTGGAAGATTTAGAGGAAAGTGGGCGAGGAATTATTTTAATGCTTAGAGTGATGGATATTTTGCGTTATAATGAAAAGGGCAATGAATGCTTGCTAATGAAAAAATATCTCTATCAGGAGTAGGTTTCGTGAACAAAAACATTTGTCGCTATTGTTACAAAGAAATACAGGATCGCGATGAGCTGGTTACGGCTTCGAACTGGTTCAGAATTCGTCCTTTTCATTATCGTTGTTTTGAGTTGGTGGAACAAGATACACGAACGATTGCAGGGTCATGGTCACCGGTCAATGGAAGAGTTGGACTTATTACCGTGGCACTGATGGTTGTGTTGGCGGTCGTATTGTTGACCACCGACTTACTAGGTGGGATTGGGGATGTAATTGGTTTATTAGCTTTATACCCTGTTCTTTTACGTGCTCTTTCCTATTTCTTATTTGAAATCAAACTTCCAAAATATGTGGAAAACAAGCGGAGATCTTAAAGGTTTCAGCGGCATTTCTTTTCATGAGGAGTGTCGCTATTTCATTGTACCTATGTTTATTAACTCCTACTAATTGGATTGTAATACTTCCTGGGGGTTTTTAATTCAATCCTCGTTTTAACAAAAAAATATCAATTCGGTTCTTTCCCTTATGTATGGAGGGAGCACAGGGTGCTGGGGTATTATTTTTCCATAAAAGGACTGGTAACTAAGACAGAAGGATTTGTCTGAGTATGGAATGATTGCGCTTCCAAAACGGTTGTGGTATATTGTTTGTTTGGTACAAAGATTGAACAAATGTATGTTAAAGTCATTCCAAAACTTCGAAGGGAGAATGGCCTATGACGGATTCAAAAGAATTTGAATTAGAGAAAGATCGGTTAGCTTTTACAAAGGCGTATATGGACCGACTCATCGCATCACAGGAAACCGGACAGGAAGTGCTGAAGAAAAGACAGGAAGATACCCTTGAAAACCTCAGCTTTAAAGATAGTAGCTTACGCTATCAAGAAATGTTATCCCATGCCAATTTTATGAAAATGTCTCGAGAACAGTTAGAAAGCCTCAAACACCTGCGTAACAAACCCTATTTTGCCCGCATTGATTTTCATCGGAAAGAAAAACCAGAACGTGAAATTTTTTATATCGGAAAAACATCATTGTTTGACCGCAAAACTCAGTTACCGATTATATTAGATTGGCGCTCTCCGTTAGCGAATGTTTATTATGAAGGTCGTCTTGGTGAGGTGAGTTATGAATCACTTGGAGAACGATATGAGGGGGAGGTTTCGTTAAAGCGTCAGTATCAAATAGAAAAAGGAGAACTTTACAATTTTCGTGACATAGACCTTACAACGAAAGATGAGTTACTTCAAGATTCGCTTTCTCAAAATGCTGAAAGTCGGTTGACGGAAATTGTATCGACCATTCAAGAAGAACAAAACCAAATCATCCGTGCTGACTTGAAAAAACCTATTATTGTTCAAGGGGCCGCAGGGAGTGGGAAGACGACGATAGCTCTTCACCGTATTTCCTACTTTCTGTACACGATGAAAGACATCTTTCGGCCTGAAGAGATGTTGATCCTTGCCCCGAACCAATTGTTTATCCAATACATATCTGAAGTGTTACCAGAACTTGGTGTAGAACGTGCGAGGCAGACGACATACAATGAGTTTGTCCAGGAAGTGACAGCAATCCGTTTACCTGTCATCACTCAACAAGAAGTTTTGATGAAAAAGCTAGAAGGTAAAGAAGCAGAAGATTATTTATCCATTGCCCAGTTCAAAGGATCCAAAAATTTCAAACGAGTACTCGATCAATATCTTCAACAACTAAAAAAAACATATAAAGTGCAAGAAGACTTCACTTTGAGTGGTTTTCGTATTAAGAGTGCCAAGAGAATCAACCGGCTGTTTTATGAGGAGTACAGCTATTTTCCGTATGCTGTCCGTGTCCAGAAGATTAAAGCTGTATTGCAAAGCGAATTGAAGAGGAAAAAGAAACAAATCTTAGAAAAAATGACTTATCAATATGATAAGGCCCTGGACGAAGCGTTGTACGGCATAAGGGATCCAGAAAAGCGTAAAATACGGGTCAGCTTCCTCATCACAAGAAAAGAAGAAAGATTGGAGGAAGTCAAAAAGGCAGCACGAACTGCCGTATCCAAGTATATGAAGAACTACCCGATAGCGGATCTTTTATCTTTATACCAAAATCTTTTCTATGAGAATTCGTTGCCTTCATTGGAAAATAACGAAGCGTGGTCGAAGGTGAAAGAAGTAACGAGGAAAATTCATCAGAAAGGTCAACTGCATGCGGAAGATTTAGCTGGGCTTCTATATTTAAAGACATTTATATCAGGAATCCATCCGGATGATCGCGCAAAAAAAGTAGTCATTGATGAAGCCCAGGATTATAGTTTTATGGAAATATATAGTTTGAGAAAAGCGTTCCACACGGATTTGTTCACTATTGTTGGAGACTTAGCCCAGGGTATTTATCATTATCGAGGGTTGAAGAGTTGGGAGAGGCTTCAGGATGAAATATTCCCTTCAGCTAATTACCTCACTTTACAAAAAACCTATCGTACGACAATCAAGATTATGAATTTGGCGAATGCATTACTTGATCGAATGACAGAAAAGCTGCCGAAAGCTGAACCGGTCGTCCGTCATGGGGATTTACCAGCATTCATTCGGAAAAATAATAATTGGCCACAGACTATATACAAGATAATCGAAGAATTGTTTTGTAATGGAATGAAGAGTTTTGCTATTGTTACGAAGTCGAAACACGATGCTCTTCAAGTTGCTGAAGAACTTTCGTCTCTGAAACTTGGATTTGCTACGTTGGAAGAAGAACAGGGAAGCATGGGGGAGCGGATGATCCTGCCTGCCTACCTTGCCAAAGGTTTAGAGTTCGATGTGGTCTTTTTATATAATGATTCCCACCCATATCAAAACAGTGAACTGGATACTAAAATGTTATATGTTGCTATGACTAGACCGCTCCATCGATTGTATTTGATCGGTCGACAACCGGAGGACTTTTTATTGGGAGAGTCCGATCAAGGTCGTTATTATGAGATTTGAATTTGAGAATGGACCGGGAATAGCCAGATGAATTCGATTATAATATGTAATAAAAGCACTGGCCCGTAGCCAGTGCTTGTTTATTCCGTTATACCATAACGTAAAAGCTTGAAGTTCACTTGGAATTCTACTTGAAGATCAGGTATCTGCTCACGCCAGTTTTCATTTGTGACTCTATTTGAACGGTTAAAAGCATTATACTTTGCGCCAAAACCAACAGGGTCTACTTGATTATCTTTTAAGACTTGTAAGGTTTCTTCTAATTGATTCTCTACCTTTTTTTCTATTTCTTTCTCTAAAGCTTCAATCGCCTTATTATTTTTTAAATCAGTATCTTGAGTGATTTCAAGTAACCGTCCTTCCATTTCGAGTTTCAATGTTTGTTTTGTTGGAGTCCCCTTAGTTGGCGTGATTTTTCTCTTTGTCTTAATCTCATGGAGGGAAACATGTAATGGCCCTTTTCCAGGTGATTCCATACTCTCTTTTTTGTGATACATGGTTAGAGCATCGTTTGGTAGTTGGAGTTGAAATTGCCCATGTTTAAACTCATGCATCATCAACATGACGAAAAACATTCTTTCTTGTGAAATTGTATTCACCAGTCGATCATTCTGGAACAAGCTGATACCGTTTATAACCGCTTTATCTTCGTCAAGGGTAAGAGATGGGAGGGTAGGATCTCGCCCTTCATCATAATAGTCGTGAATAAATGTAGATAATACGGCGTTTGGAATCGACTCGTTTTTAATACTTTTTTCGATTAATTTTTGAATGTAGCTTCCTGTGTTAGGTCGATCTTCATCATTCTCAGACTTCAGCAACTCTTCTGTAGGAACTTCGCTTGTGGCTAAGTAACCCATGTCTGAGACTTTTGCATCTCTCTGCAATGTATCCATATATTTCATCATGCCTCTCTCAGCCAGTTTATTTTCAAAGATCTCTAAACGGACTTGTCCAGACACTAGTTCGTGACTCGTTAATCGGCCTGTGGAAAACCGAATTCCTTTAGATGTATCTGCTTCACCAGTAACAACCTGGGATGTGCCAGAGGCAGCTGGATCGAATTGGAACATAACAAGTGTTCCTCGTATACGGTCTTCTTCTGTCAAATCGTACCCGACAGCTGTAATAATTCCTAACGTTTCAATATAAGATTTTGGGATGCAACCAGAAAGAAAAGTGATGATAATTATGAGGATCGTCCACTTTTTCATGAGGTTTGCCCCTTTTTCAAAAGTTTTTTCAAAATGATCACCATATATATGAACAGTGGATAGATAAATACAATCCAAAACCCGATTCTCCCTGTCCAGTTCGTTAACTCATTGAGACCAATTCTTTCTTCGATTATCACAGAGATAATAAATAACAACACAGCTAATGTATATAAACTTGGTTTCTCTGAAAAGTTGAACAAACGCTTCAGTGAATGGACGATCATCCAACCGAATAGAACGAGGTTAGGGATGATGACCATCATCCAAAGAGCGACTGCAATGAAGTCAAATCGTTCCAGGACAGAGAAACTGATGATTTTGAAGAGAGATAAGGTTGCCCATACCGTTTGCTTGAGTTGGTCGGGGCTGAAATACCCGATGGACACTACGGTGACAAGCATAATCAGAAAGGTGGTGAAAAAGACCCCTAAATGGACGGGTAGTGCGGCTTCTTTTTTATTTTGAATATATGGATACACAAATAATAAGATTTCCAATCCTAAAACAGAAAAAGTCACTTGTTGTGCTCCCTTAAGTACATCCCATGGAGAGGTTTGCATAACAGGCAGAAAGTGTTCTAGGTCCATATAAGTAATCGGTTTATATATTGTGAAAGCGAGCCAAATCGTCAAAAAGAAAAAAATTACACTCGTCCCTACAACGACTCGAAAACCACCTACGATACTATAAACCATTAAGGAGATTAAAAAGAGTGCCATTAACCATATGGGCATTTCGGGAAAAACAAATACTTGAACAACCTCAATGTAATTTTTTAAAACGGTCAACAATAGTTGGAAAATGTAAAGTACGTACACAAGACCGAGAGTTTTTCCTACCCATTTGCCGAATAAGTCACATTGGATTCCAAGGATGTCAGCATTGTCATAAGACTTGAGTATAGAGAGCATCACATAAGCTATAAAATGGAGATACACGCCGGCAATTAAAACGGAGATCCAGGCATCGACACCTGCTTCTAAGGCCAAGATTCTCGGGACCCCCATCAGTCCTGCACCGATTTGAGAGGTGTGGATGATGAAAAAGAGATAGAATGCTTGGACACTCTTATCTGGATTCAAACGAATATTTGTTTTCACGTTGGATCCACGTCTTTCCGTTCACTTGCTTTTGCCTTACTATACCGATCCTGATCCTTAGTCATAAGGTACTTTGACCTACCCGTATTTTTTGGGAAAGGAACGCGAAAAAAAGAGTCATTAAAATCGTTCCATTGAAAAGGATAGATGGGAGATAAGTAAGGGCGGCCGAGAGATTTTTGTTTGAGTAAATGAATGACAAGAAAAGACAGAGCGAAGACTATGCCGATAATTCCCCATGCCCCAGCTAAGAGGATCATAGGAAAGCGGATGAGACGAATGGCCGTTCCCATTAGATAACTTGGAGCCGTAAAGGAAGATAGAGCGCTGAGTGCGATGATGATGATAAGGATGTTACTCGTAAACCCCGCTTCTACTGCTGCTTGCCCAAGGACGATCCCTCCAACAATACCCATCGTTTGTCCCACTTTTGTCGGGAGGCGTGCGCCGGCTTCTCTTAATAACTCAATTAACATTTCTAACAAAAGTGCCTCTAGTACGGGGGGAAATGGTACAGTAGCCCTCGATTGTCCTAAAGAGACGAGTAAAGTACTTGGAATAATTTCATAATGAAAGGTCAAGGCAGCCACATACATAGGCGTCAGGATAATGGACAGCGCCATAGCAATAAAACGCAGAGAACGTATGAAAGTCCCCATATTCCAGCGCATATACAAGTCTTCTGTTGATTCGAAAAAACTGAATAAGTTCATCGGTCCGATTAGCATCGTCGGACTTTTATCCACCATGACACCAATTCGTCCTCTGGAAATAGACGTACAGAAACGATCCGGTAATTCTGTAAAGATCAGTTGAGGAAATACAGTACTAGAAGAATCTTCGATCAACTGTCCAAGTACACTCGTATCTTCCACTTCAGCAACCTTCAAATCTTTTATACGCTGTCTCATTGTCTCCACATTTTCATTGTTCGCTAAAGATTTCAAATAGACAATTCTGACTTCCGATTGAATCCGTTCTCCAACGATCAATTTCTCAACGACAAGATCTTCGGTATCCAGGCGCCAGCGCACAACGTTCAAGTTAGTGATCAACGATTCGGTGAAAGATACTTGTGGCCCGAAAACCAGTGATTCGGTTTCTGCTCTATTCAGGCTTCGGTGATTTTGGTTTTGTAAGGCAAATAAAACAACATTTTTTTCACCCTCAATATAAATACTGACACTTCCATGAATCATTTGTTGAATGATTTTGTCCATTTTTTCTTCCTGAACAGTGGAAGAAATGGGGATTTTATTGATTAAATCCTCATTAGTCCAACGGTTATTGGAACTTGTGATCACTTCCAATAAGTCTCGTTCTAAGCGGTCTTTTTTTATTTGATAGGCAATGTATTGGACAATAATGGACTGCCCTTTAATCTGAAAAACTTTTTGAATCAAGTCTGGACTGTCATTCAACTCCTCCTTCACGATGTTCATAAACTCTTCAGCGCTCATAGGAAATCGAGTCACCATAAGGTTCCCTCCTCTCACAGACTTAGATGGAATTAGTATGTGGAAAAGTGGGGACATTATGAGAGCAGTTGGAGGATGTGAATTTTGTAGGAAGGAGGGAATGGGTTTGACTCTGCAATTGATTGAGGTGTACATTCCTGACAAGCACTTTGAATCGATCGATGGAAAACTAAAACAATGCGATTATCAATCTTATTGGGTTTCCAATGAATCAGAAGAGAGAATGCTCGTTCGTATTCTTGTAAACACAAGTGAAGTTGAAGAAATATTGAATTATTTAGAAGAAGTATCAAATGTCGTAGAGGGGTTTGAAACACTGCTCATTCCTGTGCAAACCTACCTTGCTAAAAACACCATCCATGAAGAGACGAAAGCGGAAGAAAAACAGGAGGAGAAGGATGAAGAAAAGGCTAAGCTGTTAAGAGCAAGCCGCCATGAACTAATAAATGCTGTAGAAAAAAACAGTGTGATTACATTGAATTATTCCTTACTCATTTTATTATCAGCGATTGTCGCTACAGTAGGTATTATTAAAGACAGTGAGGCTGTCGTAATTGGAGCGATGGTCATTGCACCGATGATTGGGCCGGTGATCGCAATTGCTTTTTCTGCCATACTAGGAGATTATAAATTGTTAGGGAAATCTGTATGTACTTCCTTTTATGGCGTTGCTATTGTCCTTGTCATATCCATCGCTTTCGGTTATTTCACAGAGTTGGGAATGACTAATGATCAATATTTAGATCGTACGAAGGTAACACTCATCGATATTCCTCTCGGAGTAGCTTCCGGTGCTGCAGGTGCTCTTGCTTTCTTGAATCGCTTATCAGGAAATTTAGTAGGAGTTATGGTAGCTGTTGCCTTATTACCGCCCTCCGTTGCAATGGGCATGTCAATTGGAGATGGATCGATGGGGGCAGCATATGGGGCTTTCTTGTTGGTGACAGTCAATATCATGTCAATCCTGCTCGCGGCAGTTACCATATTTTCTATAAGCGGGATCCGACCAGTACGATGGGAAGCGGTGAAACGGGCTAATGTATCCCGCCCTCTTGCTATAGTTTTTGTCATTATCATTGTGCTTATATTAGCTTTAGTTATTTTGGAAGGGCAGAATGTAATTTGAGATATATGGAAAAAAGTAGTTGATTAAAATTTCAGAAAACTATATAATATATAATCATTGAATCAAAGGAGGTCACGACGATGAAAAAACAATGGGTGCAGGATAAGGACAATTTCATACGGTCGTGACTTGGAGCCTTTTGTCTGTCTGAAAATAGGGATAACAGAATAGGGACAAAAGAGGTCACGTATCTACGTGCCTTTTTTTATGTATGAAAGTATACGTCAAAGGACGTATGCTTTTTTTGTTTGGGTAAACATTCTGGCGAGTCTCTGTTATAACCCGGGCGCGAGGAATTCTGCGGGGGGGGTTATTCTTATTATGATGAGAATCGGACTTTAGCTCCGTTTTTTATAAATGGGTTTGTTAATGGAGGGAGAGAGGTTTGAAACTACCGGAGTAAGCAAATCCGAAGGAAAATTAATAAAGGAGGAAATTAGGATGATGAAATTGGTGAAGAGCAAAACGTGGGACGATGATTGGAAAGAAAGTGGTTAGCAAAGAGAAATAGAGGAGAGGGTGGTCGGTGATGTTTAGTGTTTTATTTAAACTTCGTTGGTTTTTTAAAAAATACTGGAAGCGGTATTCTTTTGCAATTATCGCCTTGATAATCGTCAGTATGATTGATTTGATTCCTCCAAAACTTGTAGGGATGGCAATTGATGAGATTCAATTCAATACATTGACGGTCGATAGGCTTACAGAACTTTTATTGATTTACGTCGGGATTATTATTGCAAGTTATTCCATTTCTTATTTGTGGGATTACACTTTATTCAGTGGCGCAATGATGATGGAAAAGACGATGAGATCTCGTCTCATGAACCACTTTTTACGCATGACCCCTACTTTTTTCGGAAAAAACCGTACGGGTGATTTAATGGCTAGAGCGACAAATGATTTGAAAGCTTTGACGATGACGGCTGGGTTCGGCATCCTGACCCTTGTAGACTCGACGGTTTTCATGATGCTCATTATCGTTGTCATGGGCTATTCGATCAGTTGGCCATTGACGATCGCCGCTCTCATTCCGTTACCAATTATGGCTATCGTCATGAATCGGTATGGTAAAGTCATCCACGAACGTTTCACAGAAGCCCAGGAAGTTTTTGGTGAGATGAACAACCAAGTGTTGGAATCTGTTCGGGGGGTACGAGTTATACGAGCATTCGTTCAAGAAAAGAATGATGAGAAGTTATTCCGAAAAATGACAGAAGACGTTTATGATAAAAATATTCAAGTAGCTAAAATTGACGCTTTATTTGAACCTACGATAAAAATATTAGTTGGTCTATCTTATACCATCGGAATAGGTTATGGAGCGAATCTTGTGTTCCAAAATAGCATTACACTGGGAGAAATGGTTTCGTTCAATGTTTACCTTGGGATGTTGATTTGGCCGATGTTTGCTGTAGGCGAATTGATCAATGTTCTACAGAGGGGGAACGCCTCTTTAGACAGGGTTAACAATACTTTAGATTATGCCCCTGATATAAAGAGCCCGTCTGCACCGCAGAGCCTTACTAAACCAGATATGATTGTTTTTGATAATGTGACCTTTCAATATCCCGGATCTGAAACATGTAGCTTGTCAGAACTTCGATTGAAAGTGGTGCGGGGGCAGACCATTGGGATTGTCGGGAAAACAGGAGCTGGTAAGACAACTATTTTTCGTCAATTACTCCGGGAATATCCGAAGCATAAAGGGAGTATTGAAATCAATGGAATACCTTTGGAACAACTCCATCTGGACCAGACTAGGTCGTGGATTGGATATGTTCCTCAAACACAGGTCCTTTTCTCTAAGACTGTAAGAGAAAACATTCAGTTCGGTAAACCAGGGGCAACCGATGAAGAAATTTTCCGAGTATTAGAGCTTGCTCATTTCACGGAAGATATCAAGAACCTGCCGAAAGGATTGGATACTATGGTTGGGGAAAGCGGTGTTTCCCTTTCCGGGGGACAAAAGCAGAGAGTTTCCATCGCTCGTGCATTTATTATGAATCCCGAGATTTTGCTATTAGATGATGCAATGTCTGCGGTAGATGGGAGGACGGAAGCGCAAATTCTTAAACACTTAAGAAAAGAAAGAAGAGGGAAGACGACGTTCATCACCGCACACCGTCTTTCCGCGGTTACTCATGCTGACCATATTCTCGTGCTGGAGGATGGCAAGATTATGGAAGAGGGGACGCATGATGAACTAGTTCATAGTGGTGGATGGTATCAACAACAGTATCAACGTCAGCAACTAGAAAGTGGGGAGTTGGGACGATGAAAACATCAACGGAACAGAAGCTGTTTCAGTATGCATGGATATTTCGTAAACAAATTTTTATAGGACTTGTTTGCTTAGTAATCGCAGTTGCTCTTGAATTGACCGGACCATTCATTGCTAAAAGGTTGATTGATCAGCACATTATCGGAATCGAAAACCAATGGTACCAAGTGCAAGAGAACAATGATGATCAAACAGTTTCCTATGAGGGTAAACTATACAAACGGTCAGACAGGATAGAAGAAACCGATGAAATCGTTTCTACTGCAACCATTTTGCAAATAGAACGCAGTTACTATTTTATTGATGAAGAAATCCCCCTTACAGGGTCACGGAAGCTGGAAGAGGGGGCTCTGATCTTAGAAACTCCTGAAAAAACATATAGTGTTGTAGCAGATCAGATGACCATTCCTCACTTATATCATTTTTTCAGACCTGAGGTAACTGGTATATATCGGTTGTTAACTCTCTATGTATTCCTTTTGCTTATTGCAGCTGGTTTCCAGTTCGCTCATACATTTTTATTGCAACAGTCTTCAAATAGAATCATTAGGAAAATGAGAGATGACCTTTTCGCACATCTACAAAAGTTACCTATCCAATTTTTCGTCAATCAGCCAGCAGGCAAAGTGGTCGCTCGAGTTACCAATGATACAGAAGCGATCCGGGAACTTTATGTAAAAGTATTAGCGACGTTCGTTACAAGCTTCTTTTATATGACCGGTATTTATATAGCTTTATTTCTTCTAGACGTAAAGCTTGCTTTAATGAGTTTAGGGTTGGTCCCTATCATCCTGATTTGGATGAGTCTTTATAAGAAATTTGCTGGTAAATATAACAAAGTCGTAAGAACAGCCGTGAGTGATTTGAATGGCAATATAAATGAAGCTATTCAGGGAATGTCGATTATCCAGGCGTTCCGTCAACAAAAGGAAACTTCAGCAGGCTTTGAGAAATTGAATGACAAGCACTTCACTTATCAAAAGAAGCTCGTTCGACTAAGTGCTTTAACTTCTTTTAACCTGGTCAATGTGTTAAGAAATATAGCCTTTGTTGCTTTTATTTGGTATTTCGGTGCAGGCTCAATAGGACCGGGAAGCATCGTAACAGTCGGTGTTTTGTATGCGTTTGTCGATTATTTAAACAGACTCTTTCAGCCTGTTACAGATCTTGTTAATCAACTTCCACAACTAGAGGAGGCTCGGGTTGCATCCAGTCGGGTTTTTGAAATACTAGATGAACAAGAAGAACACATGGAGGATACTCAAATAGATCGGTATGAAGGGAATATAAAATTCGATCATGTCAGTTTTGCTTATGAAGAAGGAAATGACATTTTGAAAGATATTACTTTTGAAGTGAAAGCAGGAGAAACAGCAGCATTTGTGGGCCATACGGGTTCAGGCAAGAGTTCAATTATGAATCTGCTGTTCCGTTTTTACGACCCGCAGAAGGGCAAAATTTTTATAAATGAAACGTCCACAAAAGAATGGTCAAGGCAGCAGTTACGTAGTCATATGGGAATCGTATTGCAAGGTCCATTCATGTTTACAGGAACTATTTTGTCGAATGTAACCATGAATGATGAAAATATTTCCCGGGAAATGGCGATAAACGCATTAAAAGCTGTGGGGGCAGATCGTTTTATTGAAAAGTTGCCGAAGAAATATGAGGAACCAGTCAAGGAAAAAGGGGACTCTTTATCTATGGGAGAAAGACAGCTTATTTCCTTTGCGAGAGCACTGGCTTTTGACCCTGCAGTTTTAATACTTGATGAAGCAACAGCCAATATCGATACAGAAACAGAGGAACTCATCCAGGAAGCACTTGACGTATTAAAAGAAGGGAGAACGACCTTGGTTATAGCCCATCGTCTATCTACCATTCAGAAAGCTGATCAAATTTTTGTATTGAATCATGGTACAATAATGGAACAAGGGACGCACCAAAAGCTGATAGATCAAAAGGGAGAGTATTATCGCATGTATCAGATGCAACAAGGGGCGGCAAGTATCAAAGCCGTATAAGGTTCCTAAACTGCTCGTAATGGAGGCAGGTTCCATGAATGATCGCAACAACGAAAAAAACGATATAATAGATGATGATCTGTATGAAGAAATTGATGAGGAAGAACTGTATGAACTAGTACAAGAAGAAAAGCGAAAAGCATATGCGCGGCAAAAGGTAGAGGAGGAGGAAGAGAAGACTAAGCGTCCTTTCCCAAAGTGGTTGTTTTGGCTAATTGCCATTATGATGGTAACAAACATTGTTGCTGTTCTACCGAATACATTCTCAATCCCGGCCATCGACTTCCTAATGACTTCCGCAAAACTCTCTACAGATGAGCAGGTTAGCACCTATAAGCAATCAGTAGTGGTTGTTGAAGCAGGAGCAAGTAAAGGGACGGGTTTTGCCTTTACGGAAGATGGACAGATATTAACCAACCACCATGTCATTGAAGGAGAAAAACGAATCTCTGTCGGCTTTCCGGAAGATGGACTTTTCAACGCGGAAGTCGTTGCATCCTATCCGAATGTCGACTTGGCGATTCTTGATGTAGATGGAAAGGATCTACCCCATTTAAATCTATCCGATCAGACGGCATTTGAGAAAGGGGATCATGTTTATTTCATTGGTAACCCTTTACGTTTTACAGGGATTGCAAACCAGGGAAATGTTATTGGATATAAACAATTATCTGATTGGGAGCAACCTGTAATGATGTTAGATGCGCCGATCTATCGAGGAAATTCAGGTAGCCCGGTTATAAATGATGAGGGAGAGGTTATCGGTGTCGTCTTTGCAACGATGCATGATGACACGGAAGGCCGCGTAGGGCTCGCTGTTCCCATCGATTATTACTACCAGCAGAAGAATCTCGAAAGCTCCGATTAATAAAATTTCCACTCAAAGAGAGAGGAGTATGATTTTCATACTCCTCTCCTTTTTATTCTATTTTCCATATAACTCCCTTGGTAGGTATTTATGCTTATTCAGGGGTGTCTGACGAAACCTGTGGAAATATGTTGAGGACGGAAGGGTCTTAGTGCTTATTTTTTGAAATGATTACTTAATAAAATGTAACCCCGATGTCGTAGACCCACAAGGTTATGTTCAGTAAAATGGTCATGGTTACGTGCAATACCTTTTTACCTGACCCAAAAGTTAATTACTTCAGAAATATTGGTTGATACAATCTTGTAACATAAATGAAATAATTCTTAAAAAGACACCCAAAAAAAATATGCCATTAACGAAGACAATAATAGGCTGGAGGTGATAAAGGTTGATCAAACGTCTTTTTCAAAAAGCTGACATCTCCTTGGATGAGCAAGTAGCTTCAGCCAAGCAAGGAGATGAGGAAGCAAGAAACGAAATGCTTAAACAGTATCAACCTTTCATCGCCAAAAGTGTTTCTGAAGTATGTAAAAGATATATTGACCCTATAAAAGATGATGAATTCAGTATCGGCTTATTAGCTTTCAATGAAGCGATCCAATCTTATTCCTGTGACAAAGGGAGCTCGTTTCTTTCGTTTGCAAGGCTTGTCATCAAACGGAAAGTGATTGATCACATCCGAAATGAACAAAAACGTGTGCAGGTCAATTCGCTTGATGAAGACTTCCATGATGAAGAGCAGATGGAAAATCCATTAGAAGTCTCTGCTGCCAAGGAGCGGTACCAACTGGAAACCGAAGCTTGGCATCGGAAGGAAGAAATCATGGAATTCCAAGCCCAGCTAAAGAAATATAAGCTTTCTTTCGATGAACTGATCGAAGCCTCCCCTAAACACCGGGATGCGCGTGAATCGGCTGTTGAGGTGGCGAGACTTGTTTATAAAGATGAGACTCTTCGCGACCAAGTAATTGAAAAAGGCCGTTTACCGATTAAGGATTTGATCGATCACGTTGATGTTAGTAAGAAAACATTGGAAAGAAACCGGAAATTCATCATTGCATTAGTTCTCATCCTGAACGGGGATTACGTATATCTTAAGGATTATCTGAAAGGGGTGGGTATGTGAAAAAAGGTATTGTCATGGAACAGCAGAAGGAATATATGGTCGTCATGACGAGTGACGGGAAATTCCATCGTGCTGAAAAAATGGAACAAGCTGAAATAGGAATGGAAGTTCATTTTAAAACAGCTGAAGAGAATAAAGTCCTGCATCTTTGGACCCGAGGGTTGCGTAATAATCATACTAAAGTCGCTATAGTTGCCATTGCATTTCTAATGATGACCTTTCCTGTTTTTTCCTGGATTGGTAACAACCAGGCGTATGCATACATGAATATTGATATTAATCCTAGTGTGGAGCTTGAACTCAATGAAAAAATGCAAGTGATAGATATAATCCCACAGAATAGGGAAGCAGAAGAAATAGTAGCCTCTTTAAAACATTGGAAGAGAAAAGATGCTTCTGAGGTTACGTTCGATTTAATTGAGATTAGCGAAGAAGAAGGGTTCGTGAATGCAAGTCATCAAGTTTTGATTGGCATCAGCTATTTAAAAGATGATTTCAATCAAAACTATACTAGGGAGTTTGAGAGCTTTTTGAATGAAAACTCAACGGATATTTCTATTGCTACATTTTTAGTCCCAGCCGAATTACGGAAACAAGCCCATGAACAAAAAGTTTCTGTTAATCAAATGGTAGCTGATCGAATTGGGGAAGATGCGGACACTAAGAAAGAACCAGAGGTACCTGTCACCGTAGAAGATGAGGATAAAGAAATCATTCAATCATTTTATAAAGAAGATTCAACGGAAAAAGAACAGGAATCACCTGATATATCCATTAAAGAACCAGCTGTCCCAGCGTCCCCAGGCCTGAAGGAAGATAATCATTTGAAATACCATGTACCAGCAAAGGTTCATGAATCTACCCATGGAAAAGATAAGGCACCAGGTATACAGAAGAAAAAAGAGAAAGACACCACTGGGAAAGAGAAAGGCCAACAACAAAAGAAAGAGCATAATCGTCCCAAAAAAGATGACGTTGAAAATGAGCATCATAAAACGAAAGATAAAGCTAAAACGAAAGATAAAGCTAAAACGAAAGATAAAGCTAAAAAGAAAGATGAACATAAAAAACCTTCAAATAAAGGTTCTTCAAAGGGGAAGAGTAAGGATAAAGGCTCTGAAAAAGAACCTAAGCATGGGGATAAAACTAAACATAAAAAAAGTAATCCTGGTAAAGGAAACCCACCTGACAAAAAAGAAGATCCTCCACGTGGAAAACACTCCAAAGAATAAGGAGTGTTTTTTTGTTGTACATGGGAAATATGAAAGTCATTACTTAAGAACAAATGACTGGAAAGGGGAAGTAAAAAATTCATCTTCCCTGAGTTGTGCATGTATAGGTCACTTACGCCTTTGTACTTGTATTTAAAGGGAATATAGAGGTAATGTGTAGAAAAGGAGGATAAAACGATGAACCGATCATATCTAGGAGTGAAAAACGGAAGACTGTCAGGTTGTCCACAAACTCCCAATTGTGTTAGCACTCAAACAAATCAAACGGACAAAAAAATGAGCCCCTTAGACTTTGCAAAGGATTTAGAAACGACAAAGCAACTGGTCAAAGAAGTGCTTAATCAGATGGAGCGTACAACAGTAGTAACTGAGTCAGAGAATTACCTTCATTGTATCGTCCGAACGAAATGGATAAAATTCAAGGACGATGTGGAGTTTTATTTTGATGAGGACACAAGAACAGTTCATTTTCGGTCCGCATCGAGGGTAGGCTACTCAGATTTTGGGGTGAATAAAAAGCGGATGAAAGAATTTACAGAACATTACGAATCAATGAAGGGGGACTAACCTTGGGATTCGATTATCAATTAGTCGTCATTGGGGGCGGGTCAGGCGGTCTGACTGTTGCAGCCGGAGCGGCAAGCTTCGGTGCAAAGGTCGCTCTTGTAGAAAGAAAAAAACAACTTGGGGGAGACTGTCTCCACTATGGATGTATGCCTTCTAAAGCATTGATACAAGCAGCAAAAGAAGTCCAAGAAGCTTCAAAGTACATGGATATCAAGAAGGTAGAGTATAACGCGTTATTTGAAGGCGCTATGACGCGAGTCAAGGAAGCTGTGCAAGAGGTCCAGGACCATGATTCTAAAGACCGATTCATAAACCTTGGGATTGACCTATATGAAGCAGAGGCAGTTTTTGAGGATGAACACACGATTCGTGTGGGGGCTGAAACGATTACAGCTAAGCGTTTCGTTATTGCAACAGGCTCTTCTCCCTTTGTTCCGCACATAGATGGGATGGACAATGTAGGTTATTTAACAAATGAGTCCATTTTTGCCTTGCATAATAAACCTGAATCGCTCGCAGTTATTGGTGGCGGTGTCATCGGTGTAGAGTTATCACAAGCGATGAGTCGACTGGGTGTGGATGTTACTATGATTGAGGGAAATGAACATATTTTGTCGAAGGAGGATGATGAAATTGTTCAAATCGCAGAACGTTCATTATCAGAGCAACTGCATATTTTAACCAACGCCAAGGCGGAACGTGTTCGTCGTGATGGGAAAGGAATACATATCCTTTATACAAAAGACGGCGTCCAAAACGAAATCCATACGGATCAACTTCTAGTTGCGACAGGAAGAAAACCGAATATAGAAAATCTTGAATTAGATAAAATTGGGGTGAAGACAGATGATGAAGGATTCATTAAGGTTGATGAATCCCTTAGGACTAGCCGCAAACATATTTACGCGGTCGGGGATTGTAATGGATCGATGCCTTTTACTCATGTTGCGGGTATGGAAGGGAAAATTGCTGTATCTAATGCAGTCCTAGGTCTAGCAAGAAAAGTTTCCTATAAAAAGATACCTTGGATCGTCTATACAGACCCAGAGATTTACCATTTAGGCTTGACTGAAAAAGAAGCCCGAAAAAAATATGGAGAGTATTTGATGACATTTAAAACACTGTTAAAGGATAATGATCGTTTTATGGCTGAGCGGAAGAAAGAAGGCCTGGTCAAAGTACTTACAACAAGGCGAGGGAAAATAGTGGGTGCCCATGCTATTGGTGATGGAGCTGGGGAATGGATGCAAGAGATAGGAACTGTTCAGGCTCTGAATAAAAAGTTTCCCTCTATTTCAAGCGTGATTCACCCTTATCCTGCTAAGAACAACGTCGTCTCCCAGACTGCTGATCTATATTGGAGGGAGAAGCTTTTTGGCAGTAAGTGGAATGAAGTTATTCGTTGGTACGTCAGAAAATGGCGCTGAACCTTTGATATTCAATGAAGGAGCAATTTTTTCAAACTCTAATCAGAGACAATAATGGCTTAAGAGCCCAGGGAAACGGGTTTTCCTGCTCCTTCGCTCAGGTTCATACTTGAGAAACAGAACATCAATGGATGTAAAACCTCCTATTTAATGTTCCGCCCTGTTAGTCCTGTCTGCAGGGGCATTGCGTGAATGGCCAATTTCCGTGTGCGACTCTGATCCTCTTCATTCTTTCTTATGAAGACGTTCTTCTTTATTTCCCATTAGTCCATAGAAGAACATGTGCGTAATCTCTTCACTCAGCTCCGCAATAGAGTCCTCAAAGAAGTTGGGCTTGGAACTCATGGCATGGTAAAACATTTCGATATAAAACATTATTGACCGGAAAGAGATATCAGGATGCACATAACCTTGTTGCTTCCCTTGTTCAACCAACTCTATAAGGAGAGGAACGGCATCTTGTTCTGTAAACGATTGAATTAGATTACGAAGGTCAGGCTGGTCGGCCATGACTGTTTGCAGGAAGCCTGGGTCCAAGTGTAGAAGGCTCTCCTTTTTATCTTTGATGACAGAAGTGATTTTATCTTTAAAATCCATTTCCTCATCATGAACAATACCTTGAAAACGCTCTAGTCTTTCATAAATGAACCTTTTCACCGTTTCAAATAAGAGTTCATCTTTACCACCAAAGTAATTGTAGATGGTAACTTGAGAAACTTGGGCTTTTTGGGCTATTTCCTGAATGCTAACCTTTTGCACTCCGTATTGAGAGAATAGTTGTAATGAGGCGTTCAGGATATTTTGCTTTTTTCGCTCTTTTCGTCTTTCAAAACCATTCATAAGCTACACCTCTTCTAAACTTATCATACACAGGATTATGAAACGATTCAATTCATAGATTTCATTTCATTATTCGAAACATGAACGATATAATGACAGTTGAGTGGAACTAAGGTTTATTATTTACTTGGCTATTTTAAATGGATTATGGAATATAGTGCATCTCTTAATGAACAGGTCTCCTTTAGATTCCATTCCGAGATAGTAATTAGATTAAGGAGGTTTAGCGGGACTTCTTTCTTAGCCGAAATACCAACAGGCACTTCTCGAAGATAGTTTTTTATTAAAGTGTTTATTATGAAAAGGGGCGTCATTAATAAAATTCAAGGAGATGGAAATTTGGCTACAAGTACGATTACATTGATTTTATCTATTACCTCTTTACTTATTTCAGGGATGGTTGCTGTCATTACTTATCGGTATAACAGAATTACTATCCGTAATGCAGCAAGGCTGGAGCATAATAAACTCTTGTTGGAAATCGACCACATGTATATAGAAGATCCTGATTTATGGAGTATTTATGATGACCACCCTATTGCTAAACACATTGAGAAAACCCCTTTAAAAAAAGGGAAGAAAGAAGCTTTCATTTATTATTACATAAACTTTTTTGACATCATCTTTGACTTTTACCATAAACAGATCTATAAAAATAAAAATGACAAAAATGACTGGAAGGCGTGGAGTGATTTCATTTATCATTTCTTTACAGGATGTTCTTTAGCGAGAGAAATGTTCAAGGATTCGGCTACTTGGTATGATGATGATTTTTCGAACTATATTTTGAGAGTCATCCACGATATTGAAAAGAACAACCTTGAGTGAAAAATGATCGTTTAGAAAGATGATAAATAACCGATCATCCTGTAATATAGTAGGATGAAATGGGAATACTTGAAAGAATTGGATTTATCCAACTCCAACGCAATTTAAGTCCAGTAAAAGAAATAATGATATAAGAGGTGTTTGTTTTGCTAAAAGGTCAGGTAGCAATCATTACAGGTGCTTCCCGTGGAATCGGGAAAGAAATTGCATTACAATTAGCAGAAAAGGGAGCCCATCTTTCCATAATCGGGAGTTCCGAAGACATCCATAACACGAAAGAAGATCTCCAAGATCAAGGGTTTGACCAGGTTCTCTCCTTTACGGCAGATGTAAGTGATGAGAATGAGATGGACCATGTTGTAGAAGCGACAAAAACTGCTTATGGAAAAGTGGATATCTTAGTTAACAATGCGGGGATAGGTGCATTCAAATCAATTGAAGATGTAACCGTTGAGGAATGGCGTCGGACATATGATGTTAATGTCCAGGGTGTCTTCCTGGCAACAAAAGCCGTTCTTCCAATAATGAAAAGCCAAAAATTCGGTACTATCATCACTGTTGCTTCGGATGTTTCCCGTTATACGATCCCAGAGGGGGGTGCCCTCTATACATCGACAAAATATGCGGTTCAAGGATTCATGGGGTCGCTTGCTCAGGAAGTTAGGAAAGATGGAATTCGTGCGGGAACTGTTAATCCTGGAATGGTGGATACTTATTTCGCAAACGGAACTCAAGGAGACCCTGAAAAGAAGGATTGGTTGAAAGTACATGATATCGCTGAGGCGGTCGTATATATGGCATTAGCGCCCAAACACATGGTGATTGATGAGATGCATATGCATCCTCTAATTCAAGACTACCCAAGAATGTAACAAAAATTAAAACCACCCCAGCTATCCTCATGAGGAGAAACTGGGGTGGTTTTTTATATGGAAAAACTGGGTTCTACAGTAGTAGCCTGTGCATGATCAATATAGCTCAAAAGAGCTTCATGGGATTCCAGCATTTCACTTTGCTTACTTGGATAGTAACAAGAGTGGAGAAATGTCTCGATTTTTTTCGATAAAAATTCGTCTCTTGTGCGTACCATAAGGACGAGTAAATCATCCCACTGCCCCCATATCATGAAATGCAGGGCTTTATCATAATCATAGTGATTCATTACTGACACTTCCTTTATAAAAGGAGTGGTCTTATTATCTCCGGTGGAACGATAACTCAATCAGAGAGTTCGTCACAGTTCTGGCAGGTTCGACACATTTTTGCTTATTTCTTCCGCAAACATTTGGAAATTTGTTATGATAGTATGGAAAAGTTTTGCTTCAAATGAAGGGAGATTCCGTGATGACAGAAAGACAACTCATATATGGGAACATGGGGATGGTTATCACATTTGGTTTGTTTCTGTTTTTAAGCTTTGTGACAGCGGAAGCAGATGCAACCCAGGATGTGATGATTCTCATCAGTGAAATTGTCGGAAGCATAACACTGATTAGTGCGATTGTTTCTCTTTTTTACATAAAAAGTACTCAACGTTATTTACCTATTGCCAATTTGTGCTTCTTGGTTCCTTGGATATTATATGCAATTGGATTTGAATTAGGTTTTGATGAAACAACCAATTATTCATGGATTTGGTTTATCGGTCTTTATTTATTATTAATTACAGGTTTTATTTTCTTGAGGATCAGTTATAGGAGAATAGAGGGCTATTTTAAATTACTCCCTGTTTTCCTTTTATTCATCAACGGTATTTTTTTCGTTTATTTAATCTTTATACATATATGGTGGAGTATACCATTTATATAATTGTTTCAACCTCAGGCTTTTATGGCTTGAGGTTTTTTATGGGTGAAGGCTTATCTGCTAAGATTCTTTACCTGTTTTTACAATCGCATATTTGCTCTTCTTCCACACATACTACAACTAAGCATGGAAGGAGGGTGAATATCATGAAGATTAAAGCATTCGCGATCGGTCTTTTAGCAGCCAGTTCTCTAGTTGCATGTCAGGCGGAACAAGAAGCGGGAGACGATGGCAATTACAATGGCGTAGAAAATACAAATTTCCAGCGTACAGCTGACGAAGGCCAAAATGCTAATAATTACGACAATGACCGAGGTATGGTACACAATACCAATTACCACGTTGCTAAAGATGCAGCTAACCGTATCGAAAAGAATGTGGAAGGCGTCGATAATGTCTATGTCTTGAAAACTCGAGATAACGCTTATGTTGCAGCAGAACTCGATAATCCACAAGGCGATAAGAACGAAGTTTCCGATGAAATGGAACAACAGATCAAGAAAGCAGTCAAAGCATCTGACCAGGATATCAACAATGTTTACATTTCCACAAACCCTGATTTCGTTGATCTGACGAATAATTATGTCGAGAATTCAAGAAATGGGGAACCTGTTGAAGGGTTTTTCCGTGAGTTCGGAGAAATGGTCGACAGAATTTTTCCTGATCAACGCTCATAAAGTATAAGAAACCAGGCTCCGATTATAAGGTGCCTGGTTTCTTTGATTTAATAACCAGGAAATTTGGCTTTACTGCTACTTTCTCATAACCTTTAGGGTGGACACGTTTGAAATCCTCTGTAGGCGTTGGTTCGATTAGTTGAATAAGTCTGAAGCGATCGGTAACAGTTTCAATAATTTCTCCTAAAGGACGTCGGTAGAAGCTCATTGGTACTTTCTCACCATTCACATCCCATTCGTCATAAAGTTTTTGTTTTTCATAATAATTGTTGTCAGGAAAATTTATGTAGTCCATGAATGGGTGATGGGTGGAAAAAAGGAGTGAACCCTCTGGTTTTAATACCCGTGCAAATTCATCGAAAACTTTAGACCAATCCTTTATATAATGAAGCGTTAAGGAACTCACAATCAAATCGAAGGATTCATTTTCGAAAGGTAACGGTGAGGTGAGATCATGTGCAAAAGCTTTCACATTGAAATTTTTGGTCCGTCTAATGGTTGCTTTGATCATTGCTTCACTCAAGTCCACTGCAGTAACTTCTGCGCCTTCTCCCGCTATGTAGGCGGAATACCATCCGGCGGCACATCCCGCATCAAGGACCTTCTTTCCTTTCAACGATGGAAGTTGTTCAATCATTGCTGGTCTTTCTAAATATGCATTATAAGGCTTAGTATCAACTTCAAATTCATAGTGGGTAGACAGACGATTGTATGCTTGCTTTACTTCTTCTATCATATACATTCCCCTTCTTATAGTGAGATCAATATTTATTTTATATTTAAATCCTCCTCTAATAAATGCTTTTACAGAAAACTGTTTCCTTATCCTTGTGGAAATTTCCTTGTTCAAGAATTCATGTTGAGGAAATCCCGCTTTAACAATTACAATCTCAATGGT
This sequence comes from Halobacillus dabanensis, assembly GCF_900114165.1. Taxonomy (GTDB): domain Bacteria; phylum Bacillota; class Bacilli; order Bacillales; family Halobacillaceae; genus Halobacillus; species Halobacillus dabanensis. The sequence continues at coordinate 67,139 of NZ_FOSB01000003.1, forward strand.
AGCTTCTATATTTATTTCCCACTGCAAAAAATTAATTTTCGGAACAAAAATATCCTTGCGCGTGAATTTTATCTTTTAAAACTTTGCTAATATTAATGGGAAGGGGGAGAGGAAATGATCAGAGCAGCAAATGTAAATGATGCACCTGCCTACCGCACGCTTATACAGTCGTTGGAGGCGGAAACCGATTACTTATTATTCGGTAAAGGAGAAAGAAAGTGGTCTGTGGAGCAAGTAGAAGAATTGCTAGAAAAGTTGGAGCAAGCGGAGACGTCTATTATTTTCCTATCAGAAGAAGAGGAAGAGATACTTGGTCACGTTACGGTATTGGGAGGGGGCGCGCCTCGTAATGGTCATGTAGGTAATGTTATTACTGGCGTCCTTCAGAAGAAAAAGGGGACAGGGATGGCCACAAAGCTGTTCAATCATCTTTTCAAATGGGCTTTGGAAGTTGGAATCACAAGGCTTGAACTTACAGTTATGGTCCACAATGAACGCGCCATTCGATTTTACGAGCGGATGGGATTTGAGAAAGAAGGAGTAAAACGAAACTCCCTGGTTGTCCGCGGGACGCCTGTTGATGAGTATATGATGGCAAAAATTCTAGTATAGACGGTGAGAAGATGTCCCGAATCTTCATGTTCACTGGGTTACGCTCATATAGTAAGATAAGCGAAATCGAAGGAGGGGGCATCTTTGAGACCAGATGACCAAAAGAAGCTTGAATATGCGATCAGAGAAATCACAGAAATCGCTAAAGGTTTCGGGCTTGATTTTTACCCGATGCGTTATGAAGTCTGTCCTGACGATATTATCTATACATTCGGAGCGTACGGGATGCCGACACGCTTTTCACACTGGAGTTTCGGTAAGCAATACTACAAGATGAAGTTGCAATACGATCTTGGTTTGAGCAAAATTTATGAACTTGTTATCAATTCTAACCCTTGTTACGCCTTTTTACTTAACTCGAATAGTTTGATTCAGAACAAGCTGATTGTTGCTCATGTATTAGCACACTGTGACTTTTTCAAAAATAATGCCCGGTTTCAGAACACGAAGCGGGACATGGTAGAAAGTATGGCTGCGACGGCAGAACGTGTTGCTGCTTACGAAAAGATTTATGGAAAACAAGAGGTGGAGTCCTTACTTGATGCTGTGCTGGCTATTCAGGAACACATCGATCCTTCCCTTGTCAGGCCAAAGCTTGCCTGGTCACTGGATGAAGAAGAGAGCGAAGATAAGCGGAAACACACGGAATATGATGACCTTTGGAAAATGGACGAATCATCATCAGAAGAACGCCCGGTGTTCAGGAAGCGGAAAAAGTTCCCTCCTAGACCAGAAAAAGATTTGATGCTCTTTATTGAGCAATATAGTAGCGAACTGGATGACTGGCAACGCGATATATTGACAATGATGCGTGAAGAGATGCTTTACTTCTGGCCTCAGCTTGAAACGAAAATCATGAATGAAGGATGGGCTTCCTACTGGCATGCCCGTATACTAAGAGAGATGGATTTAACTAGTGATGAATCCATCGAGTTTGCAAAATTGAATGCAAGTGTCGTGCAACCAAGTAAAACGCAATTAAACCCATATTATTTAGGGGTGAAAATATTTGAAGATATAGAAGAAAGGTATGATCATCCAACCGAGGAGATGATCAAGCATGGGATTGAGCCTGGGTCAGGACGTGAGAAAATGTTTGAGGTTCGTGAAATCGAATCAGACCAAAGTTTTATTCGCAACTATTTGACAAAGGAATTGGCTCGTCGAGAAGATTTATACCTTTTCCAGAAGCAAGGGCAAAAATACAAAATAACAGATAAAGATCATGAAGCGGTTCGCGATCAGCTTGTGACAATGCGTGTGAATGGTGGGTTTCCATATATTACTGTTCAAGATGGCGACTATGTCAGGAGCGGAGAGCTATATTTGAAACATCATTATGAAGATGTTGAGTTGGATGTCGGATATCTGGAAAAGACATTGCCATATATTTACCAGCTTTGGGGGCGAAATGTACACTTGGAAACAAAGGTGGAAGGTCGTGATGTGGTTTTCAGTTATGGTGGGAAGAAAGTACAGAAGAAGTATTTATGATTCCAAAACTGCCTTTTTTAATAAGGCAGTTTTTTTATTGTCTGATGAAATTTAAATATAAAGTCCGGTTAATAGAGAATTCGACAGAGAAATTTTAGGTTCAGGCAGTGATATATAAGAATGCGGTTATTAGAGTACCTGCATAAAAAAACTTTTAGTTCTGAACAATCGACAAAAAGTATACCGAATTATGACAAAGTCATACATATGAAATTGATATAATAATGGTAATATTTCTTTTTTTAGAATGAGGTGAGATAGTGAAAAAGGTGCGTATAGCTATTGTTGGTTTAATTGCTGTTCTGATTGCTGTGGTGTTTTTTTATTTGGATAACCGGCAAGTGAATGCTTTGAAGAATCACCAGGCTTATCCGTTGATAGAAGAACCGAAACAACACCCTCAAGAGTTGACCGGCTCTTCACAACCAATTGATGATTCGGGTATCCATTTGACGAAACTTTATAGTAAGAATAATGCCAAAGGGCTCTTTTTCGGAATGTGGTATGGGGATAGGAACAAGACTATGAAAAACAAAGATGGAAACTGGAAACAGGAGGATGGCCATATCGAGTTTTTAGTGAAAGCTGTTGATTCAAACGGAACTACTTATAATGGTCATACAAAGGGGACTGTCGAAGGGACATTCACCACTTTTCGTTATATACAGTTCGATGATTTTCACTATGACCAAGATTTGGAATCTATCGAATTATCGTTTTATCCAATTGTAGAGGGCGAAGAAACCCCTCATAATCATGCGTGGATAGAAACAACGGTCGATGTGGAATGAAAAAAACTCTAATGGACGAATAATATCAATATTGAAGAAAGGAGCGCCGCTCAATGAGGAAGCTGAAGAGCTGCGTTTTCTGTATGGAAAGCGTAGACTGTTGTCTAGGCTTTTTTTCTGTTTAGAAAATGATAATATTGTGAGGTCAAAATGAACATTCTGTGAAAACACATCCGACTCTTTGAAGCTCCAATCCTTCCTACTCGTTATTAAAGGGTTAAGAATGTTAGGATTGTTATTAGGTAAAAGGGTATAAAATTTAAAGTTTTTCAGTTGAGGCACCATAGGAGAGCTTTTTTCTGGTAAACTAATCGTTAAAACCTGAAGTTGATCTGAGGAGGCATAATGATGACGATTCACAACCATATTTTGACAGAGGATGGTTTTGTAGACCAGGATTCACTGAAATATCCTTTTGAAGAGCGCGGACTCCAATTTGGAGATGGCATATATGAAGTCATTCGCGTATATAAAGGAAAGTACTATTTGATTGATGAACACGTGGAACGACTATATCGATCAGCAGCTGCTATAAAAATTAATGTTCCATACAAAAAAGAAGTCATTTATGAGCGTCTAGAAGAACTTTTAAAGAAAAATGCGGTGGATGAAGATGCAAAAGTGTACTTACAGATCACAAGAGGGTCTGCTCCAAGGGATCATGCATTTCCTAATGAGACAAAAGCGAACCTTTATGCGTATGTGAAAGATCTGCCTAGGCCGACCAGCTTCATGCGTGACGGGGTGACAGCTATTACCCATGACGATGTTCGCTGGGATTGGTGCTACATCAAAAGCTTGAACTTGTTACCTAATGTGCTTGCTAAACAAGAAGCTAAAGAAAAAGGAAGTTATGAAGCGATCCTTCATAAGAATGGAGAAGTAACGGAATGTAGCTCTTCGAATGTTTATTATGTACGCAACGGAAAGGTTTACACACACCCAGCTAAAAAGAATATTTTACATGGATGTGTCCGTATGCGTGTGGAAGCATTCTGCGACAAAGAAAATATTGAATTTATAGAGGATCCTTTCCGGGTAGAAGATCTTTCGTCTGCTGATGAACTTTTCTTATCCAGTAGTACTTCAGAAGTCATGCCGATATTAAAAGTGGATGGTCAGGTTATAGGGGACGGAAAGCCAGGACCATTAACAAGAAAAATACAGAAATGTTATGAAGAAGATGCGAACATATCGGTTGAAGAATCTATTTTTTCCAGTCAAGCAGCAGCAGAGTGAACAATAACCGGTGGATATAAATCTACCGGTTTTTAAATGGTTATAAAATGGAATTATTTGTATGACCTGGTACACCAAAATTTGGTGATTGGAACAACAGGATAATTAGGTGATGAGTTGTTATGCTATAATGCAAGGGAAAAGAAAGGAGGCGGTGATCTTGTCTAATGTTAAGATTGAGATGACGAAGGAACAATACCAGACTCTCATAGAAATGGTCTTCCTTGGATCGTGGATGGTTAACTCCACAAAAATGGAATTAGACGAAAAGGTTGAAGATGTACGAGAACTTGTTTTATCTAAATATAAAGAAGCAGGCCTCCAAGATCGGATTTCCTACCAGGAACAAATTGATGTTCACGATCTCGATGTGGATTATGAATCGCAATTACTTGACACATATGTGGAGGAATATGATGAGTTCAGTTTTTGGGATAAGCTTGTGGAGAAGCTAACAGAAAAAGAAATGACAGAACTGTATGGACCGATCGAAGGACAAATGACCGAAGAGCAAATGGAGAGACGGTTGAGTATAGAAGAGGAAATAGGACGTAAACTCGAAGAGGGTGGCGTAACTAGACTTTCATTCAATGATTAGAAAAGCATGAGAAAAGCGTGATCTTAGTGATCACGCTTTTTGTCTCGTATTCTCTTTAGGTTCGGACCACATTCTGGCGATCGGTCGTGCCCATTGGAAAGACCATTGAATCAGTGGTCCCAGTAATATTGCTACAATCAATGTACCAAACCCAACTGGTGCCCCTAATAAAAAGCCAATGAGAGCCATTCCGGATTCCGAAAAAATCCGAACCCTACTTTTGGATTGATTCGTTTTTTCGTTCATAATCATCATGAAATGGTCTAGTGGTATACGAGGGAATGGTGTGCGCAAGTATATGGAGATTCCGACAGCTGTGGCGAATAAGCCAAGGGTAAAAATCCCCCATTGGGCCCACCAAGCTTCATAATTCATATTTTCAAGCATGCCATATAGAAAAATATCTAAAGTACGACCGCGGATGAGGATTGGAATCAACGACTCAAACTGTGGACGTTTGCTTTCAAGTTTAGCATTGACGAGAAGAAGAATGATAAAAGCAACGATCATTACACTCCCGACCGTCACAGGAAAATGCATGGAGAGACCGACAGCTATGCTATCGCCTGGACCGACTCCCAAACCAGATTTAATGATTAACGCAAGCCCCAGACTAGAGACCACGAGTCCAGTTATATAGATGAGGAATAGAAACAAATACTTCATAAGTAGACTCCTTTAGACATGTACATGTGCTTTGTTAATCATATCGTTTGGGTATAACGATGTAAAGTTAGGGGAGTTTTAATTTATGGTTGTGGGGGAATTAACTAAAACTGAATGGATTAAGGAGGAAGGTAATTATGCAGTATGCAATTGTAACAGGAGCTTCCAGAGGCTTAGGTGAAGCGATTGCCCGCCAATACATTTTGCAGAATATAAACGTTATTGCTGTTTCACGTCGTGGAAATCAGAAACTAGAATCATTAGCTAAGGAACAAGGAAGGGAGTTTCATCACATCAGCTGTGATCTAAGTGACATGGATGACCTTAATGAAGGCTTACATCGAATTTCTGAGATTGCCTTCCATGAGGACACCCATTATGTATATCTGGTCAATAATGCTGGAGTCATCGAACCCATTGATACGGTTGGCGATTTAGAACCGGAAACTGTTCAGAAGCATATGCAAGTGAATGTGACAGCACCAATCCTCATGATCAACCGTTGTATTAAAGAAGCGAACGACCGTGATATCGATCTCGGTATCATTAATATTACGTCTGGGGCAGCAGAAAAAACAATCCATGGCTGGAGTACATATAGTAGCTCTAAAGCAGCCATTAACCGTTTTACAGAAACGCTAGCCTTGGAGCAGGAAGAAAAAGGTCACACTATCTTCGCCTATAGTCCTGGTGTAATGGACACAGACATGCAAGGAGAAATTCGCTCATCGTCGGAAGATTCGTTTGCTAATGTTGATAAGTTCAGGAAACTGAAAGAAGAAGGGGAATTAAGAAGCCCCGATGAAGTTGCCAGTGTGCTGATGAATCTTTTAAGAGAACCGAAAAAGATTGAGAACGGGAAGGTTTATAAGTTGTATGACTTAGTGGAAGATTAACGAAACCGGAGTGTGGGGAAACGATCCTGCACTCCGGTTTTTACTGAGAACAAGTTTTAATGTTGCATACACTTTTGATTAATGCGTAAATAATTTAATGGTAGCTCTTTTTACTTGCAAGTAGTTGAATGGAAAATAATTGAAACTATTTTAAGTACCATCGTATGAATAGTAAAGGGGTGGAAAAATGGTTGCGACAATTTTAGGGGTCTTCTTTGTTCTTGTATTTCTGGTATTGTTCTTTCGCTTCGTAGGACAATCGGCAAGCAGTCGGACGATTGCATCTAATAAAGAAGACAAATCAGCATGGCAGCCTGGTTATCATCATTTTGACCAATCAGATGGTGGCAGTGATGGAGGAGGGGAATGATTTCCCTCCTAATTCCGCAATATAACCCCCTGGAAATGTATTGGCCCACTGTCGTTACGGGGCATTGGTATTTTATTAAACCTTTCCACTCTAAAGTAATTCTGCAATAATTTTTCTAAGTCTGCATCTTTAAAGAAAGAGAAGAATCGTTTCGGTTCATGGAAGTCTTCTTCCCAAACCCCCTCTTGATCGATTCCACCATAAACTCCCATATAAAAGAGCCCGTCTGGTTTAAGAGTTCTTTTGATTTCCGTTAATATGTGGGGAAGGTCTTTTTTTGGTACATGAAGAAGGCAGTTGAGTGCCCAGATGGCATGGAAACTTTCCGCTGGAAACATTAAATCATCGAAGCTCATCACGTGGGCTTTCAAGCCTTTCTCCTGACACCTTTTAACCATTTCTTCAGACAAATCTGTTGCCTGGACATTCATTCCCTGTCGTGCGAAAAAAAGACTGTCTTTACCTGGTCCTGCCCCAATTTCCAGTAAGGAGTTTTTTTGCTCCTGGGCGAGAGTTTGTAAAAAGGACTGACGTTCAATAACCTTCCATTTCTGTGTTTCACCTTTATTGCGATTAATAGACTCTTGATCGTAAGCTTCCGATAACTTTTGTTTCAGTTCTTGTGAAATCATCTTTTACCACCTCATTGGTATGGAGCATCAGAATTCCATCATCATAGGAATGATTTTTGAGAGAAGGATCTTCGTCGTGTATTCGTAACTCCGATTTTATTTTTCTGAAAATTATTGTATTCCCAACCAATTTCATCATATAATAAACGTAACCATAAGAGAAGGGACTGAAGTTTAAAGCAATGAAGTACTAATTCTGTTACCTAACGAGTATGTAAATACGCAAAAACACTCGTTCCAGATACTGGATTAGTCTGCCCTTTTTTAAATAACGGGATTACTATTGCTTTGAGCTGCCCCTAGACGTTTGTCCTGGTGTATTACCAAGTGATAGTTCGGACGCAACTCCTCTTTGGAACGGTTCAAGGAGGTTTTTTATGTTAAAAATGAGAGCGATGAATATCAGGTATGAAATTGGTACCCGAACACTATTAGATATTGATGAGCTGAGAATCCATGAAGGGGAGCGTATCGGACTTGTCGGCAAGAATGGACAAGGAAAGACTCTCCTTCTTCACTATTTGTTCGGCTGTCTGGATAAAGATCCCCAGGTAGAGTGGCATGCCACTTATGGATGGATGAAACAGACGAATGAAGAAGATTCAGGTTCGCATAGGTTGAGTGGAGGGGAAAAGACATTATCGAAATTAGAGAGTGTGTTTAGTCAAGGGCATTCGCTTCTCTTTCTCGATGAGCCGACGAACAACCTGGATTGGTCTCACATCGAATCATTAGAAGAAAGACTGATACAATTCGAGGGGGCTTATTTGATTGTTTCTCATGATCGTACTCTGTTGAACCGCTCGTGTAACAAGATATGGGAGCTAGAACAGGGAAAGATTAAAGAATATAGTGGGGACTACGATTTTTATGAAAAACAAAAAATTTGGAGCGGAAACAGGAATATGATAAACACGAACAATATATCAAAGAGAAGAAGAGGATAGAAGATAGGGTGCGTCAGAAACAGACCCAATCGAAGGGGATGAGGAAGCCGCCCAAACGGATGGGAAATTCAGAATGGCAGCTTGGGAAAAATAAAGCGGCTGCCCACCAGAAGAAAGTTGAGCGGGTTAGTAAAACGCTGGAGCGTCGATTGGACCGTTTGGAAAAAGTGGATAAACCATTCGATTGGGACCAAGTCAAAATGGAATTCGGCAAGCTGCATTCTCATCACCAAAAGACGATAGGGACCATTGATAAAACGAGTGTAAGTATAGGAGAAAGTCTATTGTTCAAAACGCCGGTGCTCCTCATGAAAAATGGTTCCAAAACCGCTTTGATCGGAAAAAATGGGACGGGAAAATCGACTTTTATTCAACATCTTTTACAACAGAAAGACTGGTTGACTCCTGGGGCTGAAATCGGTTATTTCCATCAGGCACTTGAAGACTTACCTTTAGAGAAAACAGTTTATCAATATGCCAGGGAGGGAAGTTTGCTTACTGAATCGACCATTCGCATTATATTAGCACGGTTGAAATTTTTTGCGGATGATATGAATAAAACTCTGGGTCAATTAAGTGGCGGCGAGCAAGTGAAGCTCTCTCTAGCGAGACTGATGGCTAGCGGGGCCTCGGTTTTAATACTTGATGAGCCGACAAACCATTTGGACCTTGAAGCAATTCAGGCGTTGGAACATCTGATCATCGATTATCCTGGCACGATTCTATTTGTGACCCATGACCGAACATTCATGGAGAGAACAGCTGACCACCTCTGGATGGTTGAAGGGAAAGAGTTGAAAAGGTTTGATGGAACATGGGAAGAATGGAAGGAGCACTCTGAAAATGCAGTACCAGCTTCCGACGAAGTATATGACCAAATGGCTCTTGAGACGAGGTTGACCGAGTTAGTCAGTCGATTAAGTCTGCCCGGACCGGAGGAGGATATGGAGAGCTTGGAGCAGGAATATCAGGATACTTTGAAGAAGTTGAAAGCTGTGAAAGAAAGATAGGAAAAACAGCGACCTGGCTCAGGTCGCTGTTTTGGGTTTGGATAGAAAATGGTGGACCACTATTCTTTTTCAACTAGTCGTTCTGGACGCTTCTACCTTCTTTGCCTCCTTGTTATTTTTCAAAAACATATAAAAAGATGCGCCAAAGATGGTAAAGTATCCTAAAACACTCAGTATATCAGGTATTTGGTTAAACAAAAGGATACTAATCAAGGCGGAATAAACGACGGTAGAGTAGAAAAATATCGATATTTCTCTTGCAGGGGCAAATTTGTAGGCGATGGTTAATCCGAATTGACCTACAGTCGCAAATACACCTGCAGAAAGAAGGTAAGCCCATTGTTTCAACGTCATTGGTTCATAAAAAGCAATGGTAAACGGCAAAAGTGTGACGGTCGTAAAAAAAGAAAAATAAAAAACAACCGTATAAAACTTTTCCCTATTTCCTAAAACACGGAGCAACGTATAAGCTCCTGCTGCGAAGACTGCTGAAAAAATCCCCGCAAGATATGGAATGAACTCCAGGGTGAAAGCTGGTTTGATGATGAATAATGTTCCAATGAACGCAATGATAATCGCGATAATCTGGTATAATTGTGCTTTTTCTTTCAAAAAGATGGCAGAAAAGATAATTAGCAGGAATGGACTCAATTTATTCAGCATGTCGGCATCGGATAATACAAGATTATCGATAGCATAGAAAAACAAGACCATTCCGATTGTTCCGAGAGCTGACCTTGAAAGTAACAGCTTCTGGTTTTCTTTTTTTCCAAATAGACGCTCCTTGTGATATAGTACGAATCCGAATGCAATGATCGCGGAAACGAGGTTACGGAAAAGGGTCTTTTGGACAGTCGGGACATCTCCAGATAGCTTGACGAGAGCTGCCATCATAGAGAACCCGAAAGCAGAGATAAGTAATAGTATAATTCCTTTATTGCGATTGCTCATGATGGTTCCTCCGTTTATCTTAGCTTGTGCAAAAAAAACACCTTTACCATCCTAATATAAAACTAACTGGAAGGAAAGCAGGAAGCCTCCTTTTGTGGCGGTAAGCAAAGCGTAGTGGAATGCGATATACTGATGGTAGTATCACAAGAAAGGAAGGATCGTTTGATCTGTTCTCATCCTATATTTGAAAAAACACGGATCATTGAAAACAATCAACAACATTACCTAGAGCATGAAAGAAAGTTAAAGCTATTTGAAGAGGAAATAGTTGCCCCTAATGAAACATTTCTTCTTTTGGATGTAAGGGATGTGTCCTATAAAAGTTTCTCTGAATCCTATGGTTTCCTTTATTTGCACACAAGCCGAGGTGTACGAGCTTTTATGGTAAAAGAAGAACCGAAGGAGTGGATGGAGGAGCTGAGAACACGTTTATCAAATATTTAGTTCGGTGGTTGAGGAGAATCAGCATTCTTGGTTTTAAACTATGCTGAAAAAAGAATGTACAAAAAAGCGCAAGGCATGAGCCCTGCGCTTTGTTATTCAATAATAGAAAAGTTTTTTAATGATTGGATAAGGTAGCATTCTCTTTATTGTGAACGGCTAGTTTTTGTACAAGTTGAGAGCTGTCCTTATTGAGGCCGACTATTTCTACGACCTTTCCATTTTCACGGTATTTCAATACCAGTTTATCGATTGCTGCTACAGCAGAATCGTCCCAAACATGGGAATCGGAGAAGTTTATTTCCACTTTATCCGCAGCCACATTGTAATCAAAGTGTTTCATCAAGTTGTCTGTAGAAGCGAAGAAAACTTGGCCGCTGACGTGATAAACCATTTTCTTTGTACTCTCTTCATATACTTTTTCCACTTTTACTTTAGAAATCTTAGCCACAAAGAAGATGGCACTTAGAATGACGCCGGTCAGTACGCCTTTAGACAAGTCGTGTGTTTTTACAACTGTCGCAACGGTTACAACCATGACGACACTGTCTGAAATTGGTACTTTATGGAATTTTGTTAAGGAACTCCAGTCAAATGTTCCAATGGAAACCATAATCATCACTCCGACTAATACACCCATTGGAATTTGGACGAGAAGATCGTTGAATACAATGATAAGGAGCATCATAAAGATTCCTGCCACTAGAGTAGATAAACGTCCTCGGCCACCAGAAGAGACATTGATGACAGACTGGCCAATCATTGCACAACCTGCCATTCCTCCGAAGAAGCCTGAAACGATGTTCGCTACCCCTTGACCACGTGCTTCTTTGTTTTTATCACTGACCGTATCCGTCATATCGTCGACGATTTGTGCGGTCAATAGAGACTCAAGTAAACCTACGAAGGCAAGCGCCAGGGAAATTGGAAAAATGATTTGTAATGTTTCAAATGTCAATGGTATATCCGGAAGTAAGAAGATTGGTAGAGTACTAGAAAGTTCCCCCATATCTCCAACTGTTTTTAGCCCAGCACCAGTCATGATAGCAATGATTGTCATCAGTACGATAGCGACTAGTGGAGCCGGTACAGCTTTTGTGAATCTCGGTAAAATATAAATAATAGCAAGTGAGCCTGCAACCATAATATACATGGCCATTCCAGCTCCCTCAAAGTGAGTGAGCTGTGATGTGAAGATAAGAATACCTAAGGCATTGACGAAACCGACCATAACCGATCTTGGAATGAATTTCATAAATTGGCCTATTTTCAAGGCGCCTAAAACAAATTGCAATATTCCGGTCAAGATCGTTGCGGCAAGCAAGTACTCCAAACCATGATCTCTGACTAATGTAATCATTAGGAGAGCCATAGCCCCGGTCGCAGCGGATATCATTCCAGGACGACCGCCCATAAAAGCAATGACGACAGCGATACAGAAGGAAGCGTACAAACCTACCATGGGGTCGACTCCGGCGATGATAGAGAAAGCGATTGCTTCAGGGATGAGCGCCATAGCGACGACCATGCCTGAAAGCACATCGTTTTTTACGTTTCCAAACCATTGTTGTTTAATTGTTTCAGTGTTCAATTGCGCACCTCTTTCTATTTTATTTGTGTTTTGTATTGTCCAAAACAATACGGAAATCCGGCAAGAACGAAAAGATTATATCATCTATCTCTGTTATTACATAACCTTATGTAAGCGCATAAATAACTATTTTCCGCTCTTTTTCTCCCATTATCGATCATATAAACCTTTGTTTTATGAAAATATATTTTTTACTAATAATAAAGAGAATATTTCCTTATCAATTGAAAGATATAACATGGTAAAATAGACCAAACATCTAACTTGGGCAAGGGGGGGAGTCAGGGTGTACCAAAAAATCTTATTAGCTGCCGATGGATCTGAACACTCGATTCGTACAGCAGAGCGAGCAGCTGAACTCGCACTTCTTCAAGGAAATGGAGAAATAACCATTGTTTATGTTGTTGATGGAGATCAGTCGAAGTCCGATGTACTATCAGAGGGTGATCATGGCATGATTGAGCACCGTCGCCAACAACGATTAAAACCGATAGAGGAAATCCTTACCGATAAAAATGTTCCCTATCAGGTCGATATTCGTCACGGGGACCCTGGTCCGACAATAGTGAAGTATGCAAATGAACAATCGTTTGATATTGTGATCATTGGTAGCAGAGGTTTGAATACACTGCAGGAAATGGTATTGGGAAGTGTCAGTCATAAAGTGGCAAAGAGAGCAAAGTGCCCTGTCATGATTGTGAAGTAAGGCCCATAATAATAGGAATACATACTAAGATAGAGGGGGTTGAATATGAGTGAAAAGGGATGTATCAAGTGTGGAAGTACAGATGCGGGAAAAAAAGAAGTAGCAATGACTGGGGCGGGTCTGGCAAAAATGCTGGATGTCCAGAACAATAAGTTTACAGTCGTTTATTGTAATAACTGTGGGTACTCTGAATTTTATAACCAAAAAGCTTCCAAAGCAGGTAATATCTTTGACTTTTTCTTTGGAGGATAATAAAAAAGGTGCATATCTAATAGCTATGCACCTTTTTAGTTCCTTCATTAATTTCCCCATAAGCCTTTGTTAGGGGTTCGTATTTTAGATGGTTATGAAAATCTTTTATAACAGCTTGTAGTAATTGCGATCGACTAAGCGGTTCAAGAAATATTGAGCACATACACTGACGAGGACCAAAATAGTCAGTAATACTGCAGTCACTGACCAAATTCCTTCTAACCCACTATTCCATAGAACAAGGATGATCACTCCGAAAATAGTCGCTTCTAAAGCGAGAGGGACAATCCCGATAAACCTCCCTTTGAAAACTTCTCTTTCATCCGTCCAGGTCAATTTCGGACTATATAGGTCAATCATGAGGCCTGCGATACTTGCAATCCAACTTGTTACAAGTGAGAGGACAAACCAAAGCAGCCAGATTGTTAACGGCATTTCCAAAATGAAAAGAGCAGCAATAGTGATTAGCATTAAAGATAGAAAGTTCAGGAAAAAAGAGACCAAGAGCTTGCTCAATATTACCTTCGAGGGTGGAATAGGCAAATACAAATGGTTGAACCAACTTTTCCCATCTCTTGAAATGGAGGAAAAAGAGGCTGGATTAATCCCTAGAGCAACAACTGTCATTCCAAACATTGCGAGGATCACTTTCTTTCCTTCCATCTGGTTTAAATCGGATCCCCAACCGGTTAGTGGACTATTGGGATCAATGATGATAAGTACAATTAAGAAAATAGGGAAGAAAAGACTTTGAACAACAATTTGGGTGAAAAATGTGGGAGTTCTTAAAATGATCCTTATTTCTTTTTTCCACAAACTGAATAATACAGGCTGTTGTTTCACCTGTTTCTGTACATTCTCTTCTTTGAAATTATTTCGTTTTCCGCCAGAAAGACCTAAAACGCCTTTAAAGTAAAGTTTTTGTCCAATGGTAAGGAAAAGAAAGATGGCTAAGGCAGATAAGGTGATGATTAAAATGAAGTATAGTAACCCTGTGAATGTGCCTAATTCAGTTAAGGTGATACTGCTAAAGTAGGCTGGAGGGAAAAACTTGGTCACAAATTCTAACAACCCGTTTTGTTCTGTAATCAACCTTGCGAGATCTTCATTTTCTCCTCCAGTGTCTATGCGGACCAAAACATTTATTCCAATGACAAAAACGAACCCTAAAAGTCCCACAAGAACTTTCGTTCGATCCTTATTTTTAGAAATGTTGGCGAACCGCATTATGAACATTAGAATAATCGAAGTTAGCACAAATGGGATAATCGGAGTAACGGCCCAAATGATGATAGCAAATACATAGTAAAGAATCCCAGCTCCACTATGTAATCCATAGAAAATGAGAGAGGGTAAAAGCAATACCGTATTCAAACCATACAACGATAGAAAGGGAACTGCCGATTTCCCGAAAAGTATTTGATAGGGCTGAAAAGGAAGGGGGATGAAAGATTCCACATCCTCAGCGAAATAGAAGGAACTGAGAACCGTTCCAATACTGATAAAAGAAAAGATAAATGCCATCATCATAAATAGTAGACCAAGGATGACACTTTCGTTCCCTAGCGGTTCAAGAGTTGCATACAAATTGCCGATGATTCCCTGGATGAAAAACAAAATCAGCAGACCAAAAGGGATCATCATTAATGCTATGAAGAAATACCCAGCCTTTTCCATGGCGCTTTTACTAGACATAGACAGCTGCATCTTCACCATTATTTTCATTAATTTCCAAGCTTTACTCATTTTGAGTCAACTCCAAGAAGAGACGTTCAAGATTATCGTCTTCTTTGAATTGCTGTCTCATCTCAATCATGTTCCCTTTGAACTGTACGTGGCCATTATTGATGATTGCAACTTCATCACACAGTTGCTCGACGACTTCGAGTACGTGAGTAGAAAAAAAGACGATCTTACCTCTAGAAGCATGTTCTCTCATCATTTCTTTTAGTGTATATGCGGATTTGGGATCGAGACCAGTTAAGGGTTCATCTAAAATCCATACATCCGGATCGTGAAGCAATACACCACTGACTACGATTTTTTGCTTCATTCCATGAGAATACGTTTGGATATGATCATCCAAGGCTTCATAAATTCCGAAACTTTTCGTTAAATATTCTATTTTCTCTTTTCTTATTTCTTTAGGCACTTCAAATACATCAGCAATAAAGTTCAAATATTCTATGCCCTTTAAACGGAGGAATATATCAGACCGGTCAGGCACATAACCGAAAAGATGTTTCGCCTTCATCGGTTCTTTGCTGATATCGACACCATTCATCGAAATCGAACCCTCATCAATCGGCAAAATACCTGTCATCATTTTGATGGTAGTGGATTTCCCAGCCCCATTCGGACCGAGGAAACCAAAAATTTTTCCGTCAGGGATCGATAATTCTAAATTCTTAACAGCTTGTTTGCCTGCGAAACTTTTAGATATTTGGTTGATTTCAATCATCATTTTCACCCTTTACCTTAAAATGCTTGCTGCTTTTTATACGGTTAGGGAAGGAGAAGTGTTTCATTTTTCCAAAAAGAGCTCCATATGTGCTTCATCCAGATACCTGTCAGAAAGCTTAATGGCCTTTCTTTCGGTCCCGTAGGTTTGGAAGCCGAGTTTTTCATACAAACGCTTAGCGGGATGGTTGCTTGTAACCACGCTTATATGAAGAACTTCTAGTTCAATAGCCTTTGCAAATTGTATCAGTTCTTTGAACAATTGCTCTGCCCCACCTTTTCTTCTATGTTCAGGGGAAATGTACATTGCAACAATATTCGCTTTGTGTGCGAATTTAGGGTGTGTCTCTTTCATCAGCGTAGCCACCCCGGCTAATTTTTCAGCAACAAATAAACCAAATGTGCGCGATGTTTCACTTTCCAATCTTTCCCCTGTAGTAGTGATCGGGTCTGGTCTTTGCTTTTCTTGCTCATATGTAGTGATGAAAGCGTCAGGATTAGTAAGTAGAGCTTCTAAACGGAGTTCATAATATTGTTCCGCATCCGAACGGTTCAATTCACGTACCTGCATTTGGAAAACCTCCTTTGGTTGTTCCTAGCCTAGCGAAAAACTGTGGTAAAGTAAAGGAAGAACATATCCTATCGTTGAGGTGAGTCTTTTGACAGAGAAAGAAAAAATGTTGGCTGGAGAACTATACAAGTCATGGGATGATGAATTAATCGTAGAAAGATCCAGGGCAAAACAATTGGTGAATTCTTTGAATCAAACCAAAGAGACGGAGGATCACTATCGGAAACAATTAATTCAAGACTTATTTGGGACAATAGAAGGGGAAATGGTACTTGAACCACCATTTTATTGTGATTATGGTTACAATATTCATATAGGGGACGGGTTCTTCGCCAATCATAATTGTATTTTTCTTGATGTCTGTGAGATTCGAATCGGAAGAAGAGTGCTCATTGGACCGAACGTTCAACTTTATACAGCCACACATCCGATGGATAGAGAAACACGGGCAAGCGGTTTGGAGTCTGGGAAACCTATCAAGATTGGGGATGATGTTTGGATTGGGGGGAGTGCAGTGATCAATCCAGGAGTGTCGGTGGGAGATAACGTCGTCATCGGTGCAGGAGCTGTCGTAACTAAAGATGTACCTTCCAACGTATTCATAGGCGGAAATCCTGCCAAAATAATTCGTAATGTGGACTGAGGGTTATGGGTGGTCGTTCCATCGAATTTTCGTTATCATACTATAGGATACATGCATACGTAATTGAAGAAGGAAGGATTGAGCATATGATTAAACGTAAGAGCCAAAGAGAGATTGAGAAAATGCATGAAGCGGGCAAATTACTCGCCAGTGTTCATAAGCAATTACGCACCTTTATCAAACCAGGTGTGAGCACGATGGAAATCGAGAACTTTGTAGAAAAATATTTAGCGGAACGTGGAGCAACGGGGGAACAAAAAGGGTATCAGGGGTATGAGTATACAACCTGCGCTTCCATCAATGATGAGATTTGCCACGGGTTTCCACGTAAAGAAAAATTAGAGAATGGCGATATTGTTACGATTGACATGGTTGTCAACTTGAATGGATTTCTTGCAGATTCCGCTTGGACACATGCGGTTGGGGAAGTTAGTGAAGAAGCACAAAAACTGATGGATGTAACGAAAACATCCTTATATAAAGGGATTGAACAAGCGATTCCCGGCAACCGTATTGGTGATATTGGCCATGCTATACAAGCATATGCTGAAGGGGAAGGTTATTCTGTTGTCCGCGACTTTACTGGTCATGGAATCGGTGACTCCATTCATGAAGATCCATATATTCCACACTTCGGAGCAGCTGGTAAAGGTGCTCGCTTGAAAGAAGGCATGGTGATTACGATTGAGCCTATGATAAATATTGGTGGCTGGGCAAGTCAGATGGATGATAACAATTGGACTGCACGTACAGTGGATGGAACACTTTCTGCTCAATACGAGCATACAGTCGCGATTACTAAAGAAGGGCCAGTCATTCTTACAGAGCAAGACGAAAATTAACCAAAAAGAAGCAGGCTCCTAAGCCTGCTTCTTTTTTATAAGTCTTCAACAATACTGCAGTATTGTTGAAGACTCGATTTCAAAATGTTTGTGGGCATTAGGTTTTGGGGGAGGTGCTCGCTTTCCTGCGAGGGAACTGGCAAGCCTCGTCAGGCTCTGTCTTCCGGGGGCTCGCCTCGCTCCTTCTCCCGCGGGATTCCCCCCTTCCCCCAAGAACCTTGCCGTATGAGTTGCTCGAAATCGCCTAACCATACCCCTCCCATGAGTAGGGGAGAATACAAGAATAGGGAGCATTAGTTGAGGAATTGGGCATAAAAAAACTCCCCTGCGAGAGGGGAGTTTTTTTACGTTCTTATTTTTGAACGTTAGCTGCTTGTGGTCCACGCTGACCTTCTTCAATTTCGAAAGTTACAACTTGACCTTCTTCAAGGGACTTGAAACCTTCTTCTTGAATTGCAGAGAAGTGTACGAAGACGTCGTCTTGACCTTCTACCTCGATGAATCCAAAACCTTTTTCTGCGTTAAACCATTTTACTGTACCTTCAACCATGTACAAAAACCTCCTGCGTGGAAAATCCACATTGTATTACTATTCTTGCTCTTTTCAAGTTCCATCAAGACGACATCTTTCGTAACATCTTCTCTTGCATGAATCTGATCGAACAACGAATAATTAACCATAGTATAACAGATGTCCCAAAGGAATGAAAGCCCTATAACGAAAAAGTTATTTAACCTAGTTAGGCATCCCTACTTTTATTCTTGTGGCTGTGTTAAGTAGGCTTGATTCATCAGGGATAATAATGTTTTTTCTACTACTTCATCAACCTCGTCCATCTGGATTTGAGCCAGATCATAGAGGGGGCGCCCTTGTTCTAGTAAGTGTTCTACTACGAGCCATCCGGTATAATTCGCTTCTTTTTCAAATCCGGATGCACCGGTACCTTTTGTAAAGGAGTAGAGGGCCTCATAATCTGTCCGATGTAAGTGGGGAAGGATGTTCATCATGACTCTGTTTGGTTCAGCACTGCATTTCTCTTCATTCCAGCAATGGGGAGGGTCAATCATCCCATTTTCCTCTAATACTTCATGAGTGGTATGACACGCCATCCCTTCCTGAAAAATCAGCTGCCCCAAAGTGCGCGTGTGACTGGCAGCTAAGCCGGATTGGCAACAATGGACTACACGAGTCAACTCGTGAATTAATCTCGTACGGGTTGAAGACAGCTCTACAGGGAAGCAAAGAGTATAGTGTTGATTCTCCTCCACGATGAATGGGTCCGTCTCAAACGTTCCGACAAAAAATAGGACAGTGAGCCGGACAGATGTAGTGCAGTGAAGAATTTGTTTAATGGAATCCACGTAACCGTTTACTTCTAAAGGTCCAACATCAAAATACTGGATTTTTTCATAGACTTGATCATATTTGTTCCATGCATATTCAATCATCTCTTTTGCTAATTGGCCTTGTTGATAACCAGGTGGGTTGTAAGGGAAGGCGTATTGATCCTCCCACAATTCAAAGCGCTTATGAAAAGGTGTTTGAGAGGCTTGGTCATAAAACGTTAAAAAACGATCCAACAGTTGTGTGCACTTTACATCATCCATGATGATTCCCCTCCGTATGATTTAGGATTGATTTAAAAATTCCAACCGTTTCCTCCAGACTTCTTGAGCATCTCTGCCAATCCAAATCAAATGACTATCTGCATCCACTTCATAAATTTCACAATCTGGTGCTGAGGATTTTAATATCAAAGCATTAGTGTAAGGAACACTACGGTCTTTTTGAGAGTACATTCCCAGCACTGGGGCCTGGATGAGTCGCATATCTGATACATCGTGATCAAGGTCTGTTACGAATCCTTTTCCAGATTGAGAAGTTGCCAACATATCAATGATGAAACGTCGATCGTTGGGTGTAAGGTTTTCTAAATAATCATCCACTTCTTGGGTCGTTAAATCTGCAATTAATTGCTTTAACACAAGATCTGGACAAAATCTCAGCATTGTCTTCAGGCTGCTCCATACGATTTTTTCTGCTGGACCGAATAATAATGTCGCTCGTCTTTTTGTCTGCTTTTCCCATGGGGTGGTAAGAGCTGCTTCCATGAGTAGTCTTTCCACGCGTTCCGGGTGATCAGTAGCTAGTGCAATCCCTGTTGGACCTGCAGCAGAAATACTGATTACTTTCACTTTATCTATAGAAAGATGATCAAGCACTTCAATAATCGTATCCGCGAATTCAGCAGGGGTTTTTCCCGTTGATTGTTCTGTGTAATCGTAACCTGGCCGTGAAATGGTGAGTAATGAGAATCCTTCGTAAATGAGACTGGAATGGGATAAATCTGTTTCTCTAGTTGAATGCCCGCCCTTCAATAATAAAACAGTTGGGCCAGAACCCTTATATGTAAACTCTACTATTCCTTTGGTTGTATCGAGGAGTGTCGTCGTCATGGGCTCATCCCTTTCTTTCTTTTTCCATAACTTAAATATAAGCTATAATGAAAGAAAATGAAACATCAGACGATTCTGAAAAAAGGGGTGGGTATGTGAGAATCGTGTCGATTTGCCCGAGTAATACTGAGATTGTCGCCTATTTAGACCTGACACACCTGTTGGTTGGTGTCGATAATTATTCTGATTATCCTGTCCAAGTAGAAGGGCTTCCGAAATTGGGGCCCGATCTATCCATTGATATGGAAAAAGTCGCTGACTTAGCCCCCGATCTTGTGCTTGCTTCATTGTCGGTCCCTGGTATGGAGAAGAATATCGAGAAGCTTCAGGAATACGGCTTGCCCTATATTATATTGAACCCGAATAATTTATATGAGATTTCTGAAGATATTCGTCGTGTTGGTAAGGAATTAGGCGTAGAAAAGTTAGCAGATCGTAAAGCGGATCAATTTCTTGAAGAGATAGAGATGTACAGGCGAAAAGCTGAAAAGATAGAAAATAAGCCTACATTATATTGGGAATGGTGGCCGAAACCTATTTTTACACCCGGTGGTTTGAATTGGCTGACAGAGATTAGTGAACTTTCTGGAGGGGAAAATGTTTTCGTTGATCAAAAAGTGGCAAGTTTTCAAACAGATTGGGAGGAAGTCAAAAAGCGTAACCCAGATCATATATGCATGGTATGGGTTGGAGTGAAGGAAGAAAAAATGAATCCTGACCTTGTTAAGAACAGACCTGGTTGGTCGCAATTAGATGCAGTGAAAAATGACCATATCCATGTGTTAGAAGAATCATTATTTTGCCGACCTAGTCCACGCTTGCTCGAAGGCTTAAGGAAAATGGAAGAATTGTTGCGAAAAGAAAACGGCAAGCGTTGAAGCGCTTGCCGTTTCCTGTTAGTTGTTCTTATGTTTTGGAACAGCTAATTCTTTGAAATTTGCCGCAAGATCGTGAAGTTGTTCTGTTAATAACTCCCCTTCCATAGGTAACCCATGGCCTGTTATGGCCACTTGCGGGTGAAGGGAGGCGAGTTCTTTGACAGATTTCTCAGCTTCTTCCCAATTATGGGTATAATAAGCTGGTGGGCCGTGCACATGTTGATGTTGAATGAAAACGGCCATACTCGACTCTTGCTTTACAGTAATGAAAGCATCTCCAGAAATTAGTGCACCATCACTGTCCCGGAAAAGAGCAATATGGCCCGGAGTGTGTCCGGGAGTATGAATGACACGCCACCCTTTTAGAAAAGGTACAGAACCGTCGTTTGGTAAAGGATGAATATACTTACTCAAGTCTGCTTGATGGGTAGGGAAGAAAGGGGACATCAAAGATATCAGCCCACCTCCCACAGTTGCATCTCCGACTGGATAATCCCGTTTACCGGTTACATAGTCTAATTCCAATGGGTGAATGTAGATAGGAACTTCCCAATAGTCTGCCAGTTGTTTGGCTGATCCTACATGGTCAAAATGTCCATGCGTTAATATTATAGCTTTCGGTTTCGTAGTTCCATATCTTTTTTCAGCTGCCTTAATAATTCGCTTACTATAGTGGCCAATCCCGCAATCAACGAGGACCCACTCATCGGTTCCTTCTTTTCCAAGAAAAATGACATTGACGATTAATGCACGGTAAAAGGCGATATCATCCAACACTTGTTCTGATTCTGCATGCCCCATGTGATATTCTTCATTGGACGTTTCGTTATGTTCGAATTGATCCATCCCTTCCACCTCTTTAGCCAAAGTATGTACTTTTAGTTTGAGTTATAGGAGGGGAATTATTCACCTATGTAATATAAGGTGTCGAGAACTCACAATGAATCAAATCAAAAGGACTGTCATTCGGGTTTTTAGCTGGAAATGCTGCCATTTTATAATGAAAAGAGAGGCTGGTACATAAGTAAAAAACAACCAGTTAGAAGTTCAAATCATGAAAAAAATAACGCATGAAATTATGATTTTCGAATCGGATTTCATGCGTTTTATTTATTTTTTTTAATGGCATTGCCCCAGCCTCTTGTTATTCAATTCGCTTTTTCAAGAGACTGTTCGTCTGCATCTGTTTTAGGGGTCAACGTCTTCCCGGTAATGCCGTATAGGATCGTCAGGAGAGGACTCAATAAACAGAAGAATGCGAAAGGCAAGTAATCAAGGACGGGGACGCCTAGCACCCCTGAAAGAAACACGCCGCAAACACTCCATGGAACCAGCGGATTGATTACAGTACCTGCATCTTCTAAGGTGCGAGATAAATTCTTTCGTGCAAGCCCAGCTTTTTCATAAACATCCTGATATGCTTCCCCCGTCAGTAAGATCGACAAGTATTGCTCTCCTATCGCTATGTTGATTCCAATCGCAGTAAAGGCTGTAGACAATGTTGCAGACCTTGCTGAGTTCAAGGATTCTTGAATACGGGCTAAAATTGAAGGAATAACGCCTGTGACAAAAAACAGTCCACCAAGAGCTAATGCAAGGATGACAAGAGATACGGTGAAAAGCATATTGTTCATGCCTCCGCGGGTAAGAAGTTCATTGACAACTTCATTGCCTGTCTCACCTTGGAAACCGTTAAACCATGTCCCCCATAAAGCCCCCCATTCAAGAACACCTCGAAAGCCTGCAATGATGGTAGCTATGATACTACTTAGAGCCAGTGAAAGGAATGCAGGGCGCTTAGTGACTGTCATGGCTACAAGGGCAATTAAAGGAATCCATGATGTCCAGTGCATAAGGCCTGCATCTGCAAGATTAGCCTGGAAAATCCCCAATTGTTCAGCGTTCGTATTCCCCCCGGGAGATAATATAATGAATGTTAGGAAAGTGATGATAAAAGCAGGAATGGTAGTCCAGGACATATTCCTGATATGGTCGAACAGGTCAACTTTTACGACGGTGGAGGCCAGGTTAGTAGTATCAGATAATGGGGACATTTTGTCTCCGAAAAACGCACCGGATACAATAGCTCCTGCTGTCATAGCAAGAGATACATCCATCGATTGAGAAACACCGATAAATGCCACCCCGACGGTAGCCGCAGTAGTGAATGAGCTGCCCAGTGCGACACCGACAATGGCTGTTACAGCAAAAATTATGGCTAAGAACCATGGACCTCCAGACAAATGAAACCCCGCATTCATAAGCACTGGAATCGTGCCACTCGCCATCCAACTTGCTATTAGAATACCAATAACGAAAAAGAGGAGGACGGCTCCCATTCCGGTTTGAGCACCTTGTGTCATCCCGTATTGGAGATTCTTGAAGCTCATTTTCTTTATTAGTCCATATGTGAGCATCACCAATATTCCAATTAGGATAGGGATGTGTGGGACGGTTTGAAGTTCAATAATAAAATAACTTATTATTCCAATCGGCAAAAGTAGCAAAAGCGCAGATTCAACTACATTTGGTAACTTATTCGGTTGCAAATGAAGCATTTTTTTCCTCCTTATTCCTTCATGAATACAAAAAAGCTTCGCCCCAGCAAATAGGGACGAAGCGATCACTCCGCGGTACCACCCTTGTTGGTGAAATGTTTCACCCACTCGATTGGTGTATCACTTGTGAAGAAACCTGTAATTCAATGAAGGAAGGCTCGAGTTTCCACCAACCACTCGATCTCTGTTTCCTGCCTGCGCAACATCTACTTCGGGAATCATGATACAATATATTCTTTTTTGCTTGAACGCTTTTCCGTAATGAAGTAATTTTGTTATATCATAAAAGAATATTCAAGAATTGTCAACGGTGGGCAAGTGTAATTTTTAGCTTCAAATATTAGTAAGAGTTGTGTATAATAATGGGAAATTTTATAAGAAGGGGAGGGAGAGGAATGGAAACGCAAGCGATAGAGCATTCAGTTTCTTCTTCACGCCTGCATATGATGAAGAAGGGGATGTTTGCAGGGTTCCCTATTATGCTAGGGTATCTGCCCATTGCTTTGACTTATGGAGTGTTAGCGAGCAGAACAGGGATGTCGAATTTGGAACTCACTTTAATGAGTGTTCTCGTCTTTGCGGGAGCTGCTCAATTTTTAGCTGTCGGGATGGTCGCGACAGGTACCGGAATCATAGAAATTATCATTGCTACTTTCGTTCTTAATTTCCGGCATTTTGTTATGAGTCTTTCCTTTGTTAATCGTTTGAAAAAATTGCTTTAAGAGCTAAGATTCCTCTTACACTCGGTCTAACTGATGAAACTTTTACGATGTCGGCTTTATATCGAGAGGAAGCAAAAGAAAGGAATGGAAGTTTATTTTATGCGTCATTGATATTGACCGCCTACATTTCATGGGTAGGGGGTTCCTATCTTGGTGGTGTGCTAGGTGACGTCATACCAGCAAGGTTGAGCGATAGCATGGGGGTTGCTCTATATGCAATGTTTATCGGTCTTCTCGTTCCTTCCGTAAAAAAAGAAGGGAAAATTGCCATCATAAGTGTGTTAGCAATGGTCATTAACTTTCTCTGTCAGTACTGGGGAATGACACAAGGATGGGCGATTGTTGTTGGAACGGTCCTTGGAGGATTCGGAGGTATTTGGGTGTTAAGTGATGAAGAGGAGGGGGATGGATGATTATTTGGATGGTGATAGGCATGGCTGTTGTTACAGCGATTCCGCGCTTCTTACCTGCATTAATTGTAGATTTTATCACATTCCCTAAGTGGGTAGATCGGTGGTTGAACGCCATTCCTTATGCTGCATTGGGAGCTCTCATCTTTCCCGGGATTATGACTGTGAAGCCTGACGCTCCCCAAATCGGTGTCATCGCTGGCTTAGTCGGAGTCTTATTGGCATGGATGAATGTTCATATCATTCTTGTGGTTTTAGGCTGTATAGGGTCTGTCTTTTTACTTACATTATAATCACACCTGCCCAAGTGGTGCATATCGTATAGGGATACTTCCGAGAAAGGAATTGATCGTTATGCATCGTCAGTTTGGTTTTCCTTTCGGGCAGATTTTTGGAGGCCCTGGGCAAATGCCTGGTGGACCATACGGCCCGAGCCAGCCACCGCAAGGACCGCCGTTTGGAGGTAGTCCTGGACAGCCACCGTTTGGAGGTGGGCCTGGCCAACCACCACAAGGGCCGCCATTCGGGGGTGGACCAGGTCAGCCTCCACAAGGGCCACCTTTCGGGGGTGGAGGTCAAGGAGGACAATTACCACCACCTCCAGAGACTCCACCAAGTACTCAAAATGCCACATTGTTCGCTGTTGACCCAGGATCATTATATGGTTGCCTATACCGTTACACTTGGATCCGTATGGAAAATGGGCGTGCTTTCTGGTTTTATCCAACATTTATCGGGCGTACTTCTGTGGCGGGGTACCGTTGGCAACGTCGCAGGCGTCAATGGATTTACACAGGGTTTGATGCTAATAGGATCGCTAGTTTCCAATGTAGATAGGATAAAAATAAAAGATGGTGCCGTTTTCAGCACCATCTTTTTTGGTATAATATAATCGAAATCGGAAGGGGAGATGATCATGCCGCACGTAAGAGAAGCTCGTTTTGAAGATGCTGCAACAATCGCAGAAATCCACGTGAAAAGCTGGAAATCGACATATAAAGAACTGATAGATGAAAAAGACTTAAGCAATACGACGGTGGAACATCGAATCGCTCTTTGGGAAACAGTTTTAAAAACTCCAGTCAATGGTCAAATCGCATATGTCATTGAAAATCACCAGGGCGAAGTGGTCGGTTTTGTTTCTGGGGGGAAAGAGCGGACCAAAAATTATGGTTTTGATGGTGAAATCTATGCGATCTATTTATTGGATGATTACCAGGGAAAAGGATATGGAACGGAAATGCTCAAAGTGTTTTCTAGAGCAATGTTAGCGGCGGGGTATCATTCATTGCTTGTATGGGTGCTGACTCATAATCCTTCACGCCAATTTTACATAAATCATGGAGCGGATCCTATAGAAGCTGAAAAAGTGACGATTGGCCAAGGTACGTATGAAGAAACGGCATACGGATGGGGGAGGTTGGATGAACTTGCAGATCAGTTAGCCTAAAAGCCTGCCAAGATGGGCAGGCTTATTCTGATTCTTCATATGGTTCAATGTGTATGTGGGCATAACCGATGTTTTTTTCTTTTTCGAGGCGTTCTTCGACGGCATCTGTAATCTCGTGTCCTTCCTGTACTGTGATGTGGGGGTCTACATGGATGGTTGCTTCTACAAGCGTTTTATTCCCTTGTAACCTTGCTTTTACATCTTTGACAGCCCAAACATCCGGATGATCGGATATGGCTTCACGAATGTGTTCCATTTCATCCTCATCATAACCATCCGTCAAACTATGGGTGGCATCCACAAAAATTCCCCAGGATGTTTTGCAGATAATTATACCGACGAGCAACCCTGCTAAAGGATCGAGCCAAAATAGTCCAAACTGTGACCCGAAAATACCGATACTTGCACCTATACTTACAAGAGCATCTGATCTGTTATCTTGTGCTGCTGCATATAAGGCATGGCTATCTATTTTCTTCGATAAATTTAAATTATAACGGTACACCCCATACATGATGAATGCGGCTGCTAACGCTGTCCAAGCTGTCAACATGGATGGTTCACTTGCTTTTTGACTGATGATATCCTGAACAGTACCAATAATGACTTCAATACCCACTGTCATCATGATAAAGGCGGCAATCAAAGAAGCGATGGTTTCCGCCCGAAAGTGACCGTAATGATGGTCTTCATCCGGTGGTTTTCTTGAAATTTTCAAACCGATAAGGACTGCAATAGAGGCGATCACATCAGTCGTATTATTCAGACCATCCGCTCTCAGGGCTTCCGAATTGCCGATGGAGGCGATGGAGAGCTTTATGGTCGCTAGTACTAAATAGGCGATTATACTGACCCACGCCCCGCGTTCTCCTTTTTTTAGATTCGAATATTCACTCATTCCTAGTACCTCCGAACAGATCATATAAAAGCATGATTTAGCTTATCAAATAGATTCTCAGTGAGTCTAGAGAAAAAAAGCTTTCCACGTTCATATTGCTTGGGCAGGGTAACTAAAATTGCCCTTGTTCAAATTTTCATCATTTGAAGTATTATGTAGTCAAAGTAAATGTTTTATAAATTATCTCGAATTAAATAATCTCGTGTTTGAGTTTTATTAAATGCGGGTATATACTGTGTGTGAATCCGGAATGAATCCTTAGGTAAAGATAATAAAGCAGTGTGGATTCCAAAAGAGTGTAAAGGAGAGATTTTCTATGGCAAATGTAAAATTAGCGATCATTTATTACAGTTCCACTGGCACCAACTACAAAATGGCTCAATGGGCAGAGGATGCAGCTAAACAGGAAGGCGCAGAAGTGAAATTGGTACGTGTGCCAGAATTAGCTCCAATGGAAGCGATTGAACAAAACCCGGCATGGAAAGAGCATTACTTAGCAACGAAAGATGTAGTTCCAGAAGCAACAGTAGATGACTTGGACTGGGCAGATGCAATCATCTTTAGTGTTCCTACACGTTTCGGTAACGTTCCTGGTCAAGTGAAGCAATTCATGGATCAGGCTGGCGGATTGTGGTTCCAAGGTAAACTTGTCAATAAAGTGGTAAGTGCTATGACTTCCGCTCAAAATCCTCATGGTGGACAAGAATCCACCTTATTGAACTTTTACACGACAATGTTCCACTGGGGATCCATTATAGCGGCTCCTGGTTACACAGACGACGCGACCTTCGCTTCCGGAGGTAACCCATATGGTACCAGTGTAAGTGTTGATGGGGAAGGAAACATGAAAGAAGATGTAGAAGCCGGCGTTCGTCATCAAGCAAAGCGGACAATAGATGTAGCAAGCAAATTTGTCGAATAAGCATCAGAACCTGCTTTCTAAGTTACAGCATAAAAACCGGGGATAAAATCACTATGATTTTATCCCCGGTTTTTTTATTTAGAAAATCTAATGGCTATATATGTGTTGTTGTGATGCTTATCGTACTGTGAATCAATGGTGAGTCATCCTTGATTTTGCCTTTTTCATCCACTTTCAGATACTTAGCAGCCTAACGAGGAGAAATCCATTGATTGGAGTATGAAAATAGAAATCCGCAATAGAATTGATCTTTCTTTTTATTATGACAAGGACGCATTGTAAAGTTCTATTTTTTTCGAGATGAGTCTCCTATTAGGAAAAGGATAGATAGGAGTTAGGAACCATTTTATAAAATCCGGAGAACGTAAAAACCTTAGATAATAGGGATGAGAGGTTTATATTTTCAAAAATGGGGTATCATATAACTAAATATTCAGAAAACTTGTTGCGAAATCCTATTAAATCCTGCATAATGAAAAAAAGCCTGAAGGGGGTATTCTCATGAGAAAGCAAAAGATCGATTATGTTATCCGTCGCCACCCCGAATACAAAGGGAAAGAGATTACGGCAAAGAGAGAATTGTCCTTTGGAATACAGTTAGCCTCACGTTTGCTACTAGATCAATTGAGTTATCAATTTAATAAAGAACGCTTGGATAAAAAGATCAACCATGCTATTGATAACGATGATCGCGAAGAGTTTCAACGCTTAAGTTTAGAATATCAACCCTTTACATGGGAATAAGATAGAGCCGCTGCTAATGCAGTGGCTTTTTATTTATTTTATAGAATATGTTGGGATATACAGCTTCTTTCTTAGAATGTTATAGTAAAAACAACACCAAGGACTAGGAAGGTAATAAAAATTGAAAAAAGTTATGTTGTGTACAATGATGAGTATCACTTTGGTCGCTTGTTCATCGGATACAGAAGAAACGGCAGAAGATGTACCAGCGTCCAATACAGTAGAAGAAAAAGAGACGCAAGAAGATTCGGTGGAAGTGGATAAGGAAGAGGAAAATGAGGATACGGAACAAGAAGAAATAAAAGGGGAGGAGAACTCTAATTCTGACAGTAAGGACAAGGTATTAGATGATGGGACAGTGGAAGTCGGGGAACCTGCCAGTATTCAAGTCGTCGTAAATAAAGAACGAAAACTACCTGCAGATTACATTCCGGAAGATTTGATTGTACCTGATGTCCCTTTTTACTTCACAGAAGACCATCCGAAGAAACAAATGAGAGCGGTGGCAGCTGATGCCTTAGAAAAACTTTTCGCAGCTGCAGAAAAAGATGGTCTGGACTTGGTGGCTGCTTCCGGTTATCGCTCTTTCGATCGCCAAAAGAATATATATGACGGATATGTCGCTGAATATGGAAAAGAAGAAACAGACAAATTCTCCGCTCAACCTGGTACTAGTGAGCACCAGACAGGCTTAGCTATGGATGTTACTTCTGCCCAGGTAGCCTTTCAACTCGAAGAATCTTTTGGAAACACGTCAGAAGGGGAATGGCTAGCAGAACATGCCCATGAATATGGATTCATCATTCGTTATTTAGAAGGGGCTCAAGAAATTACAGGATACACGTATGAACCGTGGCACCTTCGGTATGTCGGTAAAGACATATCCAGCACCATCCACAACCAGGAAGTGACCTTAGAAGAATTTTTCGGTCTTCATCCATCAAATGAATGAATGACTAAAAGCCATTTCTCCATAGATAGAGAAATGGCTTTTTTAGTAACAAACACCTACACGGTGATAAACGAATCTATCCTTGTGTAGTTCATCAAATGCAAACTGCGCTGTGTCATCGACTGAAATTTTCTTGCCGTTCTCAGGTAACTGGTCTAATTCGAAGCGAATGCAACCTTGGCGCTTTCCATCTGGCAAATACGTAGGGCATATGATGGTCCATTCCAAACTGCTGGCCTGCAAAGCTTCATATACTTTTACATGCTCTTTGGCGGCAAATGTTTTCTTACGCTTTGATTCGTTTGTTTGGAAACGATATTTCCCTTTCTCATTTCTGCTATTTAAAATACCAGCCGTACCTATAGTAATAATCCGTTTTATGCCTGTATCTCTCATAGTATTAATGATCAATGGTATGGCTTGCGAGAGAGTATCTGTTTTATCAGTATTCAAGCCACTGAATACAGTATCACACCCACGGATTGTTTCTTTAATATGGTTTTCCACTTTTGCATCACCGACGATAAGTTCTGCTCCAGGGATGATATTAGAAGCCCGCTTTTCATCTCTCACTAATGCCCTTACTTCTATATTTTCTTTTAAAGCTAATCGAGCAACCTCTGAGCCGATACGACCTGTCCCACCGAATATAGCTAATTTCATATAATCACCTCAAATTTTTAGGGAATTTTATTTTGGTTCACATATTATTTATGTACTGATACGAGTTTTCTTAAAATCAAGAAGATAGAGAGGGAGCTTTAGAATGAAAAAAAGACCTGTATGGAGCTGGATGCTCTATGATTTTGGGAATTCAGCCTTTGCTACTACAATTATGGCTGCTATTTTACCTGTTTTCTATTATGATGTAGCAGCTAAGGGTGTGCAAGAATCTTTAGCAGCTAGTTATTGGGGGTATTCCCAATCCATCGCTGTTTTAATCGTTGCTATTTTGGCTCCCGTTTTAGGTGCTATCAGTGATTATTCAGCAGCAAAGAAACGGTTTCTAAGGTTTTTTGCTTATATGGGGATGCTGGCTTCCGTGTTGTTGGCCTTTGTCGGGGAAGGGGACTATATATTCGCCTCTGTCTTACTAATAATCGGAACGATCGGATTTTCAGGAGCGAATGTTTTCTACGATGCTTTTTTGCCTGAAGTTGCTGAAGGGCAGGACATCGACCGTGTTTCTGCCACAGGATTCACTTTAGGTTATGTCGGCGGGGGCGTTTTATTGGCAGTCAATTTACTTATGATAATGAAATATCAATGGTTTGGTTTGTCTAACGGACTTGTAGGGACACAATTGGCATTTGTGTCTGTTGGGGTCTGGTGGTTTATTTTTTCTATTCCACTTTTTAAAAATGTGGTGGAAGAAAAGAAAGTCCAGCCAAAAAGGACACAGTCTTATGTTTCGATAGGTTTTCAAAGGCTAGGCCGCACGTGGAAAGAACTAAAGCATTTTAAACAGTTATTAATATTTCTGCTTGCTTTCTGGCTATACAATGATGGAATATCGACCATTATAAAAATGGCGACCATCTATGGAAGGGATATCGGGATTGACAGTAACTCCTTAATTACAGCATTGCTCATAACTCAATTTGTAGGAATTCCTTGTACCTTTTTCTTTGGTTGGATGGCAGGGAAAATTAAGCCAAAACGAGCGTTAATCATATCCTTGTTTATTTATTTGGCGATCGTGGGGCTAGGATATTTTATGACCTCTGCCCTTCATTTCTATATTTTGGCTATTTGTGTGGGCTTCGTACAGGGTGGTGCACAGGCTCTTAGCCGGTCCATTTTTGGTAGAATGGTTCCAGGGGATCGACATGCTGAATTTTTTGGTTTTTACGGAATCTCTTCTAAGTTCGCAGCCATTTTCGGTCCGTTCGCATTCGCACTTGTTGGTCAATTGACAGGTTCCAGCCGCCTGGGCATTCTATCTCTTATATTCTTTTTCGCTGTTGGAATTATTCTTCTTTTCATCCTGGATATTGATAAAGGAGTAGAGCAGGCGAAGCAGCGCACGAACCCTGATGAGAAGCCTGTGCTTCGCGTTTGATTACTAACTGTTTATTTCTTATACGATTGGACGACTATAAAGGTTGGTATATGTATATTCAAGGGATTCTCCCGTATCGTAAGAGACATTGCCGATGATATTCCCGATAATTTCAAAAGTTTCGGGAGAACCGTGTTCCCAATACTCTAATATATATTGAAATAATTTATGCCCTTCATTTAAAGCTTTTTCATATAAATCTAAAAATGATTCATTGCGTTTTTCATATGTAGCAGGATGCCGCCATTCTGTCCGCTCTTCATTCAAATAGTCACGGTTCTCAAGAATTGGTTGATGGGAAAAGGAGGAAACGAGGGTACCGAACCACTTATTCTTCCACTTCCAGGGATCATAAAGCACTCGTTGAGCTGCTTGTATATGCAAAAGTGATTGTTGTATCACTTTTTTGTTGTAACGATCAACAACTGATGGGTAGTGCTTTATCATCAACCCATGCAAGAGATCTCCAATTGGACGTACATGTGTACCGACTTTCATTTCCTTGTGAACAGGGTTTTTCCAACTCTTCTTGCTCCGATCCCTTTTCAACATCAACGTATCAATGAGTACTTCTAATTCCTGATGCTTATTACCGGTGTAACCAGCATGGTAATGAATATAAGGGTGGGTGTGTCTGTCTAGGACGTGGTGACTGACAAACCCCAGGATATATGATTGAAGCATATTTTTTTCATTCTTACCTTGTTCAACCATTGCTAATAAAAAAGGTCCGCAGTTTTCTGTGTGGAGGCTCATCCCGATATCCGCCACTTTTTTGTCGGGAAGGAACGGGAGGAAGTTATGATAGAAAAAAGGATCCGGACCCTGTGCACCCATATGTAGTGTAGGCGATGATGTCTGCAATAAATCATCTCGGTTAAGATTTTTACACAGCTGGTCCACAAACAGAATATGTGTCCATATATTTGGCATTTTCAAACCTCCGCTTTCAAAATTTTTTATGTTTCAAATATTTGTTACAGATAATGGAAGGATATTGTAAGACTTGAATTCGAGACTTTTGTGTTAGTGAATGGGGCTGCGGGGAATAGGTCGCTTTCCCAACCACCATACTCACAACCAAACGTCTCGAAACTGAGTATTCAAGATAAGGGAGCTTTTGTGGGAGGTGGGTGGAATCATATAGTCAAAAAAAAGAGCCTCTTCCAAGGCTCTTTTTTACCACTTTTTTACCCACTTGAGAGGTCAAGCAAATACGGACGATATGTACATTGCTTGATAACTCAATTATACACACAAATTAGAAAAATGTAAATAATCAGAAATTTTGAGGGTGGAAAAACGTCTAAAAAAGTGGTCTTCTGATGATTGTTCAAAAGATTCTTGATACAATGAAAAAGCAGATAATGAAAAGATAAAAGGGAGGATTCATATGGACTATCGTATAGAGAAAGATACAATTGGAGAAATCAAGGTACCAAGCGAAAAATATTGGGGAGCACAAACTCAAAGAAGTAAACAAAACTTCCCGATCGGTGATGAAAAGATGCCAAAAGAAGTCGTTGAAGGTTTTGCTATCCTGAAAAAGAGCGCAGCAAAGGCAAATGCTGAACTTGGTTTATTAGAGGAAGAAAAAGCCCAAGCGATTGCTCATGCTGCAGATCAAATTATTGCTGGAGAGCTTGATGAGCACTTTCCTCTTGTCGTATGGCAGACAGGGAGTGGTACACAGTCAAATATGAACGTCAATGAGGTGATTGCCCATGTCGGTTCACAATGGCTCCAGGAACAAGGAAGCGAGACACGATTACATCCAAATGATGATGTCAATAAATCGCAAAGTTCCAATGATACTTATCCGACTGCTATGCATATCGCATCTGTCCGGAAAATCGAGGACGTCGTATTACCGGCCTTGATTCAATTCAAACATACATTGAAAGAAAAAATGGAAGCGTTTAACGATATTGTTAAAATTGGCCGGACACATTTGCAGGATGCTACACCTTTGACACTTGGCCAGGAGATTAGTGGCTGGCACCGTATGATTGAAAAAACAGAAAAAATGTTGATTGAGAGCACGGAATACGTGAAAGAGCTTGCAATTGGTGGTACTGCTGTCGGAACTGGATTGAATGCTCATGAAGACTTTTCAGAAAACGTGGTTGCTCAAATCAATGAAGCGACAGGTAAAGGGTTTGTGTCTGCACCGAATAAATTCCACGCATTAACGTCCCATGACGAACTCGTCCATACTCATGGTGCTTTAAAGGCTTTGGCTGCAGATATTATGAAGATTGCCAATGATGTCCGCTGGTTAGCGAGTGGACCACGTTGTGGAATTGGTGAAATTACGATTCCAGCGAATGAGCCAGGCAGTTCCATCATGCCAGGTAAGGTCAATCCTACACAAAGCGAAGCTGTCACGATGGTAGCTGCGCAAGTTATGGGGAATGACGCAACTATCGGCTTTGCTGCAAGTCAGGGGAATTTTGAACTGAATGTATTCAAACCTGTGATTGCTTTTAATTTCCTCCAGTCTGCTCAACTTCTTGCTGATAGCATTATCTCGTTTGATGAGCGCTGCGTAAGTGGTTTAGAACCTAACCATGAACAAATTGAAAAATATTTGCGTGATTCATTAATGCTAGTAACAGCATTAAACCCTCATATCGGTTATGAAAATGCAGCCAAAATTGCTAAAACAGCTTTTGAAAGAAACCAAACTTTGAAAGAAACAGCTGTTGAATTGGGTATCCTGACTGATGAGCAATTTGAAGAATATGTGGATCCGAAAGCAATGACAAAGCCAAATGCTAAGTGATTAGAACCTGTTGTTAGTCATGATTGTTAGCCTAATATAATATCTCCATTAATTACCACCTTTTTTTTGACATAAAAACAAAAGGACCTACTCATACTACGATTACACAAGACAGGAGGTGAGACACATGGCTAACAACAACAGTTCAAACGAGTTGGTTGTACCTGGAGTACAACAAGCTCTAGACCAAATGAAATACGAAATCGCACAAGAATTTGGCGTACAACTTGGTGCTGACTCTACATCTCGTGCTAACGGCTCTGTAGGTGGTGAGATCACTAAGCGTCTTGTACAAATGGCTGAACAACAGTTCGGTGGACAACAACGTTAAGGACAAAAATAAATATTTGTGACGAAGGAGGAAGGGTGCGCCCTTCCTCCTTACTTTTTCCACCTTTTCAACGAGTAAAACGAAATAATGTAACTTTTGAAAGAAGTGTTCATTATGAACGAATGTGGGCTATGCAATGGCTGGGCTGCATCTGAACGTCCTTGCCCAAAGTGTGAAGGAACAATGAGGAATCAAGGGCGTGTGACCGATTTTTTGGACGATTACAGCCCTTACCTTGATCAAAAATATACAAACCTGGTAGATGGAGACAATGATTCTACTGCTACTGACGAATGTGTTCATTTGTTCGTATGCGAAGATTGTGGATTGAATGATATACAGACCACATAAAAAACGCAGCCTCTAAAGGCTGCGTTTTGTCTATCGTATGCGAAGTTCTGTCTCTTTATCGAAAAAGTGTACTTTGTTCATATCAATAGCCAAAGTGATTTGGTCACCACCATTGATATCGGAGCGGGAATCGACACGAGCGATAAATTCTTGATCATTGAGCTTAGAATATAAGTACGACTCCGATCCCATGAGTTCTGCTACTTCGATGTCAGCTGTAATCTGTTTATCCTGGTTAGCATCGATGAACACAGGCTCATCGTGCATGTCTTCCGGTCTAACACCCAAAATGATATCTTTACCGATGTAGTTTTGCTCACGGAGTGGTTTCATTTTACCTTCAGGAACAGCGATCTTAATTTCTCCAAGTTCAATGTACCCATCAGCAAGTGTACCATTCAAGAAGTTCATGGCAGGTGAGCCGATAAAGCCGCCGACAAAAACATTCTCAGGCTTGTCATATACTTCTTTAGGTGCGCCGACTTGCTGAATAATTCCATCTTTCATAACAACAAGACGAGTCGCCATTGTCATTGCTTCTGTCTGGTCGTGGGTTACATAAATCGTTGTCGTTTGTAGACGCTGGTGGAGCTTTTGGATTTCCGCGCGCATTTGGACACGTAGCTTTGCATCAAGGTTGGATAGAGGTTCGTCCATCAAGAAGACCTTTGCATCACGGACAATGGCACGTCCTAATGCCACACGCTGTCTTTGACCTCCTGATAGCGCTTTCGGTTTACGGTCAAGTAAAGCCTCTAATCCGAGGATTTGTGCTGCATTATTCACACGTTTTTCGATCTCGCTTTTGTCCATTTTACGCAACTTCAATCCGAAAGCCATATTATCGTAAACATTCATGTGGGGATACAAAGCATAGTTCTGGAAGACCATTGCAATGTCGCGGTCCTTAGGTGCTACGTCGTTCATGCGTTTCTCATCAATCATGAAATCTCCGCCAGTAATTTCTTCAAGGCCTGCGATCATACGAAGTGTAGTGGATTTCCCACACCCGGATGGCCCGACGAATACAATGAATTCTTTATCGTCTATGTGTAAGTTGAAATCATCTACTGCACGTACATTTTTATCATAAACTTTTTCGATATTATTCAGTTTCAATTCTGCCATTTGGATATCCCCCTAATGTTTTTGAAATCGCTTTCTTGATTGGTTATAGTGTATCGAAGATTCCAAAAACGGTAAATGGACAAAGTGCACAAACCTTTGAGTGAGCATTTGTGCACTTTGTCGACCTCAGTAATCCATTTGCAATAAGGCGAGGTAGGTAATGACAGCTCCTTTGAATTGCTTAATATCCAAACCTGTTTTTTCAATGAATTTATCGACACGGTATTGTAGACTGTTTCGATGCATGTAGAGACGCTTGGCGGCCAGGGAGGCATTTGATCCTGCTTCTAAGAAGATACGAATCGTTTGGAGTAACTCTGTATCTTCTTCAATTTCACTGAAAATCGCCCGCCTTATATGGTTCCATTCCGAAGATGGTAAGGCTTCTAAATATAGATAAGGAATGATGTCTTTATAAGTGATTACGGCCCCTAATTGGTGTTCTTTTGCGATTTTTGCTCCTTTTACAGACCATTCGAGTATGGTGTTCGCTTCGTTCAATTGCTCTGAAAATTCACTGAGGAAGAAATGGATTTTTGTATAGAAATCACTCATCAATACGTCTGGAATTCCTTCGAAAGAGAGGATTTCCTGTTGATTGGAAAATACCTCTTCTACAATGAAACCGTCACGATCGGATGTCCATAGTATAGGCATTTCCTGAGGGAACAAGGATTGAAAAGCTTCGTGAATAATGGACTTGTCAGTGGAAGAATCCTCTATGGAAAAAAGAACAAAACGATAAGAAGAAGGCCATTGAAAGTCATCTTTTTTCTTATTTTTATGAAGAAGTTTAGACCAGCCTTTCTCCCTTGCACTTAAAACAGACTCATCGGAAGTGATTGGCGTTAGAAAAACAGAAAGTAAATCAGAAGAATGACCATCCAGCTCATGATCAAGGATGCCGATGATTTCCGAGTCTTCTGTTTCAAACCAGTGGTAATTCTTATTTTCCATGTTCTCTTGCTTATTAGTAATTAATGATGGGTAAATGCGCTTCAATTGCTCTATGACAGACATGAATCTCTTCCTTTTTGATAGGATTTCTACTATCATAGTAATACAATGGTGAAAATCCGCAAAGTGTTATAAGTATAAAAGTGTACGGGAGTGAAGGGGGTAGAAAGCAATGGATCAGGTGAAAGATCAAAATATATATGGACCCGAAACAAAAAACCGGTTGAAACGTATTGAAGGCCAAGTTCGAGGGGTATTGAAGATGATGGATGAAGATAAAGACTGCAAAGACGTCATTACCCAATTATCTGCTGCTCGTTCTGCGATGGACCGCGCCATCGGGTATATAGTAGCAAAGAACCTCGAAGGCTGTATCCGTGAGGCTCACGAGGAAGGTGAATCAGCAGAAGAGTTGATTAATGAAGCGGTACAAATGATCGTGAAAAGCAGATAGATGAAAACAGAGCTGTCTCCAACATGTCTTAAAAAGGCATGAAAGGAAACAGCTTTTTTCATGGCATTCTTATCGTTTCGTTTTTTGTTTTGGGATTTCGTGTGTTTCGCCAATTTGTTCATGTCCTTGAACTGGCTTAATCGTGCCCCCTGCCATTCCCTCGCTGATCATTCGGTCTACGTCTAATTCTAATTTTCCTTTACCTTCCGGTGCTTCATGTTTCTTCGATCTCATATCTTCACCTCCCTACTTGATATTCTTGCCCTTATAAGCAATTTCGATGAACTAGTTGCTTGTCATATCGATTACCGAATTTCATATCTATATAAGTAGGGGAGGGGAAGGGATGCAAATTCAGAATCAATCATTTATTCATTTGTTAAGACAGGCTATTGAGAATGAGTGGAATGCAGTGGATTTTTATAAGCGGCTAGGTGGAGATACAAGCAACCGGTTATTTCGACATTATATTAAACATGCAGAAGAAGATGAATGGAAGCACTATCAAATGTTCCAGCACCTTCACCTTCAACTTACAGGACGATATCATGAGTTTGAGCCAAAACAAGTCAGTTATCGATCTTTTGAAAATGGAATCATCCAGGCGCAAATAGATGAATTCGATGCTGCAGAAATGTATCGGCATATGCTTTTCATGATTCCCACGCCTATTGCCTATCAAGCGCTTTTCGTAGCTTTGACAGATGAAATGGAGCATGCTACCCGTTTTGGTACCATTTATGGACGATTAAAATAATTGTTTTCCATTTAGAAACTTATAAAATAATGAATTTAATAATTAATGATTGATAAAGGGTATACTATTCA
This sequence comes from Halobacillus dabanensis, assembly GCF_900114165.1. Lineage (GTDB taxonomy): Bacteria > Bacillota > Bacilli > Bacillales > Halobacillaceae > Halobacillus > Halobacillus dabanensis. The sequence goes on from NZ_FOSB01000003.1 coordinate 105,738, forward strand.
TTCAATACCCAGCAGACGTGTATAAGCAAACCGGCCTGTAGAAGGGGAGATGTGTTCCCTTTCTACAGGCCATTTTGCTAGACGCTTCGTGTAATAAAAGAGTGCTTGTGCCTTTACTCTTTTCTTTCCTATTGGCACTACATAAATTTTTCAATTATACTTGGTACACTATGATCAGAAAGAGGTTGTACCATGAATCCAATCTTACTTATTTTGCTTATGGTCGGAATTGGAGCCATGATTGGTGGGGTAACCAACTCATTAGCAATCAAAATGTTATTCCGTCCATATAGGGCTTTGTATATCGGGAAGTTTCGTCTCCCATTCACTCCTGGATTGATACCTAAACGACAAAAAGAACTGGCACAACAATTAGGGAAAATGGTCGTTAATCATCTTCTTACACCAGAAGGAATACGTCGCAAACTTGCTCATCCAAAATTTCAAGAGCAGGTGACTAAGTGGGCTAAAGATGAGGTCCGCCATATGCTGCAAAGCGAACGTACGATAGACCATATCTTAAATGAATTTCAAGTGGACATCACGTCCCAGACTGTGAAAAAAAACATTGCTGAATGGGTGGAGAAACGTTACCACAAGGAAATGGATCAATACCGTGAGAAGGAAATTGGAAAACTGCTATCTCCCGACTTTCGTCTGAAGATTGACCGAAGCATAGATACAGCAGCAGACCATATCCAGAAGAGTGTGGAGAATTATTTCCGAAGTTCTGAAGGGCGAGAGAAAGTTTCTGCTTTAATAGACAATTACTTGGATAACCAGGGGTTCTTTGGAAATATGATTTCATCGTTTATGGGACCTGACGGAGTGACAGAACGGGTTTATCCAGTAATCCTTAAATATGTATCTGATAGAGAAATGAATGATTGGCTACAAACCATGTTGCACTCAGAGAAGGACAAACTTTTGAAACAGCAAGTATCATGGGCGGAAAGTTATCTGGGGCAAGATGTGATAGCTCGTAATCTTGGGGAAACCGTGGCGAACATGGTGCCGGTAGAAAAGTGGATGACAAGGACAGTGGCTGAGTGGACCTCCCCTTATGAAGAGAAGATAGTAGATCAGTTTGTTCCCATGATTGTCAATAAAACCAGTGGGTTATTATCTTCCAAAATAGAGAACATGATGGCGACCATGCATCTCTCAGAAATCGTTCAGGAAGAAGTAGAAGCCTTCCAAGTTGAACGTCTGGAAGAAATGGTATTAGGGATATCAAAGCGGGAATTCAAGATGATCACATATTTGGGAGCATTACTTGGTGGAATCATCGGTTTATTACAAGGGATTATTGTGTTATTTTTCGGATAATAGCCTATTCCTATACAGACGGAAATGAGTTTGTTATAGTGGGGTAGGAATGTAAGAACGAAATCTTAGGAGGTTCTTTTATTTATGGCAAATCTTTATGATTACGCATATGATCTAGAAAAAGCAATCCGCAACAGTGAAGAATTCAACGGATTGAAAGAGGCATATGAAGCAGTAATGAGTGATGAAGCTGCGAAAAAAATGTTTGACGATTTCCGTCAGACACAAATCACGCTTCAACAAAAGCAAATGCAAGGGGAAGAGATTTCTGAGGAAGAAGTGGAAGAAGCACGTAAAGTAGTAGAGCTTGTTCAACAGCACCCACAAATCTCCAAGCTTATGGAAGAAGAACAGCGTTTGAACACTGTGATCAACGACGTAAGTCGCATCATCACAAAACCACTGGAAGAGCTTTACGGCAATCCGGAAGAACCACAACAATAATGTGAGACATACAAAAAAGAGCAGGTATTCCCTGCTCTTTTTTGTTTCTTTAAATTTCGAGAGAAGGCGGCTGGAAAATGGCTCGTTCCTAATTGCACCTATCTAAACAAGAGAAAGCGGATTGGAACAATTAGTAAACCAGAGACTTTCAGTAGATAGAGCGAGAGTGAGTATAATTGCAAAATCTTGAATTCGGTGTCGACCTATGCAGGAAAATGGTTTGCAATTGACGAAAAATTAAATAAAGAACCGGATTTCCAAATGCAGGGAGGATGAACATGAAGCATTTTATTATTGAGGAAAAAGATAATGTCGTTCATTTAAGAATTGCCCGTGGAGAGAAGTATAATGCTCTAAATGGAGAACTATTGGCTGAATTCGTTGAAGCTTTAAGTCAAGCCAACGCATCGGACTCACAAATCCTTGTGCTGTCTGGCAAGGGGGACGGTTTTTGCGCTGGTGGAGATCTTCGCATGATGAAAGAAGTTGCAGACCAGGAAAAGTATGAAAGTGTGATGGAGAACATCGAAACAATTGTAAAAACAATATATACGATGCCAAAAATAGTCATATCAGCACTTCACGGTCCTGTCGTGGGACTTGGGTTAAGTATTGCTTTATCAGCAGATTATGTCGTAGCTGAACCTGATGCTGAGTTGTCGATGAACTTTATTGGCATTGGCCTTGCACCTGATGGCGGTGGGCATTTTTGGTTGCAGGAACGTCTTGGTACACATCAAGCGAAGCACTTCGCCTGGGAAGGACAAAGGATGCGGGCAAAAGAGGCATACGATAACAAACTGGTAGACATTGTCGTGAATGGATCTGTGTTTGAAGAAGCTGATCGTATTGCCCAAGAATGGAGTACACGCCCATTAAAGGCAATGATTGCAACAAAAGAGATTTATCATCGTTATGGGCTGGATCAACTGAAGAAATACTTGCAAAACGAACGTCAAACTCAATGGCAGTTGCGGCAGACAGAAGACCACTTGGAAGGTGTGCAAGCATTTTTGGAAAAACGAAAACCGGAGTTTCGGGGGAAATAAGAAAAAGTCGCGCTTTTGTGAGCGCGACTTTTCAATGGGAAAATATGTGTGAGCTAAGCTATTAAGTTTCTACCTATGGAAGAGAACTAAATGTCCTTCAGGGGCCACGCAGCGGTGGGTGTGCTCACTGAACCCATGTTCTTCTAATTTATCAGATCCGATCTTTTTCGCTTTGTCATCATTCTCGGCTTGAAAGGTCTCATCAAGTACATTAGTTCCATCTTTCTCGAATACAGTTAAATAGTATGTTTTCATCGTTGATCCTCCTTGAATGAATAGGCGTTCATTTACTACTTTTGTTACGTAGTGGAGAAATTCCTGCAAATGTAATGATATTTTTTAAAAGAAAGTGAAACGATAAATGATTTTACCACGTATAAGAAGAATAGAAGGGGGAGAGGGCATGACCCTACGTTTACAAAAAGTTACAAAAAAATTCGGATCATTTACCGCTGTTGACCAATTATCGCTTGAAATACCGGAGAAGCAAATATTCGGTTTCCTTGGTGCAAACGGAGCAGGAAAAACGACAACGTTTCGAATGGTTCTTGGATTACTGGATCAAACCGAAGGAGACATCTCCTGGAATAATGGAGAAATAGGTTATGGAGAGAGCCATTTGATCGGTTACTTGCCTGAGGAAAGAGGTCTCTATCCAAAGTTGAAAGTACAAGATCAGCTTATTTATTTAGCTAAGCTAAGAGGGATGAACAAATCAGAGGCAATAAAAGAAATTGATATTTGGCTTGAACGTTTCAAAGTTCCAGAGTATAAGCAAAAGAAAGTGGAAGAATTATCAAAAGGGAATCAGCAAAAGATTCAATTCATTTCTGCTGTGTTACATAAACCAAAACTGTTGATTCTTGACGAGCCCTTTTCTGGTCTTGACCCCGTCAACGTGGAAATGCTGAAGGCGGCTGTCATTGACTTGAAAGAAGCGGGGACTTCTATTGTATTTTCCTCTCATAGAATGGAGCATGTCGAGGAACTATGTGAAAGTTTGTGTATTCTTCACCACGGAACTCCAGTCGTTCACGGAAAGTTGAAAGAAATAAAGAAAACATTCGGGAGGAAAAATATTAGAATCCATGCGGACTTTGACACCGAGTTTTTGAAAAACAGTCGAGGAGTTATCAAATATAAAGCACTGAGCGAAGGCTGTGAGCTTCAAATAGAAAGTGAGGATATCGCCCAAGATATTTTTGGTGAACTACACGGAAAAGGCTTTGTCCGGACTTTCGATCTTGAAGAGCCGACCCTCAACGATATTTTCATTGAAAAGGTGGGGGCTTCTTATGAATAAATTTTTCATAATGATGGGACACACATACAAAAACCGGGTGAAATCTAAGTCCTTTTTGATTACTACGATCATTACAGTCGCAATTATATTTGCTTTATCCAATTTCCAAACAATCCTTGAGGCATTCAGTGACGCAGACGAAGAAAAAAAAGTAGCTATCATCACCGAGAATGAAGGATGGTATCAATCCATTGAGCAATCCTTGTCAACCAATGAAAACCTTTCTCTTCATCCCTATGATGGAACACTGGATGATGCCAAGGCGGAGGTAGAGGAAGGAGAGTACCAATCTGTCGTTCAGATAGAACAAAATGCGGAGGAATTGCCTGAAGCGACGTACTATGCGAACCAAATAGCTAACACCGGAAATAGCGAACCCGTCAGGCAAGCCGTCCAACAGTTGAAAGTACAACAAGTGACAGAGCGAGCTAATGTCGATCCAGTTATTATCGAGCAGATTTCCGCTCCTGTATCGTTCGATCTGGTGGCTCTTGAAGAGAGTGCGAAGTCAGCTGAAGAACTGAATCAAACTAGAGGTTTAGTATATGTTATGCTTTTCTTCATGTATTTTTCAGTAATTATGTATGGACAAATGATCTCAACGGAAGTAGCCACTGAAAAGTCGAGCAGAGTCATGGAAATCCTCATCTCCAGCGTGTCACCAGTTTCTCAAATGTTTGCAAAAATCTTAGGAATTGCTCTATTAGGTTTGACTCAATTTTCCATTTTTATTGGAGTGGGTTATTTGGGAATACAACAAAGTCAGGCAACTAGTGACGGATCACTTCTTGAGATGTTTGGATTAACGGATGTAGAACCTGCTACTGTGGTATACGCTGTCGTTTTCTTCTTACTCGGCTATTTATTGTACGCAACGCTTGCCGCTACTCTAGGATCTTTAGTAAGTAGATTAGAGGATGCCCAACAATTATTAACACCGATGATATTACTGATCGTCGCAGCATTTCTTATTGCAATGTTCGGATTAGGAGCCCCAGAAGCAACGTTTATAACTGTTAGTTCCTATTTCCCATTCTTTACACCTCTGATTATGTTTTTACGTGTTGGCATGCTCGATATTCCTGTTTGGGAGGTCATCTTATCTCTTTCTATCCTTATAGGGTGTATCGCTTTGCTTGGTTGGATCGGTGCACGTGTTTATCGAGGAGGAGTTCTCATGTATGGTAAGTCCTCTTCACTTAAAGATTTTAAAACAGCTTTACAACTTTCCAAAAAAGAAAAGTAACCAAAAGCCCGGGGTATCCAAAACTCCGGGCTTTTCCTTTACCAGATTTCAAGTAAATTGCAGTATTCTGGAAGACACGATTCCGAGGCTTTTATTGCGAATAAGGGTCGGTGGGGGGAGTTCGCTTTCCAACCACCCCTGACGCCCAACAAGGCAATGAACCCCGGGAACATCTGGAAACTGAGTGTTACTGAATAGGGAGCTATTGTGGAGATTAGGAAGGGGGGAGTGGTGGGATGAGAACGTGCATTCGGTTTTAAGCTCTGTTAAAATGAAGTGGAAGGAGGTCGACATAATTGAGAGATTCCATCCGGTTTATCCATAGTGCCGATTTACATATTGACAGTCTTTTTAAGACGAAAGGACATTTACCCCAGGAGTTGTTAGAACAACTAAGAGCGAGCACCTTTGAAGCGTTTGATCGTTTAATCGATGCTTGTATCCAGCATCAAGTCGACTTTTTGATAATTACTGGTGACTTATATAATGAAGAAATTCGTAGTTTGAAGGCACAAGTTCACCTTCGTCGTGGTTTTGAGCGGTTACAAAAAAATGGTATTTCCGTTTATATTAGCTATGGAAATCACGATTTTGTAAAAGGAAGCAAGCATCCGATCGAATTACCGAATAATGTTCATATATTTACAAGCGAACATGTCAGTTATTTTCCTTTCAAAAAAAACGGTATTGTAGTCGCTCATATTTATGGCTTCAGTTATGAGACAAGAGAGGTGAAGGAACGGAAAGTGGCTTCCTACAAACGAGTTGGAGAAGCTGCCTATCATATCGGGATGTTACATGGCAGTGTTGAAACCAATACGGAGCATGATGTATATGCACCATTTTCAATAGAAGAGTTAAAGAATCAAGGGATGGATTATTGGGCACTCGGACATATTCACAAAAGAGAGGTTTTATCGGAAGACCCTCCTATCATTTATCCAGGTAATATTCAGGGAAGATCGCGGAAAGAGGCAGGAGAAAAAGGATGTTACCTTGTAGAAAATGCCCAGGGAACGTGGAACCATACATTCCTTCCGCTACATAGTTTTACTTATGAAACAGCAATAGTTGAATGTGGTCACCTAAACTCCCCGGACCAACTTGAAAAAGCGCTTGAAGAAGCAAAAAAAAGAGTGGAAGCAAATTACACTTCCACAATGCTTACCATCACATTAAGGACGGATCACTCTAATTTGAGGGAATGGAAATTAACTGGATACATAGATGAATGGGTGGAAATTGTGAACGCTACGGAAGATACAGGTAGTAATGAATGGATTTGGATTGACGATGTGAAAATTATCGATCGGCCACAGTGGAATGAAACGGAGTTATTGAAGGGACATCATTTCACTGGTGAATTATTACGAAGTATCCAAAGTTTAGGGAAGAAGGAAATGGAGGATTGGCTCGATCCATTATTTACACATAGGAAAATGTACAAATATGTTCAATCGTTGACGGATGTGGAGAAAGAGGATGCATTGGAAGAAGCAAAGAGGATGATGGTGGAACACTTTATGAGTGGTGAAAAGAGGCAAGGGTCATGAAAATAAAAGAATTTAAAATCTACGGGTTCGGTAAATGGAAGGATTTCTCGGCATCTCTGTCAGGAGACCAACTGAGTCTAGTGACAGGAAAAAATGAAGCAGGGAAATCAACATTATATCACTTTATATTATTTATGCTTTTCGGTTTACCACCTAAACAGCGGGAATTTTATCTTCCGAAGAATGGTGGTCCACTCGGTGGTCAGCTTTGCCTCGAGACCCATGACTACGGACGAGTCATAATAGAACGCATCCATGATCGAGATAATGGCAGAGCTCTTTGTCGTCTTGAGTCTGGTCATGAGTTTGGGGAAGAGTGGTTGCAACAGTTGCTTGACGGTATGGAAAGGAAAGGTTATGAAACTACGTATGGGTTTAATGCTGATGATTTATTGCGTCTCCAGCATTTGTCTGGAAATGAATTGGGAGAAGTGCTACTCAATATTGGGTTAACAGGGTCTGATCAAATTTATCAAGCAGAGAAATGGTTGCAGAAACAATTGGATAGTAAATTCAAGCCTAAAGGAAAGAAACCAGAGATAAATGCACAGATGGAGATTGTGGAACAATTAGAACAGAAGAAGAAGAAGCTCGAAAGTGAAGAAGGTGAATATTTTCGCCTTCAAGAAGATAAACAGACAAAAGTAGAGCAAATAGAAGAGCTCGAAAAAGCCTGGACAGCTAAAACGAATGAAATTTATGCGATAGAACAACTTCTGAAAACCCGCCCCCTCCTCGTAGAATATTACCAAATGATAGGGAAAGAGAAAGAACAACAGATGGTCAAGTTCCCCGAAGCAGGTGTTGAACGGTACTACCAGTTAAAAGAGAAGATGTTACCGTTACAATCAGAAGAACAGTTGCTTCAATCTAATTTAAAGGAACTTTATCAGGCAGCCGATGAACTGAAGGAAGTAAAGAATCAGGAGGTATTGAATGAAGGGAAATGGTTGCATGATGTACAGCGGAACGAATATGAAAAAGCGTCATTTGAATACGATCGTCTTCAACAGCAATTTGAAAAAATAAAGGAACAATTGAAACAAGAGTTGACTTATATCGATGCCCCGTTAGAAGAGCATGAACTAGAAGAATATCCCCTCCCTTTTTATATTGAGGAGACTTGGCGTGATTTGAAAAATGAAAAAGAGGAACTTGATCGTGAACAGACATTTTATAAAGAGCAGGAAACAGATATTGAACGGGAGTTTAATAAGATAGAGAAAAGAAAACATACCATTGAGGAAAAGAGAATCAGTGAGAACCAGAGGAGAGAATTAGAAGAAAAACTTCAGAATACTTACGAATCAGCCGTCACCGCTGATGAAGGAAACACATCCAGGTTAAAAAAACGCCGTTTATATGCTATCAGTGCTGCGATCGGTACATTTGTAGTAGGGAGTTTATTTCAGACAATCACCTCTAGCCTAGAAGTATTTATAGTCATGCTCATTATTGGCTTGTTTTTTGTTTTTTATAGTTACAATATCCATAAGAAAATAGAGAGTTATCCTTTAGCTGCTGACCAGCTCGCAATACCTTCTCATGAAATGGAGGAGGCCCGCTGGCAACTTCAGCAAGATGACAAGCAAATGACGGAATGGAATCACTTACATGAACAATGGAAGCAGCTGAACCAGGAAGAAATCCGCTTACAAGAAAAGAAGCGTCTTTTATTTCAACGTCAAACAAGGTTGGAAGCTGCAATGCGTGAACAAAAAAACCTTTACCCCTTTCTGACCTCTCTTAAAGTGCAACATTGGGAGAAGCTTTATCATCTTTTGGTGCATGCAAAAGATAAAAAGCTTGAGTTGCTCAGGATGGAAAAGGAAAGTCAGTCGTTTAAGAAAACAATGAAGCAAATAGAGGATGATCTGAGAACTTTCTTTAGTGATAGGAAATGGGAATTTAATGAGGATAACATGAAAGCCAACTGGCAACATCTACAGGACTGGGTTTATGAACAAGAGCGAGTAGACGTCAGAATAAACGAGTTGGAAAAGAAGATCCGTACCGTTCAACATCAATTAAAAGAGAATACGACGAGGTTATATGCTTATTATGATGAAAAAGAGAGCTTGTTTAAAGAGGCAGAGGTAAATTCAGAAGAAGCGTTCTATGATAGAGCGAAACAAAAGGAGGTTCAGCAAGAAAGACAAGCGAAAATCCTGGATTTGGAAGGTCAATTGAAGGGAATGCTCTCAGAAAAAGAACAGAGAGATTTTCAAGTTTGGGAAGCCGTTCCGGAAGAGTCTGAACTCCTCTCCCGCTTAAATACAGTCAAGCTCAGAAAAGAGGGGTTGGAAGAAGAGCGTAAACAAACCCAACAATCTTTAGCGGACACAAAAAGTGAAATTAGCAGGTTGGAAAATTCTGACGAGCGTTCCTCAATCACTCACAGACTGCAAGCAGAAAAAGAGAAGCTCCAAAGAAAGGCACGAGAATGGACCATTTACCAATTAGCCTTGAAGTCGCTAGAGAAGACAAAACAAACCTATAAAGACAAATACTTGCCCCAAGTCATCAACAAAGCCATCAATTACATTATTAAACTAACAGAAGGAAAATATGTGGATATTTATATCCATGCTGAAGATGAAAAGGTTAGAATAACCGATAGAGAGGGTATCATTTATCTACCGGAAGAATTATCAAGAGGGACACGTGATCAACTCTATGTAGCATTTCGCTTTGCTTTAGGTGAGACGATGGCAGATAAAAGCTCGATGCCTTTTTTAATTGACGATGCTTTCGTCCATTTCGACTCTACTCGCCTACGCATAATGACAGAAATTATTGAAGAATTGGCATCAAGGCATCAAGTAGTCCTTTTTACGTGGAAGGGGGAATTAGATGTATGGTTTCAATCGCCAGATGTGCTACATTTATAACAAAATGGTGTATAAGTTCGCAATATCGACACTTTAATGATAAAATGTTTTAAGATTACTTGAGGAATAAGCAAATGGAGGGTTTCCATTGCCAGAGACAAACAATAAAGAATGGAACAAATATGAAGAAACGATTGAACAATTCATCCAAGTGATTGCGAAGAATATGAGCTTGTACGGAGTTACTCCGTCGATCGGGCGCTTGTACGGTGTTCTCTATTTTTCACAAGAACCAATGACATTGGATGACATGAGAAGTGCATTAGAAATGAGCAAGACAAGCATGTCTACAGGAGTAAGAGCCTTATCTGACATGAAAATGGTAGAACCTTCATTCAAGAAAGGTATCCGAAAAGACCTGTATAAGTCTGAAGAAGACTGGTACAAGTCTTTTACTTCCTTATTCGGCAGTCGATGGAGACATCATACAGAGACAAATATCGAGGAAGCTGATGAAGCCATTCAAGAGCTTAGAGAAATCCAGGAAAATACGGAAGACGAAGCCCTCAAAGGTAAGATTACAGAGGATATCGATCGCTTAGAGTATGCTCAAAATTACTACCGCTGGTTAATGAAGTTTATTCACGTTATAGAATCTGGAGAGATATTCAAGTACGTACCTAAAATTGATCAAAGCGGCAAAAAATAATGGGCTGCCCCCATCACCTGTATTTTATCCAATGATGAAACATAGGGAGAGGGGCTTTTTTTATGTAATTTCGTATGAAGATTCCCTTCTCATCAAAACCAGGTGATATCTTTATCCTTCTTAGGAGCTTGTTCATATTTATCTTTCCTGCATCATAGAATAGATACAAAAGAAGCAGGGAGGATGTAACCATGTTATTTGGTCTTCCGATTTGGGTATTTCTTTGTATTGTTTTTATATTTATCAGCGGGTATATGGCGGTCCGGGCCATGAGAGCGGAACATAATCTAGAACAGGAGCATATTGAGCGTGAGGGACAAGTGTACTTGAAAAGAATGGAACAAGAGAAAGAACGTCGTGGAAAAAGGAGTACTATGACATCAGAATAAAAGCCAGGTGAGTGGCTCACCTGGCTTTTTGGGCATGGTATTATATTATTTTTCAGCGTTTTCTTCTTCTGTGTCCGTTCCTTCTTCAGTTGGAGCAGATTGCTTATCGAAGAGACCTTCGAATTCATCAATTTTCACATCGACTTCTGCTTCATCTATCAATTGGTCCATTTTGCTTTGCAGCTCTGCCTGATCGACTTTTTGGCTAGTTAAGGTACGTTTAATTTCGTCTTTCATGTCTTCAAAAGATTCCACGTCTTCTTTCTCACGCTTGTCCGTAACCTTAATGATGTGATACCCGAATTGAGATTGTACAGGTTCACTCACTTCACCCGGTTCCAGTTCATAGGCTTTGTCCTCAAATTCTGCTACCATTTCTCCCGGACCGAACCAGCCAAGTTTACCACCCTGTTCAGCGGAGCCGTCAGAGGAATATTCACTTGCAAGTGCGCCGAAGTCCTCGCCGTCCTCAAGTTTTTGTTTTACTTCCTTAGCTGTTTCTTCGTCTTCAACAAGTATATGGCTCGCTTGAATTTCTGTCTTCATTCGTTCATAGTAATTTTGCATTTCTTCTTCTGTAATTTCAATTCCATCAGAAGCTGCTTTCTCTTGAAGAAGGCTCATTCGGACGGTTTCTTTGAATTCTTCTTCATCACTAAAACCGTTTTGTTGAAGGAGAGATTCGAAGTTCTCACCGTATTGTTCTTTTATGGTTTCGAATTCTTGATTTACTGCTTCTTCAGATACTTCATAGTTGTTGTTAAGAACCTCTTTCATGACAAGGGATTGTAGTACTTGTTCCCCATATTGGTTTTTTAGTTCTTCATAGAATTCCTCTTTGGTGACTTCCCCACCGTTTGTTTCTACAACTGCCTCTGATTCATCTGCATTTGATGAACATGCTGATAAGGTGAATACGCTCGCTGCCAATGCAGCAGTGATGGCTACTTTTTTCATATTCTTGACACTCCTAAAACTTATTATGGTTTTTTTGACGTAGAGGTTTGCCACAGCCTATGAGTAAATATAACACAATATATCCTCAATGTTCTATACTGGGCTGTGAAAATATAGAAATGAACGGATATATAGGAAACAAGTATAAAAAAAACAGGCCGGAATCACAGTTACCGGCCTGCTCGATTAAAGTGTATTTAGGACTTCCACGTAAGAAGATATCAGTAAAATTGTAATCAGTACATTTATTGTGCGGAAAACACGGGTTTGCTTTTCGTTCGACATCTTCGTTTTTGTACATAAGGAATGTGTGAGTGAGTTAAACACGAATAAAATGACGAGCGCGTACAAGCTGAATCCGATTGCCATGTTGAAACCTCCTTTATTCCCTATGAAACTACTCTATCAAAGTTTGGAAGGATTGAACAGAAAAAACGGATGGGAATTGCCTAAAGCGGAGAAAAAGTTTACATCTCCCTTCAAACATATTTAAACAAACTCTTCCTTTACGAGAACTTGAATCCGGTATATATAAACTTCAAAGGGAGGTTCAGTGAAGAAATGTTCTCGTTTTCGCGGAGGTACGGTCAAGCTTACTCCAGTTCCTTGAGTATCTCTATTAGTACACACTGGAACTTTTTTCCCATGTTTCGGGGGTTCCCATTTAACAAAACTAAAAAATGAGAACTTTGAAAAGTATCTAAAACAATGTTTGAAAATTTTTTCCCACTCCAATGATAGCTAGCTTGTTTCATTCATCCTGATGTATTAATTATGATAAAGATCGGAGAAAGAGAAAAGCAACGTTCATTAGTTTGAACGTTGCTTCTTTTAAGCTTTTGGTTGTTGCACTAAAATATCGTAGCCTTCTTTAGCATTTTCAATCAAGCATTTCTTCGGTGCTTTAGCAAAATAGTTCAGGTATAGAAAGTCTGAAAACGAAAGCCCGATATTTACCGAAGCAAAAAGGACAAGATATGCGAAATAATTAGGGAAGACATATCCCATGATGAGCGCTGGCATCGTAATCAAAAACGTTGGTGCTAAAGCCATCAGAATCGATGTCTTTTTGGATAATTTTGATTTGCATTGATATGTGAATGTCGGAACATAACGTTTTTTGAATTTGAATTTCACACGGAGCCGCTTATAGCTCAGCATCAATGGCAGCATATGCATAAGTCTATGCATGGAAGGCAAAAAGAATAATATAATCAATAATGGCAAGAATCCGTGATCATTCATCTCATGTGTACCGTGAATCATAGAGAATGGCAGGTACAAAATCAAAAACGATAGCAATCCTGTAAGAAATGACAGGAGATAAACACGATTATGCCCGAATTCTTTATTGATGTTCACTGATTTCCAGCAGTTCATCATAAGAATCCCTCCCTTACAACAAAAAATACTGTGAATTTATTATGATTATCGATATGATAGTATTATTAGTCATGATTTATTTGTTTGGCACAAGACGAATAATAGTATGTTTACAGAGAAAAAGCAATAGGTTTTCAATAAAAAATTATATGCTTTTTTTTCGATAATAATAGTGACTTTAAAACATTGGTATGACAGTAGTTATAGGAAATAGTGGAGGGAGCAGCTTGGAGAAAGAAAATCGATGTCGTACATTTTCATTCCAACTGAAATTATTACTGGAGATCGACGAAATACAGAAGTATCCTTTTAAAAAGTTAGTCATTGAAAAGGAATTAACAGAACAAGAGTATGAAGAGACATTGAATCTTTTACAAACGTTAACACATACATACGAGAGGGACGCAGAAAGTGGATTGATCGATCATTCCGCTCTGTTACTTCATTATGCAGGGATGCTTTGCTACAAACTTCCAGTCGAAGAGACCTTGTATGCCTTGGATAAAGAAGGTCTTTATCCGGCATTGACTCAGAAATTGATAAATATTTTACAAAAATAAAAAACCTTTCCCCCTAGGTTTGATGGTGGAAAGGTTTTTTTACGTTTTAAGAATAATGATTTTCAACATTGCTCTGAAACAAATCAAATGGTAAGAAGTGACTAAACTTTGGAAGGACAGCCCACTCCATTTGTTTCAAGCGCTTACACAAAGCGAAAATTTTGAAATTAGGATGATCTGGATTTCTTTTTATAATCTTCAATATCTGTCGGTTGTTGTATGGCCGGCTCTTCTTCGATATTCTCTAAAGAACGTTCTAAAATTTCCATGTATTCATCGCCATAAATTTCTTTTATAAGTGCAGATAAATCCAAAAATTCCGGAAGTTTTCCGTACATCTCCGTCATCGGCATAACACCTCGAAGCACAGAGTTATCTTCGGGGCTATATTCGTTCAATGTCGCTTCTAAAAGGTCGTCTCCCTCTGCTGTCAATTCTACATAGGTGTTCCTTTTATCATTCTCTCGTTTCGAAAACTGAAGCAGACCGCGTTTCTCCATTTTTTTGGAAAAATTGAAGGCAGTGGAGACATGCATAACCCCATATTTTGAGATTTCTGAAATGCTCGCCCCTTTCAGGTGATACGCAATCCACAAAATATGATGTTCATTGATGTTTAATTGAAAAGGTTTGATCCAATCTTGCCAATCCTTTTCAATGGCTTTCCAAAGTGCTTTGGATAGTTGAGCCATTTTATGACTATAAAAGATGGCTTCTCGTTTTGAGATCTTATCCTTCATTTCATCTCACACCCTCTTAAGGTATTTCTTATATTCTATTGTGACAGGTTTATCTACAATAAGAAAGGAATAATGTGTTGAAGTTCATATATAAATTTCTCATATTTCTAATGATATAAAATTTTTAGGAATTATCAAGATATAATTTGCCGAAAAAATATATAAACGAGAAGCGTCTCATTCAGACGCTTCTCATTTATACAGGTTCTGTTAATAGGAAGTTTTGAAAGGGGTTTCATTAATGGTGAAATGGAAAGGATAGTTCATTCGTGTACTCCTCAACGCTCAGGATCTATACCATCGAAGGCTTGAGCAATCCATTCGTGAAAACTGATCATATCCTCGATCCGATGATATAAGTCATCAGCAAGTTGCATTTTTTCCTGGTCAGAGTAATCTTGAATCCGGCTTTTCAGTTCCTCCTCCATAACATTCAATGAATTCTTCTGCTCAATTGCTGCTTCCTGCCATTTCTTTATATAGGAGGACATGAAGTTCCTGTAAAGATTTTCATTTGCCTGATAGAGGTCTTTACGGAAGCCTTTTTTCCATACTCGTTCTACGAGACCCTGGTCCAATAGTGCCCTTACCCCATTGCTCATGGCTGTTTTACTTTTCCCTAGTGCCTCGCTCATTTCATCTAATGTCATGGGAGTTTGATGTAAATAGAGTGTAACGAACAGGCGTGCATCTTGTGGAGATAGACCAAACATTTCTAAAGTCTTTGAAAATTCATGCGTGACTTTTGTATGGATAGTTTCAAGGATGTGGGGGTCATTTGTTACCATATGATCCTCCTTCAAAAGTTTTCTAAGAACACATTACTATAGTTGGTAATTTTTTTAAAATGTCGAAAAGGATAGAAAATTGGAGTTATTTAGAGGAAAAATGGGAGATCAAGTCTCTTTTCTTTGTACAGTTTGAACTGTACGTAATATTTGTTCTTGTTTGAAAGAATTTATCGTTTGAACTTTCTGTTACAAATAGGTTACAGTATATGAGGTAGTTGATTGAGTACGGAAATAAAAACAATAAAACGTACCATAATAATGAGAAAAGAAGAGGTGACAGATGTGCCGATCATACAAGTAGAGAACTTGTCTAAAATATTCGGAAAGAATGCCAAAAAGGCAACGAAATATCTAGATGAGGGATTATCTAAAGAGGAAATTCTTGAAAAAACCGGAAACACAGTCGGTGTTAACCGTGCGTCCTTTGATGTTGAAGCAGGAGAAATATTTGTCATTATGGGCTTATCAGGGAGTGGTAAATCCACACTCGTCCGATTGATAAATCGATTGATTGACCCTACGGAAGGTAGTGTTTATATCGATGGGGAAGATTTAGCACAAATGGACGGTAAAAATTTGCGTAACGTACGTCGTGAAAAATTGAGCATGGTGTTCCAACGTTTCGGTCTCTTCCCACACCGTACCGTACTGGAAAATGCAGAGTTTGGACTTGAAGTTCAAGGAATTGATAAAAACGAACGTCAAGAAAAAGCCAAGAAATCATTGGAAATGGTCGGGTTAGGAGGTTACATCCACCAATTTCCAGGTCAATTGTCGGGAGGTATGCAGCAACGAGTGGGATTAGCTCGTGCCCTAGCTAACGATCCTGAAGTACTGCTAATGGACGAAGCATTCTCGGCACTAGACCCTCTTATCCGAAAAGAAATGCAGGATGAATTATTGGAACTTCAAGAGTCAATGAAAAAGACAATCTTATTCATCACGCATGACCTTGATGAAGCCTTGAGAATCGGTGATCGAATCGCACTAATGAAGGATGGTCGGATCGTACAGATCGGTACCCCAGAAGAAATCCTCGTTAACCCCGCAAATGATTATGTGGAGAAATTCGTCGAGGATGTCGATCGTTCCAAAGTGTTGAACGCTGAACATATTATGAAGCGGCCAGAAACCGTTAATATTGAAAAACACGGCCCAAGAGCTGCATTAGAACGGATGCGAAAAGAAGGGCTTTCAAGCATCTATGTTACGGATACGAAAAGGAACTTGCATGGATATGTGGTGGCAGAAGATGTATCAGATGCAGCAAAACAAGAGAAGAAAGACTTGAAAGAGATCTTAAAAACCGATGTCCCTAAAGTCAATACTCAAACCCCTATGCAGGAAATATTTGATTTAATTCATGATGCACCTGTCCCGGTGGCGGTTGTTGAAGATGGGAAATTGAAGGGCATTATTGTAAGAGGAGCCGTCATTGCGGCACTAGCTGGAAGTGAGGTGAACCTAAATGGAATTGATTCCTAAATTACCCGTAGCAGATTGGATTG
Source organism: Halobacillus dabanensis (assembly GCF_900114165.1). Taxonomy (GTDB): domain Bacteria; phylum Bacillota; class Bacilli; order Bacillales; family Halobacillaceae; genus Halobacillus; species Halobacillus dabanensis. The sequence continues at coordinate 122,530 of NZ_FOSB01000003.1, forward strand.
ATGCTGCAACAGATTGGACAACGGAAACTTTTGAATTCTTATTTGATTTTATAAAAAATGACTTTGGTGACTTTATTGAAATTGTTGCCGAAGATTGGTTGATGGGAATTCCAATCTGGTTGTTCATCATTGTAGTAGGGGTTCTCGCGTTTTTCGTCTCAGGGAAGAAACTGGGCCTCACAGCTTTCTCGGTCATCGGACTTTGGTTTATCGCTAACCAGGAGCTATGGGAAGAGTTGATGAACACATTTACACTCGTTATTTTTGCCAGTTTGATTTCAGTCATAATTGGCGTTCCATTCGGTATTTGGATGGCGAAAAGTAAGGTAGTAGAAAAAATACTTACACCTATTTTAGATTTCATGCAAACCATGCCGGCGTTTGTTTATTTAATACCTGCTGTTGCTTTCTTCAGTATTGGAATGGTTCCCGGCGTATTCGCATCCGTCATTTTTGCTACACCTCCGACGGTTCGTTTTACTAACCTTGGAATTCGTCAAGTGTCCCATGAATTGATTGAAGCATCTGATTCTTTCGGTACTACCGGGACACAGAAATTGTTTAAAGTTCAGTTGCCGATGGCAAAGAAGACGATCATGGCTGGGATAAACCAAACCGTTATGCTTGCGTTATCTATGGTTGTTATTGCTTCAATGATCGGGGCTAAAGGACTCGGACAGACCGTTATCACGGGTCTTCAGCGTGCCGAAGTAGGTACTGGATTCGTAGCAGGCTTGGGAATTGTTATTCTTGCGATTATTATTGATCGCTTTACGCAAAATCTGAACACGCAACGTGGGGAACAGTAATCATCGATAATAAAGGGTCAATTTTGGCCCTTCTATTATAAAAACAATTTTAATGGGGAGAGGATTAAATGTTTAACTGGAATTGGAAACGTTTCGGCATGGTTGCCGGACTATCATTAACACTCGTGGCTGCAGGATGTGGATCTTCGGATGAAGAAGGTTCTGAAACCAATGGAGACAGTGATGGCGGAGAATCCGCTTCTGAGGTGAACTATGGAGAAGAAATGGGTTATGAAATCACTGGCATCGAAGCTGGTGCTGGAGTTGTCGGAGCAGCAGAATCAGCTGTAGAAGAATACGAAAACTTGAATGGATGGGAAGTTTCCACATCATCTTCTGGTGCAATGGCAACAGCTCTAGGTGAAGCGATTGAAAATGAAGAACCAATCGTTGTTACTGGCTGGACTCCACACTGGAAGTTTGCCAAATATGATTTGAAATACCTTGAAGATCCAAAAGAAGTCTTTGGTGGAGAAGAACAAATCAAGACAATGGTCCGTGAAGGTCTTGAAGAAGAGAAACCAAATGCATATAAAATCTTAGATCAATTTAGCTGGGAAGCTGCTGATATGGAATCTATAATGCTTGAAATATCCAATGGTACAGATGTAGCAGAAGCGGCTCAAAACTGGATTGAAGAAAATCAGGACAAAGTGGGTAGTTGGACAGAAGGTACAGAAAAAGTAGACGGCACAGAAGTTGAGCTTGTGTATGTAAACTGGGATTCTGAAATTGCTTCTACGAATGTCATTGCTGAAGTGATGAAAGAGCAAGGTTTTGATGTAACGATCACTCCTTTGGATAATGGTCCAATGTGGGAATCTGTAGCTGCAGGAGAAGTAACTGGAATGGTTGCAGCATGGTTGCCAGGTACACATGGTGATCTTTATGAACAACACAAGGACAATCTAGTAGATTTAGGTGCAAACCTTGAAGGCGCGAAAATCGGCCTGGTTGTTCCTGAATACATGGAAGTTGACTCAATTGAAGATTTAGAAGCAGCGGAATAATGATTTCCAGCGGGCGAGGACTTTTTCCTCCCCGCGTTTTTTGTGCTATAAGCAATGATTGTTGAAGGCTTGATTCAAGATATTGAGGTGGAAGAGCATGTGGAACGAATTGAATCCTTTTACTCTCATTTTGGAGAATAAGGAAGGGGGGAGGGACGTATAAATAATATAGGACGAGCAAAAAACCCCCGCACTAAGCGGGGGAGCAGAAGCATTTTAATTACTGATGATTGATGACTTCATGACTAGGTTGTGTTGTATGATCGGGCTGATCAGCTTTAGCTTTTTCTTCTAACTCTTTCAAACTTTCTTCAATTTGTTCCAAGTACTTTTGAATGTTCTTTTGATGAGGTTCTACCGTTCGCTTCCAACTTTCAATCGACGTTTTTACATCTTCTGAAAGTTCTTTGATCAGTTCTGCCCCTTCTTTTGATGTTTGGGCAATTTGATCTTTCAGTTGCATTCCGTCCTCTTTTAAACTCAGGACAGTATTTTTTAAATTTTCACTTTTAAACTTAGCATTTTCTCTGAAGTCCCGCCCTGATGAAGGGGTGTTTAATAACGTATAAGCTGCACCTACAACTCCTCCGACTAAGATTCCTAATGCTAATGATTTTCCGTTTGGCATTTTCAGTCAGTCTCCTTTCGAATCACTCTCTAATTTCTATTTTCTCTTAATATGTATGAATGAAACCTTAAAAACATAAAAATTATTTTTTTAAATAAAGGTATAAAAAGGCACTACATCGAGTTGTAGTGCCTTTGGTGTCTGTTCAAGTACATTTTATCACATCATTTCAAGATGCTGGTTGTTGAGCCGCTTTAGAAAGAGATGTTCTCTTCATGATTTTCTGTGCAATCGGATATATGATGGACACGAAAAGGACGTTGAATGCTGCAGCAGGTAAAACTACCGTTACAAACATTATACCAAAGCTTGCTTCCATCAAACCGATGATATACAACACCACACTTAAGAAAATGGAGCCGCTGATCATCGTACCGACAGCTGCTAAAGCTGGCTGAGTGATTTTATGGTGTGAAATTTTCTTAGTCAAAAGTACAAGCCCGAAGAAAGCGAAAGCTGTTAATGGCTTGTCTATGATGTTGGCTAATTGCCCGCCAGGAACGGTGGTGGTCAATGCTGAAATGAAACCTGTTGCCAGTGAGAGTAGTAGAACATAGGACGCCTTAGGAAATAATAAGATTCCCAGAAACATCATAGCTAACATCATGTCCGGTCGCATACCGAAGAAAAACGGCGGGGCGACAGCATGAAGAACAGCACCAATCCCGACTAACAATGATAACATGACTAAAACTCGAATATTCATTTTGCATCTCTCCTCAACTATTCTAATCTATTCTCCGTTTTACATTCCAACCGTGTCCTTGTGACCGATTGCGAATGTATATTAGCATTATAGCAGTATTACTAATCGAAAATCAATGGACTTACTCTGGGATGTTCTGGTTGATCTCTCCGGCAATTGCCTGTAAATCTTCCGGGGAATAGTCATCGGAATGAACTTCCCATTTTGCACTAAAGCCATCTCCTTCTCCGTACCGTGGTATGAGGTGAATATGTAGATGGAAGACTGATTGTCCTGCTAGTTCTTCATTGTTATTCAACACATTCAATCCGGAGGGGGCGTATGTCTGTTTAAGTGCATTAGCAATCTTCGGAACTCGTGCAAACAGTTTCTCTGCCGTTTCTGGATTCGTAGAATAAATATCTTTGCAATGCTCTTTCGGAATGACAAGTGTATGGCCTTTCGTAACTTGACTAATGTCTAAGAAAGCGTACACCTCATCATCTTCGTAGACCTTCGCTGAGGGGATTTCCCCGTCGATAATCTTACAGAATATACATTCCTCAGCCATATTCAAACACTCCTTTCTATATTGATTGCATTGTATCATAAAGTCATTGGAAAACTCGACACAGAGGGCAGTAAGAAGTGTATCCGTCTTTAAATTATGATAAAATTTGGGAGAGTGGATGATCAATGAAAAGAGGGATAATTATGCAATCGTTATTACATATTGAAGACCTCCATGGAGGTTATACACATAAAAATGTCCTACACGGGATTTCCTTCGATGTAAATCCGAATGAAATCGTCGGGTTGATTGGTTTGAATGGCGCCGGTAAAAGTACCACAATCAAACACATCATTGGGATGATGCAGGCGAAAAAAGGGAAAGTTGCAATTAATGGTACATTATTTGAAGAGAATCCGGAAGAATATCGACAGCAATTGGGGTATATTCCGGAAATGCCAATACTTTACGACGAGCTTACTTTATATGAACATCTTCATCTGACAGCGATGGCGTACAATGTCCCAGAAGATGCTTTTAAGCAAAGGCTCGACCCGCTTCTTAAAGAGTTCCGTATGGAAAAGAAATTAAAATGGTTCCCTGTGCATTTTTCCAAAGGTATGCGTCAAAAAGTAATGATCATGTGCGCTTTTCTTATTGAACCGGAGCTTTATATTGTGGATGAACCCTTTGTGGGGCTTGATCCATTGGGAATACAATCCTATTTACAGTTGATGGAGGATATGAAAGAGAAGGGAGCAGGTATATTAATGTCCACACATATACTTGCAACAGCTGAGAAATATTGTGATCGTTTCGTGATTCTTCATGACGGTAAGATCAGGGCGATCGGCACTCTTTCCGAATTAAGGAACTCTTTCGGTAGACCTGGAGCTTCACTTGATGACATTTATGTCCAATTGACGAAGGAAGAACAAAATGATTGATGCCAAAGGGTTCTGGACTAAACGTTTTTCGGAGCATATGAAGGAAACTAGCAGGTATTTGAAATATATTTTTAATGGGCACATTGCTGTTGCGATGTTATTTTTTATTTCTGCACTCGCCTATTATTACCAACAGTGGCTGCAAGACTTGCCCGAGGCTTTCCCTACAGCCTGGGTGATCGCCTTCGCTTTTGGTTTTATGGCCAGTTACAGCCCTGTCCGAACTCTACTACAGGAGCCCGACTTAGTTTTCTTACTTCCTGCAGAATATCAGCTGGGTGACTATTTCCGGCGCTGTCTCTACTACAGTTTCATTGTGCAACTATACGTGCTTTTCTTGATTTCGGCAGCTTTAGGTCCGCTATATTTTGCATCATATCCTGAACTTGGTACGCAATATTATTTAATGATGATTGGAGTTGTCCTAGTCATCAAAGTCTGGAACATGATGTCCAATTGGTGGATGTTAAAAGAAAGAAATCCTCGCTCCCGACTGATGGATCAACTTGTGAAAATGCTTATTAATGTAACAATCTTTTTTTTCCTTGCTCAAGGTGAATGGATTTATGCAAGTATTGCTACGATTCTTCTTGCGGGGGTGGTCCTGTATACGTATGCCCTTTCCAGAAAAAAAGCCGGACTAGCATGGGATTTGCTTGTCGAAAAAGATCAGCAGCGGATGCGAACATTTTATCGGATTGCTAATATGTTCACAGATGTGCCACACCTAAAGAATACAGTGAAAAAAAGACACACTCTCGTCCGTTTATTTACCCAGGCTATCACGTACAAACAGAACAATACTTTCACTTACTTGTATAGGATTACGTTTATTAGAAGCAGTGATTATCTCGGGATGTATACCAGGTTAGTCATCATCGGCGGATTAGCAATATGGTTTGTGCCTAATGTTTGGGTGAAGATTGCCTTTGCCATCTTATTCTTGTATTTAAGCGCATTTCAAATGATGACTTTATGGAACCATCACCGAACGATTACATGGCTTGATCTTTACCCTGTGAACAAAAAGTGGAAAGAACAAGCGATGCTGCAATGGTTACAACAAATCATGTTGTTTCAGGCATTTTTATTCGGGCTATTATTCCTGTTTCAATGGAACTTGATGGGGCTTGTGCTCGTATGGATTGGTGGAAGTGCATTCAGTTATATATTCGTTCATAGCTATGTAAAACAAAAATTAACATGAAAAAGGGGAGACTGGAATACAGTCTTCTTTTTTTAAAAATAGACTGCATACTCGTTCATTACCGTTCCATCACCAGCGTCTGCACCAACGATCTTATGCCAAGCTCTTTTCGAGAATAATTTCCTCTGGAATCCAACTTAAGGTTTCGGTGGTAAGTAAAAGGATATCCTCCTTTACTTGACTGTATATTGAGTGAACAGATAGATGAAGTTACTTCATAGAGGAAAAGAGTAGAAACTTCTGTAAAATATCAAAGCAGGATTCCGGGATTTTGTATATGTAAAGTGGATGGTTTTCTATACCATTACTAAAGATTATTAGGACACTATCTTATCGGAGGGATTGTTGTGAGTTATGAAGACAACGCGAAAAAAGAGGCGATTCGTTGGAGTAAATCCCTGGAAAAAAGGTCGTCGATTTTTCAGAGGGGCTCTAAGCGGATACAAACAACCATCAATGAGAAAATACCTGAGCGTATGCATAGCATTGTAACGGATGGAATCCGGTCTATGATTGAACTTTCACTGACTACTTCTGAGTACATACGCCCGGTTGATGTCGATCCTAATTGGACTTTCCAAGAGAAAGAAGAGCAAGTGAGAGAAGTAATAAAACAGTATAAAAGGGCGGCGTCTGTCGAAGGAGCAGGAACAGGGGTTGGTGGCTTTTGGTTAGGGATGGCTGATTTCCCTTTGTTACTCAGTATTAAGATGAAGTTCTTGTTTGATGCTGCACAAATCTATGGCCTTAATGTCCATTCTTATCAGGAGCGTGTTTATTTGTTACATGTATTTATGCTCGCTTTTTCCGGTGATGAGGCACGTGGAGAAGTGAAAAGGAAAGTCTTGAACTGGGACGCCCTACCTGTAGAAGAGAAAAATGTAGACTGGAAGACATTGCAAATGGAGTATAGAGACACAATCGATTTAGTGAAGTTATTTCAACTACTACCTGGTTTCGGAGCGATTGTTGGTTATGTAGCAAATGGGAGGTTGCTTGAACATTTAGGAGAGACGACTATGCAGTGCAGCCGTCTCCGTTTCCTTTAATTTTCTAAGCGATCCTGGTAACTAATAAAAGCTTGAAATAGTGTTTTAGCCGCATGAGGTAATGCTTTTTCATCAAAATCGAATTTTGGATGATGGTGCGGATAATAATGGTCAGGGATTTGAGCGCCAGTGAAATAAAATGCCCCTGGCTTTTCTAATAAATAGTAGGCGAAATCTTCCCCTGCCATGACTGGTTCAATTTCTTCTGTTTTTAGATTGGCATCAGCGTTTGGTGCGTTTTGTAATACTAAGTCCGCCTCTTCGGGATGATTGACCACTGGTGGGTACCCTTTTTCATATAGGAACTCATATTCCGCATCATACCCTGTACAGGTGCCTTTAATAATCTTTTCCATTTCTTGAATGATTAAGTTTTGCACGTCAGGGTCGAATGTACGGACAGTTCCAGTCAATTTAGCAGAGTCAGCAATAATGTTGAAAGTTTGACCGGCTTCAAATGTTCCGACAGTAAGAACAGCTGTTTTCAAAGGATCCACCCGACGGCTGACAACTTGCTGTAAAGAGGTGACTAACTGGGAAGCGATGACTATGGCATCTTTTGTCTGATGGGGCTGTGCGCCGTGCCCCCCTTTGCCTTGAATTTTGATTTCAAAACGGTCCGCTCCTGCCATGAAAGGTCCTCTAGCTGTTTGTATGACTCCTGTCGGGGTGTTTACCCATAGGTGTGTTCCAAAGACAGCATCTACTTCTTCCAAAGCACCTGATTCAACGATCGGCTTAGCACCTCCGGGAGCATATTCTTCCGCATGTTGATGTAAGAAAACCAAAGTGCCAGGTAGCTCTTCCTGATAAGGGACGAGGGCTTCTGCCAGCCCTAGAAGGGAAGCAGTATGCCCATCGTGACCACAGGCATGCATGGCGCCATCATTTTTAGAGCGGTAGGGAGCATCATTTTCTTCTTGGATGGGGAGAGCATCAAAATCTGCTCTTAAAGCGACTGTCTTCCCTGGTTTTCCTCCTTTAAGAGTAGCGATAACGCCATTCCCTCCTACATGTTTTTCAAAAGGGATCCCTAAACGTTCATATGTATCTGCAATATAGCGTGCTGTTTCTTCTTCATGAAAAGAAACTTCAGGATATTGATGTAAATATCGGCGAGTCTCCACCATTTTTTCGTATTGTTCATCTATGGCTTGGTATATGTGTGACCACATTTGCTTCATCCTCCTCAAGCTTTATATGGGTAAAGTGTAATACATATTCTGAATATTCTCAAATGAACAGTTTTGCGGGGAAATGGTAGATATATGTGGAAAGATGAAAATTGGTTTTATGGTCGAATGTAAAGTCAGAAAAAAATCCCCTGAGTAAGTCAGGGGATCCATGCTATTTTTAGTTTTGTAACCGTGAATCTTGTAGTAAACGACCGATTTCCTCCATATGACCTGTTTCATCCGCAATCATATCATCGAGTTTAACAGATAACTCTGTTAAACCAAGTTCTTCAGCCTGCGACTTACGTTCTTCATAGCGTTTTATTGTTTGACGCTCTGCTTCATGAGCTTCTTCAAGCATAGGTCTAACTTCTTTCAGTTGCTTGACTTCAGCAGGTGTTGTCGTCGGTGTGCCACCAAGTGTGCTGATTTTCTCTGCTAAATACAAAGCGTGTCCTTGCTCGTCTGCTACTTCACTTTCAAAAAACGGCTTCAATACAGAACGGTATAAGCCAGTCACGACAGCTGCATTGTAAGTATACATAATTGAAGCTGCATATTCATTTGCTAAATCCTCATTAAGACCATCAATTAGTGCCTTCAATTTTTCATCCATACAACAACATCCTTTCTTAATACATTTATCTTAGTCTCATTATTGAATATTCCCTTAGTTCCCTCCTTTAAACATCTACTCTCCGTCCAGAGGCTGAGTCAACTACCAACCAGGGTTTGTTCCAATGGGGGGATGGATCCAGTAAAATAAAGGTGTACATGACCGACAAAGGGATTTTGGGACTTGTGTCGAATGTAACTTTTGAAAGGGAGAAAAGGGTGGTAGTCATGCATAGACAATTCTTTCATATATTATGGGCATCCCTACTTGTTATCATCGGGGGCATTTTACTTTTGTCGAATTTAAACATTATTTCCCTGGAAATGGATTGGTCCTGGGGCAATATATATCCATTCCTTTTATTGTTTGTTGGTTTGAAATTATGGCTGAATGCACTTGTTGAAAGGGGGGGGAATTGGATTGCTGGGTCATTTTTAACTATCTTCAGTGGTTTGCTCATCCTAGATCGTTTCGGGATTATCCCTTTTACGTTCAGTGATGTCTGGCAATTATGGCCGCTTCTATTCATTTATATTGGCTTCGGTATTTTGTTTAGAAAAAGCAGGTCAAAATATAAATTTGAAAATGATTCGAAAAGCAGTCCTTCTAACCGACCAAAATCGAAACATATGATGATAGGTGATCACTCTTTTAATGAAGAGAATTGGAAAGTAGAACCTATGAATCTTTGGAATGGGGTCGGTGATTATAAATTCGATTTCACACGCGCTTTTATTCCCGATCTGGATACACCGATTATCGTACGTGGATGGGTAGGAGATGTGAAAATGCTGGTTCCGAAGCACGTCCCATTTCGTGTCGATGCCAAAGTGAAGACAGGGGATATTCGGGTAGCGGGTCATAAAGCAGATGGCATGAATAGGAGCTTTCAATTTGAAACGGAAGATTATTCATCTGCTACCAGAAGGTTGACGATCAATATTGATCTAGGTGTTGGATCTATCAGGGTTGAGCAGGTGTGAGGGGTGGAAGCACATGTGGAAACAATTGAATAGTATACGGTACATGTATATCCGTTCCCATTTATATGGGTTAGTTTTGAATACTTTTATTCTTCTAAGTATCCTGTTATCTATCTACGTATGGTTTCAGCCAGAATGGTTAAGCGCTGGTGCGATATTATTATTTACTTTTCTTTACTTAGGTGTAGGTTTTTTTATGGCACTTTATGCGGGCTTTCGGTCTAGTGGTGATTTGAAGCAGCGCCTGGATTATATTTCGACAATGATCACCCAACTATCCAGAGGGAAACTCAGCTCTAGAATTTATTTCCACGAAAGTGATGAAATAGCTGCGGTAGGGGATGAATTGAATGTCCTTGGTGAAAAATTGGAGCAACAAAAAGAGTCATTAATGAAGTTGGCGGATGAAAAAAGTGAATTGGCTAGATCTGCTCATAAAGCAGCGACAATTGAGGAGAGACAAAGGTTAGCACGGGATTTGCATGATGCTGTCAGTCAGCAGCTATTTGCTTTGACGATGATGGCCCAAGCTGCGATGAAGATATTTGATCGTGATCCAGATAAGGCACGGGAGCAATTGGAAGAAATCACACAGATGGCTTTACAAGCCCAAACAGAGATGAGGGCTTTATTGCTTCACTTACGACCTGTACATCTATCAGGAGAACCATTGACAGAAGGAATTGCTTCTTTGATTGAAGAATTAAAACAGAAGTGTATGATCGATTTTGATCTTCAAGTGGATGAGGTGGAGCAACTGCCGACAACTGTAGAAGAGCAATTGTTTCGGGTTGTGCAGGAAGCTTTTTCTAATATACTTAGACACGCAAATGCATCAGAGGTGAAGGTGGAAATCACCCATGACGGTGAAGAGATTTTTTTACATATTGCCGATAATGGGATAGGTTTTGATACAGAAGAAAAAAAGACCAACAAAGCATCATACGGGCTTAAAACGATGCGAGAACGATGCGAGGAAATTGGTGGAACTTATTCCTTACGCTCTAGAAAAGGGGAAGGGACACATATTGATTTGTGTATCCCGATAAATGTAGGGGAAAAGGAGGCAGAGGGATGATACGTGTAGTGGTGATTGATGATCATGATGTCGTGCGTAAAGGAGTCATTGCCTATTTAAGTACGGAAGAGGACCTTGACATTGTAGGAGAAGCATCCAGTGGGTTCGAAGGTGCAGAACTGGTGAAGAAGAAAAAACCAGATGTGGTTCTAATGGATTTGATCATGGAGAATGGAACAGGAATCGAAGCGACAGAAATAATAATGAAAACAGAACAATGTAAGATTATCATTCTAACAAGTTTCTATGATGATGAAAAAGTGTTCCCAGCCCTCGAAGCAGGGGCGTTCAGTTATATGTTGAAAACTTCTTCTGCAGACGAAATCGCTGATGCTATACGAAAAGCAGCTAAAGGGGAGAACGTCATTGAACCAAAAGTCGCTACAAAAATGATGACTAGGTTTCGTCAGGAAAAGAAACCTCATGAGGATTTAACCAGGCGGGAGCTCGAGGTTTTGAAATGTGTAGGAGAAGGGATGACGAACCAGGAAATCAGTGATTCTCTTTACATTGGGGTTAAGACAGTTAAGACACATGTCAGTAATGTTTTAAGTAAGCTCGGTGTCCAGGATCGAACCCAAGCAGCGGTTTATGCACATCGTAACGGCTTGCTGAAGGAAAAAACCTAAAGAAAACCGCCTCCCCAAGGCGGTTTTCTTTAGGTTCGTAGCAATATACTAGAAGATTAGAGTCATATATATTGGTAGTGGTTCTTGGGGGAGGAAAAGCGAGTGGTTATCCAGAATCCATTCTCTTCCAAATAGCAGTCTCGATGCTATTAGATAGAGGTGGCTTAAGTGAAAGAAGAGTGTCGATTTAATACTTTTAAACTACTTTGTTTTCGAAAGCATACCTAGTATAATGGCATGAGAGAGAGGTAGAAAGGAAAAAATAAATGAAGAAAAACTTTGAAACATGGCTATTTTTGTTATGGGCGACATCCCTTGTTGCAACGGTTGGTAGCTTGTTTTTCTCTGAAGTTCTCGGCTATGAACCATGCGAGCTGTGCTGGTATCAAAGAATACTCATGTACCCGTTAGTGATTATTTATGGTGCAGCTTTATGGAAAAAGAAAATGGACATGGCAATTCCTGGATTGATTATGAGCGGGATTGGTATGTTGATTTCTATTTACCATTATTCGTTACAAAAGATACCAGCGTTATCAACAGGAGATACGTGTGGGCTGGTTCCTTGTAATGCTCAGTATATCAATATATTCGGGTTTGTAACGATTCCATTTCTAGCAGGAACAGCTTTCATTATCATTTTTATCATTCACGTAATGTTGATTGGAAAGAAAGGAAGTAAAGGCATATGAAAAAAGGTATGATCATATTTGCTAGTGCCCTCGTTGTGCTTGTTGTTGTGCTTATCTATGTTGTGAATTACCAAAACACACAAAAGACAGCGGACAACCCTTATGAGAAGAATGATCTTGAACAGGAAACGATCGATCAGTTGGATGATCCTAATTATCAAAATCAGATTCTTCCAGATGAATTGGAAGAACAAGTAGAGTCTGGCGAGCCTACGACGGTATATTTTTACGATCCGAAATGTGTGCATTGCCAGCGTACGACACCTCGTATGATGCCTATTGTCAACGAGTATGACATTGATGTTAAAAAGATGAATGTATTGGAGTTTGAAGGTCAAATGAGCAAGTATGATGTGCAAGGAACTCCAACTTTGATCCATTTTGAAAATGGAGAAGAGCAGGCACGATTGTCTGGGGAACAATCTGTTCGGGCTTTAGATGATTTCTTTGTGCAAGAAGTGATGGACGAGGCACCTGACCAAGAAGAGGAATAAAAAAGTGAGCGGGGAATCCGCTCACTTTTGCTATGCTAGTCATCTAATTGAATCATTTGGTATTTAGTAATGTAGGCATCACCATCAATAAAAGATGGCTTCTTCTGATGCTCAGGCCCGGATTTTTTATGGGCATCCTCAAAAGACTTGGAATTCTTCCAATCTTCAAAGTCCTGTGCCGTGCGCCATTGAGTAAGGACTACATATGTATTGCCTCTCAACGGTCTGAGAATACGGATAGCCTGGAACCCTTCACGGCCTTCTACATTCCCCGCTCTTTTTTTGAAGCGGTCCTCAAAAACGGGGCGACCCTCGTCACTGACCGGGATGTTGTTCATTACGACATAGCCTGTGCTTTTCATCGTCCCCACATGATCAACCGTTTCATACTCACGGCCTTCTTCAAAAATAGAGGTGTTGTCTCCTTCTGTGTAGGCAACGGTCTTGTCTTGGTCTTGCATGAAGTACAGGGTAGCTTCAGGGTGCTGCTGCTTCAGTTTGGATAAGTAATTCAATGTACCATTGGTCATCGATACTTTCATAGCGGATATCTCCTTTCCTACGTTATATTCAGTTTATCAAGATAAATTCAATGGTGGCAAGTTTGAAGGTATATATAGAAAGGATGCACGTCATTTGAACATCAAAGAACACATGAAGCGATTACCGCCGTGGACAAAACGTCTTAAATGGCCAGGCCTGATCATGGCAAGTGTTATTTTATTTGCTATCATAGCCTTTATAGTAATCTTGTTTGGCGGTCGGTTTGTCGTCAGTGAAGAGGAATTGATACTCGATGAAATGACGACAGTCGAGACGGAAGATGGAACAATTATTGAAAGAATTTACACGAAGAATAGGGAAATAATATCCATTGACGAAATTCCCATTCATGTTCAGGAAGCTTTTATAAGTATTGAGGACAGTCGTTTTCGTGAGCATTCTGGAGTGGACCTCAAAGGGATTCTTCGAGCGATCTATAAAGATATCATTGCCATGAAGAAGGTGGAAGGTGCTAGTACAATTACTCAGCAACTTGCCAAAAACATGTTTCTTACAAATGATAAAACATGGATGAGGAAAACGAAAGAAGTTATGGCTGCTCTTTATTTAGAGAGGAATTATACAAAGGACGAAATACTGGAGTTATATTTAAATCGAATATATTTCGGGGAAGGGACTTATGGTATTGAAGCAGCTTCCCAGCATTATTTTCAGACCTCAACCTCAGAACTCACCATCGCCCAGGGAGCATTACTCGCAGGGTTACCGAAAGCTCCGAATAGCTACTCGCCTTTCGATCACCCGGAGAAAGCCAAGCAACGTAGAAATGTAGTGTTATCACGTATGTATGATACTGGCAGCATTGAAGCAGGGGTTATGAAACAGATGCAAGGATCGACACTTGCAGTCGAGCGTTCAGAAGGTTCTAGTGAAACGTGGTCGAATAGCTATGTCGATCTCGTCATTGATGAAGCGGCCCAGAAATATCATATTTCTCGAGATGAATTAAAGCGGGGAGGATATCGGATAATTGTAGAAATGGATCCTGATATTCAGCGTATTGCTGCAGAAAAAATGAAAAACGGGGAATTCGTTCCTGGCGCTTCCGGTCCAGTAGAAGGTGCATTTACCTTGATGGATCATCATACAGGGGCTCTGGTAGCTGTCATAGGTGGGCGTAATTTTCAACACGGTGACATCAATAGAGTGAACTCGAGACAAGCTCCTGCATCGATCACCAAACCATTTGCCGTCTACGGCCCTGCAATGATGACGGGAAGCTATGACCCTTTTACATTACTATCTGATGAGAGACAGGCATTTGGTGAAGAGGGTTATTCTCCTAGAAATCATGATGACCATTATGATGGAGAGGTCTCTTTATACCAAGCTTTGATGGAATCTAAAAATGTTTCTGCTGTATGGCTCCTTGATCATATCGGCATCTCTTATGCCAAGGGATACTTGGAAAAGGCTGGGTTACCGACGAAAGATAACGGTTTAGCTATTGCTCTTGGAGGTCTTTCTGATGGATACACTCCTTTACAACTTACCGAAGCTTATGGTTCTTTACCTCAAGGAGGTACAAGGAAAAACAGTTATACCATCCGCAAAATCCTGGATCGTAAGGATGATGTCATTCATGAACATTCTCCAGAAACAGTAGAAGTGTTCGATACACAAACCTCGTGGTATTTGACTGAAATATTACAGACGACTGTCACGGAAGGCACGGCAAGTGCTGGCAGTTATAATAAAGCTTTAGCAGGTAAAACAGGAACACATCAGGATGAACATGTATGGTTTGCGGGATATACCCCTGAATATGCCGGTGTGTTATGGATGGGGTATGATCAATCTGGTGAAATTGCTGGCAGTAGTGTTTACCCGACACGTTTAATGAAAGAAATTTTAACAACTATTGACCAACAAAAAAATCTTGCATCCTCTTTCGAAAAACCTGAAGGAGTCGAAAGTTTACCTGCTCCGATCGAGCTTCCAGTGATTACGGATGCGAGGGGGAGCCTTAACTTGACAGGATTAGCTTTGTTGCGTGGAACACTCCGATGGTCTACCCCCGGGGATGACCGTGTCGTCTACCGTATTTTTAGGGAAGAAGAGGGAGAGGATGTTAAAGTCGGAGAAGTGACCGGGAAAGGGGAATTCAAAGTGAGTGCGTTTGGTATTTTTGATCAGACAAGTTATTACGTTGTTCCTATAGACCCGTTAACCGGAAAAGAAGGCCGGCCGTCCAATTCCGTCACCTTAAATTGGGAGCTGTGAAAAAACGCACAAAATCGTGACAAATGATTCATTTTTCTATACAGGAGAATATTAAATCGTTATAGTTGTAAGCGGATAAGTGAAGAACGTGAAAAGGAGTCTTTATTATGAACAAAATTGAAAATGATACGATACTGAAAGCCTTTCGGGGAGAGAAGACAGATCATACGCCAGTTTGGTTCATGCGGCAAGCGGGGCGATCTCAGCCTGAATATCGCAAGCTGAAAGAGAAGTATTCGTTATTTGAAATTACCCATGAACCTGAATTGTGTGCCTATGTTACTCGTCTACCAGTAGAACAATACGGAGTAGATGCAGCCATCCTTTACAAAGATATTATGTCTCCATTGCCGGCGATCGGTGTGGACGTTGAAATTCAAAAAGGGATCGGTCCTGTCATCCATAATCCAACTCGTACGAAAGCAGACATCGAAAAGTTAGGGACGATTGATCCTGAGGAAGATGTCCCTTACGTTCTCGATACCATCCGTTTGCTATCGAAAGAACAATTGACGGTACCATTGATCGGTTTCAGTGGGGCACCATTCACCCTTGCGAGCTATATGATTGAAGGTGGACCTTCTAAGAATTACAATAAGACAAAGTCATTAATGTACAGTGAGCCGATGACATGGTTCGCTCTCATGGATAAATTGGCAGATATGGTGATCACTTATGTGAAAGCACAAGTTGCGGCAGGTGCAAGTGCTATCCAAATTTTCGACTCCTGGGTCGGCTCCTTGAATGTCGAAGATTACCGTTTGTTTATTAAACCGGTTATGCAACGGATTTTTTCCGAGCTGAAAGAAGAAGGGGTCCCTCTCATTACTTTCGGTGTTGGTGCAAGACACTTAATTCATGAATGGGATGACCTGCCTGTCGATGTCATTGGTCTGGATTGGCGTATGTCGATTACAGAAGCAAGAAATGAAGGGATTACGAAGCCGCTCCAGGGCAACCTCGATCCTTCTACATTACTTTCTGACTGGGAGGTCATTGAAGAACGGGCGAAACGGATTATTGATGAAGGCCGAGAACATCCTGCCCACATTTTTAACCTTGGACACGGAGTGACTCCTGATATTAAACCAGAGACATTAAAACGCCTGACCAATCTAATTCATGATTATTCAAAAAAGGGCTAAGAGGTGAATGAACATGGCGAAAAAGCAAATGGGCCTATTAGTAATGGCCTATGGTACACCATATAAAGAAGAGGACCTTGAAAGGTACTATACCCATATTCGCAGAGGTCGCAAGCCATCAGATGAGATGCTTCAGGATTTACGGGATCGTTACGATGCAATCGGGGGTATTTCTCCTCTGGCTACCATCACAAAGGATCAAGCAGAAGCATTGAAGGATGCATTGAATGAAAAACAAGAGGAGATAGAATTCAAAGTTTACCTTGGGCTAAAACATATTGAGCCATTTGTAGAAGATGCAGTTGCTCAGATGGCAGAAGACGGTATGGAGGAAGCTGTTTCTATCGTCCTTGCTCCTCATTATTCCACTTATAGTGTGAAATCGTATAATGGACGGGCGAAAGAAGAAGCAGATAAACATGGGATATCCATAAGTTCGGTTGAAAGCTGGTATGATGCCCCAGGATTTATTGATTATTGGAAAGACGTCATTGAAGCGGAATATAACAAAATGGATGAAGAAGAAAAAGAAAAAGCTTGTCTCATTGTTTCTGCCCACAGTCTTCCAATGAAAATTTTAGAAGGTGGAGACCCTTATTCGGATCAGTTGAAGAAAACGGCTGAACTTATTTCTGACGCTACAGGGATCACACAATATGAAATCGGGTGGCAAAGTGAAGGCAATACGCCGGATCCTTGGATTGGTCCAGATGTCCAGGATTTAACGAGCGATCTTTACAATGAGAAGGGATACCGTAGCTTTGTTTATGCGCCTGTAGGGTTCGTATCTGATCACCTCGAAGTTCTTTACGATAACGACTATGAATGTAAAGTTGTATGCGACGAAGTAGGAGCAAACTACTACCGTCCAGAAATGCCGAACACCCATCCGAAATTCATCCATACACTCGCTGATGTCGTCATGGATAAAGTGAAAGAGTAGATGTACTATGACAGAGAAGAAAAAAGTCATTGTAGTAGGTGGAGGCATAACAGGATTGACATCAGCTTATTACCTGCAAAAGGAAGCACGCGAAAAAGATTTGGACATCCATGTTCAATTGCTGGAGTCCAGTGAACGTTTAGGTGGGAAGATCAGCACGATTCAAAGGGACGGATTCACAATTGAACGAGGGCCTGATTCTTTTCTCGCACGTAAGGAAAGTGCCGGACGTTTAGCGGGAGAAGTAGGTCTCAGTGAAGAGCTTGTCCCAAATGGGACCGGGCAGTCTTATATTTTAGTTAAGGGAAAACTGCATAAGATGCCGAGTGGTTCTTTTATGGGGATTCCGACTAGGATTCGTCCTTTTCTTTTTTCAGGATTGTTCACTCCTGCGGGAAAAGCAAGGGCCGCTCTGGATCTAGTAAAATCAAAAAAAACAGTAGAAGGCGATCAGTCCTTAGGATTGTTCTTCCGGAGGCGTCTTGGCAATCAAGTAGTCGAGAACTTGATTGAACCTCTGTTGTCGGGTATTTATGCTGGAGATATCGACCGGTTAAGCCTACAGTCAACATTTCCGAATTTTTACGATCTTGAACAGGAGTATGGCAGTCTGATCAAGGGGTTACGGAAGACCTATCCTATGAAAAAAACAAAAAAAGGGGACAAGAAACCGAGCATGTTCCGGACATTGCGGAATGGTCTTGGTTCTCTAGTTGAAGCGATTGAAGACAAGCTGGAGCCTGGTTCTGTCCATACAGGTATTCAGGTGGATCATATTGAGAAAAAAGATGATGCTTATCACTTATTATTGAGTGACGGCACGGTCAAAGAAGCAGATGCGATCATATTAGCCACGCCTCATTTTGCTGTACAACGGATGCTTTCTCAATACGACTTCCTTGATCCGTTCAAGGAGACAAATGCTACTTCTGTCGCTAACGTCGCGATGGCGTTTGATGCTTCTGCTATTAAACAGGATATTGATGGCACTGGCTTTGTTGTTTCTCGCAACAGCGATTTTCGTATTACGGCTTGTACATGGACACATAAAAAGTGGCCTCATTCCACCCCACAAGGAAAAGTGTTGCTTCGTTGCTATGTCGGTAAGCCTTCCGATCAGGAAGTAGTGGGAAAAACCGATGAAGAAATTCAAGAGATTGTTTTGAACGATTTAAACAAAACGATGAACATTACAGCAAAACCTGATTTTGCAGTTGTGACCCGCTGGTATGATGCGATGCCACAATATAAAGTTGGACATAAAGAACAATTGAGTGAGATTACAAATAGGATGGAAGCTGAATTGCCAGGTGTTTATCCCGCAGGAGGCTCCTTTAGAGGGATCGGGTTGCCTGATTGTATCGATCAGGGAGAAGCAGCTGTACGAAAGGTAATCGAATATCTTAGCTGATAAAGAGGGAGCACTCGAAATGAAGGGGTGCTTCCTTTTATTTGTTCCTTCTATATTTACAATAAAGGCAAAGCTTGTTCACTACTGGTTTAACTCATTTAGTCATGACTTGGATAAAATCTTTAATGAATGCATCTCTATTAAAATCGATGATGATTTTATGCATTGGATAACCTTTAATATATTGAGGAACTGGGCGGAAGTCTGCATAGGTAAGCCCCATTGATAGACCAGTATCTGTAATACTGACTTGGCGTTCCACCACTGTAAAATCCTCGGGGTTTACTAAGTAAGAAAAAAGAGTTACATCATGAAGCGGGGCACCATTGATTCCCGGAAGCATCGATTCGTAACTGATTACTATAGTAATTCATGATCGGGAGAATAATGCTGGAGTAAGGCGTGTCATTTTGTTCAGCGATTTCTTGGATGGTATCTAGAGGAATGTTGGCACGGTTACTAATGTTCAAAGGGGCAAATGTAATAGCCTCTCCATGAGAAGCGACGATTTTGGCTGCCTGAGGATCCCCATAAATATTGGCTTCGGCAACAGGAGTACTGTTGCCAGGGACAAAGAAGGCACCCCCCATCACAATTACTCTACCAGCTTTTTGTATATTGCTATGTGATTGAATATAGGTGAGGGCCAGGGATGTTAGGCGAGAGAGGTTGATGATGGTTAATTCTTTTCCATATGTATCAATCAACTGATAAACCTTCTGAAAAGGATAAACTTGGTCTGGCTTTTTGATAAGGGGAATGATTTCACCCAGGCCATGAGCCCCGTGAATATTGTAAAAGAATTCGGGAGGGGCTCCAGTAAGCGGCTTTTTAGCACCAAAAATCAAGGGGATATCTTGTCTGCCAGCCAATTGTAAAAGGTAAGCTGTATTCTTTAAGGCAACTTCTTGGCTTACGTTTCCATATTCCGTAACGATTCCTACGATTTCTATCTTTGGTTGAAGTAGAGCATACATGATGGCGAACGCATCATCCACTCCCGGATCGGCAATAATCAGTACTTTTTCCACTGTGCCAACTCCCTTATTTTTCCTTTTCTTCATTTTATTTTTGAAAATATAAATTTATGAATTATTTAACCCCTATCCTCTTATGAATTCACGAAATTTTCCACAAGATATGAAAGGGCTTGCAAGAAAGGTGGATGATTAGTATGATTGATTTGGAAACGTTTTCAAAAAGCATCAAGGGGGAGTAAGGATGGCTACGATTGAAGATGTAGCGAAACTGGCTGGTTTATCGAGGACAACGGTCTCCCGGGTCATCAATAATCAACCTTACGTGACAGATGAGAAGCGACAACGGATCATTCAAGCCATGAACGACTTAGGGTATGTCCCCAATTCTTCTGCTCGTCGTCTTCGCAGTCAACGTACGGAAACGATTGCTGTTCTTTTGCCACGATTGACTAATCCATTTTTCGGGAACTTGATTGAGGCTATTGAAGAAAAAGCATCGGAATGGGGATATCAAGTGATTGTTTGCCAGACCCATGATTCCAAGAAAAAAGAAATGGATTATCTTCAACTATTAAAGACAAAGCAAGTCGATGGTATGATTATGGCATCACTGGTTAATGAATGGAAAGATGTCGAACCCAATTTAGAATCAGGACCGATTGTTTTCTGTAATGAATATATGGACGAGTCTTGTATACCAATGATTCATATGGATCACAAACAAGCAGCTTATGAAGCTACCAGCCATTTACTTAACGAGGGGTGTCGCCAGATCGCTTATGTAAGTGGTGGCCCAGAAAGTCATTTATCAAGAAAAAGAAAAGAAGGGTTCATAGAAGCTATCGAGCAGCATGGGTTATCCTTTCAGGAAGAATTAGCAATCGACTGGGCGATGGATGTGAATGATGGCCAAAAAGTATTCCGATTGTTAAAAAACGAGCTTCCCCATGTAGATGGTGTGTTCACGGGATCTGATGAAGTTGCTGCAGGATTGATATATGAAGCTTCTTCCTCGGATTGGAATATCCCGGAAGATTTAGCGGTCGTCGGATTTGATAACCAGATGCTCTCATTATTAATGGTTCCGTCCGTTACGACAATTGAACAACCTGTAAAGCAGATGGCAGATAAAACAGTTGATGTATTAATACAACAGTTGCTCCATCCCGGTGCTCTTGCACCAAAGCGGTATATTTATCCTCATCAATTACTCATAAGAAACTCAACAAAACGAAAAAAAATGTCCATCCAGTAGAATAACCTACCGGATGGATATTTTTATGATTTCTTGGCATTCCGTGATTCAAAAGGGCAGATTAATTAACAGCCTGGGAAAAGCAATATATACATAGAGAGGGAAACTATACATATGAGTGGGTTCTATTTTTAGAGCAAAAAAAAGCAGCTTATTACAGCTGCTCCAAATCGAATGTTCATTCTTATGTTTTTTGTGGAATACTAGAATTAGCGGGCAGGATGATCACATTCGTCACAAATGTTACCGTAGCAATCTGCTTTTTCCTTGATGACATTTCCACAGTTGGAGCAGTGTTTTTTCGGAAGGTTACGGAAGAACTCAAGAACATTCATCATCTTTATCGCCTCCAAATATTTTTAATGTAAATTCATTGTATTATAACAATATTCAGAAATCAATAATCTGTTATAAAACAATGTAAAAATAGGCAAAAAGTTTTAAGGAGGGAATGGTAATGAAGGTTACTGTTATTGGTTATTGGGGGGCTTACCCAGCAGCAGGGAGCGCCACATCAGGCTATTTATTCGAGGAAGATGGTTTTGTCTTGTTGGTGGACTGCGGCAGTGGTGTGTTGTCGCGTCTACAACAGTTTAAGAAAGTGACTGACCTTGATGCTGTTGTTTTATCGCATTATCATCACGACCATATTGCGGACATCGGACCTTTACAGTATGCATACCTGGTACAGAATACACTTGAAGAAACAAATGAAAAACTCCCGATCTATGGACACAAAGAAGATAAGGAGAAGTTTGATTCATTGACACACCAATATACAGAAGGTGTGGTTTATGATCCTAACCAGACACTGGAAGTGGGACCGTTCTCCATAGAATTTCTGAAAACCAGCCACCCTGTACCCTGTTATGGTATGCGCATATCAGATGGTAATGACACGGCGGTGTATACATCGGACACTAGTTACTTCGAAGGGTGGACAGATTTTGCCCGTGGAGCAGACCTTTTGATAACCGATACGAATTTTTATAAAGGTATGGACGGAAAGAAAGCTGGACATATGACAAGTATAGAAGCGGCAACAATTGCATCGGAAGCCAATGTGGAAACATTGTGGCTTAGTCATCTGCCGCATTTCGGCCAGTTGACAAAATTACGACAAGAGGCGGAAGATACCTTTCACGGAACTATACAGCTGGCTGAGGAAGGTTTGACATGGAGTAAATAAATTGTCTCAGGGTGTCGAAACGATTACAATAGTACATGGAGATCAGGACTAGAAAGGATGTTAAAAATGCTTTTTATCGATCATGAGGGTATCAATGATCCCCGGATCAATTTAGCTATTGAAGAATATGCATTGAAAAACCTTGATATCAACGACACCTACTTGCTGTTCTATATCAATGAACCATCCATTATTATTGGTAAGAACCAGAATACTGTGGAAGAAATCAATACGAATTATGTAGAGGAAAACGGTATCCACGTAGTACGCCGGCTTTCTGGTGGGGGAGCTGTATATCATGATCTTGGTAATTTGAACTTTAGCTTCATTACGAAAGATGATGGAGACAGCTTCCACGATTTTGCTAAATTCACAGAACCCGTCACAGAAGCACTGAAAACATTAGGGGTCAATGCGGAGTTGTCTGGACGTAATGACATCGTGGCTGAAGATGGTCGTAAAATTTCAGGAAACGCTCAGTTTTCTACTAAAGGCCGGATGTTCAGTCATGGTACATTGATGTTTGACTCAGAAATCGAAAACGTCGTTTCAGCACTGAACGTTAAGACAGAGAAAATCAAGTCCAAAGGAATTAAGTCGATTCGCAGCCGTGTAGCGAATATTTCTGACTTCCTTGATGAAAAGATTTCTATGGAAGAGTTTAAAAATATGATTCTCCGCTATATTTTCGATGTGGAAGATGTAAAAGATGTGCCTCAATATAAACTCACCAAGGAAGACTGGGATAACATTCACAAATTAGCGGATGAGCGGTACAAAAACTGGGATTGGAATTATGGGAAATCTCCGAAATTCAACATTCAGCAGACGAAGCGAGTAGAAGGTGCCGGGAGTTACGATATCCGTTTAGATGTTATAAAAGGATATATTCAAAACGCGAAAATTTTCGGCGATTTCTTTGGCGTCGGGGATATTAATGAAATCGAAGAAATCCTAATTGGAACAAAATATGAGCGTCAGGCGATCTCTGAAGCGATTGGGGATACAGACGTGTCTCATTATCTGGGTAAAATCAGTAAAGAAGACTTTCTTGATATGATTTATTAAAGAATGATCCGATCCTGTGCGGCAGGGTCGGATCATTCTTTTATGACATAATCACTTAAAGTTTGCTAAATAATTTTCAGTATTTTATAATTAAATAGAAAATTACAATAATGAATGATCATTCATTCATAGTTGAGGGGGAACACACATGAATTTAAGCGAACAGCTGGCGCTTACGGCCCAAAGTCACCCTGACAAAGATGCCTACATATTTCAAGGCGATCGGGTGAGTTACAGGGAGTTTGATGCGTCAGTTACCAAATTCGCTTCTAGGTTGTCAGAACTAGGGTATGGCAAAGGGGATCATATTGCGCTTGTCAGTGGGAATAGCCCTTTGTTCATGATTGGCTTATACGGAGCTTTACGTGCAGGTACCACCGTGATTCCGATTAACCCAACGTACACATCTGATGAAATGACTTACATTTTGAAAAACGGGGACGTAAAAGCCGTGATGACGATGGATGTATTGGTAGAGAAATTTGAGCAAATGGATGCCTCACTAGAAGTGAATCATTATTTTGTTGCTGACACAGGTATTGGTGTGGAGCTTGACTCACCTTCGGTATCAG
This sequence comes from Halobacillus dabanensis, assembly GCF_900114165.1. Taxonomy (GTDB): domain Bacteria; phylum Bacillota; class Bacilli; order Bacillales; family Halobacillaceae; genus Halobacillus; species Halobacillus dabanensis. The sequence goes on from NZ_FOSB01000003.1 coordinate 146,393, forward strand.
CAAAAATGAAATCGTTTACAACAATGGTGACCGAAGGAAGTATACAGTTTGATGCGCCAGATTTGGATGAAGAAGAGGTCGGTGTCATTTTATACACTTCCGGGACTACTGGTAAGCCTAAAGGTGCCATGCTCACTCACAAAAATCTGTACTCTAACGCTATTGATGTTGCAGAATACTTGGAGGTATCTTCAGACGACCGTGTGATTGCTACTTTACCGATGTTCCATGTTTTCTGTTTGACCGTTTGTTTAAATGCACCAGTCATGAACGCTGGAACGGTTCTCATTGTGCCTAAATTCTCTCCTCAAGAAGTTTTTGCAATAGCAGATGAGCATAAAGCGACCGTTTTTGCAGGTGTGCCAACGATGTATAATTATCTTCTACAGACAGGGAAGGACCAAGCTCAGACGTTCCGTCATATGCGCTTATGTATTTCAGGGGGGTCATCTCTTCCTGTAGCCCTACTCGAATCATTTGAAAAGCAGTTCGATGTTCGTGTTTCTGAAGGCTACGGACTATCCGAAGCTTCCCCTGTAACGGCGTTTAATCCACTCGATCGTCCAAGGAAAGCGGGTTCAATCGGACAGAATATCAAAAATGTGGAAAACAAAGTTGTGGACGAGTTGGGAGAGGAAGTGCCGGTAGGAGAAGTAGGTGAATTGATCGTACGTGGTCCAAACGTTATGAAAGGGTATTACAAACTCCCAGAAGAAACCGCTGTTACAATTCGTGATGGTTGGCTCTATACAGGTGATATGGCTAAAGTGGACGAGGAAGGATATTTTTATATCGTCGATCGGAAAAAGGATATGATCCTTGTTGGAGGCTATAATGTGTATCCCCGGGAAGTGGAAGAAGTGTTGTACAAACATGAAGATGTTACAGAAGTAGCTGTAGTAGGTTCACCAGATCCCGAGCTTGGAGAAACGGTGACGAGCTTCATTGTCACAACAAACCCTTCCCTAAATGAAACAGATTTGATTGACTATTGTCGTAACCATCTGGCTAAATACAAACTACCGTCCCATATTAAGTTCATGTCCGAATTACCGAAAAACACAACAGGAAAGATACTGCGAAAGAACTTACGAGAACAATTAACTAAATCATAATATCGAAAAGGCGTTCCGTTTTATACACGGGGCGCCTTTTTCACCTTGGGGGAACATGATGACGTGGGCATTCGTATCATAGAAGTTCATCCGTTGCGGATTATCTTTTTGATGGATGGAATGGTTTCTGCAACAGCGCATGTAAACTTCTTATGAAGAAAAAAGGATAGAAGACACACGAGGGCTTAATGGATCTCTACAAAAGCGATTGAAGATAGAGGATGCAGAACTCCATGAAGAAATAGATGAGAATATTAGTCTGCCGTGAACCGTATCCAAAGTAGATGTCGTATGTCATTTACTAGAAAATTCGCACGTCTTTGCGGTTCTCCGCAACTTTTTTTCGGTGAAGGTTGGCCGGAGATATATTACAATAAAGACAGATAAGCGGTGATGCTTATTTATCTCATACTATTTATGATTTGGTTGTCATAAATAGGTCAGTAATTTCATTTACTGATGAGTGTCACGGAAAAGCTCTTTCCTCTCAAAAGAACTTTTCCAACAGTTTATTCCCTCACTCAAAAGTTTAACCAGTCGTCTCTTTTGGCCCATGCTCATTTGGAGCATGGGTATTTTTTTTGTGTTATTTTACAATAAAGGACTAGAAGGCAATCTTAAGGATGACTATGTCTCTTTGCATATGTTGCCTAAGTATGGGAAACTTTTTTAGATGTAATAATAATATCTATGACAGCGTCAGAGGAGAATGTGTATGAGTCGATTGGAAAATCAAGTGGTTCTTGTGACTGGAGCGAACCGTGGTCAAGGGCGAGCAATTGCAGAATATTTATTGTCTATAGGAGCGATTGTGGTTTTTGGAGCTCGTCATCAAAGCCATGCTCAAGATGTGGTAAGTAACCTTGATTCTTCACGTGCACTCGCCGTTCAGTTAGATGTCACAAAAGAAGAGGAATGGAAATCAGCGGTAGATCTAGTTGTAGAAAGGTTCGGGCGTATAGATGTTCTTGTGAATAATGCAGGGATTCTGAAGAGAAAGCCCTTTGTGGAAATGACCTTGGACGAATATCAGCAGTTAATTGATGTCAATCAGCTCGGGGTGTTCTTGGGCATGCAAGCTGTTATCCCTCATATGTCCAAGCAGAAAAAGGGATCGATCGTTAATAACCTATCGATTTCATCTTTTGCTCCAATCAGTCATTCTTCTGCTTATGCAGCCACAAAGGCTTCCGTTGTCGCTATGTCGAAATCGGCAGCTATTGAACTAGGACCTGAGGGGATTCGTGTCAATATGATTCATCCCGGAGGTGTGGAGACGGAGATGGCGACAAAAGGGGAAGCGGTTCCTTCCTTTTATGACTCCATTCCGCTTGGTCGCATTGGTCAGCCAGCTGAAATTGCCAAAGCGGTCGCCTTTCTTGCTTCCGAAGATAGTTCTTATTGTACTGGTACAGAGATTGTTGTAGATGGTGGAATGACATTAGGAACGGCTGATCAATAATAGGGTTTTTTAGAAAATCGAGCGCAATGGTGCTCGATTTTTTGTTTGTATAAGGTTGAATTTTTGGTGCAACCTTTTTTATTATAACTGCTTATTCGTTTATTTTGGCTTTTTGTAAGTAATCATGAATTCTTCATTTGTTAGGTAAAACTCACGATCGGGGCGTCTTTCCAGCAGGTGAAGACGCTCCAATTTGAAGTAATTGATACGTTTGTAAGGATCATTATCAATAATAGGGAGTTCTTGAGTTTGTTTCATATACTGATCGACAGCGCGTTGGACAAGATCAAGATCTATCGCCAACCCTTTATCCTGCTCCTCGAACAATTCATAAGTTTCACGAGACATGTAGAAGGTATGAGTAGGGATGGCTTTTAAATAGGGAGCTAAAAGTTCATAGTCGAGGGTTAAATCTTCTTTGATCAAGACGCTGAGGGGTACTTCTTTTGGTTTGTCATCCGCATAAGCATGGACCGCTTTACGGATATCATGAATCGATAAATCTTTTTTCTCGAGGGGGGACTGATTGTTTGAATTCTTTTTTTTACGGTTCCACACATTCATTCCTCCTATAAAATAAATGATTGTTATGATTTCCAGGTAACTTCAATCCTGTTCGATATAAAGGCTGGGGATCCTGCACTATTACAGGGACAGACGTGTTTCAGGAAATGAAAAAAGCGTTATTTTAGCACTGTCTAATCATTGGTTACATCTCTTAACATCAATGGACGCTTAATTCCTCAGGAAAAGTTGCGGTACTTTTAGTATAGCAAAATTAACGAAATAGAACATTTTTTATTAATGTTTAGACTTTTCAAGAATCTTTTGGTAAATTAAAGAAGATAAGCGGTAAATTCGACCTGATCCAAAGAAACTACCGCTACTTGAATGGAAAGGATGTTGATGTGTGTGACATATGTTCCGAGTAAGGAATATGAAATTAATCCTCAAACGATGGCATTGCTCGCAAAACAAGGGGAAGGGGGACAAATTTACACAGAAGTGATTGAACGTGGCGAACACTTAGAAGTTCCAAGGTGTCCAAGTGAAGTGATTGATAATTCATGCCGTTATTTTGCAAGTAGTTTAGAGGGCCGCATTGCTGGAACAAAACAATTGACGAGCTACACCCATAAGCCTCCAATTGTCATATCAGAAGCGATGGGCATTTATTTCTTCCCAATCATTTCCCCGAAACGCAAAGACTGCTCCTGGATCGCCCACAAATATATCCGTTCCTACAAAGGTGAACCCAACAAAACGACCACTGTAAATTTTGTCAATGGTATGTCTGTCAACCTCCCCGTTTCTGACGGCATGTTTGCAAATCAAGTGCAGCGTACGGCGCATTTGCGGGTTATCCTTGAAGATCGTTACCAACCGGCGTCTGTGTCTTCTGATAATCGTGCGGAGTGGATTGCTGAGACCTTTTCATGAGCTCAAACAAGATGTTTTCGACTTTCTTTCTGATGGCGGGATTGAAATAATTCCGCTTTTCTTCATAGCCGTGAGCCAAGAATAAGAATGATGTGAACGAATCGTTTCTTCCCGACTCCACTACCTGTAATTTCCATTGATCCATTTGCTTTCTCAGCTTTTTCCTTTCATTGCGCGCTTCAAGCTCCATCTTTCCCAGAAGCTCCATGTACGGTTCTTTAATCTTGAATTTCCCCTGTTCCATATGTTTCCTGTCTTGCCTGATGACGGTGATCGCCATAGATAAAAACAAATAGCGGGAAGCGAGATCCAATTCTTTTTGTTTTAAATACCTCATATCATTCCCCTCCAAAACGCGAACAAATGTTCTTGTTCTATTATACCACGGAATGATTCGAATTATGCAAGAGGTTTTACGGAAAGGTGGAAAATGGAAAAGGGGAGAAATCTGGATATGACTATTCCCTGGTAGGCATTTGACTAGCTTTTCGGTAGAATAAAGGAAAAAGATACACTGAATATTAGTGTACATAAGGAGACGCACCATGGAGTCAGTGATGGGAAAAATCGAGCAATGGCGTCGGTTAGCAGAAAACGATGAGTTATTTGAATATGCAATCAGGCAATTAGAGGAACTAGAACGGTTCGGGCCACTTCCGGGAATTCTCTTACCTTTAATCGAGGCATTTTTGCCAATTTTACCGCTAGTGGCGTTTGTGATGGCAAACGCGGTTGTATATGGACTGTTCAAAGGTTTTCTTTATTCTTGGATCGGAGCAGTGATTGGAGCGCTTGGTGTTTTCTTTGTCATTCGCAAATTAGGGAACAAACGCTTTTTCAAAAAGATAACCAAGCAAAAGCAAGTGAAAAAAGTGATGCGGTGGGTAGAGGAACACGGTTTCGGCCCGCTCTTTCTACTCATGTGCTTTCCGTTTTCCCCTTCTGCTATCATCAATATTGTAGCAGGGTTATCAAATGTAAGCCGCCAGCAATTCATACTTGCTGTTTTACTAGGGAAGTCGGTCATGATTTTCACCATTGCTTATGTTGGTTCAAGTATCGCTTCCTTCGCACAAAACCCTGTTAAGTCAGTCGTTGTAGGGATTTGTATTCTCCTTTTTTGGGTTCTTGGAAAGTATATGGAGACATGGATTCAGAAAAAGGCGGAGCGCAAAGTCTATAGTGAGGATTAGCTCACCTTCAGGAAGGGTAGAATGTTGATAGAATAACCTCTGGAGGAGCTAACCATGAAAAAATATCGTAGGGTAATTCGCACGGTACTGCTCGCTTTAATATTGGCTTTCGTCTTTCGTTCCTATCTGTTTGCCAGTTACATTGTCGATGGAGAATCAATGCAACCGACACTGGATGACGGAAACCTGCTGATGGTCAATAAAGCTGTTTATGATTGGCAGGAGATCGACAGACAGGAGGTCATCGTTTTTCATGCGAATGAAGAAGAAGATTATGTGAAACGCGTCATTGGAATCAGCGGGGATGAGGTTTTTGTGAAAAATGATCAACTATATATTAATGGGAAACTTGTTGATGAGAGATATTTAGATCCATTGCGTCCTGAGGATGGACACCCTTTTACGGAAGATTTTACTTTAGAGGAATTGACGGGCCATAAGAGAGTTCCAGAAGGTCACTTGTTTGTCATGGGGGACAATCGCCGTGATAGTTTGGACAGCCGTTATTTCGGTTTTGTGCCGATTGAATCGGTCGTAGGGAAGGTCGATGTTCGCTACTGGCCTGTTAATCAATTAGGAGTTCAGTTCTAATTTGAAGCCGTCCACCCCAGGGCGGTTTTTTTGTGTGGAAAATTAAGAATGTGGAGAGTCCGCCTCTATATGATAAAAAGGTAACGGAGGCTTGAGTACATAGGGGCTATAGAATAGCCTGTGTTTATTAATAGCTAGTACAGGTGGTTGTTTTTGAACGTTGAAGTTTCCGTTTGCAGAATTATTTTTTAGAGGGAACGTTTCAAAAAGCAAAGGGGAATCTTTGAGTATGTGGAATCCATCGCCGTTCGGCGCGACCAGAAAGTGTCCTTCCATCATAAATGGAACAAAAATGATAAAATATAAACAGAATGAGAGTGAAGGGAGCGGACGAAATGGGTATGCGTTTTTTGCTCGGACGTTCAGGAGCTGGAAAGAGTACACGCTGCTTGGATGAAATCGAGAAAAAGTTAAAAGATGACCCAAGAGGGGCAACAGTTATTTATATCGTTCCTGACCAAATGACGTTTCAGCAGGAATACGGACTTCTGAAACGGGACGGGGTCGAAGGATCGATCCGCGCACAAGTATTCAGTTTTTCAAGGCTTGCGTGGCGTGTTCTTCAGGAAACAGGCGGAGGGACGAGGAAGTTCATCACATCGACTGGGGTACAGATGATGTTGCGCAAAATCGTCGAAGAGCGTACATCCGATTGGCGGGTTTTCCAAAAAGCGATTGAAAAGCAAGGTTTTATTGAACAACTGGAAGGGATGATTACGGAATTTAAGCGATACCGGATTACTCCCAACGACTTGCACTCTCAAATCGATGCCCTCGACCAGTTTGTGCATTCGACGAATCAGGAGCAAGGACTGCGTGATAAGTTGGATGATTTAGTATACATTTACGATCGTCTTGTCGACTCACTAAAGGATCAATATATAGACAGTGAGGATCAATTGCAGCTGCTCGCAAGCAAAATTCCTGAAGCTGCCTTTCTAGAAGGGGCGGAAGTATATATTGATGGATTTCATAGTTTCACTCCGCAGGAATATGGAGTCATAGAAGCCCTGTTGAAAAAAGTGAAGACAGTGAATGTTACCCTGACAGCCGAGCAGCCAGAGCATGACGAAAATCCGGAGCTTGACTTATTTCACGAAACGAAACAAACCTATTTGGATTTGAAAAATGTAGTGGAAGAAGCGGGGGTCAAGGTAGATGATGTAGAAATCCTTGACCATAAAGAGGGAAGGATGAAACACCAACCTGCTTTTCAACATTTAGAACAATGCTATGATGTGCGGCCAGCGGAAGCGTTCGAAGGTGAAGCGCCAATACAGATTGCGGAAGCCGTCCACCCTCGCGCAGAAGTAGAAGGAGTAGCACAGGAAATTCTCCGCCTCGTTCGGGATGAAGGCTATCGTTATAAAGATATTGCTATTTTAATGAGAGAACCGGAAGTCTACCATAGTTTGGTTGAAACGCTTTTTGATGACTATGATATCCCGGTTTTTATCGATGAAAAAAGGACGATGCTTAACCACCCGATGATCGAGCTCGTTCGTTCCGGGCTAGATGTTATAGAAGGTAACTTTCGTTATGATGCGGTTTTCCGATTGTTGAAAACCGGTTTCATTCCAGCTACGGACCGTAATGATCCGTTAACAGAAGACGCCATTGATGAGCTTGAGAATTATGTATTGGAATACGGAATCAGAGCACGGAGTCAATGGTTCTCTGATGAGCCATGGGTTTACCAACGTTTCCGTGGGTTCGAGAATTCCTCACAAACAGATGAAGAAAAAGCGAAGCAACAACGGATCAATGCCTATAGGGAACAGGTACGTGATGCATTGCAATCCTTTGACGAAGAGCTTCGTGCTGCAGAAACAATCGAGGAACAGGCGAGAGCGATTTACTTATGGCTGGAAGGTTTGAAAGTTCCAGGACAACTGGAGACGTGGCGGGATTATTATGATGAAAAAGGTGAAATAGAACGTGGTCGTGAGCAAGCCCAAGTTTGGGATGAATTCTTACAATTACTAGATGAAATGGTTGAAATGGCCGGTGACGAAAAAATGTCGCTACAAGTGTTCCGCCACACACTAGACAGTGGAATCGAATCATTAACGTTCGCTCACGTTCCACCAAGCATGGATCATGTTATTGTCGGAAGTGTTGACAGGTCGCGCATGACAGGAATCAAAGCCGCATTTCTACTCGGGGTGACAGACGGCATGTGGCCGATGAAACCTCCGAGTGACGGAATGATTTCAGAGCAAGAACGATCGCTGCTAGCGGAGCATGGTTTGCAGTTAGCAGATGGAAGTAATCGTCAGCTTTTAGATGATCGTTTTTATGTATATTTAGCATTGACGATGGCTTCAGATAAACTGTGGATCAGCTATCCCTTAAGCAATGAAGAAGGGAAATCAAAAGTACCAGCGAATTTGATTCCACGTATAGAAGAATTGTTTCCAGTATGCAAAGAGCATGTGATGTTACATGATCCCGATGACTTGCATGATGCCACCCGCTTTATCACCAATCCTCAAAAGACGAGGTCGGCACTCACCTCCCAGTTTGCCCGGTATTTGAAAGGGTATGTCATGCAGCCGGTTTGGTGGGAAGTATTGAACTGGTACATCGAACATGAGCAGCCTAATGGTCTCACGAATCGTATTCTGCAGAGTCTCTTTTACAAAAACAAACCAGTATCCTTGTCTAAGGAAACGACAGGTCAGTTGTTCGACCCAACGGTAAAGACAAGTGTCTCGCGTCTGGAGACCTACCACCGTTGTTCGTATCAATATTTCGCACAACACAGCCTTGGGTTGGAAGAACGTCGGACATATAAATTGGACGCCCCTGACATCGGTCAGTTGTTTCATGAGGCTCTCAAGCAAATTACGGAGTGGATTCAGGTGGAAGGTCGTGATTTTTCTCAATTAGATCGTAGAGAAACAAACCTGTATGCGGAGAAGGCGACAAATGAATTAGCACCAGTTCTCCAAAATCAAATTTTGAAAAGCTCGAACCGTTATCAATATATTCAAAAGAAGTTACAGCAAGTCATTGCGCGGGCGACCTTTGTACTTAGTGAACAGGCAAGAAATAGTAACTTTTCCCCGGTCGGACTCGAGCTCGGTTTCGGGACAGGAGGCGATGCCAAACTGCCGCCGCTTTCCCTCGATTTGCCTAATGGTTATGAACTTATGTTGAGAGGGCGAATAGACCGCGTCGACAAGGCACTGTCTGAAGAAGATTTATATTTACGGATTATTGACTACAAATCGAGCAGTAAAGGATTGAGCCTTGTAGATGTCTTTTATGGATTATCTTTACAAATGCTTGCTTATTTAGATGTTGTGCTGACAAATGCTGAACATTGGCTTGGACAAAGTGCCTCCCCAGCAGGGGTGCTTTATTTCCATGTGCACAACCCGATGATCACAGGCAAACAGTTGTTGAAAGATGAGCAAATTGAAGAGGAGATCTTCAAGAAGTTCAAAATGCAAGGACTTCTCCTTGAGAATGAACGTGTCGTTCAAATGATGGATACAGGGTTGGACAAAGGATATAGTCAAATAGTTCCTGCCGCATTGAAAGCGAAAGGTGGCTTTTATAAGAGTTCGAAGACAGCGGATGCGGAGCGTTTTGAACAGTTGAAACAGTATATACGAAGTTTGATGACAGAGGCTGGGACAAAGATTACCGATGGTCAGGTCGATCTTGATCCTTTTCAGAAAAAGCAGCAGGTGGCCTGTGAATTCTGTTCTTATCGTCCTGTATGTCAATTCGATCCAACGCTGGAAGATCATAATTATCGCAAGTTACAGGAAATGAAAGATGAAGATGTATTAGAGAGATTGATAAAGAGAGAGGGGGATGGGAAATGGTGAGTTGGACGGAAGAACAGGAGCGAGCCATTTATTCGCATGGTTCGAATATCCTTGTCGCCGCAGCAGCTGGGTCTGGTAAGACGGCGGTACTTGTGGAAAGAATCATTCAAAAATTGTTGCATAAAGAAAAGCCTGTTGATATTGATTCATTGCTTGTCGTTACTTTTACGAATGCAGCAGCACAAGAGATGCGTAACCGGGTAGGTCAAGCGCTTGCGAAAGCTCTGGAAGAGAATCCAGGCTCCCACCATTTGAAAAAACAGCTTTCCTTGTTGCAAAATGCTTCAATCTCAACATTGCATTCCTTTTGTATGGAAGTCGTGCGCCGTTATGCATATTTACTTGATCTTGACCCAGGGTTTCGTATTGCTGACACAGTGGAGTCCGATTTAATTCAGCAGGAAGTGCTAGAGGACCTCTTTGAAGATTGGTATGGAAAAGAAGGAGAAGAACAACAACGCTTCTTCGATGTAGTAGAGCGCTTTTCTAGTGACCGTAGTGATTTGGATGTGGAGAAGCTGGTGCTCGATCTATATACATTTGCGACCCAAAACCCGTGGCCGGATGCCTGGTTGGACCAAATGGTGGAAATGTACAATGTCGAACATGTGGAAAGCGAAGCGGATTTGCCGTGGCTCGACCTTTTGAAGCAAGAAGTGAAGAGTCAGTTGAAAGCGATGGAAGTAGAAGTACACCAAGTACTTGAACTGACTCGTGAACCAGATGGTCCATATGCTTATGGAGAAACGGCAGATGCGGATTTGGAGTTGGTTCAGCAAGCGAAAGGAGCTATAGCTCACTCCTGGACAGAAATGCAATCATTCATTGCCGATCAAAAATTTGCGACTTTATCTCGTAAGAAAATGGATTGTGATGCAGATAAAAAGGAACAAGCGAAAAAAATCCGTGATCGATATAAGAAGCGCTGGAATGAACTGAGAGATGAGTGGTTTTCCCGCTCGCTCGATAGTTATTTAAAGGATATGCAGGATTTGTACCCCGTCATGGAGCAGCTTGCGGTTATCGTGAGGGATTTCAAAGAGCGTTATGAACAGTTGAAGAAAGAAAAAGCGATTGTCGACTTTTCCGATTTAGAACACTATTGTTTGCATATCTTACTTCATGACCAGGCAACACCAGCAGAACTTATTCCTTCGGCTGTCGCAGAAAGTTTCCAGAAGCAATTCTCTGAAGTGCTCATCGATGAGTATCAGGACACCAATCTTGTACAAGAGACATTATTGAGGTTGTTAACGGAAGGGAAAGAGGCCGGACATTTGTTCATGGTGGGAGATGTAAAACAGAGTATTTATCGTTTCCGTCATGCGGAACCATCTTTATTTTTGAATAAATATAAGTTATATGGGACGGAGGAAAACGGTGGAGAGCGCATCGACTTGGCTCGTAATTTCCGCAGTCGGAAACAGGTGCTCGATGCAACGAATTATATCTTCCGTCAAGTGTTAGATGAAGAAGTGGGAGAAATGGAGTATGAAAAAGATGCAGAACTCATTTACAGCAACAAGATTTATGATGAGCTTACAGCCGATGATGCAGATGCTGAACTGTTCTTGATTGACAGAGAAGCACAAGAAAATGATACGGAAGAAGAGGAAGGCTATAAAGATTTAGAAAAAGCTCAACTCGAAGCACGCGCCTATGGAAAGATGATCCGTAAATGGCTTGGTTATGAAGGTGGGGAGCCCTTACAAGTGGTCGGTAAAGAAACGGGAACGAAGCGGTCTCTTCAGTATCGCGATATCGTCATTTTGATGAGGTCGATGACATGGGCACCAACAATTGTGGATGAACTGAAGCAACAGGGCATTCCGATTTACGCCGAGCTTTCCACTGGGTATTTTGAAGCGATTGAAATAAAAGTGATGCTCAGTCTGCTCAAAGTCATTGATAATCCGATGCAGGATATCCCACTTGCTTCCGTATTGAAATCACCGATTGTCGGGCTTGATGAAGATGAACTGGCACAGATTCGTCTTGCAAAAAAACGGGCAACCTATTACAAAGCAATGCAATCGTACGTTGTTAAAGATGAACTTGGAGATAAAGTGGATGCCTTTCTAGAGTTATTGAAAAGCTTCCGCGAACGGGCACGACAAGGAGCTCTGTCAGAGTTGATCTGGGATATTTTCCGTGAAACCGGCTATTATGATTTTGTCGGTGGTATGCCGGGAGGGCGTCAGCGTCAGGCCAATTTAAGAGCTTTATACGACCGGGCCAGGTCCTATGAATCAACATCTTTCCGCGGGTTGTTCCGTTTCCTCCGCTTCATCGAGCGTATTGAAGAGCGTGGGGATGACCTCGGAGCAGCACGGGCACTAGGAGAACAGGAAGATGTGGTGCGGATTATGACGATCCATAAGAGTAAAGGGCTTGAGTTCCCTATGGTCATCCTCGGGGCCATGGATAAGCAATTTAACATGATGGATTTAAAGAATCGGTATTTGTTGCACAAAGACTATGGTTTCGGTTCCCGATACATTAATCCGGAAAAGAGGCTGATGTACCCGACCCTAGCCTATCATGCACTCAAAGAGGCGAAGAGGCGAGAGCTCCTCGCAGAAGAAATGCGTGTTCTTTATGTCGCGCTGACGAGGGCGAAAGAAAAACTGGTGATGGTTGGCAATGTTGCTTCTTTTGAGAAGAAACAGCAGAAGTGGCAGGACTTTGCCGGGACTAGAGATTGGGTGCTCCCCCCGCATGACCGGTTAGAAGCGAAGTCCTACTTAGATTGGGTCGGCCCAGCTTTGATCCGCCATCAGCATACCGAGAATCTTAGAGGAGATATAGAAGTGATGACTGCGGAGGAGATTCATTATGATGAATCACAGTGGCGTGTCCAGATTGCCCATGGTAGTGAGTTCTCTGTTTTAGATGAAGTAAAAGAGAAGCGCGATGAAGAGTTGCAGACAGCCATTCAAGAATGGAAGCCAATCGAAAAGGAAGCAAATGTCTCTGATTCATATGTGAAGCGGCTGGACTTTGTTTATCCCCACCAAAAAGCTGCCTACACGAGGGCGAAGCAGACGGTTACAGAAATCAAGCGTCAACGGGAAACAAAGGATGAATATTCCAGTGATCAACTGTTGATTCCTTATCGTGCACCGATTGTGAAACGACCACGATTTATGCAAGGAGAAAAACAATTGACAGCAGCTGAACGGGGGACAGCTATGCATACGGTCATGCAACATCTTCCTTTGACAAAAGAATGGTCAGCACTAGAAGTCGAAGAGTATGTTGAGCATCTTGTCCTTAAGGAAATTCTCCGTCGTGAAGAAGCGGATGTGATTGATTTTGAAGCCATTGCCAACTTTTTCAAAACAGAAATTGGCCAGTACGTGCGGGAAGTAGAAGGAATCGAAAGAGAAGTTCCCTTCAGTCTCACCCTTCCTGCTGATCAAGTGTATGCTGATTGGGAAACTGCAACAGATGAGCAGGTTTTCATTCAAGGTGTCATTGATGTGATGATTCCTTACGAAGACGGATGGATGATCCTTGATTACAAGTCCGATGTCCTCCCTGAAGAATTAGAGGGTACTAAGGTGAAAATGGCTGATCGTTATCGCACCCAGCTCAGTCTTTATGAAACGGCACTTGAAAAAATATGGAAACAGCCGGTCCGGAAGAGTTGTTTGTATTTCTTTGACGGATCATTCGCGGTGGAGGTAGATACCCATCGAGGAGACATGTGATTTGTGTCATCGTTCACCGGTGAAGACGACGGAACATCACTTGATTCCGAAGCAATTCGGAGGAGTGAATGGACCGACAGCCTTGTTGTGTAACGCATGTCACCGGCAGATTCATGCTCTTTTCAGGAACGAAGAATTAGCAGCGTTTTATCATTCCATTGACCGTCTGCAGGAACATCCGGATATGGAAAAGTATTTACGGTGGGTCAAAAAGCAGGATCCAGAAAAGAAAATTACGACACGGAAGTCGAACCGACGGAAGAGAAAATGATAAGATGTTAGGAAAAGCATTTTTTTGACGCTAAAACGCGAGAAATCAGATTTGGAAATCTTGATCTCTCGCGTTTTTTATTTTCATTCTCATATGGAAAGCTCGACAGTAATCTTCGGGTCGTGCTCAAGGCCTATCCCAGCCTCATCGTTGGATGTTATTTAGTTGGAACGATACAAAGCGGAAAGACCTCTTATTATAAGGATGGAATAAATTTCAAAATGGCTCTTCCATTCATTATGCATTTGCTGTGATATTTTGATCGGCAACATCCGGATCGAATGGGTTGGTAGAACTGAGTCCGTTGTTCGTGATAATCCAGTTTCCTGTGTTCAAAGCTCCAGATCCGGCATTGGTTTTTGAAGTGGACTTAGGTGATAGGTAAAAGGAATCTCCGAAGTTGACTACACCACCACCTACACTGTTGATACTTATGGGACCGACAATAGCCGGCATCGCAATCGCCTCCTTTTGGTGCGATTCAGGTATTATAATTACAACCTATGCGTAAAAGGTGTTCATTGTTCATCCGCCAAATCACGGAAGTGCTTTGTATAGTTGAGAGCATCGATGTGTTCTATTCCTCCGACTTGGAAAACACCTGCGGTCGACACACCAAGGATACGGACATTATCAACCTGGATTGGCCGGTGGTGATAGGAAAACGTTTGTATTTGTACAGGTTCAAGGGGAGGGCTGCTTTCTAAAGAAAAAATAGAGTAGTCCCTAAACCGGTAAACATCAGATTTAACGCCCCCTTCTTTTTGGACGGCTAATATTCTGGAGTAGGGGGCTGCCCGAAAAACATCACCAATTTCCATAACGGAGCCGATGGCTAAGGATTGGGTCTCGATTTCATCTACATAGACCATCCGTTTAATCATCCTGGGCATTCCCTATTACTTCATTTTGCTCCATATCCACATTAGCTTCTTCTACATTCTGGTCCTGGGTGCGAATAATCAAAGATTCAGGAGGGGTGTCAAAAAAAGACTGCAGCCGAACGGTCTTATTGTCTCCAATCAAAAACAAGGAAGAACCTGAAACGCCCGTCACGCGGATATTTCCGACATGCAGGCCATAGTTATGAACGATATGGTTCATTCCACATCATCTCCTTCAAAAGTTTCAAAGTATTGCGCTATGGAGTGTTGAATCTCTGTTTGAATTTGATGGAAGAGTGACTCCGGAGGCGCCTCTGGGTTTTGATTGCGGTAATATTCCACACGCTGAGGCAATTGCTTGCGAATATCTGTGATCATTCGCTCTTTATGTTCCTCACTTACTTGTATGTCATGATCACGTGTATATTGATTCATCCACCCTGGGATATCAGAAGTCATGTATTGTTGCAGGAAATGAAGAGCCTGATCATCTGTCTGAGGTAATTGTTTATTTTGATTGTTATAAAGGTCCCCGATATCGGATAAGTCTGATCCGGTCGGGGTTAGCCCGATTTGCAGGGTGCCTTCGAGCGTCTCGATTTTTAGTTGATCAAAGTGGTATTCAATTTTTTCAATGACCGTTTTTGGTGGATGTTCCACGGATTGTAGTTGGTCGATTTTCTTTTGCAATTGATTGATCATTTTTTGTTGCTGGTCCATTTGCTGCATCATTTGCTGAATCCACGATTGCCAAGAATGATAATGATTCAAGTGCGCTCACCCCCTCATCTATTAGTATGAGAGATAGGGCGTGTCTATGTTATAGAAAGTGGAACAAGCGTACCGCCCCCAGCTTCAGGAATGAGGACCTCTCCCTCTTGAGGTAGAGCTTCAGGAGCAGGCTGCGTATAACCACCTGTATTGAATAAATCTGCTTTTGCCTGGATTACCCCTGAACTGCCGATTTGGACGATGGAGGAATTAGCTACCGTACCGATGCGCAGGAAATGGATGTAAATCGACTGGTGTACTGTAAGATTCATAGGAATACCCCCTAAGCATTATTAACAATCGGCTGATCGATCACTTCTGAGTCATTGACGAACGTATCTGCACGGTTCAGTCTGATTCGTATGCCATCACCCGTGTTGAACGAGCCGCCTCCAGCAAAGGTTTTCGCAGTCGCTTGTGGAGCCATATTGTAAACGTCACCAATATTGAAAATACTCGAAGACGAAAGAGAGATGACTTTAACGGCTCCCACTTTTGCTGGCATAACAAAAACTCCTTTCTATATGTTATGAAACTTGTTTGTCTAAATGACGTAATAAAAGTAAAATAACTATCATAGGGGGAATACATATGAAAATGACAGCTTCGCCTTTGCGTGAATCCGAGCGTCTCGACTGGATAGACGCTGCCAGAGGATTCGCTATTTTAGGAATCTTCATGGTCAACGTCCCTGCCTTCAATGCTCCATACTTCTTATATGGAGGGGCGGCAGAATATTGGTCAACTCCGCTCAGTCATACAGTGCAAGCGATAATCGATATTTTCTTTCAAGCCAGTTTCTATACATTATTTTCGTTCATGTTCGGTTTCGGCATCCAGATGATGAAGGACCGGTTAGATGAAAAGGGAATTCCGGCAAGGTCGATTATTTTCAGGAGGCTTGTTGTGCTTACAGGCTTTGGAATGATTCATGCTTTCCTCATCTGGCATGGGGATATCCTTTTATCTTATGGAGTGCTTGGGTTCGTGTTACTGGCCTTTTTCCATGTTTCATCAAAGAATTTATTATGGTGGGCATACAGCTTGCTCGCTTTCGGTGTTTTACCTTTAACGCTTGCTATGTTTCTGGTTCGAGATCAAATACAAGGGATAGTGAATCGTCCGGCAATAGAAGCAGCACGGACGAATTATGGCAATGGATCGCTCATGGATATCTGGTCACAAAATTTAGATGACTGGATTTATGCCAATCAATGGATGAACCTTCCTTTTCTTGCGTTAAGCTTACTTCCAATGTTTTTATTCGGCATGTATTTTTGCCGTAAACGCTTGTTGCATTATCCGGAAAAGTATCAGATGGCATTGAAGAAAATATGGATTCTGACAGGTCTGTTGTTTCTTTTGTTTAAAGCAGGTCCCCATTTATTCGGAAGTCCGGAATGGTTTCAACTGGCTCAAGATAGCATCGGTGGTTCAGCTTCCGCCATTTTTTATGTTTTATCTATTACTCTATTATTCCGAACCAAAATTGGTGCCCGAATCATTCATCCTTTAACATGGGTGGGGAGGATGTCGCTTTCCAATTATATCCTGCAATCCATCATCAGCTTTTGGCTTTTTTATTCGGTAGGTTTAGGCCTTTATGGTGAAGTTCCCCCGATAGGCAGTGTTTTTCTTGTGATTATCTTTTATACACTTCAAATAGTAATAAGCAAGGCCTGGTTGAAAAAGTATCGTTTCGGTCCGTTGGAATGGTTATGGCGGACGCTGACATATGGTAAGAGACAGCCTCTGAAAAGAAAGAATAAAGCTGTTTCATAATCAAAGGGGGCAGAAGCCTTGAATCGTGATCATCTCATTAAAGAAAGCAAAAGATGGGTAGAAGAAGCGATCATTACGGAAGCACAGCGGGAACAACTGATCGGACGTTACCCGAAAAAACAAAGTAAGCCACTGTTATTTACCTTTGCAGCTATTTTCATCGGATTAGGTTTTTTAACATTCATTGCGTCGAATTGGTCCTATTTGACTGACATCGGTCGCATGGGTGTTCTGATTTTCTTCCTGACTGCCTTTTACTTCACAGGGGAGTGGGTGTATCGTAAGCGGTCCAAACGTGTAGGGGTTAGTTTGCTCCTAATTGCTCTCCTCATCTTTGGGGCGAGTATTTTCCTAGTCGGTCAAATGTATCACTATACGTCATTCAGTGCCTTTCCATTTTTCTTATGGTCCTTAGTAGGTTTTGGGCTTTTTATAATCTTTAAAGATTCCTCGTTTTTTTATGTAACACTAGTCATCATAACCATCGGTCAACTTTACAGCGGGATTGTCTATCAAAATTATCACATCTGGCTTGGGCTTTTGTTTGTGACTGGCCTCGGATGGATTGTATTGAAGGCGCGCTTGATGCCTCTGTTCATCGCATTCGGAATCGGTTATGTGCTGCAGGCAGTTATCCTTGTCTTTAGCGAAGGTTATCCTTATTACTGGCTCATTGTATCTTTTTTACTTTTGTATGTCATAGAGGATTTCTTATTGGAAAAAGGAAGTCTACGAGTATTTAAGACTTTAAGCATTTTTTCTATGTTCATCATGTTAACCTTACAAATATTTTTCTTAGGTAATGACTATGTGGGAGAACTGACAGAATCATCATTGTATTTCTTTCTTGCCTGGGCTATCCTGTTTGTTTTCTCCGTCGTGCGCTCGGCTATGAGTTCCACCAATTACTATTGGATAGATTTGTTATTGTTCGTCCCCGTTTTCCGGTTTGAATTCGGTGATGTCCTCTCTTTGTTTCTTCTGTTCGTGTATGCATTACTTTGGCTTGTGTCCGGGTATCAGCAAGAAGTACCCAGATGGGTCAATAAAGGGACTGTCGCTTTTCTTTTAACAACGTTCATTGCATATTTCCAGCTTGCTTGGGATTTTATGGGGCGTTCGGTCTTCTTCTTCATTGGTGGTGTCCTTTTGTTCGGGCTAAGCTATATCCTTGAGAAAAAACGCCGTACCATCCATAAAGGGGGCGATGAGAAATGAAACGACGCTATTGGTTTTACGGCCTTGTCACAATGCAAATTTCATTTCTTCTCCTTATGTCGGCTTCCTATTATTTGATGGACATATGGGGCGAAACGATCACCCTTAAAACCACTCCGGTCGATCCTCGTGACCCTTTTTATGGGGACTATGTGACACTTAATTATGAAATCGAACAAATTCCTGAAGATCAATGGGAGATGGAGACGTCTCTTGACCGTGGGGAAAAGGTTTTTCTTTTGTTAGAAGAAGATGAAGAAGGGATCCACTCCCTTGTGAGAGCATCCACTTTATGGCCGGAAACAGAAGCGAATCAAGTGGTATTGACATCGAAATATCAATGGTACGATCCTTCTTCAAAAATGTATCAAGTTGATATTGGTCTTAGCAGATATTTTATAGAGGAAAATACCGGCACATTTTGGGAACAAAGGGAAGAAAGGAGTGTAGATATCGTACTTGCACCATGGAAACAAAAGAAAATTGCTTCCCTGGAATGACTAAAAGGCAGCTCTCATGGAAATGAGGGCTGCCCTTCGTGTGTTAGCTTAATACTTTTTTGATTTGATCAATTGCCCAATCGAGGTCCTCCTGCTTAATAACGAGAGGAGGGGCAAATCGAATGACGTTCTCATGGGTTTCTTTACATAACAGTCCTTTTTCTTTCAATTGCTCGCAATATTTACGCGCAGGTTCTGTCATCTCCACACCAATAAAAAGTCCTTTTCCGCGTACTTCTTTAATTTTCGGATTGTTGATAGATTTGAGCTCCTGCATCATGTAATTTCCAAGCTCAAGAGAACGATCAGCTAATTTTTCCTCTTCAATGACATCAAGAGAGGCGACGGAAACAGCACATGCAAGCGGATTACCTCCGAATGTAGAACCATGAGACCCCGGATTGAAGACTCCGAGAACTTCTCTGTTGGCAACTACACAAGAAATAGGAAATACGCCGCCGCCAAGAGCTTTACCCAGGATAAGCATATCCGGGCTTACTCCTTCCCAGTCACAAGCGAACATTTTACCAGTGCGTCCGAGACCAGCCTGAATTTCATCGGCAATAAACAAAACGTTTTCTTTTTTACAAACTTCATAAGCTTCTTTCAGGAACCCTTCTGGTGGCATAACGATTCCAGCTTCCCCTTGAATAGGCTCAAGAAGGAATCCGGCCGTATTTTCCGTGATCGCTTCTTTCAGCGCATCGAGATCACCGTAGGGGACTAATTTTATTCCAGGGAGCATTGGACCGAAGCCGCGCTTATATTCCTGTTCAGAAGAAAGAGAGACTGCGCTCATTGTGCGGCCATGGAAGTTTCCAGTACAAGCAATGATTTCTGCTTGATCTTCTTTGACTTTTTTAACGTCATAGGCCCAGCGTCGTGCAGCCTTGATGGCAGTCTCAACCGCCTCTGCACCAGTGTTCATAGGAAGGGCCATCTCTTTATTTGTAAGCTTACAGATCTTCTCGTACCATGGACCAAGTTGGTCGTTATGGAATGCGCGGGATGTCAAAGTCACTCGGTTTGCCTGGTCCGTCAATGCCTGGATGATTTTCGGATGGCGGTGGCCCTGGTTAACCGCAGAGTAAGCGCTTAACATATCCATATAACGATTTCCCTCGGGATCTTCCACCCAAACACCGTCAGCTTTTGCGATAACGATCGGCAGCGGGTGATAATTTTTTGCCCCATATTCTTGAGTTTGGTCGATAATGTTCTGACTGCTGATTACAGACATGCAATCCCTCCAATTTCATTTCAGTCTTAAACCATTATAACAGGTTTCATTTATATTTTCTCACAATTGAAAAAGCGTCTTTATGAGATATTAATAGGAATCGAGGGATTAGTCATGGTATCATATCGGTAGATTCTTTTGAAAAAGGAGGACCAACTTATGGCGCACTTACATATCACTTCCTGGGTTATTGCTTTTGTGCTTGTTGGGCTTGTAACAACATTCACCCGTAATGGCAATGAGAAAGTGGCAAAGATCTCTCACATGATTCTCCGTCTCTTTTATTTGCTCATTCTTTATTCCGGAGGCTCTTTGTTTGCAAGTTACTCGGTATATAGCGTTCTTGTGATCATCAAACTGCTCGTCGGTTTATGGACGGTTGCTGCTATGGAAATGGTGACAGTGAAATATAAGAAGAAAAAACCTGCAGGAATATGGTGGGCTCAGCTTTTCATCGCTGCGATTATTGCCATCGTTCTTGGGTTCGGGTTTTTAGGTGCAGGAGTTCTACCTGCATAAAAGTAACGCTGCATGCGACGATCGCATGCAGCGTTTTATGTTTAAAAGGGGGGGGCTGTGTTTCTGTGTCTGATGTTCGTCCGTTACTTGGGGGATAACGGTGATAACTATTATCAATTACAATGATAATGATTCTCATTCTATATGTCAACCTCTTATTCTTATTTTCTATAAAAATCAATTTTAAGATAAAGAGACCCTCCAATAACATCTTATTCACCTAATTTGCAGGATAGTGGAAGACTCGATTTCGAGAAATTGAAAGTGCTTTAGGGGCTGCAGGAAAGCGAGTAGCTTCCAAGCCCCCTCGCACCACACCAAAGTCTCGAAACTAAGTCTTCAAGAATAGCGAGCGCTGGGGAGCATTTGTGAGGTAAATGGGGAGGAAAGTAAATGAGCTTTTTCATAAGGAAATCGTGTCGGTCATATAGTGAGTTATGATGTTTGTTAAAGAAGAAACTCTCTAGCGCTTGGCATGCCGGCTTGCGCATCTTTGTTATGAAAAGGATGGTGAGATTAGATGTGTGGTATTGTCGGATGGATTGATGCAACACATAAAACTAATGAAAAATCTTCCATATTAGATCAGATGGCAAGTACGTTGCAGCACCGGGGCCCGGATGATTATCAGAAATGGATCGATGGACCTGCTGCTTTCGGTCATCAACGCCTGATCGTAGTGGATCCAGCAGGTGGGAAACAACCAATGATCCGCAAGAAACGAGGGGAAGAGTATGTTTTATGCTACAATGGCGAGCTTTATAATACAGACGAAGTCAGAAACCAGTTAAAAGCGAAGGGCTGGACATTCCAATCCCATTCTGATACCGAAGTGGTGCTTGTCAGCTATATGGAATGGGGGAAGAATTGTGTTGATTTTCTGAACGGTATTTTCGCTTTCAGTGTTTGGGAAAAACATCGAGAGCGGTTGTTTTTAGCACGTGACCGTCTGGGAGTGAAACCACTATTTTATAGCGATCGCAGCAATGGCGTTATGTTCGCATCTGAAATGAAAGCCATCCTTGCCCACCCTGACGTAACGGCTGCTGTGGACAATGAGGGGCTGCATGAAATTCTCTCACTTGGTCCGTCCCGTACACCCGGGGAGGGGATTTTTCAGGAGATTAATGAAATACGTCCAGGTCATTGTGCTATTTTTGAGAATGGAAAACTCACGATGGATAGATACTGGAATGTTGTAAGTGCACCACATGAACATTCCTTTGATGAAACGGTCGCTCGTGTCCGTGAATTGTTCATGGACGCTTCTCAAAGACAGCTTGTTTCTGATGTTAAGCTAGGGACATTTTTGTCCGGTGGGGTGGATTCTAGTGCAATTACAGCCGTCGCTGCGGTAAAGTATAAGCAGGATAAGCTGGGAGCGTTGCAAACATTCTCCATAGATTATAAAGACCAGGAGAAGTTTTTCAAAAAAAATGCCTTTCAGCCAGACCGTGATGAGGCGTTCATTAACCTTGTAAGTAAACAAAACAATACAAAGCATTCAGTCATGGAAGCGAAAACTGAAGACCTCGTCAGTCGGCTTAAACGTGCAGTCGAATTGCGCGATTTGCCAGGGATGGCTGATGTCGATTCCTCTTTATTGTGGTTTTGTGAAGAAATTAAAAATCATGTGACTGTCGCCTTGTCAGGAGAATGTGCTGATGAAATCTTCGGAGGGTACCCATGGTTTTACCGGCAGGAAGATAAAGATCGTAAAGGTTTTCCGTGGATTCGTTCGCTCAATGAACGGATTACCCTCGTGCGGAATGATTTAAAAGGCGATATTGATATCGAACGGTATATGTTGAAACGATATCAGGAGACAATGGATGAAACACCTCTTCTTAAGGGGGAAGGTGAGGATAGTAAGAAACACAGACAAATGTCTTATTTGAATATGAATTGGTTCATGCAAACGTTGCTTGAGCGAAAAGACAGAATGAGTATGGGGGCAAGTCTTGAAGTGCGTGTTCCGTTCAGTGATCATCGTCTAGTCGAATATGTATGGAACGTTCCATGGAGCATGAAATTCCATGACAATCAGGAGAAAGGATTATTACGTCAAGCTCTCAGAGGTATTTTACCTGATAAAGTGTTATTCAGGAAAAAGAACCCCTATCCAAAGACGTTCCATCCCGATTATACGAAAGCTGTTCATACGTGGATGGAAGAGGTATTATCAGATCCAAATTCCCCTTTGTTTGATATTTTCGATCGCGAACAAGTCCGTAAGCTCAACGATTCTGAAGGTAAGTCAATTGATACTCCTTGGTTCGGTCAATTGATGACAGGTCCTCAATTAATTGCGCATCTTTGCCAAGTGGACCATTGGCTGCGCCATTATAAAGTGAAGTTATAGTAATATGCACCCTCACAAAGGAGCATGGATGGCTACCATACCATCCATGCTCCTTTCTTGTTCCACTAACTGGCAGTATTCTTGAAGACTCGGTTTCGAGATATTGTGGGGCTCTAGGGGCTCCAGGAAACGGCTCGCTTTCCGTGGGGCGGGCGGTGAGTCTCCTCAAGCCTTGCGGGGTCTCACCAAGCACTCTCTTCCCGCAGGCGTCTCGCCATTCCCCTCCGCCCCTTTGCCATATCAGTGTCTCGAAACCACTTCTGGGGAACTCGGCTTGTATGCTCAAGCCGAGGGGATAATATAAATCGCCCCAATGGTCTTTACAAGCGTCACAGTTTGAAATAGAGCGCTTTATATTTATTATGAGTGAGGGGAAGACGTCCCATCTTGGTAGAGGGGTTCGTTTCTCATCTCCATTGGATGGGGTGGTGGGGAAGCTGGGAGACTCCCGTGGGAGAAGGAGATAGGCGAGATCCCGCAGGACGCAGTCCGAGGAAGCTCGGCGCTCCCCCACAGGAAAGCGAGTAGCTTCCCAATCACCCCTGACGCCCAACAAGGCAACGACCCCCGGAAACATCTCGAAACTGAGTCTTCAAGAATGGGGAGCTTTTGTGGGAAGGGGGATAGTGGATTGTGTCGATTTGGTGGAGAAATGGAGGAGTAATTGACGGCAGAGACTCGAAAAGGATACTCTAGAATGAGTGATAATCAACGAGGAGGACGGAAGATGAGAAAAGTTGCTATGTTGTTTCTTGTCATTCCATTCATTCTTACTGTTAGCCTCTCCACGGAAGCGGCAGAGAGAGAAGAGCGACAATGGCAGGATGAGAGCATCTATTATATAGTTATCGATCGCTTCATGAATGGGAATATGGACAATAATACGGGGACAGATTTAGACAACCCATCCGCTTATCATGGTGGGGATTTAGCGGGGATAGTGTCTCAGTTGGACTACATAAAAGAAATGGGTTTTACGACGATACAGCTTTCTCCCGTAATGGAAAATGAAGAAAGTGCTTATCATGGTTTCCAAGTAAACGAATATCGTGAAGTCGAAGCGTCTTTCGGTTCGCTTGAGAATCTGAAGAACGTCGTAGACGAAGCGCATGCACGTGAAATGAAAGTCATTTTCGATCTTCCTATTGGTTTTGTCGGGAAAAATCATCCATGGATGGAGGATGAATCTAAAGATGATTGGTTTACTGGAGATAATATCGCGAGTAATCATCCATGGTTTGAAGGCTTACCAGAAATAAATACTTCCAATAGTGATGTCCAACAATTTTTCAAGGAAACGATGGATTATTGGCAGAATGAGACTGGGGTCGATGGTTTCCGTCTCATTTCAAGTGGGGAAGTGGATCAGGAGTGGAGTTCGACAGGCAACAGAGTCCTGGATATCGATTACATAGATAAAGAAAAGCCGTTCCGTAATGAAGCAAGAGAGGCTTTCCGACAGGCGGGACATTCTCTAGGTGACCTCGTCGTGGAAGAAAAGGACCAAAAAGTACATCAACTTGATTTTTATGATGTCTCCAGATTCACTCACCTTGCTGTTGAGGAGGGACAAAACCCTGTTACAAGGTGGCGTCTTGCATTGACATACCTGTTTACATCACCTGGCATTCCCCAATTGTATTATGGAACGGAAACTCCTTTAGATGATGGAGGGAATTCTCAAAATTTGCCGATGATGAATTTCAAAGCAGGCGATGAAGAAATAAAAAAAAGAATAGAAAAATTGACTTCTATGAGAGAGCAGTTTCCGGCGTTGACTAGAGGTGATTACAAGGAACTCTATAATCAAGATGGACTTGCTGTTTTTCAGCGCAGTTATCAAGGAGATACGATGGTGATTGCTATTAACAACGCTGAAGAAACCCAATCGATGGAACTTGAAGATATGAAAGATGATCAGCAATTGAGAGGCTTGCTCCACGATGGACTAGTCCGACAACAAAAAGATGGGTCCTATCGCCTTGGTATGGAGCGGGAGACTGCGGATGTGTTCGTTGTAGAGTCTAACAGTGGGTACAACTGGTTGTTTATCGGGTTTGTTGGAGGTGTGCTCGGACTATTCGTCATCGCTGTTATCTTGATCAGTTGGAAGAACCGAAAGGCAGATAAATCATCTTAAAACGAAAAAAACCAGGCCCAAGTGTAAAAAAGGGGCCTGGTTTTCTCTTTTATATGGAATTGATTATCATACAAGTAGCTTACTTATTCAGTTTTTTGCTTCTTTTTCTTCTGCCACCAAATAAAAAGCCCAATTACTAGTAGAGGAATCAGAAAGGGAGAGTAGCCGAGAATTACGATCGTAATCCAAGAGACTAGGCTCACAATACCATTAATACTATTGAAAAATGCTTGCTTTGTTTTTTCCCAAGTGTTTAAATTCTGTTGTTCTACACCATCAATGACTACTTTTGTTTCTGTAATGGACAGAGTAATGGTGGAAAAATCACTTTGATTTTCCAAGTAGTTCATTTCTCCTTTGATGGATTCTATGTCTGCCTGGACACGTTCTAAGTCTTGGGAAATTTTTATTAAGTCTTCGGTGGCGCTGGCATCTTCTAAAAAACTTAATAAGCGGGCTTCGATTTCTTCTTTTGCTTTCAAACGTGATTCGAAGTCTACATAGCTTTTTGTAACATCACGACTGTTGATGTTCCTTGATTTTATGTTGTCGGATATGTTTTCGAAACCGCTCAATAGGGATTGGAAATTTTGTTGAGGAACGCGAATGCGAATGTGCCCTTGCCGGGTACCGTTGCCTGTCTTATTGATGTTTGTCTCTACCATATAGGCTTCGAAAGAGTTCATTTGTTCTTGTAGATTTTTTTGAAATTGGTCGTAATCTTCGGTTTCGAGGTCAATGTGTGCTTCATAGATCATCATTCTGTCTTCCATAACAGAACTTTCTTCTGCCGCCTCTCCATCGGCTTGTGGTGATTCAGAAAGTCCATGTTGTGATGTTTCAGCAGTTGATTTAGAATCACTTGCTTCTTCTGTTGTTTCCGGGTTGTCATCCTGGATGGAGTCTGTATTTTCGTTGGAGCTGCATGCTGTGAGAAATAGGATAAGGAGGGAAATGAAAATTTTTCCCTTTATTTTGGACATAAAAAGACCCCCGATCATAAGACTTGGTTAATGACAGAAGAAAGGGAAGGATCCTATGATTTATAGGCATTAGCAAAATAAAATCTGAGTAGCTTTAAATCCTGGTCCAGCTAAGCAGACATTTACCATTAAAGCTCTACTAACCTTCTTCTACATTTATCCATTAGTCGTAATTACGGGAGTAGGGTTACATTTATTTGGGAATGTTTATTTATAAGTGTCATTCAAAAAGAAAAGGGCAATGGTCCCGGGTCCTGAATGAGCACCGATAGTGGCACCGACAAAATCAATATGGATCTGTTCAGTCCCGAATTCTTTCTGAATCATTTCAGCAAGTTTTTCTGCACGTTCCAGATCGTCTCCATGACTGATGGCGATTCGTTGGTCTTTGAGGTTGGATCCTCTTTCATCCATTACCTCTATCATTCTTTTTAGGACTTTTTTTGAACCGCGAATTTTCTCAAGTGGGATAAGTTGTCCATTTTCCATATGTAACAATGGTTTGATGTTAAGTAACCCACCAACGAATGCAGCTGCCTTGCTGACACGGCCACCACGTTGTAAGTATTCTAAATCATCAACTGTAAAGATGTGTTCCATATGATGTGCGTGGTAACGACCTATTTCTAGGATCTCCTTGTAGGTCGCTCCTTTTTGTGCAAGTTCTGCTGCTCTCAAAACAACTAGCCCGTAGCCGAGAGAAGCAGCTTTCGTATCTATGACATCAAATTGCGCATCTTTATATTCTTCTTTTACTTCTTGTTCAATCATCTTGGCTGTCTGATATGTGCCGGAAAGTTCTGATGAAAAAGCGAAGTAAATGAATGGTTGACCTTTTTCTGCGTAGCTAGTAAACGTATCCCGGAAGGCTTGAGGGGAGACTTGGGCGGTTTTAGGGGCTTCCCCAGCACGCATTCTGTCATAAACGTTTTTTGGTGTTATATTTTCGCCATCTTCGTATTCTGCTTCCTGGGTAATTACTTTGAGAGGCAAGGAACGAATGGAAAGCTCTTCACGTGTCTTATGGTTCAGATCACTTGCCGAATCACACACTACTTGTATATGCATTAGCGTCACCTTCTCTTTTAGATTGTACTTTTAGTTTAGGCACAATCGACCAGATAGTCAAAATAAACCGCCTGCAATATCTCGACATAACTTTACAAAGTTCTACCAACTTTAACTTGATTTTACTTGCACGCGGTGATAAAAATGAATAGATGAAATAGCAAGGAGGTTCGGATTTGTTTACCGTAGAAATCAAACGAATATTGATTGTACTATTCGGTGCAGTATTGAATGCAATATCACTGAATTTATTCTTAATTGAAGCAAATGTCTATGCTAGTGGGTTTACAGGGGTTGCCCAGTTGCTCACAAGTATACTTAATGACTTTGTGGGCTTGCCTGTAAGTACTGGGATTCTTTTATTCTTACTTAATATTCCTGTCGCCATCCTCGGATGGTATAAAGTAGGGAGAGGATTTACGGTTTATAGTGCGATATCTGTTGCGTTTACAACCTTATTCCTTGCCCTCATCCCTGTCCAGCAATTATCCGGTGATATCATATTAAACGCTGTTTTCGGTGGTGTGCTCGGTGGTCTGGGAGTAGGTATTACATTGAAGTGGGGTGCATCCACAGGAGGTTTGGATATCGTAGCGATGGTTCTTTCCAGGATGAAGGATCGGCCGATTGGTATTTATTTCCTTGTTCTTAATAGTGCAATCATCGCTATTGCCGGGATTTTATATGAGCCAGAAAACGCTTTGTATACGTTGTTGACATTGTATGTGACGACTAGAGTCATTGATGCCATCCATACTCGTCATGAGAAGTTGACAGCGATGATCATCACTTCAAAAGCAGCTGATTTAGAAAAAGCGATCCACGGTCGGATGGTGCGTGGAATCACAACACTACCGGCGAGGGGCGCATTTACCCAACAAGATAAAAATATGTTGGTTATGGTGATAACCCGATACGAACTCTATGATCTGCAACACATTATTCAAGATGTCGATCCACAAGCATTCACAAATATTGTGCAAACGACAGGAATCTTCGGTTTTTTCCGAAAAGATGATTAAATATGTAACCTTTTCCAGTTGATATCGACTCATTAGATAAATAGAAAAAGAGGAGTGGCGTGATGAACAAGTATTTTGCCATTTTATTAGGGGGCATGATGCTTTTATTAGCAGCATGTGGAAATGATTCAGAAACAAACGAAGCGAGCGGGGAGGAGAAGAAGGATCAAACTAGTGAAGAGACTTCTGAAGATCAGGAAACAGAGATTGACATGGAAACATTAATCGATCAAGTAGTCATGGATGCCACCATTGACACGACCGCTGATACAGCGACATTCAATTTTTCTCTTGAGAATGCAGGAGAAGATCCAGTGATTTTAGGCTTTAATTCCAGTCAAAAGTATGAAGTCCAGGTGACGAATGAAGAAGGAGAGAATGTATACACGTTCTCTGCAGACAAAATGTTTACACAAGAATTGACGACAGAGGAATTAGGTCAAGGAGATGTGTTTGAAGCGAAAGAATCTTGGACGGGAATTGACGAACCAGGGAATTATGAAGCGACAATGACATTTCTTGTGAATACGATCAATGATCAGCCCATTGAGGCGAATCCTTTCCAAGTAACTCAAACCTTTACCATTGAAGAAGAGGAAAGTCAGGAAGGTAATCAAGGGACTGAGGAAGAACCTACCTCTGAGCATGAAGGAGATGGTCAAGCCTTCCGTGATATTACCGTAACGGGTGAAAAAGGAGAGTATGAAATTAAGGGCGAAGCACGTGTCTTTGAAGGGAACTTCATGTATAGTGTGGAGGATGGCCATAACGTCCAAATTGAACCTACGTCCTTCCAAGTGGATGAAGGAGCACCTTCATGGTCGACTTTTGAATTGACAATTGAAATTCCAGAAGAAGATCTACCTAATTTCGGTACGTTGACTCTTACATTGTTCGAGGAAAGTGCTAAAGACGGTAGTCCTAAAAATGTAAACTATATCCCACTTGAAAATTTCCAACCTGAAGAATAAAAAAACCGCCATACACTTGTGTGTGGCGGTTTTTTAGTGGGAATCATTTTTCGTTGTAATGGACTTCAACTCCAGCGCCTTTTCCTTAAAAGCCTTAAGAAGAAGTCTGTGCTTTTTCAGTACCCATATTCTTTTATTGTAGTTGTAACTTTCTCTGTCAATTCATCCCAGTCAGCTTGAGGTAATTTGTTGACTGTGATGAAATTTTGAAAACCGAAGACATTGTCAACGCCGTCCAATTCCATTAAATCATTCATGATTTTATGTTCACTCGTTTGCCCAGGCATGACTGATACACTGCCATCGCCTTGGAAAATCATCGATTCTGCTGTGAATTTACGCGCATTAGGGTTTGGTGTTTCTTGTACTTGAATCGCCATATTCGTATCCTCCTCTGTAACGTCTATAATTATTTTACCAAAAAATCTTGACCTTCAAAACTATCAATCTCTTTTACACATGATTGCCCTATTTCTATGATACAATGAGTTCATGTTTTAGGAGGTGTGTGCGATGGAATCAAGATTGATTGACGTACTCCAACCGATAAAAGAAAATGATTATACGTTGCCTGAAGGTCAGAATTTACAAGAGCTCACCACTATGATGCTACAAAAAATAGGTTCTGTCCATCCTGTTTTACGTGATGATTTGATTCATTCCATTTTTACCACATTTATTGAACGTGGTCATTATACGAATGAACAGTTGAAAAATATTTTACAATCTGTTTTGAACAAGAACTATTTATTTTATCGGATTGGGACTTCGAAAAAAGAGGAAGATGCGGTCTTTAAACGGAGCTTTTCCGTGCTGTTGATTCCGCCGATTATGGATAAGCACAGACAATCCCCCTTTCTGAAAGAAGAAGAGATCCATCGTGTGTGGGATCATTTAAAAAAATATATGCAACAAGAAAAGGATCACCGTGGGTATGTGAAAGAGAAAGGCTGGGCTCACGCTATGGCCCATGCTGCGGATGCGATTCACAGTGTCGCTGCTTGTGATGAGATCACTAAAGAAGAAATTTTGGCTATGTTGCCTGTTATCCGTGAGCAATTCCTCATCGATCAACCTTATCTTTTTGATGAAGAAGAGCGGATGGTGACCGCTGTTATAAAGATGTTTGGCAAAATCAGTCACGAAGAAAGAGTGGAGTGGCTCGAAACATTGCTCTATATCCGGGAGGGCTGGCAAAATCCGGACGAAGATATCATTATTAATAATAGCAAGCACTTTATGAGAGCGATGTATTTTCGTATGCTGGAAGGCGATTATAAAGAGCTTCGCCAGGTTTTAGAGAATTTGTTAAGGGAACTTAGGAAACAAGAAGCCTATTAACTAATACACGGAGGAAGCGTATGATTCGATGGGGACTTTTCATCGGAACGACATCTGGTCTTGTGCTTGGTCTTTATATGTGGTTTGTCGAGCAAGTCACGGGTAAAAGGATTTACACATTGCTGATGAACGTAGATTTCATTCCAATCTTAGGTGAGATCGATTGGCCAATTTTCATGGAGTGGTTGTTCCATTTGATCATTTCTTGGATCATAGGTATTCTATTTGCTTACGCATTCACATATCAGCTGAAAAACACCAACAGATCTCGCTGGTTATCAGCCAGTATATTATCAGGTATTGCAGCGATAACTTATGTTCCTTTGACAATTTTGGCTATTAAAGAAACGCCAGCACTCAAGGATGGAGTTGCCATCTTCTATTGGTTGATGGGGCATGTCCTTTACGCTATAACATTAAAAAAATCGTATGATAGGTTTCGTTAAAAAAAGTCGGGGAATGATTCCCGACTTTTTATGTATCAGCATTTAATGGGATTAGCTAAGATATGGTCAGCATAAGTGCTACTATGATTGCCCCGATTGCCTGTATCCAACTTCCTAGTGCAGATAATCCACTCGCTTCCATCCCCTTTAATTCTTTCCCGGCGGCTACAGCCTGAATGGAATTTCCTACAACTTCTAAAGTTTCTCCATTTAATTTATAAGCATTTGATAGTGACGGTGGGTCCCCAACCGTTTCATAAAAACCAATTAGCCCACCGAGTGCTTGGAGCAAATTCCCTTTTATTACAAGATTGAGATCAAATTGCCTGTCTAAATCCGTTATTAAACTATAGATGACCGTTGAATTCCCGGCTGCCTGAATCAAGTTACCTGTCTTTGAAAAGGAAGATGCGGAGGCATTATCAGCAGCGATTCCATTCCCTGTCGCTTGTAATGTATTTCCAATTATATTAAGGCTTTGATCGTTTTCACCTGTACGGAAATCTAAAGAAGCATTAATAGCGGAAGCAATTGTCCCAGCCGCAACCACCCAATAACCGAAAAGGATCTGATTTTCAATATCATTGCTCATGGTAAATTACTCCTCTTTAGTTATGCTACTCAAATTAGCGGGATTTGTGATTTTTGGTATGAAGAGTATTTTGAATAAAACAATCCGTGGTCCCTTATCAAACATTTCAATAACTTAAAATTTGCAATAAAACAGTGAAGCGCCTGATTGTGCACGTGCACTCAATCAGGCGCTTCACTGTTTAGAAAATCATTAGGGGGTACTCAGTATATACCCCATAATTAAAAAATATAACTCCTTTTTGTCATTTAGTTTTTTTCTACCATATTTATATCAGTGAAATTTTACAATATACACTTCTGGTGATATAACTGCATACCAGAAGTGGGATAGTGTCCTATTTTCAACTGAAACAAAAAAGACCAGACCGATAACCGGCCTGATCTTTTGGTGTTATTGCAAATTGTTGTGATGTGATTCTACTTCTTGTTCAAACTGCTGTAGCTGTTGTTTCTCCTGTTGTGAACATTGGCTATAGGCAGATTGAATGGCTTGTTTTGCAGCTTCCATATCATGCTGGGAAGTTGCATCGTGTTTGCCTCCACGTCTTTGTGTGAAACGGTTAACTGCATCGCGAGCATTTTCAAAAAGGTTTTTCTCCATGGTTAAAACCCTCCTACCGTATGCTGGTCAGATTCGATTTCTTTACGATTCGCTTCTGTAAGCCGTTTGGGCTCCATCTCACTTTCGTCGAATTTTCGAACCTCGGTCCAACGATTATCTTTACGATCGGTTTTCTTTTGCTGCTCCATGACAAGACCCTCCTGTCATAAATAAGCCTGAACGCTTTCACGTTCAAGCTTAGTATGGAGGGAGAGTGGATTTATTACGCAAGGAAAAATGTACCTTATATGGCGTGCTTATTGATTTTGAGGTAATCATCAAGAAATTCACCTATACCGTTTTCTTCATTGGACCTTGTCACATGGTTGGCAAGATCCTTTAATTCATTTATAGCATTACCCATTGCAACGCCGACACCTGCATATTCGATCATTTCTAAATCGTTATCTTCATCGCCGAAAGCAATAATTCGTTCTTGTGGGATATGGAAATACCGGGCGACTTTATCCAACCCGACAGCTTTGTTCATTCCAGCACGAACAATTTCAATGACATGCCACGGTGCTCCCCATTTACGGTGATCGATTAAAGATGCATGTTCATCAAGTTCTTGTCGCAACTGTTGGATTTTCTCTTCTTCTGGATGGATCAGAATGGAAGTAGGGTCATCTTTTAAATTGGATTGTAATCGTCCGATAGTGATTGGATCATTTTCAGTTTGGAAAATACTCATGATTTCCTCATCGTATTGATCGAGATATACTTTATCTTTCACTTCGGCGAGTATGTTTTTCACCCCTAGTTCTTGGCAAGTATGAATGATTTTATGGGCTGTGCGAATTCCTAGTGGTGAGTGAACGGCATCCCATTGGTGGTCTTTAGGATGGTGGATCAATGCACCATTAAAGTTCACCATTGGTGTATCGAGTCCGAGTTCATGGTAAAAATCTATACTGGCCCGATGAGGTCTTCCTGTGGCGATGACAATTATATGCCCTTGCGCCATCGCACTCAAAACTGTATGTTTCGTTTTTTTACTGATTGTCTTTCCGTCTGTAAGTAATGTACCGTCTAAATCTAAAGCAATTAAATGTCGTTCCAATTTTCTTCACCTCATTTGTATGTATAGTTTATCGGGTAGGTAGGTGAATTGTAAAGAATTTCCCTAGAGTCTACCTACCGCTTTCCAATTAATGTTGGCAGTGTTACGATAAATATTATATAAAGAAGATATGAATACCATCTAAACGAAACGTAAAGTTTTTGTTTTTGCAGAAAGGAACAAGGAACAATGATAGGCATATACCGTAATTCATTTAAAAACGTACCTGTATTGACTGTTGTGGATTCTACAAAACAAGATCAGCCATTGCCTGTTTTCATCTATTTTCACGGGTTTACATCCGCTAAAGAACACAATCTCCCTCAAGCCTATTTACTTGCCCAAAAGGGCTACAGGGTAATTTTACCGGATAGCATCTATCACGGTGAGCGAGATGAAGACATGCCTAAACAAGAATTGAATTTTAAGTTTTGGGATATTGTGTATCAAAACTTAAAAGAACTTCAGGATATTAAGGATGAGCTTGATCGCTTGGATTTAGTCAAGGATTGTCGCATCGGTGTCGGAGGAACTTCCATGGGTGGAATCACGACAAGTGCTGCACTTACTATGTATCCGTGGATTCAAGCATCGACTGTGATGATGGGCTCGCCAAAACCAGTCGACTTTGCGAAAAAACTTATCCAGGATGTGGAGAAGACAGGAATCGTGCTTCCAATCAAAAAAGAAGAGCTTGATGAACTGTACCGTTCTCTTGAAGGAATTGACCTCTCCAAACAAATGGAGAAACTCTACGGTCGTCCTCTTTTCTTTTGGCATGGTGATGCAGATCCAGTTGTTCCTTTTGAACATTCCTATGATTTTTACAATGAAGCGATTGAGCAGTACAAAAATCCGGAAAATATCCGTTTCTTAAGGGAAGTCGGACGTGATCATAAAGTAAGTCGATTCGCCGTCCTGGAAATGGTTAATTGGTTGGAGTTAGTATTGTAAACAGCAGGAATATTTTATTCTCCATGTAATTTTGTTTATAATAGAGAGTGAAGAAATGTGAAGGGGGAAAAAAAGTGAGTACAACTGCACTTGAAGAAAATGCAATGGGTGCCCTTGAAAATGTTATTGACCCTGAACTCGGCATTGATATCGTAAACTTAGGGTTAGTTTACGGCGTCGATATAGATGATAATGGCGATACAACAGTGACAATGACATTGACTGCGATGGGTTGCCCACTTGCGGGTCATATTGAACAGGACGTGAAACGCTGCTTAGCGGATCTTCCTGAACTTAACGAAGTAACTGTAAATATTGTCTGGAACCCGCCTTGGACAAAAGATCGGATGAGCCGTTACGCAAAAATTGCGCTTGGTATTCCGGATTGATGGAATGTATGCCCCTGCCGTTTGAATAACGGTAGGGGTTTTTACATAAACATGGGTTTATTCATTTAAGTAGGGTATTTTCATATTTGACCCAATTACGGCCCCTTCGGGTTTCTCGTTTTTATGCTTTTAATGGTTGCTCGATCTTTGGTGAACCTCTGACATCAGTTGATTGAGGTATAATCATCACTATGATTTGTAACGACCGCCATCACACGATTTTCACTTGGGCTAGGCACACCTCCCGGGTTGTTTGCAATTTATTTTAAGGAGGGGAGAGACATGAGCCTTTCGCCGGTTTTTCAAGTTGTTGGCTTTAAGAACAGTGGAAAAACATCTCTGCTATCCGACTTGATTGCGTATGGAACAGGTCGAGGGGAAAGAGTTGCAACTATCAAACATCAAAGTCATGATGAACCCTTGAAAGTGATCCACCATGATACAGATAGCTACCGTTTGCATGAATCGGGGGCTTTTATGACAGGCGTAGATAGCCACCGACGTTTTCAGCTTGAATTGACTCATGAAGACGACCTTCCACTGGAAAGTCTTGTTTCGATTTATCAACATTTTTCACCAGATTTAATTGTCGTTGAGGGATATACTCAAGAGCAGTTCCCAAAAGCGGTTATTATAAAAAGGGACACAGAGTTACATCTGCTGAAGGAATTGGCGAATATTCAATTGGTGATCTGTTGGGATGAGTGCATGACTGATGATATCCCTTTCCCTGTTATTTCCTTGAAAGATTGGAGAAAACATTTACATGAAGTTTATAAGTTAGCAAAAAGTGGAGGATAAAAAAAGTCAGCTTTTTAAGGCTGACTTTTTTGGACTTAGATAGCGTCCGTCTTTTAAATTATAAGAAAAGGACAACAAGACCACCTACGATAAAGCAGTAAAAAGCGAAATATTTCAAGTTCCCCCGGGCCATGATATTCATGAACCATTTCAAGGAAAAGTAGGATGCCACAACAGAACCTGCAAAAGCAAGTGTGTAGGCGAACCATGCGCCCTCGGCCTCCGCATTGACAATTACATCCTCAATGGACAAAAGCATCGTCCCTAAACTCACAGGGATAAATAACAAGAATGAAAAGCGCAGAGCAGTTTCCTGTTTCATACCAAGGAACATCGCAGCAACAATGGTAGCTCCGGACCGGCTGATCCCCGGAATTAACGCAACAGCTTGTCCTAGTCCTACAATGACAGCATCTTTCCATGTTAATTGCCCGTCCCCTTTACGGCCACGAAGGTTACGAATGAGCCAAAGGGCTATTCCTGTAATGATTAGTGTAATTCCTACGGTTTGTACCGTAGATAAGACTTCAATAGCATCTCCCAGCAGGATTCCCAATACACCAGCAGGGATAGTTCCGATAATCAAATAGATGATAAAATCGAAATCATCTTTTTGTCTGGAGTCCCGCTGAAATATGTAGCCAAACCCGTTCTTTATGAGACGGATAAGATCTTCTCTGTAAATAATTAATACGGCTACTAGAGAACCAAAGTTGACTAGAACCTCAAAGGTTAATCCTTTTAACCTCAAACCTAATAATTCCTGCGCAATGACCAGATGTCCACTTGATGAAATCGGAATCGGTTCTGTGAATCCCTGGAAAATCCCCAAAAATAGATATTTAATAATTATCCATAATTCTTCCATGCCTATCTTCCTCCTGACCCTGTGATCGAATACTTACCATTATTTTTATTTTTTTAAGGTGGTCCTAGAACTGTGTGATATTGCTAAAAGCACTATTCGATTATAAAGCAACCTATTCTATAACACCATACGAATATTTCTTTATTTTTTGGTGGTTTGAAAATCAATGGTCAAAGAGTTTCTCTAATAGGGTACCGGAATCGGGTACTAAGTAACTAACTCGTATCAAAAGGAAATCGTCTTGCAAATGGAAAGTCCTTTTTTATCTGCAAGACGATTTCTTGTTTTGTCTATCCGTGTGTTATACCCTTAGTTCTCCCTATATATAAAATGGGTGATAGAGAATCCAAATAAAAAAGCATTGCTACCCGAAGATAGAATGCTTTTTAATAGGCTTATGCTTCGTCTTTGATAATTCCTTCTCCAAGTACCACAGCGGCGAGGGTGAAAAGAATCGTCATGATGATTACTTGCGAGAATGCAAAGCTGCTTCCTGCCATGTTACTGACTACATAAGCAGACATGAAACTTAGTAAAAAAGCCCAAATGATTGTCCAAATCATCCGCATTGTTACTCACCTCATTTTTTAACACAATCTATCTTTATATTATCAGACACGCTTGGAAAAAGAAATATGAAATCGCTTCATGATTAAACAATGAAATGAATAAAATGTAAGAAGTCATAAAAGAGGGGGATTATCCTATGATGGTGACCGTCAATCCATGCTTCCATTGGGTCGGGTATCATATCACCAGAGGCCTTCTTCAAGAAGGGGTGGAAGTGATTGGCATTGACCCGATTATTGACGAGAAGAGTGACCTCTTATATATGTTCGTGGGACGTAATAGCAATTTTCAACACTTTTTTCAAGAATACGATAAGGAAAACTATGTACAAAAAGCGGAAAATGAAATCACAGTGGAGTATGTAGAAGATTTTTTATTAATCAAAAAAGCTAAGGAAAAACAAGAATGGTTGGAATTGCCGAAACTCTACGGGGAATGGATGGACCTGGATCGCTATGGTTTACAGGGACGGGATTCATTAATGAAATGGATTGAAATAAATGATGCCATCTATATTGAAGACTTTTTCGAGGATTTTTATCGTGATCTCTTACAAGAAGATCCCATTGTAGTAAAAAAAGCGGAACGATAAGGAAGAGGTAATGGAGAAGAGAGTAGAAGCTATTGTTAGGTGTGAAGATATACTTAGGAAAGTCTGAGGCTTGGGGAATGTCCATTTACTTTTTTAACGGAAAACAGGTAGAATAGTGAGAGGATATAAGTTGTGGTTATTTTAGGAGTGCTTGAATGTGAAAATACAGACAATCATGATCCTCTCA
The DNA here is from genome assembly GCF_900114165.1 of Halobacillus dabanensis. Taxonomy (GTDB): domain Bacteria; phylum Bacillota; class Bacilli; order Bacillales; family Halobacillaceae; genus Halobacillus; species Halobacillus dabanensis. Next base: position 183,886 of record NZ_FOSB01000003.1, read on the forward strand.
CTCATTGTTTTTCTTGTAGGTTGCGATGGGCTTCCAGGATATGAAGAAGATATAAAAGTCGGGATGTTAGTGGAAACCACCATTCACGACCAGGCTTGGGGACAACAAGGATATAAAGGATTGCAAGCCATCCAGGAGGAGTATGGGGTAGATATTTACTTTAAAGAAGGAGTTCGAACCTATAACCAAACGGCTCAAGCGGTAGATGATCTGGCGAATAAAGGGGTCGATGTTATTTTCGGTCACAGCAGCCTCTACGGAAATCACTTTCGTGAGTTGCATCAAGTCTATGGTGAAATGGACTTTATCTACTTTAATGGGCAGTTTTCCGCTGAAAATGTAACAAGTCTTAATTTTGAAGCAAGGGCGATGGGCTTTTTCGCTGGAATGGTAGCAGGGGAAATGACAGAGACCGATCAAATAGGACTAATTGGTGCTTTTGAATGGCAACCAGAGGTCGAAGGTTTTTATGAAGGGGTCATTCATCAAAACCCTCAAGCTAACGTAGACATGGCACTAACGAACAGCTGGGAAAATACAGAGTTGGCTTTGATGTATTATGAGAATATGAGTAATAGTGGGGCAGATGTTTTTTATCCAGCTGGAGACATGTTCAACATACCGGTAATTGAAGAGGCTCAAAAAGATGGAAACTATGCGATTGGATATGTAGAGGATCAGTCAAATATTGCTGAAAATACGGTGTTGACAAGTACCGTTCAAAAAGTGGATGAAGTTTATAAATTGGCTATGGAACATTATATGAAAGATGATTACACCGGAACGTCACTCTCCTTTGACTTTCAGGAAGGTGCGATTCAGATGGGTGAATACAGTCCAGCTGTCCCTGAAGAGGTTCAGGAAGAAGTACAATCCTCTGTGGAAGATTATATGGAAACAGATGAATTGCCATAATAAAGAACTCTGGAGCTTTTTAGTGCTCCAGAGTTCTTTATTATTTGGTAGTAAAAAAGTATCCGTTTTGTTTTGCGGATTAATCTATTTGCCACCACCTTCCACTACTGTCCTATTTTTTGAAGCGGTCAATCATTGGTTTGATCAATGGTGACACAGACTTCCACGTTTTTGAGGCTTCTTCAAACAGTTCTGGGAATTTTGGTTGTGATGATTTCTCTCTTTTATCATCCTCCTGTTCTTTATTTTGGTTGAAGCCCCAGAACTCATCGAAAGGGGACGTTTTTCTTTTTGCCATCCATTCACACCTCCTCTTCTAAATTTTATGAAAGGATGGATCGTCCTTTGTGGGCTGGGATAAGGTGGAAGACACAAAGCATCATAAAGTATAAAAAATGTAAAGGTAATGCAGATTATCTATATCGCTAGGTGGATATGATCGGTCCTATATTCAAGAGTAGCTCTCTTTGTGGTCCTAGGTTATAAAGCAACGGTTTATTAGAAGCGTGTCATAGGCGAAAGATACAGGGGAATCGGTATTAGTTCGAGGGGGAGAACTTGCACTACGGATGCAGATGAATTAAAATTAGTACCAAGTCATAAGAATTGATATTAGAGATTACCTTTAAGGGGATGAATATATGAAAGCAGGATTCTTAGGCGTAGGGCACTATGCGCCGGAAAAAGTTCTGACCAATAAGGATTTAGAAAAAATGGTAGATACAAGTGATGAGTGGATTCGAACTCGTACAGGAATTGAAGAGCGTAGAATTGCAGCAGATGATATGGATACATCTGATTTAGCTTTCCGGGCAGCTCAAGAAGCATTGAAAGATGCAGATTTAGAAGCGGAAGACTTAGATATGATCCTAGTTGCTACAGTGACACCGGATACACCATTCCCGTCTGTCTCGGCAATGCTGCAACACCGACTTGGTGCAAACAAAGTAGCTGCAATGGATTTAAGTGCTGCTTGTGCAGGGTTTATGTATGGAGTGATTACAGCTAAACAGTTCATCGAAACAAACGCATACAAGAATGTTCTTGTGGTCGGTGTCGAAAAGCTTTCGAAGATTACCGATTGGTCTGATCGAAACACATGTGTCTTGTTCGGTGATGGAGCAGGCGCAGCGGTAATAGGCCCCGTAAGCGAAGATAAGGGGATCCTTTCGTTTGAATTAGGTTCAGATGGAACGGGTGGACCGCACCTTTACCAAACACGGGAAGATCTGTTATTCATGAATGGTCGTGAAGTTTTTAAATTCGCTGTCAGACAAATGCCGGAATCTTCGGTCAATGTCGTTAAAAAAATCGGTTTAAGCGAACAGGATGTTGACTATTTAGTGCCACACCAGGCGAATATAAGAATAATGGAAGCGGCCCGTGAACGATTAGGTATACCTGAAGAGAAAATGTCTACACAAATCAAACGTTATGGAAACACATCTTCCGCTTCTATTCCGATTGCTTTGTCAGAAGATGTGAAGGCAGGTAAAATTAAAGATAATGATCTCGTCGTACTTGTCGGATTCGGTGGCGGGCTCACCTGGGGAGCCGTTGCCCTTCGATGGGGTAAGTAATCAAGGAGGAATGGAATGATGGATAAACATCGTGTTGTTATTACTGGTTTGGGAGCGGTGACTCCTGTCGGTAATTCTGTAGAAGAAATGTGGAAAAATATTAAAAACGGCGTTTCTGGCGTCGGTGAAATTACAAAAGTGAATAAAGAGGACTACCCTGTTTCCGTGGCAGCAGAGTTGAAGGATTTCGATCCGTCTGATTATGTGGACCGTAAAGATGCACGTCGAATGGATCCGTTTGTACAATATGCGATGGTTGCTGCCCATATGGCGGTAGAAGATGCCAATCTTGACATCACGGATGATGTAGCCCATCGCACTGGCGTATGGATCGGCTCAGGAATCGGTGGTATGGGAACGTATGAATCCCAATTTGAAACGTTCCAGAAAAAAGGTTACCGTCGTGTCAGTCCATTTTTCATCCCGATGATGATTCCGGATATGGCTGCAGGTCAAGTTTCGATAGCGCTTGGGGCGAAAGGGATTAATTCTTGTACAGTAACTGCTTGTTCTTCGGGCGCAAACTCCATCGGGGATGCCTTTAAAGTGATCCAACGTGGGGATGCTGATATTATGATAGCTGGCGGTACAGAAGCCCCGATGAATAAAATGTCCTTTGCCGGCTTCGCCTCAGCTCGTGCGTTATCCCTGAATGAAGATCCACAAACTGCAAGTCGTCCGTTTGATAAGAACCGTGATGGTTTTGTAATGGGAGAAGGGGCTGGAATCCTGATTATGGAGACGCTCGAGTCTGCCAAAAAACGGGGAGCGAAAATTTATGGTGAATTGAAAGGGTACGGCTCTACGGGAGATGCCTATCATATCACTTCTCCTGCACCAGAAGGAGATGGGGCAGCACGTGCCATGAGACAAGCCATTGATGATGCTGGAATAAATCCTGAGGATATCGATTATTTAAATGCTCACGGTACTTCCACAGAGCTGAATGATAAGTTTGAAACACATGCAGCGAAAACAGTATTCCAAGATCATGCTAATAAGCTTGCGATCTCTTCTACGAAATCTATGACAGGTCACTTGCTGGGAGCGGCTGGTGCTGTAGAAGCAGTCATCTCACTAAAAGCAATCAATGATGGAATATTGCCTCCTACCATTAATTATGAAACGCCGGATCCAGAATGTGACTTGGATTACGTTCCTAATGAAGCTAGAAAACAAGATGTCAACTTCGTTATGAGTAATTCACTCGGCTTTGGCGGCCATAATGCCAGCTTAATTTTCCAAAAATATGATGGATAAACAGAAGGAACCCCGATATCTCACTATAGATATCGGGGTTTTATTTATTATTCTAGTCCGAAGAATTGATGTAGTGTTTTTTTGGTTTCCTCTTCATCATGATTGAGCACAAGACCGACAGGATATGCTTTTCTTTCGTCCCAGACATTGTCTGTCGTAGGTACACTCATCATATCCACGTTTTCTACGGGGTTTAATAACAAATCTTTTCCGAGTTGGAGTACTTTACCTCCCTCTATGTTCGTATCAACATATGGTTGCAGGTTCCCGATCAGACGAGGGGCCTTCAAAACTCCCTGGAAGGAAAGGAGCTCGTCTTTTAACAGATCAATGACTTTCTGTTGCCGCTCCACTCTGGCAAAGTCTCCTCGTGCATCGCTCCTATATCTCACATAACCAAGTAAGTCTTCTCCGTTAAGAGATTGTGTTCCTTCTTTCAAATCAATAGTCGTACTGCCATCACCTGAACCGTAATGCATATCTTTCTCAACTTCTACTTGTATTCCATCAGGAGATAGTGTGTCAACGATTTGGGTGAAGCCATTAAAATCAACAATAGAATAATACTCCGCTTCGATGCCGAAGTTTTTTTCAATCGTTTCCCTTAAGAGTTCAGGACCTCCAAGCGCAAAGGAAGCATTCAGTTTATTATATCCATGGCCAGGAATATCGATATACATATCCCTCATTAACGAAACTAGTTTAGCACTTTGATTGGAAGGGTCATATTCTGCGAGCATGATGGTATCTGTCCTAGCAATTTCTGAACCCCGTTGATCGATTCCTAATAAAAGCATCATCATTTTTCCATCATTATTGTCTATTCCTTTAAAATCATCTTTATATGGGCTCCCGTTCGTTTCTTCTGAAGGGAGGGATTCTGCAGCAGACGCTTGTTGACTCATGGACTGTTGTTTGCCTGCTAAGTATTCATAACCTGAGTATCCAATAACTAATAAGAAAATAAGAGCATACAAACCTATAAAAGCTTTGCGTTTACGCCTTCGTTTATTGCGTTTACGCAGAGACCTTGATTGAGACAAAGGCCATCATCCTTTCCATTTAATGCCTGTCTGATAATAAATGTACCTGTTATTGGCGAAGAAGTAAAGACTAGGATTTAAAGGGAAATAACCGCATGTCCAAGCATTCCTTTTCATAAGATATCAATAGGAGGACGAGCCGGAGAGGTGAGTGTATGTGGTATTGGTTACTTCTATTAACGGGTTTTGGATTCGCAGTGGCAGGGGGAACGGTGACAATCACTTACTTGAATCTTGTCCCAGCTGGATTAAGCTGGATTGAATTCGCCATATGGATAAGGACAAGAGTAGAGTGTTACTTATTTCCGATTGGATTAATACTTATAACGACTGCATTGATGCTCATGAAAGAATAATTTTCTAAAATATGGATTGAAAGAATAAAAAAGCCAGCATTGGTCATAATGTAACCAAAAGAGATCACCGAGTGAAAGTGAGGGTCCGATATGTTATACATGCATGATCTGTGGGTGAACTGGTTTGAAGGTGAAGAGAATGGGTATAACGTTTGTCGTTTTCATGAATGGCGGAAAGAGGACGGGATCGAGCTGATCGATCAGATTCCATTGATTTTTATAAGTGATGAATTATTCACTTTTATTGAAAATGATTTGCAAGATCTTCCTGCCTCTTTACTTCAGGATATCCATCGTAAAACGTATATGAAAAAGAACCAGGAAAGACACACGGTTGAATATGCAGCTGTGGTAACAAATGGTAAAGATGTCATCGTTTTCGATACGATTGGATATACGTTGCCTGTAAAAAAGAGCCGCTTGATTCCGAGACAAGAACGATTGGTGTTTGAAATGGTCCAGGGGAAAGAACCTGAAAACTATTCAATAGAAGAAAGTGTTACAAAAGAGCACCATATTTTATCACTGGATCCAGGGAAAATGTCAGGGCTGACACGGAGAGAAAGGCAGTTAAAACAACTACTCATGATGGCCCTCGACCAATTAAAGCAATCGGATCATCCTGAGGAAATACGTTACTGGTTAACCGAATGGGATCCAGCACAGTATCCTACCATAAAGAGATTTTCAAATGAGGAAGCCTGGGAACGTTTATATGAAGGAACCTGCAATGGCTGGTCAAAAGTGCATGAAGAACTATGTAAGAAAATGGTAAAAGGTCAGCCATTTTTTGAAACGATTTGGCAAGGGGAGAATGAACGAGTATCCCAGCATATGAATAGCCAGAATTGAGATGATTATCTCGATTCTGGCTATTTGTTTTGCCGGAAACTAACTATATTTTAGGGAAGGGGGAGTATTTGACTGATTATTCAGGTTCCGGTTTCCCCTTCAGTCCTTCAGTAAATCCTGGATGATAAACATTAATATCATATTTAAGGGTATCGAGGGGAGGGGCACCAGGGCACTCTCCGTTTTTCAGGAATTTTTCTTCGTATTATTTCTTTTTCACACGACCGAGCCCCATAGCTTTTTTAGCTTTTCGGATCATTTTATTTGCTTCGTAGGATGCCTTTTCTGCCCCTTCATCTAATATATAATCTAGTTCTTCCGATTGTATCAGTGCTTCATAACGCTCCTGGATCGGTTTTAGGACAGCAACAACAGCTTCTCCTACCCCTTGCTTGAAGTCACCATAACCTTTTCCTTCATACTTTTGTTCTAACTGTTGAATGCTTTCTCCTGTACAGGCAGATTCAATCGTCAATAGGTTCGATACTCCAGGTTTATTTTCTGGATCAAATTTCACCACCCCATCAGAATCTGTCACCGCACTCTTGATTTTCTTCATAATTTTCTTTTCATCATCTAGCAAAGAGATAAATGCTTTCTGGTTCTCATCAGACTTACTCATTTTTTTAGTCGGATCTTGAAGAGACATTATCCGTGCGCCTTCTTTAGGAATGCTTACTTCCGGCACAGTGAAAATGTCATTGTATTTATTATTGAATCGCTGGGCTAAGTTACGTGTTAATTCTAGATGTTGCTTTTGATCTTCCCCCACAGGCACCATATCGGTTTTATACAGAAGAATATCAGCTGCCATTAACGGTGGGTATGTGAGAAGACCGGAGGAAACTCCTTCTTTTCCGCCTGCTGATTTATCTTTGAATTGTGTCATCCGTTCTAATTCGCCGATATAGCTGACACACTGCAACATCCAACCTAACTGGGTATGTGCAGGTACTTCTGATTGGATAAATAATGTGGATTTGTCAGGGTCTATGCCACAAGCCAAATAAAGGGCAGCTAGAGAGCGAATGTTTTCCTTCAATTTCAATCGTTCTTGAGGAACGGTAATCGCATGTTCATCCACGATACAGAAGTAACAGTGATTATCATCCTGTAACTTTGTGAATCGTTTCAATGCTCCAATGTAATTCCCTAATGTGACGGTGCCACTGGGCTGGATTCCTGAAAAAATTGTTTTTGCCATTTACATCACCTCATCGTATTTTTGGTATAAAAAAAGGATCATTCATCTCTTCCTATATGGAAGGGACGAATGATCCGCGGTGCCACCCTAATTACTCCCCCATCGGGGAAGTCATCTCCTATCGTTAACGCCGATTTACGTCTTTAGTCAGCTCCGAAGGCCCAATTCCTATAGAAGTCCTTAGCTGTTCACAGCGCCCACAGCTTCTCTGAAAAGGTACAATCCACAGTACTACTTCTTCATCATTGCATTTCGTTCTATTAGATTAAGTTAATATTATATAGGAATCAGTGGTTCAGCGCAAGTTTTAACTGGAATAATAAATGAAAAGCAAGACGATCAAACCAATGCTTAACACAATTCCATGAAAAATAAAGAAACCTGGTAATGATTTGTTGATGGTTTTAGAGGGAAGAGGCTTCTCCTTCCAATCATCTAAATAATCCTTATTTTTAGACATTCGGTTCGAGAAACGTCGGAACCCATAGGTGATTCCATCAAAAAAACCGCCCTTAACCACCCACATGATAATTCCTATGAAGATATAGAAATAAGCAAAATAAAACAGCTGATTTATATAATGAAGCAAATTGTAATCAGGTGCGAGTACAATAAATAAAAGGGAAACAAGGGTGATGTTCATAATTACCATGAACCATTTGTTTTTTATAATGCTCACAACAGTGCCACCTTTCTTGAAAACTCGTTCACTATTATAGCATGTTTTTATCTTTGTGGATGGAGTGTAAAGACAGTAAAAAAACTGAATATTTAGTTTAGAAGGAATCTTGAATGGTATATTCAAATCCTTTAACGGATAACCGCGATAAATAACATTCTTTGAAAATCCCATATCTTTTTTTATACATAATTTCTTATAAATGAAAGAATCTTAGCAGAAATATTGTAAAATAAACTAGGTAAAAAGTCTCAAAATATGTCACTGAAACGTAATAATAGTGGGGATCCTAGTTTTATTCAGAAAAAAAGGTAATGCAAAATAGTTAGAAAACTTGTATAATTCGGTATGTGGACAAAATACCACAACAAACTTTTAGAAAATTATTAGGGGAGGTCATTTTCTATCATGAAAAAGACAAATTGGTTATTGCTAGTACTAGCACTAGTACTGAGCATGTTCCTCGCAGCTTGTTCTGGTGGATCCGACGATACGTCTAATTCCACAGACGACGCTGACACAGAGGAAACAGATTCTGGAGATTCTTCCAGTGAAGAAGAAGCCGCTACAGGTGATAGCGAGCAAGTACTTAATCTACTAGACACTGCAGAGATCCCAACAATGGATGCATCTCTAGCAACTGATGCCGTTGCATTCCAATGGTTAGGTTCTACTACTGACGGTCTTTACCGCCTTGGTGAAGGTGCTGAAACAGAACCTGGTATCGCAACAGACCACGAAGTAAGTGAAGACGCTCTTACATGGACATTCAACCTTCGTGAAGACGCTGTTTGGTCAAACGGCGACCCTGTTACAGCGCATGACTTCGTTTACGCTTGGCAACGTGCAGTAGATCCTGATACTGGATCTGAGTACGGTCCATATATGATGAACGGCGTGATCAAAAACGCTGAAGCTGTTAATGCTGGTGACGTACCAGTTGAAGAACTGGGTGTAACAGCAGAAGATGACTACACACTAGTCGTTGAGCTTGAAAAGCCAGTACCATACTTCGAATCATTGACTACTTTCGGTACATTCCTACCGTTGAATCAATCTTTTGTTGAAGAGCAAGGCGATCAATATGCTCTTGAAGCAGACACACTTCTTTCTAACGGACCATTCGTCATAACAGAGTGGAACCATGGGGAAGGTTGGACACTTGAAAAGAACGAAGATTATTGGGATGCAGAAAACGTAAAGCTTGAGCAAATCAACGTACGTGTAGTAAAAGAAACAGCTACTGGTGTTAACCTTTATGACACTGGTGAAGTTGACCGTGTAAATCTTTCTGCAGAGTTCGTTGATCAATACTCTACATCCGATGAATACCGTATAATAGAAGAGCCAACATTGTTCTATGTGAAGATGAACCAGGAGAATGAGATTCTTTCTAACGTAAATGCGCGTAAAGCCATCCAAATGGTCATTGACCGTCAAGGTATAACGAACACAATTTTAAACAATGGTTCTATACCTTCTGGAGGTCATATGCCGAAGAACTTTGTCCAACACCCTGAGTCTGGGGAAGATTTCCGTGAGCTTAACGGTGACTTAGTTCAAACTGACGTTGAAAAAGCTAAAGAGCTATGGGCAACTGCTAAAGAAGAGCTAGGCATTGAAGAAGCAGAACTCGGCTACCTTGGTGGCGACAGCGAAGTAGCTCAAAACATGGATGCTTTCATTAAGGACCAACTTGAGCAGCTTGAAGGTCTAACTGTCAATGTTGAGTCTGTACCATTCCAAGTCCGTCTTGATCGTGACACAGCAATGGATTACGATTTGCAAAACTCTGGATGGGGCCCTGACTATATCGACCCGAACACATTCATGAACATGTATGTAACAGATGGAGCAAACAACAAGACTGGTTTCTCTAGTGAAGAGTATGATTCTCTTATTCAAAAAGCTGGGGATGAGCTTGCACTAGAACCAGCTGAGCGTTTCGATGCTTTCCTTGAAGCAGAGAAAATCTTGATCGAAGAAGAAGCGGTACTTGCTCCACTTTACCAACGAGCAAGAGCTCAACTTTTGAAGCCTTATGTTAAAGGTGTAGTCGTAAACCCAATGGGACCAGATTACAATTACAAGCACGCTTATATTGAAGGTAAGTAAGTCTTTCCAATCAAACTATATATAGGCTACTAATAAGGGAGAGAGTATATGGCCAGATAGTTGGCGTATGCTCTCTTTTTCCCTGCCGACAAAATATTCGGATTATAGACAAGATTCTGTCAATTACAACAAGATGTGAATGAAATGTTTTACTCATACGGAGGTGTTAAAATGACTCGTTATATTATTCAACGTTTAGTATATATGATCATAACGATGTTTTTGATTGCTACCTTAACGTTCTTCCTGATGAAGTTGCTACCAGGATCTCCCCTAGCTAGTGCCGATAAATTATCAGAAGAACAACAAGCAGTCGTTTTAGAAAAGTATGGATTGAATGACCCTATACCTGTTCAATATTACAATTATATGGTCAACTTAGCTCAAGGAGACTTGGGGATATCCTTCCAATTCGATAACAGGGAAGTCACAACGATTATCATGGATCGCATTGGGCCATCCATGCAACTAGGAATTCAAGCAATGGTCATTGGTACTATACTAGGAATGTTGCTCGGACTAGTTTCTGCTCTTTATCATAATAGTCCGTTAGACTATACTTCGACATTTTTAGCGGTATTAGGACAATCGATCCCATCATTCGTTTTTGCAGGTTTATTGCAGTTCTATATTGGTGTTAAATTAGGCTGGTTTCCAGTTGCCTTGTGGGAAGGCTGGGAGTACACTGTCTTACCAACCGTATCGTTGGCCATCTTCCCAATTGCAATTGCTGCCCGGTTTATGAGAACAGAAATGCTTGAAGTTATGGGCTCAGACTATATCGTTACAGCACGCGCAAAAGGTGTCAATAAATTCGGCGTCATAATCAAGCACGGCTTGCGTAACGCATTGATTCCATTGATTACAGTTTTGGGACCACTAGCAATCGGTCTGATGACAGGGACACTAGTAATCGAAAACATTTTTGCTGTACCAGGGATTGGTGAACAGTTCGTAAAAGCTATTAATGTTAACGACTATCCAATTATTATGGGTACAACCCTTTTGTTAGCATTCATGTTTATCTTTATCATCCTGGTCATCGACTTGCTTTATGGAGTCATAGACCCTAGAATCCGACTGGCAGAGGGAGAGTAATCAGTTATGGATAATCACAAACCTTCAAAAGATTTATTTGTACCCGTAGATCGAACAGACGAGCAAAGTGAGAAGATAGAACGTCCAAGTCTATCTTTCTGGCAAGATTCATTTATTCGCCTGCGTAAGAACGTAGGAGCCATGATTGGACTGGCTGTTCTTGTCATTTTAGCGCTTTTAGCGATTTTCGGACCGTATATGAATGACCATGGTCAATATGAACAAGATTTATCCCGAGCAAAAGTACCGCCTAAAGTAGATGGATTAGGCTGGTTAGGTATGGATGGTACGCTTTCTGACGTCATTGAAGCTGATTCGGTAGAAGATGCAGAACAAAAAGCGTTGATGCGTTTCAATAATCAAGAAGAATTTATTACAACAGAAGTACTGAACGATGGTTCCAATGGGGAACAAGTGGAAGTGAAAGCGACTTTAGATGTTTACTCAGCTAGAAATATAGAAGAAAATTTCTGGTTCGGTACGGATGGTTTAGGACGTGACCAATGGACGCGTACTTGGATGGGAACACGAGTATCCCTTTATATTGCGTTCTTGGCAGCTGCTATCGATATGGTTATAGGTGTAGCATATGGTGGAATTTCTGCCTATTACGGCGGACGCGTGGATAACTATATGCAACGTGTTATCGAGATTCTTGTCGGTATTCCGAACCTCGTACTCATCATCTTGATGATCCTAATATTGGACCCAGGTATTTTATCCATTACAATCGCGCTGGCAATTTCCGGTTGGATATCAATGGCGAGGATTGTACGTGGGCAGATTTTGAAACTTAAAAACCAGGAATTCGTATTAGCTTCAAGAACTCTTGGTGCAAAGGACAGTCGTATACTACAGCGACACTTAATTCCTAACGTGCTAGGTTTGATCATAATCAATACGATGTTTTCGATACCGTCAGCAATCTTCTTTGAAGCTTTCTTAAGCTTTATCGGGCTTGGGCTGCCGACACCGATGGCATCCCTTGGTACATTGATTGACGCTGGTTTCAAATCGCTGCAGATTTACCCACACATTTTATTGTTCCCGGCAATTATAATCTCCCTAGTCATGATTGCCTTTAATGTCTTAGCTGATGGTCTTCGTGATGCATTTGATCCGAAGATGCGCGAATAGGAGGTAGGTGTACAAAATGGAAAAATTACTAGAAGTCAAAAACATGCACGTATCCTTTGACACCTACGGTGGTGAAGTCAAAGCAGTACGTGGAGTCAATTTCGATGTGAACAAAGGGGAGACGTTGGCGATCGTTGGAGAGTCCGGTTCAGGTAAATCTGTAACAACAAAGGCTCTCATGCAACTGATCCCTCAGCCGCCAGGTCGTATTAAAGAAGGAGAAATCCTTTTCGAAGGCCGTGACCTGGCTAAAATGAATGAAAAACAAATGCAAAAGATTCGTGGTAAAGAAATATCCATGATTTTTCAGGATCCGATGACATCCTTGAACCCGACAATGAAAGTCGGTAACCAAATCATGGAAGGTTTGATCAAACACCAAAAAATGAGTAAGGCCCAAGCGCGCAAACGTGTGAGTGAATTGTTAGAACTTGTGGGTATCCCTGACGCGGAAAACCGTATCAATCAATATCCTCACCAATTCTCTGGGGGAATGAGACAACGTGTTGTTGTTGCCATCGCTTTGGCTTGTAATCCGAAACTTCTTATTGCTGATGAACCTACTACAGCCCTGGATGTGACGATTCAAGCACAAATCCTTGAACTTATGAAAGATATACAGAAGAAAACTGATTCTGCAACGATTTTTATTACGCATGACCTTGGGGTTGTAGCAAACGTAGCTGATCGTGTAGCAGTAATGTATGCTGGAAAGATTGTTGAGATCGGAACAGTTGATGACATTTTCTATAATCCTCAACACCCATACACATGGGGCTTGCTTGGTTCTATGCCTTCTTTAGACAGTGAAGATGAAGAACTTTATGCAATCCCTGGTTCTCCACCGGATTTATTAAACCCTCCTAAGGGAGATGCATTTGCTGCTCGAAACGAATATGCAATGAAAATCGACTTTGAACAAGAACCACCAATGTTCAAGGTTAGTGATACCCACTATGCAGCCACATGGTTGCTTCATGAAAATGCACCAAAGATAGAACCTCCTGAAGCAGTTAAGAAGCGTATGGAAGGTAATGCGAATGGATCCAGCAGTTCGGAAGGTGAGCGCATATGAGTCAAGAAAAATTAGTTGAAATTAAAAATTTAAAGCAACACTTCAAAACTGGAAGACATAGTGTCGTCAAAGCTGTTGATGGTTTGAACTTTAATATATATAAAGGGGAGACATTCGGACTTGTAGGTGAGTCGGGTTGTGGCAAGTCTACCACAGGACGAACAATCATCCGCCTTTATGATGCAACAGATGGGGAAGTAATCTTTGATGGCGAAAATGTTCATGGTAAAAAATCACGCGAACAACTGAAAAAGTTCAATCGTGAAATGCAAATGATTTTCCAGGATCCTTACGCTTCTTTGAACCCAAGGATGAAAGTTGCAGACATCATTGCAGAAGGTATGGATATTCATGGACTTGAAAAAGATGCGAAAGGTCGGGAATCAAGAGTTCATGAATTATTAGAAACTGTCGGTTTGAATAAGGAGCATGCAAACAGATATCCACACGAATTCAGTGGTGGTCAGAGACAGCGTATCGGGATAGCACGTGCACTGGCGGTAGATCCAAGCTTCATTATTGCCGACGAACCGATCTCAGCTCTTGATGTATCGATTCAAGCTCAGGTCGTTAACTTGTTGAAGAAACTTCAAGAAGAAAAGAACTTGACGTATCTATTCATCGCTCACGATTTATCCATGGTCAAATATATCAGTGATCGAATCGGAGTTATGTACTTTGGTAAAATGGTTGAGCTTGCCGATGCGGATGAACTTTATAAGCACCCGATCCATCCGTATACGCAGTCTCTTTTATCTGCTATTCCTTTACCTGACCCGGACTACGAACGTACCCGTGAACGATTCACATATGACCCGAACAATCACGATACTAGTGAAGAACCGGAGTTCCGTGAAGTGCGGCCAGGTCACTATGTTCTCTGTACAACAAAAGAATTCGAACAATATCAACGTGAACATGGAACAGGAAAATAAGTGGTATCAGAAAGTCCCTGTGTAGAGTGCAGGGACTTTTTTTAATATTTAATACATACGAGACTTGAAGAACTTATGCCTCTTATTCAGTTATATGGCAGTATTCTAGAAGACTCGATTTCGAGATAATCGGGATCCGTTGCCGTATGAAGAGTCAGGGGTAGTGGGGAAGTCATTCGCCGCCGCACCTATCCACCCATAAAAAGTCTCGAAACTGAGTCTTACAGAATAAGGAGCTTTAGTGGTGGGGTTGACTATCATGTTATTCTGCGGAAAATTTAGAGTAGGTCAATTGTCATGTTCTACAAATTATCGTAAAAAATTGGATAGGAATACTGTTATAAGATGGAAACCTCTTTTATAATAGTAAATAGAAGAAAATTGGGATAGGAGAAGGATGTAAATGGGGAAAAGACAACTTTGGATGGTCATCTTCACATGTGTTCTCTTTTTAGGTTTGAGTGGAGCGCTACATAAAGTTCAGGCTGAAGAGGGAGAAAGTACGAAAGAATTCGCTGTGCTGTCCAAAAAACAAATGAGCTTGAAAGAGTTAGAAGTACCAAGTCCTGCTGCAAGGTTTACATATAATTCAGGATTGGAATTCGAGTACCCTGACGCTGTTCGGGGAATTTATGTTACAGGGCCATCGGCTGGTGGTGCCAAGATGTCAGAGCTTACGACACTCGTTGAAGAGACAGAGTTGAATGCAATGGTTATCGATATTAAAGAAGATCACGGAAATATTACGTTCGAACCTGAAGAAGGTTCACCATATGCGGATGTTGCTGAATCTTTCATCGATGATCCTCGTGCAATGTTGGAAGAACTGGAGGAGAAAGGCATTTACCCGATTGCAAGGGTTGTGGTGTTTAAAGATAGTATGCTGGCGGAAAAGCGCCCAGAGTTATCTTTCACGGAGAATGGTCAAGTTTGGAAAAATGGAAAAGGGGAAGCATTTGTAAACCCTTTTATGGAAGAAGTATGGGAGTACAATGTGGAACTAGCAAAAGAAGCAGCGAAAATGGGATTCGAAGAGATTCAATATGATTATGTCCGTTTTCCAGAAGGATTTGGGAGCCGTGACGACATACTTGAGTATGATCAGGGTAAATATGCTGATATGGACTTAGACAATGTTCAAAAACGTGTACAAGCAGTCACAGACTTTGTTGAATATGCACGTAATGAATTAGAGTATTATGGTGTAGACGTGTCTGTTGACATTTTTGGTTATGCCGCTACGATTACAGAAGCTCCTAACATAGGACAAAACTTTTCTAAAATTTCCTCCAATGTGGATGTCATATCCTCCATGATTTATCCAAGTCACTGGGGACCGTATTTTGGGATTGCTAAACCGGATACAGAGCCATATCGTTTGGTAAATGAATATGCAAAAGTTGAGAATGAAGTGTTAAATGAATTAGAAGATAAGCCTACATCAAGACCTTGGTTACAAGATTTCTCAGCACCCTGGTTGTATTCTGGGGCTGCGAAACAGTACGGAAAAGCAGAAGTAGAACAACAAATCCGCGCATTAAATGAAAATGGAATTAATGAATTTTTATTATGGAATGCAGGGAACAACTATACGAAGAATGTAGATTATACACCTTTAGACTAGGATAGAGAGGGCTGAATTTTATATTCGGTCCTCTTTATTAGTATAGTCAAGGGATCTTTTCACACTCTATATACAAATGGGTTTACAGGTGATGATTGGATGTACAGATTATATTTAACATGTGAATCAATCTTCGGTATAATAGAGATGACTAATGATAAGGGAGTAGATCAATGAATTGGTATGAGAAGTTGAACGAGTATTTCCCAGTAGAAGAAATGAAATCAAGAGAACACATGGAAGCTCTTCTGAAGGAAAAAAGTGACGTTTACTACAAAGATGAAGGCGAACATCACGTGTTAATGTATGCAGAATTCGATAGCTTTATTTTTATCGACTATGTATACGTGTCCACTGCTTCACGTGGTCAAGGACTTGGTCATAAACTCATCGAAAAGATGAAGAAGAAAGGTAAACCAATTATCCTTGAAGTAGAACCTGTGGATTATGATGATTCTGATACGGAAAAAAGGTTACGCTTCTATCAACGCGAAGGTTTTAAACATGCACAATCAATTGGTTATACTAGAAGGTCAGTCGTTACAAATGAGCTGAGCCAAATGGAGATCCTTTATTGGTCACCCGATGATGCATCTGAAGAGCAAATTTATGAACAAATGAAAGAAATGTATACGGAAATCCACACGTATAAAGATGAAGAATTTTATGGAAAATCCTATCAACCTGTCGAAGAAGTGTTGACGCGAGACGAAGAACGAGGCATAGAAAACATTTTGCATGAACTTGATAAAACAAAAAGTTGAGATTATTTTACCCACTTTTATTAAGGTGGGTATTTTCAATAAAGAGAGAGTAGTTGAAAATAGGCTTTTTTGTTTTTTTCTGCATTTTAAGGTTTAACGACCAATGAAGTGTGGTATAGGACTGTGGAAACGATTTATAATTGCTTTTTGTAACATATGTTCGTATTTTTATAGAAATTACTTGACGAGTGTGTTATAGTAGAATCAAGGTTAAATTATATTGATTATAATTAAATGAAGCAATTAAATTTTTCACCATAAAATATTGAGGAGTGAAGTTTCTGTATGGTCACACTTTATACCTCACCAAGTTGTACATCATGTAGAAAAGCGAAGGCTTGGCTGGAAGAGCATAACATCCCATATACGGAGCGTAATATTTTTTCCGAGCCTTTGACATTGGATGAGATCAAAGAGATTCTCCGAATGACGGAGGATGGAACGGAAGAGATTATCTCCACAAGGTCAAAAGTATTCCAAAATCTTTCAGTTGATTTTGATCAGTTACCTATGCAAGATCTTTTCGACTTGATTCAGGAAAATCCAGGCTTGTTACGCCGGCCGATTATTATTGACGATAAACGCCTCCAGGTCGGATACAATGAAGATGAAATTCGTCGCTTCTTACCACGAAGTGTCCGTACATTCCAACTTAAAGAAGCTCAACGATTAGTCAATTAATAATGAAGAAAAGCTGTGATGGCAATAGGCCAGTCGCAGCTTTTCTTTTTTTTACAAAGATTGATTAGAAAACCACTATTGAGGGAAAGAAAAACAGACAGTTAACTTATTTAGTGTATTAAATATATACTTTGAAAAAAAGTGATGTTTTTTGTCACACTGCCGTGCCTTTTTTCTTATTTGTAAAATATCCTAAAGTAATGACGATGATAACCATAATTACAGCAAACCAGTTATGAAGCAAAGGATACCCTTCGATATACGGAAAAACATAACGATCTTCCACAACCATTTCAGCTGCAGTAAAGGCGAGAATGCCTGCACCGAAGTAGATGAGTAATGGGAACTTATCCATTAAGACAAGGATAATGCGACTGCCCCAAACTATAATCGGCACAGATACTAACAGTCCTATTATGACGAGGGTAATGTTATTGTGTGAGGCACCCGCAATGGCTAGTACATTATCGAACCCCATGACGATATCGGCAAATACAATTGTTTTTACAGCTGCAATCAAACTATCACCTGCATTAATATTTCCCGTTTCTTCCGTATCTGTTAATAATTTAATGGAAATGTAAAAGAGAAGCAGTCCTCCTATTAATTGAAGGAAGGGTATTTGGAGAAGATAAAGAGCAACCATCGTCAAAAGTACTCTTGCGACAATGGCAAGACCAGTCCCAAGTAAAATTGCTTTTTTTCTTTGTTCAGGTGGTAAGTTTCGGCTGGCAAGAGCGATGACAACGGCGTTATCACCGCCAAGAATAATGTCAATACTAATAATGATAAGTAATGGTTCGAGCAAGTCCCAGTTCATTGAAAAATCCTCCTGCTATGTAGTGACAAACTTTGGGTAATAAGCTAAAATTAGAACTCAACACCCACTAATAGGGCCTACCTTCATGATATTCTTGACACAATTGGTTATATGCTGAATTCGAGCAATTTGTTTTCCAAACAGCCACTGCTGTCATACAATAGAAGTACATCAACCCTTACATCTCCATATCATGACGGTTGAAGCTTAAGCCTAACGGGTAAAGTTTTATAAGCGACAAAAGGGTGAGTGTTCCCTTCCCCCTTAAAACATGACAAGAAGGGAGAGAAATTATATGGAAATAGAACGTATTAATGAAAACACTGTTAAATTTTACGTCACATATCAAGATGTAGAACAAAGAGGTTTTGATCGGGAAGAGATCTGGTATAATCGTGAGCGTAGTGAGCAACTTTTTTGGGAAATGATGGATGAAGTCAATGATCAGGAAAACTTCCAGGCAGATGGTCCTTTGTGGATTCAAGTCCAAGCTATGGACAAAGGCCTAGAAGTGATTGTTACTAAAGCCCAAGTATCTCAAGATGGCCAGAAGCTTGAACTGCCGAATGAAGACGGTAAGGCAATTGATGTTCCAGTCGACGAAAAGCTGGAGTCTCTGCTTGATGATAAATACCATTCCACTTCTGACTTTGAGCAAAAGGATGAGAATGAACATGAGGTTGAGTCCGATGAACCGTTGACTTTCACCCTTAAGTTCAATGAATTTGAAGATGTCATTCAATTAAGTCATTACTTGTCAGCTAGTGGGGCTATCGAGCAAAGGTTATTCCATTTCGAAGAACGGTACTATTTATATATTCAGTTTATTGATGAAAATATGAGTGATGATGAACAGGAAAATGTTCTGAGTCAACTTATGGAATTTGGTCAAGAATCAAATCTTACGGTGCACAGGCTTGAGGAATATGGGAAAACCATTTTCAATGAACGTGCACTAGAGTCAATAAAAGATTATTTTCCAGTTGAGTAATTCGACGAGCACACAAACACGTGTGCTTATTTTTTTGTTTGTAGAGGAAAAATATGGTGGGGTGTCGAAAGTAGTATTGGAGGTGTAACAAAAGATGTTATATGCATTCAATTCAGAAAGTGAATGGAAGTCACTTTATCATTTGTCGCCTAAAGCCATAAAAGCCGCAAGGGAAGAACGGTTTTATTGTCCAGTTTGTCGGTCGCCGTTGCAAATAAGGGCAGGAACTAAGATGATCCCACATTTCGCTCACTTACCTAAAAGTGGTTGTGAATTAGCTAAAGGTGGAGAGTCAGAAAAACATGAAAGAGGTAAGTGGACTATTTATAAATGGCTCCAAAATCAAGGTTTCAATGTAAAACTGGAGTATTATTTAGATCGTATCCAACAGAGGCCTGATATATGGCTGAAGATCAACAACAAACGTATTGCGATTGAATATCAATGTGCCAAAATCCCTATTCCACATATCATTAAACGTACAGCTTCCTACAGAAAAGAAGGAATCATCCCATTTTGGATCCTTGGACATGAACATTTTCAAAGAGCTGGCCCCGGACAAATCTTCCTCAACGAATTTACTCGTACTTTCCTTTATTATTGGTCCTCTTCTTATCATCTTTTTTTCTTCGATCCATTTAATGAATCTTTTATACATCTCACTCATATGCGGCCAGGAGTAGGTCGTTATACTTTTGCTGATATAGCTATCCACTCTTTAAAAAAACTCACCTTTCCCCATTTGTTGTCCACCCCGGAATCTTTACAAAATCCAACGAAAATTTTCCTTAATCACTGGGCCAATCAGTGGAATCAGAACCGGACGATTTATCGAAAACAAGTCAACTCGGAAGAGCGTCACTACCGGCAATTCTTATATTTAAAAGGGGAGCATTTTTCTCTTATTCCCAGCGCTTGTTTTTTACCGGTTAAGGGTCAAATTCATTTAGGTACTAAACCATTTATATGGCAGACGCGTCTAATTTGCGATTACTTCATTCCATTACCTCTTGGTTCCCCGATTACTTTTCCTCAAAAGGTTTTTACACCAACACCAAACGGTTACACTCCAGATTTGTATCAACAATATTTGATCCTATTGGCACAATTAAATATCATAGAAAAAACAGGGAAGAATATCTTTATCAAGAACAAAGAGATAAAATTTCATAAACGGATGGAAGATGCTCTGGAAGATGACCGCAGAATTTTAGAGTGTTTAAAAAAACTACAAGAAAATAATAAATAAGAAGGGATTCGTCTACAAATCGAGAAATTTTTAGGGTGACGAATTATTTTGAAGGAGGATGTTTGATGTCGTCTGCAAAAGAACTACCAAAGAGAGAAGAAATACCTGTTGAAAAGACATGGGATCTCGAGTCCATGTTTTCTACAGACGAAGAATGGTATAAAGAGTTAGAAGAAGCTAAAGAGTTATTACCTGAAATTGAGAAATTCCAAGGAAAGCTGGGAGAGTCTCCTGAACAGCTGTATGAATTACTTTCTTTTCAAGATGAAATTTCTCATAAAATAGGATTGCTATATACTTATGCTCATATGAGAAACGACCAAGATACGACAAACTCCCATTATCAGGAGATGAATGCCAAAGCAGAAAATCTATATACTAAAATTGCATCTGCTATGAGCTTTATCGTTCCGGAAATTCTTGCCCTACCAGAGGGTAAAGTGAAAGAATTCGTTAAATCGTATGAACCTCTTGAACTTTATGAGCATACGCTTGATGAAATAACACGTCAGCGAGCGCATGTTTTAAGTGAAAAGGAAGAAAAACTCCTTGCTGGTTTTTCTGAAATTGGGGCAAATCCTTCCCAAACATTTGGAGCACTAAATAACGCTGACCTTACTTTTCCAACAATCAAGAATGAAAAAGGGGAAGAGGTTGATCTAACACATGGTCGTTATATAAACTTCCTGAAGTCGGATGATCGTGAAGTACGTAAGTCTGCATTTGATGCAATGTATGATACATTCGGTTCATTTAAGAATACATTTGCTTCCACTCTTGGTGGCCATGTGAAAAAGAACAATTATAATGCGACAGTTCGTAAATATGACCGTGCTCGTCAAGCGAAGTTAGATAATAATAACATCCCGGAATCTGTTTATGACAATCTGGTAGAAGCAGTAAATGAGCGACTTCCATTACTTCACCGTTATGTCGAGCTTCGAAAAGAGGTTCTTGGTCTAGATGAAGTTCATATGTACGATCTCTACACTCCGCTTGTAAAAGATGCTGATATGGAAGTTACTTATGAACAAGCCCAGGATCTCGTAATCAACGGTTTAGAGCCTCTAGGGGAAGAATATGTGAACATCGTTAAAGAAGGGTTCAAGAATCGGTGGATCGATGTAGAAGAAAATAAAGGTAAGCGTAGTGGAGCTTATTCTTCGGGTCACTACGGAACGAACCCATATATTTTGATGAATTGGCAGGATAACGTAAATAATCTGTTCACCCTTGCGCATGAACTTGGCCATTCGCTTCACAGCTATTACACACATAAAAACCAACCTTATCGTTATGGCAATTATTCAATCTTTGTGGCAGAAGTCGCATCCACTTGTAATGAAGCATTGCTGAATGACTATATGATTAAGAATACGAATAGTGATAAGGAAAAGTTATATTTGCTTAACAACTTCTTAGAAGGATTTCGTGGCACCGTTTTCCGTCAAACGATGTTTGCGGAATTTGAGCATGAAATTCATATGCAAGCCCAGAATGGTGAAGCACTGACTGCCGAGAAACTAACGGACATTTATTATGAGCTCAATAAAAAGTACTTTGGTGAAAATATCATTGTTGATGAGAAGATTGGTCTTGAATGGGCCCGTATTCCTCATTTTTATATGGGTTATTATGTGTATCAATACTCTACGGGTTATGCTGCTGCTCAGGCACTCGCAGGACAGATTCTCGAAGAGGGAGAGCCGGCAGTCGATCGCTATAAGAGCTTTTTGAAAGCAGGTAGCAGCGATTACCCAATCGAAGTTTTGAAGCAAGCGGGAGTAGATATGACATCCAAAGATCCTATCCTCTCCGCACTTGATGTTTTTGAAGAAAAATTAAATGAAATGGAACAGCTATTGAAGAAATAAGTATAACGCCCTTGAGGGAAAGATCCTCAAGGGCGTGTTTATTTGAATCCTCGAAACGTTTTTTTGTGTGATTTTATGGAAATGGCGGCGAAGATGGTAATGAATAAAAGTGGAGATGTTATATATAAAGGATAAAAGTGCATGAGAGCAAGTAAGTGAAATACACAAATGGTGAGTATTAATAAGGCAATCGCAATCAATTTCCATATTCTCAAGTATATCGCCTCCCTGTAACATCTTATGATTACTTGTGTAAATATTATTCTGCCATTAAAGCTCCCTATTCTTGAAGACTCAGTTTCGAGATGTTTCCGGGGTTCGTTGCCTTGTTGGGCGTCAGGGGTGATTGGGAAGCTACTCGCTTTCCTGTGGGGGAGCGCCGAGCTTCCTCGGACTGCGTCCTGCGGGATCTCGCCTATCGGTAGTGACCCCTAAAAGTTAGAGTTTTTATCTTACACAGCTGATTGGCTGGTTTGAGTCTGGAATTGTACTGGACTTAAGCCAGTCAATTTTTCTTTTATCCGTTCATTGTTGTAGTAGTAAATGTACTCTTCTGTTTCACTTTTTAACTCTTCGTAAGACACAAGTTCTTCCCCATAGTACATCTCTTGCTTGAGGATCCCGAAGAAGTTCTCCATGGCCGCATTATCTGCACAGGCTGCTTTTCTAGACATACTTTGAAAGACTTTGTTTTTCTTTAATGTTTGTACCCACTTGTTATGTTGGTAGTGCCAACCTTGATCGGAATGAATGGTGGTGCGGTATTTTGCCTCATTTCCTATAACTTTCAATGCTTCCCCTAATGGCTCTAGAACGAAGTCTAATGTGGGGCTATTTGAGATTCCAAAAGAGATAACTTCTCCATTGAATAAGTCCATAATAGGGCTCAAATACAGTTTCTTATCTCCCGCACATCTAAATTCGGTCACATCAGTTACGAGTTTTTGGAGAGGGATCGTTGTATGGAATCTACGGTTTAAGCTTTTTTTGGCTACTTTTCCAACTTTACCTTTATATGATTTATAACGTGATTTCCGTGTGAATTTCTCACATTTTAACCCCAGTTCACTCATGATTCGTTGAACTTTTTTGTGGTTGATGACATTCCCTTTCCCTCTTAACTTGAGGGAAATGCGACGACATCCATATTTACCGCCGTGCTTTTTATACAGTTCCTTAATCTTTTCTTTCCACTCTTTATCTGGATCTTCTTTCTGGAATTTCTTTATATGGTAATGATACGTTGCCTCCGGAATGGCTACTTTTTTTAAGACATCTTTTAATTTGAATCCTTCTTTTTTGAGTTCGAATACCAACGCTGCTTGTGCTTTTCGAGGAAGGCATTCGGATTCTTCTGAAAAGCTTCTAACTTTTTTAAATAAGCACAATGATTTATATCCTAGATTACCTCTTAGATACTCGTTTACAATTTTGCACTTAAATTTCTCACTATACTTTGCCATAAAAAATCACCCCAGAAGTTAGATTTTTTCTCTAACTCCTGGGGTGCACTACCGTGTCAGGGAGCTTTTTTAGGATTCGATATATTGCCAGAAGGCACCGTGTTTTACTGGAACTTCACGAACTTTTTGTTTAAGGACGAGTTTTTTCATTTCACGTTTGGCTTCTTGCTCTGTCCAATCATAAACGACGGCTATTTCTTTGTTCGCAACAAAGCGATAGTGTTGCAAGAAATCCTCCAAAGCGGGTTTTATCCCAGGCTTTGGATCTTTTTGAAGCATTTCTTTCAACACTTTCACATATACCTCATAAGCATATAGCCCGGTGATTTTAAGCCCGGCATCTTCCTCAGATTCGTTAAAAATGACGATGGTGGGGGTCGAGTCGACTTCCATTTCATGAGCGAGTTTTAAGTCGCATTGTAAAGCGCGTCGGGCTGCATCGCCATGCAGATCTTTTTTAAATTCTTCTACATCCAGTCTGCTTTTTTCTGCGCATTCAATTAAAATGTTTTCTTTAGAAATGTTTTGCTTTTCAAGAAAAACATACTCCTGAACTTTGCGTAAAAACCTCATTCCTGCTTTTTTCCCTTGCAATTCAGCTGCTTTGACAGCTAATGCTGTGGAAAGGGGAGAGGAAATGGGATTTTCCAGCCAGACATCTCCATCACAACACATTCCTGTGCGAGATCCGGTTTTGTCCCAAGCTTCTTTTAAGTTTTTAGGTTTTTTAATTTTATTCTGGTGTAAGGAGGCAAGTTCTCCGCTAATGATGGGACGGATACTAAAGAAGCGCCCGTATTCGATTGTGAGCTTTTTTAAAAAGGGTTCAAGTGACCAGCATTCCGGACAGAGTGGATCGATGAAGACATAAATTTCAATCGGTCGTTTCAGTAAATTGAAAAAACCACTAGTTGTCCCGCTTGTTTCGCTGTCACTGTTTAAACTTTTCCAACTCACATCGATTCTCCTTTCTCATCTTCTGGTGTATTCATCATATGATTGGCTGTCATCGTCAAACGTTCAAACATGAATGACCTAAACGGCTCTTCAATTTGCACTTCATTCATTGCTCCTGACATGCAAGACAACCAGGCGTCCCGTCTGGTTGGCGTGATTGTAAAAGGTAAATGTCTTGCCCGCAACATTGGATGTCCATGTTCCTCTACATAGAGAGGAGGACCGCCGAAAAATTGAGTCAAGAATTGTTTTTGTTTTCGTATTGTTTCCGTGAAGTCATCTGGGAAAATCGGAATTAGTTCTGGATGTTCACTTACTCTTTTATAAAATGCCTCTACAAGCTCATCAATTTTTTCTTTACCAATTTCATTATATATCGTTCCATGTTCCATAGTATCCCTTCCTGTCTGTTCTTCATTTTAGCAATGAGGGCTGCGGAACGGCAACTATTCTGATTGAAGCTTCGCGTTGTAGAAGCGTTTGATCTTATTATCTGTTTCTCGTTCTGGAATATTGCATGCTTTTAAAATTTCCTGAATGACTTTTTTTCCATCTTCTTTGGAGCTAGCTTCGACTTCAAGCTCATAATCTTCCTGGTCGTAGTATAGACTGTGGTCCAGCACAACCGTTGTTCCTTCGTATCCGATCTCCTTACGCCTGGTCGTCAAAGATCCTAGATAGCGGAGTGATTCGAGGGAGATACCAAGACCCTGAAGTTGCTTTGTGACATGAGGCTTTTCCATCATTTTGTTTTGAATCCAAAGGTTAGCTTCTTCTTCAGTCAATGCATCATGTGTTTCAAGTAATCCTTCTTTATGAGGCTCCTTCAATGTTAAGGTACATTTGCCGTTTTTATGACGAATTCGTAACGCGGCCCCTTTTTGCTTCAACTTCAAGTCGTCTGTTTCAAAATAATAATTGGTTTGTTCCATAAGTTCAACTGATTTGAATGGTAAATAATGATAAACTTGTTGGTATTCCTTTTGTGTCAGTAGATTCTTGAATTCAATTTCAATTTCCTGAGCCATACATATGACCTCCTGATATAGGTTATTGTTAGGCAGGCTGCTTATTCCGCAGGCTAACTTTATGATACAATGAATGGAAGAAAAAACGCACATATTTGCTATTAAGATTGGGTACATAAAGGTGGGCGCTAAATGAATTGGGATATATTTATAGCACCTTATTCACAAGTCGTTGAAGAGCTTAAAATTAAATTAAAGGGGATGCGCCGTCAATTTGAACATGAAGAAGAGCAGTCTCCTATTGAATTTGTGACTGGCCGGGTCAAACCGAAGTCCAGTATTATTGAAAAAGCGAGACGTAAAGCGGTTAATCCAGAAAACATTGAAGAAGAGTTACAGGATATTGCTGGGGTCAGAGTGGTCTGTCAATTTGTCGATGACATTTATGCCGTTGTCAATATGCTGCGTAATCGACATGACTTTGAAATAGTGGAGGAGAAAGATTATGTTTCCCGTAAAAAGGATAGTGGATACAGATCTTTTCACGTTATTATCCGTTATCCGGTAGAAACAATCCACGGAGAGAAAAAAGTGTTAGCAGAAATTCAAATCCGGACTTTAGCTATGAATTTCTGGGCCACAAATGAGCATTCGTTAAACTATAAATATTCGGGTAAAATACCAACAGAGATTAAATCCCGATTAAAACGTGCTGGCGAAGCAGCATTTCAGCTGGATGAAGAAATGTCCAAAATTAAAAACGAAATTCAGGAAGCACAGCGCGCTTTTTTAAGGAAAGAGGAACAGAAGAAAAATCCGAAAAACACGTAAAGGAGTGGTGATCTATGAAGTTCTCGATATTGTCGAAAGGCGATCAAAAATCTAATGAAATCCGTTCAAAAATAAAAAACTATTTAACGGAATTCACACTTGAGTATGATGAAGATGAACCCGATTTAGCTATTTCTGTCGGTGGAGATGGGACCCTGCTCGAGGCCTTTCACACATATGTTCATCGACTTGACAAGACAGCCTTTATCGGCATCCATACTGGCCACTTAGGATTCTATGCCGATTGGATGCCGGAAGAGTTGGAGAAGCTTATTATCGAAATTGCCAAAACACCGTTTCAAGTTGTGGAGTACCCACTCCTTGAAGTTACGATACGCCCTAAAGATGGAAGTGAAGAAGACAGGTATCTTGCTTTAAATGAATGTACGATTAAAACTTCCGAAGGTTCTGTTGTAATGGATATTGAGATCAAAGGGGATCATTTTGAAACTTTCCGTGGAGATGGGCTTTGTATATCGACCCCTTCCGGAAGCACAGCATACAACAAGGCTCTAGGGGGGGCTATTTTACATCCATCCCTGGAAGCTTTCCAAATTGCTGAGATGGCTTCTATCAATAACCGTGTTTTCCGTACCATCGGATCACCACTTATTTTGCCAAGTCACCATACATGTATGTTCAAACCGAAGCATGATAGAAGCTTTTTGTTCACCATCGACCATATTACACGCACCTATAAAGATGTGAAATCCATACAGTGCCGCGTAGCTGAAGAAAAAGTCCGTTTTGCAAGGTTCCGGCCTTTTCCGTTCTGGAAACGTGTGCATGATTCCTTCGTTGCGGATGATTACGGAGACTAATGTCGTTAAGACTTGGCATGTAACGAAAGCCTTCGATGGTGTGTCAATTAGAGATTTTTTAAGCAGTGTAGGTGAATTTTCCCGGCAGCTTCTAAAAAAGGTTCGCCTAAATGGAAAACTTTTCGTAAATGGATTGAAGCGAGAAATATGGCAACCATTGTCTACAGGAGATGAACTAAAGGTCATTTTCCCTGCAGAGGAAAGAGGGGCCATCGTTCCGCATAAAGGTTTACTCTCGATCATTTATGAAGATGAAGACGTCCTAATACTTGATAAACCTTCGGGAATACCTGTGGTGCCACCGTTAGACTCTACAGGGACCTCCATCGCAAACCATTTGCTTTATGAGTATGATAAAAGAGGATACCCATGTACCGTGCACATTGTCACTAGATTGGACCGCGATACTTCTGGGTTAATGTTGATAGCTAAGCATGCCTATAGTCATATGCTATTAACAAAAAACTTGGATCAAGTAAAGCGGCGCTATCAGGCAGTCGTTCATGGATCATTTATGGAAAGAGAAGGACTAATAGATAAACCTATTGGAAGAGAAGAAGGGTCCATTATCCGACGTACAGTCTCTTCTGCAGGCAAGCCCTCAAAAACAATGTTCCAATTAGATAGGTGTGGCACTGACTATTCATTTTTAAAGGTGCGCCTTTTGACAGGACGGACGCACCAAATCCGTGTTCACATGTCCTATCTTGGGTACCCACTTGTGGGTGATACATTGTATGGAGGGAAAGAAGTGGAAGGAACAAAAGGACAAGCATTACATTGTGACCAACTCCATTTCAGGCATCCATGGACGAAAAAAAGAATGACCTTTGTTTCTGATCCTCCGAAAGAATGGAATATATTTGCTTGAGCACTTTTGGTGTTCAAGCTTTTTCATTGTGAGATGAATTGGGAATCTGGGATAAAAAGCCCACTTTATTAGATCGTATTATCTTTCGGGAGCCATCCTGTTTTAGGGGGCTATAGAATTTGATTTGGGCGCCCTTTGGGGAGGAGCCTAAGTTTTGTAAATGGATCCTAAGGTTCTTAGAAGGTGCCATACAACATCAGTCAAAAAAGACAGCGGAAGCACCAGTAGCTTCCGCCGTTCATTAATATCTGAATTTCTCATCTACATATGGCATAGAAGATGGGACACTGACAACCGTTTCCTCTGGAAGACGGAATGCAGTCAGTTTCCCTCCGAACACACATCCTGTATCGATATTGACGGTTTTATTAACAAAACGCGGCTCTCTAACAGGGGTATGCCCATAAACAATCCAGCGGGTTCCATAGTAATGCTGGGCCCAATCACGACGTACAGGTCTACCATCAGGAAGTTTCTCTCCGGTAATATCACCATAGAGGATGAAGGTTTCTATACTTTTACTCTTATGTCCGATGTCTTCTTCCCGAATTCCTGCGTGGGCAACTACTGTTTGTACGTCTTTTAGAATTAAATGGAGGGGAGATTCTTCATACAATTGTTTAAATTGGTTTTTGATTTCTTTTTGCTCTTTTTTAGAAAGTTGACGATATTCAGCTGCTGTGGTTTCAAGTCCGTGTTTTTCCTGCACAGGATTACCTAGGAAAAATCGGTAAAGTTTGTTGCAATGATTTCCTGGGACATAAAGTGCGCCATCTTCTACTACTAATCGATAGACCAGTTTGATACAAGCGATCGAATCCGGTCCCCGATCGGTGATATCACCAACAAATACTGGGGTTCTGTTTTCAGGGTGAATCGGAATTCCGTGTTTCCATTCGTATCCTAGTTCGACAAATAATTGTTCTAATTCATACATGCATCCATGGATGTCGCCGATAATATCATAAGTCATGATCATTCTCCTTATAAATTGAACGTCTACAGAATACTCTGTTTCAGGACAGCGTTAGGTGTATCTGGGTATATACAAAGCTACCGTATTCTATTTATATCCAACTCTTATAGCATATCGGAAGCCGAGTCATTCATTATCCCGCCATGTTCACAATCCATATTATATGGATGATATTTTTCCCGGACTTTAAGATACTAAACATGAATAATGTTTTATTCCAATTAACGAACTTGTTCTGTTAAACTACATGTATCTTCTTGAATGAAATAGAAATTTATATGATTGACAAACGTGTATATCGCAATTAAGATTAAACGGTCAAAAACGAAATAGACGCTGGGGAGGGTTGCTTATGGAACACTTAGATGACCAGGAGCGCCAAGAAGTATGGGCTAATATTCAAGATGCATTATTGAATGACCACATCGATCAATTCCGCGCAGAGTTTCTGGAACTTCATCCTTATGACCAAGCGAGAATTTTTGAGGACCTCGAGGGAGATATACGTATGCAAATATATACGTACTTATCACCAGAAGAGGTAGCAGATGTGATGGAACATATAGATTATGATGAAATCGAACCTTTTTTCACAGAGATGGCCCCTACTTTTGCTGCACAAGTCTTTGCTGAAATGTCTACCGACGATGCGGTCGATATTTTAAATGAGTTAGAAAAAGATAAAGTGGCGAGCTTTTTGACAATCATGGATGATGAAGCTGCTGACGAAATTAAAGACCTGCTTCATTATGAAGAAAAAACAGCAGGATCAATTATGACAACTGAGTTCGTTGTTGTTAAGGCTGGCATGACAATCAAAGAAGCGATGGTCCATTTGCGAACCGAAGCCCCTGATGCGGAAACCATTTATTATACGTATGTCATAGACGAAGATAAACGACTCGTCGGCGTTATTTCGTTGAGAGACTTGATTATATCTGAAGAAGGCTGGCTAATATCTGATGTTATGAACGAACGGGTGGTATCGGTATCAGTTGGGGAAGACCAAGAAGAAGTGGCGCGTATGGTGCGTGATTACGACTTCCTCGCCTTACCTGTCCTCGATTTTCAAGACCATCTGTTGGGCATCATTACCGTTGATGATATTATGGATGTTATGGAAGAAGAAGCAAGTGATGATTATTCTAAGCTTGCAGCAATTTCAGACGTTGACAGCCCTGACGATAATGCTTTTGCTTCTGCGAAAAAGCGATTGCCCTGGCTAGTCATTCTGCTTTTCTTAGGAAGTTTAACGGCGAGCTTAATCGGGCGATTTGAAGAAACCTTGGATAAGGTTGCTATTTTGGCTATTTTCATACCGCTGATCGCTGGTATGGGCGGAAACACTGGTACACAAGCTTTAGCTGTTGCTGTCCGTGGAATCGCCACAGGGGAAATTGAGAAACAAGGGAAATGGAAGATGATGATGAGAGAAGCAGGTACAGGTCTTATTACAGGCGTATCCTGTGGATTCCTTATCATGCTCATCGTTTATATATGGCAGGGGAACTTTTTCTTAGGGTTATTAGTTGGTTTGTCCATTCTTTTAACGTTGATTGTAGCCACACTTGCTGGTTCCCTCGTTCCTCTTATTATGCACCGCTTGAATATTGATCCGGCTGTCGCTTCAGGTCCGTTCATTACAACAGTGAATGACTTGATTTCTATTTTGATTTACTTTGGGATGGCGACAGCATTCATGAATTTATTGATATGAAGGAAGGAGGGTGAGTATGGAACATGGTGCTTCAGTAACTTCTTTAGTTATTGTCATTATCGCAGCATTCATAACTCCCATCTTACTCCACCGTTTTAAGCTGAACTTCATTCCGGTGGTTGTAGCAGAAATTATTGTAGGTTTAATTATAGGGCAGAGTGGTTTTGATATCGTTGAAAATGGAAGTTGGTTGGAAATACTATCCACATTAGGTTTCATTTTCTTAATGTTCCTAAGTGGTTTAGAAATCGACTTTTCCATTTTTGCAAGTAAGAAAAAGAAAGCGAAACCTGAGAATAAAGGGACAGGGGCTCCGAATCCTGTATGGGTGGCGACGATTGTCTTTATTGGAATCTTCGTCATCTCACTTGCTTTATCTTACATGTTCGTTTGGGCTGGTTTTATAGATAATGCATTCTTGATGACTCTGATAATTTCAACGATTTCGCTTGGTGTAGTTGTTCCGACATTGAAAGATGCCCAAATGATGAAAACAACGATTGGACAGACAATCCTTTTGATTGCTGTTATCGCTGACTTGGTTACGATGATCCTCCTTGCTGTTTTCGTTTCCATTTATGGAGAAAGCGGAGGAAATACGTGGCTATTGCTCGTCCTGTTTGCTGCTGGTGTTTTGTTCTATTACATTGGCAAAAGGTTCAGAGATCAATCGTTTGTGGAAACAATGGCAAAGGGAACCATTCAGATTGATACCCGAGCAGTTTTCACACTCATCCTTTTGCTTGTAGCTTTATCTGAAACGGTGGGGGCTGAGAATATTCTAGGAGCCTTCTTAGCCGGAACGCTTGTATCTTTATTGTCACCGAACCCGGAGATGGTGAAGCGTCTGGATAGTTTCGGTTATGGATTCTTAATTCCGATTTTCTTCGTCATGGTCGGAGTGGAAATCGATATTTGGGGATTGTTTACCGATAATCGCGTTCTTATATTGATTCCATTGTTATTTATAGCCCTACTTGTTTCAAAACTTGTTCCTGCCCTTATCTTGAGCAAATGGTATGACAAAAAGACCGTGTTTGGATCTGGTTTTATTCTTACATCCACTTTATCCCTAGTGATTGCAGCCGCTGCCATCGGTAAACGGGAAGGAATGATTGATGACCAGATGGAAGGGGCATTGATACTCGTAGCTGTCCTTACTTGCTTGGTCGCACCGGTGGCATTCAAGAAGATCTATGGGCGCTTTGAAGATGAAGACCACAAAACTGTTGTATCCTTTATCGGATCAAACCGTATGACTCTACCGGTTGTCAGGGAACTTGACATCCATGCTTATGAAACACATTTGTATCATACAAAAGTGGATAAAATTGATGAGCGTATCAGTCGTAACTGTTTTGATATCAAAGAAGTTGAAGGTTACGATGTAGAAAAAATGAAAGAACTCGGAGTCTTTGATGTTGATTTGGTCGTAGCATCCACTGGCGATGAAGAAAGAAATGCTGAAATTGCTAAGTTTGCTAAAGAACAAGGGGTAGAGCGTATAATTGTACGTGTAGAATCACCAGAACTGACTCAAGAGATGAAAGATCTTAACATTAGTGTTTTCTCTGTATTCTTATCATCGAAAGCATTATTGAAAGCGATGATTGAAGCGCCTAACGTCGTGGATATATTGACGAAGCAAGACAGTGCACTCTACCAAATCAATATGAACAATTCCGTTTATAACGGTATGCATCTTCGAGAATTTCCGTTTACAGGTGATGTAATAATGGTTCGTATATTCCGTGGTAAAGACTCCATTGTACCGCATGGGGACACGGAATTGAGAATGGGTGATCGATTAATCGTCACAGGTTCTCATGAGTATGTGGATGAGTTGAAAATGGAACTTGAATATTGTGAATGGTGTTAAGTCTAAAAGCTCCTTCTCTCAACGAGAAGGAGCTTTTTGTTTCGCTATCCTAATTAATTCCATCCCCCACTAAAGCTCCCAATTCTTGAAGACTCAGTTGGGAGACTTTAGTGGGAGTTTAGGGGCTACGGGAAAAGGTTCGTCCGTTTATGTCTCCCAGGGCGATTCCACATTTGAACACTTTCCGTGCGGCGGGCGGTGAGCCTCCTCGAGCTAAAACTCTGCGGAGTATTACCTGTCCCGCAGATCCCAGTTCTTAAACCATTTGAAGTTAAATCTTTTTATGGGATCTTAAACAGTACGAGTGCTATCCAGCTCCAGTGTCTAGCGGCTAGTGAGACTTCCCTCGCTTTTGTAAGATAGGTCAACATCGAACGAATCGCTACGCTCTTCGTGTTTCCTTTATCTCCTCGAACTCCAGGATAGTTCCGGTGTCTAGCCTCTTGAGGTCTTAGGCCTCACAGGAAGTAGAGACGTTCGGTGTTGCAACAGGACGTTGCGAATTTAACCGAACTTCTTTACTAATTATTCCAGGAAGAAGAACACTCCCTGTAATGATTGTTCTTAAGCTTTTCGGCTGACCAAGACACCTCCACATTGGAATGTCCAGTCCATACGCCGCTGACCAAGGCACTTCCGCTTTCACATTAAGAGTCTCACCGTTTCCCTCCGCCCCTTGATAAGTATCTCGCAACCACCTTCAAGTATAGATAGCTTGATATAGGTGAAAGTGCTTTAATCCCAGGCTTGAAATACTATTCTCCCTCTACTCATGGCAGGGTATTGTTGGTAGATGTCAAGCAACACATACGGCAAGGGTTGTGGGAGAAGGAGGTAGGCGAGATCCCGTAGTGCAGCAGACCGCCCGAGGAAGCTCGCCAGGTGCCCCACAGGAAAGCAAGTTGCTTAACTCTGACTATTCATACGGCAACGAAGCCCGGTTATCTCGAAATCGAGTATTCCAGAATACTGCCACTTTCTTTAACGTTTAGAAGGAGTGAAGAGATGCTTAGCTCTATGATATTAGGGTAAGCATAAGGTGAGGTTTGTTTTTCAAAAGCTGATGGTTTAAAATAGCAACAGGTACTAATAACAAATACTAAATTAAACACTACCTCAAGGAGGATATGATTATGAACTTTTCATTAGAAGGACGCACATACGTTGTGATGG
This sequence comes from Halobacillus dabanensis, assembly GCF_900114165.1. Lineage (GTDB taxonomy): Bacteria > Bacillota > Bacilli > Bacillales > Halobacillaceae > Halobacillus > Halobacillus dabanensis. The sequence continues at coordinate 217,794 of NZ_FOSB01000003.1, forward strand.
GTGTCGCGAATAAGCGAAGCATTGCCTGGGGAATCGCCCGTTCATTGCATGCGGCAGGAGCCCGTTTAATCTTCACCGTAGCATCCGAACGTTTTAAAAAATCTGTTCAGGAACTTGCAGATACACTTGAAGGAGGAGAAGAGTCCCTTGTATACGAGTGCGATGTAACAGATGATGAAGCTATTATTCAAACATTTGAAAGAATCGGAAATGATGTGGGTACGATTCACGGTCTGGCTCATTGTATCGCTTTTGCCAATAGGGAAGAACTGAAGGACGAGTTTTTAAATACAAGTCGTGACGGATTCTTGACAGCACATAACATTAGTTCTTATTCGTTGACTGCAGTTGCTCGTGCAGTGCAACCCTTGATGACAGACGGGGGCAGCATTTTGACACTCACTTACTTAGGTGGAGAACAAGTGGTGAAAAACTATAATGTTATGGGAGTAGCGAAAGCTAGTCTTGATGCGAGTGTTAAATACTTAGCAAATGATTTAGGTAAGCATAACATTCGTGTCAATGCGATATCTGCAGGCCCGATCCGCACTCTTTCCGCTAAAGGTGTGGGTGATTTCAATCAAATTCTTAAAGTTATTGAAGAACGTGCCCCATTGCGTCGTCCGGTTACTCAAGAAGAGGTCGGCGATACAGGGTATTACTTGATGAGTGATCTTTCCCGTGGTGTAACGGGTGAAATTATTCACGTCGATTCTGGTTTCAATACGGTTGCCTACTAAATAGTGCAAGCCCCTTTTCCAATGTGGAAGAGGGGCTTTTCTAATATTGATATATAAAATAAGATTATAGCCTTTTTAATAATAATAGGAACGGCACCTGCCCATGGCGCTCGTAAGATTTTTTGTATATTAAGTAAAATTGGGAACTCCAAATAAATTAGCATCTGCGTCCATGTAAAATGTAGACGAAAATACAGATATTTTGACGGATGTATACGAAGATGAACATGAATCTTAACTTGGGCATATACATAAAATGATGAACGAATGGAAAAGGAGAGATCAGGATGGCCGAAGAAAAACGACTTGCCAAGCAACCGATGCTTTATATTGTACAGCCGAAGAATTTGAAACCGGCGGAGGTACCGATGCAAACAAGCTTCCGGTCCCAACGTTCGCCTTCTTCAGATTTAGATTCGGGTAGTGAACAAACAACGAAAGAAGTTACTGCTGATGAAAAAGAAATGAGGATGCGAAGAAATAACGCTCCTCATCAGGAAGAATTGGCAAAATTAAAGTCGGAAGCTTCCGCATCTGCCGATAATAGGTCCGAAGAACTCCAGGAGACAGAGAAAGAAGAGAAACAGAAAAAAAGAACTACTCCCAGAGATCGGCGCCAACGTTTCCATGATATGTCATTAGAAGAGAAAGTGAATTATTTTTTTAATCTCTCTCCTCATGTTCCGAAAATGAAATGTGAAGTGGTCACAGAAGAAGAGCAATATCGTGGATATATTACGGATTATGTGGATGGATATGTACACATGAAGGTATTTCAAAGACCTTTTCAACGCGAGGTTGCTTTTGATTCCATTAAGGATATCCGTCTTCTCGGCTTTTAAAATGAATGATAACTTAAAAAACCGCGCAATCGATGCGCGGTTTTTTCTGGATATTACAGAGTTGCTGCAGCAGGAAGGCATGTAACATGGCAGAAACAGTTCAAGTCCACAGTAATGCAAATGCCAGAGGCGCGGAGATTTCTGCAACTCTGATCAGCTGGTGATTTTGGATCGAATCCCCGGCCATGACGTCCAGATTCTACATCGTCCTCATCTTCCCCATACCAACGGTCAGCAAAAAGGAGTTCAAGGATCGCGCATCCATCGTTATCAACGGATTTTACACGGAAGAAAAAGCTCCCTTTTACTTCACAATCGTCACCACTTCGTTTTGAACCGAATCCTTTAAAAGGTGTGCACCCATCTTTGCAGTATAGGATGACTGGAACTGTGTCAAAGCCTGAGCCTCCATTGGTATCACCTAGAAGGTCGGCGATCGATTGCTCACAACTCGTCGTACAATCGTGCATGACATCGTTCTGAGCATCGACGATATCTTTAAGGATATCAATTACACAAGAACCTGAATCGAAATTTTTTCCACAGCTCATTTTATATTTTCCCCTTTCCATACGTATTGACGTATTGTCTTTACTAGAATATGAAATGTAACTGTGTCGGTGTGGGCATTTGTCTCTTTTCTCCGAATCGAGACTTTTTTTGCTTATCATGGGCGCAAGACTATACCCATTTGGGGCAAACGCCATAGATTAGAAGTGAATTCGAATAAGGAGTGAATGGGATGTCTGAGAAAAAGAGGGTCATTCATGTGAAGGACCTTGTAATTAAAGCAGATAATGTTGTCATTGAACCACAACGGAACGATCGTCGTGACCATGATCGTGATGACCGTATCGATCCATTTTTTGGCGGACCAAGACGTCGTAGAGATGAAGAAGAAAGCAGTTCCAAACACCGAGAAGATGAATCTTCCGATCGCCGTGGAGGATTTCGCTGGTTCTAATTAATCAAGGAGTAGCCACTACTTGAAGTTGTAGTGGCTTTTTCTTCATGAGAAAGGATGGAATGAATGCTTAGTATCATGGAAGTTTTCTTAATAGCGCTGGCGAGTTTCCGTCTGACCCGGTTAATCGTCCGTGATTATATTATGGAATGGTTACGTCGTCCTTTTATCCATATAGAGGTTGTAATTAATGAGGAAGGAATAGAAGAGGAATGGGTGGAGCCGAACGGTTTTATCGGTGAAGGCTTGAGTTGTCAGTGGTGTGTGGGAGTATGGTCGTCATTTATTATGCTTCTCTTCTATATTATTGTGCCATATGGAGAGTGGCTTGTCTTCGTGTTTGCCATCGCAGGTTTACAGTCCATCCTGTATTCCTGGACGGATCGCCTATGACAAAGAAGAAAGAAAAGTCGTTGTTTGAAGTTTTGCAGGAAATAGATGTGGAAACGTCGAAAATGAATGGAATCATAAAGCAACCTGAAAAGAAATTTAATGAGTGGGAAAAAGACTTTCAAGCTTGGGATCGCCGTTTTTCTAAGCGGATGACAGACATGGAGAAGTTTTTGACCAAACAAATGGGAAAAATGGAGCGTTTCTTTGAATAGGTTAAATGGGTATAGGTAAACGAAGGAGGAGTATATATGGGATATATTCTACCTATAAATCATTATCAATACCAGGATTATCAAGTCAGAACAACCAAGGATGAGCGCTCACCATTCGCGTTTGAGAAAGTTTTTAAGGCAACACTTGATAACAAGTTGAAACAAAATGAACCTTATTCTCAAAAGCGTCTCAAATACCAAAAGTTAAATGGCATCCATATACCGAGGACGACACATGCTGTTTCAAGAGTCAGTCAGCCCCCTCATCCAGAAGAAGGTGATGCTATTCTTTCAAAAATGACAGGAAAAGGACAGAACTTTAGCGAAACTGTATAAAAAAGCTAAAGGAGTCATGTAGATGTCTTTCATCCAATTAAATGAGCAATGTTATTATTACCACAGTTCTGTAAATATAGGGTATGTTACAAAAGGGACAGATGGTGTTTTGATTGATTCAGGTATTGACCGTACCTCTGTTAAAAAGGTGCTCAAAGAACTGGAAGAACGAGAACTTCCTTTGACGCACCTTTTTATTACCCATGCACACGCGGATCATTATGGAGGTGCAGGATATGTCCAGAATAATCATGAGGTACATACCATTGCCCCTGTTTATGAAGAAGCTATTCTGAGAAACCCAAGTCTTGAACCACTTTATCTATTTGGGGGAAATGATCCACTCCCGGAGTTACAAAACAAGTTCCTGCAAGGCCCGCCAGTTAGGATTGACCAAGTGGTTGATGAAGGAGAGTTATTTTTTGGAGCGATAAAAGCGGATACCTTTTTGCTGCCAGGCCATAGCTATCACCAATTGGCGGTGATGGGGAATGGTATTCTTTATGCTGCCGATAGTTATTTTGGTATCGAAACTCTTCGCAAGCATAAGATTCCTTATGTGACAGATGTCAGTAAAACTATAGAGAGTTTGAGGAGGCTGTTATCTATGACCTGTGACGGAGCAGTTCCAGGTCACGGGTTATTTGAAGAAGATCCCGCGGGAACCATAAAAGCAAATATTACATACCATCAAGAGTTAAAAGAGTGGTTGCATAAATACATAAGAGAAAATGGAGTAGTCTCTCATGAAGTCATTGTGTCATCGATGTGTGACCACTTTGATGTACAACATGGGAACTTGCCCCAATGGCTATTATATAGGACAGCTGTGACCGCTTATTTAATTGGATTAAAAAAAGCGGACCTTGTTGAGGACCGCATTGCAGATCATAAATGGATGTTCCAAATTAAAAACCGATGAGAAATAAGTCTTTATCGCCTTCTTTATGTTCTGCGTACAATATTTCCTTTGGCCCATTGAAATCCTGGGCATCCAGCTGTTTTTTTAACCATTGTTCATCAAAACCGGCTTCCTTCAAATTATCCCAAATGATTTCTCCATCACTAATGATCGTCCGGGGAAGGGGAACATTTTCTGGCATTAATTTCATATCCTCCCGAGTGACGTTTTGGTAATTCGAGGCCTTTAAGACAGAAATCATTCCATCCGTTTCTAAGACTGCATACTCCACTTCCTGAATGGAAAAAACGTCTTTCGCACGTAAAAGATGCAGGAGCTGATTAATATCCAGTTTATTTTTTTTCAATTGCTCCCGGTCGATTTTTCCTTTGTATATGACAAGAGAAGGGCTTCCTTCAAGGATTTTTCGAGTTCTTTTATATTTCTGAGTAATTATTTCAGTAACAAAAATCAGGATACTCCATAATAAGATCGCATACCCGATATCAAGAATTCCTACTTCTGGATCGTATAATGCATTTCCTACTAATTCACCTAGTACTAATGCAGAGATGAAGTCAAAGGCAGTAATTTGAGTGATTTGTGATTTGCCGAGCAATTTCGTCATAATAAAAAGAGCAAAGAAGCCAAATAGCGTTTCTGTAGTAATTTGTAAGTAATCCATTAGTATTCTCACGACCCTTTACAGTTTCCTATAACTCCATTTTAGACAAAAGGACCTTATTATAAACGAAAAACTCTGGATCTAATTAGATCCAGAGTTTTTTTAGTGATTATGATATTTGTAAGATACTTATGAAAGAAATCATGACAGTGATTTAACCATCGTCACATGAGGGATGCCAGCATCCATGAATGGTTCAGAAACCGTTACATACCCGAGAGATTCGTAAAAAACTTCTGCATGAGTCTGAGCATTCAGCTTAGCTTTAGTATAGGCGTAATCGCGGATGACTTCTTCCATGGAATGGATGATCTGTTTCCCGAGTGATTGGCCGCGATATTCTTTTTTTACACAAATCCGTTCAAGTTTTCCGAAGCCTTGAACGAAACGTAAACGAGAAGCTGCAACAGGTTCGTCATTTAAATAACCAACAAAGTGAATGGCAGTCTCATCATATTCATCGAGTTCTAATTCAATGGGTACTTGTTGTTCCTCTACAAAGACGACGCGTCGTACAAGATACGCGTCGTCTTTTTGTTTTCTGCTATTAACTTTGAATATTTCCACCATTATTCACCCTTTACCGAGGCGGAATGTTTCATAAACACTCCATGCACCATTTTCAAGTTGATACAATAACTGGAAGCGATCGACTTTGTCATTCAGGTCGAATTTTAGCATGCGTAAACTGCCATATACATCAGAGAATTCCTCATCTGATAATTTTTGGGCGATGGTAATGTGTGGAACGAATGCAAAATCCTTTTCATCTGGTAGTTCTCCTGCGTGCAGTTTATCATTCAATTCAAAAATCTCTTCAGATGGTTCAATTTTCAAGTATATCGTATTGGTCACAGGGGAGAAGGAACTCACTTTATAAACACCGTACGTAAAAGGCTGGGTGTTTTTTGCGATCTCACTCAGCTCAGGAATAATTTTGTTTTCAATTTCTTGTTCGTCAGCTTCAAAAGCTTCTTTCATCGTTATATGTGGCGGAATCAACGCATAATGGGGATCATAACGTTTGCGGTAAGAATTTGCCACATCCTGTACTTTTTTTGATGGAAAAACTGCTATTCCGTATCTCATTGGACTAACCCTCCTGATTCTTCCTATATAACATTTATGCCTTACCAAACATTTTCAATAAAGCCCGTTCAAAATCCTTCTGCCATGTCCCCCATGTATGATCACCATCGAGTTCATGATAGGTATAGGAAAGCGATTGACGGTTCAAAAATTCTCGAAGTTTGCGGTTAGGTGCTAGAAAATCCTTCCTTACACCTTCGGTAGTCTCGACGTCCGTTTCTTCATTCCCTATCGTATGATAAATGGTTAAAGAAGAAAAGTCTTTCGTCGCCTTCACTACTTCTAAGACGTGTTCGTCCACATAGGGGCTCTGCATAATGACATTACCAAATATATTAGGAAACTTTACGGCTGTCATTAGCGCAAGTGTACCAGCTAAAGAATCCCCGACAAGTGTTCGTCCGCTTCCCATACAGTATCCAGGGAGCTCATCATCCAGGAATGGAACTACTTCACGGAGCAAAAAATTCACATAATCTGATTGTTTTTCTCCATCAGGATGATATTTATCTTGTCTATCGTATTTATCATTATAATGAATACCGATGAAAATGGTATTCTCAATATTACCCTCTTTATGGAGTTTGTCGCTTAATGTGGCTGCTCGCCCCATTGAGTAATAATCATTACCATCCTGCATAATACAGAAATGATATTTATATAATGGAGAAAAGTTCTTGGGAGTGTATATCCTTAACGTCATGGTCTCCTGTAAGTATTGGCTGTTTATTGTATACTCTTTCATCGACCCATCTCTACCCAAATTCCAAACACCTCCTAACAGCACAGAAAACTTCTAACTATGTCTTATTTAAACATTCTTATTTTATTTTATCACATAATTGTCTAAAAAGTTGTACAGATGATTATATGGATATAAATGGGGTTTACCTGTTGGGCGGAAAGCTTCTGTTGACATTTTAGTCGATTCATAGTATATTAATTCTTGTCAGTAACATAATTCTGATAGATTTTATCATATGATTCCGTAGCTCAGCTGGGAGAGCGCCACCTTGACAGGGTGGAGGTCGTTGGTTCGAGCCCAATCGGAATCACTTTATGAAAAAGCACGGTTTCTTAAGAAACCGTGCTTTTTCATTTTTATTGTAGGGGAGTGAAATATAAAGCCGTAAACTTATGAAGATGGTATTCGGGTTTAGGGAGCTTTACCTGGAAAAAAGATTGTATGTTCACTTCAGTTAAAAGTTATTTCATTAGGGCATGTTTTTAGTGATTAGACCTGTGAATAGTGAAAATTTTCCATGGCAATTCGTAGAAAGTGAACCTAATATTAAGGCGTTATTTATCTATTTGAACAAAGTAACTATTTTCCAATTAAATGCTGATTACATTATAATAAAAATCTCTTTAAAATTTATTGACACTATTTTTGTTCCGTAGTATATTATTACTTGTCAACAAAACAAGTCGACATTATTCTACATACGATTCCGTAGCTCAGCTGGGAGAGCGCCACCTTGACAGGGTGGAGGTCGTTGGTTCGAGCCCAATCGGAATCATCCATACAAAGTGCTGGAATGGCGCAGCTTCTCATCCAGGGAGAGGTTGCGTCATTTCTTTTTTAGGCCCTGTTTCTGGTGCTTACACTTGATTTGCTCCTGGAAAAGCGGTGATAGTTCTTCTTGCCAAGCTTTCAAAGACAGATCCCTTTTTAAAAACGGCGTGAGTAGATGGTAAAGAATGTCGCTGTCCAGAACCGCCTTTTTACTTCCCCCATATTACCTAATTCTTTCTAATCTCCGCAAAATCAGACAAAATCCGAGGATTTTTAAATATTATCGAAATCTAATCACCTGAGAACCATACATCGGTTTAAAACTTGGATCAGGCTTGTATTTCCTATGTGTATTGTACATTTAACTTTGTTAAAATTTAAAAATGCGTGAAAAAATTCAGTGATTTTATACTATTCCAGTAGCTTATTTACTTATTACTTCTATTTTTGTTTTACCTATTGTACCTCAGGCAGAGGTTACTAAATTAATAAAGCATTATGAATTTGGTTGTTCTCCTAACGTTCAATTGATTTGTAATTATGTTGCATTATATAAAATAGTTATACCAAAGTTAATGGTTAGGTAATCATCGAAGTAATACGGAATGTATAAAAGGTAAGAAGGAGATAGGAAGTAAACTATGAATAAAGGAAAAGGTGTTCTTTATGCTTCATTAGCAATCATGTCTGCTCTTGTTATTATGGGAGTATTGATGCCTTCAACGTTAGAGAGTGTTACTAGCAATGTCCAAAGTTTTATAATCAATTCATTTGGTTGGTATTACTTAGGGATCGTATCGGTTTATGTAGTCGTCTGTATTTATTTATTGGTAAGCCCTGTTGGTAAGATTAAACTCGGGAAACAAGATGACAAACCAGAGTTTTCGCGTCCTTCCTGGCTAGCCATGTTGTTTAGTGCGGGCATTGGAATTGGATTAATTTTCTATGGTACATTCGAGCCGCTTAGTCACTATGCAATAAGTTCTCCTACAGGTGAACTTGGCACAGACCAAGGGATCAAGGATGCTATGAGGTATACATTCTTCCACTACGGAATACATCCATGGGCAGTCTATGGATCTCTTGCTTTAGCTCTCGCTTACTTCAGCTTCAGAAAAGGAGAGCTAAGCTTAATTAGTAAAACATTGCGTCCGCTTATTGGCAAACATGCAGATGGATTAGTCGGTAAAATAATCGATGTCATAGCAGTTATTTCTACTATCATGGGTGTTGCGACATCACTGGGATTTGGCGCTATCCAAATAAACGGGGGATTAACGTATCTTTTTGGAGCACCAAGTAACATAACGACTCAGACGATCATCGTCCTTGTTGTAACCGTCCTCTTCATGGTGTCTGCCTTAACGGGTATAGGCAAAGGAATTAAGATCCTGAGTAATCTGAATATGGGTCTTTCGTTCTTTCTTTTCCTATTCGTGTTAGCTTTCGGTGCGACAGTTTTTACGTTGAATCTATTTATTGATACCCTGGGTGCTTACATGCAAAATCTAATTCAAATGAGTTTCCGAATTGCCCCACTTAATGAAGACACCCGGAGTTGGATTAATGGATGGACAATTTTCTATTGGGCATGGTGGATTGCTTGGGCACCATTTGTAGGTGTATTTATTGCCAGAGTATCGAAAGGGAGGACTATACGGGAGTTTGTTACGTATGTTCTACTAGCTCCCTCCCTTATTAGTTTCCTTTGGTTTACAACTTTCGGAGGAGCGGCTATTACAACAGAGTTGTCTGGGCTGGTGTCCATCTCTTCCTTATCAGCAGGAGAATCACTTTTTGGTGTTTTAGAAACATACCCACTTAGCATGGTGTTTTCTATGTTAGCCATTTTGATTATTGTTACATTCTTTGTGACTTCCGCGGATTCTGGCACATTTGTTTTAGGTATGATGACAACGAACGGTTCTCAAAATCCAAGCAGGCAAATAAAAGTGACTTGGGGGATCTATCTTTCCATCACTGCTCTAGCTCTACTTTATTCGGGAGGGTTACAAGCTCTTCAAAACACTATGATTATTGCAGCATTGCCATTTTCGGTTATAATGGCGTTCATGGTAATAAGTTTTCTTAAATCTTTAAATCAGGAAGCGAAAGAGTTGGGAATAGGTCAGCTCAGCAATAATAAAAAAATTGCCAACAAGCGAATCAATGAGAGTCCAATAGAGGAAAGAAAAAAGGTGCAATAGTATAAAAGAAAGCTTTGTATTAATCTCATTCTGATCGATACAAGTCTTAATGTTTTCCCAGGCCATCAAAAAGAAGTTTAAAAAGAATATACGGTTATCAACTATTTCAAATGATAAAAATGGCGCAGCTTCTCATCAAGGGAGGGGTTGCGCCATTTCTTTTTGTATTACAGCAATAGTAGTTTATAAGAAAAACTACGCAAAAAGTGGGCTGAGAGATACCAAGGATTTATGTTTTTATGTTGATTAAAAGGAGGGAGGAGAAACCCTCCTTTCAATATGGAGCACTTATTTATACTTCTTGAAAGTTTATCGAGAGGATTCGGTCCGTATTCGGGTTATAAATGATTGTTCCCTGGATATTCATTGTTTCTTGAGGGGATTGCATGACAAACGTATAAACTTCTTTTATTTGGTTGTTATTTTGGGGATTTTCGGATACTTTACTATAATCCGTCGCTTTATAGTCAGGATATGCTGCTTGAACAATCTCTAAAAGATATTTTCCCCATTTTTCTTCCTCCAACTCAGGGGAGGCGCTGATCTCTACATTAATTATCCCTGCATCTATATTTGCACCAAGCGTTTCAAAGGCTCTTCTGTGTAAATTCACTTTATTTTCAGGGTAGTTAGGAACCTGGTCGACAACGGTCACAATGATCTCTCTACCATTAGATAAGTTCTTGATCTTTATTGTTTGCCCGCACTGATACCCAGAGTTGCGGCCAACAGCTACGGTCATGTACCGGTTTGTGGACCATGGAATCCCACATTGGGTCACTGTACCTCCATCTGTCCAACTGGCCTGCCCCCGAATGGGCTGCCTGGTCCCATAGTGTCCGAATTGGAATTGGTTCTCATAGTAACCAAGGTAAGGGTAACGTGTGTAAGAATGCGCTTGATAAGGATGAGGTACATAGGGGTAGCCATACGGCATGGAATAAAAATTGGAGTGCATGTATTTTCCTCCTGTCTTTTCTTCAATATCCTCCATAGCCTATGTAGGAACTGGTCATCTTGTGAAACAAGGGGAATCCATGCCTCTTTTGAGAGGTTTTGCCGGATTCCTTGGTGTATAAAATAAATGGAGATCTACCTACCTGCCGCTCAGTTTTCCGAATAAAGAAAAGAGGATTTTTTAATCTGGGCTGAAAACTAATGATGACCATCCAGGTTCAATCGATGAGAACAGACCAATGATCTTCCTTTAATGGGTAGGGGTTTGCCTTGAAAATATGGGTATAAACTGCTTTTAATTCTTGATACAGACTTTTGGAATGAATGGTACATAAATAGTGACTTTGATTTTTATGAAAGGAACGGAGTTTATGTAAATCAAGATCAATGGTATAAGAGTAAAAGGCTTCCGGACTCCTCAAGAAAGGTTTCTCGGAGGGGGACTCATTATTATCTGCCAGAGGCTCTTTACTGTGTATTCTTACTCTCTTGGGGGTTTTTCTATCTTCTTCAAGTTCTTGTTCAACACTATAAAACTTGGAATAAGGGTAGACGGAATCATTATCGATATAACTGGTCCGAAAGCTGAATTCTACAGCCCCATGGTCTCCAGCTACAATACAAAAAGCAAGATAGGTAGGTTTTGTTGCAGCGTCCTGAACGATTTCTTCTTGATTGCTAAAGCAGTGACAAAAGCTTTTAATCATGACCGCACCGACCTTTTGATAGATTTTGGCTCATTATATCATGTTTTTTAGTGATTGAGAGATGCGGATATTAAGAGGGAAAGCAAGGGAGAATTCATACCACGAAAAAAAGAAGCCGAGGGTGGCTTCTTTTTATTAACCATTTACCGGTATACCTCCATTTACGTGAAGCATCTGGCCTGTTACGTAACTCGCGTCTTCGCTCGCTAAATATACATAGGCGCTGGCAACTTCATAAGGTTGACCTGGTCTCCCCATAGGATTTGTCGAACCGAATTCAGCAACTTTTTGTTTATCAAAACTAGCTGGGATCAGTGGGGTCCATATCGGGCCAGGGGCTACACCGTTGACACGAATTCCTTTATCCACTACAGACTTAGCCAAGGAACGGGTGAATGCTGTAATGGCTCCTTTAGTGGAAGAATAATCAATAAGCTGTTCGTTTCCTTGATAAGCAGTGACCGAAGACGTATTAATGATACTGCTCCCTTTTTTTAGATGGGGGAGGACTGCTTTAGCCATATACACATAAGAGAAAAAATTGACACGGAATGTTTTTTCTAATTGTTCATTAGTAATTGCTGTAAGGTCCTTTTGTGGGTATTGAACTGCAGCGTTATTGACAAGGATATCAATCTGACTAAAGTCTTTTATAATCTTATTTACTGTCGTATCACAAAATTCCGCTCCCCCGATATCGCCATTATAAAGCTGGCATTGACAGCCTTCTGCTTCGACTAACTGTTTCGTTTTTTCAGCGTCTTCTTGTTCATTCAGGTAGAGGATAGCTACATTTGCCCCTTCTTTAGCAAAATAGAGACTGACAGCCCTTCCGATTCCACTGTCGCCCCCAGAGATAATTGCGACTTTACCTCTTAATTTCCCACTTCCCTGATAATTTTTGTTTACGTATTCCGGGAGTGGTTTCATTTCATGTTCAAAACCCGGCTGCCTTTCCTGGTGCTGTTTCGGTTGAATTTCCTTCGGTTTTTTACTCACTACAACCGCTCCTTATATGTAAAATTTTGGATGGCCTAGTCATCCATTTTTAGGGTGTCCAGGTCATCCAATTTCATCCAAATGGCGAATGTTTTCTAGTTGGAAATGTCATAGTGTCAAAATGGAGGCAGTTTGATTTGACATTTCGTCCATTGATGCAAAAATTTTCTGAATTTATAATATATTTGAAGGGTGAAAAGCAACAGAATCTACTATTTAGAGGTGAAAAAATGGAGACAACTTTCTCGAAGAAGAATCAGGTGGTCATTCAGAATTTCATTCACGGCGAGTGGATTTCATCAGAAGGTGGGCAATTGGAGGAAGTACCCAACCCTGCGACTGGAGAAATTATTGCAAGTGTCCCTATTTCAACGAAAGAGGATGTAGATAAAGCGGTCCAATCAGCTAGAGAAGCATTCAAAACGTGGAAAAAGGTGCCGGTACCGAAACGCGCACGGATCATGTTTAAGTACCACCAACTTTTAGTTGAGAATCGTGATGAATTAGCAAAAGCGCTAACCCAGGAAAATGGGAAGACAATGAAGGACGCTACTGGAGAAGTGCAGCGAGGAATCGAATGTGTAGAGTTTGCTGCTGGAGCACCAAGTTTAATGATGGGTGATGTCCTGCCTGATATAGCGGAAGGAATCGATTCGGGAATGTATCGATACCCAGTGGGGGTCGTCGGCGGCATCACTCCATTTAACTTTCCAATGATGGTGCCATTATGGATGTTCCCACTTGCGATTGTATGTGGAAATACATTTGTCCTGAAGCCTTCAGAACGTACTCCAATCCTTGCAAAAATGCTTGTAGAACTTATCCATGAAGCCGGACTTCCGAAAGGAGTGCTCAACCTCGTCAATGGATCCCATGATGTCGTAAATGGCTTGCTTGAGCATGAAGAAATTGATGCTATTTCATTTGTCGGTTCCCAGCCTGTTGCGGAATACGTATATAAAACAGCGGCTGATCACGGAAAACGTGTGCAGGCGCTTGCAGGTGCGAAAAACCATTCGATTGTAATGCCTGACTGTAATCTTGATAAATCGGTGGAAGGAATAATTAATGCTGCCTTCGGTAGTGCAGGAGAGCGTTGCATGGCGTGTTCCGTTGTGGTCGCCGTCGGGGATATAGCAGATGATCTTGTAACAAAATTGAAGTCAGCAGCCGATCAATTATACGTTGGCAATGGTTTGGAAACAGAAACAGACTTGGGACCACTGATTCGTGATTCCCACCGTGAACGTGTACTTGGTTATATTGAAAAAGGAGAACAGGAGAATGCGACCCTTGTCCGTGATGGTCGTGTCGAACTCCGAGAAAATGAGTCGGGGTATTTCCTGGGTGCGACAATTTTCGACTATGTAACTGATGAAATGAAGATTTGGAAAGATGAAATCTTCGCTCCAGTGTTAAGTATTGTACGCGCAGAAACCCTAGATGAGGCGATTGAAACAGCAAACAAATCTGAGTTCGCGAATGGTGCAGTGATTTATACATCGAGCGGAAAAGCCGTCCAACAGTTCAGAGAAGAGATGGATGCGGGAATGCTCGGTGTCAATGTTAACGTACCTGCTCCGATGGCCTTCTTCCCTTTCTCTGGTAACAAAAAATCTTTCTATGGTGATTTGCATGCCAATGGTAAAGATGGAATTAACTTCTACACGAAGCGGAAAATGCTCACCCAACGCTGGTATTGACCTGATGGATGTGCGGAAACTTCTTAACGAATTTCCGCCATCTTCCATTAAAAAACCACACATTCTACTGTATTAATATCAACACCTCCCAAAAGTTTTACAAAATATCTATTCCTCATAATCGAACATTTTACATTATGTATAATGGAAAAATTCCAGAGTTGATGTAAAGTATAATTAGTTATTTAAATATTCAGTAAATATTGAAAATTAAATTTACTGATAGAGCTAAGGAAATCAGAGGTTGGGGATTTGGTTTTCTGAACGTGATCGATAAAGCTCTATATAATAACAAATCATTACATAAGGAGGAATTACTGTGTCTGATAAAGTACAAATCGGTTTGATCCAAGCTTCTCACGATGTAGATGGTAACGAGCCCGTAGAAGTTCATAAAGAACAGTCCATCGAAAAACATATTAAATTGGTAAAAGAAGCAGCGGAAAAAGGGGCGCAAATCATATGTCTACAAGAAATTTTTTATGGTCCATATTTTTGTTCAGAACAAAACCCGAAGTGGTATGACTCTGCAGAAGAGATTCCGAATGGCCCGACGACGATACGTTTCCAGGAGCTCGCTAAAGAGTTGGGTGTAGTTATTGTTCTACCGATTTATGAAAGAGAAGGTATTGCAACCTATTACAATACAGCAGCAGTGATAGATGCGGACGGTTCTTATCTAGGTAAATATCGCAAACATCACATTCCTCAAGTGGGTGTCGGGGACAAAGGTTATGGATTCTGGGAAAAATACTACTTTAAACCTGGTAACCTGGGATACCCAGTATTCGATACCGCTTTTGCAAAAGTAGGTGTTTATATTTGCTATGACCGCCATTTTCCTGAAGGTGCAAGAGTGTTAGGTTTGAACGGCGCAGAAGTCGTTTTCAATCCATCTGCTACGGTAGCAGGTCTATCAGAGTATCTTTGGAAGTTAGAACAACCCGCTCATGCAGTAGCGAATGGGTACTATCTTGGTGCCATCAACCGTGTTGGATATGAAGGACCATGGAACATGGGTGAATTTTATGGACAATCTTATCTAGTCGATCCAAGGGGTAATTTTGTTGCAACTGCAAGTCGTGATAAAGATGAGGTCATCATCGGGGAAATGGATAAGAAGTTTATCCGTGAAGTGCGTGATACCTGGCAGTTTTACCGCGATCGACGCCCGGAAACGTATGAAAAAATGGGTGAGCTTCTCCCTTAACATAACTTCTCAGGCATCATGTGTAAGTTCTGCATAGATCAAAGGAAAATCAAACATTTTTCTTTATGCAGAACTTTTTTATTAGGATTGCTCAGCTTTGGTTTGAATACCATTTCCAGGCAGCTTTCGCTTTTTTGACAAGGATTTGTTGAAAATACTGGGGGATGGAGGGGGAACCCTTTTTTTAACCCTCACAGTGTTCGTTAACAAAACCTTCAATTAAAGGAGGTAAACACCAGTGACTCAGTTAAAGAGTAAAGGGATTTCTTTAGAGAACTTGAAAGTGAATTTCGACGAGGTGCATGACGGGTTGAATGCCCAGGAAGCAATGGAAGAGTCTAACCGCTGCTTATACTGTTATGATGCTCCTTGTATCCAGGCTTGTCCGACTGGGATAGATATTCCGAAGTTTATTAAAAAAATCGCATCCGGAAACTTGAAAGGATCAGCAACGACAATTATGTCATCGAACCCTGTTGGGGCAACGTGTGCACGTGTTTGTCCGACAGAAGAGTTGTGTGAAGGCGCTTGTGTATTGAACCACTCGACAGAACCGATTTTAATTGGAGACTTGCAGCGTTTCGCTACTGATTGGGCAATTAAAAATGAACAACTACTCTTTAAGCCCGGGCAGAAAAACGGGAAAAAAGTTGCAGTTGTCGGGGGTGGTCCTGCAGGTTTATCGGCAGCGAGAGAACTCGCGCGTTTCGGTTATGACGTAACCATTTTTGAAGCCGAAGCCGAAGCAGGAGGTCTTGATACGTATGGAATTGTATCTTTCCGATTGCCTCAGGATATTTCCAGATGGGAAGTAGATCAGGTCGAAAAGTTAGATGTTGAAATCCGCACGAATACCAAAGTCGGAACAGATGTCTCTTTTGATGAATTGTCCAAGGGATACGATTCGATTGTCCTTACGATCGGGATGGGGAACGTTCCGATGCTTGGCATTGAAGGAGAAGATTTGCGCGGAGTTCACGATGCGATCGATTTTGTTAAAAGTACGAAATCAGGACCTATTACAGATGAATTACTAGGTAAGAATGTTGTCGTTGTAGGTGCAGGGAACACGGCTATCGATGCCGCGACATGCGCGGCACGTAAAGGGGCTGGGGATGTCAAGATTGTGTACCGCCGTACGAGGAAAGAGATGACAGCTTATGAGTTTGAATATGACTTTGCGAAACAAGATGATGTAGACTTCCATTGGCTAACGCAGCCGATTGAAATTATCGGAGATGAGAATGGGCAAGTAACACATCTTAAATGCGTAAAAATGGCGCTTGGAGAACCAGATGCAGATGGCCGTAGGAGACCATCACCAGTGGAAGGTTCTGAATTCGTAATGGAAGTCGATGCCGTTATTAAGGCGATCGGTCAATCAAGGTACACCGATTTGATTGAAGGGTTTGGGCTGGATCATGAAGGTGGAGTTGTCACAGTCGACCCGGAAACATTGCAAACCTCCAACCCGAAAGTGTTTGCAGCAGGTGATGTGATTTTTGCTAAAGGCCAAGGAGAAGCGATGGTAGTTACAGCAGCTCAACAAGGAAAAGAAGCTGCAATGGCAATTCATAAACACCTCGCCCCTGAACCCACACATGCCTATAAAAAATTCAACAAGGAGGAACATACATGGCTGACTTAAGTTTGAACCTTGCAGGAATCAAATCACCGAATCCCTTTTGGCTTGCTTCTGCACCGCCGACAAATTCAGGATACCAGGTACAGCGAGCGTTTGAAGCAGGTTGGGGAGGAGCTGTTTGGAAGACGTTGGGAGAGCCGATTCTTAACGTATCTTCACGTTTTGCTGCGGTGGGTTTTAACGGCAAGAAAGTAGCTGGATTCAACAACATTGAATTAATTACGGATCGCCCACTTGAAGTGAATTTGAAAGAGATCTATGAAACAAAGAAAAAGTTTCCTAATCATGCAATCATCGCTTCGTTAATGGTAGAACCGACGCAAGAAAAATGGCATGAAATAGTCAAACGTGTGGAAGATGTGGGTGTGGATGGGCTTGAATTAAACTTTGGATGTCCTCATGGAATGGCAGAAAGAGGTATGGGAGCTGCCTCTGGTCAGGTACCTGAGCTTGTCGAAAAGCAGACCATGTGGGCAAAAGAAGTAGCTCAAACCCCCGTCATCGTTAAATTGACTCCGAATATTACCGATATCACTTTTACTGCAGAAGCGGCCGTCAATGGTGGTGCCGATGCCGTTAGTATGATCAATACAATCAATAGTTTAGCCGGGGTGGATATCGATACATGGGATACGATTCCGAACGTCGCCGGTAAAGGGGCACATGGAGGTTACTGTGGTCCTGCTGTAAAACCAATCGCTCTGAATATGGTTGCAGAATGTGCCCGCCATCCGAAAATAAATGTGCCAATCTCCGGAATGGGGGGAGTATCAAGCTGGCGAGAAGCGGTGGAATTCATGTTAATGGGAGCAACGGGGGTTCAAGTATGTACAGCCGCTATGCACCATGGGTTTAGTATTGTGGAAGATATGAAAGACGGGTTGAACAATTACCTGGATGAAAAAGGTATCGATTCTGTAATGGATCTTGTCGGTAAATCTGTCGAGAAATATTCCGACTGGGGCAATTTAGACCTTAATCACCAGATTGTCGCTAAAATCAATAACGATGTATGTATCAACTGTAACAAGTGCCATATTGCTTGTGAAGATACGTCACACCAGTGTATCGATATGTTGAAGGATGCGAATGGAAACGACATCTTAAAGGTGCGTGAAGAAGACTGTGTCGGTTGT
Source organism: Halobacillus dabanensis (assembly GCF_900114165.1). Lineage (GTDB taxonomy): Bacteria > Bacillota > Bacilli > Bacillales > Halobacillaceae > Halobacillus > Halobacillus dabanensis. The sequence goes on from NZ_FOSB01000003.1 coordinate 236,036, forward strand.
AATTTATGCAGCATCGTCTGCCCTGTGGATGGTGCGATCGATATGGTTGAATACGCAAATGGTAAGCCGCCGATGACTTGGAATGAAAGACAGGCGGCTATTGGGGCAGTTTCATCGTGTGATGTCGATTTAATCAAATAAACTATATGGAGGGATAAGATGAAGAAAATCATTAAAAATGGAACGATTGTTACGGCAGCCGATACTTACAAAGCAGACATTCTGATTGAGAATGAGAAAATTTCATTGATCGGCCAGGATTTATCTGATCCAGCGGCAGAGGTTGTGGACGCTAAAGGTCATTATATTTTCCCTGGAAGCATCGATCCACATACTCATTTGGAAATGCCGTTTGGTGGAACGGTCAGTAAAGATGATTTTGAGACCGGTACAATTGCCGCTGCTCATGGTGGAACAACCACAGTAATCGACTTTTGCTTAACAGACAAGGGAAAACCGCTTCAAGATTCGATTGATCAATGGCATGCGAAATCTAGGGATAAATCTGTCATCGATTACAGCTTCCATTTGATGATTGGTGAAATGAACGAAACGGTTTTAGAACAACTTCCTAGCGTTATTGAGGACGAAGGAATTACTTCATTCAAAGTATTCATGGCTTATAAGAATGTCTTCCAAGCCGATGATGGCACACTCTTTAGAACATTAGAAGAGGCGAAAAGATTGGGTGCGCTTGTCATGGTCCATGCAGAAAATGGAGATGTCATCGATCATTTAGTGAACAAAGCATTAAAAGCAGGCCAAACAGACCCGATATATCATGCATTGACCCGTCCTCCTGAAGTAGAAGGAGAAGCAACAGGACGTGCAGCAGAACTAACGGGGCTTGCAAATTCTCAGCTTTATGTCGTTCACGTTACGTGTGAAGAAGCTGTGGAAGCCATCGCAAAAGCAAGGAAAAAAGGGTATAACGTCATGGGCGAGACATGTCCTCAATACTTAGTACTTGATCAAAGTTATATGGAAAAACCGAACTTTGAAGGTGCAAAGTATGTCTGGTCTCCGCCACTTCGTGAAAAGTATCATCAGGAAGTGTTGTGGAAGGCACTGAAAACAGGAGACTTACAGACACTTGGCTCCGACCAGTGTTCCTTCGATTTTAAAGGCCAGAAGGATTTAGGAAAGGGAGATTTCACAAAAATCCCGAATGGCGGACCGATCATTGAGGATCGCGTGAGTATTCTTTTCTCTGAAGGTGTCAAAAAAGGTAGAATTAGTCTTAATGAATTTGTCGACATTACTTCAACGAAGATTGCCAAGACCTTTGGATTGTTCCCGCAAAAAGGGACCATATCAGTTGGAGCTGATGCAGACCTTGTCATTTTTGACCCGAACGTCGAAAGGACAATCTCTGTGGAGACAAGTCATATGGCAGCAGACTATAACCCGTTTGAAGGTATGAAGGTGACAGGCCAGCCGGTCAGCGTCCTTTCCCGTGGGGATTTCGTGATTAAAGAAAAAGAATTCGTTGGAAAACTTGGTAAAGGGAATTACTTGAAACGATCTCGTTATGGTGAACTAACATCCTCCAAGGAAGAACTTTATCAAAAGTAACCTGCCCGTCTGTCACGGAAATTAGGCTGCCTTGCTTCAAAGCCTGGCAGCCTTTTAAAAAACAGGTATAGGTAGGAGGAGTCCAATTATGGACAACAAAAAAACGAACCATCTTATGTCTCCGGATCTAATGCCCATCCCTCATAGCGAAAAGAAAATCAGTACATTAGGGTTTACTTTCATGTGGGTGGGAATGGCTGTTGTTCTGGCAGCATTTGCAATCGGTGGAGCTGGCGTTCAGGAGATCTCCCTCATTTGGGTTGTTCTTGGTACATTATTGGGAACGATTCTAATTGGTCTTGCGATAACGGTGACCGCTGATATTGGTATTGAACATGGAATATCTTTTCCTGTGTATATGAGAGCACCTTTTGGAACGATAGGTACTCATTTCCCTTCTGTAGTTCGGGGAGTAGCAGCGTCGATGTGGTTCGGTATCAACACATTCTTCGGTTCCACGGCGATCAACGGAATTTTAAACATCTTAATTGGTTTTGATAATTGGTTTGTCTGTTACATTCTATTTGCGTTATTCCAGCTATTTAACACAGCATTAGGAATTAAAGCTGTCGAGAAATTCGCTGACTTAGCAGCACCGATTATTATTTTAATTGGTGTATGGATGTATTTCACTTTGGCAGGGACTGCGACAGAGCAAGGAAGAGACGTCTGGTCATGGGTGGAAAGTCCTGTCACAGGTGGAGCAGCTTTTACCGCATTTGTAGTGGTTGTCGTTGGTAACATGGGTTACTGGGCTACACTTGCTGCTGATATATCCTCCATTTCCCGTTTCATAAAAGCTCCGAAACATGAACGGAATTGGATCAAACGGAACAAAGGAGCCCTGGTTGGCAGTCTTGTCGCTTTGCCGCTGACTCAAACATTTATTGTTGTACTTGGGGCTGTATCTTATATAGCAGTTTCCAATTTCGACCCTGTCGTCGCTTTGCAAGAATCAGCCAGTGGCCTTGTACTGGGTATTCTTCTTCTAATGATTGTACTTGCCCAGTGGTCGACAAACGTATCAGCAAATATTGTACCCGCTGCGACGATTTTTTCTAATGTGGGTGGACCTAAGCTTCCATTCTGGGCTGGTGTTTTTATTGCAGGACTTGTTGGAACCGTCATTCAGCCATGGAGCGTTTTCAATCTATTGATTCCTGTATTGCTTATTGCTGCAGCAATTTTATCGGTGATTGTCGGGATTATTTTTGCTGATTATTATTTATTAAGAAAACGGCGAATGAATGTCTATGATTTGTATAAGCAAGGAGGCCAATTCCGATATGATGGAGGCATCAACTGGGCAGGTATCATTTCCTGGGTGATCGGAAGCGTCTTTGCATATACGTTCAGTACCTATTCATTCTTTGTTGGTTTTGGTATCGGTGCTCTTTGCTACTATCTATTAGCGAAGCACTGGTATTTCAAGAAACACCCACAGGCAGAAATAGATAATCCGAGCGATGAAGAATATCTTGGAATTACAGTTGGCCGCGACTGGGTTGTTGGGGAAAGATTTGTAGAAGAAAAGCTTGGGAAGAAGACGGGAACAGAAGGCCCTACACAGAAAATTGATGCATAAGGAGGAATGTTGATGTCTGATCATCGTGAATTTGAAGCAGAACGTGAAAAAATTGATTTCCTATTAGAGCAGGGATATGTCATAAAAGGGGTCACAGAAAATTTAAGTGGTGCATTTGTAGAGTTTGTATATCAAGGAAATGACAAGGAAAAAAGTGAAAAAGAACGTCTACACGTTTTACACCCTGATTCCAGGAAATATTTCTCTACTATTTTGGTACAACAACAGAGAAAACAAAGTGTAAAATAATTACAGGAGGATTGGCTATAGCCAGTCCTTTTTTTGATTATAAGAGAAGGGGGGGTTACATTGTGAATATCGGTATTTGCCGAGCTTTGTCATGCCTTGTATCACTTAAGTTTTTTGATAGAAAATCTCACAATCTATTAGATTTTTCTGAAAGATTGGTGTACGTTTAAAGAGGGGTCATTCAATGAACGAACACATAACGATTGAAAATATCCTGAAAAGGAAACATTTCAAGTCCGCAGAAGTTGTCGCTGGCCGGAAGGGAATCGATCGGCTTGTCAAATGGGTTCACGTTTTTGAAGTGATCGAAGTGAGGGAGAATTTAAAGGGAGGAGAGCTCGTTTTATCTACAGGGTTCGGATGGAAAGAAGATGACCAGCTTCTCCTTCAGTTATTGGAACAACTCATTGCACGAAACGTTGCGGGGATTTGTATAGAGCTTGGAAGTTTCATTGATTACATATCAGAAGATGTGCTCGATTACGCTGATACTCATGATTTTCCGATTGTCGTCTTTCACGAAGAAGTTTCCTTCGTAGAAATTACTCAAGATATTCATGCAGATCTAATTAATCAGCAATATGAATTCATCACGAATCTAGAAGATTACTCCCAGCGTTTAAACAAACGACTACTATCCATAGATAATTACTTTGAAATATTGAAAAACCTGCAACAGTATGTCAATTGTCAGCTTGTCTATATCGCTAAGGACCATACGGTGGTCACCTTACCTACTTTAAGGGAGAAAGAACGAGAACTAGCATTAGCAGAACTGAGAAACCCGCAAGTTGAAACAAAACGCGTATTGAAGCAGGCCGTTCAAGTGTTTGACCGAGAGTTTGCGACTATTTACCTTTTGTCCAATCAGAGAGAGTTCGGGGAGTTCGAGTCATTGTTGCTCGATCGGACAGCAACAGCTTTAGCCCAATACCTTTTACGAGAATTATATACAGAGGAAAAAAGAAAAGCTAAAGAGACAGAGTGGTTAACGGGATGGCTGCAGGGGGAGCATGGGGAAGAGGAAATTCGCGATCGGCTAGCTGTGTATAAACTAAATACCACGGTAATCGGGGGGCTCGTCCTTACTGTTAAATTGAATATGGTGGATAGACAAAGATCGAACCCGGATGTCACTTATTTGAATATGCTCACACACAATATATTTGACCAAAATGGTTATTACGTATTTCCGGTCGAAAAGCGTCATCAAATTACGTACATTTTATTGAACCGCAAAGGGGAAGAAGACTGGAAGAAACGGGTGAAGCGTGGAGTAGAACGACTTCAAAAAATAAGCTTACTTAATGACGCGAGCATTTCTTCTTTCCAGATCGCGGGTGGTAAATATGTAAGAAGCCTGCACAAATTACACGAAAGCTTTCAGACTGCACAAGAGACATTAACACTGCAAAATAAATTGTCCGCTCATCAACATAAATTTTTCTATGATGATTTACACATGTATCGTTTGATATCTCTTGTGCATCAACATAGTAATCTAAATGGTTTAGTGGAAGAATATTTGGAACCGATTATCCGATATGACGAAAAACATAACACAAATCTCCTGGAGACGTTAAGGGTGTATTTGGCATGCAATGGATCAAAAAAAGAAACCGCTTCCAAAGTCTTTGTTGTTCGTCAGACCTTATATCACCGATTAGAAAAGTTAGAAAAGTTACTTGGTTCTGATTTTATGGAATGTGAAAAGAGGCAGGTCATCGAATTTGCATTGCTTGCCTATGAATATCAACGGGCTGTTCAATAAAAAGTACTCATTCACTTATCTGTTAGCGGATAAGTGTTTTTATTTTGCTATGAAGATATAAAAGGTTTTTGGAACTGGGAGCACCAAGTTCCGGAGAGGGAGGACAACTATATCCCTTGTCATTTTGTGAAAGCGAAAAGTCGAAGGTTTTACACAATGTCTAATGAAAGTACCCCATTGATATTAGATAATTAAGATAATTCTAACAATAGAATATTAAGGGGGTTTCTCCGTTGACAAAAGCTGATGTGAAAAATGAAATGTTAGAGAAAGATGAAAAATATGTATGGCATTCAATGAAACCTTATAAGCCTGATGCGACCATGGTAGCGAAAAGTGCGAAAGGATCCTGGATCACCGATGTTGATGGCCAGCGTTATTTGGATGCGATGTCCGGCTTGTGGTGTGTCAATGTAGGATATGGTCGGGAAGAGTTGGCAGAAGCAGCTTATCAGCAAATGAAAGACTTGTCGTATATGCCACTCACTCAAAGCCATGAAGCCGCAATAAAATTGGGAGAGAAAATTAATCAAATGCTTGGGGACGATTATGTGGTCTTCTTTTCCAACAGTGGGTCGGAGGCTAACGAAGCAGCCTTCAAAATGGTTCGTCAGTATCATCAGCAAAAAGGGGACCATTACCGTACAAAGTTCATTTCAAGATACCGAGCTTATCATGGAAGTTCTACAAGTGCCCTTGCCGCTACGGGGCAGGCTCAGCGGAAGTATAAGTATGAACCCCTTGGACCGGGCTTCCTGCATGTCGCTCCACCTGATGAATACAGAAATAATCATAGTGAAGCTGACCGATGGGGAGCAGAGGAAATCGACCAAGTGATGACCTGGGAATATAGCGAGTCGATCGCAGGTGTCATCATGGAACCAATCATCACGGGTGGTGGCGTCATCGTTCCTCCGGAGCAATACATGAAAGAAGTGAAGGAAATTTGTGAACACCATGGCGCACTTATGATTGTGGATGAAGTCATTTGCGGCTTCGGACGTACAGGCAAACCTTTTGGATATATGAACTATGGGGTTAAACCGGACATCATCACGATGGCAAAAGGGATTACGAGCGCCTATTTACCTCTCTCGGCGACAGCAGTTAAACGGGAGATCTATGAAACATTCTGCGGGGATGATACGTATGATTTCTTCCGTCATATCAATACATTCGGAGGACACCCGGCTGCCTGTGCTGTTGCGCTTAAGAACATCGAAATCATGGAAAAAGAAAACCTGTTTGACCGGTCCCGTGACCTTGGAGAAGCGTTGAAAAATGACTTGGGTAATAGGCTGCAGGGACATGACAATGTTGGGGATGTGCGGGGGAAAGGACTGTTAATCGGTATCGAAATGGTCGAGGATAAACAAACGAAAGAACCGCTGGCTGCTGACCAAGTCAATCGGATTATAGGTTTTTGTAAAGATAAAGGCATTATTATCGGCAAGAATGGGATGACGGTGGCTGGATTCAACAATGTCCTGACACTCGCCCCGCCGCTTTCGATCGAAGAAGAGGATATCAAGTTACTACTAGACACGGTGGTGGAAGCCATCCATTCAATCGGGTCGTAACAGGGGGCTAAATAGTGCGCATCGGAATACCGAAAGAAATTAAAAACAATGAGAACCGTGTTGCCATCACTCCTGCCGGTGCTATGAACTTAATCAATGAGGGGCATGAAGTTTTTTTAGAAAAAAATGCAGGATTGCGCTCTGGTTTTTCTAATCAACAGTATGAAGAAGTAGGAGTGAAAATCGTCGATTCTGCAGCAGAGGTATGGGCCCAGTCGATGGTCCTTAAGGTGAAAGAACCATTAGCAGAAGAGTACGGGTATTTTTATGAAGGACTCATTTTGTTCACCTATCTTCATTTAGCTGCTGATGAAGAACTGACCAAAGCTTTAGTGGCTAAAAAAGTAATCGCTCTGGCTTATGAAACCGTGCAGGCAGGAGATGGATCTTTACCTTTATTGACACCTATGAGTGAAGTCGCTGGTCGGATGGCGACACAAAAAGGTGCCCAATTCCTGGAACGGATGCACGGAGGAAAAGGGATTTTACTAGGTGGGGTCCCTGGAGTGAAAAGAGGAAAAGTGACAATAATTGGTGGAGGAGTTGTTGGTACGAATGCAGCGAAGATTGCGATCGGTCTTGGAGCTGATGTCACCATCATAGATTTGAATCCGGAAAGACTTCGCCAGCTTGATGACATATTCGGCTCTGCCATTAATACGCTTATATCCAACCCTTTGAACTTGAGTGAAGCTATTCAGGAGTCTGACCTTGTCGTTGGTGCTGTACTTATTCCAGGAGCTAAGGCACCGAAGCTTGTGACAGAAGAAATGGTGAAATCAATGAGCAGGGGGAGTGTTATTGTTGACGTGGCAGTTGATCAAGGAGGAATCGTTGAAACAGTGGATCATGTTACAACCCATGACGATCCGACCTTTATTAAACACGGAGTAGTCCACTATGCTGTAGGAAATATGCCTGGTGCTGTACCTCAAACTTCGACTCTCGCATTAACAAACGTCACTATACCTTATGCAATTCAAATTGCAAACAAAGGGTATGAAAAAGCCTGCAAGGAAAATCCAGCCTTATTCAAGGGGATCAATGTAGTGAATGGTAGTGTGATTTATAAAGAGGTTGCAGAAGCTCATGGGCTCGATTATTTAGATGTAGACAAAACATTAGGGGATAAAAGCTTTGTACCTTTAAAAGAATGAAGAGGGGGGACATAAGAAGGAAAAATAGCCGGTCAGCAATTCAAATCATGAAAATAAAAACGCATGAAATCAAGATTCTTAGATCAGATTTCATGCGTTTTAATCATTTTAAACTGGCGTTGCTCCTGCGTTGTTATTTTTATGAAATGTACTTTAAAGGTTCATAGTTGCATAAGGGGCAGCCATCATGGATTCATCACTCACTTTATCTATCAGACTGCCCTCGCTTTCTGTCTTGTTGTATGTGATGAGAGAAGCAAAGAATGTACCTCTTGGTCATATTCCTATCCTTACCGAGTTTAGGCACCGGACATGGGCGGTTTAATGGAGAAGTTGGAGCTGAGGTCTTCAACGATTCCAAAAAATCCTTTTCAATTCTTCTGTGTTCAGCATGCTCCAGGAAACGTCTATCGAATAATCCGTCCAATGGATGCCGGTTAACAAACCAGAGAGAATGATGCCTCCGAACAATAGGGTATAGGTGAACAGCATGACTAAGTAGTAATCGAAATCAGCGTGAGTAAAACGGCGTTTCATCTCATTTCTCCTTCAGAAGATGGAATCTCCAAAATCGAACAACCATTCCTACTATGATTGAAATTAGTATAGCAGGTCGTAGGAAGTTTTGATATGAAATGAAAAATAAAGATTGAACAGAAAGATCTGATCGATTCCTTACATGGTGAAATCAAATAAAATGGGAGAATACAAAATGATTTCATAGACGTGCGTTACTTGAAAATGGCTTGACTACCATCTTTAAATAGCAAAAAAAAGACGAGCTCATTGCTCGTCCTTAGTGGGGATGGTGTATACGATTTAGATTATTCTTCTCTACGTACGACAAAGACTGCACCACTAAGAACTGACAGACCTAATCCTAACAACGCATATGTAGCATACGGTGCGGACGTTTCTGGAAGTTCTCCACCTTCTTCTCCACTCGACTCATCAGAAGACGAATCGTCTTCTTCGGTCGCTTCTTCATCTTCTGTAGCGGACTCATCTGAGGAACTTTCAGAAGATTCACCGCCCAGACTTTCACAAGGGATACCGTCCTTATCCCGGTCTAACCTATCAGGGTCATTATTTTCATCATAACCATTTTCTTCCCAATAAGCTTCTGCCTCTGCAGTCGTTTCAAAATCACTGCAATCCTTATCCTCTGCAGCGCCGACTACCCCGGAGGTGCTGAATACCAAACCGATCGCAAACAATCCAGTCAACCATTTTTTCATTTGAATGAACTCCTTGTTTTAGAAATTCACCATCACCCTTGGATATTTTTGTATATATTTGGTCTATTTCCTCCCATTTGACAATTTAAACCATATAATCCCAAGAAACATTATTTTTATTTAGATAATCAGATTCATTTGGAAAAAAAAGCATAAGGCCGGGGGCCCTATGCTTTAGTTTGTTTGTATTTTTTTCTTTTTGCGTGCCTTTTCTTTCTCAATTTGCTTACTGCGCAATTGACCACAAGCCGCATCGATGTCTGTACCGTGCTCTGTACGAACCCCGCATTTGATTCCTCGGTCCATCAATGTTTGATAGAAGGTAAGAATCGCTTCCTTTTCGCTCCGTTCATACGGATGGTCGGCAACGGGGTTGTAAGGTATTAAGTTTACATACGACAAGTGGCGTTTATCTTTCAGCAGGTCTGCCAGTTGTTCGGCTTCTTTTTTGTGATCGTTAACGTCCTTAAGCAAAATATATTCAAAAGTAATTCGCCTGTTCGTTTTTTCCAGATAGTAGTCAATGGCAGGCATCAACTTCTCTAAAGGATAAGCCCGATTGATTTTCATGATTTTTGTACGTAATTCATTGTTTGGTGCGTGGATAGAAAGTGCCAGGTTGATCTGGATACCTTCATCTGCAAATTCGTACATTTTCGGGGCGATCCCACTCGTAGAAACTGTGATATGGCGGGCTCCGATTGAAAGTCCTTTTTTGTCATTGACAACTTTAAGGAAGTCGATCAAGTTTTCATAGTTGTCGAATGGTTCACCAATCCCCATGACTACGATATGACTGACACGTTCATCTTTACCCTGAGAATCCAAGTGTTGTTGAACTTGCATGATCTGTTCGACAATCTCGCCACTAGTTAAGTCACGGTTCTTACGCAGGATTCCACTTGCACAGAAGGAACAGCCAATGTTACAGCCTACCTGAGTCGTTACACAAACAGATAATCCGTAGTTAAAACGCATCAAAACCGTTTCGATTACGTTACCATCATGCAATTTAAAAAGAAACTTAACCGTTCCGTCTTTCGATTCTTGCTTGATTTCCTCTGATAGTGTCTCTATTGTAAAATGTTGTTGAAGAAGGTCGATACAGGATTGGTTAACATTTTTCATTTGTGAAAAGTCTGTCACACGTTTCTGGTAAAGCCAGTCCCATACTTGCTTGGAGTGGAACTTTTTCTCTCCGTGATCTATAAGCCAATTGGTCAATTGTTCAAACGTCAATCCGTAAATGGATCGTTTCATATATACGCTCCTCTTTAAAAAAAATCGCTATTCCAATAATAATCGATTTGGATGATAGAAACAACCAGAAAGCGAATGTTGTAATTTTACAATAAATTTCTCTTTATTTGGAAGGATAATAGATAAAGGTTATTTGGAGTTTGTTAATATTGTTCAAGTATGGGGGATTAGGAGTTGAATAAATTTTATTTGAGAGAGCGTGCTAAAGTGTTGTGGAAAATAGCAGCTATCTTGGAAAAGGGGGGAGCAACATGAAGAAAAAGGGGATTGGGGTTGCAGTATGTTTCATCGTTTTACTTCTAATTGGTGGTTTTATATACATAAACTATTCCCCGCCCCTGGTAGCTGGCAATGGAATCGGATCTACAAATGATGAAAAAGTAAAAATAGTAGAAATGGAGAATCGGTACAGATTTGGGAAGATTCAGGTGACAGATGTGTTCGTAAATGACGGAAAACAACCACTAGAAAGCAAAATTCAGGTTAGCAACCATCAAAAAGGTTTTATTATTACGGCCGACTTTTATGGCGAAGAAGCGGAAAGGTTCACATTTAAAAACCTGGAAAGTATAAAAACCCCGCCCAATACCGCTCCAGCTAAACAGTTGCAAAAGTTGAATGAAGGAAAAGTTTCCGGTGTGGACTTTATCTATGCCGTCCATGTCAGTCATGACGAGAGTGTCAATCAAATGACAGTTCAATATGAATATTTAGGGATGTCTTATGACATGGTCATCTCAACAAATTAACTAAACTGTTAGCATGAAACTTTAGGAGAAAATTGATGTATATCTTAATACGGGACAGTTCCTTGGATTCGGATAAGTACCGTTTGGTCTTTTGATAAGAGGGTAATTGATATCAATATATCTTATGGTAAAGATTGGTGGGGCATTAGGGGATGGTAGGACATGTCGTCCGTGGAAAGCAACCCATGCCCACTGACTTGTATGTGCAGGTGTAGGGGGGATTAAATGAAAATAAAAGGGATTATTCTTGTTTTAATCGGAGCCGCAAGTTTTGGTCTTACTCCGATTTTTGTAAAAACAGGATTTCGACAAGGCTATTCTTTAGGAGAAATAAATATTATCCAAATGATTTTCGCTTTTATTGTATTACTAGCATTAAGCTTATTTAAGCAGCTGTCTATGAGAGGCCTCTCCAGAAAAGATGTATGGAAGGTGATGGGGACAGGGACATCAGTAGGTCTGACAAGTGTTTTCTACTACGGTGCCATGCAATTTTTACCTGCATCTCTTGCTATTATCCTCTTATTTCAATTTGTGTGGATTGGTATGATATATGAATGGTTTTTTACGAAAATAAAACCGACAATCATTAATTTCCTCTCTTTATTCGTAACCTTAGCGGGAGTCGTACTTGCTTCTGACATTATGAGTGGTGGCTTTTTTGAATTTCCTCCTATGGGGCTCTTGTTAGGGATTTTATCTGGATTTTCGTATGCAGCCTTTGTCTTTTTTAGTGGACAGGTAGCTACAAAGACTCATCCAATTTTGCGGAGTACGTTGATGGTTACAGGCTCTCTCATCATTATCCTGATCATTTTTGTCCAGGATCTTTCTACGCTTCCTGTACTGGATGGGCAACTGTGGACGATAGGTGCTGGGGTCGCTCTTGTAGGAGCTATCATTCCACCTTTGTTTTTTGCTGGCGGGGCTCCACTGATCTCGGGCCGACTTGCAAATGTGTTGAGTTCGGTTGAACTGCCGGTAGCTATTGTTTCCGCTATGTTGATCCTTTCTGAATCTGTTTCTTTCATACAATGGATAGGGGTCCTGTTAATTATTGCAGCAATACTGATAAACGAATCAGGAGAGAAACTTACAAAGAAACTTTGATTAGCATAAGAACCTAAAAAGCCAGACGCTCCTTACAAAGGGGTCTGGCTTTTTACTTCCTCAGTTTTCTGGACATTAGGACACAGCTTCTTGTTTTTCTGAACTGTCTTTCTTGTTTTTAATATATTGAAGGAATGTAATTACACTGAATACGCCTAAACCGAGCAGAGAAATAATCAGATTCGGATATACAAGTAAAAGTCCACCTGTAATCAGAATTACTCGCTCAAACCAATGGAGGTTAGTGACATAATATCCGATTAACGCGGCGCTAATAGCTGCCATCCCTAATAAGGCTGTAATAACACTAATGGATACATTACCTGCGTTGGCATCTCCTTGAAGTAGTAACAGAGGGTTGGTAACAAATATATATGGGATGATGAAAGCAGCGATAGCTAATTTAACAGCAGTCACACCGGTTTTCATTGGATTGGCTCCTGCTATACCTGCCCCTGCATAAGCTGCCAGACAAACAGGTGGGGTGATATCCGCTACAATGCCGAAATAGAAGACGAACATATGAACAGCGATGACTGGTACATCAAAAGCTAACAAAGCAGGCGCAGCCATCGTAGCAGTGACGACATAATTGGCTGTCGTCGGCAATCCCATGCCAAGTATGATACAGGCAATCATAGTGAAAAACATGACAAGGAAAAATTGCCCCTGTGCTAAATCAATGATCCCTCCTGCAATCTTAGGTCCTAGACCTGTGGTCGTGACTGTGCCTGCTATAATACCTGCCGTTGCACAGGCTGCGATAACAGGAAGAGCGACTCGAGCCCCTTCCTCGAGCAATTTAATGATTCCTTTAAAGGACATCCGGGTATCTTTTCGAAAAAAGCTGATGACAAAGGCCGTGACGATTGCGAATAAAGCCGCATAGGTTGGCGTTCGACCGTCAAGTAAAAAGCCTATAATAATAACGAGCGGAAGAAATAAATCCAAACGCTTCAATAAATTATTCGTTTTCGGAAGTTCTTCTTTAGTCAACCCGCGTATGTTTTGTTTCCGTGCTTCAAAGTGAGTACCTAAGAAAACTCCAGAAAAATATAGGAGAGCAGGTATGATAGCAATGATAATGATCTCGTTATATGGTATTCCAGTATAAGAAGCCATGATGAAGGCAGCAGCACCCATGATCGGTGGCATAAGCTGACCACCAGTGGATGCAGAAGCCTCAGAAGCGGCCGCGAAGTGAGGTTTAAAACCTGCATTTTTCATCATTGGGATCGTAAAAGATCCGGAACCGACAGTGTTTGCTACAGAACTTCCGCTTACCATCCCCTGTAATCCACTCGCTGCAACAGCTGCTTTGGCTGTTCCCCCTGTATACCGGCCAGTCAAGCGGAGTGCAAGATCATTAAAAAATTGACCGATATTGGTTTGTACCAATATGACACCGAAAAAGAGAAATAAGAAAATATAAGTAGAGGAGATTTGGATGGGTATCCCAAATATAGCACTTGAACTGAAAAACATCTTCGTTGCTAAAGTTGGCCAGTCGTATCCGGCATGTCCGATGACTGGGATGAAATTTCCGAGCAACCCGTAAAGCAGGGCTAAAATAGCAATTATGACAATCGGTAAACCGACAACACGCCTTGTTGCTTCTAATAACAACAAAATCCCTGCTGTTGCCACGAACTGATCCATATAAGTGAATCCGAAGATAATTGCTTCATTAATCAATCGATCGTAGTTTTGAATGATGTAAAAATTAGTATAGAGAGCTAAAGCTGCTAAAACAACATCATACAAGGGAATGCCGCGTTTTTTTGCCCAGGAAGGTTTAAGCGGATAAAGGAGATATACTAAACACAAGGCTGCACCGAGGTGGATTGCTCCCTGGATCAAGGAAACATATGCTCCGCGATAAGCTGTATATAATTGGAAAATTGTGAGTGCGCTTCCAAGAGCCAGAGTCAACCATCCCCATGGACCTAAATTGGTACGGAAGGAACTTTCTTTATCATATTTTTCCATAAGCTCTCGTTTATCAATTTCTTGGTTATTCTGAGTTGTCGCCACTATTCTTACCTCCATTCCTTTTTTGTTATCAGAGGAAAGAACCGGACAAAAACTATGCCCGGTTCCGATAATCGTCCCTTTATTCGAGGAGTCCTTCCTCTTCAAAGTATCTCTCTGCACCAGGGTGAAGTGGAAGGTCTTGAGCTCCAGTCAATGCACTGTCTTTTGTAATCAACTTCGCTTGTGTAATGGACATGTCACCAGAGCTTTCAAATAGTGTTTTGGTCATTTCATAAGCCAGGTCTTCACTCACTTGACTAGTAGAGCCTAAAAGAAGAGCCATAGCCGTGATAGTTTCGACAGGTTCCTCTTGCCATTCATAGGTCCCGGGTTCTACCGTATACGCTTCGTATTGACTGTTTGCTACGACCTCATCTAGAGCATCGCCCTCAATATTTAGGAATTTGACTTCATTTGTAGCAGCAGCTAATTCATCTGTGGTAGAAGATGGGACACCTACCACAGCAAAGGAAGCGTCGATCGTGTTGTTCTGAAGTTTACTTTTTGCGTCGCCAAACCCTTCTTCAAAAGCTTCATAATCCCCTTCTTCTATTCCATAGGCAGCGAGAACCATTTCCGCTGCTTCACGTGTTGCTCCTCCAGGTGGACCAACAGCAACTTTTTTCCCTTCCAGGTCTTCGATTGATTCAATTCCAGTAGATTCAAGAGTAACAACTTGGAGGGCTTCCGGATAAAGGGAACCGATAACCCCAACATTACCGACATCTTTCCCTTCGAATTCACCTGTTCCTTCCACAGCATTGATCATCGTTGTATTTTGCGCTATCCCTAATTGAAAATCTCCAGATTGAATTTTAGCAATGTTTTCCACGGAAGCTCCGGATTCTACGGAGCTGGCATCGAAACCTTCTACATCAATGTTGTCTTTAAAAAGGTTGGCCATCTCTCCACCAAGTGGGTAATAGACACCACCAACACTACCAGTTCCCATAGTCAGATTGGTCATTTCTTCCGCATCATCGCTTCCATTGTCTCCATCTGATGAACCGCTTGTCCCACTCTCGCCACAAGCGCTAAGGATCATACTGACAGAAATAAGCAAGATGATGAAAAACCATGAAAATTTCTTCATACCCTTACCCCCTATATTTTTTAATTTTGTATGTCTTTTTGATTCAAACAAGTTCATCCATTTAAATCAAAAAGTTCCTTATATTTACACTACCTTGTTTTTCAGCATATTACAATAATATTGCGAAAATTGAGATTATTGATTGTTGCATTTCTTTTACAACCTGATTTATAGATAGAAAAAGAGGCTGAGAAATAAGTATGAAAGTATTGTCATCCTGTTAAAATACGATATAAAAACGCGTAAAATCAGATTTAAAAATCCTGATTTTACGCGTTTTTTGGTCAAGCGAAGTTTTGTCCGAGTCTCTCTTTTTCTATGGGAGGCTTTCACATACAAGGCCATCATCGTCATTCCCATCAAGCCTATGAGGATCTACACCTGGCCCCCCGGCAGCTTCATAAAATTCCTGTGCTCCCTCTTGGGTGGTGAAATCACCACAATCACGATCAGGTCCATCTGGATTAAAAGGTAAATCCCCCTTATAAGAAGAATCTCTTTTTTCTTTTTCTTCTGTGGAAAAACCACCATCCGTCACATACCCATCTATGCTCCATATCCCTTTATCCTGTTGCTTCGCACGAGATTCTGCCTCCGACATAGCCTCTGCGTGCGTGTAAGGAGGATCATAAACATAAGCATAACGAGCAAGTCCTTTTTCTAGTAGTTGTTGGTTGAAGTTTTTACCATCGACCCATATATAGGCAAGGATACGATCATAATGGTCGCGTTTCGGTCCATCATATTCCACCCGCACCTCTTCATCTAGCAGGACCTCTTTTGCATAGTTACTTGCCTCAGGTCCGAACGGTTGTACAGGCTTAGATGGATGAATCGTCTCAGGAGTATCGACAAGTAGAAGACGTACACGTTCTTCTTTTCCTTTCAACTGGATATCAATAGTATCCCCATCCACCACATTCGTGACTTTTGCTCTTACTTTTTCTTGCTCTGTAGGATTATCACCTTTAGAAGCCTCTACTTCTGAAGGAGCTTCGCTTTTTTCCATTTCATGTTCTTGCTGATCTGTTTCCTGATGTTCCTCTGTCTGTTCTTTTGTTTCTATTTCCTCATTTACTCTATCTTCTGTAGTACAACCTACAAGAAAGAAAAATAGGAGGGTAAATAAAAAAAAGAAACGTCTGAATCGGGATTCCATGCACATTCCTCCTTAATCTAAGGTGATGTTTAAAAGGGGGGAAGAAAATAAATCGTGCGGGAAAGTATAGGGTGAAATCTATAGTGTTCCTATTTTACTAGCCTGAAAGTTTATTGACAAACGAGCGATTAAACAAGTTTCGTTATGTATCTATGGTATTTAATAAAAATTCATCCATACTTTCAACGAAACGACCCATATTCCGTTTTGTGTCAGCTAGGAACGCAGAGGATGAAATATTGACAAAACAGGTGTTTTTTCGAGACACTAGTATTATTAAATGATAGGGAGAGATACATATGGCATTTGTCATTACACAACCTTGTAAAGGCGAACAGGCAGGCGAATGTGTGGATGTCTGTCCTGTTGATTGCATTGAAAAAGGGGAAGATCAGTTTCTTATCAACCCTGATCTGTGTATCGATTGTGGAGCTTGTGTTTCCGTTTGCCCGGTAGACGCCATTGTGGAAGAATATGAACTTATGCCTGAAGAAGAGCCTTACTTAGAAAAAGCCGAGAAATTCTTCGGGACCATATAAAGGATAGATAAAATCGCCCAGTTATGATAATGCTGGGTGTTTTTTTATTATGCAGGAACCTTTAATTAACGACAATTTGATTTAAAAAAGAGGGAAATGGGGTAAGAGAGTAGAAAGAATTAATATATTATAATCTTTGTTCAGGAGTTGATTAAATGCTGGTGTCTATTCATCCGCCCGAAGGTATTTGTCACAATAGGTATTTTCTGATCGATCAATTAAAGGACTTAGGGTACACAGAAGATAGTTTCGGAAAAAGGACAAATGAAATGACTTTACCGGAATTGCAGCAAATTTATATCAACTTGGAGTATCAAAGAGAGACAGCTTTAAAAGGATGAATTTGGAAAAGTCAGAGTTGAGCTCTGGCTTCTTTTTTGTTTTAAGAAAAGGTCAATCACTGTTGAATCCTATGTAGAAAATATTTCATCAGTGTCCTCGATGTATTGCGGTAGCTTGCAAGACAGAGGGATGAAAAATCCTTAATGGTGGCCCTTGCGATAAAGTTGTTTGTGAAGGTTCAAATCGGAAGGATAATGTTATATTGGAATAACGAACATAAAAAAACCAGAGCAGTAGTAAGGCTGCTCTGGTAATGAAAGAGGGAGACATACTACAGATAAATATCGTAGAGGATATGTCTCGCCATTATTATAACTAATCCTATTTCAGAAAAACAATAACACGTTAAAATTCTTTATATTGCAAAGATAAAAAACAATGAACCAGAAGGTATGGAAAACCTCTGGTTCTTTTAATTGGATCGCTCTTTATCGCGTCCTTATCTTCAACACTTTGTCCGGGTGTGAATACCTTAATGACAGGTACTAGTTATTTTCCCGTGAACGATCAAATTAGTTGTAGAAAGAAGCTCCTACAATAATCAATAGGATGAACAAAACAACGATCAAAACGAAAGTGCTACCTCCGTAATTACCGCCGCCATAACCGCCGCCGTAACCGCAGCCACCATACCAGCCCATATCTTTCACCACCTTTTCAAGTCCTATATGACAAACTATGATAGTCCAAGCTTTTGTGGCAGGGCGAATGGCTATTCGGAAAAATCTGTGTTTCCGGTTCAAGTTGCTATTCATCTGCCACCGAATATAAACGAGCATATTTCTCTGCTTATTTTTATCTGAATCACCCTTCATCTAAGATAAAAAAGAAAAAAAGAAAGGGTGGTAAAACGTTGAAGTGCAAGTGTCCCAAGCGTGTAAGCGCTTCACATATTTAATGAATAATCCGAGTGTTCAGAAAATTTACTAAAAACCTGTTGACCTTCCCTCAAAATGGGTTTAAAGTAGTCCTCAATCAACCACATCGATCGCAAACAATCGACCGGTTGGTTCATGTGGAAAGACCTGTATGGGACCCTGACAATGTAAGAAATACACTTACCAATAGGGTCCACATTTTTTACACATTCTTTTACTATTTCAAACATTAAACTATAAAAGAAAGGAGTGCTGAGAGTGAGCAGCCAATGGATTTATATGAGCGGCGAATATGTAAAGAAAGAAGAAGCCGTCGTTTCCGTTTATGATCATGGTTTCTTATATGGAGATGGGGTGTTCGAAGGAATTCGTGTTTATGAAGGCAACATTTTCAAGCTCGATGAACACTTAAATCGACTCTACGATTCAGCGAAGTCGATCATGTTACAGATTCCATATAGCAAGGAGGACCTCGAAGAGATTATTGCGGAAACGGTCCGCCGCAACCAGTTGGAAACAGCGTACATTCGTGTCGTTGTATCCAGAGGCTCCGGTAACCTGGGTCTTGATCCATCCAGTTGCGCAAATCCACGCTTGGTTGTCATTGCTGAAGCGCTCGCTTTGTTCCCGAAAGAGTTATATGAACGTGGGGTCCGGCTTGCATCTGTTTCAAGCCGACGGAATCGTCCAGATGTATTACCCCCACAAGTGAAATCATTAAACTACTTAAATAACATTCTCGTTAAATTGGAAGCCAATCAGGCTGGCGTTGATGAAGCTCTAATGCTCAATGATCAAGGATATGTAACAGAGGGGTCTGCTGATAATATTTTCATTGTGAAAAACGGCACGATCCTTACACCACCTACGTATTTAGGTGCTTTAGAAGGAATCACCCGAAATGCAATCATTGATTTAGCTGAGGAGAAGGGATACAAAATCAAAGAGCAACCGTTCACACGCCATGATGTATATGTCGCTGATGAGGTATTTTTAACAGGTACGGCGGCTGAAGTCATTGCCGTTGTGGAAGTCGATCAACGAGTAGTGGGTGATGGAAAACCAGGTGTTGTTACAAACCATCTGCTTTCAGAGTTCAGAAAAGTGACAACGACAGACGGATACAAAGTGTATAGCGAAGATCAAGCTAACGTGAGCTGAAGTACAGCAATCAGAGACTATTGAAATTGATAACTGAATATTACCGAACACGATGATAGGAATAAAGGAATAAGTGAATGTATTCCCAGAGAGCCGGGGTTGCTGGAAGCCCGGAAATACATCTTATTCTGACATCATCCTTGAGTGTCCACGCTGAACGTTTGCAAGTAGGCGGGACCAGGTGTTTCACCGCACCTGTTATCAAAAGGGGTTCATTAGGAACTCCATAAGGTGAAGCTTTTTAGAGCTTCACGAATGAGGGTGGTACCGTGGAAGTAAAGAGAGACCTTTTCACCCCTCACATTCTTACGACACTGTTGCGTTGTAGGAATCTGAGGAGGAAGAAGGTCTCTTTTTTGTTCGATAATCTGGAGGTTTGAATTGGAAGCCTCGGGTGTCCATGTTTAGCAAAAGCGCCTCTTCTTTTGATGGCTTACGTCCATTCTCTCTTAGACATAATGTGTCACAGCGAGTCATGTACCGCTTTTCATAAAAGATATTTCCACACAGGAGGGATGAAAAAATGAAAGCACAGGCAAGTGCGGAACAACAAACCGCAACAAAAACAGGAGCCGATTTGCTCGTGGAAGCATTGATCGGTCAGGGTGTCGAAACGTTATTCGGATATCCAGGAGGAGCTGTTTTACCGATTTATGATGCGCTCTACCGCGCAGAGGGAAGCTTTGATCACATTCTTCCACGGCATGAACAAGGAGCGATTCATGCAGCAGAAGGATATGCCCGTGTGTCCGGGAAGGCAGGGGTTGTTATCGGAACGTCTGGTCCTGGCGCAACAAACCTAGTGACAGGCATTGCCGATGCGATGATGGATTCGATTCCGCTGGTTGTTTTTACGGGTCAGGTTGCTAAAGGTGTTATCGGTACAGATGCTTTCCAGGAGTCAGACATCATGGGAATTACGACGCCAATCACTAAACACAATTATCAAGTACAGGATATCGAGGACTTGCCTCGTATTGTCAATGAAGCATTCCATATCGCAACGACAGGACGTCCTGGGCCGGTAGTCGTCGATATACCGAAAGATATCAGTTCAACCGTTTATGAAAAACAAGTGAATCATGAATTTCATTTGCCTGGCTATCAACCGAACTTAAAGCCGAACCCACTTCAAATAAGTAAATTGCATGATGCTTTAATAGTAGCGAAAAAACCGGTTGTCTTAGCAGGAGCAGGGGTTATTCATGCAGAAGCTTCGGAACAGTTGAAAACATTCGTGCAAAACTATCAGTTACCTGTTACAACTACGCTTCTTGGTTTGGGAAGTTATCCAGGAAGTTGTGATCTTTCCCTGGGGATGGCTGGAATGCATGGAACGTATTCTGCCAATATGGCCCTATATGAATGTGACTTGCTAATTAACATTGGTTCCCGTTTTGATGATCGCCTGACAGGAAACTTAAAGCATTTTGCTCCGAATGCAACAGTCGCTCATGTGGATATCGACCCAGCAGAGATCGGGAAAAACATCCCGACTCAGATTCCGATTGTATCGGATGCGAAAGCAGCGCTTGAGGCTTTGAATACAAAACCAGTGAAGGGGCTGCAGCATAAAGGTTGGATGGAAGCAATCAGCCAAAACAAAGTCGATTATCCCTTGTGGCACGATTTACCTGAAGAAGCGATTGTCCCTCAATGGTTGATGCAGAAAGTATATCAATATACGGACGGGGAAGCGGTCGTGACAACAGATGTCGGGCAACACCAAATGTGGGCAGCTCAATACTATCATTTCGATAGGCCGAACCGCTGGGTGACATCCGGCGGACTTGGAACAATGGGATATGGATTCCCTGCAGCTATCGGTGCCCAACTCGCAGATATGGACTCCACTTGTGTGGCGGTCGTCGGTGACGGTGGATTTCAGATGACTTTGCAAGAGCTTTCTGTATTACAAGAACGGAAACTTCCAGTCAAAGTATTGATCGTCAACAACCAGGCACTAGGAATGGTGAGGCAGTGGCAAGAGAAATTTTACAGTGAGCGCTACTCAGAATCCATCATCGATGTGCAGCCTGATTTTGTGAAACTTGCAGAAAGCTATCAAGTTCCGGGATATAAGATTGAAACACAGGAAGAGCTTTTGCAAGTTTTGCCTAAAGTGCTTGCAGATGATCAACCAGCCGTTATCGATTGCCGAGTCCTGCAAAAAGAAAATGTCTATCCAATGATTGCACCTGGTAAAGGACTTCATGAAATGATTGGGGTGAAACGATGAAGCGAATCGTGACAGCAACCGTTCATAATCGAAGCGGGGTGCTGAACAGGGTAACAGGTTTACTCGCCAAAAGGCAATTCAACATTGAAAGTATTTCTGTCGGTCGTACAGAAACAGACGGTGTATCAAAAATGACATTCGTCGTGGATGTGGAAGATGATCGAAAGCTCGAGCAGCTTACAAAGCAGCTGAATAAACAAATTGATGTCTTGAAAGTATCAGATATTACAGACAAAGCGATTGTTGCTCGTGAACTTGCGATGGTGAAAGTGATTAGTAACCCGCAAATCCGTAGTGAAATTCAAGGGATAATCGAACCATTCCGGGCATCGATCATTGATGTCAGTAAAGAAAGTGTCACAGTTCAAGTCACTGGAAAATCTGACAAAGTCGATGCGCTCATCGACCTGTTGAGGCCATATGGCATAAAAGAACTTGCCAGAACAGGGCTGACAGCTTTCACCCGCGGTCATCAACCGCAAGTGGCAGAATTCAAATCTTACTCTCTACTAAAATAACTTTTGAAAAGGATGGATGAAAAAATGGCACACGTATACTATCACAATGATATCCAAGATGAGGTACTAAAAAATAAAAAGGTCGCAGTCGTAGGTTACGGTTCACAAGGCCATGCTCACGCTCAAAACTTGAAGGAAAGCGGTCATAACGTCGTTGTTGGTCTTCGTAAAGGAAAGTCCTGGGATAAAGCCGAACAGGATGGTCTCGAAGTAAAAACGGTCGCTGAAGCAGTGGCTGATGCGGATGTCGTCATGGTTCTACTTCCAGATGAGTATCAGCCAAAAGTATATGAAGAGTCAATCAAACCGAATTTGAAAGCTGGTGCCGCCCTGGCATTTGCTCACGGATTCAATGTTCACTTTAACCAGGTGGTTCCTCCATCTGACGTTGATGTCTTCCTTGTTGCACCTAAAGGACCTGGTCATCTTGTTCGCCGTACATTTGAAGAAGGTGCAGGCGTACCAGCACTAATCGGTGTCGAGCAAGATGTGACAGGAGAAGCGAAGGACATCGCTCTTGCCTATGCCAAAGGAATTGGCGGTGGCCGTGCAGGAGTATTGGAAACCTCTTTCCAGGAAGAAACAGAAACAGATCTATTCGGAGAGCAAGCGGTCCTATGTGGTGGGCTTTCAAGCCTTGTCAAAGCTGGGTTCGAAACGCTGACAGAAGCGGGTTATCAGCCAGAAGTTGCGTACTTTGAGTGTATGCACGAGTTGAAGCTGATCGTTGACCTGATGTATGAAGGTGGTCTAGAAGGAATGCGTTATTCTATCTCTGATACAGCACAGTGGGGTGACTTTGTTTCCGGACCACGCGTTATTGATGAAAGTACCAAAGCTCGCATGAAGGATGTTCTTACAGATATCCAAACAGGGAAGTTCGCTAAAGGCTGGGTCCTTGAAAATCAGGTGAATCGTCCTGAGTTCAACGCCATCAATGCTCGCGAAAACAATCATCAAATCGAGAAGGTGGGTAGAGAGCTCCGCGAACTAATGCCGTTTGTTAAGAAGTCCCAATCCAAAGAAAAGGATGTGGTTTCCCATGGCTCACGTTAATGTTTTCGACACAACCCTTAGAGACGGAGAACAGTCCGCTGGCGTCAATTTGGATCGCTTAGAAAAAGTTGAAATTGCCAAACAGCTGGAACGTTTAGGTGTAGATATCATGGAGGCGGGCTTTCCCGCTTCCTCTCAAGCCGATTTCGAAGCGGTGAAAGAGATCGCAGATACCGTCCGTGGTTGTTCGGTGACAGGGTTAGCGAGAGCGAACAAGCGTGACATTGATATTGCATGGGAAGCTTTAAAAGGTGGAGCGGAGCCGAGGTTGCATGTATTCATCGCAACTTCTCCGATCCACATGACGCATAAGTTGAAGAAGACGCCAGATGAGGTTGTCGAAAAAGCGGTTGAAATGGTCGCTTATGCGAAAGAAAAATTTCCACATGTTCAATTTTCTGCAGAAGACGCATTGCGTTCCGATAAAGATTTTCTTGTTCATATCATTGAAAAAGTGATCGATGCGGGAGCAAGTGTGATCAACCTTCCAGATACGGTCGGGTTTACAACCCCAGATGAAATCGGACGTCTATTCCGTTATGTACGGGAAAATGTACCGAACATCGACAAGGCGATTCTGTCGACTCATAACCATGATGACTTGGGAATGGCAGTCTCCAACTCGCTTGCTGCTATTGAAAATGGAGCGCGTCAAATTGAAGGTACAATCAATGGAATCGGGGAACGTGCTGGAAACGCAGCCCTTGAAGAAATTGCGGTAGCTTTGAAAATCCGCCAAGATCGTTTTGACTATGAAACAGGTCTGGTATTGAAGGAAATCAAACGTACAAGTGATCTTGTAAGCCGCTTGACAGGGATGCAAGTTCCAGGTAACAAAGCCGTTGTTGGGAGAAATGCTTTTGCCCATGAATCTGGTATTCACCAGGATGGCATGTTGAAGGAATCTACTACCTACGAAATTATCACTCCAGCGATGGTAGGCATCGACTCCAACCGTATGGTGTTGGGAAAACATTCAGGGCGACATGCGTTCAAACAGAAATCCGAAGAGCTTGGCTTTGCTCTTAATGAAAATAAATTGAAAGAAGCATTTGAATCTTTCAAGACGTTGACAGGTAAGAAAAAGGAAGTCACAGATGATGACTTGTTTGCGATTTTGACTGATACACAGACAGAAAATGAAGATCAGGCTAAATACGAGTTGAAAGCATTTCAAGTTCAATATGGAAGCATTAACCGTCCAACTGCAACGATACTGCTTACTCGTCCGGACGGGGAAGAAGTGGAAAAAGCGAATACTGGCGAAGGAAGCGTCGAGGCGATTTATAATACATTAGATGATTTGATCGAAGCAGATGTTCACCTCCAGGACTATCAATTGAGTTCGATTGGTAAAGGCCGCGATGCGCTGGCTGAAGTGCACGTCCAGCTCACAGTCGATGGAGTGAAAGCCTCTGGTCGTGGTTCTGCTCAAGATGTTCTGGAAGCATCTGCCCACGCGTTCTTAAATGCCGTCAATCGTACGCTTTACAAGAGTAAACAGGAAGCTTTTCAAAAAGTGCAAGTATAACTTAAGGGGGATGTACATGGAGAAACATATCGTTCTTTTGCCAGGGGATGGAATCGGTCCAGAAGTGACGAAAGCTGCGAAAAACGTTTTGCAGGCAATTGCGGACAGATATCATCATTCATTCACATTTGAAAGTCATGACATCGGGGGAGCGGCCATCGATCACCATGAAACACCGCTCCCGGAAGATACCGTAAAAGCAGCCAAAAAAGCGGATGCCATTTTTCTTGGAGCAGTCGGAGGGCCGAAATGGGATCAGCTTCCAGGTCATATGCGACCGGAAAAAGGGCTGCTCGGCATCCGTAAACAGCTTGGTTTGTTTGCGAACCTCCGTCCGGTCAAAGCGTTCCAGCAGTTGCTCCATGCATCACCTTTAAAACAGGAAGTCGTTGCCGCAAGCGATCTATTGATCGTCCGGGAGTTAACGGGAGGATTATACTTCGGTGAACCTCGTGAACGCCGTAATAACGGAAAAACAGTCGTAGATACACTGGCTTATGAGAGAAGTGAGATAGAGAGAATCGTTGATCAGGCTTTCCAAAGTGCCCAAGTCAGAAGGAAGCATGTCACTTCCGTCGATAAAGCCAACGTACTGGAATCGAGCCGTCTGTGGCGTGAGGTTGTGGAAGAAAAGAAACACCAGTATCCAGACGTTACTGTGGAGCATATGCTTGTTGATGCAGCAGCGATGAAGCTCGTCACAAACCCAGCTTACTTTGATGTAATCGTCACAGAAAACATGTTCGGCGATATTTTAAGTGATGAAGCCTCCGTGTTGACTGGATCTCTCGGGATGCTTCCATCAGCGAGTTTGAACGAAAGAGGCGTCGGTTTGTATGAACCGGTCCATGGATCAGCTCCTGATATAGCTGGCCAGGATAAAGCTAACCCGTTAGCTAGCATTCTATCGGTCGCGATGATGCTGAAGCACTCGTTCGGCATGGAAGAGGAAGCAGAACAATTGGAAGCGGCCGTACAGGAAGTTCTGGATGAAGGATATCATACCGCAGACATCGATCTCGTCGGAGGTACTGTCGTAAGTGGAAGTGAGCTTGCAAGAAGAGTCGTCGATCAAATCAGTACAAGTGATACAACAGAAAATATCATGCGTTGTTACGTGTGAGTAAGGAAAGCAGGTAAGAAAGAAAGGCATTGGCTCTCTCAAGGGTAAGGGGAGTGCCTTTCCTTCTTCTTTTACTAATATCAGAAGGGAGCGGAACGGAATGAGTCAACCAAAAACGATTGTCGAAAAAATTTGGGATCAGCATGTCGTCCATGAAGAAGAAGGGAAGCCGAATCTCCTCTATATCGACTTGCATCTGATTCATGAGGTGACCTCTCCCCAGGCGTTCGAAGGGTTGCGGATGAGTGGTAGGAAAGTAAGGCGTCCAGATCGGACTTTTGCTACGATGGACCATAACGTACCGACAATCCACAGAAATGTCATCAAAGATGCGGTCTCAAAAAAGCAAATGGAGACATTAGAGGCTAATTGTGAAGAGTTCGGTGTTCGTCTGGCGGATATCAACCACCCGGATCAGGGAATTGTCCATGTCATCGGTCCGGAGCTTGGGTTGACCCAACCAGGAAAAACCATTGTCTGTGGGGACAGTCATACTTCCACACACGGTGCATTCGGAGCCTTGGCTTTTGGAATTGGTACAAGTGAAGTGGAGCATGTGCTTGCGACACAATCTTTGTGGCAGTCCCGTCCAAAGACATTGCAAATAAAAGTAGATGGTCTACTGGGAACAGGGGTCACAGCCAAAGATTTAATTCTAGCGATTATCGGTAAGTATGGCGTCCGCTTCGGTACCGGGTATGTCATCGAGTATACAGGTGAAGCGGTTCGCAACCTCTCCATGGAAGAGCGGATGACGGTTTGTAATATGTCGATCGAAGCGGGTGCCAGAGCCGGGTTGATCAGCCCTGATGCCACGACGGTTGATTATTTGAAAGGTAAACGCTATGTTCCCGAAGGTGAAGCATTTGATGAAGTCGCTGAAGAGTGGTTGGCCCTTGCTTCTGATGAAGGAGCTGAATACGATCAAACACTGAGTATCCACGCAGATGAAATCGAACCACAAGTTACCTGGGGAACGAATCCAGCTCAATGTGTACCTGTCGGTGGCCGTGTGCCGGATCCGAAAGAAGCTGACAATGATCGAGATGGTATCGAAAGAGCAATTGAATACATGGGCTTGGAACCGAACCAGAGTATTGAGTCGATTCCTGTGGAGCATGTGTTTATAGGTTCTTGTACGAATTCAAGATTGAGCGATCTTCGTAAAGCGGCAGAAATCGTACGCGGTGGCCGTGTCCATGAAGGTGTGAGAGCGCTCGTCGTTCCAGGTTCCAAATCTGTAAAAGATGCAGCGGAAGCGGAAGGACTGGACACCATTTTTATAACGGCAGGCTTTGAATGGCGTGAGGCCGGATGCAGCATGTGTCTCGCAATGAACGACGACATCGTCCCACCAGGCGAACGTTGTGCTTCCACGTCCAACCGGAATTTCGAGGGGCGCCAGGGGAATGGAGCCCGTACCCATCTCGTCAGTCCAGAGATGGCGGCAGCAGCTGCTTTGGAAGGTCACTTTGTCGATGTCAGAAAATACGCCATTACCGTAGGAGGTTGAGCCGATGGAACCGATCAAACAACATAAAGGTCTGGTCTACCCATTGGATCGAGAAAATGTCGATACCGACCAGATCATTCCTAAACAATTTTTGAAACGGATAGAACGTCAAGGATTCGGCCAGTTCCTTTTTTACAACTGGCGTTTCTACGATGATGGAACTCCACGGGAAGATTTTTCATTGAACGACTCAAAGTATGATGGGGCTTCCATTCTTGTCGGCGGAGAAAACTTCGGGTGTGGTTCCTCACGGGAACACGCACCTTGGGCGATCCAGGACTATGGTTTCAGAGTTGTCATCGCACCGAGTTTCGCCGACATTTTTTACAACAACTGCTTCAAAAATGGTATTTTACCCATTCAGTTGCCGAAGACGGTTGTTGATCAGCTGATGGAAAAGGCGAGCAAGGAGAAGTATGAAGTGGAGGTCGATTTGGAGCGACAAGTCATTTTTGATGGCAGCGATATTGAAGTGTTCTTCGATATCCAGTCGTATCACAAAGAGATGTTGTTGAACGGCTGGGATGAAATTGCTGTCACATTGACGTATGAAGACAAAATCGACCAGTACGAAAAACAAAACAAAGGAGTGAAGACGTTGGGGATTTCTTAACGCTAGCAAAAGTAATGGATGCACAGGAACAGTTGCAAGAGGTGGTGCACCGTACACCACTGCAAACATCGAAAACCTTCAATGAAAAGACTGGACAGCACGTTTACTTGAAGATGGAGAATCAGCAGAAAACAGGAGCTTTCAAAGTGCGTGGGGCTTCTTACAAAGTCGCTTGTTTAACAGAGGAAGAAGCATCGCGCGGCGTCATTGCCGCTTCTGCCGGAAATCACGCCCAGGGAGTGGCTCTCGCAGCATCGAAACGGGGCATTCAGGCGCAAATCTTCATGCCTGAAGGAACACCTCGAGCAAAAGTAGAAGCAACCGAGGGGTATGGGGCGAAAGTTGTCCTTACTGGTGAATCGTTCCAGGAAGCTTATCAGGCAGCGGTTCTGGAACAGCAACAAGCGGGAGCTACTTTCCTTCATCCGTTCGACGATTATGACGTGATGGCAGGTCAGGCGACCGTTGCTGTTGAAATGCTGCAACAACAACCGGATTTAGAACGTCTATTCGTGCCGATCGGTGGAGGCGGCCTGATCTCTGGTGTTGCTTTCGCTGCCAAACAACTGAAACCAGACATTAAAGTCATCGGTGTTCAGTCGGCAAAAGCGCCGTCGATGTATAATGCACTCTATAAAAAAGGTCCTGAAAAACTGACATCCGTCTCAACGATTGCTGACGGGATTGCTGTGAAGGAAAGAGGGAAACTGACCTATACGTGTATCCAGAAATATGTGGATCAGGTGATTACTGTGGAAGAGCATGAAATCGCTGAGGCGATGCTTATGTTGCTTGAACGGGAAAAAACATTGGTGGAAGGAGCTGGAGCTACTGCGCTCGCTGGCCTTTTAAGCACATGTGATACGTTTGAAAATGAGCAATGCGGCGTTGTCCTGAGTGGTGGGAACATGGATCTTTCCCGGTTACCACTGGTTCAAAAGCTAGCCAACCCGAAAAAGATGGTCATCGCGTAAGGTGACAGCCAGGAAGAGAGTGAGAGCTCTTTTCCTGGCTTTTTTTATTGTCCAATTTGTTACTAAATGGCCCATCACTTTTTATCTCACAGGATAGTACCCCGCCTTTGATCATTTACTCCTTTAATGGTTGTGAACTAGCGATAAATTAAGTGGATTCTGTGTAAAGAGGGAGGAAATGTCCACCAGGGATGATCATCAGGCCCATAAAAGGAAAAACAGCCAAAATACAGAAATTTTATAAAAAGATGTATTGACCTTCCACTTACTGGAGCGTTTATAGTATGATTTGTAATAGATAATGAGAATCAATATCAATTGATGGTAGTTAGGAAGAGCTGGTTATGAAGAGAAGGTATTTATTTTTATTGTTAATAGTATTTTCAGTGCTGTCACTCTTTATCGGGGTGTCGAAACTCCCTATTACAGAGATTCATCACTGGAACGAGCACCAGTGGCACGTATTTTGGATCAGTCGTTTCCCTCGTCTGATGAGCATATTGATTGCCGGGGTAAGTATGGCGATAGGTGGATTGATCATGCAGCAGTTAAGCCGTAACAAGTTTGTATCCCCGACAACAGCTGGGACGATTGATTCGGCAAGGCTCGGGATAGTTTTTTCCTTGATCTTTTTTTCGTCCGCAACGCCGTTGGTCCAGACGATGATATCCTTTCTATTCGCTTTAGCTGGAACAATGATTTTCATGCAGATTCTGGACAAAATCAAACTGAAAGATGCGATCTTCATACCGCTTCTCGGAATCATGCTTGGAAATGTGATCAGTTCCATTACGACTTTTTTCGCCTATCAATTTGACTTGATCCAGAGTATGTCTTCGTGGCTGCAAGGTGATTTTTCGATGATATTGAAAGGCGATTACGAGCTTTTATACATAAGTGTTCCGCTTGTGTTCATGGCTTATATCTTCGCCCATCGTTTCACTATAGCGGGTATGGGAGAGGATTTTTCGAAAAACCTCGGTCTCAACCATAAACAGGTTGTCTACATAGGCTTGTTCATTGTTGCTTTAATGACTTCTGTGGTTGTGCTGACTGTCGGGGCTATTCCATTTCTTGGGTTGATTGTTCCGAATATTGTATCCATTTATCGAGGCGACAACTTAAAGAACAGTTTGGGACATACGGCACTGCTTGGTGCATTGTTTGTTCTATTCTGTGATATTCTCGGCCGAGTCATTATATACCCCTATGAAGTCCCTATCGGATTGACGGTCGGAGTTATCGGGAGCGCCTTATTTATTTACTTGTTGTTGAGGAGAAAAGCTTATGCAGCATCGTACTAAACTTTATATCTTATTCTTCCTTGCTATTATTCTTACAGGCTTATTTCTATTCACAGACCTTAGGAATCCTGAGTATGTCCTACCGAGAAGGACGATGAAGGTACTTGCGATTATTGTGACAGGAACAGCGATTGCTTTAGCGACTCTTGTGTTTCAGACGATTACGAATAATAGAATTTTGACTCCGAGCATGATCGGCTTTGATTCTCTTTATATGTTGCTGCAAACTGGAATCATTTTCATATTCGGTTCCACACACATCACACTCATGAACAAATATCTCAATTTCGGCTTGTCTCTTTTGTTCATGGTCGGTTTTGCACTGATTCTCTATCGCTTTCTCTTCAAAAAGGAAGGGCAACCAATCTATCTGCTTTTGCTTGTCGGGATTATTTTGGGGACTTTTTTTGGAAGTCTCACGACGTTCATGCAAGTTTTGATCGACCCGAATGAGTTTCAGTTTATCCAGGACAAGATGTTTGCCAGTTTCAACAATGTCCACACAGAGCTTCTCTACATAAGCATCGGAGTATTGGTTATTACTTTTCTTTACATGATGAGGTATATGAAGTATTTAGATGTTCTTTCCTTAGGTAAATCCCATGCAGTGAATTTAGGTGTCCCTTACGATTCTGTGGTGAAAAAACTGTTGATTGTAGTGACGATCTTCATTGCCGTAGGAACGGCATTAGTCGGGCCGATCACGTTTTTAGGACTATTAGTTGTCAATATTGCCTATCATTTTCTGCCGACGTATAAGCATTCCATTTTGATGATAGGCTCCTCATTCATCGCTATCATTGCGCTTGTCGGTGGTCAATGGGTGGTCGAACGAGTATTTACCTTTTCAACGACAATCAGTGTCATCATTAATTTTGTTGGAGGGGTGTATTTCATACATCTACTATTAAAGGAGAATCGATTGTCATGAAACTATTTTCTGTCAGCAAACGTTATGCCGATAAAAACGTGGTCGATGACGTGACCATTGATATTCCGAAAGGTAAAATCACTTCCATGATTGGACCGAACGGGGCGGGGAAAAGTACAGTGCTTTCCATGATGAGCCGCCTTTTAGCTAATGACGGAGGAAAGATTCGCTTAGACGGGCAGGAAGTGAAGGACTGGGATTCGCCGAAGTTATCTAAAAAGCTCGCCATTCTTAGACAGTCCAACCATCTAACCGTGAGGCTCACAGTAAGAGAACTTGTTTCGTTTGGCCGCTTCCCTTATTCGAAAGGTCGTCTGAAGGAAAGTGACTGGAATAAAGTGGATGAGGCGATTGCCTATATGGAATTGGAAGACATCGAGGACCGGTTTTTAGATCAGTTGAGTGGAGGGCAAAAACAACGGGCGTTCATAGCAATGGTCATTGCTCAGGATACGGACTATATTCTGCTTGATGAACCTCTTAACAACCTTGATATGAAGCATTCCGTTCAAATAATGAAAGTATTGAGGCGTCTGGTTGATGAACTGGGTAAAACGGTTATCGTCGTTATTCATGATATCAATTTCGCTTCCTGCTATTCCGATTATATCGTTGCCTTGAAAGATGGCCGGGTTCGTAAACAGGGGCCTGTTGACGAGATGATCTGCCGTGATTGTTTAAGCGATGTTTATGATATGGACATTCCTGTTCAACAGATTGATAAAAATAAAATTTGCGTATATTTCGCATGAAGAGGGTGGATAAAGTGAAAAAAACAGCTTGGTTCATGGTATTAATATTGAGTTTGTTGCTGGCAGCATGTGGGACGGAAGGAGAGGCAGAAGAAACTAATGGTCAAGAGGAAGAACAAGTGACCGTCGATCATAAGCTCGGAGAGACAACCGTAGATAAAAATCCGGAAAAAGTGGTTGTATTCGACTTTGGAACACTCGATACACTACAAGAGCTAGGAGTGGAAGTAGCTGGGGTACCGAAAGATTCTCTCCCTTCTTATCTTTCCGACTATGAAGGGGATGATTATGCTCATGTTGGCGGTTTGAAAGAACCAGACTTTGAAGAAATTTATGAAGTCGAGCCGGATTTGATCATCATCTCCGGCCGTCAATCGGATCTATATGAAGAGTTCGCTGAAATTGCACCGACTATTTATGTGGAACTGGATGCGGAAAACTACATGGATTCTTTTAAAGGTAATGTAGAGATGCTTGCCAACATTTTTGACAAACAACAGGAAGCAGAAGAAAAACTTGCAGCAATCGAAGAAAATGTGGAGAATCTTAAGGCGGACACATCTGATGCAGAAGGTCTGATTGTTCTGGCTACAGGTGGGAAACTGAGCGCCTATGGGGAAGGGTCACGTTTTGGTATTATCCATGATACGTTTGGTGTTCAGGCAGTTGACAAAAACATTGAAGTGGCCACACATGGGCAAAAAGTATCTTTCGAATACATTCTTGAACAAAACCCTGATTATTTGTTTGTGATTGACAGAGATGCGGTTGTAGCAGATGAACCAGCAGCGAAACAGATGATGGAGAATGAGGTGGTCAAACAAACCGCAGCGTATGAAAAAAATCAGATCGTGTATCTTGATCCGAATTACTGGTACCTGTCCGGCGGAGGCTTACAATCCGTCCAGGCTATGATCGATGAAATCGAAACAAGCATGGAATAAGGGAAATTCAGGAGCAGAGGATATTGATCCTTTGCTTCTTTTCCATATGTAGAAGGGGGAGAATGACTATGCATAAACGCTTTACGATCGGGGAGATTTCAAAATTACATAACATCCCTGTGAAAACGCTGAGGTATTACGATGACATCGATTTGTTCAAACCTTATGAAGTAGATGAACGTACAGGCTATCGCTATTATTCTACAGAACAATTCGAACATTTGAATACAATTCATTATTTACGGGAAATGGGAATTGCATTGAAAGATATCAAGAATGTTTTTGAAAGAAGAGACACTGATTTCTTTTATACGCTATTACAGAAACAAGAAGAAGCAGTTGCACAGCAAATACGGGAGTTGGAAAAAGTGAAACAGCGGGCGAGGAACCGTATGGATGATCTGGCGTGGGCAATGAACCTCACTAACGTCGGAATACCGCATCTGCAGAAACTGGAAGAACGGCATATACTTGAATTGAAAGAGCCGATACATACACATGCGGAGCTTGAGTTAGCGTTGAGAAAACTAGAAAATCTCACGAAGCGGAAAGCAACTGTGTTCATAGGCGGTGTAGGAGTAAGGCTGCCTTTGGAGGCTTTACAATCAAAAAAATTCCAAGCTTACGAGTCTATTTTTATAATGGCTGAAGAAAAAACAGATAGTCCTTTATCCACCGTTTTACCGGCTATGACGTATGCATGCATCTATTGTAATGAATCACGGCTAGAGTCCCCGGGTGATTATTATGACAAACTAATGGATTACATAAATGACCAGGGCCTACGCGCAACAGGGGAAGCCATCGAGCGTGTCATCATTGATGATTATGTAACGAAAAACAAAGACGAATATTTATATGAAATACAAATCCCAGTCGTAAAAAGAAAAGCGCATGCGCCCTGGGAGACACGAAACGCATAAGCAAAACGGCTGGAGGAAGGTG
>NZ_FOSB01000003.1:270206-367023 GCF_900114165.1 Halobacillus dabanensis
GGAGGAAGGTGTTTTTTCCTTCCGCAAGACGGATGGCTTATGACGCGAGTGTCTGGGCGCAGGAGCTGGACAAAAAGAAAAGCGCATGGCGCCGTATTGCCCCTTTTGTGTATAGGGGCACTTCCAAAATTTTAAAGAAATTACAAGGGAAAGCCAATAAGTTTACGATAAAGTTACAATTCATTTAAGATTAGTCTTCATTCCGTGCAATTGTGTATGTTTTCTATATACTTGTAAGTGGCAAAAAAGGTGACATTTCGACATTTTACAAGTAATTACTATTACTATCACACAGACACGGGGAGTTATTAGATGAAGAAAATGATTTTATGGATGACTATAATAAGCACACTATTACTTATATACCCTACCTTTGTTTTGGGGGCAACTAAACCAGAAACTCCGACTATTGCTAGCGATGCGGCGATCGTCCTCGAAGCTAATACAGGAAAAGTATTATATGAAAAGAATGCAACAACTCAATTGTATCCTGCCAGTTTGACAAAAATTGCTACAGCTATTTATGCCATAGAACATAGTGATTTAGACCAAACGGTTACTGTCAGTGAGAAAGCCTGGAATACTGGTGGATCCAGCCTCTATTTAGAAGAAGGGGAAGAAGCAAAAATGCGGGATTTGGTTGCTGGTTTGTTACTCAATTCCGGGAACGATGCCGGAGTAGCCATTGCAGAACATATGAGTGGGAGTGTGGAACAATTTTCTGAAGATATGAATGATTATCTGGAAAATGAAATCGGAGTACAACAGACCCATTTTGAAAATCCGCACGGCTTGTTTGACCCCGAACATAGGACAACTGCAAAAGATTTAGCTCTCATTACAAAGCATGCGATGGAGAATAAAACGTTCAATGAAATGTACGGTGCAAAGGTAATGGAATGGGACGGAGAGAAATGGGATGCTACTCTTTATACCCATCATAAATTAATGAGAGAGGATCCTTATGAAGGGGTAACGGGTGGAAAGACAGGTTTTGTTCCACAATCCGGCTTTACATTAGCTACAAGCGCGACCCGTGAAAATACGAATCTTATCGTCATCACGATGAAAAGTGCCTTGAAAGACCAATCTTATGAGGACACGGAGAAACTACTTGATTATGGATTCGAACACTATGAGACGACGAATATAGAGCCGGCGAAAGAATTCCAGGAGGCAAAAGATGATTTTATTTTCCCGCAGGAGGTTCCTTTCACTCATCTCAAAGAATCGGCTGTCGAGATGAAGTTAGAGGAAAATGGTCAAATGGTCATTTATGAAGATGGCGAGGAAAGAATCTCTAAACAATTAGAGAAGGTGCAAAAGGAAAGAGAACCCCAAATAAAAGAAGAGGTAGAAGAACCAAAGTGGAAAGAGTACCTCCCTTATTTTATTTTTCCTAAAGATTATTTGATCACAGAAGTTTTATATTAGACGGATGGTGAGACTAAGGGAAACGTGTACTTGGGATCACAAGTATATATGATTTCATTCTCTGGTATTCTATTGATTAGAACTTCCCTATTGTTGGGAGGTTCTTTTTTTTTCATCTAGGAAATGTTTCATGATTGCGGGTGATAGGTTCTGCATAGCGACATTCGGATCCAACCTAGAGTAAAGCAGCCCGTCTTATGGGGGGAGATCATTTTCTTCCGCCTGGTCTTTTTATGCTTCCTGTCTGTCCGCGCGCTTGAGCATTTAGCCCTTGGAGTTCTTGGTTTGCAGAATAAGGGGACCAGGTTCTAAAGGGAAAATAAAGAACTCGAGGTTTTATCTGTGTTAATAGATATGGAAAAGAGGAGAAGTGGCTGAGAAAGTGGAAATAGTTTACTAGAATCCTATGAAAGGTGAGAGGCATGATGGCATATGAACTGAAAACGAAAGAAAACGATCGAAGTGTCCTTGAGTTCATTGAGGCGGCAGTAGACAAACCTAAAAAACGGGAGGATGCCTATCGATTATTAGATATTTTCACAGTGACAACAGTGTATGAAGCGAAAATGTGGGGGGCGTCTATCATTGGATTCGGTTCTTACCATTATATATATAAGACCGGCCATGAAGGAGATGCACCACTTGTCGGCTTTTCTCCGCGCAAAGCGAACATTAGTCTTTACTTTGCCACAGGAGATCCGGACCGTGAAGCTCTATTGAATAAGTTCGGTAAGCACAAATCTGGTAAAGCGTGTGTGTACATTAATAAAGTGGATGATATTGATGAGGAGGTTTTACGTGAACTCATTCGTCAATCGGTTGCATTTTTACAAAAGACGTATCCGCAGAGTTAGTCTCCTTAATGAAAAGTAGCATGGGCTCTGGTACCATGCTATTTTTATGCTATTATAGGCAGGTCTATGAAAAGAGGGATGATATGAAAAAGAAATGGTTGATCGGTGGAATCATCCTTGTGTCCACTCTCCTGCTCCTTTATGGTACATATGAATGGATGAATGCCCGGAGTTTCCAACTGTTTGGTGGGGTGACTGACAGAGTGGAAACAGAGAAGAAAATTGTTGCATTAACATTCGATGATGGACCAACAGAAAACGCTCAAGAAATCCTGTCATTGTTAGAAGAATATGATGTGAAAACTACTTTTTTTGTGAATGGGAAAGATCTTGAGGAGAATATGGAAATAGGAAAAGAGATCAATGAGGCTGGACATCAACTTGGCAATCATACATATTCCCATGAACCTATGGTGTTCAAGCGGTACTCTTTTTATAAAGAGGAAGTTCAGAAGACGAATGAGCTGATCCGCCGAACAGGTTATGAAAAGAAAATCGATTTTAGACCTCCCTATGGGAAGAAGCTTGCCGGCTTACCTTATTACTTGAAAGAACAAGGTATGGATACAATCATGTGGGATATAGAACCAGATACCTACCACACGTCTTCAACTGGGAAAGTTTCATTTGTAGCAGAAAACATTCAGCCAGGATCTATCATTTTGTTCCATCCGATGTATATGGAAGTGGAATCAGCGCTTTCGACAATTGAAGGTATAATCGAAACGTTATCAGAAAAAGGGTATACATTCGTCACTGTGGATGAGTTACAAAAAGAGGAGCAAGATGATTGACCGGATAATTACTTAGATCAATAATATTTAGAGTGGAATTTTTTCTTGTCTGGCTCTATCCCTTCATTTTTTATAAAAATCCCATACGCATCCTTGCGTATGGGAGAGGGTTATTTTTTATGGAAAAACTCAAGAAAAGCATGATAGATTTCTGTCCCTTGATATGACAGCAAAGATAATGCTGTCAGTGAGAACATTGCAATCATAATCATTCTGAACCAGATCATTGGTGTGACCTCCTTTGATTGTTTGCTTGAATTGGCAACATCAAAGGTTATGAATCACGTAATTCGATTGGTAAAAGGTGGGGTTCAGGAAAAATAACTTACGAAAAGGACGTCCGGATTTGCTTGTTTCTTGAACCACGGTACTCACTAATAGGATAAAGACAGCGAAAGCACTAATGATTGCTTTTTTATCTGAATGATCATCTGTATTCGGTGAGTATTCAGCTAGAGTGCTTTCCTGAACGTCACCTTTGAAATAGCCGCTGTGTTGGTCGCCATGTGTAAAAGGCAACGATAATAGGAGAAACAGGAAGACGATTCCAAAGGTTAAGTGTCTTTTCATACAAAGCACTCCCTTATTCTATGAATATATCCATTTTACATGATGAACTTAAAATCGCAAGAGAAAAGGCTGTCGATTGAAGTTCTTTGATACATTATGCAGGAGATGAAAAGAGTAGTACCTTGGTGTGGTGAAAATGGGTGAAGACAGATACTTAATTTTTCGGTAAGCTGATATGAGAACTTTCCATAGAGTTCGAAGGGTTTTGTTAGGAGGTACGTAGATGAATCATGAAAATAGGCGGGAAGAGGACTCACGATATAAAGTTGCGAATAAGGAGGCACTTATCGGTGTCGGTCTCGTCGTGCTCAACTTTATTTTGTGGTATGGATTCGCCTATGGGCTCGGTTCAGGGCCTGTAGAAGAATACAATTACATATTCGGTCTTCCTGCCTGGTTTTTTTATAGTTGTATTGTGGTGACCATCGTCATCTTTATTCTTGTTATTCTCTCGGTCGTCTTTTTATTCAAAGAAGTTCCACTTGAGGATGAAGAGGGGGGGAGGGAAATGAACTGGGAAGTCGTCATTCCACTGTTGATTTTTCTTGTCATTATCTTTTTTATCGGTTTTTATGCGTCGAAATATTTAAAGACAACCGCAGATTTTCTTCAGGAGTATTTTCTCGGCAGCCGTCAATTGGGCGGCTTCATTCTCGCGATGACAATGGTCGCGACCTATGGAAGTGCAAGCAGCTTCGTGGGAGGGCCAGGTGTCGCTTATACGATGGGGCTCGGATGGGTTTTGCTTTCGATGACACAACTTGCGACAGGGTATTTTGTCCTGTCTGTGCTCGGGAAAAAATTCGCCATCATGGCAAGAAAAATCCGTGCGGTGACACTGATTGACTTTTTGAAGGAGCGTTATCAAAGCAAGTGGGTCGTCATTTTGTCTGCCACTAGTATCATCATCTTTCTTTTTTCTGCAATGGCTGCCCAGTGGGTCGGTGGGGCAAGGTTAATTGAATCGCTTACGGGGCTTTCTTATACAGCCGCATTGTTTATATTTGCCGTATCGGTCCTTGTCTACGTCATCATTGGCGGCTTCCGGGCTGTTGCCATCACAGATACGGTGCAAGGAGTTGTTATGTTTTTTGGCACGTTGATCATCCTTATCGGTACCATTATCGCAGGTGGGGGCGTGGAGAATATCGTGTCCGATTTAGCTGCGGAAAATCCTGACTTAATTTCGCCTTATGGGGCAGATGGATCGCTTACACCATTGTACGTGTC
Organism: Halobacillus dabanensis; assembly: GCF_900114165.1. Classification (GTDB taxonomy): domain Bacteria; phylum Bacillota; class Bacilli; order Bacillales; family Halobacillaceae; genus Halobacillus; species Halobacillus dabanensis. The sequence continues at coordinate 275,089 of NZ_FOSB01000003.1, forward strand.
TTCTTTCTGGATTCTAGTCGGTGTCGGTGTTGTCGGTTTGCCCCAAGTCGCTGTCCGTGCAATGAGTTATAAAAGTTCCCGAGGCATGCACCGGGCGTTGATCATCGGCACGGCCGTGGTTGGCTTCATTATGCTCGGCATGCACTTAGCAGGTGTATTCGCCCGCCCTGTGTTGCCTGGTATTGAAGTTGGTGATACGGTCATGCCGCGCATTGCGATGGAAGTCCTTCCAGGCTGGCTTGCAGGGATCGTATTAGCTGCTCCTATGGCGGCGATCATGTCGACAGTCGATTCCTTGTTGTTGCTCGTCAGTTCAGCAGTCGTAAAAGATGTGTACTTGAATTATGTTAAGCCGGGAGCGGATGACAAGACAGTCAAACGTTTCAGTATTACGGTGACAACAGTAATCGGTCTGCTTGTGTTTGCTATGGCAATCCAACCGCCGGACTTGTTGATTTGGTTGAACTTGTTCGCTTTTGGAGGGTTAGAAGCGGCGTTCATCTGGCCGGTAGTCATGGGGCTATATTGGAAGAAGGGGAATGCGAGCGGGGCCATGGCTTCCATTGTGACGGGGGTAGGGAGTTATATCGTTTTTCATAGTTTCATGCCGAATGCGTTTGGGATGCACACTGTCGTGCTTCCTGTCGTTTTGAGCTTCTTAGCATATGTTGGCGTCAGTTTGCTGACAGTGAAGCAACACGCAGAAGTTCAGAAGCAGGTGTTTCAAAAATTATGGAGTTCTTAATTACTGGGGGATGGAACGGTGGTTCTGTCCCTTTTTAACTTGTGAAAAAAAGACAAATTTAAGGGAGGAAGAATGCGGAAGATAAAGAATCAATAGTTTAGCAAGAAGTAAAGGGTGGAGAAAGGAAGAGTTACGATGATAGATGTCATTGATTTTCCCAGTCGAAGGTTTAATCAAGAGCGGAGGGTGCGGATCTTTCGATCAGATGTCAGTAACAAACCGTTGCCTGTTCTTTACATGCATGATGGGCAAAATGTATTTTGTGATGAAGATGCAATCGGAGGAGTCTCTCTTCAACTAAAACAGCACTTAGATGAAAAAACGGAAGTAATTGTTGTAGCTATCGATCAGATCCCTGAATGTCGTGCTGATGAATATTGTCCCTGGGTCCATGGGAGATTTTGCGAAAGGATGCTAGGGGAACGTAGTGTTCGTGGCGGAGATGGAAAAGAGTATATTGAATTTATCACCCATGAATTGAAGCCGTGGGTCGATCACCAATATCCGACACGAAGGAATCGTACAGCAATGGCCGGTATATCCTTAGGCGGACTTATTTCTCTTTATGCCGGATGTATCTACCCTCATATCTACCAAAATATTATGGTACTCTCTTCTGCCTTTTTCAGAAATCAGGAAGAATTGGAAGGATTAATTAGAAGGTCAGACTTATCGCAGTTGGAGCATATTTATATGGATTGGGGAACTGCGGAGTCAGAAAAACCTTTCATCAATGAAGCTTTTTTACAATCTAATGAGCGAATATATGAACTTTTGAAATCCAAAGGTGTGCAGGTGGAAAAGGAAGTCGTCTTTGGCGATAAGCATCTTTACTCTTGCTTTCAATCAAGAGTCCACCATAAATTTAATTCCTTCCTAAGAGCTGTCAAAGGTGATTTTTAAGATTTATACATACCACCATTTTAAAGAGCAAGAAAAGGAAACGAAAGCTTTTGTAATAGTATGCTTTTTGGAGTGTTTTGGCTTTATTGATCATCCTATGAACCATGGCTTGAACAAGATAGAAAGCGGGGAGGTGCCGTGCTTTTTTATAAATTGAATGGGTAAGGGTATCGGGTTATTATGAGGAAGAAAGCATACTGCGTTAATTTCTTATGAAACAATGTTGGAGGAAACGGCCAAAGGGGGAATTTGGATTTGAAATTATTTGCAAACATATTGACAGCCATTATCTCGCCTATCGTATTAGCAATTGCTATAAATGTATTCATCACCCCTGAAGGTGTTGACCTTTCCTTGGTGGTATTCATCTATTCCTTACCTGTCTTTTTGATTATAGGCATACCTGTGTCTATTCTGATCAAACAGATGACGAAAAAAATGGATAGGGTTTGGAAGAGGTTCTTAACGGAAATATTGTTATTCACCATTGCCGGCTTAGGGGTAGGCGGTGTATTCGTATGGTCAGCCAGTTTGGATACCGGCGACTATCAACCAATCCTATTATTAATGACCGGATCTTCTCTCCTTTATTACTTTATATTAACGGTTACGATGTATGCAAAGAGGCTGGATAAAGAGTTTGCGGAAAGAAAGTAGAAGAACCCTGCTCCAAGGGAAAGTTTACATAAGGAGGTGGGTGGATGAGGGAACCATTTAACGATGTAATAGACCATAAGCAAACAGTCGAAGGGTATCCAACAGGGCGTAGACGGAAACTTCCAATTAAGGTTCGTTCCTTTATCCCCATGCTTTCGATTGGATTAATAGGGAATATGTTCTTGTAATCGAAAAGGAAAAGCTCAGGGTCGAGCTGGACCCTGAACCCATTATTTGTGTTTCTGCGTGTGTTTTTAGATAAGGGAAGAACCTTACTCTTAGGATTGAGCAATTTTCATAGCTGTGTGGTAGAGAAGATTGACTCCTTTTTGCAAATCTTCCATCTCTGCATATTCCAGCGGATTATGACTGATTCCTTTTTCGCAGCGGACGAAAATCATGCCATAGTCGCAGATATAGGACATGAATAAAGCGTCATGGAATGGCCCGCTCATGAGTGTTGGTGAACCATAGCCGAGTTTTGTGTCTTCTTCTTTCATAATATCTTTTATCCAGTCTGCACAATAACGTGGGTCACTTCTGGTATCTTCGCTTATGGAGTAGTCGAGGTTGAGCTCTTTACTTGTTTTTTCAATGATGTCATAGAGTTCCTTTTCCAGCTTAGTGCGTGCCTCCAGGTCGATATCTCGAAGGTCGATGGTGAATTCAACTTTTTCAGGAATGATATTACGGGAGTTTGGGAATGTTTGCACACTGCCAACCGTACCAACAGTATTCGGTGTTCCTTCTTTTCTGATCAGTTCATTGAATTCTTTCGTAATGATCGATGCGCCAAGAAAAGCATCCTGTCTCAAGTTCATAGGAACAGAACCTGCATGCCCGGCAAAACCTTCTAATGTGACCGTCAGCCAAATCGGTCCTGAAATAGCGGATACAATCCCTACAGGCTTGTCCTGCGACTCTAAGACCGGTCCTTGTTCGATATGGAGTTCAAGAAAAGCTTCGATATCTCCGGGTTTGTATACAGGACTTTGGCTCAAATCTGGTTCTACACCGAACTCTCGTAATGCTTCAAGGCGGCTGATGCCATTTTTATCTTTTCTTTCTAATTCTCCTTCTTCTAATTGACCGATAATGCCTCGGACCCCAAAGACGCCTTTATTGAACCTCGAACCTTCTTCGTCAGAGAAACAAATCACTTCAATTGTGCGGTTCGGTGTGATTCCTTGATCCTTCATCGTATGTACGACTTCAATCGCACCTAAAGCTCCAGCCGTTCCGTCAAAGCGGCCGCCATAAGGTTGCGAATCGATATGAGAGCCTAGCAATAAGATAGGTTTGTCTTTATCTTTTCCTTCGAGTCGTCCGATCAAGTTACCGAAACCATCAATATGCGTCTCAAGACCTGCTTCTTCCATCCAGATTCTGACGACATCTACAGCTTCACGATCTTCTTTGGAGTGGGCCAAACGGCATACACCAGTTTCGCCGATTTTACCGATCTTTGCTAAACTGTCTATATGCTCTTGGAATCTATCTTGATTGATTTGCAAATTACTTCTCCTCCTCGCTTTTTACTAACTATACCAAGTTCCCAATTATCTGACAATTGACATAGTGTTAAATATACATGATTACATGAAAGCTTCTGCTATTTGCAAAAATGGTGAGTATGAATCAGAGTGATAGATTTTTTTTAGATAATAAGGGGGGGTGAAAATGAATAAAAACGAGAAGATTATAAAAGAATGGGCAGATGATGTGAGAACCGACCTTGGATTTACGAAAGACATAAAAGATGTCGTATACATTTGGAATCCTGGTGGATTTGTTAACCAGTCCTACTTTTTAACAGATGGGGAAGTAAAAAGACATGTGAAGTTTGCTGAATCCAATCATGAGTCGGAACTAAGGAAGTGGTCCAGAGTTAGTGATTACTTGAATACCTATTATCATGCTCCCAAACTGATAAAGGAAGTAGAAGAAGAGGTCATACCAGGGTTTTCTTATGGTCTTGTTTCGGAGTATTTTGATGGAGCGGCGCTAAAGACCAAACAGGAACAGGGCACTATCCTTACTTCAATATTGGAGAATGTATCACAATTACATCAGGATAAGGACCTCGGTAACCTATTGGAAAGCCGAGATGAACTTACTTATGCTGATTCGTTCATAGACACCTACATAACTAGATTCCGTGAAGATCTTTCTATTATCGATGGTCATCAATATTTACTTTCCTTTGTAACAAAAGAGACCTACCAATGGTTTCATGAAGAAGTAGATCGATTAGAAAAAGAAGTGAAAAATATGAAGAGCTTTCAGGCAATAGCAAGAGATGTCACTCATAATGACTTGAGTTCACAGAATATCCTAGTGAACAGGGAAAGGTTTTGTATCATCGATTGGGATGACTTGTCGTGTCAGGGGGATGCTGCCATGGATTATACCTCTTTGCTTTGGCCACTTGCACAATCTAAGAAGTGGGAGGAAAGAGTAAGTGAGGTAGCAGGTGATAAAACAGTAGAGCGGTTATCCTTATATTTCCGGGCAAAGTTATTAGATGAGGTCATTGATGTTTTGGCTGATTATGTAGAAGCAGAAGAGATGCCAGAAGTGAAGGAGAAAACTCAAAAACGGGCGGAAAAAATCCATCTGCAAGCATACCGAAAATATCGTTTGCTATATGGCTAGAGTCCATTTTATCTTTTAAAAAACAGTGGAAGGAAAAAGAATAGTTTTATCCGGCAGGTGGAATGAGTCTATGGAGGTTCCCCCTATTCCATAGAGAGCGAATGACACTCCAACCCCATTCGCCGCCATATTGTAAATCATTGCTCCGCCAGCTGGATACAAGGAGACTCTTATTGAGAAAGATCTTTCCAAGGGATGCTATAACCTTTTTTATGAAGAGGGCATGTTTCTGTTTGTTTTTACATATCCTACTAGTACTAGAGATAACTTAGGGAGTGACAGAATGGGTTTCACATATGGAAAAGATGAACTGATTGGTGACTTGCAGGAAGTCTTTGCTAGACATAATGTCCAATCGATTCGCGTCAAAGAGCCCGGTACGTTGTTCCGTGTAGAGACAGACGGTTCGCTTACAATCGGCATCGGAGCAACCATCACTTCGTTTGAAAAGCACCCGGATGACTATCAAAGTCCGAAATTCAAATTGATTGATGGGAAGAAGAAATGATAAAAAAGATCCTGAGCTAGGGTGCTCAGGATCTTTTTTGGTGGAGTTGACTAAGCTTTCTTCCAATATGCCGCTTCCTTACTGGAGCGAAGAGGAGGGAACGTATCGCCATTGCTCAGTTCGATTTGTTTCTCATCTTCCGTTACATTATCTTTTTTACGACCATCAACTAAACCATCAAATTCGTAAGTACCTGCTTCCGGAGCCTTTTCACCTGTTTTGTAACGATCAGCCATGCTCATAAACATCCTTTCGAATTTGTTTTTGATTGTACGTACATAAGGTATATATCCCGAAAGAAAAATAATAAACCTCTTTTTGTAAAAAGAGTCACATTCGTACAGTTTTCACTTATCAAGTTTTAAGGTTTGACATTTACTTGAGAAATTTATAATATTAGTGACGTCACATAGTTTGTATAGCAACATCTTGAAAGAAGGACGTTTTTTAAAAAGGCTCGAAGAAAGTTCTGACAATAATTTGATATATTTGTTGTTGTAGCAACTAATAAAAATATAATGGAGGTTCCCATATGACTAAAGTACTTTTTATCAAAGCAAATTCCCGTCCCATGGAACAGTCTGTGAGCGTCAAGCTGTATCACACTTTTTTAGACAACTATAAAAAGGCGCATCCGGATCATGAAATCGAAGAGCTCGATTTGTTCGAAGAGAACCTGGGATATTACGATAACGATAAAATCAACGGTATGTTCAAGAAATCCAAAGGAATGGAATTGACACCAGCAGAGGTGGAAGCGTCTAATACTGTTATGACTTACCTGGAGCAGTTTTTAGCAGCTGATAAAGTTGTTTTTGCTTTCCCTCTCTGGAACTTCACAATCCCAGCTGTGCTCCATACGTATTTTGACTACTTGGCGCAAGCGGGACAGACGTTCCGATATACAGAGGAAGGTCCTGTCGGGCTACTGCCTGATAAAAAAGTTGCCATTTTAAATGCACGGGGCGGGGTGTATTCCGAAGGTCCAGCGCAGGCTGCAGAAATGGCGGTTAACTATGTACAGAATATGTTACGTTTCTGGGGTGTTGAAGACATTACGACGCTTGTCGTGGAAGGTCACAATCAGTTCCCGCATCGCGCTTCGGAAATTGTGGAAAATGGACTGGAAGAAGCAGCTTCAACAGCGGCTTCATTCTAAAAATAATAAATAAATGTAAGAGAGGCATCCTCCAAACGAGGGTGCTTTTTTTATTGAATTTATGGAAATATTTGTATGACCTGGTACGGAAGAAATTGTAAGGCCTGGTCATACAATTTTTGGAATGAATTGTTTGGCTTCTTGGGAAACTAGGGAGAAGCGGAAGGTTGAAAGAAAGTGGGGGTTCATGATGAATGAGTTATTTCAATTATTAAAGAAAGGCAATAAGCCTGCTTTGTGGGCGAGTATCATTAATGCCACTATCGCTCTAATCAAAGGGATCGCCTATTTCATAACAGGAAACGTTGCAATGTTTGCTGAAACAATGCACAGCATTGGAGATATGGCTAACCAGTTTTTCGTATTTATTGGTTCTGCTTTGAGTAAAAAAGCACCGACAGATCGGTTTCCAAATGGTTTTGCACGTTTAGTAAACCTGGTTCTTTTGGGTGCTGTTATTATCGTCGGCATTTTAGCCTATGAAACGATCAAAGAAGGTATCCATCATATTTTGCACCCACCGGAAGCTGGGTCGTGGATCTGGTTGAATTTAACGGTTCTGGGACTTGCCGCGATTCTTGAGTCCTTCGTTTTATTCAAGGCAATGAAAGAGGTTGTCGCGGATATCGGGCAAGAGGGAGTGAAAGGTTGGGGGGGTAATAAAGGTCAGCATGGCTAACATCGGGAGTGCCAAGCCTGCAACTAAACTTGTATTTCTAGAAGATATGGTGGCTACCTCTGGTGCAGTGATCGCTATGATTTCCATCCTTATTGCTACCTACACCCCTTTTCATACGGCAGAAGGGTATGCTTCTGTACTTATTGGTCTGATGCTATTTTACGTTGTTGCTCGCATTTTCTTAGATAATGCTGCAGGAGTACTTGGCGTAGCGGATGAAGAAATGGAAGAGAAAATAGGCGAATTCGTATTTGAAGACCCTCATGTAAAGGACATAAAGAAGTTGATGGTTATGAAGGAAGGCGAAGAGCTGCACGTCGAATTGAAAATCGAATTTGATCCTGATATGTCGATAGAAAAAGTTGATGGAGTTTTACATGGAATCGAGAAGAAAATTTTAAGTCAGCGAGGGGTTACAGAAGTAATCATCGAGTCAGATAAAGATGATCACAAACAAACCTGGGACCCAGAAAGCAAAGATATAGAAGATTGACTGGAATAAATTGTATGACCTGGTCAGGTGGTTTATGGAAGTGATTTCCTCTGGATGTGTTTGGCATAATGTTGGGCTTTTTTTGGAATTCTATTATAAGGAAAACGAAATGGTGAGGTGGAATTAATGGAAAAGAAAAAGAAAGACAAAGTGGAATCGGATATTATGACGCACGACCAAAATCCATATGAAATTGTTAAAGATCTTCTGAAAGAGTCTGTGTCAAGACTTGGCTTGCACGAAAACATTTATCATTTACTGAAAAAACCGACGCGAGTGTTTGAAGTCTCTATTCCTGTCCGTATGGATGATGGCAGGATTGAGAACTTTACAGGCTATCGTTCCCAACACCTTGATATCTTAGGTCCAACCAAAGGGGGGATCCGATTTCATCCTGCTGTGAACCTTGATGAAGTGAAGGCTCTTTCGGTGTGGATGTCGTTAAAATCTGCTATTATCGACCTTCCTTTGGGCGGAGGTAAAGGTGGCGTAATTGTTGATCCCGAAAAATTGTCTGAACGGGAGCTGGAGGTGTTAAGCCGTAATTACATTAAGAGTATCACTCCAATTATCGGTCCACAAAAAGATATACCGGCTCCAGATGTAAACACAAATCCGAAAGTAATGGGATGGATGATTGATGAATTCGACCAGCTCCGCGGATACAATATTCCAGGGATGTTAACTGGAAAGCCGGTTGTGCTTGGAGGTTCGCTTGGCCGTTTGGAAGCTACAGGGCGCGGAGTCGTATTCACAATACGAGAAGCCTGCAAAGTTCTCGGCATTGATTTGGGGGAAGCGACAGCAGCTATTCAAGGGTTTGGAAATGTTGGTAGTATGACTGCTAAGTTTCTGCATGAACTAGGAGTGAAAATTGTCGCTGTCACGGATGCAAAAGGTGGCATATACAAAGAGGATGGTCTGGATATTCCAGATCTATTAGCTTTCACTAATAAAGGAGAGAATTATGCTTCCAATTATGAGAAGGCTGAACCGATTAATAATGAAGAAATGTTCGCTTTACCGGTAGATATCCTTATCCCAGCGGCAGTTGAAAATCAAATCACGAAAGAAACAGCACCGAACATCAAGGCGAAAATCCTTGCAGAAGCCGCTAATGGACCAACAACTCCTGATGGGGATGAAATATTAGAGGAAAAAGGAATTTTCGTCATCCCAGACATTCTATGCAATGCTGGAGGCGTTACCGTTTCCTACTTTGAATGGGTGCAGAACAATATGAATTACTACTGGAAGGTCGATGAAATCAACCAACAACTCGAAGAAAAGATGCTGGCTGGTTTTGAAAAAGTAATCAAAATGAGAGAAGAGAAAGATTGCCGGATGCGAGATGCGGCATATATGGTGGGTATTAGTCATTTAGTCAAAGCGATGGATGCTAGAGGTTGGATTGGAGAGCAAGAGAAGTTGTAAATTATCTGGAGTTTCAGGGGTGGATGGGAAAGCGAGCCGTTTCCTGTAGCCCTAAAACGACAAAATGAAAAAAGCTGGCGCCCTGATTGGTATTAGGTCGCCAGCTTTTTTAGCTATTTCGTTTAATCCCGTAAAACTTAAGTTCTGTCATGTCTTCTAAAGCGTATTTGACACCTTCTCGTCCGATGCCGCTTTGTTTCACGCCACCATATGGGTGATTATCTTGACGATAAGTAGAGATTTCATTGATCCATACTCCGCCCATTTCGAGTTGATCAGCGACCCGGAAGGCACGGTCGATGTCCTGGGTGAAAACCCCTGCTTGCAGCCCGTAGGTCGAGTCGTTCGACTTCTGGATCACCTGATTTTCAGATGTGAACGGAATAACCGAAACGATGGGGGCGAAAACTTCTTCAGCAATGATCTTCATATCACTTTTGACATTTGTCATAATCGTTGGTTGCAGCATGGTTCCTTCCTGCTCCCCGCCTGTTTCGACGTTTGCACCATGATTGACCGCATCATCAATCCACGTCTTTGCCCGTTTTGCTTCATCCTCGTTAATCATCGGCCCGAAATCCGTTTCTTCATTCATCGGGTCACCAATCGTTAAAGATTCCGTCTGTCGGACAAACTCTTTTAAAAATCGTTCATAAATGTTCTGGTGGACATAAATTCTTTGGGCAGATATACAGACCTGGCCGGAAAATGCAAAAGATCCTTTGACGAGACTTGGTATGGCGTAAGCTAAATCTGCATCCTCAAATAAAATGTTTGGCGAGTTGGATCCCAGTTCGAGCGTCACCTTTTTAAACCCAGCATTTTTCCGAATCTGTTTTCCTACAGGCAGACTTCCTGTAAACGTTACTTTGTGAACTTTATCGTGTTTGACCAGAGGATCACCAATTTCTTTCCCTGTACCGAGCACAAGGTTCAGCGCACCTTTGGGAAGGCCTGATTCATGGAGCAGCCGGACAAGTTTATAGGCGGACAGTGGTGTTTTTTCAGCTGGCTTCAAAACGATCGTATTTCCTGCAGCGATCGCAGGGGCAATCTTATGCAACGTAAGGTTCAAAGGGAAATTGAAAGGAGTGATAGCTGCTACTACTCCCAGAGGCACACGTTTAGTAAAGCCTAACCGATCCGCTCCTCCAATGGCAGCGTCCATCGGAATTACGTCGCCCTGTATGTGTTTAGCTTCTTCTGCAGCAAAGCGTAAGACTTGCATGGATCGCTTTACTTCAGCGCGGCTGAATTGAAGTGGTTTTCCTGCTTCTTTCGTTATGGTTTCGGCAAAGTCATCCAGCCGTTCTCCCATGAGTTCCGATGCTTTCAACAAAATGTCAGCACGTTCATGGGCCGGCATTTTTTTCGTAGTTCGATGAAAAGTATCGTAGCAATTGTCAATCGCCTTATTCAGGTCTTCTTCCTTCGCAAGAGCGAGATCAACGACTGCCTCCCCGTTGTAAGGGTTGTTTGCGGTCATTGTTTCGCGAGTTTCTTCTTTATATTCTTCACCATTAATGATGGAACCGATTCGCATATCATCACCTCACTCGCATGAAATATTTTTAAGGGTTTCTGTGAGCTTCATATTTTCTTTGTAATCGACCGGACAATCGATCAGGGCGGGCTTATTCAATTGTATCGCTTTTTCTAAAGCATTACTCAAATCAGTTGCGCTGTCTATTTTGATCGCATCAAACCCAAACGATTCGGCGAGTTTAATAAAATCTGGATTGCCAAATTCGATGTAGGAAGGTCGGTCGAATTTTTTCATTTGATGCCATTCAATAAGTCCGTAACCGTCATCCCTCCATAATAAAATAATGATTGGAACGTTTAAGCGAACGGCCGTTTCCAGTTCTGCTCCATTCATAAGGAAGGCTCCATCGCCGCAAACGGCAACAACATTTCGATCCGGGGCTGCCATTTTTGCCGCAATAGCACCAGGAAGAGCGACACCCATCGATGCGAGGCCGTTCGATATTAGGCATGTATTAGGTTCGGCTGTGTGATACATACGTGCCATCCACATTTTGTGGGCACCGACATCCGATATGACGATATCCTCATCGTTCATCGCTTCTCTTAAATCTGCAATGATTTTTTGTGGTTTAACCGGGAATCCCTCGTCTTGTTTGTATTGCTCTAGTTCATCGAGCACTTTTTTACGAATGGAATGAGCCCATTGAAGATCGCGGTTCTGATTTGGGATTAGATTGTTCAACTGTTTCAAATTCTCTTTGATATTTCCAACAACATGGAGCTTCACTGGATAATGAGCGTCGACTTCCGCTTCTTCCGTATCAATATGCAAAATCGGAGTGTCTCCTGTCGGGTTCCAGTTTTGCGGTGGCGTTTCAGCCATATCAAAACCGATGGGAATGATCAGGTCCGCTTTTTCGAATCCACATGTAATATGATCTTTCCCGCTAATGCCTGCGGTAAGTAAGCTTAAATCATGTTTCCACGAAAGCGCCCCTTTACCCATGAAGGAGTGCACAACAGGGATGTCTGCTTTTTCTGCGATGGCTTTCAATTCCGTTGTCGCCTGGCAACGTGTGATGCCATTTCCTGCTAAAATGATTGGGTGTTTCGCTTCTGTGATTAATGCGACAGCATCCCGGATGACACTCTCGTCTGCTTGCGGAAGTGAGTGGTCGGAAATTGGGAGAGGTTCGGCATTGACTTCCATGCTCGCCACATCTTCAGGAAGGTCGATATGGGTAGCGCCTGGCTTCTCCTGCATTGCCACTTGATAGGCTTTTCTTACAACTTCCGGAACAATTTCACCTGTTTTGATTTGGGCATTCCATTTGGTCACAGGCTCATAAATATCGACAAGATCGTAATACTGATGAGAAATCTTGTGCTGCCGGTTCAAACCAGCCTGGCCGGTGATGGCGATTAGTGGGCAATGATCCATATTGGCATTCGCCACCCCTGTTAGAAGGTTGGTAGCGCCTGGTCCCAGCGTCGCTAAACACACTCCCGGTTTTCCGGTAAGCCTTCCGTAAGTTCCAGCCATAAATGCGGCACTCGTTTCATGACGGGTGGTGATGAATTCGATGGATGAGTCTAGTAATGCGTCCATTATATCGATGTTCTCTTCACCAGGAACACCGAAAATGTATTCGACGCCTTCATTTTCTAAACATTTGACTAGTAATTGTGCAGCGTTCATTTCTTTGCCTCCTTATCGCTATTATTTTGCGTCAAGTCAGAGAAAGTTATGAGGAGGTAAATGGAAAAGGTGTGTATCATTCGCTGATTCTCACTAAAAATCATTGCGGAGATGAATTTCCAAATTTTGTATGACCTGGTCACCCATTATTTGGGTGACCAGGTCATACAAAATATTCCAATTATGCGCAAAAATGAAGCCAGGAGCTTGGGACTCCTGGCTTCATTTCATGCGATCATCACGCTCTTCGTCGGAAATGAGTGGACATGTTGGACAGCATTTTGATTTATCGGCATCGTGGAGCATATATTTCATACAGCAATGTCTGCGCACGTATGTTTCTTTGCCATTGTCTGCTTTGTAGTAGCGGAAATGGAAGTTTAATGGGTTGCGTGTGTTTCTTTTGAACAGTTCTTGGGAGGTGAACCATCGGAAAATGATTTCCACCAATTTTTTGTTTTCATGGGTCCGCATTAAAGCACACTTGCGCTGGTGGAGGTTGTGGGAAACGATGGACCGCATATGGGTAGATTTACAACCGGATACTTGAGCGACAGATTGGAACAATGGCTGCAAGTGATCCACGAGGAACGTGTAAATATGCGCTTTAATTTCTTCTTCTGTCAAGTTTTCCATTGCGTGCACATCGTCTTCTTTTACGATATAGTTCATCGCATTCTTCTCTTTTAATTCAATCCCGATATTCGCTGGTGTAGAATCAATAATTAATCCATGGTTAAGAAGGATTTCAAATAGCCCCATTGTATAGACGGAATACATTTTCCCGAACAACAATCCTGTTATGGATTGGTTCGGAGCCTCTAGTTGGTTTGTCTGTATGTGAAGCAGTTCTTTTACTGTATCTTTCTTTTGTATTAACTGATCGGCAAAGAAATGAACTCGATTTTCCTTGTCGTTCCCAATCACGATTTTATGATCATTTTCTACTTGTTTCAATGTAGTATTCATATGAATGACTCCCACATTTCAGTTTTATAATGATAACTGTTATCAATTATAAGCTATTTTTCCTTTCACAACAACAGGAGCATAATAGCCAGGCCTTAAGGAGTAAGCTAAGGTAATGTCCCGATGGATTACTATCGATTGATTTAGGGAATAGGCACTCATACAATAAACATATGACGACCTTTGAGGTGAGAGAAAATGAATGATATAGAGCAAGCACGAACATTTATACAAAAGGAGTTTCCCCATCGGGACGAAAGTGACGCCTCGAATCTGCCTGTAGCAGACAGAACCGTTCTCCATTCATTGGTTCAGGCTGTGATCCGAGAGCATGTTTTCGAGCATGAATGGTCGGACGATAAGAGAATGGTCAGTCTTTCTTTATATTCTGGAGAGTTACTTATACCAATAGCCAATACTTACATATTAGGTCACATCGATGTAGCCGGGTCTATGACTTTTACCGATCATGATGGAAAGCAGTCTCCGGTCGAAACGACGTCTGATTTTCTGGAACTATGTTTTCCGCACGAACAAAAACCTCCGTTTTATCAAGAAGTGGTGAACAGTGTGGCCAATTATGCACTTGCTTTAACAATTGCGGAAAAGCGTAAGGAAGTTTTTCAGAAAAAACAAAAGGATACGTTCACCTATGCAGAAACTTTAAAAAGTCCGCTCACCTTTTTTGAGCAATGGGTGATTCAAGGGCATACGATTCATCCATGTGCCCGGACACGCATCGGGATATCCCCGGAAGAAATCACTCGCTATGCTCCGGAATGGGAAGGGCAGCCAAAGGTGCAACCGGTAGCAGTCCACAAAAGCATATGCCGAGTGAATTCTATTAATGGAGAATCGATGAAGTCTGTAATGTTTAATGATTACCCTCATTTAGAAAAAGCATTTAAGGACAGTTGTCAAAAACACGGACGGAGTCCAGATGATTATGAAATCATTCCTGTCCATCCGTGGCAGTACGAACATACGGTGTTGACCTATTATAGGGAAGCTTTAGAAAATAAAACGCTTTTTCCAATAGAAGGATCTTCGATTCCGACAGCAGCTCTTATATCTTTTCGAACATTAGCTCCTCTTCTTGGTAGTAAGGTCAATCACCATATAAAAACAGCGGTCAATGTCCAGATGACGAGTGCAGTGCGGACGGTTTCCGCTGCCTCAACGAAAAACGGGCCAATCGTATCCCGGCTGTTTCAGGAGATTTTTGCAAAGGACGAAACAATCTCTCATTCTTTAACGATGATGAAGGATGTCGTCGGGATCCATTATGAACCCGGAGAGACGAATGATCGTCATTTTTTACAAAAAAACATGGCTGCAATCCTCCGTGAAAATCCGGAAAAAAACTTAGCGGATAGGGAACTTGCGATTCCAGCTGCTGCTTTAATCGCAGAGTCTCCGGTGACAGGCAAGCTGATTGTCGAGGAAATGGCAGAAAAACACGACTCACTGCGAACATTCATAACCCATTATGCCAAAACTGTATTACCTGGAATCCTTACATTGATCACGAAGTACGGGATTAGTATGGAAGCCCATTTACAAAACTGTGTCATCATATGTGAAAATGGCGCTCCGAAACGTACAGTTCTTCGCGATGTCGGTGGAATCCGCATCATGAATGATCGATTAGACCGCTTCTTTGAAAAACAGCCGATCGATCATAGTACGAATTTGCTGACCGAAGATAGGGAAGAGCTTTTGAATGTTTTCTCTCATGCTCTCCTTCATAATCACTTCGGAGAAATCATCGTCGCTTTAGCGAGACGTTCCTCTGTAACCGAATCGGAGCTGTGGTCAGAAGTGGAGAAGGTCATGAAAGAGATCTATGACCAACTGAAGCAGGACGACCGTATTCGTGAAGATGCGGTATCGGACTTGGAGGCATTGCTCCGTCGTCCGGCAAAGATGAAGTCACTAGTGAAAATGCGTCTATCCAATCAGTTTACAGATAATATATATGTCGATGTCCAGAACCCGTTTTCCCACAGAAAAGAGGTGCATAAAGCATGACTTCTGTAACCGAGCATTTTAATGGAACGATCCCGGGCCCCATGCTGGAAGAAGAACGCTGTATCCGTTTTTTAGAATCTGAACATCCTGGACTTGTTACCCGCTTTCTTGAAAAACGAGAAGAAGGAAGAAAAGGTATTCTGAATAAATTGGCAGATTCGGTTTTGAGAGAAAATATCGATGGTCATTACGTCCAGTCCCATACGGTTGAAAAAAAGAACGGGATCACTTTGGTAGATGGTCACCCTATGCCATGGTCCGGCATTTATAAGAATCTATCCACCCTTTTATTGAAAGAATATCCAACATACAAACTTGTCCTGAAACCCGGCTATGGCATTCTTTTTCCTATTAAGAAGGAGTCTGCGTTTCAATTGGTCGAAACAGGTGCCCCTTTATGGATCGGTGAGAGTGATGTATGGGAAATATCATCTGCAGCAGAGCTTGTTTACTGGTTATTCCGTACAGAGGATTATAAAAATAGGGATAAATTCATCGAAGAGCTGAACAATGGAACGGTGAATTTAACCCTTGCTTATTCCTTCCATGAAGAGTGGAAAGAGAACATTCAAAGAGAAGCGGAACAAATCGGGGTCAGGAATAGTTTGGACTACGTCGATCACAAGCGAAGCACCGGATTTTCACCAAGTTTATTTTTTGAACAGATGGTGGTGGAAGGTCACCATCTTCATCCAGGTGCAAAAACAAAGCTTGGGCTCTCCTATGACAACGTCGTCCGTTATTCTCCTGAGTTTCATCAAACCTTTCCAATCCGGTTGGTGGCTGTGAGATGCAAGGATATGGTGACGACAGATCAAACCTTCGAGGATTACTTTATCGATATTTCACAAAAAGCCAGGCGCGAGCTCGAGGCTTTGGGTTATTCTTCAGATACTTATATCATTCTGCCTGTTCACCCGTGGCAGTACGAGTACGAGATCCAGGTCCTATATAAAGAGGAAATCGAGTCGGAGGCAATTGTACTCTTATCAGAAACAAGAATTCCTGCTGAAGCGACGTCTTCTTTTCGGACTTTGGCACCAAAACAAGCAGGGGCGCCAGTGCTGAAACTTGCTGTGAATAGTCAAATGACCTCAACGGTCCGGTCAATATCACCGCAGACCGCTTTGAATTCTTCGGTTTTCTCATTGATGATGGAAGATATTTTACAAGAAGAGCCCCAATTTTCTATGTTCATACCACTCAATGAGTGGGCCGGAGCGGCTTTTCAATCTTCTGATTCATTGAAAAGCCGAAACTTGACGATGCTTGTGCGGGAAGCAGTCGACGAAAAAGTAGGGGAGGATGAAATCGCCATTGCAGGGATGAGTTTATATGCCGAGTCCCCTGTGAGCGGGAAGCCGGTCTTACACGAAGTTGTCGATCAGTTTGCTGACACAGAGAAGCTCCTTCCAGCAGAAGCTTCCCTTCAATTTTTTAAAGACTATGTAGAGAAAGTTCTGCCCGGGTATTTAACATTGATGGTGAAATATGGAGTAGCGCTTGAAGGTCATTTGCAGAACAGTGTGCCTGTATTCAGAAAAGGGCGATTGTGCAAATTCTTTTTCCGTGATTGGGGCGGGGCTCGTATTTACACGGAACGATTGAGAAATCAAGGGTTGCAGCCAAAGTTTGCCGCAGACTCGGTAAGTGTGACGAATCAGCGATCGGATATGCATAACAAGCTCTACTATACGGTTTTTCAAAATCATTTTGGCGAGATGATTTGTCAATTGGTTTCCTATTCTGGCGTGAATGAATCGTCCTTTTGGAAAGTAGTGAAATCGGTCTGTGAGGATGTGCTCGATCGGTTATCACAGCAGGAAGACATCGCAAGCCAGGTGGAAGAGGATCGAGAGTTTTTGTACCAAGGAACCGTGATGCATAAGTCGCTGACTAAAATGCGTCTTACAGATAGCAGGGGATACGGATATAATGAAGTCCCAAACCCGCTCGCTTAAATAATGTCGGAGGAATACGTTATGAATGTAGAAAAATTTATAGAAAAACAATTGGGCGGGGAACCGGTATGTGCTTATGTATATGACCTCGGAAAGTTGAGAAATCATGCAGAGTCGCTTAAAAAAAGCCTGCCATCCTTTTGCCGTCTTTACTATGCAGTAAAGGCGAACCCGGATGGACGTTTGTTACAGACGCTTGCTTCGACTGTTGACGGCTTTGAAGTCGCTTCAGAAGGAGAGATGGAGAAGGTTCCTTTGAATCGCCCCATGCTTTTCGGGGCCCCTGCCAAAAAAGATCGGGAAATTGCTGCTGCAATCGACCGCGGAGTAGAGGCGATCAATGTAGAAAGTCTTCACGACTTAAATCGAATCGCCCTGACAGCAGAAAAGAAACAGGTGGAGGTTCCTGTGTTGATTCGCGTCAATTTAAGCAGTGATGTTCCGGAGAGCCATCATATGATGTCAGGGGTCCCGACTCAATTTGGTGTAGATGAGCGCGATCTCCCTCAGGTGATGGAAAAAATATTAGATACATCTTGGATTTCGGTAGAAGGCTTTCATTTTCACGCCATGTCGAATAATCTTGATGCACGAGCGCACGTACGTTTTGTGGAATTGTGTTTGGAAAAAGCGAAAATATGGCGCGATCGGTACGAATTATCGGTATCAACGGTTGATATTGGTGGAGGAATCGGAATCAATTATTGGCAGCCAGACGATGCTTTCGATTGGGGAATATTGGCATATGGGCTCCACTCCTTAGAAGCACAAATGGAAGGACTGACCCTGGTGCTTGAGATTGGTCGTTATATGACAGCAGCATGCGGCTCGTATGTGACGGAAGTGGTGGATGTGAAAAAAATCATGACAAGGCTTTTGCATTAGTGCGCGGTGGGTCCCATCATTTGAGATTGCCTGCTGCCTGGAAGATGAGCCATCCTTTTCGCGTTCACCCTACGGAAAAATGGAATTACCCCTTCGCCCGGCCGGAAGTAGTGGATGAAAGGGTGACGATCACAGGGGAACTCTGCACGCCGAATGACGTCCTTGTAAGTGACGAACATGTTGAGCGATTGAGAGCAGGAGATGTGGTCGTTTTCGACTATGCCGGAGCTTATGCGTGGACTATATCGCATCATGAGTTTTTGAGTCATCCTCAGCCGGATTTTGTCTATATTGATGAGGCCTGATCTCTCCGGAGGTCGGGTTTTTTACTTGGGGAAAGGCTGTTGATTTAAATAGTTAGGAAGACGGCATGGTTATGCTGAATTGCGGCGTGAATGGGATGACATTGCTCGATTATCGTGAGGAATGGATCGATTCATTTAAGATTCTGCTCGATTTGATGCTAGTTGAGTAAACAAGCCTTTTCATCTTCGGGCAATCATCGTACAATTAGAAGTTGCACTCATAGGAAAAAGGGGAAAGACAATGATGTTGGAACAAAGTAAGAAAATCATTAATCCAGCGGCTGGCGCTATTGTTATGGCGCTCGGTATATTTTTATTTGGAGCATTGCGAGTGTTTTCTGATCATGGAGAAATCTTCGCTTTTGTGTATTTGATCATTTCTTTACTCATTTTTACGATGCTCATCCGTCAAAGTTTCCAAAAAGACTTTTGGCGTCTGTTTTTGCGTAATCCCGTCAACTCTTTTGTCTTCGGTTCATGGATTGCGGGTCTGTCAGTTTTGTGCCAGGTGCTGATTGAGTATTTCCCTTCTCTAAGGAACTTTGTATTAGTTGGGACAATAGGGGCCACAATTTTATGGATTTTCTTTTTGATCATTTGCGTCCATAACTTTAAACAACTGTGGCAGCGTCCGAACTTCCATGCCACTCATGGGGTTGTATTATTATCTACCGTAGCTACCCAGGCCATTGTTATTTTATGGGCAGGCGTACTTCCAGTGTTACCAGGTTTTCTTGCCTTGGGAACTCTTATTCTTGGAATCTTTTTTTATCTAAATGGATTGGCCCTCATTGTGATTCGTTACAAAAGGGGAAAATGGTCATTGGACGAGGACTGGGCCAACACGAACTGTATTATCCATGGGGCGTTATCTATTACAGGACTTGCAATCGTATCTGTAAATATGTTTTCAGCAACGTTCGTCCTTGGGTATTGGTTGATGGTCGTCCTTGTTATGGTGATGATCGAAACGGTGGAACTATGGAGAGGGTTTGTCCGCGTGAAGAAGCGTGGTTGGATACAGGGTGTATTCACTTACCATATCAGTCAGTGGTCACGTAATTTTACGTTTGGCATGTTTTATGCTTTTACAATGGTTATGCTCGATATTCCTAAGTATACGACGAGCTTCATAGAAGTACAGAAAGTTGTCCTCATCTCGTGGGCATGGGTAGTCATGTTCGCTCTGATCATAGAAATAGCTTTATGGGGCCGAGCTTCCTTCACCCGGTCCGAGCGTTTGGACATGCATCCTGAAAGCTAATCTTCAGAAAGCATGGTACTATGAAAATAGAAAAACGTCGGAGGAGAGGGGGAGATGGAATTTTATGCAGAAAAAGAATAGTAGAAAAAAAGGGCTGCCTTTTGGATCAATCCTTCTACCTGTCCTTCTCCTTTTTTTAGTCTATTTATCTATGAAAGCTCAGCTTGGTGATGGCATGATGAGCAGTACTTCGGAAAAAAGGAAGTTCCGTCCGTTTCTGCACAGGTTTTACAATATGAAGAAAAAATTGAAACATATGCGGAGCGAGAAGACATTGGTGAATATACAGATGTCTTAATGGCACTGATGATGCAGGAGTCCGGCGGGAGAGGCAGCGATCCGATGCAGGCCTCTGAATCGTTGTGTGGGTCTGTCGGCTGTATTGAAGACCCGGAACGTTCGATCAAACAAGGGGTTTCTTATTTTGCCAATACATTAGAGCGGGCAAACGGTGATGTGAAACTAGCATTGCAATCGTACAACTTCGGCTTAGGATTCATTGATTTTGTTATGGACCGTGGTGGGGAATATACACAAGAGTTAGCGATTGAATTTTCTTCTAAAAAATATGATGAATTGAAGCATACGGGTGAATATAAC
The DNA here is from genome assembly GCF_900114165.1 of Halobacillus dabanensis. Lineage (GTDB taxonomy): Bacteria > Bacillota > Bacilli > Bacillales > Halobacillaceae > Halobacillus > Halobacillus dabanensis. The sequence goes on from NZ_FOSB01000003.1 coordinate 295,524, forward strand.
TGTATCCGTGAAGAAGCAGAGCAGTATGGGGCGTGTTATGGGGATATTTACTACGTGGATGCAGTGCTTTCTTATTATGAATCGGATGAAAATCTTTTGGCTTCCTAAAGGCCTTTCAAACTATGACTTGTTTGAGAGGTTTTTTTCATTTTCTCAAGCTTTGAATTAGGGTAGAAAGGCGAACTAATGCACGTCTTTAGAATCAGCTATTTTCAATAAATAATTGTGTTAAAAGTAATGGAAAATTGTACAATTTTTGTGAAATTATCTAAAATAAAAGGGAAGGTTAAAGTCCGTATGAGAATGGGGGTTTATAATGAAAAAAGTAGTGCTTGCTGGCGGGACTGGTTTTATCGGTGGATACTTTCAGTCACGGTTCAGAAAACTAGGTTATGAAGTGAAAGTCATCTCAAGACGGCCGGAATTTATTTCGTGGAACGATCGGAGAGCCATCATAGAGGCACTTGAAGGAGCAGATATGCTGATTAATTTGGCAGGAAAATCTGTCAATTGTCGCTATAATGCCAAGAATAAAAATGAAATAATGATATCAAGAGTCGTAACCACGAACATTTTAGGTGAGGCGATTCTCAAATGTCACGAGCCTCCGGAGGTGTGGATGAACTCCAGCACTGCAACCATTTACCGTCATGCAGAAGACCGCCCGATGACAGAAGAGGATGGGGAAATCGGTTCTGGTTTTTCCGTGGATGTAGCAACCAACTGGGAAGAGAATTTTTTTGCCTTTGAGTTGCCGGAAACGAGGAAAGTCGCCCTCCGTACTGCGATTGTACTCGGAGAAGAAGGGGGCGTGATGACGCCGTATAAAAACTTAGTGAAATTTGGTCTTGGTGGCCAGCAAGGTTCCGGAAAACAAATGTTCAGCTGGATCCATGTGGAAGACCTCTTACAGATTGTCCTTTTTTTAAAAGAGCGAAAAGACCTGGACGGTGTATTCAATTGTTCCGCCCCCACCCCTGTGAGAAATGATGAGTTAATGCGGTTATTGAGGAACAAGGTGGGCCGGGCATTTGGTTTACCTGCAACGAAGTGGATGCTTGAAGTGGGATCGGCAGTGATCCGTACGGAAACAGAACTTGTATTGAAAAGTCGCTGGGTACTCCCTGAGCGATTACAAAAAGCCGGTTTTTCGTTTACATATCCCACTCTTCAAGAAACGTTTGATCATATTCTCTTATGAAAATCTCTCCTTCAAAGGGGAGATTTTTTATTTTCCGGGAAATGATGAAATATCACGATTTAAATCAAATATGGAAGAGGCTGGACTATGTTTTTGCCTCAATACTCCAAGATAATACTTAACAAAAATTTATCAGGAGGAATTATAGCAAAGCATCCGCATATCCATGTTACAATGCAATTAGAAAAATATACCAATAATTTACTGGTCTAATTCTTATTTATGACAAGATTTAGAATAAAGGATAATACAATTAGTAGAAAAATCACTTTGGTTACTTGCCAAAAAAAGAAGGAAAGTGACTGGTTGTACTTAATGCCCGTTTAGTGTAAAATTACACATATATTTCGGGGAGGAGGAGGACAGATGGCTTTTTTATCGAAAGAAGAAAAGCAGAAGGTGTTCAAAGAAGAATTGGAGCATCTAAGAAATAATGGATACATAACATTCGACGAATATACAAGACTTTTAAATGCACGCAGAGAGTATATGGAAGATTTTGAATCTGAAAAAAGGGCAGCAAAGACTATGGCTGCCCATACACAGGACCTACGGGAAGATTTATCGGCAGTACCTCAGCCGGTCGGGAAGTCGGAAGCAACGAAGCCTGTGAAAAAGAAGAAACAGAAAACACCAGAACAAATTCGTGAGCGCAATATTACATGGACACTCATATTAGGAGTGTCGATCCTACTGATCACCGGATTGATTGTCGCGACAAGTCAGTGGGAACAGATGGGGGCAGCCACGAAAGTGATTTCTATATCTTGTGTTTCCCTATTTTTCTTTGCCCTCAGTTACGGAACCGGACGTTTCCTGAAAATCCGGCAGACGGCTTTTGCTTTTTTAACGCTTGGTAGTTTGTTGATCCCAATTGTTATCGTCGCTATTGGTTATTTTGAACTTTTTGGTTCTTACTTATCGCTATTTGGAGAAGGAAGGTATGTGCTCGGTTTGATTGGAGCGTCGTTACCTCTGCCGTTATACGTCCGTCACGCCTTTGTTCATCAGTCACGGTTGTATGTGTGGATCTCTTTATTGTTTTTGACGCTTACCGCAGGATTTGCTATAGGTGCGCTGCCTGTAACTGTTGATGCGTTTTACTTTGGGTTGATGTTGTATAATGCTTGTTTACTCATCAGCTATATTCGTTTGCGAAAGAACGATCATCTTCATTTGTTTATCCGGGAGCTCCCCTTGTTCGCACAGTTGAACCTCGTCGTGTCTACTTTATTGATGTTATTTTTCTTCCAGAGTGAAGTATTCTATAGCTTCAATCTGCTTTTGACTGCAAGCATCTACATGGCGATGGTGTTTGTCTATAAAACGAAAGAGTATCAGTTCGTATTTTCGGTGATGATCGTTTATGCCGTTTACCAGCTCGTTGAGCATACGCCGATGCAATCGCTGGATTCGCTCGTCTATGCCCTGGTCGGTTTGCTTTATATCGGTTTAGCTTATGCGTTCCGCAACCATAGTTTCATAGAAAGAATGTTCCGATACACTAGCGGAATCGTATCCTTTTTGGCATTTCTTTATATCAGTTATGAAGGAATACTCATTCAGAATGAGGCAAGTTCATGGCTTTTATTGTCTGCTTATGGGTTGATTACAATCAATTATTTGGTCCTGTCTCATTTGACTTCTTACAATGTATTTGCCTATCTTACACCGTTTTTCTTTTTTGTAACGGTTGCTCAATTGTGGGATTTATGGAGATTGGGTCCGTGGTTCTTTTTCCTATTCATAACAGCTTCCATAATCCTTTTGTATGTTGGTTTATGGACGAAAGTATTATGGCTGCAAGCGGTTAAAGAGAGCAGTTTCTACGTATCGTTATTGGTTTTAACCGGAAGTCTTTATTACGGTTTGGCTGATCTTCAATATGGTTATGGTGCGCTAATGCTGGTTTTGCTTGGAATTGCTGCCTATTTCGTTCCGGCAAATACCCGGGAATCTGTAATAAACAACACGGCTATCTGGGTCCAGCCACTGGCCTGGCTTTTGGCATCGGCTGTGTTTTATCAGAAGTTGATCGATTGGGCGCCAGGTTACGAAGATGGTTACGCGATGCCGTTCCACTTAGCATTGACGGCTATCATTCTATTAGGAATTCATTATGGATGGAAAAAGTTCGGTCAAAAGGACATTGCCGATTCCTCGTTTTATGTGGCCCAGGGCTCCTATGTACTCGCAATGTTTTTATTGATGGCGAATGTAAGTGTGGATCCGGTCGTAGTAAGGCCGCTGATGTTGCTTGCCGGTATTGGCATGATGTTTTTACTAGTGAGGTATGTCGGCCACTCCTATTTATGGGGATTCGTTTCTGTGGTAGTGCTTGCTTTTTATTTGTCACTCCTTGAACCCCTGCCAATCGAGTCATTTCAGGGAACTCTCACGTATGTGATATTCGCACCTATACTTCTCGTCGTTCTCGCGGAGGTTGGTGAAAAGAAATGGTCCGGGTTACGTCCTTATTTCTATTGGTTAGCACATCTCGTCCAGCCCTTGATTATTGGACTCGTGATGCTGAATCAAATAGGGGAGGGGAATATCCATCCATTGATTTTGATTCTTCCATTGGGAGTCTATATCTACAGTTCTCTCGTTGCAAAGAAAGAATGGGAAATCAAAGCCATGCTTTATGCGGCCTTGAGTACAGGTTTCCTCCTTACCTATGCCGTCCCGGGAGAACATGGACTCTGGGACATTGTTCAGGCAGAATACGCCTTTTTATTGGCCAGTGTGCTGATAGCAGTATTATGGATACTAGTCTCAGAAAAATGGAGGCATCGGATCGAATGGTATTGGATACCTTTTTCTATTTTCGGCCTTTTCACCATCACTGTCGAGGCCCGAATGACAGGGGATTTTGAATGGGGGTGGAATCTTGGTTATGTTGCACTTATCCTATTCTTTTTGCACCGGAGAAATTGGTCAATCGTCCGCTTTGCTCCACTTTTGTCGACTATCCATCTGTGGGAACAGATGAGCATCGTCTGGAGCCGTCCCCAAATGATAATAGCCCTGATTATTTGCACTGTAGTACTGTTAACAGCAGGACGTTATTTCCATAGCCGGCTGATAGGCCCCGATATAATGGTGGACGCCTATTCATGGACCGCCCTTGTGTATATCGCTTATCTGAGTCTCTACACCATAGGGGATGAAAGTGTATGGGTCCGAATTATTCCAGTCCTGTTCGTTGGATTGTGGTTGTTCATGGGGGCAGAGCGTTGGAAAGAAAACATCATCACCAAAAGTTTCTACACAGTGGCAGTTGCCAGTATCTATGGTGCTTATCTGATGGTTTTAAAAGAATATGCAGAGGTGATCCCTGATCTAATCTTTGCTGAGCTTCAAGTGTTGCCACTACTTGGTGTACTTGTAGCTCTTAAGCGAAAAACATGGTGGGATTATCGTTCTGTGCTAAATCATGTGCAGTTTGCTCTGCTTTTGTTTATTGCAGGCTACCTCGTTGTAGATGCGATTCAAAGCCACACGATTTGGGATGCATGGGTGATTGGAGGGTTGTCGTTAATTTCGATGGTCATCGGAATGCAGCTCCGCATCAAATCGTATTTCCTCGTGGGAATGGGGGTGTTGATTTTTAATGTCATCTACCAAACCCGCCCGTACTGGGGACAGATGCCATGGTGGGTATACTTGCTTATTGCTGGCCTCGTTTTGATTGGGATCGCCAGCTATAATGAATGGAAAAAACAGCGTTCGGATTCGGAACAACCTGTAGAGCAAAAGTGGAAAAAGGTTTGGGCAGCATTTAAAAAATGGAATTAATGCAGCAGCCATCTCCATCAATCGGACTTTCCTGAAAGTTGATTATTGATCCTCAGACAATGGCGCAAAAGTTAGTTGAAAAAATGGCTTTCAACTTTCGCTTTGGAATGCGGTTGAAAAGTGGGAAGGTCATGAATGGGAATTGTTCCATCCCCCGGACTCGGTTATATTTAACTAATATTATCGTTTACAAAAAAAAGGAGGTGTAAGGGTGAAACTAGGCGCTTATTCTTTAAGTTTAAATGTAAAAGATATTCATGCCTCAAAATCCTTTTATGAAAAATTAGGGTTTGAAGTCTTGGGTGGAGATATTACTCAGAATTGGCTCATTATGAAAAATCAAGATTGTATCATTGGGCTTTTTCAAGGAATGTTTGAAAAAAACAACCTGACTTTTAATCCAGGATGGGATCAAAATGCTGAAAACCTTGAATCCTTTACAGACATCAGAGAGTTACAAAGTAAGCTGGAAGGAAAAGGGATTGAAATCATTTCTCGAGCAGAGGCATCAAAAGAAGGTCCGGCACATTTTACAATAGAAGATCCTGATGGTAATCCTATCCTCGTAGATCAACACAGGTGAAAAAATAGACTTAGAAACTACATACAAGATTTTTAACAACCATGCTTAAAAATAATCGTTTATGGGCGTCATCTGTATATCCAGGTTGACGCCTATACGTTCGTCAGGAGGTTCTACCATTAAGAGGGTTACCAACCATCTGAAAAAGATCTCGTGTAAAAGTTACATTCTTTTCTTTAAACGGAAAAGGAAGTTTCACCTTTCTGGGCTCTGTGCATAAGATGAGGGAGTGAAGGAGGGTGATGGAATGAGTAATCAGGGGAACCCCCAAATGCAAGGGGCCGGTCAACAGCCACAAAACATCCATGATTTTTGTCATCATAACCTTTATCAAATGGTCCAAATTCAGATGAATGACGGGCAGATGCATGCAGGGATCCTGCATAGTTTTGATGATGAACAGATGTATATGATCATGCCGACGAATCAACAACAATCCGGAAATCAGCGGAATGACAGTCGTTTGTTCTTCCCGTTTTTCGGCCCGTTCGGTTTATTCGGGTTTCCGTTCTGGGGCATTCGTAGATGGGGGCCGTTTTATCCATACTGGTGGTAATCATACGAAAGAAGGTCACTGGTTCAAGTCAGTGACCTATTCAGTTTTTTGGAAATTTTTGTGTTAAGATGGAGGTGAGTAAGAAGCGTAGTGGAGGGGATGATGGAATAGGAAATGGATGTTTTTTCTGGCAGCTATAACCATGCCCATTTCTCTTATTCTTGGTAGGGCGGCAGAGGGGTTAATTGTATCCATGATTTTTCTTCTATTATCCGCTTACTTTAGTAAAACCAGGGAGAGATCTTAAATGAGAAATATGGTAGGAGTATTATCTACCGTTTTATTTTTAGCTGGAATCTTAACCTATCTATTTACTTTGTTCGGTTATGAAAAATTATTAAGGGTGGGTGTCGTACTAGCTTTCGTAGGGTTCATGTTGTCCTTGTTTGCTTCTAGTTCTGTTTATCAGAAGATTGGAGCGTTTGGGAATGGAATGATCCTATTCTTCGCCATTCTCCTGCCATTTTTCGTAACGACATTTTTATGGAACCAACCGTAAATCAGAGGGAAGTAAGTTATGAATTAGAAGTGTTAAGAAGCAACTCTTCACTTACAAGTAATGAATGAAAGAGAGAGGAGAAAAACAATGAATCGACTGAACTGATAACTTTTGGGGACGGAAGATATTGTAAAGGCTCCTTCTTTTTATAAGAAGGGTGGTTTTTTAGATTTTTATCAGAGTGACAGCGGGTACCCTGCTATATAGTACACAGGGGGCTGGCGTCAATAGGACGTTAAAGAATTGGTGAGGGTTTACGAAGGGGGAAAGGGAATGAAAAAATATCGTAACTTTTTCTTTGTCATGGTATCCGTGTTGTTTATGCTTTTGGCTGCTTGCGACTCTTCTGATGTGTCAAAAGCTACATCGGACAACCAGTCATCAAGTAGTGATTCGACTCAAAACATGAATGGTGAATCATCAAATGAGGACATGACAAATAAAGGAGAAAATGAGAGTAAAACAGAAAATACTTCAGAAGCTGCGGAAGACATACAGCAAAATGACCAAGAAAATCCTTCCAATAACAGTAAAAAGGAAGCATATCTTAAAAATCTGAATGACATGGAAGAAGCAGATAAACATGCAGAGGCTAAAACAACCATGGCAGACATGGAGGAACAAGAGAAGCAGAGATACGAAAAGTGGGATGAAGCTTTAAATGAAATCTACGGAGTGTTGAAGGAACAGCTCAGTAAAGAACAGATGGATCAATTAAGAGAAGAGCAGCGACAATGGATAAAATACAGAGATGAAGCGGCTGAAGAAGCGTCCCTCGAATATAAGGGTGGTTCAATGGAATCCTTAGAATATGTGGCTGCACAAGCAAGCCTTACGAAAGAAAGGGCTTATAAGTTAGTTGCCCATTATATGGAGTAATTGTTCAGCTTTTATTGTGTTCATAGATGAAAGAAATTGGTAAGAAGTATTTCAGGTTAGGATGGCGATTATCATTCTTCAAGATCCAGATTACATAATGGAACAAATCCTTGGACTGAATGATGATACTGTGGTTCACGGACCGTAGGAAATCAGCTATTTAATAGGAGGAAAAAAAATTGACGGAACTTAATAAGGAGTTGTCATTAGAACAACGCGAGGAATTAATCAATACTTTGCAAGCACGATTTGAGAACAACATGAACCGCCATGAAGGGATGGAATGGGCGAGAGTTCAGGAAAAGTTGGAGGCCAATACCGAAAAGTTATGGTCGCTTAATGAAATGGAAATCACTGAGGGCGAACCGGATGTGGTCGGTTATGATAAAGAGACAGACGAATACATTTTTTATGATTGTTCAGCAGAAAGCCCTAAAGGCCGCAGAAGTGTCTGTTATGACCGGGAAGCCCTCGAATCCAGAAAAAAACATAAACCCGGAAATAGCGCTCAGGATATGGCAACTGCGATGGGCATAGAACTTTTGACAGAAGAACAATATCGAGCGTTGCAGGAACTTGATCATTTCGATAAGAAAACATCGAGTTGGGTCCAAACACCTGAAGATATCAGAAGCCGTGGCGGAGCGTTATTTTGCGATTTTCGTTTTGGTCATGTCTTCCTGTATCACAATGGAGCGGAATCCTACTACGCGTCCAGGGGGTTTCGGGGATCGCTGCGTGTTTAACTAGCACGGTCAGCAAGTTATATAATGGATAGGGGCCTTCTAAATGCTTTTGCGTAATTTGGGGGGAAGTCATTCATTCAGCATGGGGAATCGTTTGAAGAGAAAAAAGAAAGCTGAGCCGCATGTTCAGCTTTCTTTTTAATGAAGTTTTTGTGTTTGATGGGAAAGGCCGTATATGCTTTAGTTTTGATTCGAATAAATCATGACAAAATGCAGGACGGCTGGATCAGTATCATTGTTTACATATCCATGTCTTTGATCTGCGTGAAATTTAATGGAGTCATAGGTATTCAAATCATAGACCTCATCTTGTATATGGATGGTGACACTTCCGTCCATAACGGTTACATATTCAATGACACCTGGCTGGTGCGGATCTGCGAAATACTCGCCGCCTGGATTTAAGGTAGCGCGGTGGGTTTCTAATGATCCATAGCCACTATTTGTGAACATAGGCTCTAGGGTAAGATTTTCATTTGCACTTAAAATTTTGTTTCCTTCGTTATTTCTTGAAAGGACCACCTCTTGTTTCTCGGTGAGTAAAGCCGAGATGGGAATAGCCAGACCGTTGGCAATTTTCCAAATAACCGTCAAGGAAGGGTTAGCTTCCCCTCTTTCAATCTTTCCTAACGTTAATTTACTTACATCGGTTTGATCAGCTAATTCCTGTAAACTAATGCCCTGGGATTTCCTGATGCCTCTTAACCTCATTCCTACTTGTCGATTGAGCTTTTCTGCTTCTGTTATTTTCTGCTCATCCATGACTGAATCTCTCCCTTTCGTTTTATTTCCTTGATTCACAAAATATTCTGTATACTATGTTATACTTTGAGTAAACTTTAATATACTTTTTAGGGGGAAGGCGGGACTTTTTTAATGAAGGAAATTTTACTCGGGATTACAGCGTCTATGTTTTTTGCCGTTACGTTTGTATTGAACCGTTCCATGGAGGTGGCTGGTGGAAGCTGGATGTGGAGCTCGTCCCTTCGCTTTATATTCATGGTTCCTTTTTTAATATTCATTGTACTAATCAGACATAACATAAAACAAGTGATTCTAGAATTGAAAAAGGCTCCCCTTCCGTGGCTGGGGTGGAGTTTTGTAGGATTTGTGCTTTTTTATGCGCCGTTAACGTATGCGGCTGCGTATGGACCTGGCTGGCTTGTAGCAGGTACGTGGCAGGTGACGATTTTAGGGGGAATATTAGTTGCTCCTCTGTTCTACTATACAGTGCAAACCGAAACCGGTCCGCTAAAGCAACGACATCGAATTCAAAAGAAGGCTCTGCTTGTGTCAACGATCATCCTTATTGGAGTTATGCTGATTCAATTTCAAAAGATGGGCGATTTGACTTTCAGTGAGGCGTTAGCTGGAATTCTTCCTGTGTTAGTAGCCTCCTTTGCCTATCCGCTCGGCAATCGTAAAATGATGGTCCTTTGTGACGGGCGATTGGATACGTTTCAGCGAGTGTTAGGAATGACCATTGCGAGTCTCCCATTCTGGCTGATTCTATGTATTGTCGCTTTGTTCCGTGTAGGTGCTCCTTCTCAGGGACAGCTTTTCCAATCGTTCATTGTCGCTGTTTGCTCTGGGGTCATTGCAACAACACTGTTTTTTATTGCGACAGATCGTGTAAGGCTCCATCAAGGGAAGCTTGCCGCTGTCGAAGCCACACAGTCTACCCAAGTCTTGTTTGTAGTAGTTGGTGAAAGCCTGCTTTTAGCCAGTCCTTTACCAGGAAATGTGGCGATGGCCGGGATCGGAATTATTATTTTCGGTATTATTATGCATAGTTTTAGTGTGAGAGGGGCTGCTAGCAAAACTGGAGCTTTGCCGAAAGTGAGAAAAAAAGTACTATGACACATTTATGGCGAAGGCTTTGTTAATAATGACGAAACGGTTATAATCAATGTAAGAAGGAGGGCAGATGTTATGCCCTCCTTTTACTGAATTACAAGTCCATCGGTTAATTTCCAGTGAGATTCCTTTTCCAAACTTCCTTGCTTATTTATTTTCCCCTTCACCTTGATTGGGTCGCCGCGGTCGATATTCAAATCCAGCGATTGCCCTTCTAGATTCTGAGTTTCGACGACAAATGTGTAAGGTAACATTTCGGTGCTGTTGGTTTCCATGTTCAACCAGTTTTCCCCGTTATACGACTCGCCCCCATAAACGACGAGGAAATCAGGAAAAGTTTGTACAAGAACCCCTTCCCATGTTACTTCTTTATTGTACATAAAGCGGACAAAGGTGGCAGATTTCAGGGATGGCTCCAGATCGTAAAAGGAGTCGACAGTTCCTTGGAATCCACCAATCTTTCCGTTTCTGAACTTGTGCACGAAATCTTTGCTGTTCTGGTGAGTTATAATAGGCTTTATAAAGTCCTTCCACCGGTTCCCTTGCCTCGAGAACGGATTGAAAACTATCCAATTGTTTCATGGATCCTAAGAAAATCAGTACAATATTTTCATGGACGAGAGCAATCGGTTCATCTTTGAATTGTGCTGCATCATCGGCAGTTTCGAATTCTATGATATCAATATCTTTGGTGGAGATCCCGTCAACAAAGGCTGGATGGTCCTGGATGTGATCAGCCGGGCTCTCTGGTTCACCCTCTAAAAGATTAGAGTTTTGAGCCACTGATAGACGTTTTCTGCTGTATATTCTCTCGGATCTTCTTCTTTCGCGATTTCACCTTCTTGCATACCCTCTTCGGCTGTTTCATCTTGTTCCCCATTTGTCTGTTCAGGATACTCTTCTTCCATGCAACCTATGAGCAAGAGTAAAAAAGCAGGAAGTATCCATAATTTCACTTTCACATTGTTCCTCCTTCAGATTGTCATACGAAGTTATTATAAAGCAGTCATGGAATGGTGGGAAGAAATGGCGTAGTTTTCCTATAAAATAGTGACAAAAATTTTCTGAATCCTCTATGATGATAAATAGATGAATAGGAGCAGTTGGATTTTTCCATCTTTAGTATGTTACCAATGGGCCCACCGCTAGTACTATTTTCCCGCACTTATATGTGTAGCTCGGAACAGTGTTCATGTTAATCAGTATCGCGGCTGTTTTATGGCGGTGCAGAGGATTATAAAAAGGAGATAATGACAATGTCTGTTACGTTTGAAAAGCTTACCGAACCAACAAGAGAGATCGCTGAATCCTATAACCAGTGGGAAAACGATCCGGATCTTATTCCTATGATCCGCCCAAACAAGGATAAAGAGGCAGCTGGGAAAAGATATACTGTGACTGCAGAAAATCTGCGAAAACGGCTGCAGGATCATGAGGTTTTTCTTATTTATGTGGAAGGTGTGTTAGTCGGAGAAATGAATTATATAGTGAATCCTGGCCATTTGTTTGATAAAAGGCAGGATACCGCCTGGATCGGAATAACGATTGGTGAACCGGATGGGCGGGGAAAAGGTGCCGGTTATCAGGCGATGCGTTTTTTGGAAAAGGAAATCGCTGCTCGTGGTCTGAAGCGGATCGAGTTAGGGGTTTTTGAATTTAATGAAACTGCGCATAAGTTGTATAGGAAACTCGGCTATAGAGAGGTTGCTAGAATCCCGGACTTCACCTATAAAGATGGAAGCATGTGGGCGGACATTCGTATGGAAAAGCATTTATAGGAGGGGACGTTGTGGAAATAAGGAAAATGAGAAGAGAAGATCACCGGGTTGTGTCACCAAAGCTCAATGAATGGTGGGGAGGAAGGCAGATGTCATCCATGATGCCCCGTTTGTTCTTTGACCATTTCCACGATACTGGTTTTATAATAGAAGAAGACCATACGATGGTCGGTTTTCTCGTCGGCTTTCTATCTCAGAGCGAGCCAGACGAGGCGTATATTCATTTCGTCGGTGTGGCTCCTGAATATAGAGAGCGGCACATTGGACGTCAATTATATGAAACTTTCTTTCACAAGGCCATGAAAGAAGGAAGGGCAATTGTTAGAGCGATCACTTCTCCGGTAAACAAAGCCTCGATCGCTTACCATAAGAAAATGGGGTTTGAAATCCAATCGGGGGACGGAGTAATCGACGGGATTCCGGTTAGTCTCAACTATGATGGAGAGGGCGGGCATCGCGTTTTGTTTAAAAAAGTATTAAATCAACCAGATGGATGATGTGTATTTGGACAAAAACTTTTATAATAGAGAGAACAAGGTTTGCAAAATGATAGAGAACCCTTCATATTGGTAGAAAAGGAGGCCCGAAATGCGACACGATATACAACCGAATGAACGAGCTTACTCTACAAAAGAAGTAGCCGAAGAGGTCGGCATCGCAACGACGACTGTAAGGCGGTATGGGCAACTTTTAGAACAGAACGGTTATGAGTTTTTTAAAGATGGGGATCGTCGGATTTTCGTAAAGTCTGATGTCGAAGTGCTGAAAGATATCCGTGATGCGGACATGCCGAAAGAAGACCGGGTGAAAGAAATTGTCCAAGAACAAAAGGAAATGCTGGCTGGATATAATTCCCGTGAAATAGCCATAGCGGATACATACCAATCTGGACTGCAAGGCCCGGACCAGACGAAAGAGATGTTCCGCATCCTTGTCAATGAATTGGCGGCAACACGTGAAATGAATGTGCAATTGCAGAATGATATGACTGAACTGAAAACGACTGTTTCCCGCCTGAAACAGGATCACCATGTCATCAGCTCTGGTGTCGGTAATTTTTCTCAAAAAACGCATACGAAAATGGACAAGATGATGCAACAGCAACAAGAGCAGTACGAAGAGTTATTGCAACGGGAGAAAGAGAAGAGTGAATACCTTCAGAAAGAGATCCAGGAGATGCGGGAAGAACAGAAGAAGGAATGGCAGTCGCAAAATGATTTTAATGAACGACTGGAAAATACGGTCAAACATTCGAGAGGGACATTAGGGAAGCTTATTTCCTTGTTCCGTAAATAGGCCAAGGGAAACGCTTGAATCGGTTGGGGTTCAAGTGTTTTTTGTATCATATACTCATGATGAAGAAGGGATGAGATGATGTACAAACTGGTAGTATCCTTGTTTTTCGTCCTCCTGGTCACAGGTGCTCAACCGTCTGCCGCTTATGTTGTTCAGGAAAATCCGGGAAGTAAACCTTCTAAGGAAGAAAATGGGGACAGGGATTTGCCTGCAAAATTGGTGTTATTGGGTCCGGAGGCTGAAGAGAGGTTGGAGATAACAAATCCAGCTGCTGTCTTCGAAGTGATGAAAGCGATAGAAAATGCAAATCAAACCGATAGGACGGAGGATAAAGGAGAAAAGTTGGGGACGCTCGAATTAAAGGAAAATAAGTGGATGGCTATTCATTATTCGAAAGATCGATCTTCCGTTCTTTTCGAGTGGGAAGAAAAGACAAGCTTCATGGAACGAAGAAAGTTCTTTGCTCTTTTCCAAGCTGAAAGGAAAGCAGAGCCCCTCCCACCAGGGGAAGGAGGAGATGTTCAACCAATCCCTCCAGCTGATGGAGTCCATTCTGATGACATCATTCCTCTTCCGTAAACGGTTTGCCTCGAACGTACGTTTTCCGTCCAAAGTTGTATATGACATTCCTCCCTTTCTCTGATACCGATTCGACTCCATTCCCGTAATCTGTAGAATAAGGAGGTTATGAGGAATGAGTATCGTTATTTTTAGTGGAACACCAAGAAAGCATGGACGGACGCGGCAGGTAGCCAAAGAGGTTGCGGAAAAATTGGACGGTACGTTAGTCGATTTGAGTGAAGGGAGTTTACCTATGTTTAATGGGGAGGATGCTCAAGGGCAAAACGAGACTGTCCAATGGTTAAGAAAAATAGTCGAAGAAGCCGAGGCATTTGTATGGGTATCGCCGGAATATCATAATGGTATGAGCGGAGCACTGAAGAATGCGCTGGATTACCTGGGGTCGAATCATTTCAAAGGAAAGCCGACTTTACTGCTTGCTGTATCCGGCGGCGGTAAAGGTGGAATCAATGCCCTTAATCAAATGCGTACGATTGGGCGGGGTTTATATGCGGATGTTGCAGCTCAACAAATGATTTTTGATCCAGATGATTTTATTGGGGATGGGCGCTTGAGTAGAGAAAGTGAAGAGAAGCTGCAAGAAGTGCTGAGCGGATTCTTTCCGGTACAAGTGTGAGACGGTGTTTGGAGGAATCCGGGCGTTAATTTAGAATCCGACATTAGTATTTAAGTATTCGACACCAAAGTTTAAGAATCCGACACTATAATTAGAGAATTATACTTTAGGAATCCTGGATTGGCAGTGATTTTTCCATAGGGAGATGAAGTGTGTTATGAGTGGGTATGAAAGAGTGGAAGAACTGAATATCATGAAAGTCATCGCAGAAACGCTGAACCGTTGTAATGATTTGACGGTGATGCTGCAAACCGTATTGGAAAAATTGCTGCAGCTTACAAAGCTGGAAGCAGGTTGGATTTTCCTGGTGGATGATCAACCGGAATACCAATTGGCCGCTTATCATGGATTGCCACCTGCATTGTCCTGGGGGAATCAAAAACCGATGTGCAGCGGAGATTGTTACTGTTTGAGCCGGTATAGGAACGGTAAATTGAACGAACCTGTAAATATCATTGAATGTAAGCGGCTGAATGATGCGATCGAAAAATCGTGGGGAGAGACATATGGAATCACTCACCATGCAACCATCCCGCTGGGTGACGGTGCTGATTCGTTCGGCCTGTTGAATGTTGCCTCACCGAGAAAAGAAAAGTTTTCAGAGGAAGAGCTGACATTGCTTCAGTCTCTTGGCTACCAAATTGGCACAGCGATTCGGCGCACACGGCTCTATCAGGAAGAGCAAAGACGAGCGGAGAACTATGAAAAATTGAATGAGCTGATGGGTACACTTTGGTCGGCTTCTGAACTTACGGAGTTGGCAAAGCTTCTAGTGGAAGAAGGGCAGAAAATTTTCCAGTGGTCCTATGCAAATTTTTACATAAGAGAAGAAGAGACGTTCGTTTTGATAGCCTCAGAATCAGAAGAGGACGTCGGTTCTCCTTCTACGTTCGGCACAAGTGAGCATTCAGCAATTCTAACAGAAAAGATAGAGCTGTCGCGGGATGGTTCGAGTGGAAAACTGCCCATTATCCGTCACCAACAGGTGTTAGGAGTGGTTGTAATCCGGGCTCCTCTTCAGAACCCTTTCCGTGAGAGTGATAAAGAAATGTTGGAAGCACTAGCACGGCATTTGTCCTTAGTGTATGAAAGCATAGCTTTACAAGAAAAGCGTCAGGAGCTGCTGTTGCATGAAGAAAGAAAGCGCCTGGCCAGGGATTTGCATGATTCTGTAAATCAGAAGCTGTTTTCTTTATCGTTAACAGCGAAAGGAGCGAAAGAAATCGTCGGCAAGTATGATGCGTCGCTCGGAGAACTGATGGATGATATGTGGTTGATGTCCCAACAGTCATTAAAAGAAATGCGTTCATTGATTTGGCAGCTTCGACCTGTTGGTTTGGAAGAAGGGCTGCTTTCTGCATTGAAAAAGTATGCCGATCATCTTGATTTGAGGGTTCACTTTGATGTGGAACGGTTGCCAGACTGGCCAAGGCAAATCGAGGAAACATTATGGCGAATCGGTCAGGAAGCGATGAACAACGTTTCAAAACATGCAAACGTCAAAGAAGTAAATATCCGCATCGATGAAACAAAACAGGGAGTCGGCATGCAGGTGAGTGATGAAGGGGATGGATTCAGCGACAAGCAAAGCAACGGAAAGCAAACACTTGGTTTAACGAGTATGAGGGAACGCGTAGATTTGTTACAAGGAGACTTTTCGATAAGAAGTGCACATGGGAGAGGAACGAATGTCGAGATATTCCTTCCTTATAAAAAAGAAAGAGAGAGGGATCAATCATGAAAATGAAGGTGATGCTCGTTGATGATCACTTGGTCGTATTAAGAGGTTTGAAGTTCTATTTGAATACACAGCCTGAGATTGAAGTGATCGGGGAAGCGGAAAATGGCGAAAAAGCATTGGAAAAGTATGAGGAATTGGCGCCAGACGTCGTCCTTATGGATTTAATGATGCCCGTCATGGATGGGGTCGAAGCGACGAAAAAGTTGATCGCTAGACATCCAGATGCCAAAGTTGTCGTTCTTACCAGTTATTCAGATCAGGATCATGTCATTCCCGCTCTGCAAGCTGGTGCAGTCGGGTATCAATTGAAAGACATCGATCCTGAAGAACTCGTGAAAACAATTCAGGCAGCCAACAAGGGAGAAAAGCTCTTACATCCGAAAGCGACGAACCTTCTGCTCGAGCAAATGAATGGTGGGGCGGAAAAGAAAGATCCAGGTGCCCATTTCAAGTTGACCAACCGCGAAAAAGATGTCTTGTATCAAATTTCTCTTGGAAAAAGTAACAAAGAAATCGCATCCCATCTTTACATAACAGAAAAGACGGTCAAGACGCATGTGAGCAATATTTTGAGTAAGCTACAAGTCCAGGACCGGACACAGGCCGCGATTTATGCGATGAAGGAAAACTTGTTTGCCGATCGTTCCAGTTGATTCATATAATGTCAGGAAAAGAGAGGGCGTGGCTGCTAGTTCCGAAATAAAGGAAATTCTATGAAAATTGCATTTGTTTACTGAAATAGGATATGATGATTGTGAAACTGATTTCATAATTAATGGAGTGAACGATATGGCGACGATATCAGATGTGGCGGAGAAGTCAGGATTATCAAAAGCGACGGTTTCCCGGGTAATAAACAATCATCCATACATCTCGAAAGAAAAGCGGGAACTTGTCTATAAAGCGATGGAGGAACTTGGGTATCAACCAAACCCGTCCGCTAGAAGGCTGCGGGGGCAATTGACTAATACGATCGGAGTTATTGTTCCGAGAATTGTCAATCCATTCTTTTCTTATTTAGTAGATGCTTTAGAACAAGAGGCTTATGATCATAATTACCAGGTACTCATGTTTCAGAGTGATGAAAAGAAAGACAAGGAACTTTACTTTTTAAATTTATTAAAAACAAGGCAAGTCGATGGGATCATCATGACTTCTATTGAAAGTGATAGGGAAGTGATCGAATCTTATACAAAGTTCGGTCCCATTCTTTTGTGTAATGAATATATAAGTCAGTCGGAAATGCCAGTAGTCAGGGTCGACCAGACAAAGGCCGCTTATATGGGTACGAAACATTTGCTCGATCAGGGATATAGAAATATTGCCTATTGTACTGGTGGTTTATTTGTAGACGATGGAAAAGATAAGGACCGTAATGTTGGTTTCCAGAAGGCGTTGAACGAATATGAAATCGAGATTAATCCTGGCTGGGTGTTCATTAATAAACATACGATAGAAGACGGCAAACTTGTCATGCAGCAGATCAGTGATATGGACTACAGGCCTGATGCTATTTTTACCGGAAGTGATGAAATTGCTGCTGGTATTGTATTGGAAGCCAAATCGCTAGGGTTTAAAATCCCGGAGGATCTAGCCGTTATCGGATTCGATGATCAACCGATTGCTGAAATGATTGATCCTGCTTTGAGCACGATTCGTCAACCGGTCAAGGAAATGGGTGTTCAGTCTGTAGATATGCTTCTGAGTTTACTTAAGAATGAGCCACTTGCAGAACGCCAAAAAGAACTGTCCGTGGAACTGGTCATAAGGTCTTCCACATAAAAAATAAATAAATAATCATTGAAACCGTTATCATACTTGTATATAATGAAAATTAATTAAAAAGGGATTAGGTGCTTGGAGTTTGTATTGCCAATCTTTTTTTAATTAATTGTGAAACCGATATCATATGCTATGCGGGTGGATAATTACGCTCAGTTTGTAAGCTTTTTGGTAGGTATATTTTTTTATTGTATGTGAAACCGATATCACAAAGGGAGAGGATTTTATGAAAAAGAGACGTATCACTCTTGTATCTGTTTTATTTGCAGGTGTGCTGGCTGGTTGTTCCTTTGGTTCTGGTTCGTCATCGGAAGGTTCAGAAGATGCGACCACGATTGAGATTTTTCAGGGGAAAGTGGAGTTTAATGACCAGTTTAACGAACTAGCGGAGAAATATGAAGAAGAAAACCCGGGCGTTGATATTAAAATTACGACTGTTGGTGGTGGTTCCGACTATGCGGGCTCATTGAAAACAAAGTTCGCTTCTGGGGAGGAGCCGGAAATATTCAGCATTGCTGGACCGACCGAGGCTGCCAATTATGAACAATATTTAGCGGATCTTTCCGAAACAGAACTTGCTGACATGGCATTGGAAGGGACATTGGACCCTGTTACCAAAAATGGGGAAGTCCATGGCCTTCCTTTCAATCAGGAAGGATACGGGTTGATTTATAATAAGAAAATGTTCAGTGAGGCTGGAATTGATCCTAATGAAATTACAACTTATGAGGATTTGAAAGCAACGGTAGAAACATTGGATAGCAAGAAAGAAGAATTAGGAATAGAGGCTGTATTCGCTTTCCCTGCAAAAGAGAAATGGGTGCCTGGCAATCACTTGTCGAATGTCTACCTTGCCCCTGAATTCGATCAAAATGTGTTGAACGCTTATGAAGCAGAAGAAGTACAGTTTGAAAGAAATGAAGAGTTCAAGCGGATGATTGATTTACAAAATGATTATTCGATTCAACCGACGTTAAGTCTTGATTACTCCCAACAAGTGGAACAGTATTTCTCTTTGCAAGACGTAGCGATCATTCAGCAAGGAAACTGGATCTATCCATCTGTAGAACAAATGGATCCTGAATTTGCAGCAGAGGGGATGGGGATTCTCCCTATACCAGTTGAAGGACAGGAAAGGAAACTTCCTGTTGGAGTGCCGAACTACTGGGCAGTGAACAAGAATAGCGATGAAGAAACGGTTCAGGCGTCTAAAGAATTTCTTGACTGGATGTATACTTCGGATGTAGGGAAGGAATATGTGCTGAATGAGTTCAAGTTCATTCCTGCTTATGAAGGCTATGATACAGAGGAAATCTCCGATCCATTGTCTAAAGAAATTTACGAATATGCTTCGAATGATCAAACTTCCGGATGGGTCTTCCTGGGATATCCGGGAACATGGGGAGATTATTTGGGCTCTAATGTTCAGAAATACCTCAACGGTGAAATGACCTGGGACGAATTGATGGAAGATTCGAAGGAAGAATGGACGAGCATGGACCAATCGTAGGTTCTTAAGAAAGCGCCTGACATCCAGTGCTGACCTGGATTGTTAGACGCTTTTCTAGTTTAGGCTGTTTGTATGTAAATAATTTTTACTCCTTGAGAACAAAAGATGGACGGTATTTCTAAAAGAATGATAGAGGAGCCGTAGGAAAGTAGGGAAGGTTATGAAAAAACAATGGTGGAAAGAAGCGGTCGTTTATCAAGTTTACCCGCGCAGCTTTATGGATGGGGATGGAGATGGAACAGGGGATCTGCAAGGGGTCTTGAGCAAACTGGACTATTTGCAGGACCTTGGCATTGATGTTATCTGGCTTTCGCCTGTCTATGAATCTCCGAATGATGATAATGGCTATGATATTAGTGACTATCAAAAAATTATGAGTGAATTTGGGACAATGGAAGACTTTGACCTGCTGTTAGAGGAAGTCCATGACAGGGGGATGAAGCTGATCATGGATTTAGTCATCAATCATACATCCGATGAGCATCCGTGGTTTTTAGAATCGAAGTCTTCTAAGCAAAATCCATATCGTGATTATTATATTTGGCATCCAGGCAAAGATGGCAAAGAGCCGAACAATTGGGCATCGATTTTTGAAGGGTCGATTTGGGAGTACGATGAGAAGACAAAGGAATACTATATGCATGTATTTTCCAAAAAACAGCCGGACTTGAATTGGGAAAATCCGAAAGTAAGGCAAGAGTTGTATCACATGGTGAACTGGTGGTTAGACAAAGGCATCGATGGTTTCCGGATTGATGCCATCTCCCACATTAAGAAAGCGCCTGGATATCCCGATCTTCCTGAGATAGAGGGGAGGACGTTCGTACCTTCCCTGGAAGGCCACAGAAACCAGGAAGGAATCCAGGAATTCCTTGATGAACTCGTGGAGGAGACATTTTCTCATTATGATATCATGACGGTCGGAGAAGCCAATGGTGTCGGGGTGGAAGAGGCTGACGAATGGGTTGGCGAAGAAAATGGGAAGTTCAATATGATATTCCAATTCGAACATGTCGGGCTCTGGGAGAATAGTAAGGATGGAGTAGATATTCATGAGTTGAAGGATGTGTTCACAAAGTGGCAAACGGCACTGGATGGGAAAGGCTGGAATGCATTATTTCTGGAAAATCATGATCTTCCAAGGACAGTCTCGATTTTAGGGGATGACGATTCTTATAGAGTGGAATCCAGCAAATGCCTGGCAACCTTATATTTCCTTATGCAAGGAACTCCATTCATTTATCAAGGGCAGGAAATCGGGATGACGAATGTCCAGTTCCCTTCCATTGAAGATTATGACGATGTGGCCATTAAAAACTATTATAAACAGGAAACGGAGAGGGGAGTACCGCACGAAGAAGTGATGGACGAGATATGGCGGACAGGAAGAGACAACTCGCGAACCCCAATGCAATGGTCTGCAGGCCCTTCCGCTGGATTCACTACGGGGACCCCATGGATGAAAGTGAACCCAAATTTCAAGGAGATCAATGTCGAAAGAGAGCAGGAAAGTGAGGATTCTATTTTTCATTATTATCGAAAACTGATTGAAATGAGAAAACAGAAGCCGGCGCTCATTTACGGAGATTACACCCCATATTTAGAAGAACATGACGAGATTTTCAGCTATCTGCGAAGGTATGAAGGAGAAAAATATCTTATCTTAACGAACTTGTCCGAAAAAGAAGTCAGCTTCGACTTGTCAAGTGAGTTCGAGGACGCTCACCTATGTCTAGGCAATTACCCTGGAGTTATAGACTCTTCTTTTTTGCGTCCTTATGAGGCGCGAGTGTACAACTTCAGATAAAAGGTAAAAGGCTGAACTGTAAATGGTTCAGTCTTTTTGTCGGCTAAGAAATTATAAAACAGTTAAATACGTAATATCTTTTTATTCATCTATTCCCACCCCTGGGAATCCCGTGTCAATCCTCCATTCTCTTTAACTAAAACTATCATAGGTATTACAAGTGTAACGAGTTTTGCCCTTTGATGAAACAAATCCCAGGATTCTCTCGTAATACAGGGCAGGAGGTTTTTTTATGAAAAAAATATATCGATCTACAGATGAGAAGCAGGTATCAGGCGTTCTTGGAGGGTTGAGTGAGCTATATAACATCGATGTAAGTATCCTCCGCATTATCTTAGTGGTATCCGGATTCTTTACAGGTGGCATTACATGGTTGATTTACCTTGTTGCGGCAATGGTCATACCGACAGATAAACAGTTACTAAAATAATACATCGTGTGTAACTTTTGCATTTATTTTTTTATGTTAAGATGAGTGGGGACTTATGGCATGTTATTCGATAAATGAAGCTTCATCCATGAAAAATAGGAAGGGATCGCTTATGACAATGTTAAATGGGCAAACACAATATATCCGCTCCATCGATCTGAAAAGAGAGCAGATTTCCTCGTATCAGCAATTCCCGCTCCATCTTCCGGTGATCCGGAACTTTGAAGAGTTGAAGCTGCATCCAAACGTGACTTATATTATCGGTGAAAACGGGATGGGAAAATCGACGTTGCTGGAAGGGATCGCAGTCGCATTAGGCTTCAACCCTGAAGGTGGCACACTTAATTTTAACTTCTCCAGCTATGACTCCCATTCGAACCTTGATGAATACCTGCGTTTGGTCAAAGGGGTACAAAGGGCAAAAGATTCCTTTTTCTTCCGGGCGGAGAGCTTCTATAATGTTGCCACAAATATCGAGGAGTTGGATAAGGAGCCACTTGGTGGTGGAAAGGTCATTGACTCCTTTGGTGGGAAATCGTTGCATGAACAATCACACGGGGAGTCTTTCTTTGCAGCTTTTACTGAACGTTTTCGTGGACAAGGTTTATACATACTGGATGAACCAGAAGCAGCTTTATCGCCACTGCGGCAGATGTCGATGTTGGCACGGATCAATGACCTTGTGCAGGAAGGATCTCAATTCATTATCTCCACCCACTCTCCGATATTAATGGCCTATCCAAAGGCGAAAATAATCCAACTGACTGAGGACGGAATGAAGGAAACGACATTGGAGGAAACAAGCCATTATTCGATCATGAAACAGTTTTTTGAGGACAAAAATCGTTTGTTCCATCACCTGTTCCAGTAAGGTTTCACCATTTTTATTGGGTGAACAAGCGGAAGGATGAGTAGAATGTTTTCTTTCATATTCTTGGCTGGTTTATGTACTTTGACTTTTCCGTTGATGGGGATCAAGGACTTTAAAAAGGAAAAAAGAAGTACTCAGGCCGCGAGATCAGTCTTTATTCTACTCGGGGTTATCTTTATCATAGGAGGAGTCATAGATCTAAATCTGTGGAACGTTTCTCTTAGTTTAACAGCATTCTATTACTAAATTCTTTAAGGTTTTTCCTGTCTGCTATAAAAGGTTGTGTAAAGGACCATTCCTAATACGCAGAGCTGGGGTTTATGAAGAGGTAAAGGAGGTGGAGGTATAGATGAAAATAGTTTTATCCGTACTTATGATCGTTGCATTAATTTCTTCTATTATAAGTTTGATATATAAAAGGAAAAAAGCGGGAATTACCGGTGTCAAAACAGCACTAACGTCTATCTGCTTTTATTTGATTGTCATTACGAATCTGGTTGCTTACTGGTTAGATGCAATCGGGCTTTATAGCTGGATGATTACGGTCTTTTTACTTGCTATAGGGGCATATTTTACAAAGTATATGGTGGCACCACAAAAAGAAGGTTGATTTTTCCATCATATAAAATATACTGATGGCGAAGGACTAGATTATTGAAAAGGTAAGGCGTGTCGTTCTATAGTGTTTCTTTTGCCAGAACGAGCAATGGTCCTTTTACATGCCTTAAAAAAACTCTCTTGTTGATAAAATCAGAAGAGAGTTTTTTTTACCTTACATAATTGTGGAACTTTTCTAAAAATAACACGTATGTAAAAGGAGATCATTTTGTTGAAGGGGAGCGAGATCAGTGGAGGATGTTATTTCCGTGATGAATTTATCGAAATCTTTTGGTTCTACTCAAGCTGTCAAAAGTCTTTCTTTTCAAGTGAAAAAAGGGGAGATTTTTGGAATCATCGGCCCGAACGGAGCGGGAAAAACGACCACCCTTGAAATCCTGGAGGGGATTCAAAAGCCTACTGGCGGAGAGGTCGAGGTACTCGGTCTTGTTCCGAGTAGACAGTTGCGGGAACTTAACAACAGAATCGGCGTCCAGTTTCAAGCCACTTCGATCCAAAAGAAAATGAAAGTGAAAGAAGCGCTCGACTTGTTTTCCACTTTCTATAAAGGTGATACACAAAAGGATGAACTGATTGCATTACTCGATCTAGGTGAAAAGCTGGATGTTTGCTTTGAAGATTTATCGGGAGGATGGAAGCAGCGGGTCACTCTCGCTCTCGCCACCTTACATCAGCCTGAACTATTGTTCCTTGATGAGCCGAGTATGGGTCTTGACCCCCATGCCCGACGGGAGATGTGGGGGATGATCCGGTCCTTAAGAGATAAAGGAAGTACGATTGTGCTTTCCACTCACTATATGGAAGAAGCGGAGAAGCTTTGTGATCGTGTCGCTATGATATACAGCGGAGAACTGAAAGCAGTGAACACGCCGGACGAACTCCTGAATGATGTGGCCACCCACTATATCGGGTTTGAGAGTGAGGGGGTCTCTTATGATTTCCTGTTAACACTAAGGGACGTGGCTCATGTAGAAAAAGAGGATCATCATTTCAAAGTGTTTAGTGAAGACCTCCAGCATACTGCTTATCAGATCTTTACTTACTGTCACCAAGAGGGTATTGTGCTGAGGAATTTCAAGTTTGATCGAGGTTCACTTGATGATTTATTTGTTCAGTATTCAGAAAAGGAGAAAACGGGATGAATACAGTTATTAAGCTCGCAAACATAGAAACGAGGATGTTCTTCCGTGATCGTCTTAGCGTGTTTTGGACATTTCTTTTTCCTGTAGTGATGATTTGGCTCTTCGGTTCGATGTTCAGCGGAAATATGGCGGGACCGTTTTCTTTTGCTGAGCTGTTCATTCCTTCTTGGATCGGTGTGAATATTGTTACCACTTCGTTTTTTACGCTCGGCACGGTACTTGCTGGTTACAGGGAAACAGGAGTGTTACGCAGATACCAGTCGACGCCGCTCCCACCGTGGAAAATCCTCACCGCACATACGGTGCAGGGGACAGTGATTTTTATCATCTCCGCACTTCTGCTTATGATTTTCGGGATGGTCATGTATGACTTGGAAGCTCCCTTGTATATCGGAAGCACGTTGCTCGCGTTATTGATCAGTATCGTGGCATTTTTCCCTTTTGCTTTGTTTGTTACCTCTTTAGCGAAAAACACGCAATCGGCTGCAGCAATCAGCTCGTTGTTTCTGAATTTGATGTTGTTTTTATCTGGAGCTACCTTCCCTGTAGAAATGATGCCGACCATTTTACAATATGTTTCGAAAGTTCTGCCGCTTTATTATGTGATACAAATGCTTCGTGGCACGTGGAACGAGGCACCAATTACGGAGTACGGTTTAGAAGTGGGTATTCTACTCGGTATTGCCGTAGTATCGATTGTGTTAGCCTCCCGTTTTTTCCGCTGGAGCGATCGATAAGGAACTTGATTTTTTCAGAGGGGGTGTTCTTCTATCGACCTTGCTTTGCTGTTTGGCGTGCTGCTCACCTTACTCCCGCTCGCCACGATTAAAAAGGTGAAAGAAGAAACAATGTTTCAACGAGTGATCCATATCGGTTGTTTAGTCATCGGTGTTGTACTGTTAGTAGGATTTACGATTCAATTTTCTGCTTTTATAGAAAATTACTGAAGGTATGTCCCAGTGTAAAGGAGGTATAAGTTTGATTGATCGAATTGATACGCTGTGTTTGATGGTGCGTGATGTAGAGAAGGCGTCCATGTTGTACTGGATGTGTTAGGGTTCACGGTTACTTTCCGGGGAGAAGATTATCGAGTATTAAGCATAGGTGAGGGAAGTGTGCCGTTGACTTTGCAAGAAGGGGAGGGGGAGACAAAAAAGGATCAAGCTTATCCTATCTTCTTTTCTCATGATATTGATCGTACGTATAAGGAGTTGAAAACTAAACAGGTATCCTTGAGTGCCATCTATCAGGACGGAGTGAACCGCTATTTCGACTTTTATGATCCGGATGAAAACCGGTTGCAAGTGTGTTTCTTTGAGTGAAAGGTAGGAGAGTTCATGGAAGTGTATCTTAAACCATTAACAAAGAAGGATGCAGAGCCTTTATATGTATTTGAACTCGAAAACAGGGATTTTTTTGAGCGAATGGTGCCCGGTCGAGGGGATGAATATTATGTGAGCGACATATTTCATGAGAAGTACAATGATTTGCTGGATGAACAAAGCCGGAGGGAAGGGTTCTTCTATTTAATCAAAGACGAGCAAGGATCCATAATGGGACGTATGAATGTCAGCCTGGATCCATCTACAGGTGTGGGAGAGGTTGGCTATCGAGTGGGATGTGATTTTACGGGGCAAGGCGTTGCCTGTCGAGCGTTAGCGCTACTGCTTGAAAGAATGGAATCTGAAAAAATCTCACAGTTGGAGGCAAAAACAACCTCTGCTCACATCGCTTCTATAAAGGTATTAAAGAAGAATGGTTTTACGTATATAGGTACAAGTGACGACACTTTTACTATGCATGGACAAGAACAAAGGTTTGTCCATTATCGGTGGTCCAGTCAAACTTTAAATGAGGGCCACATATGAAAAGGTTCCTCATTATGACGGTCGGGAAAACGCATAGTGGCAAGACAACGTTTGCGGAAGACTTAGAAAGAAAGCTCCCTGATTCGGTAGTAGTGGACCAAGATCGCCATGCAGAATTTTTAGCTGCATATTATCCTCGACTGCTGCCGACAGACGGTCCGAACCTTATTAAATATAGGCTGGCAGAAACAATTATCGAATATGCATTGCATGAATCCGCACAACACCTGATTATGGCTAATGCTAATCTCAATCCGGAGAATAGAAGGAAACTGCTTCGTTATCATTCAAACAATGGGTTGGAAAGTATTTTGGTCCATTTTGATATAGCAGATTCTATTTTAGAGAAGAGAATTGCAAAGAGTAAGCGGAATCTGAATATTTTACGGACGGCTTCCACTTTTTCGGAAGTGCTGAAGCGGCAGCAAAGGGATGCAGATGAAGCTGGTAGTAAGGAAGCGGATCATTATTTTGTCATCAAAAATCCTGCAGAAGTGCCGCGGATAGTCCGAAGCATTGTTCGCCTGATTAATCAAAAATAGGAGGAATGTTCATGTTTCAAGTAGGAAGTGTTTTTGTCCCTGTTACGGATTTGGAAAAGGCCCGTGATTGGTATAAGAATCATCTAGGAGTAAAGGAAATTGATACATGGGAGGGAGGAGCTGGTTTCTTCTTTCCACAAGGGTTCGTCCAATTTGGTTTGATTGAAGTAACAGAGTCACAGCCCACCGAATTCGTCATAGAAAAAGGCAACAACAATTGCTATTTTAATTTTGTCGTGGAGGATATCGAAGCGGCACATGAAAAATTGAACGTTGGTGGGGTGAGGACAACAGCAATCGAAAGTTTTGGGGCAATGAGGTGTTTTGATTTCTTTGATCCTGATAACAACACATTTAGCGTGGTGGATGAAGATCCTCAATCTCCTTATCATAAAGAGAACGTCAAGAAACAGCAGGACGGGATGACTTGAAAGATGATCAAGTGTCTGCCAACGTTCATGGGAGGCACTTATTTATTTAGGAAAGGTTGTTTAAAGGGGCGTATTACATATGGCAATTTTGATTAGTATCGTGATTATTTTATCGTTATGGTCCATCACTAACACAATAGAGAAGATAGGTAAACGAATTACGGACAAACAAGATCAGCAAAATGAATTGTTGCAAGAGGTGAAGAGCTTACTAGCTGACAAGGAGAACTAGAATGATTTGATTGTCGAGGGGTCCCATGGCAAAGGATATGGGAAATGGATATCCATCCCCTCCGGATGTGTTGAACAGGCGGAGGGGGAGCAATCATAGCTTTCTCACTTTGAAATTACGTTGTAAAATCGGCCAATTTTGTGGAAAAGGAATGCCGAGGACCCAATAGCTGCCTCCTCTTAAGCCGTATTCCTCTATAGTTTCGTACTTAGCCTGGGCACTGCGGGCATCTTCAAACCACACTTCATGTCGCTGGTTGTTCTCATCTGTATACTGGAAAAACGGGGATTGGTATTCTTCGTTGTACTCAATAGTTACTCCATACCTGGCAGCCAGCTGAATTGCTTGTTGGGTGCTGACTGTCTGTGCAGTCGTGCCCTGCACCCATGGGATTTCCCATTTGCGTCCATATAATGGGATGCCCATAAGAATTTTATCCGGGGGAATGGCGGTGACGGCATAATCCAATACTTCCCGTACATTGTTTATGGGAGCAATGGCTAAAGGGGGGCCTCCAGCCCAGCCCCATTCATACGTCATTACTACGACAAAGTCCACGATTTCCCCTTGTGTTTTATAATCATGTGCTTCATATAACAACCCTTGCTGATCTTCCCTCACCTTTGGGGCGAGCGCTGTGGAGACAGTTAATCCTGATGGTCGCAAACGGCTGACAACTTTTCTAAGAAATGCATTGTAATTTTCTTTGTCTTCCGGGTAGACGTATTCAAAGTCGAAGTTGACCCCTGTGTAGCCTTTAGAATTTATGATTGCAAGCAGGTTTTCGATAAATGTGTCTTGAATATCAGGATCCCTTAAAAAGGTTGCAACAAGATCCGAATCGAAATCCCCCTGGATGAAATTTGTGATAACAAGCAATGGCGAGACATTATTTTTGTCTGCTGCTTCCAAAACAGCCTGGTCGTTTAAATCTGTAAGCGTACCGTCTGCTTTAATACTGTAAGTGAAGGGGGAGAGATAGGTGAAATGACTGCCGAGAGCAGCCACTTCCTGAGCTCCTTCTACCTGGGTCTGGGTTATATACGCATTGATTTCTTTCACTGGTCTTTGGGGAGAGGGGATGCCTAAGAACATGCCGGCATCAATCATTCCAGTGTTCTCGATATTATTGGCCTCAGCGATTTGGGACACAGAAGTACCGAAACGGTTGGCGATCTCCCATAGGCTGTCACCCGGTTGGACGACGTAATTGTAGTAGGGTAGAAGGAGCATTTGACCGATGAAAAGAAGGGATGGATTCGTTATGTTATTTTTTTCCGCCAAATCCTGGACACCAATTCCGTAACGATTCGCTATATTCCATAGAGTATCTCCCTGGCGGACGACATATTCTTTATTTGGTTCCGGGATGACGAGAGCCTGGCCGATGACGAGGATATTAGGGTTGTTCAGTTGATTCAAAAGGATTATCTGCTGGAGGTCTGCTCTGTATAGTTGGGCAATACTCCATAATGAATCCCCACGCTGTACGACATGAATGATCATCTCATCCCTCCTTCTGTGGGCTTTTTATGAAGGTATGCACCATCTGTTTGTCCTTATGTACGAAGTGTCATCGCAGGTGAAAAGTTAGATGGAAAGAAGGGGAACGAAAACAATGATAAAAATCCAGACAGCAAGTCCAGTTCATGTAGAAGGTATTTGCAAAGTGTGTGCAAAAGCCAATCGAGCGACATATGCAGATCTATATACGGAAAGTTATCTCGAGCAAATCATTGAACAGTTTTATAACCCTGCACGGGTGTTGGATGAAGTAACAAATAAAGGCAGGGAATGGGGAGGTTACATTGTAGCCGTAGAGGACGGTCAGGTGGTTGGTGCCTGTGGGGGAGGGATGATCGATCAGAGTGCTACAGAATTGTATGTCATGTATTTGGATCCTGCCCGCCGGAATGAGGGGATTGGTACCAAATTATTAGATGCGTTTACGAAGCAGCAGATAGACCGTTACGGTGCAACAGAGCAGTGGGTATCTGTGCAAAAAGGGAATGACAGAGGAATCCCTTTTTATGAAGCTCGAGGGTTTACCTTTTCCCATGAAAGTAAGGGATATGGAAGTGAAGAAGCAGCACACTACACCTCGCTGCGTTACGTGAGAAAGATTTAAATAGTAATTTATGTAGTCGCAGCAAAGCGAACTCACTAAAGGAAAGTTCGCTTTGCCATTGCTTATTGAAAAGGCTTTGGATTGTTCTGGTTCTGTCTCATGGATAATGGTGGGGTGCCGTGAATATATGGCGGCCCTGGTTGCAGTTCAGGTATTTGCCCCATTGGTTCTGGCTTTGTAATATATTCGAAAGTTCCCTGACCATCCAAAGTAGGACCACCAGCCCAACGGCCTTGTTGACTTTCTGTTCCTTCAGAGAAGTTATAGAAGGTATAAGAAACTTCCTGTTTTTCATTTTTACGGTCAAAGGTACTTGGAACAACGGCGCCTTGAGTGGTTTCCAGCTCCTCGATCGCTGCCATCCACTGATTTTGGTGCATGGCATCACGGGCGATCAAGAAAGACAGCATATCGCGGACACCAGGGTCTGTAGTCATTTCATAAAGACGGCATACTTGTAAACGTCCTTGAGATTCTGCATTCAAGTTAGCGCGAAAGTCTGCTAAAAGATTTCCGCTGGCAATCGTGTAGCGGGCTGTCCATGGGTAACCGACACTGTCATTCGGTTGTGCTCCCAAACCATTAACGATGGCATGTTGTGGGTTCATTCCACCAAGAACAGCTTCAATAGCAGGGTCTTTCGCCGCTTCATCCTGCTCATTTGCGGGAGCCCCATCCAGGAGTTGTGCAATCATTGTTGCTATCATCTCTACATGGGCAATTTCTTCTGTGGCTATATCTAAAATCATATCTTTATACTTGGATTCCGCCCGGCAGTTCCAACCTTGGAAAAGGTATTGCATCATGACAGACATTTCCCCATATTGTCCGCCTAATATTTCCTGCAGCTTTTTTGCATATACGGGATCTGGTTGCGAAGGCTTCGCATTATATTGAAGTTCTTTTACATGGTAAAACAAACAACATCACTCCTATAAGGGTTAAATCATCTTGCTTATTATTAGGTTTGAAAAAGTATTTATTCTTCTTTCCGTTGCAATTCGATGCGCTGGCGGGAGGCAAAGGACTGCAGTATTTACGTCAAACACCTGGTAACTCTTTTTTTATTTAGTAAAAAAAATTATTCCCAGTTAGAAAATTGTTGAAAATAATGTGGTATGTACTTGAAGGCTTTAACAAAAAATAAAGGTGGAATGCTGATCCACATCCACCTTTTTTATGTTCGCTATTCCTTTTTGAGTAGGGCTTCAATATTCTCGTTCAATTTTTTCAGTTCTGTTTTAATTTCATTCAATTCATCCTCTAACCCACTGAATGTCTGAGGAGTTGCTGCAGAAATTTTTTCAACGATGTTCGAAAAATCAACTCCATTGGATTCGTTCGTTACGTTGGATTTAGAGAGTTTATCGAATAATGTATCCTGATTGGTTAAACTAGAGGCAAGCTTTAGCAGGCTATCGAAGTCTAAATCACCAGATGAAGAACTTTTTTCTTCCTTTTGGCTTTTTCCAAGAATCTCTTCAAAGTTCATAAAGTATTTTCCCCTTTCTACTTAGTATTTAAAGTTTTTAAAGGGCTATGGCCATAGCCCTTTAAATTTTAATTAGTTGATAGTGGCAAGGATTTCATCAATACAGTTGATGACAATTTGGCGTTGTTCACTTGATCCTAGTAGAACAGCTACCACTAGTGCCAACAAGAACAGGACTGCAATTACCACAGCAACCAGGTTTCTTAAAAAGTTCATAAATCTCCCTCCTTCATCACAAGAAATGCGTGTAGGAGACGTCTCTTACATAAATACTCTATGAGAATCTAGCAAATGCGCTTGTACATTTGCCCTTAATAATAGAATTAATGAAAAGGTCTAACTTATCTATAACCAATGAGAGGACTTGATCTGAGCTCAGGAATTGAATCGCGTACAAACGCAGGGGGAACGCAGGTGACAGTTCCATTTGCCCACAGGATTCAGCTTAAGATTTCCCTGTTTCCTGAATTGGCAGAGGGTTTGAGCTCTATTAGGTGGAGCCACAAATAGGAGGATAAAAAAACCACTCCGGCGAGTGGTTTTTTAAGAGTATTATGACTTGAGAGAGTGAACATGTGATTTTATGTGTTGAGGGTTGAATTCTCCTTTGGAACGGATAAAAGAAATCGCACACTCGTTGAAAGCATCGGTGTTGTCTAAATTCACTACATGTCCACTTTCTGGAAGGATAATTAGATTTGTATTCGTTAAAAGATGGGTATCTTTGATGACATCTTTTTTGAACATATGATCATCTTCGCCAGTCACATAAAGTTTTGGTATATGGGAAGCTTTGGCTTCTACATGTTTGAAGGTATCAGGGACGGTTTGGACAATATTGTACCACCCTAAAAAATCTTCTCGTTTCATCTGAGCGGCTTCTTTGATAAAGGCATCCCTGGAATCTTTATGGTTGTTTTTTGGCATTAAAATTCGTGCACAAAGGGAGTATAACCATAGGTGAGGCGTGACATTTTTCAATAAGCTTCCCCAGAGGAGCAGCGCTTTTTCCAAAAGGTTGATACGTGTGATCGCTCCGCCCAGGACTGCCGTTGAAATTCTATGTGGCACAACAGACAGTAATTTATGAATGACGACGGAGCCTAATGAGATTCCGACGACATGTACTTTTTCTATCCCTATCTCATCAAGAACCTCTACTATTTCATCTGTTACATGATCGAAAGTGAATCCATTTTCGTAACTGGTTACGCTTGGTGAATTTTTATGACCTGGTAAGTTCACCACAAGAATGTTGAATGATTTCCGAAATGATTTTAATTGAGGGAAAAAGATATTGACACTTCCTCCGATGCCGTGAAGGAAGAGGACATATTCTTTAGAAGGATCGGAACCGATTATTTTATATTCTAACAAGAGATCACCTGCTTTTTTGCTATGAGTGGTACGTACATCCCTCGTTATTATAATCGATATGGAGCAAGGCGACAAAGAATAATAGATTTCGACAAAATTATTTCACATTTTTATAATATTTTTAATTTCTTCAGCGATAAGCAGCCATGCCTCTTCTGCTTTTTCGCGAGGGCCAAGGTGGGTGAATGCATGGGAACAGCCATCGAATATATGAAGGTTCACCTCAACACCAGCATTCTCCAGCTTTTCAGCATAAAACTTTCCTTCCATAGAAAAAGCGTCATGTTCTGGGATGATCAATAACGCTTTTGCAACCCCTGCTATATTTTCCGCTTTTACAGGAGACGCGTGCGGATGTGCCGCATCGTTTGTTCCTGGTACATAACAACGGTTTAGAAAATGGGCGACCTGGGGATATTCTGCCCGCCATTTATTCGGTTCCGGTTTGTCCCCATGAGGGGTGACAAAATCGAGCATTGGATAACCCAGGACTTGCAGCAGTGGCTGCGATACGCCCCGTTCTTTAAGAAGAAGACAGAGGGCGGCTGCAATATTGCCCCCAGAGCTTTGGCCGCCGACCATCATTCTGTCACCATCGATATGCAGCGCGCTGGCATGGGACCGAAGCCAAAGATAAATCTCATAGCATTGCTCTATAGGGTGGGGAAAAGGATATTCCGGTGCTTTCGCGTAGTCGATGTTAATGACTACACAGCCTGTTTGATTCGCAAGGAAACGGCAATAAGGATCGTCCATCTTTTTTTCATTCATGATAAAAGCCCCGCCATGGAGGTTGATATATACCGGCAACTGCTTTCCAGATGGGTTGGAAGGGTAATAGCAGCTTATGTATGCAGGTTGAACCGTTGTATCGATTAAAATGTCTTCTTTTTTGTGAACCTGTAGGAAAGGGACCATCAGGTTACTTTCCGCTTGATTGGGGAAAAGGCGAAGTAATCGTGCTATCAGAATTTTAAACATGGAGGAACCTCTCTCTTTTTTTATATATTGTACCCGCTGATAGAAACGTATAATCAATAGTTGGAGAGGTGACAATGGAAGTACGCTGGGAGGTGAACGGTTTGTGGATCACAATCGCTGCTATGACATTAACTCTCGTCCTTTTTTGGCATAAAATATCTTTTCCCTTTGAACAATGTAAGAATACAAAGATGTACACAATTATCATACCAGCTCGCAATGAGGCAGAGAACTTGAATCGGTTGCTTCCATCATTATTATCTTCTCCTTCTCCCAATCGAGAAGTGATTGTCGTGGATGATGATTCTGAGGACGGGACAAAACGTGTAGCGGAGTCTTATGGTGTGAAAGTGGTGCAGAATCCACCGCTGCCCAAAGATTGGATGGGCAAGTCATGGGCGTGTTATAACGGAGCAAAAGTGGCGAATGGTCAAACACTTATGTTCCTCGATGCCGATACATGGTTCGTGGAAGATGGGGCCGAGCGATTGATGCAAGTATTTGAACAAAAAGGTTCAGCAGCTGTAATGACCATCCACCCCTATCACGAGATGCGTTCCTTTCGGGAGAAATTATCTGCCGTGTTCCATTTAGTCGTCATTGCTTCCTCAGGAATTACAGCGGTTTTCAAGAGTGAAAAAGGAGGGTTTGGCCCCTGTTTGATCATTGATCAAAAAACGTATTGGGAGCTGGACGGACACCGATCGATCCGGAGTGATATCGTCGAACACCTGGCTTTTGTAAGGCGTGCAGCTGTGAAAGGTTTTCCTACGTATGCTTATAGTGGTCGTGAGGTATTGAAGATGAGAATGTATGAAGCGAATGTGAAAAATGTCATCAAGGGGTGGGGGAAAAGTTTCGCAACTGGAGCCACTACAGCATCCCCCTGGTTTTCGCTTGCAAATATATTTTGGATTACTGCTGTCGTCTCTTTTTTGATCAACTTGCCTGATCTAGGGTGGTGGGGGCTTATTGGGTACCTGTTCCTCGTCGTTTGGTTGTACCGGATTTTAATAGATATCGGTTGTTTCCGCTGGTATGATGCGGTGATTTTCCCTGTACATTTTGTCTTTTTTGTAGGTGTCTTCTCTTACTCCTTGGTCACTTCATTTTTTCTCAAGCAAACCACCTGGAAAGGGCGGACGATCGCCAATAAGAAAAGGAGATCGTCCTAGTGCTCATTAATATCATTTTATTGTTATGTATTCATCTGGGGGTAAGTGGTCTTGTCTCTATCGTTCCGCGATCATTTGTTGCAAACTTTCGGTGGTTATATCGATTGAAAAACTGGGAGCGAAACGGGCGTGTGTATGAGCGGCTGGGCGTCAAAGTGTGGAAAGGGCGTTTGCCGGAGGCGCGGAAATGGTTCCGTCGCGAGAAGACAGTGGCACAAATTAGGAAAATGGAATATTTATATATATTCGAGTGGCAGACGAACCGCTCGGAATTATCGCACTGGCTGCAAATGCTGCCGGCTCCGTTATTCTTTTTATTCAATCCTCCATGGGCAGGTTGGGTGATGGTGGCTTATGCGATCCTGTTCAATTGCCCTTTCATTATGGTGCAAAGGTACAATCGTGCGAGAGTGGAGCAGGTAAAGCAGAAGAGGCGGAGTTAGATAGATTTATCTTATTGACGTATTAGTGGTTTTTTGTGCTGAAATAAAGAATCGGAATATTGATGCAACCCCCTGATCATAGATGGTGATCAGGTTTTTTATTTGGATGAAAAAGGAAGGTTTTTAGCAAAAAATGGCGAATTTTAAATGGAGCGATAATAGAGGGTGAAAAGGAGCAGGAAGTTGTGGAATATCTATTTATTGTATTAATCGTTGTGATTATAGCAAGCATAATGGTTTACCAAAGTTCAGCATTAAAAGGCATGCATTCTATACATGAACAACGGATTTTTCCTGAAGAGGTGCGGAATATTCTACTGGAAAAGATGTCTGTGGATGTGGAGCTGATGAAAGCCGAGCGGGAAGACGTTAAAGTCACATTATCGGGCGGGGTGAAAGGGAAAGACCAAGATCGGTTCCATTTAGAAACGAACCATGAGGGTGAAGACCTTCGGATTGAAGTAATCGAAAAAGATACCCGGTTCGGTGTGGGACTTTGGAAAAATGTAACCCTTCAAGTGGAAATTCCTCAAGAAAGGTTAGGATCTTTAATGGTCCGTACATCATCGGGAGATATCGATGTGAAAGGAGTGAGCACAAGTCACTCGACATACGAGTCCAGTTCAGGAGATCTGACAATTCAAGGTTTGGAACACACGAACATGAAAATCCAGACTTCCAGCGGAGATGTATTTCTGAACCGTGTACAGAGTAATCATGCTCAAATATCCACAGGGAGCGGGGAAGTGATTGGGGAGCACTTTGATCCAGGAACGGGTGTGTTTGAAACATCCTCGGGGGAAATATCTATCAAGTCTAAAAGATTGTCAGGGGATATGAAAGCCTCTACATCCAGTGGAGATTTTAATTTTATAGTAGAGGAACCACCAGATTCTGTTTCTGTTGATTTTCAATCTAATTCCGGCGAGGTGGATGTGGTGTTAGAGGGAATGGATTTTGAAGTGAGGAAGAACCATGAAGTACTTGGCAAAAAGGCAGAAGGTAAAGTTTCCGTAGTCGCTGAATCGAGCTCGGGGGATCTACTGGTGAGGGGAAATGAATGAACTTTATGAGCGTATGAAAAACGGGACACCTAAACAGCGGCAGGCCTATAAAGTCATTGGGAATTTGCACGTCCTTGAGGATTTCAACTCCTATCAACCTGTTATTTGTGGAACAATTCCCATTGGACTGGATGTAAAGGATTCCGATATTGATATCATAATGGAAGTTTATGATTGTCTATCATTCGAAAGGAGACTGCTTGCGTATTTTGGTGATTTGGACGGCTTTTCTATGAAAAAGAAAAGCATCAGAAACCGACCAGTTGTAAAAGCGAATTTTCATTTTCAAGGCTTCCAGTTTGAACTATTTGGCCAACCTCAGCCAGTAGGTCAGCAAAATGCCTATGTTCATATGCTTATTGAAGAAGAGTTGATGAGGAGAAATCCAAGGTTGAGAGAAGAAGTGCTCCAATTGAGGAAGAGAGGCTTTAAAACAGAACAAGCTTTTTGTGAACTATTGGGAATCGAAGGTGATCCTTATCGGGGGTTAACCCTGTATGGGGAAGAGATGAATTTAAAACGGTAGGTGGGATAGTGTGTTTTTTCTGTGGTATTTTTTGCGATTCACCTTATTCTTAGTCGGAATATATTTCCTTGCATCCAGCATTTGGGAACTACGTAAAGGGACGGACAAGAAACGGTTTCTGACATCGGTGGTAGCAGGAGCCGGATTGTTGGCTGTCAGTTATTCTTTTTTACAGATCCTTCGTTTATTCCCCTATTAGGCGATGGATTAAATTCAATTCCTTATGACTTTTTGAAACGTAATTCTTAAGGGATCGTAGAAAAGGTATACCGTTTAATGGAGGATGAGGAAATTCAAGAGTCTGCATGATGGTTTTTTATAATAATCCTGGCTTTGCTTGTTGGTTGTGGGGGAGGGAAAGAGGAAGGAGCTCATGTCCCGGACCATGATTTAAAGTCGCTTACTTACAAAGGCCAAAACTTTGAAATAATTACATAGGAAGAGGAATTTAAAGATTACCTCACAAATTAGGAGATACGGTTGATCTAAATGCTATGTATCATTCAAGCGTATTGGAGTCATTACGCACACAAGCCTTCGGAGATGAAAGAGGATATTCACTGGTGAGTGCGAATGATTGGCATTTTACTCCACCGGAAAATAAAGAATCGCTGGAGAAAACTCTATCCTATCTTACAGAGAATCAGGATTTTATGTTAGAAACGATCAAAAACGGGATCCAGGATTTAGATGATCTATGCAGATGTGAAAAGCCGTTCAACAGAGCCGTTAAGAGGTGTTATAAAAAGGGGACAGTGGAAATTTTTCTAAACCATTTAGATTCTACAGACCCGGTCGTCCATGGAGATTTTCAAATCGGTTATCCTGGCGAAGGGATTCCGGAATTAGCGATGTACCGGATCGGTTATCAAATTGTAAAAGGTTATATCAAGGAAAATCCGGATGCTATGCTTGAAGAATGGACGAACATCTCTTCAGAGGAAATGCTCGAAGAGAGTCCTTTCTGAAGAGGATTTAGAGGATGAAATTGGCAACCTGGAAATTTAATATGATGATGGGTGTTTTCTATGAAAAAGATTTTTGAAACGATTTATGACGGCCATACGATTACAGTGGAAAATACTTGGTTCCATGGCGAACGGCTATATATGAATGGGCAGTTACAGGATGAGAGGTTGGGTCTTGCGTTAAGAGGGACGTTAACTGGTGAATTGAAATATGACAATGGGGAAACAAAACCAGTGAAGGTGACGCTCGGTGGGATATTGAGGATACACTGTAGAATATTTATCGACCATTCCTTAATAATCCCTGGTATTCGCTGATTTTACGTGTTGGATTCCTGGTGGCAAATGGTGAAGGCTGATTTTTTATATGGACAGGAGTCCTGTAGTTTTTGTGGTCGGGAACATGAAGTAACTCTGCCTACTCGGTTTGTTGTTACAGGAAGGACGATTTGTCCGTTTATGATTTTTGCATTGTTTCATACACCTTTTCAAGACTCTTCCCTGAATATTTAGTTGTTCTGTTTATAGGAGTGAAGGGGTAATTTTGACCCTTTTAGTTACAGATATCAAAGTGGTTTCAAAGTGAAGATAAGGAAGGGGGATATATTGAAGAGAAGTGTGATAGCTAAGATTTTCCTTGTTATCATTGGGGTGCTATTATTTTCCTTTTCCATTGATATGCCTGTCCTTGGTTACAAAAAACTAGAGGTGAAAGAGGAAGGCGGGTATGAAATAATCTCTTATCGTTTCTACGGAGAGGCAATTACACGGGAAGCATCTGAAGGTGATTCCAATGAAGCGTTGGACATTTTTCAAAAACAAAGGAGAATCCAACATTTACAGGCAGGAATTTTGTTTTTTTCCATAACGTCTCTAGCATTATGGTGGGCGAGAGAGGGACAAAAGTGGATATATGGGAGTGCCATACTAAGTGTGCTGCTCTTAGTGATTGATGTCCTATTGGTTTATAAGTTTCATTAGATATCGGGGGAGGGATGTTTTGCGATTTTTCATAGGAATTGTCCCACCAAAGGATTATAAACAAAGAGTGATAGATTTTCAAAACCAATGGAAGTTCC
The DNA here is from genome assembly GCF_900114165.1 of Halobacillus dabanensis. Classification (GTDB taxonomy): domain Bacteria; phylum Bacillota; class Bacilli; order Bacillales; family Halobacillaceae; genus Halobacillus; species Halobacillus dabanensis. The sequence goes on from NZ_FOSB01000003.1 coordinate 334,122, forward strand.
ATGAAAAACAAACAGTAGTCGAGCCGCATATTACTTTGAAAGCTCAGAGCGGGTTGACTCCAGACCAGAATTGGATGAGTAAGGTGGAAAGGATTTGTAACACGTCCAGCCCTTTTACAATAATGCTCGGTGAGCCTTCATTCTTTGGTGAGGATGTTTTATATTTGAGCATGAAATCTTCAAAACTTGAAGCAATCCATGCCAGGATAGTTAAGGCGATCGGTCCTGCGCCGCATCTGCTAAAAAAATATTTTGAACTGGATGATTATGTACCCCACATGACGTTAGCGAAGACGAGTTATGGAATAAGTGGACAGGAGTTAAGAGAGATGGAAAAGGCAGCAACGAAATTATTGAGTCCATATCCGTCTTTCGATGTTCATTTTATCCGAGTGTTTAAGGAGGCCGGACCGAATAAATACGAGAAACTCGTGGATTTACCTTTGGGATCATAATGAAAACGTTGTTGGATATAATAGCAAGCTGTTCTTTTGTCCTCGGCTGGTTTGTTGTAATTGTCGGAGTAGGCTATCTTATTCCTTCGCTTTGGATCAGTCCTGTCTTTGTTTTGATTTGTTTATTGGTTCTCTCAATAGGAGTTCTTCTCCTTAAGTTTATCAATTTATTATTTAAATGGCGTAGTTTTGGATATTATTTTGCGTTAAATGACACAAATAAAAACTACTTCAAGGTAGTTTTTTATTTAATTCCAATGACTAAACTATCCCGTGCAGCTTCAACTACTTCTGTAGTGATCGTATTTAACTGATTTATTTCCAGAATTCTATCAATTTGAGAAAAGAGTCTTTGTATAAGTCTAAAGTTACCTCCCGTTATTCTAATAATACTAGAGATTGCCTCATAATCAGAGAAGTCTTCCATTTTAATGGAGAAACCTAATTCTTCCCATTTATACTGTAATATATGGTGGGTTTCATCTTTACTTAATTTATCGAATTCATGTGCGAAACCAATTCGAGAATATAATTGAGGATACCTTGCTAAGCGTTTTTCTATTCCTGGCATTCCAATTAATACCATGGCAATATCATTCTGATCATAAATATCCCTTAATTGCTCTAAGTTTTGCATCTTTAAACGATCGATTTCATCCACTATAACTAAATCTAGGTCCTCGTCCCATGCAAACGAATAATTTTCTTCTTGATTCATTTTGTTAACCTTATATATAGCTTTTACTAGTTCAAGCCAACCACCTATGGTACTAATATTGTCGGTCATTTTTGTTGCTCGTACAGCCGGAGCAGTATAAAAAATCGTTCGACAATCCAATATTTTCCCATCTGCATTTTCACCAAGTTCTTTTCCTTTTTTATAAGAGATTTGCTGCTCTACATAGTCCCAATTAGAGTAGTATCTGGACGATAACGTTTTTCCAACACCGGGCAATCCATAACAAATACCAATGTATTTATACCTTATACAAGCATCACAAAGTTCAGCGAACCTTTTATATTCTTTTGTCTCAATAAACCCCTTAGTTTTATTCATTATAGTACCTCTTCAGTTTTGACTTAGGTTTACTTTTTTCTGATGGTCCCTCTACTTTGTTTTGTTTCGTCATTACGATGCTTTCAGCCACAGTTTGAGTGCTAGTTAGTTCTTTTTTAAGATTCCTTCTACGATTATTTCTTGCTGAAACAATATCCTTTAGGTCAATTGTGTAATCAGATATTTCAGGAGCAATGGCGGTACACAGGTATTTATCTTGATAAAACACACGGATCTCAGCAAGATCTCGAGGGTCATAACGAATGATAACTGTTTCCCCAACGTAGGCTGCCAAGTTAGTGTCGATATATCTAAGCCCTTGAAATCGAATACCGTCAGGATGTACTTTTCTCGCTTTAGCGACGTTCAATAATAAAAGGTCTAAGTCCTCCAGACTTTCAGGCATCTGCGGCAGAAAACCAGATTGTCTCCAACGATCTATTGGCGCAGCTTTTGTCGTTCCATGAGAACGATTGTGGTAAATGCTTACAATAAAATCACTTAATTTACCATCTAACTCTTGTAAGGTTAGATGGCTTTTCGTAGAATTATTTCCAATATATCCAGGAAGATCTTGTAGTAGAAGTTGGTTAATAGTCAAAAAGAATCTCTCAATTTTCCCTCTACCTCGTGGTACACCAACTGTTGAAAAGATTAAGTTCATTTTTAAATCAACGGCTACTTGTTCTAAATGATTTGAAGTAAAGTCGCTACCATGATCCGTATAAAACTTTTCTGGTATGCCACATACGTTCCAATCTTTTCTTTCTTTCTGCCATATAGCTTGATGTAAGGCTAAAGATGTTTGAATAGCAGAAGGAGCATTGAAACTAAGGAAATATCCTGCGACTGCCCTACTGTAATCATCCATTATAATGGTTAACCAGGGGCGCTCTAGTCTATTCTTTTCATTAAATACCAAAATATCTAGCAATGTATGGTCTGCTTGCCAAATTTCATTTGCCTTGGTTGCCTCTGACCGATGAACAAGATCATATGAGTTTTGATATTCTTTTCTTCCTTTATGTGCTAGTTGCTTTAGAGCAGGGGAAAGTGACTTTGCAGTGGAGTAAACTTGAGTATAGCTAGGTTTTTCTAAATTTCTTTTCTCACAAAATTTACAAATTTTTCGGTGGATTGAAGTAATAGTGGCTCTTCGGTTAGTTAATATTAGTCTTTCGATTTCACCAGAAATATCTTTGTTAATTCTTATTTTTCCAAAATCAGATCGTTCTTTTCTGATAAGTCCCTTCAATCCTTGATGATTATATTTTTGAACCCATGATTGAAGTGTTCGGACTGGTATGTGTTTCTCTTTAGAGATATAAGTAATTGGCTTTTGTTCTAAGATATAAGGCTTTATAATTTCATACTTTTTCATTGCATCTAGTCTCTTTTTTTCTGAGGAAGAAGAAAGAGGGGGAAGTTTACCATTCATGGGTCATCACTCCCTATCAATATAAATTAAAAACCTTTATTTCAAAGCACTTAAGTACCTATATAATGTTGCACGACTAATATCAGTCATTTCTACGATTTCCTTCACACTATACTCTCCAGTGTTATAAAGGTTCATAGCCTTAATTACATGTTTTTCCCTTACTTTTGGTCTTCCACCTTTTCTTCCGCGAGCTCTAGCACTTTTTAAACCTTCCTTTGTTCGATCTACGATCAAATCGCGTTCAAATTGGCTAAAAGCTTGAAAAACGGTCATCATTAGTCGGCCTTGTGGTGTAGCAGTATCGAAATTTTCTTTAATACTGATCAATTTCACCTCTTTTTCTTCAAAATAATTAACTAAATCAATTAAATCTTTTGTACTTCGTCCTAATCTTGAAAAGCTTTCTACTATGACAATATCTCCAGGTCTTAATTTATCTTTTAAACGGTCGAGTTCTGGTCGGTGTGATTTTGTACCAGTCATTTTTTCTGTCAAAATTTCATTACAGTTGTAATTTTTCAATAAATCTAATTGCCGTGATAATTCTTGTTGCCGGGTACTCACTCTTGCGTACCCATAAATATATTGATTCATATAAAAATACCACCCTTTCAATAAAATTTTATCATAAAGGGTGGTATATGAAACGTAGTTTTTGAGCAATATTTTAAGACGGATTTTTTATGAAATTAAAAAGAAAAGGGAAACAAGAAAAACCGTATCAAAAACATTCATTTTTGATACGGTTTTTCTAAATCCAGTTTTCAACTAATTGGCAGACTAATATATGAAGTATATTAGCTTAGTGTTGCATGTATAGGTGAAGAATAACGTTTCCATCAGGAGCTTTGATGAAACATTTATCATAGGTAGTCAATATTTCCCCTATAATTTCCTCTTCATCACCAAGACTACTATCTAATCTTTTGTTTCTATCTGGAAAAAAGATCATATATTCACCCATTAATTTATTCCATAAACTTTGTAACTTTGGAATTTTACTAAATGTAATATTTTTTTTCATTAGATAAGATTCATCAGGGTTTGTTTCAGACCTTTTAAACCATGCCACATAACAACTATTGGGTGAGGTAGAAAACTCCTTTTCGATAAAGCTTCGCAATTCTTCAAGTACCTCTATGGTTGGTTCACAGTTTGGATTGGATATAATTAATTCTAATCGGGCTTTTTGTCTACTTTCTTTAGTTAAATTCAGTATATTAAGCAATCTATCCCAGTCATTATTCAATTAATATTCCTCCCAATTATCTGATTTTTTTCGATCTCCAAAGGGATTTACGCCTAGTTCCTTCGTGATAATGAAGGTCCCACCTTCCATTTTCATGATGAAACTCTAACCTAAAAATTGGTGTTGACTTCCCTTTTTTAAATACTTTTATACTAAATTTTCCTTTATAATTTGGCTCCTCTACTTTTATTTTGTATTTTCTGGGTTCATTTCTAACCTTTTTCAGCCATGGTTTTATGGATTTATAAGCAGATAATGCTACTTTGCTTCCAAATTTTTTAGTTAGTCCCCTTATGACAATTACAGCAAGTATTAGAACAGGGTTATGGCCATCATGATCAACATACATTACTGGGTTATTTTTAGTATAAGTGTAAAGATTTTGAGAAATTGGTTCCTCTTCAAATCCATGAAAAGCATCTCTTGTGGTAAAACGGCCATCTTTTGAATTGTAATATCTAGACTGCAAATAATATAGATTGGTTTCTGTGTCATATCTATATCCAGCGTATCGATATGGGTTTATAGAAGCCATAGTCCCTGATTGTGTTAAAATATTTCCCCAAGCATCATATTGATATTCAGCAACTTTACTTCCAGTAGAATTGGTAATTGATATCACATCACCATGAGCATTCAGATGATAGTAATAGGTTTTACCATTTTTTGTCATTGTCACTGGAAGTCCGTTATCATCCCATGTGTACTCAGCAAGGATAGAATTGTTTGAATCTGTTTCATATATAACCTTGTCATCGTGGTAATGGAAATAAACTATACCTGTTGAAGTAGTCTTGCTGGTTCGATTTCCAGATTCGTCATAATCGTATTTAGCAAGTGTCTGGTTTAAACTGTTTTTTACTTCGATTAGCTGGTTTAACCCGTCGTAAACATAGGTTTTACTTCCGTCATATATTAAGTTTCCATTGGAATCATATTGATACTCTACATCGTTCACAGATGTAAGTTGATCTGCTTCATCATATGTGTACGAAGTGATATCTGTAGTCGCTTCCTTAATAATAATCTTTTTCGTTCGATTGCCCACGCTGTCGTATTCGTACTTAATAGTTGATCCATCTACCAATGATTCTTGGGTTAATTGGTTTAATTGATCATATTGATAAGCTATTTTTCCGTAATTAGTTTCTACATTGGAAATATAGTTATTTTTATCGTAACTATATGATAACTGACTAAGTATGTCACCCGTGGGACTATTAGTGGTCAAAATCTTTACTCTATTAGCTGTATCATATTCGAAATTTGTGTTGGTTCCATTACTAAAAGTCATTGATTCAATTAAATTCATTTGATTATATTTGTATGTTGAAAGGGTATTGTCATTACGCTTTAAGGTTTCTAATTGATTTAATTCATTGGGAATAAAACCAAGAGAAAAGGTTGCTTCTCCAACTTTCGCTTTTAGAGACGTGAGGTATTGGTTAGGATTATATTGATATTCTTTAATATGTTGACCTTCCGTTATTTTTGATAAAAGGTTTCTAGAATTATACGTGTAAAATTTACTTTGTTGGTTGGAATCTGTAATAGTCACTACATTTCCATTTTCATCATACGTATAATCCCATTGCTTTACTCCATTAATCCTAGTTTCTTTTAACTGGTTCAACTTGGTGTACGTATAAGAGACTTCGTCTGTCGATGGAAATGTCACTTTAGTTGGATTTCCATTTTCATCGTAATCATGTTTAATTGTCTGGTTTAATGAATTCCTAATTTCAGTAGGTAAGTTCATGCCGTTATATACGTAAGAAGTTGAATTGTTTTTCGCGTTGACCATTTTTAATCTGTTGCCTGACTTGTCATACTCATAAATGGTTTTCTTTAGTTGCGCATCAGTAACTTCAGTTAACTGATTCTTGTTATCATATTGGTAACTTGTCAATGAACCTTTAGCATCCGTTACACTCGTTGTATTCCCAACTGAATCCGTTGTGTTGCTGATAATGTTTCCTGCTATGTCTGTTTGATTTATAACATAGTTGTGTTTTTCATCATACCCATAATTTTCTGTAGATCCATCGGGATTTTTTTGACTTGTTAAATTACCGTAAGAATCATATAGAAAAGAAGTCGTATTTCCTTTAGGGTCTTTAGTTGAAATAAGATCACCGTAAGAATTATATTGATGGGTGGTTACATTTCCAACAGGATCAGTTTCTAAAATAAGATTTCCTAGGCTGTCATAGGTATAGCTTGTCTTATTTAACTCTGAATCAGTGATAGATAACAAATTCCCTTTGTCATCAAAAGATTGCAGCGTATTATTTTCTTTCGAATCCGTTATTTTAATATGGTTATAGTCGTCATCCAGTTCAAACTGAGTAACCTGTCCCTCTGCATCTTCTAATTTTGTCACTACATAATTGTTGTTTGAATAGAAGGTGGTTGTATTGGGTTCAGCTGGTTCAGTCATGGTGGAAATATTATTTAATATATCGTAAGTGTACGTAGTGCCAGGACGGTTAACTGGATCAGGTAATGTCCCATCGTGACTCGGTTCTTGTACCTTCTGCAAAAACTCTTGGTTATAGGTGTAATCGGTCCGATGTCCATTTGGGTCGGTAATTGCAGTCAAACGACCATCATTATTATATTCGTATTTTGTTTTGGTATAATCTGTGCTTGTCTGGTATTGGAGTACTTCAATCAATCTATTTTTGGCATCATACTTGTATTCAAACTTCCTGCCTTCAAATTCAAGCCTTTGAACTTTCCCATTAGCATTATAAGTGAAATTTAGACTTCTTCCAGATGGGTCACTAATATTTGATAGACGTCCTTGAGTATCATATTTATAGGTAATGCGTTTTCCACGCAGATTTTCTTGGTGGCGTATTTTTGCCGTGGTAACATTGGTATGTCTGTCTGAGGGGTCCTTTTCAAAATAAGTTTTATATCCATATTTATCTGTTATTTCATACCCTTGAGAAACCTTGCTTATTTTTAGATGTTTACCTTTAGGAGAAACGTAGAGATTTGTTAGAGAATCATAGTCAAAAGTATGTGCAGTCCCATCTGAATCGGAATAGACGATTTGATTTTTATCATGTACTTCTAGTACGCTTTCATTCCCTGTGAACGTCCATCCAAATCCAAACGGTGAATTCTCGACCGCCTTGGAGTTATACGTACGCATGAATTCTAGACTGGAATCTCCTTGTCCTTCTACAGAAAAATCCGTATATTGAATAATGTTATTACCTGATGTTAGGTTCGTATAGCTATATCCATCAACCAATGGATGCTGATCATAGTTCCAATAATCTTCTAGACCTAGCCGACTAGCTGGATAGTAAGTGATAGAAAGTAGCGGTGTTTTGCTACTCCAAGAGCTGTCGTCACCCGAAATAAACTTTTTATAAGTTGCAATAGTTTCATCACTTGCTTTTAATAACAACCCTGTGTTTGTTTGGCTATTATTTATCCATTTTTCCACTGTACCGGATGGTATGGACCATTTATAGTTAATGGAGAGGTCAGTAAGATGTCCTATACCTTTAACCGAAGATAACGGAGTGCTTGCGTAGTCACCACCAGCCTTAGACCAGCTGTTGATGCCATCTCTTTTAATCCAACTTGCACCATTCTCCGTCCAAGAGTTTTTTGCCTCATATAAATCTACATTAATATCTGTGTCGTTCCATACGGATGCTAACCATAAGTTAAGCCTTGCATCTGCAACCTTTGAACCGACTGGAATAGATGATAGATCAAAATTTAATAAAGAACGAATACTATTAGTTTGAGCAGAATCTTTGTAAGTACCAACTCCTACCGTTGCTTCTGCCCCCCAGTATTATTAGGGAAGTAACTTCTAATATTCGTGTCATCTAATTCAGCTTGAGGTTGGAATTTCCCAATTGTGGGATCAATTACGACTGGATAAACCCTTTTTTTATCTAATAGCCATTCCCTATTCGGTAGGAGGTCGATAAATAACTGATCACCCTGTTTATGGACTTTCATCTCAATATCATACGATAGGGAGTCTTCAGAGAATGCTACAACACCAGGGTTTTCTTTATACCCCTCCGGTTTACTAGAATCATACATAAACGGCTTCTCTAAATAAAAGGCTGGTTCTTTGGAGTTTTTATGAACAAGGATGATACTACCATCATCCTGTACCTTATAATCTAACCCTTGCAAATCTAATTTAAATGAAAAATGAGAAGGATCATCTAAAGCTGGTTTTTGCTTTAGGATGATATCCTCTTTAACCTTGTCATGCGACACCGTATACTCTACATCAACATTAGGATATAGATTCGGATATAAGATTGAGGTGTTATTGATATTGCCTTGCACTTTTCTTTGTTCATTATTTACTAAAGAAGGGACGTTATGATCCTTTCCTACAGGAGTTAGAGAAACTGATACGTCTTCTTCTATAATTTCCATTAATTGATTATTACCGTTAGAGTTTTTACTAAAATAAGTTTGAAAAGAATTTGCTCTGTTTGTGTAACCATCATTTTCTTGGGTGGGAATAAGGGAATTATCAATTGGTTCCCACTGTTCGTCATTTTTTTCTTTGTAGTGAATTGGCTCTTCGGATATTTCAGTAGTGTAGGTTCCGTCCATGTTTAAATAGGTAGTTGAGTTCTCAGAGCGTTGTGATATGACTTCCTTTCTATCTAATTTATTATCAAAGCTTTCATTTTCCGCTGGTTCCTTCATTTTTTCTTGAGAATATACCTTGTCAAAAATATCAACCGGAAACAAAGATAACAGCAATGTGAACACCAACAGTAAACTAATGCATTTTTTGATAAAATTTCTTTCTTTGATGGACACTTCCCAACCCCTCTTTTCTTCTCATTTTAGATGCTGTTTTCTCTATTTCTTACAAATATTTCTTTTTTATTACATGAAATTAATTATATATAGATTTAATAAAAAAGGTATGGGACTGATTACTTATTAATTGATTTATCAGATAGGCGATTAGAAAGGCAACTGTAACAGAGTTATAGGGTGTAGCAAAAGTTCAGGTTAATAGTTGGAATCAAAACACAAGAATATAGTACCTAATGTGTATATCAAAAAAAAGACCTACGAAATCCGGAAAATAAATGGAAATATATAACTTCTACACAGTCAGTTTATGTAGTTGGAGATACAATGAGGGGAAGGTAATAGTTTTATCTAATCACTGGCTTTAAAAATTGTTTATGGATGGAAAGACATTAGGAAGGTACTTTAGCTTGATGAGCTTTATCTTAAATTGAATCTTCAATATATGGGGGGAAGTTGATTTTATTAACATTAACAATTGGGTGTCAGTTCTTATATAGACTGACATTATTTAGGGTAGGATGCGCTGGATATTTCTTAAAACAACGCAAAATAAATATAAAATCCATACCTTAAGTTATCAAGGAAACTTTAGATAATGATCTGTTGAAGAATAATAACACACCATTTATCTCAGGAAAATAATAATAAAAACCGCATGGAGCAAAGAAGAACTTTACTTCATGCGGTGTATTTATGTTCCATGATTGTTGATTCTTCTTGGGTAGACGATCGCATCTTTGTTTCTTTTATAGCCGTAATGTTACAACCATATGGACTTGATCACTTAAAGGATACTCAGCCTATGATCATAGGTTCTTTCGGATAATGATAACGATCTTTGGTCCCTCTTCCTCTAATGATAAATAGGAAAGAGAAAATACCGATTCGGCCGATGAACATAAGACAGATGATAATTACTTTCCCAGCCAAATGTAAGTCAGGAGTAATCCCCATGGAAAGTCCGGTGGTTCCGAAAGCTGAACATGCTTCGAACATAATTTCCATAAGCGTAAATTGAGGTTCAAAAAAGTTCAGTAATACGACGGCCAGCCCAGTGATGGCGATTGCTGTATTGATAACAATGAAGGAGCGGAAAATATCATCCGGATCGATTTCACGTCGGAAAATCCGCACATTGCTTTTTCCCCGAGCATAGGCGATGATACTTAGAAGCGAAATGGCGAAAGTGGTCGTCCTTATTCCACCTCCGACACTGCTTGGCGAAGCCCCGATAAACATTAATAGACAGATGACAAGTAATGTCGGGGTAGTGAACTCACTGACATCCATTGTAGCAAGACCACCGTTCCGGGTTGTTACTGATTGGAACAAGGAAAAGAAGAAAGCTTCATGCCAGGATTTCCCCTGGAAAAAATGGTTGCGATCCAACAGATAAATTAAAATAGTCCCTATGATCACAAGGGCTCCGAAGGTAATGGAAGTCAATTTAGCAAATAAAGAGAAATTGATGAAATTCTTCTGTTTGTGTGTAAGGTAATCTTTCACTTCAATGAGCACCGGGAAACCTATGGCGCCGAGTGTGAGTAGCAGCATATTAATGAATTGTACAAAATAATCATTTTCAAACATGACAAGAGATGTTCCGGTAATATCGAACCCAGCATTCGTTGTTGCACTGACAGATGCAAACATGCCTTGTACAAAAGCTTCATTAAAAGTGGGGAAGTATTGGGTAAAATAGATTCCTAGAATTAACGCTCCTATAGCTTCAATAATGATGATGATCCCCAGAATTTGCCGTATTAATTTTACCATTCCTGCAAATGTAGAACGATTCTGGTCGGTTTTTATTAATTCTCTCCTCTTTAAACCGATTTTTTTCCCTAACATCAGCCATATGAATGTCCCCAGGGTCATGACACCAATGCCACCGAACTGAAGAATGAACATGAGTACAAAGTATCCAGGTGTATTGAATGTGTCAGCTGTTGAGACTACTGAAAGTCCCGTCACACTTACCGCACTGACAGCAGTGAATAATGTATCAATAAAACTGAGGTGAATTCCTTCTCTATGAAGAAAAGGAAGACTGATCAGAATGGATGAGATCACAACAGCACTTATGTAGAACAGAACAATGACTTGAAAAGGAGTAAGTCGATCAAAGAACTTATTGAATCTCTGTTTTAATGTATGTAACATAGTGAGCTCCTTTTAAATGAAAGAAAATTAACTGGACTATACATGGATTCTACTCCCTTATGAATGTTTTAGCAACAATGCTTTTGAGAGTGATGATTGATATTTTGATTCGTATCTGATAAAGTCTATAACAATAACGGAAAAGGTGTGTTTCTTCATGATCTATTTAAGAAATGTTAACACACAACTACATCATCATAACTAGTAGTCTTGCTATCCGATTTTAAAGAATCGCACATAGGAAGGCTATTTATCATGAACCGCATGGATCGAGTTAAGAGCTTTGATCTCATGCGGTTTTTTTGTATTTTATGATGGATTTTTATGGAAAAATGGTTCCGATTTTTGGGATTACGGGGAGGTTTTCTACATGGTTTAGAGGGGCTCTAGCCATAACTTGCAGGACTAATACTCCTGCCAAAGCCCCGTGAAATCAACATTCACCACTGGGAAGATCCCTGAACAACTACAGGGGTTAAAGCATTTTCCCATTCGTATCGTGGGGAACGAAGAGCTTTAATAAGAATCAATGAGTTTTTTTAGGAAATAAGGAGGAATTGGAATGAAAAAGTTGGAGGATCAGAATGTTAAAGGAACCCAGGATTATTTACCAGAGGAAGAAAGGGTCAGACGGCGGGTGAAGCGGACGCTTGAGGATGTGTTCATTAAATATGGATGCAAGCCTTTAGAAACACCGATTCTGAACTATACTCGCTTGATGGCATCCAAATATGCGGGTGGGGCGGAGATATTGGAAGAAATGTATCGACTGACCGACAGAGGAGAGCGTGATCTTGCGTTAAGGTATGATTTGACGATTCCTTTTGCCAAGGTGGTCGCGATGAACCCGACTATTACGATGCCATTCAAAAGGTATGAAATCGGAAAAGTGTTCCGCGATGGGCCCATTAAAACAGGCAGGTTCAGAGAATTTACGCAATGTGATGTGGATATTGTCGGAGTGGATTCGCAAATTGCCGAAGCGGAATTGATGATGATGGGACTCGACGCATTTGATCAGCTAGGTCTGGATGTTGTCATCCAATACAATAACCGCAAGATGCTAATCGGGCTTTTGAAAACATTTGGAACTCCAGAGGAGAAACTTGATGACGTTGTTTTGACACTTGATAAGCTTGAAAAAATCGGGATTACTAAGGTGCTGGATGAACTAGGGGAAAAAAGAGTTCCAGATGATTCTGTGCGGTCCATAAAACAATTTTTGATAGATGATACTAACACAGAACTCTCTTATTTTGAGTCCTATGTGAGTGAAGATAAGGAACTTGCCGAAGGTATGGAAGAAATCAAAGAGCTGCAAGGTTATCTCGAGTATTTAGGAATTGATAATAACTGCAAATTCAATCCGTTCCTAGCAAGGGGACTTGAAATTTATACAGGAACGATTTATGAGATTTTCATGCGTGACGAGAGTTTGAAGTCAAGCATTGGAAGTGGTGGCAGGTATGATAATGCGGTAGGGGGACTGTTAGGAAGTGAGGAGCCGTTTTCTACGGTAGGGATTTCTTTCGGTTTGGATGTCATTTTTACAGCGATGACTTTAGTGAGAAAGGAAACAAGTGAAGCGGATGTTGATGTGTATATCATCCCTATGGGTACACTAAAAGAAGCTTTGAAAGTTGCGCAGAAACTACGAGGGAAGGGATACCGGGTGGAGGTTGATTTGTCTAATAGAAAGATCGGTAAGGCGATGAACCGAGCAAACAAAGAAAACATTCCCAATGTAGTAATTGTGGGAGAAAAAGAAGTCGCGAACGGTGTGTACCGTTGGAAAGATATGCGTACAGGACAGGAGCGGGAGGAAGGGTTTCTGTTCAGCGAATCCTGATTCTAAGTACCACTATGGAGCACGCCGGACCGAATATAGGATGTCGTGCTTTTTCATCCTAAAGTTGTAGAGAAAATCCTCCTGCTACCTGACGTAAGATTTATGGTGAATCGCTATCTTTAAAGTAAGAAATAGGATGGTGATGAAGATGGAAATTAAATTAGTGACTTTGCTGACAAAAGACATGGAGAAGTTGAAAAGATTTTATGTAGATTTTCTTGGTTTTGAGCTGGTGGAGGAGCGGGGAGAAGGTTTCCGTTTGAAGGTAGGAAAGAGTGAGTTGGAATTCATGCAGGCTGATAAGGGAGATGATCCTTTCTATCATTTTGCGTTTAATATTCCATTCCATCTCTTTACGGATGCCAAAAAGTGGGCGAGGGAGCGGATGGTGTTGAACACGGAAGAAGGAGAAGATGAAATTGAGTTTCCCCAGTTGAGCGCGCGTTCGTTTTATTTTTGGGATCCAGCTGGAAATATGGTTGAATTCATAGCAAGGAAGAATGTGTGCTACTTAGAAGAAAAAGCTTTTTCAGCGGGATGTTTAAAGGATATCAGTGAAGTTAGTTTGACTGTGGCAAATGTTTTGGAAGCAATGGGGGAACTGGAAAGATCAGGCTTGAAATCTCGGGATAATGAACCGATACAGAGGACATGTCTTAATTTTTTGGGAGATAATGGAACACACAGTTATCTTTTACTTGTGGAACGGGGGAGAAGGTGGATTTTTTCTGATCAGGTTTCTGAGATTTATCCATTAGAGGTTTATGTGGATGGAAAAGGTTCACTGACTGTAGATAAACAGGGCCGATGTTCGGTCATTTCATTTTAAAAGGGGGAAGAAATGATGCAGGGAATTCGAGAAATGTGGTTGGATCAAACGGGAGAACTAGGAGTCATTGAACGGGAAGACCAGCGTTTCGGATCGTCCTTTCATCCGATAAAAATGGAAGGGAAAACGAAAGAAATTCTTATCATAAATAATCTCTGGTATACGACATATACAGGGGCGCGTCATTTTTTCCGCCTGCACTCTAACGATTATCGGGTTTCGGGGAGGATGCAGAGAGTGGATCTTATGTATTTGTCGGATATCCGCTAGATTTTAGATCTTTACCTGTAGCTTTTGTCCATATATCCGCCAAATTACAGATATACCATTTCAGGAGCCAATAAATTTCTGTATGGAGAAGGACGTACATATGTTCTTGTCGAAAGGAGTAGTATAGACAAATATAAAGGATGAGTGTATGGAGTTCTTCATCAATGAAAAGATTTTAAGCGAAGCGGTTGCAGATGTTGCTGCAGTAATCTCTCAAAAGTCGACCCTTTTTATTTTAAAGGGGATCAAAATAGAGGCATCGGAGGATGGGGTGCGACTGACAGGAAGTAATTCCGACCTTATAGTTGAAAAGCAGATTCCAGCTGAAAAGACTGCACTAGAAGTGATTCACCCGGGGACTTGTGTGCTGCCGGGGTCTTATTTTCAGGAGTTAGTTAAAAAACTTCCAGGCAATGTCCATATGAAGAAAGGTTCCGAGAGTTGTGTAACGATTCATGCTGGTGATGTCAAGACGACTTTATCTGTACTATCTGAAGGTGAATATCCCCGATTACCAGAACTGGATGCTGGAGATGATTTTTCTATCAATGGAGCAAGATTTCTCTCTATGATCAGGGAAACGATGTTTGCTGTTGCGACTGATGGAAACCGCCCCATTTTGACAGGGGTTCACTTAAGTTTCTCAGGAGGGACAGCCCAAGCTGTCGCAACAAACTCCCAGCGTTTAGCGATGGTGAAACAAGACATCGACATAGAAACAGAAAACTCTTGTACGGTCCCCAAAACGGCACTAAAACAGATGCTCAAACTCTTTCGGTCAAGCAAACAAACCGTCCGTATATGGTTTACAGATCACTACATACAGGTCAAATCCTCGGGTACTTCCATTACTTCTCGATTATTGGATGGGAGATACCCGAATGTGGCAGACCTTATCCCTAATGAAACGAAAACTGTAATCATTGTCGACAGACTACGACTGATGGAGGCTGTTGACCGAGCTGGATTATTTGCAACTGAATGGAGAAATCATAACGTACACTTGAAGTTCATAGAAGGGAATCGGTTGCGGATTTCCTCGTACACGCCCCAAATAGGAAATATTGAAGAAGTAATTCGCGTTAATAAATGTTCCGGGGATGATCTTGTCGATGTATATGTGGATGGTACTTTCCTATTAGATGCCCTGAAGGTGATACATGGGAAGAAAGTGGATATTCGTTTTCATGATTTTATGAAGCCGATGGTCATTCAAGGTGAGGGGGATGAAAGTCAAGTCCATTTGATTTCGCCAGTACGTGCATGAGAAATCGTGCTGAATGTCACCGGTCGATTTCAGCACGATTTTTTGTTTTTGGGATGGCGCTTTTGGTTTTAAAACAACACATTATGATAGGCCTCATTAATAAGCTTGATATATCGGATCCATATAAAAATGAATAAGGTAAAGAAAATTAAGCTTGTGGCCAGAGTCCAGGAAAAATACTTCTTTTTCTTAGGGTGATGTTTCATCCGTTTTTCATTGAATAATAAAATATAGGAAGCGATGAAAAAGGGAGTAATCAAAACCGCTGCCAACACCCATTGATTAAAACGGTCCATGTGGGTTCCTAACACCGACAAACTTTCCTGCTCGTTACTTACATCAGAATTTATGATGGGGTTTGGACCGCTTAATCCTTCGTACATGACCAATTGATTTTTTTCATTTACTTCATACTTTAAAAATTGAAAGTCGAAACCGAATCCGTAGATGGCAAGTAAGACAAGCATACTTAGAATAAAAGTAAGAAGCCAAATGGAGCGATTTGATTTCATTTTACCCTCTCCCTTGATGGTATATAATTCCAATTATTTCAAATGGATCCTTTTTATTCAAGTCTTCATTTTAAATGTCAGATGAACTGCAAAAAATCTCGGAACGTAAGAATAAGGATGGTTATCGCTGTTCCTGATTGTGATTCAGAAAATATCGTTCTGTTTGGGAATACTCTACAATAGTCGATGGTGAAGAAGTGAAGAAACAGCGATACCGCTGTAAAGCTTGTCGAATGACAAATACGGACCTCACCAATACGGTGTTAGACTCGACGGTAAAATCCGCACCAAGGGGCTTTATCACATCCAGAACATCAACAACTACCACCGAAGGCTTAAAGGATGGATACAACGATTTAACGGGGTGGCGACCCAAGTATTTGAACAATAATCTTACCTCGTTTCAAGTGTTAGAGAACCTCCAATATCAGCGAAATGAATTCACAATGAACGATAGGATAATAAAAGGGAGGAGGGAGAATGAATGAATATATTAAGAAGGGTAAATGATATCCTCTTCATCATAGTAATTGGGCTATTTGTATCTTATTTTTTAATGGAGAATAAGATACCGATATATATTGTTCTCGGTCTTTTATCTGTTACGTATATGCTAACTGCAGTTGAATTTATCAAAGGTCGGAAAGATAAGGGCGGCTATAAATATATTGTTGGTGCAATTGTTATGCTTTTTGCGGCTACAGTGTTCTTTATAAGATAATATAGTACTTCCATATAATTGGAATTCCTATTATTTCTATAAATATCGACACTAAACTTTAACAGAGGCAATCTAATAAAAGTAATCTCTACTTTAGATGAGATTACGAAATGGATAGAATAAGGGGATATGGCAGAGGAAAAGGAAGATAAGACCTTGAAACCAGTTTGCTAGTTTTTCCTCGAGGGAATTATTCCCTGAAAAGGAGAGGGTTTTATGCTTTTGAATGTTTTATGGGGTCTATTCTTAGTATTGTTTGTTATCTTCATGGTTTACATGGACAAACGGAAAAAGAACAAACGTAAAGGTCAACCACCAATTAGAAAGACGGAACAGGAAAAGGAAGTCGAACGTGCGGTGGCTCGGGAGAAAGGTTGGCGAAATGGACCGCCGATGGGGGGAGATGGTTGATACGAAAAAACGTGCGCTCCTATAGGAGTGCACGTTTCTCTGTGGATCACATTTTTCCGGGTGGATTGTGGGTTACATACGTACCAGCGATAAAATCGTGAATCGCTCGTTTGTCTTCTCGTATGCCAACCATAAAGGCACTGACGATGAGGGCAATCCCCAACGAAAATGCGTAAATGAAAGCAGAAACTACTTCTCTTAACAACATCTTCCCGATACCGACATTCCTATGATCTTTACGGACGATGCGGTTGCCTACCAATTTTCTTCCTATCGTATACCCTGACCATAAGACTGGCACAATCACGGTGTAGGCAACCCCTAGAGTATCAAAAATACTGGAGCCATCCCGTAAAAATTCGCCGTACACAATCCAAAAGATTATTCCTAAAATGACGGTAACGATCACAGCATCAATAAGCCGCCCTCCTAATCGATTCCAAAAGCCGGCTGGGTTTTGTACTTCCATTGTCTTACCTCCTATGTAAGTCCATTCTCACAAACTTTAACATACGGGAATGTGGCGATGCTATTAATCTTTATTACCTAGCATGGAAAAATGAAACATTTGGTCTGGTTCATTCGTATGTTATGGTAACACTCTTTTTGAAGGGATGGATCGTATGTGGGTTCTTATTGGATTCGTTGCTCTTCTTGGTTTGCCACTTCTCTTCGGTTATTTGCGTGATGTCTTTGGTTGGAACAGAAATAAATTTTATGGAGCCATCGCCAATAAACAAAAGCCGTCACCTAAGAATCAACGCTCCAGTCAAATCGATTTGAACAGAGCAAAAGCAAGCAGGCATTTTCAAGGTGGGAATGGTTTCGACGGTCATGATGAATGAGGAGGGGATGGTGATCAAAAGAGATGGAACCAATGCGTCATTTGGCGATCAGAAACATGAAAAAGCAAATACCCCATTTGGATGTACGGCCTATAAAACATGTCGGACATGACCTTTACCGTGAGGATCCAGAATTAGTGGCTCAAGAAATAAGAGAATGGATCGGAGGAAAAAGCAATGATTGAAGGACTATATGAAGCTCATTTGCCTGTTCGCGATTTGGAGAGATCGATTCCGTTTTATGAACGTCTGGGGTTAGAGTTCGATCATCGTGTGGAAGACCGGCTTGCTTTTATGTGGATTGAAAAGGACAAGTCCTGGCTCGGTTTATGGGAATCGGAAAAAGTGGAGCTTGATTATCATCCATCCATCAGGCACATCGCTTTTTATGTCTCTTTAGAAAATTTGAAGAAATCGGTGCAATGGTTGAAAGCGCGGTCTATAGAACCGAGGGAAGCATTCGGTTTTGAGCCGACTGAACCTTTTGTAATGGCGGTTGGTCACCATGCTCACGCCAAGATTCATTTTAATGACCCGGATGGAAACAGCCTGGAATTGATTTGTAAACTCGCAAATCCTGAAAAGCATAGCGGACGGATGTATTTAAGTGAATGGGAAAGGAAAATAGAAGGGAGTTCCTAGGTTATGCCAACAATTGAAACAGATCGTCTTAGAATGATTACGTTTACTGCGGATATGATGGACGCATCACTTCGCGGAGAATTAAAAAAAGCGGCAGGTTACAATGTTTTGCCCGGATATCCGATGGCGGCGTATAGAGAATTTTTTCCTTATAAAATGGAGCGTTTCCGTCAATTCCCCGAAGAAAATGATTACGAAGGCGTTATTATACATAAAGGCGATCAGATGATCATCGGGGATATGGGATTCAAAGGCGGACCGGATGATGAGGGGTGTATGGACATCGGTTACAGTATGATGGAAGCGTATCAAGGAAAAGGTTATACGACTGAAATGGCGCAAGCTGCCGTAGTTTGGGGATTGCAGCAACCAGGTGTGCAAAAGATTACAGCAAGTTGTTCAGAAACGAACCTTGCTTCTGTCCGTGTTCTGGAAAAAGCAGGCTTCAACCGTGAGCGGACGGAAGATGGAGAAATCTACTGGTCTATCGAGGATATCAGTTAAGTAGAAATTTTCCGAAAAATACGTTGACATCTTTTCCCTTTCCGCGTAACATAATTTTAAATTTAATAAACAGTGCTATGAAAGAAATGCAGTAGGGAAGAGGTCCCTGTTTTCAGAGAGTCGGCGGTTGGTGCGAGTCGATCCACATCTCTTCGTGAATTACCTTCTGGAGCATCTTTTACGAAAACGTCGGTGATTAGTAAAAGACGGGAAAACCGTTATCTTTTTGAGTGGAAGAGGAGTATGCTTGTCTTCAACTTGGGTGGTAACGCGTGATATAGGCACGTCCCAATGATGGGATGTGTCTTTTTTATGGTCTTTAAATTGTAGAATTCAAAATTGGATGGATGTTCCGAAAAGCGACATCCGGCTCCAGCGCCCAGCCACTCACGTCATAAGCAATCCGTCTTGCGGGCCTCACAGGAAGTGGGGTCGTTCGGTGTTGCAACAGGACGTTGCGAACTTAACCAAACTTCCTCTGTAAATAAAAGTCACCTTTCTCAGTCGTTTTGCTTATGCGTTTCGTGTCTAACAGGCCGCTTACGCCTTTGTCCTATACAAAAAATGGAGGGGAAGTCATGAATTTTATCGAGTTATTGAATGATCAACAAAAAAGAGAGCTGGAACAACAGTGGGAGGTATTATCTTATGGAGTCTCCTCCATCATCCCGGAGCAAGAATTCAAACAAAAGATTGCCAAGTCGATCAAGAATCAACAACCATTGAAGGTGAAACTTGGGCTTGATCCGACTGCCCCTGATGTCCACCTCGGTCATACAGTGGTGTTGAACAAATTGAAGCAGTTTCAAAACTTCGGTCATACCATTCAATTGATTATCGGTGATTTCACTGGGAAAATCGGAGATCCGACTGGGAAAACAGCGACACGGACGGCATTGACAGACGAGGAAGTGAAGCACAATGCCAGGACCTATTTTGAACAATTCGGTAAAGTGATGGACATGGAGAAAGTGGAGCTTCATTACAATTCTAAATGGTTGTCACAGGTCGACTTTTCGGAAGTGCTCAAACTTGCCAGCACCGTGACGGTTGCACGCATGCTCGAGCGGAATGATTTTCACAACCGATATGAAGCCAATAAGCCGATTTACCTTCATGAGTTTTTTTACCCGGTGATGCAAGGATATGATTCCTATGCTTTATCATCAGATGTCGAGTTAGGAGGGACGGACCAAGAGTTTAACGTCTTATTCGGACGGCAAATCCAGGAACATTACGGTCAGGAGAAACAAGTGGTTTTGCTTATGCCTTTGATTGAAGGGCTGGATGGCGTAGAGAAGATGTCGAAATCGAAAAACAATTACATTGGGGTGGAAGAAAGCCCGAGGGATATTTTCGGAAAGACGATGTCGATTCCAGATGAGCAAATTTTAAAGTATTTTCAACTGGTATCGCCTTTGACCATAGATGAGGTCAATGAAGTGAAACAGCAAATGGAGAAGGGGGCCCTCCATCCAAGGGATGCCAAAATGATGCTTGCTTCCGCTTTGGTAGCAATGCTTCATGGGAAAAAAGCGGCGGAAGAAAGCAAGGCCGATTTCGAGAATGTATTTCAAAAAAATCAAATACCAGAGGATATGCCTGAAGTCGTTTGGGATGGGAATCAGACTGTAGCAATTGTTGACTTAGTGAAAGAACTCGGACTTTTGCCATCAAAAAGCGAAGCAAGACGAATGATTAAAAATGGTGGGATACGAGTCAATCAGGAAAAGGTTCCTGATCCTGCCACCATTTTGGAAGTCAAGGACGGATTAGTGTTGCAAGTTGGCAAAAGGAAGTTCATTCGTCTGCGCCTTTCTTCCTCATGAAAGGATGCCACTACTTTTATAAAAGTCCGAGTCGCGCGTAAAAAAGGTGAGTCACACGTAAATAATCGGAGTCGCAAGCAAAAAAGCTGAGTCATAATCCGGTAGACGTGATGGTCTTGGGCCAAACATTCATTTAGAAATGAGATGAAGGGGGGAGAAAGAATGAATCAGCTTCATTTTTAGGTCCCCCTGCTGCCAAAAAAATAAGTCCAAAGGAAATGTGGAGGAAGGAGAAAAAAATGGAACGAGAGATGTTTATTCAAAAAGTTACTGATCATCTGCACCATACTTATCAATGTCATACCATTATTTTGTACGGCTCTTACCAGAACGGCGACTACACAAACGAAAGTGATGTCGACTTGATTGGTTTTTCCGAAGTGGCAGAGGCAGAAAACAGAGTGGAAACTTTTCAAGGCAAACTGTTAGATGTTTGGATCCATCCCACCGAAGAGATGAATAAGCCTGAACAATTCCTCAAGGTTCTAGAGGGGGAAATTTTGTTAGATGAGAAACAACAGGCCGAGACTTTTTTAGAAAAAATTGATGCCATTTATCAAGCAGGTCCAAGAAAATTGGCAGGAAAGGAAAAGCAGTTCTTAAAAGATTGGTTGATAAAAATGAAGGTAAGATCCAGAAAAGGGGACATGGAGGGGCGCTATCGATTTTACTGGCTCATTAAAGAAAGTCTGGAAATCTATTTTGAAATGAATGGCAGGTGGTACCTCGGACCGAAAAAGTCATTGAACTGGCTCGCCAAGCATGACCCAGAGGGATACCGGAAATATGATAAGTTGCTTGAGGGACCCGGTGACAGAAGACGATTGGATGCGTGGATCGATCACTTACAGAAACTATAAATGCTAGAGAAAGGAAACCCAGGTTTCGTGCATGGTAGAACAGGGTCTATAGAGGCAAGAAGTAAAATCTTTATTTTCCAGCCTCTCTCTGGAATTCCTGCACATCCAAGTCAGTGACTGTTCCTTGATGGAAGTACAATTGCCATCGTCCGTCAATCTTTTTCCAAATGGAACTCCTCAGCGTGTTTCGGTTTCTTGTTTTGTCTGCAATGTAGTATGTCGATAAGACCACATCAGAAGCCAACGGTTGAATTTCATAATGATGTAAAGTCATTTCCGTCAATGAGACACCTTTTTCCAGGCAAAATTTTTTATCAAAAGGCCTTCCGGAACTCCCTATTTCCCAGAAGTCGTCAGCTAATATGTTGTCGAGTTTTTCTTTGGAGATGCGTGTTTCAATCTGGATATGATGTTCTTCCAACTTTTTCAGCTCTTCTTTAAGTGACAGATTCATAGGAGCCCTCCTGGAGAAGTGGTTGTGTTTGGAAATATTATATTATCATTCTAACATATCGAAAAGAAGGGGGAGAGAAGATGGGGAGTGAGTTTTCCTGTGGCATAACGGGATAAGACCTGACCTGGACGATAATACCCTTTTATGTTGGAATCCTTTCTATGGTAGGGATAGCATGTGTATATAGATGAATGAAAATATTAAAGGAGGAACGGTTGTGAGAAATGAGCAGGAAATGATGGAGTTAATTTTATCTGTGGCAAAAGAGGATGAGCGTATTCGCGCCGTCTATATGAACGGTTCAAGGACGAATAGCTCTGTTTCCAAAGATATTTTCCAGGATTACGATATTGTTTACGTAGTGACAGAAACGGACTCCTTTTTAAAAGATGAGGGCTGGATCGATGTGTTCGGAGAAAGACTCATGGTGCAGGAACCTGATAAGAATGACAAGGGAGCAGGTGGGGATTTTACAGACTTCTATGGCTATTTGATGCTGTTTACGGATGGCAATCGTATCGACTTACATATAGAAACAATGAACCATTTAAAAGAACATTACGGAAAGGATAAACTGACGGTTCCATTGTTGGACAAAGACGATTGTCTGCCTGATTTACCAGAACCGACGGATGAAGATTATCATGTACAAATACCCACGGAACAGGACTACATGGGCTGTTGCAACAATTTTTGGTGGTGTCAGCAAAATGTAGCCAAAAGCCTATGGCGTGATGAAGTCCCCTATGCCAAATTCATGTTCGAATGTGTCATCAGAAGAGATCTGGATCAAATGGTTTCCTGGTGGATTGGAATGCAGACAGATTTTACGGTGTCGACAGGAAAAGTGGGCAATTACTTTAAGGATTTTCTTCCTGCTGAGTATTGGGATTTGTATGAATCCACTTATTCAGATAGCAAACCTGAACACATATGGGACGCCATGTTTGCTGCAGGTGAGCTATTCCGCACCCTTGCCTTTGAAGTAGCAGAGCGTTTTTTATACACCTATAGGGAAAAGGACGATGAAAACATGACAAGCTATTTGAAACAAGTAAGATCCTTGCCTTCCCATGCGAAAAGTATTTTTTGACTGGTATTTATAATCATCGAGTTGATAAGTGTTGGTTATTTGGAAGGGAGAAGAGAGCAAAAGGTAAAGTATCTCGAAATCAAGTCTTCCAGAAACGGGCAGGTTAGTTGAAGACTCAGTTTCGAGATATTTTTCAATTTTTGAAACTAAATTGGTTTACTATCGTACGTGTAATAAGAGGAATGATTTAATGGGGGAAATATAATTATGAAAAAAATATTTAAAAAATTAATAATTTCCTTAGTGATTGTCATTATCACATATTTTATTTCAGGGGACTCAGGCAGTTTTACTATTGTCATAATAGGCGGGCTGTCTGGCGTGGTTATTGGTGAGTTAATATGGAATCAGCTTAAACGCAAAAAAGTACAAAAGAGTGGTCGCCAAATGAAACTATTCGAAGGCTTAAACTATAAAGAAAAAGCATTAAGGTTATTTTTTATTACTTGTATCCTTTCTTTGACCATTTTGATACCAGACTTTCCAATTTCAATTTACGTCATTGGGATTTTAGCACTTTGTTCAGGGATTGCTTACAATTCAATAAAGCATCTCAATATATCGGGCTGATTTATTGGTGATCAAAAGGAATTGTTGCGTGTCCGGAATCTTATGCGTCGTAAACCAAACACCCATTGAGGTGTATTTTTTATGGTCAAAAATGAAAGGAGGTGATTCAGTGGGGAAGCAAGGTCAATCCAAGACGAAACAAGCGAACCAACGGAATGGCCATAAAGGGAAGTATGCTAAAGGGAATAAAAAAGGTAACAAATAAGTGGCCCACCAAAGTTGGTGAGCCACTTATTTGTTATTAGGGGGATTAAACTCTTCGGTATTTCATCTCCATATTAGGGGGTCAATTATGGAAGAGCGTGTAAAAAAGTTAGAGGAAGATTCTAGCGTCGTAATTATGACTGTAGGTAACAACTTTGAAATGCTATTAGTAGAAGGTATGAAAGTCTAAAACATATTAATAGTTTTACAGAGGACTTTCTTTTTTGTACTCACTCTATTAGATACTAATAAATATTGTATATATATATTTACTTCCAGGATTCCAAAGCACTTGTAAGGCAAATTTAGGATTGAAGATAGTTGTATAGGGATAAGTTCACATGAATGTCTATTAAATAGAAAAGGTTGTCTATTTTACCAGATGAAGTGGATACTAAGAATCATTTCCTTGCTTTATTATTGATTTCTCTAATTTTATCATGCCACAATGATATCGAATCGAACCCTTAAGAATGGAGTGATTTTTTGAAGAAACTATTTTTGGTAATTTTGTTTATCAGTATGTCCGTAATCATATTAGGTTGTGAAGAGAGTAATGGAGAGTCAACAGATCAAGAAACATCTTCTCAAAATAGCGAAGAAAATACGGATGAGGGAAATAATATAATTTTAGTCGGCACTCCTAATTTAAATGGAGAAGGATCCAGCGTGGATATGGATCAAGAAATCAGTGATTCAAAAACAATCGATAAAGTTGAAGAGATAATCGGAACAGCAGAGAAAATTGAGAAACCCCAAAATAAAGTTAATGGAGACCCTGACCTCTTTTTCACGATTACAAAATCAGAGGGGACTAAAAAGGATACTCCAGAAGAAAAAAGGTTTGTATGGTATCACGAAGATGGAAGCGCTGTTCTTAGTGATGGTTCGGGAGAATACTACAACATTAGTTCGAACCAAGCTGGAGAATTAAAAGAGGCATTGAATAAATAAATACTTGATGAATCAAAACCTGCGGTAGTTCCGTAGGTTTTTTTATTTTTTAGAACAGTATACATGTGATTGGTAAAGATATTCTGTAAGAATTTTTATTTATAATATATTTATTATTTTTTAGGTATAATAGACTAGAATGTATGATTTTTAGAATCGATTTCCTCACAGGGTTTCCTAGTTTGTGTAATATATGTTAATTTTGTGGATGTGATCGATCACATCCACAAAAAACAATGGGAGGAAAGCAAAGTGGATAAGTCAAAAATTATATTATCACTTCTATTCGCAACATTTTTTCTTACTATTATACCAACCACTGTAATGGCTGGTAGTAAGAGTGATACAAATTATTATTCTGACATTGGTTATGTAGGAGATACGCCACACCAATGGGAAATTGACGTAACTTTTACCGATATTTATAGTGATGAAGGTTCCTATAATATGGTGACAGCTCGATACGCATCTGCAGAAATGCGTTACTATACTCCAACCACTAGAGATCAATTCTGGGATTCAGTCAACTATACAAATGGCTCTAAAGACAAAAAGATCGCACCTTGGGATGATTGGTATGATGTTGATTCTAATGATACTAGAAAAAAAGTTAACCACTATGATAGAGGGACAGACTCAACTTACAAATCCGTTTATCATCTCGATTTCATTCTTGGGCAGTATGGGGCAGATGACGCCACAGATACATATATTTACCCTGTAACACTTTATTGGTAATAAAGAAAGGAGATATTTATGAAGAAAAAAGTATTTAGTATAGCTTCCTTAGTGGTCTTACTGTTAAGTGTGTTAGCTGTCACAACAGCGGCTTCTCAGAAAGATAGTGAAATGGAGGCTTACGGAAAGTATATTAAGAGTTTAACCGATAGTAAACAAGAGCTTTTGGAAGTGCACGATGATGCATTGGTAGAAGGAAAGAACAACAAACTTTCATCTACTAACTCAGGTAAGCATTCCGAAAAAACCGATAAATCTGAAAAAACCGATAATCTTATAAAGAAAAATGAATTCAAAATTTTAACATACTCATTGCAACATCATGAAGGACTGAGTAAAAAAGAGAGTAAAAAAGTCGCAAGAGACATTCTGATCGAGAGAAAAGCCACTTATAAAGCAGCAAAAAAAGCAGGAATCACTGTAAGTGAGGAAGAAATTAATCAAGAAATTGAAAGAAGACTAAATGTTGATTATGGAGAGAAGTTTGATCAATTATTAGATGGTTTAGAACTTACAAAAGAGGAGTTCTGGTCTGATTATAAATATGATCAAGTGGTCCATGAGTTAACTGTTAGAAAGCTTTATGAACAAGAAACAGGTGGTAAAGTGAAAAAATCAGAAAAATGGCAGAAAAAACTCCAAGAAGAAATTAAAGATTATAAAGAGGGCAACAAAAATAAAATAAAAGAATTTGACTCAGAACAAGGAATTGAATAATTACTCTGAAATGGTTCAGAGATCAAAACCTAAAAAGCCAGTAGCTATTACTGGCTTTTTAGGTTTATATTAGGAAATTATCATAATAGTTGGGAATTCTTAGATAATAATTTGCATCTTAATGTATCACAAAACGAAAAGGTATCTTGTTAATTAGGTGATTTTTTAAAAGGGGGTATTAACATGAAAGGAACAGATAAACCATTTAATGATGTCATAGCCCATAAGCAAAATGTTGAGGGTTATCCTGGTACAAGTAGAGGGAAGCTTCCTCTTCCTATTAAATTATTAGGTTACATTTTATTCGGGAGTTTCATATTGACTGTAGTTATAGGGGTATTCGGTATATTTATAGCCAACTAAAGCATACATATCAAATGGGGGTGAAAATTCCTCATTTCAGCCCACTTAAAATAAGTGAAACCATAAACCTTGGTAGGAGGCGTTTGGCTTTTGTCATTATATAGAGGATGGGTGTTTTAGTTTAAATCTGCTTCAAGATATCTCGAAATCAAGTCTTACATAAACGGGGGCGTTTGCTTGATATAAGCAATAATTAATTATCATGAAGCAAATAAATACAACCATTATGGAGGAGTGATTTAAGGTGGATCGAGTTGATGTAGCTTACGTCTTTATTTTTGATGAAATTAAAGAGAAGGTTTTAATGGTGAATAATAAGGGGAGTAGTTGGTCTCTTCCTGGTGGTGCTGTTGAAAGAGATGAAACATTTGAACAGGCAGCAATTCGGGAAAGCAAGGAAGAAACTAATTTAACAATAGAAACTGTAAACATAGTTGCTGTAAATGAAGCGTTCTTTGAAAATAAGGGCCATCATGCTCTGTTCATTACTTACAAAGCGAAGATTGTAGAAGGTACTCTACAAATATTACATAAAGATGAGATAGATGAAATTAAGTGGCTAGATAAAAATACCGCAAACAAGCTAATGCCTTACCATGAAGGTGGGGTAGAGAGTTTACTTAGATCATCTGCTCCATATACATTCCAAGGTTAAGAGTTCGGTTGGTAGTAGTTCAGAGAAAGTATCTTGAAATCGAGTCTTACAGAAACGGTGACTTATCCAAAATAAGGACCAGTTAACTTTATACAATGCAAACGATTCTGGAATGTATGGGATAATTAGTTGTAAGGAATGATTTAGGGAGTGGCTTAAAATGATTTCAAATTACGATAATATGCTATCTTGGGTAGAAGCCATAAAAGAGAAAAATAACAGTTCAGCTGCTGCCCTAACTGTAATTAAAGACAATGAGATTGTTTTAGAACACTATAGTGGATCTCATTCAAATACGGAAAGCTCACTACCTGTAAATGATAAATCCAGATTCAATGTAGCTTCTGCAAGAAAGAGTTATTTAGGGTTGTGTATCGCCTTTGCTTTATATGAAGGGAAAATACATAGCCTTGATGATTATGCTAGTGAGTATTTTAAAGACATAAACCCATACATACTTAAAGACACCACAATTCGCCATTTAGTTACTCATACACATGGTTTGGACGAAAATTCAGAAGGAGAGATTATTAGAGAGTTTAATCCTGGAGAAAAGTGGGCCTACAGAGGAATCAATATCAAACTGATAACTCAACTAATTCATAAAATATTCGGTCTATCCTTTCCAGAACTTCTGTATCAAAAAGTGTTCTTACCAATGGGGATGAGGGAAACATGGTGGGAATCTAAAGACAGTGATGAATTAGTAAAAGTAATAATTGATCCTAATAAGAGTGGAGAAGATACTACAGGATCTACTGAAGATGGAATGGAATCCAACCTGTTTGTTTCTGCTCGTGAATTTGCTCTTTGGGGGAACCTCTTCTTAAATAAAGGGGAGATAAACGGCAAGCAAATTGTGCCTAAGGAAGTAATTGAACTAGCGATTAGCATACATACACCAGATCGCCTAGCAAAGGAATATCCACGTAACGGTATGTTTTGGTTTGTGCAGGATATTCCTAGAGAATTGAGTGAATTAGGTGAGCGAGTATCAAGTGGATCTTTTCAAATCTTAGGAATTACAGGGCCAACTTTGTTAGTCATTCCAAAATACAATGTTGTAGTCGCAAAAATGTACAACAAGAGATATAACTATGGAAATGAGGACTATCTATACTATCTAAAAGAATTTAGCAACATAGTATCTGATACTTATAAGTAAAGAAGTTTAAACGGGGGAGCTTTTATGGACAAGTCCTTTTCAAGGACGTTAATCAAAGATAGTGATGGTGATGTCTTAGTAGTTCAAGACAGAGATAACTTATGGAATCTTCCTGGTGGGAAAAGAGAAGAAGGTGAAACACCTAGACAATGTGCCAAAAGGGAAGTTAAAGAAGAGGTAGGAATTCGAGTTAATCAACTTTTTGAAATACACCAAGGAACATACTATTTTTCTGGAATTAAGTGGACCGGCCACTTCTTTATAGCTAATTCAGTGAGTGGAACACCTTCTTTGAATGAAATGAATAAAATTAAGGGGATTCGATTCGTAAAGGACTATAATCAAGCTGAATTTCCTGAAGAGTTATTGGAAAGTGTTAAATACTTGTTCGAAGATCCAAAAATTAAGCTTGAATCTACATATTGGAATTAGAGAAAGATTTATTAGTTACATAAAGTTACCTCGAATTCGAGTCTTCAAGTAACGGGGGCATTCTACATTATAAAGTAATTGATTATTAATCCTTAAAAAATTTATCAATGAAGGGAAAGGTGATTTATATCTCAGATTACACAATGGAGATTAGGAAATTGGTTGGCAGTAGACCCTTAATAGTGACAGGATCCACAGTGTTGGTATTTAACAATTCTAAAAAACTGTTACTACAGCAACGTTCAGATACCGAAGAATGGGGGTTACCTGGAGGGGCTATGGAGCCTGGAGAAAATTTGGAACAAACAGCTGCTAGGGAACTTTTTGAAGAGACAGGACTTAGAGCTGAGCACTTTAAGTTTATTGATATACTATCTGGTGAGGGACTTTATTTTAAATACCCGAATGGTGATGAGGTTTATAACGTGATAAGTATTTATGAAGCACTGGATACATACGGAGAATTAGTGATGGTTGACGGAGAGAGTTTAAATTTAAAATACTTCGCTATGGATAAATTACCAATAAATATTGATGAAAGAGCAGAATTGATCATAGATAGATACTTGCTGTAAACATAGAGAAATAATATCCAGCTAGTACACGAGGGGAAAAGGAAAAAAGCGCTGAATTTTGTTTTTATCTCAATTTCGAGTCTTACAGAAACGGGGGCAATTCTGAAACAGAAGAATTGCCCTATTTTTAATGTTTTGGGCAGGATTGTGTAAGACTCAGTTTCGAGATAATTACAAAAATGATTGCATTGTTCGGTTATGGAATTATTTGGATGAATAATGGTATAGTTAAATAAAGATCATCAACGCAAAACAGAGATTTCACCTAACAAAGAGGGGGAGTTGTTATGATGAATTCTGGAATGGTGGATAGCTTGCTTTCGAGCGTTCCAATTATTGTTTTAGTCTTTGCTTGTGTCGGGATTGTTTGGAGTGTCTTGAAAAAAAGAAAATATTTAATTGGATTTGTATTCCTCCTCTTAGGGGGAGGAATTCATTACTGGGGTCTGTACGTAGGAGAATGGGAAGGGATGGGTATCTCTTTATTCTTTGGCGGGGGAATCGTTCTTCTTGGTTTATTAACTCTACTACTTACTTTTGTTTATTCTAAAATAATGGTAGCTAATTAAACAAACGGGGGCTATTGTTTAAAAGGTCTTACTTTATCGAGGCGATAGCTGTACAGCGGCTATCGCTTATTATTCTAACGTAGCAGTTTAGTAAACTTATAAACCCAAACGAAAGAGGGCGTGTTAATGAATGCTTCATTTTCACTTCGCTTCAAAGCTTTCATAATTGATTACATACTTATTCTCATTTATTTAGTCGGACTTTTTATTTTCAGTGTATTTCTATCTCCATTCTTACAGAAATTCTTCACCGGTTCACTAATTGTAGCTCAGGTAACAGGTTTTTTATTGGTAACTTTACCTGTATCACTTTATTTTATTATTAGTGATTCGAACGTTGTTGAACAGTCTTTTGGAAAGAGGAAAGTTGGTATACGTGTTGTTGGAAACAAAGAGGAGGCATTAACAATGCCACATGCAACTTTTCGGACCATCCTAAAGTTTTTGCCTTGGGAGTTGTCACATTTCTTTGTATATCGACTCATTTATATAGGTGATGGCGAAGTACCGTTCACCCAATATTTGCTAGCGGGGCTTATCTATGTACTTATATTTGCATACATATTAACAGCCGTTTTTACGAGAAAGAAACAATCCCTATACGATATAGTGGCAAAAACACATGTGGTTAAGGTCTAACTAACATATCTATGTGATATTTAAAATTTTTTATTGCACCAACGGGAGCACTTGTTGAAGATATCTGCTTCAATATCTCGAAACCAAGTCTTCCGTTATAGGGGGCGATTATCTAACAAGAGGAAATCGTCCTTTCGTTATTTATATAAGTGGAGTTGAATAGTAAAATAAAGGAAAGATATTGAGGAGGACCTGAATATTGAAAGTAGAGGAAAAAGAAAATTTAATTGGGGACAAGAAGCATAAATATACCCATATTCAGAATAACTCTAACAAAGTTTGCTTCATGTTTTCTGGAGCTGGATATACATATGACAAGCCTTTATTTTATTATTCAACTATGAAATTTATAGAAGATAAAGTCGACATAGTCCATGTCCATTACAATTACTCAAAAAATATATTAAATCTCCCTATAACGAAATTAGCAAAGATCATTATAAATGATGTATATCCAATAGTTAAGGATGTTCTCGCAAGTCATGAGTATGAAGAAATCGTATTTTTGGGTAAGTCCCTGGGAACTATCCCCATTGTCTATCAATTATTAGATGAATTCTCAGGATCAAAATTTGTATTGCTGACCCCCCTGCTAAAATACGACATTGTTATGGAAATCTTACTAGATAGTCCCCGTAATTTTCTAGTGATTACAGGGAAAAACGACCACCATTATTTTGCAGAAAAAGTTGAAGCTTTGAACCAAAGAGAAAATATTATGGTAAAGGAATTTGAAGGAGCTAACCATTCTTTAGATGTTGAACCATTTAACACGATAGGATCTATTTCTGTTTTAAGTGATGCTATACACGCCATAAATGAGTACTTAAAGTGAATTTGTCTTGAATTCGAGTCTTAAAGAAAAGGGGGCGATTATCTAATATAAGATAGTCGCCTTTTCTTTATTTTTGAGAAGTAGAAAAGCTTGGTTAGGGAGAATCAAACGTTACTATAATCCTTTAATCTTACCTTGAGTATATCAAGGGGTTTTGAAATAATAAGCATTAGTCTATATATAATTTTAGATTTGAAAGGAGGAACAGATGAATCAAAAGAAGATAGGTTTTAGAAATGTAAAACTATGGCCAATCATACCTTTCGTATTAGTTTGGGAAGTATCTTATGCGCTATTTTCAATTGGTTTCGATCCCAGTGAATCAACTACTGAGATAGCAGATATTACTTTATACATATTTATTTTTTTATGGATTTGCCTTGAGCTATCCAAAAGAGGGATGAGGTTTTCAAAATTAAGCACTAAAAATGATGTCAAGATTCCTTGGATTAGAATGCTTTCCTTTGTTCCATTAGTAAAAATTACGGCAGCAGCCTTAATTATGACTCTTGGAGTTTCCATTCTTTTTGCATTTCCTGACATAGGTGATGTCCCTTTAGCAGATCAAAGACTGCAGAACCAAGCGTTGCCTTCTAATATTCTGATGAAAATTACTTTAGCTGTTGTATTAGCTCCAGTTATAGAAGAGCTATTTTTTAGGGGAATGATGCTTAACAAGTTTGTTATAAAATACGGCCGTATCAAAGGTGTGGTATTTACTGCAATCTTATTTACAACTGGTCACCCCTTTAGTTTCTTTAGTGCTTTCTTGATGTCTATATTGTTCTCAATAGCTTATCTGAAAACCGGTAAAATATATGTTCCGATTATCTTACACTCTTTTGGGAATCTCTTAGCTTTAATGAATGAACTCTACCTTTCACCTATGTTAATGGGGAGTGAGGAAACTCAATCATTACCTACCCAAATGGATTTGATTGTTATTGTTATCATTGCTGGTATATTACTTTTTGCGACGGTTTTTGGATTAATCAAACTTTATCCAAGGGAAAAAGGATTTCACCTTCAACTTTAGGAGAGTTTTTTCTAGATAACTGAATAATTAGTTTAAAAACATTTCTAAGTTCAACTTATCTTGAAACGGAGTCTTAAAGAAACGGGGGCTAATCTTTAATATTTGACACTAATCAAATAGTTCATTAGCTGGGAAGTAAAAGGACGCAACTTTACGAACGTTGCGTCCTTTT
>NZ_FOSB01000005.1 GCF_900114165.1 Halobacillus dabanensis
AGATATTACTTATGTTTATTATGCGAAAGGACAGAAAGCTTATCTATCCGTGATTAAAGATGGGGCAACACGAGAGATTTTAGCTTATCACCTTTTCACCTCCCTGAAGATGGAGATCGTGTATACGACGCTTGATAAGTTAATAGAACGTGAGGACTTTATCCCTCACCCAGACTGTCTCATCCATTCCGACCAAGGCGTGCACTATACCCATCCAGAGTTCCAAAAGAAAGTAAGTGACCTAGGCTTAAATCAGTCGATGTCCCGTCGCGGTAACTGTTGGGATAATGCCCCGATGGAGTCCTTCTTTGGGCACATGAAAGATGGAATCGACTTTAAAGCGTGTACTTCTGTTTTTGAAGTGAAGCAAGCAATTGAAGAATATATGGAGTATTACAACCAAGGTCGTTATCAGTGGTCCTTACAAAAAATGACCCCGGTACAATACCGAGGTCACCTATTAGCAGCCTAGCACTTTTTATTAAACTGTCCATTTTTAGGGTTACAGTTCAATGGGGAATAGTCGTCTTTTTTTATGAAGTTGATGAAGGGCCGGTTTTCCGAAAAAACGGGGGAAAATGCTTATTAATGAAACTTCACAGCGGACTTTTCGTAATTCATATTAAAGAATCCTTCTAGTAGTGGTGGCAACAACCTTTCTGATTTAGTTGGTGGTTTAGGCTGGAAGGGTACTGGAATACTTTTTCTCCTATTGATAGTAGCGTTTATCATTTATGCCGTAGTCTTTCGTTAACGAGCTTGTTCATTTATTCCTTGTATCTTTAACTGTTTTTATAGTACAGGGGACGACTCTATATGGAGAGTCGTCCCTTTTTATAGATCTTTCATCGTTTACGAAATTTTGTGAATAATCTATAGTTGTTGGTAGCGGTAATAAAAATGTATGGAAGAGTTGATTATTATGAGTTATAAGTTTAGTGTCATGACGCAAAAGCAGGCTGAAACCATTGCATTCAATTGGCATTATGACGATGATTATTCGTTTTATGACATGGAAGCGGATGAAGAGGATTTGAAGGAATTCTTAGATCCGATAGCACGGGGGAGTTCCACCTATGCTGTTTTCAATGATGATGATTTGATAGGTTTCTTCAGTATTAACAAAGTGGATGATCAAACGTTTGATATTGGTTTAGGAATGAGACCAGATCTTACAGGTAAAGGGAAAGGGTTAGAATTTCTAGAAGAAGGTATAAACTTTGTGAAAGCTACATAATAAGCCGAAGAGAATCACCCTAGCCGTAGCCACTTTTAATGATAGGGCAATAAAGGTTTATAGGAAGTTTGGTTTTGAAGATGTGGAGACTTTCATGCAGGATACAAACGGCAGTACTTTTGAATTTCTAAAGATGTCTTATAAATGTTGACTGGATAATGACTACATCAAAGGTTGGAGATGTTTTCATCCCTATTTCTGAATACTTTTCAAGTTTGAGATTGTATTCTAAATGGAAGGAGGGGATTGGTATGAACAGGGAACATGTTTTAGTCATTGGTGGT
Organism: Halobacillus dabanensis; assembly: GCF_900114165.1. Classification (GTDB taxonomy): domain Bacteria; phylum Bacillota; class Bacilli; order Bacillales; family Halobacillaceae; genus Halobacillus; species Halobacillus dabanensis. Next base: position 1,522 of record NZ_FOSB01000005.1, read on the forward strand.
ACTGGTATGTTAAAAGAGGCTTCATTATGGTTCAGTGAACACGGATATATCGTATCAGTAATCGGAAGAACGCCAAGAAAACACGAAAGTTTGGCCGCGGAAGCAGCCAACCCAGAGTTCATAAATAGTTTGACCCAGGACTATACAAATCACTCCTCGCTTGAGAGACAGTTGATTCGGGCTATGGAAAAATACGGTCCGTTTTCTATCGTAGTCAGCTGGGTATCCTCGCTTCCTTCCTTGGAATTTATCATTAAAATAGTATCAGAACATAGCAGTGGTTGGAAGTTGTATCAGGTAAAGGGGAGCAAAAGATATTTTGAAGATGATGTTCTCCAGGTGCCTCCCAATTGCAAGCATCGAAGTATTTATTTGGGGTTTGTTATAGAAGGAAATACATCACGCTAGTTAACGAATACGGAGATTTCACAGGGTGTCATCCAAAGTGTAGCGAAGGATCATCGGGAGTCATTGATCGGGGTGCTTCATCCTTATGAGAATCGGCCGGGTTTTTAAAATATAAAAAAGTGCCTGACCCCCACTCTGCTAAAGTAGTAACGGTGTGGGGGTCAGGCACCGACTAAAATTAACAAAGGAGGGGACTTTGTGAGCTTGGTTAACATTATGCTTGGTGTCGGTTTGGTTTTCTTTGTATTATTTATAATCGCAATTTCTTCATCTCTCAGAAAATAGACACGCACATAGATAAATAGGAAGTGTGCTGTACATAGTCCAACTTTCTTACAAAGGGGAAAGCAAATGCCTATTATTAACCATAAGCAATTTATCCATGCACCTGTGGATGTATGCTTTGATCTTGCAAGGAACGTAGATATACATACGGAAACCACTGCTGGAACAAATGAGAAAGCTGTCGGCGGGGTTACGGAAGGATTGTTAGAAAAGGGCGATACTGTTACTTGGGAAGCTACCCACTTTGGGATTAGACAAAGGCTGACAGCAAAAATAATTCATATGGAAAAGCCTACTGTGTTTGTAGACAGTATGGTAAAAGGAGCTTTTCGTTCTTTCACCCATACTCATCGCTTCAAAGAGGAGGAAGGTGGGACGATAATGACAGATACATTTGAGTATAAGTCTCCTTATGGTCCTCTTGGGATACTGGCGGATAAATTATTTTTAGAAAAGTATATGACTGACTTTATCGTTTCCCGGGCAAAAGAACTGAAAAGAATAGCAGAAGATGGGAAGTAGCTTGGGCAACGAATAGGTGGGAACCATTTTGAAAACAACTCAAGGTTATCTCTTTATGTTTTTGGTAGAGGAAGGTAATAGAATCACTTCTCTTCCACAAGCAAAATGGAAAAACAATCAAATGAATAAAGAATGAGCCGCTATCATTCCAGGATGAGCGGCTTTATTATTGGTAGGATTTCCAATATTTGTATGACCTGGTACACCAAAATATTCCAAACGAAAAACAGACTGCCGAGTGGGGCTCGACAGTCTGAATTTATATCCTGATTCGTTTTATATAAATATGCTCAGCAACAATGTGAAAGCAAGGCCGAGGACGGAGATGATCGTTTCTAGCAATGTCCATGTGGCAAAAGTTTCTTTCATTGTCAGGCCGAAGTATTCTTTGAACATCCAGAATCCGGCGTCGTTCACGTGGGAAGCGACCAAGCTTCCTGCACCTGTGGAAAGAACCATTAGGGCCAAGTTGACGTCTGATTCTCCCAATAGAGGGATGACAAGTCCGACGGTCGTCAATGCGGCAACGGTTGCTGACCCGAGAGAAATCCGTAGAATGGCTGCGATCAGCCACGCTAGTAAAATCGGGGACATGGTAGACCCTTCGAAAAGTTCAGCGACATAATCTCCTACACCGCCATCGATCAATACTTGTTTAAACGCACCGCCACCACCGATGATCAACAGCATCATACCGATTTGGGCAATGGCAGTAGAGCAGGACTCCATCACGGATGACACAGGGATATTACGGGCGATTCCCATAGTGTACATTGCCACAAGCAAGGATATGACCATAGCTGTGGAGGCATTTCCGATTAAGTTGACAATAGATAAGAACGCATTTGTTTCTATTCCTGCCATCTCTTGAATCAATGTGATGATGGTGGAAATAGCAATTAAGATGACTGGAAGCATGGCGGTGAAAACACTGATGCCAAACTTCGGTGTTTGATCTAGTTCAAACTTCTTCTGTTCTCCTAAAGAAGTGATATCCCCTTGCTTTGTAAAGGAATCCGGCACTATTTTCTGTGCAATTTTTGTAAAAATCGGTCCCGCTACAATTACGATAGGGATGGAGATGATGATTCCGTAAAGCAGGACTTCCCCAAGGTCAGCCCCATATTCACCCGCGATTACAGTAGGTCCAGGGTGTGGGGGCAGGAACCCGTGGGTGACAGACAAAGCAGCAGCCATTGGAATTCCTAAATATAAGACGGAAACTTTCAATTCTCTTGAAATCGCAAAAACAATTGGAATAAGGAGTACAAGTCCTACTTCAAAGAACAGGGCGATTCCGATGACGAACGATGCGGAAACAACAGCCCATTGAATATTTTTCTCACCAAATTTATTGACAAACGTCATGGCAATACGCTGCGCACCACCGGCGTCTGTTATCAGCTTACCGAGCATGGCTCCAAGACCGAAGATCAGTGCCAGGTGTCCAAGTGTACCGCCGATTCCTTCTTCTATCGTTCCGGCAATATCTTCAAGCGGCATCCCCAATAAGATCGCTACACCAAACGAAACAATAATCAATGAAACAAATGTATTTATCTTAAGCCCCATAATTAAAATCAACAGGGCGACAATTCCGATAGCTACCATTAATAATGGCATGATGATCCCTCCATGTTGTGGTTACTTGTTAATTAAATTTCTCTGGTATTCTGCAATTCTCGTATAATCACTGCTCAGCCTTCTGGATAAATCAATGAAGATTGGCAGCAATTGTCTGTATTCTACAGCGGCTTCTTCATTCGGAGTGTGCTGATGGGTACTTCCGATCATTTCGGAAGCCACTTCGAACGATTCTACTTTTCCTGTGGCATAGAGTCCTAGAATACAAGCGCCGAGACAAGAACTTTCATAGCTTTCCGGCACGACAACCTCTGATTCGAAAATGTCGGCCATCATCTGCCGCCATACATCGGAACGGGCAAATCCTCCGGTCGCTTGAATCCGGGTCACTGGTGTGTCCATACATTCCACTAGGGCGAGGAAGACGGTGTACAGGTTGTAAATGATGCCTTCCAAGGCTGCACGGATCATGTGTTCTTTCTTATGGGACATGGTCAGTCCGAAGAAGGATCCGCGTACATCTGGATTCCAAAGAGGCGCACGCTCGCCGGCTAAATAAGGATGGAAAATTAAACCTTCTGCTCCTGGTTTTACTCCATCGGCTATTTTAGTCAGCACTTCATATGGATCAATGCCCAGACGCTTCGCTGTTTCAATTTCAGCCGCAGCGAATTCGTCCTTGATCCAGCGCAGAATCATTCCCCCATTGTTGACAGGACCGCCGATGACCCATTGATCTTCTGTCAGCGCATAGCAGAAGATTCTTCCTTTTTCATCTGTCTGCGGTTTATCGATGATCGTGCGGATGGCTCCACTCGTCCCGATCGTGACAGCGATTTCCCCATTTCGGATAGCGTTTACACCGAGGTTCGATAAAACCCCGTCGCTCGCCCCGATGATAAATGGAGTTTCCGGATTCAGGCCGATCTTTTTGGCCAGAGAATGGTCGCAATTAGTAAACGCCTCGGTCGTCGGTACAAGCCTTGATAACTTATCCCGGGAAATTCCAGCTATATTCAAAGCTTCTTCATCCCAGTCCAAATTTTCCAAGTTCATCATTCCAGTGGCAGAAGCAAGGGAATGATCAAGGACATAGTCGTTGAAAAACTTATGAAAAATATATTCTTTAATTCCGATATATTTACTGGTTCTGGAATCGATTTCAGGATGTTCCTGAACGAGCCATGTCACTTTACTCAAAGGGGACATAGGGTGGATAGGAGTGCCTGTCCGTCTGTAGACTTCATGGCCATTCCACTCATTTTTTATTTTCTGTGTCCATGCTTCACTTCTGTTATCCGCCCATGTGATGCATGGGGTCAGAGGCACGCCGTCTTTGTCTACGGCAATCAGGCTGTGCATGGCACTACTGAAAGAGACGAACGAGATATCCTTGTCTTTATGTTGATTCATAATGGCGGTCATCACGATCACCACCGCCTGGAAAATTTCGTCCGGATCTTGTTCAGCTGTGGAAATGTCAGGTGTATGCAGGGGGTAGCCCTTGCCTTCCTTTTGGATGACATCGCCTTTTTCATTAAACAATACGGCTTTTGTACTTGTGGTACCAATATCGACACCGAGCATGTAATTAGTCATCTTCTCTTTCGACTCCTTTAGTAAAAGTTTGCTGGGCCATCCATAGTTCTTCGACTCTGCCTTGAACGACATCATCGAAATTCAAGTGCAAGGACTGCACCATAAGGTCCCGGTCCTTCTTATCAATGGCCTCGATATATAGTTCATGGTTGGCTAATATTCTCTCAAAATCTTCATACATCTCTGCAACTCTATATCGCATAGAAAGCAGGACAAGGCTTTCGAGTGTTGGTTTTAAATTGTCCCATATCATTTGAATGTGAGAATGACTGATGGAACGGATAATGGTTTCATGAAAAAGCAGGTCTTGTTTGGCAACCTCATCAGCATCCTTGTATTGGACCGCTATTTTCATCATCTCAAAAATTTTACTGAGGTCTTTAACGAGTTCCGTTGTTTCCATATGAACGAGACGCTCAAATACGAAACTTTCAATAAGTAATCGCACATCATACATTTCCTGTATGTCTTTTTCCGTGATATCGAGTACTAAGGCTCCCATCCTTTTCAGTTGGATGAGGTTTTCCGAAGAAAGCACTTTCAATGCTTCGCGCACTGGAGAGCGGCTTACGGAAAATTCAGAAGCCAGGTGGTTCTCGGATAGGATTGAACCGCTTTCAATCACGCCCGAGATAATACGCATCCGGAGCTCACTGGCCACTCGTTCTCCTGCAGAAGCTTTGGATAGCCATTGGAGCGGGTACATAAATTCGCTGGAATCCTTCATTTATTCACCTCGTTTGTTCATCATCTGTATACTTGTATACAAGTAGTATAGTACAACTTCCTAAGTTTGAAAACGCTTTTCTTAAATTTTTGTCGAAAAAAGTCGGAAGGGAGTCTGTTAAATGCTTTATAAAACGTGCCTGACCCCCACTCTGTCACCACTTTAGCAGAGTGGGGGTCAGGCACTTTCCGTAGTGGAATCAGGCACTGTCCGTATTGTCGGATTGCTTCACACTAAGCACGGTGATCGTCAACAGGATGAGCGCCATTCCAAGAAGTTGAATCAATGTCAAATGGTCTCCAAGAAGCAGGACGCCGAACAATGAAGCCGTCACTGGCTCTACCATAGCGACCATCGAAGCAGTTGACGCAGCAGTCCATCGAATACCGATCAAATACAATATGAAGGAAATCCCGGCACCGACAAGGCCTAATAAAAGAAACCATCCTAAATCGCTGGATGTCATAACAGCCGCTACTTCCTTACTGTCGGTGAAAAGAAAAAGGAGGAGACAAAAGGAAAAAAAGGCGATCGTTAACGAGGTCTGCGGCTTCCCGATAGCAGAAGCGTTTTTAAATCCGAATATAAACAAAGCGTAAGCAAGACCAGAAGCAAGCCCAGCTGCCGCCCCTAGAAAACTCACGGAAATCGATTGGGTGTTATAGGCACCTGTAAGAAGGACGATCCCCATAAGTACACCCGCAATGCATCCCCACTTAAACCAGGAAGAACGTTCCATCCGTAATATAAAGGAGATCAACAGGACAAAAACAGGGGCGGTGTACATTAAAGTAGCGGCGATAGCAACGCTTGAAGCTTCGATACTTATAAAATAAAAAGTGAAATTTCCCGCAACACCAATCCCAGCTAACAGGGACCAAATGTATAAGCGGCGAGATGTCACCCAATTTTGTCTGAAGCGGAAGAGGAACCAGACGAAAAAACATAGGAATCCAACGGCCCCTCGATAAAAGGAGATGACAATAGGATCCCACCCTTTGTTCATTAAAATATCGGCAATTCCTCCACTGATGCCCCAGCAAATAGCGGCTAGCATCACTAAACCTATACCTGCATATTTCATCGCTTACCTCCTGAAGTAAAATACGTGTCTAATCTACGTATGTTGTTTGAAAAAGATGTTAAAGGTAGTTCCTTTAACTTCTTATTTTTAAACCTTAGGTCGTCCAGTATCGGTGCCTCACCCCGAATTCGTTACCAGCTTAGCAGCGTAAGGGGCAGGTACCGATAAAACGGAGGTATAAAACTAGGGAAAAATGCAATTCTACATAGAAGAGAAACAAAAGGAGGAATGATGACGATGAATTCAGAAAGTATGGATGGAATCATGGGTTGTTTGAATAACGCCAAACTTGCTGTTGAAAGGGCCCAGGAAGACCGTACAGGATATACGGAGGCCCAGCAGCATGTGAAGCAGGCAGAAGAAATGTTGAGCCAGGCAAGGCGGAATCCACAATTCAATAATCAAGCGAACGAAAAAGAAATGCAACGAGCAGCTGATTTGCTCCGCTTGATTGAAGAAACCAATCAAGCGATCAATCGTAACTCCTGACACATTGCTGGACAAGCAATGTGTTTTTTCTTTTTTACTCCTCCAACCGAGGGCATGTCCGGTTAATTGATTTAGCCTTTGTTCTACTTACGATGGACAAGAATACAAATAGTACAAGCTAAGTCAAATAACTAGGAGTGAGAACTTTGGGTGTGTTTCTCAGTTACATTTTCCTCGGACTATCTCTTGCTGCCCCTCTCGGCCCTATCAATGCAGCACAAATCAATCATGGGATTAAAAATGGTTTTTTTCATTCTTGGTTGATTGGGTTAGGTTCGATCGTTGCCGAAATCTTCTTTATTTTGGCCGTGTTTTTCGGGGTTGTCCACTTCTTAGAAACTTCATTCATGAAAACATTCCTCTGGTCCTTCGGTGCATTTGTTCTTCTTTACACAGGGATCGAAAGTATTACAAGCTCCCAAAAGCTGCAATTGAATGACGAGCGCAGCAAAGACTCGTTAATAAAGACCTTCTCGACAGGGTTCTTGATTTCCATCAGTAACCCGTTATCGATTTTATTCTGGCTTGGAATTTATGGCTCTGTTTTAGCCAACACGATCCATAAGTATGACAATGCCCATTTACTTCTTTATGGAGGGGCGATCTTGATCGGTGTGATGGTATGGGATATTACGATGGCCTGTGTTTCTAGTGGCTTCCGTAATTTTTTGACAGAGCGGACGCTTAAAGGCATTGCAGTTTTCACGGGTGTGTCCTTGCTCGGTTTCGCTTTTTATTTTGGATATCAGGCAGTGAAGATGATCTTTTTTTGATTTTATAATTGGGATAGTGGGCGATATCCTTGGATTTGGCGGATATCCGGCCAGTTCATGAAAAAATAGACTAGTTAAACGTTTTCTTTATTTCCTTGGCTTCACGGTTTCTAGACATTCACGTTTTCCATGATTACATACTTCCTCCAACGTAAATTGGATTGTGAAGGGGTTTTGCTGTTGAAAAAAGCAGGGATTGATTGGTCTTTTTTCTTGACGATGGCTACACTATTGTTCGGCATATGTCTGGTGATTTTTTTATTCCCTGAACAGATTTATCTCATGTTTGAATCAATCCGCACACAGATCAACGAAGCATTCGGGATTGTCTTTTTATGGATCGGCATGTGTTCTTTATTGTTTTTGATCTGGGTGGCGTTCAGCAGGTATGGACAAATCAAATTAGGCAGGCCGGAGGAGGGACCAGCCTTTTCTAATCTCAGTTGGGTAGCCATGGTTTTTTGTGCGGGGATCGGTTCGGGGATCATGTATTGGGGTACGATCGAATGGGGGTACCATTATGACGCACCACCATTAGGCCTTGCTCCTAATACTCCGGCCGCTGTAGAGTGGAGCGCGGCTTACGGGCTTTTTCATCACGGGCCGACGGCATGGGCGATGTATGGGCTACCTGCTTTGCCTATCGCTTATCTTTATCATGTCAAACAACTTCCGATCCTTAAAATCAGTGAAGCTTGTCGTCCTCTTTTGAAACACCACAGTGATGGGTTGATCGGTAAGATCATCGATTTGTTTTTTGTCATCAGCTTACTAGGGGCATCTGGGACAAGTCTTGGAATCAGTGTGCCGATGATGTCTGCTGGTATAACCAAGGTTACCGGAATTCCAAGCAGTTTTCTTTTAGATTTAACCATCCTTTTTATATGTACAGTTATCTTCGCTATCAGTGTTTATTCTGGTTTAGAAAAAGGAATCAAGGTGTTAAGCAATGTGAACATCGTTTTAGTTCTTTTCTTACTGCTGTTTGTTTTCATTATCGGTCCGACTGTCTTTATTATGGAAATATCGACTAATAGTATCGGGTTGATCGCCAATAATTTTTTCAGGCTGAATACGTGGATCGACCCCATCGGAAGGTCAGGATTCCCGGAAAAATGGACGATTTTTTATTGGGCATGGTGGTTGGTGTACGCCCCGTTTGTAGGACTGTTCATTGCTAAGGTTTCTAAAGGGAGGACCATTAAACAAATGATTTTGGGGACGATTATCTTCGGCCCTTTAGGGTGCTGGCTCTTTTTCTTCATCCTCGGCAGCTATGGTCTTCATCTCCAGCTATCCCAGCTGCTTGATATTACAGCTTTCCTTCATCGTGGAGAACCTCATCACGCGATCATTTCCATCATCCACACCCTGCCTCTTGGAAATCTTATGGTCCTTTTATTTACTGTTCTGGCGATCATCTTCGTTGCAACTACCTATGACACATCCTCCTATATCATCGCTGCCGTCACTCAAAAATCACTCGATGGGGATCCGATTAAGTGGAACCGCCTTTTTTGGGCTTTCTCCCTGGCACTTCCTCCGATGGCTTTATTATTCATCGGCAGTCTGAATACACTCCAGGCTGTTGCTATAATTGTAGCTCTTCCTTCGTGTCTGATCATGATATTGTTATCCCTGTCTTTCCTCAAGCTGATGGAAAATCATTAGTAAGAGGGAGGATATACATTCTTTCAGGGGAGTCATTAGTGAAAAAGGAGTTGTTGCTGCAGCTCCTTTTATTTTATTTTCATGAAGGGGAGAAGAAGGGTTTTCATCCATAGATGGAGAAAACGTATAAGGAATTTTAGGGGGGAGATAGAGTGAGTTATGAAATTGTAACTGTACCAGCCTACAGGGCAGTAGGGTTAAAGTGGGAGGGGACATTTTCTGAAATCGTGCCAGATTTAAAAAATGTCATTCGACAAAGTGAACAGCGAGCAGGTGAATTAGAATATAAGGTGAATCCACATGTTCAGTTAGGTTTATCTTATCATGTCGTCGAAAATGGCTTCGCTCATTTTGCAGTGTATGAAGTGAGTGAGAAACAGGAAATTCCTGATGGGATGGTCGAAGTGAGGGTTCCTGAATGGACGTATGGGAAGACGAAGCATCACAAAGGAAAAGACATACAAAAAACTTACACCGATTTACATCAATGGCTTTTTGAGAGTGACTACAAGGCGTTGAGAGAACCTGGTGTAGATTACTATGACCCTTATATGCCAATAAAACATGAGTATTACCCATTGGACCGTGATCCAGATGATCCGCATTTTGATATTCTTATACCGATTGTAAAAAAATGAGGTTATTAGTTACTACGGGGCCAATTGATTGGAATAGGAAAAACGCTTGGAAAATTAAAATCCAGGCGTTTTTTTGTTTGTCCTTTATGGATGATCATCGTGTGCCTTGAACGTTATTTTATTGGCGAAATAAAAAGCGCAAAGGTATAGATGGAAAAAGACAATCGGGATCATCCTGTTTTTGGCCTCGATAAACGTGATTGTTCTGGGCACCCTATAAATGGGTGATTACAGGCAACAAAGAAACGCTTTTGCTTTCAGAAGATAACACCAGTTGATAAACGGAGGGGAATCAAGCGGGTGGGCAAGAGGGTTAAGTAATTCAGCATATAATTTACGCAAAAATGGACCCTTCCTACATTTCTCAACTAATTAGCAGGATCAGGGCCTAGTCTATATAAAGGGGTATGATTATGAGCTGTTCAACTTCCGGGGGGCAAGGTTCTAAGAACGAAAAGCAAGGGAATCTCAAGTGGTGGCAACTATCTCTGGTGGGTGTAGGATGCACGATAGGAACCGGGTATTTCTTAGGTTCCAGTATCGGGATCACAATCACAGGGCCTTCCATCGTGTTTTCCTTTCTCTTAGCAGCCATCGGCACCTACGCTGTTTTTAATTTACTTGCAAAAATGACTGCAAAGGACCCGCAGGAAGGGTCGTTCTGTTACTATGCAGGAAAAGCCTTCGGGCGTTGGGCGCGGTTCAGCTGTGGTTGGAATTATTGGTGGTCAACAACGCTTATCATGGGAAGTCAACTCATTGCTTTGTCGATCCTTTCCCAGTTTTGGTTTCCCAATGTCCCGCTCTGGGTTTTTGCAGGTGGATATGCCATTTTGTCCATATTAGTCGTGCTCATGGGAACGAAAAGTTTTGATAAGGTGGAAGATATATTAGCCGTAATCAAAACGGCTGCAATCATTATGTTTATCCTTTTAGGTGCAGCCGCTCTACTAGGATGGATACCAGGAGGGCCAGATCAAAAAACAGGTTTTCCGAATACCAGGGATGAGCTTTTCCCAGAAGGTTTTTCTGGGTTTTGGGCTTCCCTCATTTATGCTTTCTATGCGTTCGGAGGGATAGAAGTCATCGGCCTGATGGCGATCAGGCTCAAAAATAAGGAAGATGCTCCTAAATCAGGTACAATCATGTTGCTGCTGCTTACCGTCATTTACGTATTATCATTAGGATTGGCGGTGACGATGGTGTCGGTGGATGCTATCGATCCTAATGAAAGTCCTTTTGTGACAGCTTTAGCTGATTATAAACTTGCCTTCTTCCCACATGTATTCAATGCAGCTATCATCATAGCTGGATTTTCTACATTGACTGCAGCTTTGTTCGGTGTTACGACCCTGCTCGTCACAATCGCAAAGGATGGCGATGCACCTTCTATATTTGCGAAGAAACTTAAAAATTTCAAAGAGCTTCCATTACCTTCTCTCGGTCTTGGAGCGATCGGATTAATGGCCTCTGTCATAACTGCCCTGCTTTTGCCAGACAAGACGTATGAATACATTACAACGGCTGCAGGGATTCTGCTTTTGTATAACTGGACGTTCATCATTCTTTCTTCTTTTCGGATTCTTAAGGAAACGAAAATGTTTGCTAAAATAGTATCCATTGTCGGACTGATCCTGATTTTAGCCGCGATAAGTGGGACACTGGTGGAAGAAAGCATCCGTCCAGGTCTGTTTATCAGTCTGTTACTGACCGCGATCATTGCGGGTGTCACTTTTATCATGAGCCGGAAGTGGAAAAAGTCTTGAGAAAATATAAATTCCAGGAAACCACGGATTCTGTTCGTGGTTTTTTTGTTTGATGGTGCCTGAATTCCTCTAGTCATGTAGTGGAACAGGCACTTTTTTTCTGAACTACTCCATGCGGAAGGTTTCCGTTATAATCCATCAATGAAATAGGGGTTTACTTGGCGGCCAAAATGAGAAATGCATGGAATAGGAACAAAATATTAGATAAAACGATAAGTTTTCTGGATAAAAGGAGTGAAAATCTATGGGAGAGTATAAGGAAAATAGTCTTTCGCTCATTGGGGCGATTGGTCTTGGTACAGGTGTCATGATTAGTGCGGGAATCTTCGCTCTACTTGGACAGGTCGCAGAATTGGCAGGAACATGGTTTCCGCTCATGTTCATCGCAGGTGGAATAGTGACAGGCTTCAGTGCTTACTCTTACGTTAAAATGAGCAATGAATATCCATCCGCCGGTGGTATAGGAATGTTTCTGGTGAAAGCTTATGGAAAAGGAACATTGACTGCCTCAGCAGCTATGTTGATGGCTGTATCTATGGTAATCAACCAGAGTTTAGTGGCCCGTACTTTTGGTACTTACACTTTGCAAATATTCAATGTAGATGAAGGCAGCTTTCTTGTTCCTGTTCTAGGTGTAGGATTACTTTTATTTGCTTTTATAGTAAATATATCAGGGAATAGCTTTATTCAAACTTTTACCTCTGTTATATCCCTTTTGAAAATTATCGGGTTAGTCGTTTTTGCTATGGGAGGATTATGGGTAGTTGGCTTTTCCGTTGCTCCAGCAGAAGGAGGAAGTGGAACCCCTGAATCCACAGTGGCAAGTATGATTGCTGCAATCGCCTTAACCATTCTTTCTTTTAAAGGTTTTACAACCATCACAAATAGTGGTTCAGAAATTGTTAAACCTAAGAAAAATGTCGGGAGAGCTATCATAATAACGATACTGATCACTCTTGTGGTTTATTTGCTTGTTGCATGGGTAGTTTCCAGTAATTTATCGCTAAGTAATATTATTGAGGCAAAAAACTATTCACTTGCTGAAGCGGCTAGACCTGCTTTTGGTGACTACGGGGTATGGTTCACAGTTGCTATTGCTATTGTTGCAACCATTTCCGGTATTATTGCTAGTGTTTTTGCTGTTTCCCGTATGTTAGCGATGCTTACAGACATGAAGTTGATTCCTCACAAGCATTTTGGCATGCCAGGAAGAATTCAAAAGCACACACTTGTTTATACGATTGTGTTGGCGATGTTTCTGGCGGTTGTCTTTGATTTAACCCGGATTGCCTCTGTAGGGGCTATCTTGTATCTTGTCATGGATATGATGGTACATTGGGGAGTATTTAAACATCTTCGTAAGAAAGTTAATGCCAATCCAGGAATCGTATTAACAGCATTCTGTTTAGATGGAATTGTATTGACGGCTTTTACATGGGTGAAATTGAAAAATGATTGGCTGATCGTAGCTGTATCTCTATTATTTATTGTGTTCATTTTTATTGGGGAACATTTCTTTTTGAAAAATAAATCGGAGGAGTAAAGTTCGACATTGCCTGATCTCCGCTGCACTAATGCCTTCATACAGTGGGGTCAGGCACTGATTTGAAATAGTTTTCATTGTGGGTTTGATTCTGATTTTAGCCGCCATAATCGGGGTGCTGGGGAAAAGCACCCATCCAGGTCTGTTTATCAGTCTGTTACTGACCGCGATCATTGCGGGTGTCACTTTTATCATGAGCCGGAAGTGGATCCTGAAAAGAAGGTGCCTGACCCCCACTACACTAATGCTTTAATACAGTGGGGGTCAGGCACCGGTAGATAATACAAAGCTGGGGTATGGCACCCCAGCTTTTTTTATGATTCGTCTAGCTGCAACATTCCTTTGAAGCTTTTGGCATATTGATCTGTAGCAATGATCGCATCTGCCACCTCGTCAGCAGTTACAGAAAAGGCCTGGTGGATCGTTTCTCCTTCGGCGGTTGCTGCTTCTGCAACTTTGAGGATATCTTCTCTGGACGCATCTTTCAGTTTGATGTCTTCTAACGTGATTGGCAGGTCAAGGCTTGAATATAATGCCATATATTGCTCGATTTCATCTTGAGGATGTTGTTCCATCGTCAATTGGACAAGGGTTCCGAAAGCCACTTTCTCCCCATGTGTAAGATGATGAATATCCCCTTCTAATGCGGTGAAGCCGTTATGGATCGCGTGGGCAGCACCCAGTCCGCCACTTTCAAATCCAAGACCGCTGAGTAGGGTGTTCGCTTCAATCACATTTTCTAACGCAGGCGTTACTACTTGGCGTTCGTTCGATTGGTAAGCGAGTAATGCATAATCAAAGAGTGTTTCTTCACATTTTTCGGCAATTGCCTGCGCGGCAAGCGTCGTTTGACCTCCTGCCATCGTATTACCGCTGTTGTTCACAACACTTCTAACCTCTACGAAGGTTGCCAGGGCATCGGCAATACCAGATGCTAAGAAGCGAGGAGGTGCGCCTGCAATGATTTTCGAATCCAATAATACAAGATCCGGATTCTTGCTGTAGAAACGATAGGACTCAAATACACCCTCATCTGAGTAAACAACGGAAAGTGCGCTCGTTGGTGCATCTGTAGAAGCGGTTGTGGGAACGATTACCGTATATCCCTGTACCTCATCAGCAACCGCTTTTGCAGTATCCAGCGTTTTTCCTCCACCGACACCAATGACGATGGAAGCTTGAGCCTCTTTGGCAATATCGGCGATTCGGTCCATTTCCGCTGGAGAGGCTTCCCCGTTAAATACAACGTTTTTCGTATGGATATTTTTCTCTTCCAGGTAAGATACGACATCATCACCTGCAATTTTCCAAACGGTTTCGTCTGCAATGACCACAGCCGTCTCACCAATACCTTCTAAATGTTGCCCGATTTTTTTGATAGCATCTCTGCCTTGTACATATTTTGCTGGACTAATGTATACACGTTCTTTCATTTTTAACTCATCCTTTCTTATCTATTACATTTTGTTATCTTCCCTGATCGTGAGTGATGTTAAACGGGTATATAAAAAATCACATCCGCACACAATACAACTGTCATGAGCATCGATGCTGTGACTAAACATGCTCCATAAAAAACAGGAGGGGACCTCTCATGAAAAATAACCAAAACATGAACCAGCAACTTAACCAAATTCAACAAGAAAGCAAGAAGCTTGCTCAACAAGAACAGCAAAATGCGGCCCAGCTTCAACAGCAACAGGGCAGCCAGAAAGCTCAAAATATGGCTCAAATGGAAGCACAAGCTGCTCAGGAATTAGAAAATATGGCTCAAGGTGCACAAAACCTGCAAAGCCAAAACAGTGCTGGGCAACAGGCTCCATTTGGAACGGAATTTGCATCAGAGACGGATGTTCAAGAGGTCAAACGTCAAAATCAACAATCCCAAAGAAACAAAAAGTAACCCTCTTTCATTGAAAAAGAGCTCCAGATAAACAGGAGTCTTTATAAGGTGAAAACTCAAAAAGGCTGTCCAGATCGGGTAAACGGACTGGACAGCCTTTTTTTATCTCCGTATAAGCTTGATATGTATCTCCATGCCATTTTTTCATAAAAGAATATCGACCACAGTCGACCGGGATTACTGAACGGTCTAGGGTACAAAGTTCGTTGAATGAGCTTCTATTTTTTATTAGGCGTCCATACATAAAAATTGTATCCCCCGTAAAAAATAAAGGGTACGGGAGGTATATTATGTCTAAGAAAAACCAAAAATACACCGACTTTGCCAATGTCGAAACCCAGCGTAATTTCCTGACATCCGAAGAGTTCCCTGAGGGTTCTTATGGTAACTCTATAGGGAAGGAAAAAGCTGTTTCTAACAAGGATACACCCTGGAAAGAAGGGCAACAGTATTACAGCAATTTTGCTTACGAAAATAGAAACTTACATGCTGGGTTACCCCGCCAGGAGGATGGTGCCCACCCTACGCATGATGATAAAAATAGCGAGTCCGAAGATCCCTATAATGAAGCTCCGAACGAAGATAACAGTCAAATGGAGTAAAGAATTTCATGAAGTTTGCAAAGCAAATTGATCTGCTGATTGATTTGCTTTTTTTATATCCAGAATGGTTTATGGTGCTGGAAAATGTTGAGGTGTCCTGGATTTATGTTTTGCTTTTCTTTACTTTTTTCATTGCTTTCAATAAGTATCCTCCCTTGAACTTACGTGGTTCATAAGAAATGATAAAGGCGTTCGGTTCATACTCTTCGATCGTTTTCGTTACATTTGCTTCCATGTTCCTTTTTGTCAATATTTGAAGTTGATAACGGACACTGTCTCTTCCCATTCCTTCAAATACAGTTACACCATATCCATTATTCCTTAGTGTGGAAACGAGCTCCGCATTGTTATTCATCAAGTTCACTGTAAGCGTTGTATAACCAATCGCCAGTTTATTTTCAATATAATTCCCTAAAAAGATCCCTGCAGCAAAGCCCATGGCATACACAAGCATCTCTGGAATACTTTGCTCCCCACTCAGGACGATGGATAAACCGAATACATAAATCAATGCTTCTATAAATCCGAAGATAGCAGCAAATACGCTCATATTCTTAACAACAAAAATAATCCGAAGCGATAAGGTTGGTACTAAAATGATTTGTAAGAGAAAAATTAATAGGATGTTAGCCATTTTGATACCCCACTTTCTAATGTGATCCTTCAGTCTATGAATTACTTTTATAGTAAGCAAAAAGGAGAAATTAATGTATGGACTTTTATCCGGGTAGTTTCTGAGCCAGCTATAAACCTGTTAGAAGTAAATATATTCCCTGCGACTTTATTCACTAAACTGAAAAAGTGCCTGATCCCCGCTGCATGAATGCTTCAGCAGAGCGGGGATCAGGCACCAGTAGAAGAAAATCAATAAAAATAGGGATAGGGCTGATAATGGTAGGCATGGTAAGGATAGTAGGTCGGTGGGGATGGATGTTGCCGGGATGAATGGTTAACCGGTCCGATGAGTGTACCCGGTTTTACTGGTTGGATGGCTTCTTTCCATTTGTTTTCATTCATACTGTAGGTTTCTGCCATTACTTTCGGCGGGGTCAGTTTTATAAGGTCTGATCCTAGAATAACTTCAGGGGTAGGTGCATCAAAGATGGCAAGGAAATGGGTGTCATCCACCAGGGCTTCTTCATAATGCCACCATCCGTGTGGGACATTAGCGACTTGTCCAGGGGTGATGGTGTAGCTGGATATTTCCTTTGTGAAAGGGTTCAGCATCGATACGTTCAGTGCTCCTGAGATCATATAAACCAGTTCTGATGCATTTTGATGGTAATGGGGTTCTACATAATTCCCTTTACTAAGGTGAATATCAAGCAGGGACGAGTTTTCTAATGTATTCAACTGATTGACACCTAACACATTGATTAAGTTCTGGTCATTCTTTTTGACAATCGTACTCTTGTTCATGTCAAAAGCGAATTGGGCGGAGGGAGATGTATAATCCATATATTTTGTCATTGATCATCACAATCCTTAGGGTAGTAATTGGTACACTCATTTATATGGAAAAAAGCGAAATGTGTGCCCCTCCCGATTCTTATTCTGTATTACTACTGAAAGAGAACCGTTTTACTTCGGTATAAGAGGGATATTCCTGTTTGTTGTGTGGCGTTACAGGAAGCACCAATCATCTTGAATATAACGTGGCAGAGTGAATAGAGAAAAATGAAAACAAAAAGAGCAGCCAGTGAACAAGGTTCACTGGCCGCTCTTATTTTAGTTCGACTTATCCCAACGTCGATCCATATATCTTAGGCGATAATGGAACTTTTTATTTTACTCCCAAGTAAGATAAGGCATCTTTGACCGTAGCGAATGTCGGGATGGAAGATAGATCTGTATTCAGGTTTGTGGCGGCTATCGATAGCTCTGGTCTCAAACCTGTAAGGATAGGACGCACACCAAGCAGTGATAAAACGTTATTTATTTTAAAGAGATTATCGATTACCACATTATCTATGGTATATACACCTGAAAAATCAATAATTAAACGACTTATATTTTGATTCTGCACCTTCTCTGGTACCATCTCTAAAAGAGATCGTGCTTTCTCTTCATCAATCTTACCCACTAAGGGAAGAACGGCTATTTCGTTTAAAATAGGAACAACGGTGGCAGACAATTCATTGATCTGTTTGGTCATTTCCTTTTGTTTCTTTTCCGTTTCTCTTTGGTCCGTGATGTCACGTACATAGGTTTGAATGGCCTTATTATTATCAATCATAATTGGGTGACAGTATAATTCAACTTCAACGGTTGTTCCGTCCATTCTATATACCGTTTCTTCAATGACATCAGCCGGTTTTCCGTATGCAGATTGTATTCGTTTTTTAATCGCATCCTTGGACGTTTCCTTGAAAATATCCAATGGACTTGCACCGATGACTTCTTTTCTATTCGTTCTGAAAAATTCTTCGGCTGCCTTGTTAATGTAGATGATTCGATAATCTGTATGGATGATCAGTGGGTCGAGAGAGTATTCAATGACCTCCCGATAATCTATTTCTGAAATATTTTCACTCACCAGGCTTCCCCCTGTTACAAAAGATACAGGTTATTTTTATTGTTAGCAAGAGCCCGGGTGGGGTAGTTATTTCCAAAGAGGACATTTAGGCTTATGCAGTAATGGGGGAATATAAGTAAGGCAGATGATCCTCCTGTACTAAAGAGAAGTTTAAGTGGAGACAGGCACAGGCGGAGTCCAGTTCACCTAGTTAATCCCTCATTTCAAGAATTACCAAAACCCCTCGAGATGAAAAGGGAGGGGATAGCTTTAGCTAGTTTCTGGATTGCCTTAAAAAGCGTGGGTAAGAAACGAGTGCCAACACACCGCCGGCCGCTCCGGCTACCATCAATATAAGGAGATTGAGCCAAACATCCGTTACGCCTGCCCCGGAGAGAATCACATCCTTAAACCCTTGAAGCGCCCAGTATTGGGGGAGTGCTTTGCTGATGTTTTGAACCATTTCCGGCATCAGTTCCACCGGCATCCACAGTCCGCCAAGCATCGCTCCGCCGAGGGCGAGGACTTGCGTCAAGGCGATGCCCATGTTTTCCGTTTTGACAAGCACAGCCATCGCCATTCCCCATCCTGTAGCAATAAAAGCAAGGGCAAGGGATAGGAGGACCAAGGAGAATGGGTCTCCGAGCGGTAATTGATAAACAGCGACACCGAATCCGAATAAAACGGCAACTTGAACGAGGACAATAATCATGTAAGGGATCCACTTGCCAAAGAAATAATGGTGGATAGGCAGAGGGGTACTGGCGGTTCGTGCGACCATCCCACTATCACGATCTTTTACGAAAGCAATGACCATGGAAATCATGATGAAAAAAGCAAACATGATCGTGTACCCGGGGATGATTTGGGTCACCACTTCTTTGTAGCTCGTATTTTCATCTCCTGAAAAAATCGCTACAAAGGCAACAATGAATATCACAGGTAAAATAAACGTCCAAAACCATAGTCCCTTGTCTTGAACCACTTTTTTCAACTCCGTACGAGCGATTGCCCACATCGTCGATTCCTCCTTTATTACATATCTCGCAGCTGTGTTCCGGTCAAGTGGAAGAATATATCCTCCAACCTGGGCTGGTAAAGCTCCAAACGGTAGGGATGAATGTCTTGCTCGCGGCAATGTACCGCCACTTTTTCAAGGGTTTGGAGGGAATCTTCACTGTTAAGCAAGTATCCGGTTCCTTTACGTTCGACCTTACCGAACGATTGGAGGAAATCTTGATCAATCCCTTCCCCTGCGATAAACAAGGAAGGACTGGCGTGTTTTTCCAGCAGATCTTCCATCCGGCCGAATTCTGCAAGTTTTCCGTTGTCTATGAGACCGATGCTATCACAGAGATGTTCGACTTCCTCCATATAGTGACTGGAATAAATGATTGTGCTTCCATCTTTCTGCAATTCCTGGATGATGGAAAAAATCGAATTCCTGGATTGGGGATCAATACCGACGGTCGGTTCATCCATGATGACAATGGAAGGTTTGTGCAATAAGGCGCAACCGATGTTCAACCGCCGCTTCATACCACCTGAAAAAGTGGACACTTTATCTTTAGCCCTGTCTTGCAAGCCGATTTGTGCAAGTACTTCATCGATTCTTGTCTGAAGTGCCTTTCTTTTCAACTCATACAAATGTCCAAACAGAGTCAGGTTATCCCTGGCTGTCAGGGTTTCCTCCAGACAAATTTCCTGCGGGACATACCCGATCCGCTGTTTTATCTTCAACCGCTCTTTGGAGACACTCCAATCATTCACTTCCATGTCTCCGTGAAAGTTCAGCAATATCCCGGAGAGAATTTTCATTAGTGTGGATTTTCCGGCCCCGTTCGGCCCGACTAGTCCGAAACAAGCTCCTTCATCGATATGAAAACTGATGTTGTCCAAAGCCTGGATGTCACCATACTGTTTACTGATGCCTTTTACATCAATCACGGCATTGTCCCCTTTCCTTCGTTTCTCAAGTCAGTTTGTCTTCTTTCCTATCTATACGTGCATGGAAAATAAAGGTTTCATATCCTGGAAAATAATTACGGCATGAAATAAAGGGGAGGAAAACTGGTGTGTTACTGGGGATTGGAAACAAGAAGGAGGGTGGTACGTAATCAGTGATATTCCTTTCCCTTTTACCTGGAGAAATGAGAAAGGGGATCAATCAAATTGAAAACCCCCATGATTACTGATAACATTATGGGAAAATGAACGTAAATGAGGGAAGCACATGCCACGAGTATCAAAACGGCAAAAGATTTTGGAAGCGGCAGCTCTGATCGTAAAAGAGCAGGGCAGTGATGCGTTGACATTGGATGCCGTCGCAAAAAGAGCAGAAGTTAGTAAGGGCGGTCTTTTATATCACTTTTCCACGAAGCAGGCGCTTGTGGAGGGACTCGTCCAGCATATGAATGATATTTATCGGGAGAATGTCCAAGAATTAGTAGAAGAGGATAGAGAGGAAATAGGGAAATGGGCGCGTTCCTTCATTAATGTTATGCATGATAAGAGTGGGGAGAACCGGACGATCAGTGCAGGAATGCTGGCGGCTCAAGGAATCAACCCGGAATTACTGCAACCACTAAAGGATACATATGCCGATTGGCAACACCATATGGAACATGACGGTCTCGATCAAGTCGATGCCACGATTATACGGCTTGCAGTTGACGGTTTATGGTTATCGGAAATATTCGGTTTAGGTACACTCCCACCAACACTTAGGGAACAAGTGCTGGAACGCTTGAATGAACAAACATATAAATCAAAATAAGAAATCACCAGCTCCTTTTTTAGGAACTGGTGATTTTTTGTTTCTATTTGCTTATGGGTTTCGTGTCTATCAGAACGCTTCCGCATTTCTTTTTGTCCAGCTATAGCGCCTACCCCCTCGAGGTCTTAGGCCCCACAGGAAGTGGGGTCGTTCGGTGTTGCAACAGGACGTTGCGAACTTAACCGAACTTCCTCTTTAAACATTGTGACAAAGATCGGGCCACGTCACTATCGTTCTTAAGCTAGTCGGGGGTGAGCAAGGCGCTTCCGCATTTCTTTTTTTACGTAAACATCATTTCTTCTGTTTCACGCTCTTGAAATACTTTTCGAGCCTGGGTAAGTGCATTGATCACAGACGGGAAGCCGACATAAGGGATAAGCTGAATCATCGCTTCGGTGATTTCAGTTTCGGACAGCCCCGCGTTCAATGCTGTATTGATGTGCAGTTCCAGTTGTGGAAGACTGCCGGATCCTTGGGTGACGAGACTTGATAAAACGGTAAGCGCACGGGATTTCTTACTGAGATGATCCCGGTTGTAAATATCGCCGTAGGCAAACTCGATAATGTACTTACCGAGATCTGGAGCGATATCTTCGAGTGCTTTCATAAGTTCAAAGTGGTTGGTTCCTTTTTCTTCATCTGTGTAGGATTTCAGTATTTCTAATCCTTTTTCATAACGTGTCTTCATGCAATATGCTCCTCTTTCTCGCTTGTTTTCTTTTCTTTCTGCCTATCTTCATTGACCATCTTAATAAACGACCATCCGAGAATCGGCAGAATGACTAGAAGCGGGAATCCACCAACAATACTGATTGTTTGAAGGGTGGTCAGTCCGCCCATGTTCATGAATATCATCGGTAAAATCGATAGTGCCAGCGCCCAGAACAGACGGTTCCATTTCAGTGGTTCACCTTCGACATGTTTTTGTACGACAGAGGCTATCACATAAGAACCGGAATCGTACGTGGTAGATAAAAAGATCGTCGCAAGCAAAATGAAGACGATGATGGCAAGCGTTGCTAATGGCAATTCTGTCAGGGTGCCGATGATCGCTGCTGGTGCGCCCTGGTTATTCAATGTTTCAATAACTGGGTACTGGCCGCTCAGTTCCAAGTACATGGAATAGTTTCCTAGAATTCCGAAGAACAGAATGGTACCTAAGCTTCCGAACAGGACAGTACCGAAGACGACTTGACGAATCGTACGCCCCTTGGAAATACGAGCGATGAATAGGCCGACAAACGGGGCATAAACAATCCACCATGCCCAGTAGAAAACCGTCCATCCTTCAGGGAATCCTGTCCGGGTGAAGGAAGCAAGGTCATTGAATGGCTCTGCCCATAAACTCATTAGGAAGAAGTTGTCCATCATCCGACCAAGGGCTGTTCCTGTCGATTCTGTAATGAAGCTCGTTGGTCCTACCGCAAAGATGAAAATCAATAGGATGAAGGCGAGCCATAAGTTGATGTCACTCAGGACGCGGATCCCTTTTTGCAATCCGGAATAGGCACTCAACCCAAAGATCAACGTACAGAATACCAGGATGATCGATTTTGTCATCATGGTATCGGGAATGCCTACAAGGTTGTTCAAACCTGCTGAAATGATCGGTGCAGAAAGGGCAAGCCCTGTTCCCCCTCCGCCTAGCAGTCCGAACATGAATAGAATGTCGACTAGACGTCCGACCCATGTATCCGTGTATTTTCCAAGTACAGGACGGCAGGCTTCACTAATTTTAAAAACCTGTGTCTTTTTGACATAAAACATATAGCCGATCGGCAGGGCGGGAATGGCGAACATCGCCCAGGCAATCGGTCCCCAGTGGAAAAATCCATACGTAGATGCCCATTGAATCGCTTCTTTGGAACCAGGTTCCACACCAAAGGGTGGTCCTTGATAATAATAAGCCCACTCGATCACACCCCAGTAGAGGATGCCGGTACCGATTCCACTCGTGAACAGCATGGCTGCCCAGGAACCAGTTTTGAATTCCGGTTTTGTTTCCTTATCTCCGAGTTTGATATCTCCATAGCGGCTTACTCCGACAAATAATAGGAAAAGCAATAGGACTAATCCTACAACTAGAAATAAGAAACCTAGTTTTTGGGTCACGATTTCGTTGGCTGCGAGTACCACTTCTTTTCCTTGTTCAGGGAAAATGAGGAGAGGCAAGGCTACAAATAGTAATAAAGCGAGCGCCCCTCCAAATGTTTTCCAATCCATGAGTTGTTTCTTCATGAAAATGTCCTCCTTTATAAAAATCTGAAATTGTTTGTTTCGCTAACGCCGTTTTAAACTGTACAATCCAGACGGTTCTGTTTCAAAGGGGAGATAGGGGTGCAAATGGGAGTATATTAAGCAATGTTCAAGGAATTATAGAGTAGAAAGTTAATTTTCCCTTATTTTCGTATTATTTATGCTTTAATTTCAGTTTGTTCAGTCTGTAAAAAAAATATTGTACAAAATAATAGGTGTAATCTAGCGGGATGACGGGATTCAGGATAAGTTTTCGCAAGTGTAATACGAAAAATATGAGAAATGCGTGTTGAAACTAAACAGTCCGGATGGTATAGTTTTAGCTGGTTGATCAAACAAACGAATTCAAAGGAGGACCTTTGGAATGAAAAATAAAGTATTGTTAACATCTGCCGTCACAGGGGCGGGAGATACAATGAAGAAAAATCCACACGTGCCTGTCACGCCGAAAGAAATTGCGGAGTCTGCGATTGAGTCGGCAAAGGCGGGAGCGACAGTTGCTCACGTTCACGCACGGGACCCTAAAACAGGTGCTATCAGTCACAATGTGGAGCACTACCGGGAAATCGTCGATCGCATTCGTGAATCAGAGACAGATGTCATCATTAATATTACCTCTGGAGGTGGCGGTGATTTTATCCCGAGTTTGAATACACCTGCAGCAGGAGGGGACGGTACCGATATCCAAACACCAAGAGAACGTCACGAACCGGTAGGAGAATTGCTTCCGGAAATGTGCACTCTCGACTGCGGAAGTACGAATTTCGGCAACATGATTTATATGAGCCCGACAGACTGGCTGCGCGACCAGGCGAAAATGATTCAAGAAAGTGGTGTGAAGCCAGAGCTTGAATGTTTCGATACCGGTCACATCCGTTTTGCCAATCAATTGGTGGAAGAAGGGCTGATCGATGGCGATCCGATGTTCCAATTTTGCCTTGGGATTCCGTGGGGAGCAGCGGCTGATGCGGAAACGATGATCTATATGAAAAATCGTATTCCGGAAAATGCCCACTGGTCGGCATTCGGCATCGGTCGTATGCAAATGCCGATGGCTTCTCAAGCAGCGATGCTCGGCGGTAATGTCCGTGTCGGTTTGGAAGATAACATCTATCTTTCTAAAGGCGTTGTCGCGAAAAATGAACAGCTTGTCGATAAAGCTGTCACGATGCTTAGCGGATTGGACCTTGAGCCGATGACGCCACAAGAAGCACGTCAATATCTCAACTTAAGAAATCCACACGGAGGGAAGTAATTATATGTCAGTACAAAAAGTTGCCGTCGTCGGCACAGGTGTAATCGGAAATGGCTGGATTGTCCGCATGCTGGCCCAAGGCTATGATGTCATTGCGACAGATCCAGCAGAAGGAGCGGAAGAACGGATGCGCCAAGCGGTCGATCAATCGTGGCCGTATGTGGAAGCTCTTGGACTTGCAGAAGGTGCTTCTAAAGACCGTTTAACATTTGAAAAAGAATTGGCGGTTGCGGTGAAAGACGCTGATTTTATTCAGGAGAATGTACCAGAAGTAGAAGAATTGAAGCAGACCGTTTTGCAAAACATTGATCAGCATGCAAAATCTGATGCGTTGATCGGCTCCAGTACTTCTGGAATCATGCCATCAGAACTGCAGGCAAACTTGCAGCATCCCGAGCGTTTCGTTGTCGCACACCCGTTCCACCCGGTGTATATCTTGCCGCTCGTGGAAGTTGTTGCAGGAAAACAGACAACAACAGAGAACGTAGACAAAGCGAAGGCTTTTTATGAAAGCTTGAATATGAGTGTGCTATTGGTCCGTCATGAAATTGAAGGTCACATTGCCGATCGTTTAATCGAAGCGATTTGGAGAGAGTCTCTTCATATCGTCAATGAAGGAATCGCAACGACAGAAGAAGTAGACAAAGCGTTCACACACGGAGCAGGGTTGCGCTACGCACAGTACGGACCTTTCCTTACGTTCCACCTGGCAGGGGGCGAAGGAGGCATGCGCCATATGCTGAAACAGTTCGGACCAGCCTTGAAAAAACCATGGACGAAGCTTGAAGCACCGGAATTAACGGACGAGCTATATAATAAGGTAGTTTCTGGCTGTGAACATCAAGCGAATGGCATGTCGATGGCTGAGCTCGACCAAAATCGTAATGAATTTTTGATTCGTCTGTACGATCTAGTCCAGGAATATTGGCCACAGGAAACAGAAAAAGCGAAAGTATAAAGGAGGAGTTCTCGTGGAATCATCCTTTTCTTACAAACAAACCGTGCCATCCGAGTGGGTGGATTACAACGGGCACATGAATGATGCGGAATATAACCGTGCGTTCAGTCTCGCTACCGATGCGTTCATCGATCACATCGGATTGGATGCCAAAGGTCGTGAACAGTATCAGTACACGATTTTCACCCTAGAGACGCATACGTGTTACTTGAAGGAAATGCATGAAGGGAAGGAATTCGAAGTGGTTGCTCGTGTTTTTGATTATGATGCCAAGCGGATCCATCTGTTCCTGACGATGTACAATGCTGATGGAGAGGTTGTCTCTACTCTTGAAGAAATGCTGATGGGCATGGACCAAGACGAGGGACGTCCGGCACCTTTTCCAGATTTAGTAGCGGAGAAAGTGGAAGCGGAATATAAAGTGAACGCTGGTGAAGACACACCGAAGCAAGTCGGCCGCACCATCGGCATCCGCAGGAAGTAATAAGGAATTGTAATGGTAAAATATGTAAGACCTGGTCACCCAGAATCTGGGTGACCAGGTCTTACTTTTTTTGGGTGTTAAAATGTTATTCATTGTATTTTTTAGCCTTAGTAGTAAGCTTGGGGGTATGGAGTGGGATCTTCCAGCAATTATTAGGAGGTTTTTTTATGAAAGCCCGACAAGTGAATAAAACATTCAAGATTGTTGGCATTAATGGACATGGCGCTTTTGCTGATTTTTCAACAGAAGTCCCCGATTTCGCCAGGCAGCTTTTGCTTCGTACGAGAGAAATGGAAGACCATACCAATGGTGAAATTGCTTTGTTTGAACCAAAGAAAGGTGAAAATCATCTGGAAGGTGACTATTATGTAGGAATTGTGGTCCATGATAAGCCTCGTTATATCCCTAGAGGTATGGAGTATATGGAAGTTTCTCGTTCTTACACATCCATAAGAGGTCCGATAGCAGATATTAATTCCCTTTATAAGGAGCTTGCTGATTGGACAGAGAAGGAAGAATATTCTCGGGACTTTGCTTCTTATATAATAGAAACGTATCATCCAACCGAACGAGGGGAAGAAGTAGAGGTTTTTCTTCCTATTGAATAGGTGTAGATATTAAAGGGGAGTTTTATTCTCTTTTTTTATTTTTCTGATTCAATCATTTCATTCAAAGACAGGAAAACGAGGGATAATCATTTTGATTCCTTAAGAATATATTTTATGAACCAATCTACATCTTTTTTTAAAAGGGTTGTAGGTTGGTTTTTGTATGTATCACATTTATAAACCTCCACAGCATTTCTCAAAACCATTCCCGATCGACATGGTAAAAAAAGTAAGACCTGGTCAACCATATTTTGATTGACCAGGTCTTACTTTTTTTACCATATTCGTCCGATTAACTCATCAATATGTCCAATTTTATTATTATTCATCCAACTCGCTTTTGTACTAGTTTTTTGCCTAATTGTTAGTAATTTCCTTGAAAGCGTCTAACATTTGTCGAATTTATTAACAGTTCGTGAACGATGTATGACAAAGTTGTGAACTTGTGTTTGTATTTCTTCAAAATCTGATATAATCAGTCAAGCCCTGATACGTATAACAGCTCCTTGTATTCGAGTTTTATACTTATAATTTAATAGATTGATAGGAGGGTTCAGATTAATGAAAGCTAAACATCTCCGAAATAGATGGTTAGGATTGTTGCCGCTCGGTTTGATTCTTTTCTTAAGCGGGTGCGGGCAACTGGAAATGACTGTGCTTGATCCAAAGGGACCAGTCGCAGAAAGTCAATATGACCTGATTGTATACTCGCTTTGGTTCATGTTAGGTATCATTGTCGTCGTGTTTGCATTGTTTGCATACATGCTTATCAAGTACCGCGAGAACCGTCCGGGACGTAAAGAAAGTGATTATGATCCGAACTTGCACGGAAATACAACGATCGAGGTCGTTTGGACGGTCATTCCGTTCATTATTGTTATTCTTTTATCGATTCCAACCGTTACGACTTTGTATGATTTGGAAAAACCGCCGGAACCTGAAGCAGGGGAAGAGGCGAAGGATCCACTTGTGGTTTATGCCACTACAGCGGATTGGAAATGGTTCTTCAGTTATCCGGAACAGGATATTGAAACCGTCAACTACTTACACATACCGACAGATCGTCCGATTGAATTCCGTTTAACATCTGCTGATTCCATGTCAGCTCTGTGGATCCCGGCCCTTGGCGGTCAAAAGTACAACATGGCGGGTATGATGACGAAATTGTACCTCGAAGCCGATGAAGAAGGGACATACGATGGACGTAACTCGAACTTCAACGGAGAAGGCTTTGCAGCACAAACCTTCAAAGTACATGCCGAAAGTGAGGAAGAGTTCAACACTTGGGCAGAAGAAGTGAAGAACGAAGCTCCTGAGTTGACAGCGGAGCGTTATGATGAACTGCTGCAGCCAGGATTGACGGACAAGGAGTCCTTCTCGAGCACACACTTGGAATACGTACAGCACCATACGAAGGAAGGTATGGGCTACGTAGTAGAGAATTACCGTGAACAATTCAAGAAGAAGCTTCATTTATATGAAATCGAAGAACAAGAAAGCTTCCAATAGAACGTTAAGAAAGCAGGTGAAGACATGCACATTACAGATATTTTAGTCACCGGTGAGCCTATCATTTATGGTGCAATGGTTTCCATGGCGCTAGTGGGCATCGCCCTCTTTTTCCTTTTGACGTATTTCAAAAAGTGGGGATGGCTGTGGCGTGAATGGTTGACGACGGTTGACCATAAGAAAATCGGTGTGATGTATATATTAAGTGCCCTGCTCATGTTATTCCGTGGCGGCGTGGACGCTATGATGATGCGGGTGCAATTAGCATTTCCTGATCTGGGATTCCTGAACTCCCAGCACTATAATGAAATTTTCACAACCCACGGTACGATCATGATCATTTTCATGGCGATGCCGTTCCTGATCGGTTTGATGAACATTATTGTTCCTTTACAAATCGGAGCGCGTGACTTTGCTTTTCCATATTTGAACGCATTAAGTTTCTGGTCGTTCTTCTTCGGAATGGCGCTTTTCAACATTTCCTTCGTTATCGGAGGATCTCCGGATGCTGGTTGGACAAGTTATACCCCACTATCCGGTGCAGCAATGAGTCCGGGACCAGGGCAGAACTTCTATCTTATGGGACTGCAACTATCCGGGATTGGTACCCTGGCAACAGGGATCAACTTGATGGTTACGATTTTGAAAATGCGTGCCCCTGGCATGAAGCTTTTCCATATGCCGATCTTCACATGGTCGACATTGGTCACTTGTTTCATCATCGTATTCGCGTTCCCGATTTTGACTGTAGCTCTTGCACTACTTACGATTGACCGTATTTTCGGTTCCCAGTTCTTCACTTTGACAGGAGAAGGGTTGCCGATGATGTGGGCGAACCTCTTCTGGATGTGGGGACACCCGGAAGTTTATATTGTCATCCTTCCGGCATTCGGTATTTTCTCTGAAGTTATTGCTACTTTCGCGAAAAAACGTTTGTTCGGATATAATGTGATGGTTTGGTCGATGATCGTCATCGCATTGCTCAGTTTCTTAGTATGGGTGCACCACTTCTTTACGATGGGCGCCGGTGCTTTCGTCAACTCCGTATTCTCCATTTCGACTATGTTGATCGCCGTACCGACCGGAGTGAAGATATTCAACTGGCTGGCAACCTTATATAAATCGAAAATCGAGTTCACTGTACCGATGTTATGGTCACTGGCATTCATCCCGAGTTTCATTCTTGGTGGTGTCACAGGAGTCATGCTCGGTATGGCGGCTGCGGACTATCAGTTCCACAACTCGTACTTCCTGATCGCACACTTCCACTACGTGCTGATTGCTGGTACCGTATTTGCTTGTTTTGCAGGCCTTGTGTTCTGGTATCCGAAAATGTTCGGTCACAAGATGAACGAACGTCTTGGTAAGTGGGCTTTCTGGTTGTTCTTCTTTGGCTTCCATGTCTGCTTCTTCCCGCAGTACTTCCTTGGACTTGATGGAATGCCGCGTCGTTTGTTCATTACAAACGTTGTCGAATGGCTGCCGTTGAACGTCATTTCTACGGTAGGAGCGTTCGGTATGGGACTTGGTTTCATCGTATTCGTCTACAACGTTTACTACAGCTTCCGTTACAGTGAGCGTGAAACAACGGGCGACTCCTGGAACGGAAATGGACGTACGCTTGAGTGGGCGACAACGACACCAGTTCCTTATTACAACTTTGCAACAGTACCGTACGTGGATGAAATCGATCCATATGTCCGCATGAAAGAAGAAGGAAAAACAACATTCGAAGAATCCAAAGTGAAGCCGATTCATATGCCGAGTTACACAGGTCAACCATTCATTATGATGGCTTTCCTTGGTCTGGCAAGCTTCGGACTTGTATTCGAATGGATGTATGTAGCGGTCTTCGGATTGCTCGGAGGCGTCGTTATGATGATCCGCCGTTCCTTCGACTATGATGACGGTTATTATGTACCGGTAGAAGAAATCAAACGCACCGAGAAAAAAGCGAGGGGGTTATGATATGGCTGCAGAAGAACTGAAGACAGGGCCATTAGAGTATCGCACCCAAGAAGGTCAGATGGGCATCATGGGCTTTTGGATCTTCCTAGGCGCCGAGGTCGTCCTCTTTTCCACCTTGTTTGCGACCTATGCCGTACTGTTCGGACGTACTGCTGATGCGCCGCATCCAGGTGAATTATTCGAGCCGGGCATCGTCCTCATCATGACTTTCTTGCTCCTTACAAGTAGTTTTACTTGTGGGCTGGCGATTCACGAAATGCGCCGGGGTTCTGTGAAAGGCTTAACGATATGGATGGCTATTACCCTGGCATTAGGTTTAGGCTTCCTTGGTTTTGAAATATACGAGTTTGTACACTATGCCCACGAAGGTGCTACGATTCAGTCCAGTGCCTTCTGGTCTGCATTCTTTATCCTGGCCGGTACCCACGGCTTGCACGTAACATTGGGAATCGGCTGGGCAATCCTGCTCTTGATCCAAATCAAGCAGCGTGGACTTACAAACGTCACTAGCCGTAAATTCTTTATTATCAGCTTATATTGGCACTTCCTTGATGTCATTTGGATTTTCATCTTTACAAGTGTCTATCTGATTGGGATGGTGATTTAATATGGCCAATTCAAAAAAACGCGTCCCTATGAATCATGTCATTGGATTTGTCTTGTCATTAGTCATGACATTGGTTGCTGCATGGGCGGCTATCGGATCTGACTTACCTGTAACATGGATCATTATCGGAATCATGATACTTGCCTTGTTGCAGGCTGGTGTGCAATTGTTCATGTTCATGCACGTGACAGAAGCAGAAAGCGGAAATGGGCATGTCCCATGGAATATGATGTTCCACGGGTTTGCCCTGGCTGGAATCATTGTAGCAGGATCACTGTTCACGATGTCCTTCGGCTTTGACCACGATCATGGTGGAGGTGGCGGCGACCACCAGCAGCACGAAGAACAAGAACAACAAGACCATAGCGGTCACTAAAAACAAACGGGGGTTATAAGGATGGAACAAAAACGAAACATGCCTATAGAGGCCGGCTGGCCATGGAAAGATTTAATCGGATTTATCCTTTGCATTGCATTGACGGCATTTGCCTTAGGTGGTGTCTTGTACTCTACTTATGACCCTAAGTTTGTTCTTATCATTCTGACAGGACTGAGCTTCACCCAAGCGATGATCCAACTGGTTAAACTGCAACCGAAAGATTAAAAAAAGAAACGCTTCTTTCCTAATTAGGAAAGGAGCGTTTCTTTTTCTTTGTTCAAGCTTTCTTGATAAGCGGGACTTGCTTTTACTGTTGCCATGATGAACATCACCCAGGCGACATGTGCGCCGATCAGTCCTAAATAGAACATCGACCATGTGATAGAGAACGCGCCGGGATTTGTGTAAATGGTGACCTGGAAAAAGTAGAGCCACATGCCGATAAGTAAAATCGATTGCACAACGGCTAAGGATGTTTTTTTAGTAATTAAAAATAGGAATGGAGCAACGGTAGCTAATAGTAAGAACATTACAATCATACCCATGAAAATCATCTCCTTTTGGATGTTTCTTCCTTGAAAATGTTTTCTTTGATTATATTGTAACAAATAATTCTCACTTTGGACACAAAATGTTCATAATTAGGCTTACATTTTTAGATTTTCCTTTTTGCTGCCTTGTTAAACAATATTTTTCACTAAATAGAGCAGACCTGATTCCGAGATCTTTTTGTACTATAGGGGCTCCAGGAAACGGTTCGCTTTCCGTGGGCATGTGGTGAGCTTCCTCAGACTTCGTCTTCCGGGATCTCACCTATCATGTTCATCCCACAGGAGTCTCACCGTTTCCTTCCGCCCCTTTGCCGTATGAAGCACTTCGGAATCGCTCTCCATTCCGTCTACGGGGGAGTGTTGAGAAAAGCTGTTGTAGAGCCTTTTCATAATAGCTCCCTGTCCTGCTCTTCCAGCAGTTTCGAGATACACTTAACTATTTGCCTCGAAACTGATTCTTCAAAAGTAGGGAGCTTTTGTGGAAATTAAAAAAATGATTTTTCTTAGACACCAAACTTCGACTTCTTTCGATTATAGAGTAAGACGATGAAATGGGAGTTGGAGAGAATGGATATGAATTGGATTCGGGAGCAGCAGCAGTTCAAAGATAAAAAGGAGCTCGATTACCACGTGCGCAGTTTTCTTTACAAAAGAAAGGCCGCCTTGTCAGAAGGGACGTTTCAGGTACTGACATTTATCTGGCGTCATGCGGTGAAATATCCCGGTGTCGCTTTTCCGAAAAGGGCGACGATTGTGGATGGTACAGGTTTGAGCGAGAGCACGGTTATCCGGGCGCTCCGATGCATAGTGAAAGAAGGCCTGATCAAGAAGGTGACCACAAAGAAACCGAATGGCCGTCAGGGAGGAAATTTACTCGTGTTTCTTCCGCAGACGGATCTTTTTTTACCCTCTGATGACACCCCACCTGACACCCTTCGTGACACTCCTCAGAAAAAGGAAAACAAGCACCAGGACAAGCCTCAAAGGACAAATTCGACGACGGAAACAAAGAATAATCAGTGTAAATCTTCTTTTAGTAAAGTAGTACCGTTTGATGCTTCCTTTTTGCCATCGTTCATTCCTGCTTCTTTCATTGAAACAAGCCAACCTTATTTAGGTGTGGAACAAGTATTGCCTGCGTGGAGGACAGTGCAGAGTGCCTATCGTCAGTGGAAATTGGAATCTCCTATAGAAGATTACTTGGAAGTTATCAATCAGACGTTCAAACGAGCAGTTTTTGCCTATAAAAAAGGTCTTGTGCGTACGGAATTATTGCGCTATTTTTATGGTGGGCTGATGGAAGTATGGAAGCAGATTGCTCGCAAGGAAGGCTTTACTTTGGGGAAGGAGCTCATTTTCTATAATTGGTTGGAGGAAGAGACTGCTGAATAACCCGACATCTTTTTTAAGCTAAATGGGTGAGAAATATTTCATTGACAGAAAATTGAGTCTCAGGTAGGATTATAGATGTTGATGATAATGAGAATCTTTATCAGTTGTTTGATTTTTCTAAATAAGGGTATGAAAATGGTATCGCTGGTAAACGATTCTACATAATAGAAAAGTTCGAGAGGGTGTTTATACATGAAAAAGGTTTGGTTGTTCGCCCTGTTGTTAGGGCTGGTTCTCCTTGCTGCGTGTGGCGGAGGAACCGACGAAGGTTCTGAGAATGAGGAGACCAATGATCAAGAAGAAAAAGAAGAGGAAACATCAGAAGGGGAAGAAACCCGTTCGATAACGATTGAAGATGCTACAGGGGAAAAAACGATTGAAGGAACACCGAAGAAAGTGGTCGTCCTTGAGTGGACATATGCAGAAAACCTTCAAGCACTTGGTATGGAGCCAGTCGGCGTTGCTGGTCTGGATCAGTATGGCGACTGGGTGAATGTAGGGATTCCATTCAGTGAGGATGTCGAGGACGTCGGGACTCGCCAAGAGCCGAACTTAGAAGCGATTTCTCGCTTGGATCCGGATTTGATTATCGGTGTCGATTTCCGTCATGAAGCAATTAAGGAAGACTTGGAGAGTATCGCTCCGACGGTAATGTTCGCGCCTTATTCGGAAGAAGCGGCACAGGATCAATTCCAAAACATGATTGATGAATTCAACACAATGGCTAAAATTGTTGATAAAGAAGATAAAGCAGATGAAGTGCTTATGAACATGGAAGAGACGTTCACAGAGCAGCAAGCCCGTCTCGAGGAAGCGGATAAAGATGGGATGAATTACGTAATCTCACAAGCATTCACTATGCAGGATACACCGACATTGCGTTTATTCACAGATAATTCGATGGTAGCTAAGATCATGAATAATCTTGGTATGGAGAACGATTATGAATCCGAAGAGCTTGAAATTTATGGCTACACGGAAACGACGGTGGAAGCACTGCAAAACTACCAGGATTCCAACTTCTTCTACATCGTTCAGGAAGAGGATAATATTTTTGAAGAACAACTGGCTGGAAACCCTGTCTGGGAAGACCTTGGATTTGTCCAGGAAGGCCGCACCTATCAAATGCCGGGTGATGCCTGGACATTCGGTGGACCACTTTCAGCAGAAGTTCTAGCTGAACAAGTAGTCAACGCGGCACTGGAAGAAAACTGAAGTGAGTGGGTTTTATGAATTCGACGCTTAAGAACACAATGATTGCGGTTCTCACCTTCGGAGGTGGGACCGCGTTGTTGTGTCTTTTAACTTTTATACATATCAATCAAGGGAATGTAGAAATTCCACTATCAACTGTTGTTGATGCTCTGATCAGTCCGCAGGATACGCTGCAGCATCACACGGTCCGTACGCTCCGCATGCCGCGTGCAGTCATGGGAATCATCGCGGGTGGAGCGCTTGCGGTGTCTGGGGTCATTTTGCAGACGGTAACGAAAAACCCGTTGTCTTCGGCAAGTACGCTCGGGATTCATTCGGGGACGTATTTTGCTGTTGTAGTAACGACGATATTTGTGCCGACAGCAATGATCGGTAATGGGATCGTAACAGCGTTTCTCGGGGGCATTCTAACGTTCTTATTTGTATACGTGCTGTCTGGTGGTTCGGATGCGACTCCTGTCCGGATGGTGCTTGCCGGGATGATTGTGACGTTCTTATTTTCAGCACTGACTTCGGTATTGCAAATTTTTTATGAAAATGAGACACAGGGATTGTTCTTGTGGGGATCTGGCACCCTGATTCAAAATGATTGGGACGGGGTGTCGTTTTCCCTTCCTGTTATCGTTGTCGGAGTAATCGTAACCTTAGTGTTTTCAAGTAAACTCGATACCCTGACACTTGGGGATGATGTGGCCACAGCACTTGGGCAAAATGTCCGTACAGTAAAGGTTGTCACGATCATCGCAGCCGTACTGTTGACGAGTGTGACAGTAAGTATCGTCGGACCGATCGGTTTTGTCGGACTAGTGGCTCCGCATTTAATCAAATTGATCGGGTACCGTGCTCATTTGCCGTTAATTTTAGGTTCCTTCTTATGGGGAGGCAACGTGCTCCTGCTTGCCGACGTCCTTGCCCGGGTGATCGATCCGTCGTTTAATGAATTGCCTGTCGGGGCTATTACGGCGCTTGTAGGTTCGCCGTGGCTCATCTGGCTTGTCATGCGCATGAAGAGGAGTAACAGCCAGGACTCGGGAGCAATTATGGCCGGGAAAAATTCGGCGACATTGTCGATGGCTAAGTTACTTCCAGTGCTTCTCCTGCTTATCGGCCTGACTCTACTCGTAAGTCTTGCTTCTGGTAACTATGGTTTTGAACCTCTGGTCACCTACAACGCCTTTTTCGGGGAAGCGAATGATTTCCTGCGTGGATTGATTATTGACTTAAGGCTGCCGAGAGCGCTTGTCGCGTTGTTCAGTGGAGCGGTTCTAGCAGTCAGTGGCTTGATTTTCCAAGGGGTGTTACGAAATCCACTGGCGGATCCGTCGGTGATCGGGATCACTTCTGGTGCTGGTGTCGGTGCGTTGATGACGATGTATTGGTTCAGTGTTTCAGCGGTCTGGATTCCAGTAGGTGCGATGGCAGGGGCGTTAGTTTTCTTCCTCGTCGTCATGGTGTTAGGGGCAAAAGCTGAATTCCAACCGACTGTTTTGGCCCTGCTTGGAATAGGGATGTCTGCATTTGGTTCCGCGCTAATTCAGATCATGGTCGTGCAGTCAGACCTTGGCGTTGCCTCTGCTCTGACGTGGCTCTCTGGGACAACGTACGCGAAAGGCTGGGCAGAGTTGTTACAGTATTTAATTTGGCCTGTACTATTGTTCATTCCGCTATTAGCCTTTTATATTAAAACACTTGATGTGTTGTCCCTTGGGGATGATACCGCAAAAGGGCTTGGATTACGGGTTGTCAGTGTTCGTTTCCAAATGGCATTGATTGCGACATTGCTTGCCGCCTGTAGTGTGGCCGCGGTCGGTTCGATCGGTTTCGTCGGGTTGATAGCTCCACACCTTGCAAGATTGCTTGTCGGAAGTGTCAATCAGAAGCTGTTACCTGTTACGATGCTGATCGGTGGGGCGCTGCTTGTAGTAGCTGACTTGTTCAGTCGGACACTGCTCGCTCCGAACGAAATTCCTTCAGGTATTCTCGTTGCACTGATTGGTGCGCCTTATTTCTTATGGTTGAT
The DNA here is from genome assembly GCF_900114165.1 of Halobacillus dabanensis. Taxonomy (GTDB): domain Bacteria; phylum Bacillota; class Bacilli; order Bacillales; family Halobacillaceae; genus Halobacillus; species Halobacillus dabanensis. Next base: position 37,609 of record NZ_FOSB01000005.1, read on the forward strand.
GAAAAAGCGTGCGGCCTAATGGTCACACGCTTTTTTTTCTGGTCCTTTACCATTCGTCTTGCAGAGGGGGGAGCTTGCTTTCTCCACTTTTTCAGCATGTGGGGATCAGTAAGGCACTTTCACTTTCGTTTTTGCGTATGTATGCTATGATGAGAAAAAATATGAACGCCAGGGGAGAGTTATGAGATGAAAATACCTTTTATTAAATGCCATGGATCAGGAAATGACTTTATCTTGATCGACGAAATCGAGAATGACTTTGGATTTTCAGAAAAAGACCGACGAGAGCTTTCTATCTTGTTGTGTGACCGGCAGGATGGCATCGGATCAGATGGTATCTTGTTCGTCATGCCGAGTGATAAAGCAGAAGGACGGATGCGTATGTTCAACTCTGATGGAACAGAGGCGGAAATGTGCGGGAACGGCCTCCGTTGTGTTGCGCGTCACATGATTGAAAAGCTGGGGAAAACAGAAATTGCGATTGAAACAGAAAAAGCGGTGCTTCCTGTCAGCCAGGTGGAGGAAATTTTTCCGGAAATCGATACATTTTCAGTCATGATTGATCCTGTTTCCTTTAAAGTGGAATCCTTGCCAATGAATTATAATGGAGAGGAAGCGGTGGATGTAGCTATACCTGAATTGTCTGCAGAACGTACTTTTACAGCTTTGAGCGTACCGAATCCACATATCGTGAGCATCGTGGACAATGTGGATCAAGACGAACTGTCAGCGGTAGGGAAAAAGGCGAACGATTTGCCGGAAGTCTTTCCGAATGGTGTGAACGTAAGCTATGTGCAAATTTTAGAGAAGAATAAAATCTTTGTTCGTACGTTTGAGCGTGGCGTCGGTCTGACCAATGCTTGCGGGACGGCGATGAGTGCCTCTTCCTTGGTCTCGACGATTCTCGGCCCGAACGAAAAGGACACACCGATTGTCGTCATCAATAAAGGTGGTCTTGTCAATTGTGTCGTCGAAAAAGAGGAGGGACGTTTCTCCATTCAATTACGCGGGAATGGTACCAATGTCTATCAGGCAGTCGTAGATGTTGACCCGGAAGCCCGGACATTTGCCGTGTCTGAGCAAAGCTTTTTTGAAAAAGAGAATAAAACGTATGAAAAATTAGAAGCATTCGCCGCTTCGGAAATAGGAGGTTGATACGATGTTGAAGACCTTTCAAGTGAAGACCAGTCATCATGATCAAATGATTGATGTTACCGATCAAGTACAGGACTGGGTGAGTGAACAAGGGGTGAAAGATGGTGTGATTGTTGTGCAGTCGATGCACACGACGGCCGGACTCACCGTCAATGAAAACGCCGACCCGGATGTGAAAACAGATATGCTGAACCGTTTCCGGGAAGTGTATCCATGGGAGCATCCAGAAGACCGCCATGCGGAAGGCAATACGGCTGCACATATGAAAACAAGCACGGTCGGACATGCCCAGACTTTGTTGGTAGAAGACGGGCGCCTGGTTCTCGGTACATGGCAGGGACTTTATTTCTGTGAATTTGATGGACCAAGAAACCGGAAGTTTGTTGCGAAGTTTTTATAGGAAGATAGGAAAAGCGGGACGAAGGAAAGATTTCGTCCTGCTTTTTTTATATATGGCAGCCAGTAAATAGAACGATATAAGTTGACACCATTGTTCCGTGGTGATAAAGTATTATTTGAATTATAGACAACAATAGTCTTTAATATCCTTAATAAGGAGGAGATAATAATGAAATACTCAAAAGCAACGAATTACGCCTTACACACGATGGTTTATTTAGTTTCCTTACCTAAAGGAACGACTGTTGGTGTTCAGCGATTGGCAGCGATGCAGGATTTGTCTCCCACTTATCTCTCCAAAATTTTAACGAAACTCGCAAAAGGTGGGTGGATTGAATCTACCCCAGGCGTTAAAGGAGGGTATAAGGTGTCGAAAAAGAAAGAGAAGATTTCTTTCTTAGACATTATCAAAGCCGTCGAAGGAGAGTCCCAGTTATTCCACTGTTCCCTGGATCATAATGAAGACTGCCTGATTGAAAATGTGATGATCCAAGCGGAGCAAAACATGAAGGAAGACCTGGCAAACAAATATCTTATAGATATAGCTGATAAGATGGAAGAAAAACGGCTGGAACACACACATGCAAAGGAAGAGAGCTGATATAAATGATGTTGGATTGTGCTGTAATCGGAGGAGGACCAGCTGGATTGAATGCTTCCTTGGTCCTTGGAAGGTCCAGACGAGCGACCGTGCTTTTTGATAATGAACAACCTCGAAATGCGGTAACCCAGGAAGCTCATGGGTTTATGACGAGAGATGGAATCAATCCGGGAGAGTTAAGACGCCTGGCTAGAGAAGAACTTGGAAAGTACCCAGACGTCCATATAAAGAAGCAAAAAGTGACAAGGGTATGGAAGCATGATGGGATATTTTCTATGGAGACAGAGGAAGGGGATCTCTATACGGCAAAAAAAGTTATAGTAGCGACAGGTCTTAAAGAACGGTTGCCAGAAATACCCCATATCCATCAATTTTACGGAACGAGCTTATTCAGCTGTCCTTTCTGTGATGGATGGGAACTAAGAGACCGCCCATTGGCTGTCATTGCCGAAAATTCAGGAGCCCTTCATATGACGAAGGTTGTTTATAACTGGTCCAGGGATCTGGTTGTTTGTACGAATGGAAAGCAAACGTTATCGGGAGAGGAAAAGCGGCTTTTAGAAGAAAAAGGAGTGACCGTATATGAACAGCCGATCGCTGCCTTAACTGGGGATCAAGGCGATTTGAAGCAAATCTCATTTAATGATGGGACGACCATTTCCCGTGACGGAGGATTTGTCATAACAGAATTGGAACAAGCCGCATCGATCGGAGAGGGTTTGGGATGTGAATTTAACAATCAAGGTGCTATCAAAACGGATGGCATCGGTCGGACCAGTGTCGATGGAGTATTTGCCTGTGGCGATGCTTCGATCATCGCCCCTTCCCAATTAATCATTGCGGCCGCGGAAGGCAGCAAAGCCGCCATAGGTGTCAACGCCGCCCTGGTGGAGGAAAACTTTTAACAGGACTTTTACACTTTATATAAATTTTATTCCAGGAGGATTTTTATGAAAAACCACGAAAACGTAAATTCTATCGACAAGTTTAGAAAAAAGGTAGCTTATTTGGATAGCAGCCAGCGAAGAGAGCAATTCTCGCCGGAAAGTTTACTGGATTCTCTCCAGATTCAGCGTCATGATCACTTATTGGATGTTGGTGCTGGAACAGGTTTCTTAACCATCCCAGCGGCCAAGAGGACGGATGGAACGGTATATGCCCTGGATATCGATGCAAACATGATAGGTTTGCTAGAATCCAAGGCAAAAGAGGAAGGGATAGAAAATATTCAAACCATCCAAGCTGGTATGAAAGACAGTTCCTTACCAAATGATTCGGTTGATGTAGTGATGGCATCTTTAGTTCTCCATGAAATCAACCCTCTAGCGGAAACGTTACAAGATATTAAGCAGGTTCTTAAACAAAATGGATTCTTCGTTTGTGTGGAATTAGAAGATGACCCAAATAATAATCATCCAAGAATCTCTTCCACTCGAATGGAACAGGAATTAACCAAAGCGGGATTTCATATCCATCAGAAGTTTTATCCGACCGAATCTATCTATGTCTTCATTGTTCAAAAACCAGCTGATTCGATGGAGCAATATTTTTTTGGCTTAATTACGGATATTAAGAGTCTTTAATATATGTTATATGGTGGGGCGATTATTCTTTAGGAATAGTCGTCTTTTCTATGAGGAAATGGTAACTCTAGCTGGGTGTCTACGTAAAGAAAAGAAAAGGAGCACATTTGCTGGTGAATAGAATGAAGGGAGAATGGTCACCTTGGAGGCCTGCTTAAAATGGGGATTTGTTCTTCTATATGAAGGCGAAACGAAAAGAATGTATTTAACTGTGGTAACCATGGATTCTTTAAAGGTTAATTGATTCTAATTTTTGAAAAAACCGCTGATAAAAGGTGTGAAATAGAGAAAGCCCCTTAAAGGGACTTCCTCAATCCATGACATTTTCAGTAGGAATAAGAATCGCCATCTTCAGGAACGAAAATGTTGGAGCTGATTCCTTCCTGATGAATAAAGTCTCTTAGTTCGTTCCTTGATAATGTCCAGTGGTTGACGGCTTCCATATGCACGACGATGATTTTGGCATTGGGGGCGGCTTTAGCTACTGAATGGATATCTTCTTTCCCCATGACGAGTGAACCCCCCTGGTGGAATTGGTTGTCCCCGCCGTTGACTACAATGATATCCGGCTGGTGGTTTTCGATTTCTTTTTCGACGGCCTCATACCATACCGTGTCTCCTGCTACATATAACGTTTGCTCTTCCGGATGTTTGAAAACAATCCCGCACACTTCGCCGGCAAGTTTCAAAATTTCTCCTCTGCCGTGCTGTCCGTCTGTTTTAATGAGTTCGATATCTTCGAAAACGGTTTGTTCTGTCAGCACTTCTACATGGTGAAAGCCGGCACTCTGCACTTCTTCACGATCGGCTTCATTCTGGACAAACAGTTGGATATCTTTTGGCAAAACATCTTTAGCTGCATCGTCAAAATGGTCTAAATGGAGATGAGTGACAATCACCGCATCCACATCTTTCATGATATCATCGACAGATGTCGGCAATTCTACTAATGGGTTGTTTTGATCTTGCCTCGGTGAATCTGGAAAGGGAGGGTATGTTCCTTTCTCTGCAAGCATCGGATCTATTAATATTTTACGACCTGCATACTCTACAAGGAGAGTTGCATTTCGAATGTGTTTAATCTTCATCCATTCCCACTCCTTTTATATTTACTACCTATATTTTATACTTAGATAAAGATGGAAGGACATAGATAAAATCAAGTCTTTCCGTGGTTTTACTTTATTAATGAAAGGATTTACGTATATGTTGGATGCGACAGATAGAAAGATACTGGATCAATTATCACAAAACAGCAGGATTACAATGAAAGAACTGGGCGATAACGTGCATCTGACAGGACAAGCGGCTGCAGCACGGGTGGCTAAGCTGGAAGACCAAGGCATCATTGAAGGGTACACGATTAACGTCAACAAGAAAAAGATGGGGCTTCCTGTCCATGCATTCATCACTATTTTTACTAAAAACACCAATCACAAGCCATACCTGGACTTTATTGAATCTGAAAAGGAATTTGTGATCAACAATTATAAAATCAGTGGAGGTGGATGCTATCTTCTGGAGTGTAAATTTCCATCCCACGAACGATTGGATGAGTTTTTGGTTGATTTGAATAGACAGGCAAACTATCAATTGTCAATCGTGATCAATAAAGCAACCTAACGTGATATTCATGAAGAAAAGTCTGCCAGCGATGGAGGCTTTTTTTATTTTAAAAGAAGGATATTGCCATAGAAAACTTCCATCATACAGACAAGCTGGGAATAAAAGAAGATGTTACAACCTCTGTATAAATTTACTAATAGGAGAGATGCTAAAGCTGATTCTGTGTGAGGAGGTTTTTATATTGGCGAAAGACAACCATAAAAAGGATAAGAACGATCAGGATATGGAACGGGAGACATTGACAACAAGGCAAGGACGTCCGGTGACGGATAATCAAAATATCCGGACGATTGGGAACCGTGGTCCGGCTACCCTTGAGAATTATCATTTCATTGAAAAAATCTCCCATTTCGACAGGGAAGAAGTGCCGGAGAGGGTCGTGCATGCAAGAGGATCGGGAGCGTTCGGTTATTTTGAGACATATGGCAAAGTCGGCGACGAGCCTGTGGAAAAATACACGCGTGCGAAAGTCTTTTCTGGTGCGGGGAAGAAAACGCCGTTGATGGTCCGTTTTTCCACAGTGGCAGGAGCGAAAGACGCACCGGAAACCGATCGGGATCCCCGGGGCTTCGCGGTGAAAATGTATACCGAAGATGGCAACTGGGATCTAGTTGGAAACAATCTGAAAATCTTCTTCATCCGTGATGCGATGAAGTTTCCTGATATGATTCACGCCTTTAAGGCGGATCCTGCTTCCAATGTGAAAAACCCGGAGCGGATGTTCGATTTCGTTTCCCGCACCCCGGAAGCGACCCATATGATTACATTTTTGTTCTCGCCTTGGGGAATCCCGGCAACCTATCGCCATATGCAGGGGTCTGGAGTGAATACGTATAAATGGGTGAATGACAAAGGCGAAGCGGTACTGGTGAAATATCACTGGGAGCCGAAACAAGGCATTCGTAATTTAACACAGGAAGAAGCGGACATGGTCCAGTCTAAAAACGTGAGTCATGCCACTCAGGATCTCTATGAAGCGATCGAGCGGGGAGAATATCCGGAATGGGAGCTGTTTGTCCAAATCATGGAAGATGATTATCACCCGGAATTGGATTTTGATCCGCTTGACGATACGAAACTTTGGCCGGAGGATCAGTTTCCGTGGCATCCGGTCGGTCGTATGGTCCTCGATCGGAATCCAGAGGACTTTCATGCGGAGATCGAGCAAGCGGCTTTCGGTACAGGCGTTCTTGTCGATGGCATGGACTTTTCTGATGACAAAATGCTTCAGGGGCGGACGTTCTCCTACTCTGATACCCAGCGTTACCGTGTAGGGGCGAACTATTTGAAATTGCCTGTAAACGCTCCGAAAACCGGTGTCCGGACAAATCAGCAGCGCGGGCAAATGGATACGCGCGATCCTAGAGAATCAGGGGAAAATCCGCATATCAACTACGAACCGTCGATGAAAGGCGGCTTCCAGGAGGCGGACGGGGCGAAAACCCCTCCTCATGAGCCAACGTACAACGCGGCGGCCATGAGTGAACCGATCGATCGTCCGAACAACTATGGACAGGCCGGGCATACGTATCGCAGCTTTGAAGATTGGGAAAGAGATGAATTGATCAAAAACCTTTCCAATGCGCTCGCTGTTTGTGACAAACGCATTCAAGATGCGATGATCGACCATTTCACCCAAGCAGATGAAGAGTATGGACTTCGTGTGAAAGAAGGGCTAGAAGAGAAAATGAAGGAAATGGAGAAAATGTCGGGAAGTCGGGAAGTTCCAGGGCGTGATGCAGGAAGATCGAAATATGGTCAAGGGTCGATGGCTCAAAATGAAGCAGCAGAAGATGCTGTGAAGAAAAGCCATGAGGCAGATCCGTATTAAAAGAAAAAGGCTGTCAGCAGAGGAAATGTGCTGGCAGTCTTTTTATATGTTGGTCCAGGGAATTATAAAATTTTCTTTTTGTGGATGACTTTACGCGGTGGGTTACATCCAGCTCCAGCGCCTACCCCCTCGAGGTCTTAAGCAAGCCTTTGATGTGGCAAAGAAACGCCACTTCAAAGGTTTGCTTAAGCATGTCGGGGGTGAGCAAGGCGCTTGCGCATTTGAATCATCCAGCTCCAGCGCCTACCCCCTCGAGGTCTTAAGCAAGCCCTTTGATGTGGCAAAGAGACGCCACTTCAAAGGTTTGCTTAAGCATGTCGGGGGTGAGCAAGGCGCTTGCACATTTGAATCATCCAGCTCCGGGGTCTACCCCTACCCCTTTGAGGTTTTGAGACGGGGAAGAGGATGGGGTTATGCAGGAAAGTATTCAAGAGCAAAAATGAAAAGTTTGAAAGGATCACGTAACAGGATATTAAATGTATGGAGTGAAATGGATAAAACTTTTGACAAAATCAAAGTGTTATACCAGATCATACACCATCAAATTGCTCCCTGTGAAGGAACTATTTGATGGTTAGTTTTCCTACTTCGAATTTTAAATTAAGCCTGGATATTCTTTGGATTAACGAGTGTTATTTGCAGCTTATTCCTAATTTTTAAAAAATTCAGTTTACAAAAACACTAATCTCTTATACAATTTCCAGTATACTGTATACAGAAAAATTGCGGGTGGAGTGATTCATGAAAAAGATCCATAAGAAGATGTCGATAACGGAGCAGACGTACGACTTGCTGCGTCAGTCTATTGTTTCTGGTGAGCTCTCTCCTGATCAAGAATTACGGGAAGAGAAAATTGCTAAGCAGATCGGTGTCAGTCGAACGCCGCTGCGTGATGCTTTGCGCCGTCTTTCTATGGATGGCCTCGTTGTTCTGCGAAATGGCAAACCAGCCAAGGTGGCTACGTTTACAATGGAAAGTTCCTTACATCTGATGGAAATTCGCACGCTGCTGGAAACGCACAACCTTCGAACGGTCACCCCTATTTTATCTAAGGAGATCATCGAACAACTGCGGAATAATGTATCGAATCAAAGGAAAGCGGTTGCAAAAGAAGATTATGAGACTTTTTTTGAGTTGGATCGGGATTTTCATTTATTGCTTACAAAAGTCAATAGGAACAAGAAGCTGCAAGATTTGATTTTGCAAATGAATTCAGGGGATTATCGTGCATTCATCATCTTATCTAACACGCTGCCTAAAAGTGCCGACGCAGCTTGTGACGAGCATGAAAGCATATTGGAAGCGGTACAGGATGGAGGTGTGGAGCGAGCCGTCGAAGCGATGAATATACATATGGACAATATTGTTAAACGAATTACGCAATAAGACACAGGGGGAGTACATATGAAGAAGTTAATGGTTCTATTCGCAGCTTTGCTCACGTTAGCTGCTTGCGGACGCCCAGATTCAGCCGGTGGTGATTCAGAGGATGGCGGAGGAGAAAGTTACAAGATCAGTATTGCTCACTTAGTTTCGGAAGATCAATCTTCTCATATTGCAGCGGAATCTTTTAAAGAGAAGGTGGAAGAAGAATCGGATGGTCAAATTACAGTCGAGATTCACCCGAATGGGGAACTTTATCCATCTGATCGGGAAGCGATTGAAGCAGTCCAGCAAGGAAACGTGGAAATGACGATTCCAGCGGTTGCATCGATCTCTTCTTTTAATAAAGACTTCATGGTGTTTGATCTTCCTTTCTTATTTGAAAACTACGAGCAGGCTTATCAAGTGTTAGATGGAGAGATTGGACAAGGTCTGCTTGATGATCTGACAGAACAAAACATTAAAGGACTTGTTTTTGCAGAAAATGGTTTCCGTCATCTATCGAATAACGAGGGGCCGGTGGAATCTCTGGAGGATATTCAGGGGCTGAAGATGCGTACACTGGAAAGCCCGGTTCACACGGCAACCTTCAATGCCCTCGGAATGAATGCTTCACCTTTCGCTTTCGGTGAGCTTTATACAGCCCTTCAGCAAGGGACTTATGACGCAATGGAAGCGCCCGTGTCATTGTTTTATACGAATAAGTTCTTTGAAGTACAGGACTATCTGACATTGACGGGCCATGTGTATGCGCCGACGGCTCTATTGATGAATAATGAATTTTACGAAAGTCTTTCCCCAGACTTGCAGGAGTTAGTCGTGGAGGCTTCCGAAGAATACCGGAAAGAACAAAGGGAACTGGCTCGGAAGCAGGATAGTGAGTTTCTGGAAGAATTAAAAGCAGAAGGTATGGAAGTTAATGAACCTTCTGATGAATTGATGGAATCCTTCCGGGATGAAGTGGAACCGGTTTATGAAGAATTTAAAGAGGAGATTGGTGCGGACCTCCTCGAAGACGTTCAAAATGCCAGTGAATAACGATAGAAAAAAGGAAGGCGGCTGCCTTCCTTTTAATACATAATAGGGTGGGACAGTCATGGCGAAGATTTTCGCAAACGTTGAAAAAGGTATACTCGTGTCAACACTAGTCCTAATGGTCGTCCTCATTTTTGGACAAGTTGTTGGACGGTACATCTTCCAGTCCGCTCCAAGCTGGACGGAAGAAATCGCACGCTATTTACACATATTTCAAGTGTGGATCGGCGCAAGCTATGCCGTGAAATTGAGAGAACATATACGTGTCGATGCATTCATCAGCCTGTTTCAAGGAATAGGGAGAAAAATACTGGAATCAATCAGCGTCATTTTGTGGTTTTCGCTCGTATTATTTTTAGCGATATTCGGAACAGCCCTTGTGATGGACACCATCAGTTACGGTCAACGGTCACCTGCGATGCAGATTCCGATGTGGCTTCCAATGGTCGCTGTGCCGATCGGATCTTTGGGGATGGCGGTCCGATTAGTTTTCCAGCTTATAGAGATTTGGAAAGGGAATTATGAAAAACCAAAAAGTGAGGGGATCGTCACATGAGTGTCCTTCTCTTATTTGGAACGTTGCTCGTCTGTTTGCTTATCGGAGTCCCGATCGCGATCTCTCTTGGGGTATCGGCTTTAACAGCCATTTACTTCGGAACGACACTCCCTCTCGGTACCATCGTTCAAAAAGCCTTTACTTCCTTAGATTCTTTTCCGTTATTAGCCATCCCCTTCTTCATGCTTGCCGGCATATTGATGGGGAAAGGCGGCGTTTCTAAACGACTGCTTCACTTAGCAACTTCCATGGTCGGCTGGATGACCGGCGGATTGTCGATGGTTACGATCGTCGCCTGTATGTTTTTCGCAGCAATTTCAGGTTCAGGCCCTGCAACTGTTGCCGCTATTGGCGGCTTTATGATTCCAGCGATGATCGCAAAAAATTATAAGCCGGGCTTTGCTGCCAGTGTACCGGCTGCAGCAGGTTCAATCGGGGTCATCATCCCGCCGAGCATCCCTTTTGTCATCTACGGCGTGACGGCGAATGTATCAGTCGGAGACATGTTCATCGCAGGGATTATCCCGGGGATGCTCATTGCCGTACTATTAATGGTAACCGCGTATGTCATTTCTGTGAAAAATAACTACCGTCCAGAAGACGGTTCCAAGACGACCGGAAAAGAAGTGTTCCGCGCATTAAACGATGCGAAGTGGGCACTGTTTATCCCAGTCATCATTTTAGGCGGAATTTATGGAGGTATCTTCTCTCCGACAGAAGCGGCCGTCGTATCTGTGGTCTACGCTCTCATTATCGGAGCTTTCATTTATAAAGAACTGACATGGAAAACGGTCTATGATTCATTCATTCAAACGATCATCATCAATTCAACGACGATGATCATTATCTGCCTGTCCGTCTCTTTTGCCCATTTTATGACGCTCGTCCAGCTACCGGATCAAATATCAAGCTACCTGACAGGGCTAACGACGAACCCGATTTTCATATTGCTCGTCATTAACCTGTTGCTTCTGCTCGTCGGTATGTTCATTGATACGATCTCTGCTGTAGTGATTTTGACACCAGTTCTGCTGCCGATCGTCACAGAGTTCGGCGTAGATCCCGTCCACTTTGGTGTCATTTTAGTCGCTAACCTGGCCATCGGATTTGTCACCCCGCCTGTTGGTGTCAATTTATTCGTTGCCTCCACCGTCGGAAAAGTGAAATTTGAAAAAATCGTCGTAGGCGTCCTTCCGCTTTTAGTGGTGATGATTTTCGCTTTGTTTATTATTACGTATGTTCCTGCATTGTCGATGTGGTTAACAGAAATGTATCGATAGTTTTTCGGGAAAGTCTTACAGGGAGGGTTCTCTGTAAGGCTTTTCTTTTGTGAAACAACTTTTATTAGGAAATATCCTTTCTAATAGCATGGAACTGCTTCTACCAATTGCTAAATCACTAACGCACTGGGGGGCGGTCACCGATCGAAAAAACATCCATTAAATTGGATGTTTTCTTGTGCTGTGTAAATTCAAACCTTTTACAGAGTTAATGTTAAAAACAGATCTTCTATCCTGAAGACTGCTATTTTAAAAATCATTTGAATAAAACAACAACAATATTATCACTAAAAAGGATATATTTTTATTGAAAAACGATAAATATAGGTTTATAATCAAATGGACCAAATGAAATGAGGTGCTAGGAATTATGAAACGTGGAACAACACTCTTTTTGAAAGTGGCTGTCATTCTTCTCGGATTACCGATTCTTGCTTTATGTATTTTTTTCGTACCAGGGATGGCCGATTATGCTGCTGAAATATTCACAGATTTTCCTTTGATCGAGGCCCTTGTACTGATTTATGTGTATGGGACGGCCATTCCTTTTTATTGTGCTCTGTATCAGGCATATCAATTGCTTACCTTCATTGACAAAAATAAGGCATTCTCTGACTTATCTGTAAAAGCATTAAGGATAATCAAGCGTTGTGCGGTTCTCATTAGTATTCTTTATGTTATATTTTTACCATTCATCTATATCATAGCTGAGGCGGACGATGCGCCTGGTCTTATTTTGATCGGGATGTTCATTGTTTTTGCTTCAACGGTGATTGCGGTGTTTGCGGCTGTTCTCCAAAGGCTTTTACAGGAAGCCATTAACATAAAATCAGAAAATGATCTTACGGTCTGAGGTGAGTATAATGGCAATAGTGATAAATATTGATGTGATGCTGGCGAAACGGAAAATGAGTGTAACCGAGCTTTCAGAAAAGGTGGGCATTACGATGGCGAACCTTTCGATATTGAAAAACGGCAAAGCGAAGGCGGTACGGTTTTCAACTTTGGAGGCGATTTGTCAAGCGCTGGATTGCCAGCCTGGTGATGTTCTGGAATATAGAAAAGATGAGGAAGAAGACGTATAATCGCTGTGCTTTGAAGGTGTGGGAATTTACTGAAAATGGGATTCATCAGAAGGGAAAGCGGGACGAATGTGAAAGAATTCGTCCCGCTTTCTTTTTTGTTCATATTTGACAATCGTTGTGCCAAACGCCTGCCAGTTTTTAGCTTGAAGCCTCATTTAATTTTCTATGTTGTAGAAGGGTTCTGCCTTTTTCTGTGTAATAAATAAACAGATGGACTTTATTCATGGAAGTGAGTGGTGATCATGTCTTTTTTATTATCCAAAGAAAATGCCCGCGTGATTGAACAATCGGACATTGAGACATTAACAGATCGTCTGGAAAAGATAAGAGATAGAAATGGAAACCCTATGAATGTAGCTATCGAAACTTTTGGTAACGCGGTTGCTTTCTCTGTGAGAAACATTCCCGGTCCATCGTTCAATACGGTGAAAGGCATTACAGATGCAGAGACAGACCAGCTTGATTCTATTTTAAAATTCTACACTGCTAAAGAACTCCCGGCCAGATTCGAGATTACTCCTATAAGGGTTTCAAAAGAGCTGTTTAGGAATTTGGGTAACAGAGGATATGTTCAAAGCGGCTTCCATTCGTCTCTTTATGGAACATTAGAGGGAGTAGCACAAACGACCGAAAAGGAATTAAATACTGGAATAAGTATAGAAGAAATGACAAGGGAGAACTTTGATAGATTTGGGGATATTTATACGAGAGGGTTTGGTATGCCGTCGTTTTTAAGTAGTGGGGTTACAGAAAACAACCAAGTTCTTTTACAAAGTGGCCGCTGGGCTTTTTATTTAGCGAGGGTGGAAGGAGAGCCTGCCGGGGTGGGTGTTCTATTTGTGAAAAATGGTATTGCCACACTGGCAGCATCTGCTACGGTCCCTGAATATAGAAATCATGGGGTACAGAAGGCCCTCATAAACCAACGAATAATAAAGGCGATGGATTCAAACTGTCATTTAATCGTAGGGCAGGCGGCATATGGAAGTGTAAGTCAAAGGAATATGGAACGAGCAGGTTTGAAGATAGCCTATACGAATAGTATTTGGGAGAAATTTTAATTCCGGTAAAGTATTCATGAAATTTAATAATAGTATTGGGATGGATCAAAGGCATTTCGTTCACGAAATTGTCCATCTTTCCTTCTAGTTTTTCAACGTCTGGTCTGTTATAAATAGGGATGATGGATGGGCTTGTTAAACAGTTAGAAAGAGGAGAATGGATAATGAAATATATAATGATGCTTGTTGTACTTTTTGCGTTCACCCTGCCAGTAACGGTAGAAGCGCATACACATTTGCAAAGTTCGACACCTGAAGAGGGAGGAACGGTGAGTGGAGATGACCCTGCCGTCACCTTAACCTTCGATTCTCCGGTACAGGAGCCGAACACATTGTCAGTGACCGATCAACAAGGGGAAGAATACACGATTGAAAACTTCACTCATTCCCCTGAAGATACGCTTGAATTTGAGGTGCCGGAAGAAGTGGAAGATGGTGAAATCGAGTTCTTTTACAGTATCATCGGTGAAGATGGACATGTCATGGAGAATACGTTGATGTTTAACTATAATGGTGGTGACGAGGCGGATGCTTTTGAAGAAGAGGAGGCAGCCACAGAAGATTCTTCTACAGATGAAGGAGAGGAAGCAGAGTCAGCCACTGAATCCACGGATGAACAGCAGGCTGAGGATCAGGAAAGTGGCGGTTCTTCATGGTTGTTGCCGCTGATAGGAGTTGGACTACTCATTACAGCAGGGCTTATCTTCTTCGGAGCAAGGAAGAAATCGTGATTTATGCCTGGACGAATGGAGGGCTATATCTTTGTCTCTCCATTCTACTCGGGATAAGCATTTTAGCTTTTATCCCTGTGGAAAGAAAGGTGAAGCTTGCCATTCCAGGAAACATAGGTATCCTTCTATCGATCGGGGTTCCTATCTTCGCAATGGTTCCGATCATCGATTTGGCGACATCGCTTCAGGAATATAGAGAAGGAGGATGGCTTTCCAGCTTCATCTATGTATTGACTAATATTGAAGGGGGAAGGGCCTGGCTTCTTCTTCTTTTTTTAGCCTTACTTCATGTGGTAATCTTAAATACCATTCATAGAAAAAGGCTAGCTGACTCGTTGAGCCTGTTCTTAATTATCGCGATGATTGTCCTGCAAAGTTTGATCGGTCATTCAGCGAGTATGAACTCCGTACAAGGGGCGGTATTCCACACGGTTCATTTCCTGGCGGTCGGGATATGGTCAGGTATTCTACTGGTTGTCAGCCTGTTCTCAACAGACGAGGGAAACTGGCAGAACTTTGTGGGCTGGTTTACAAAAGTGGCTGTTGGCTGTATGGTTTGGATTGCCTTGACTGGAATCGTGATGAGCTTGGCGCTGACGGAAAATCTTGTGTCTTCCTGGATATTTTCTTATGGCCAGTCTTTACTGCTCAAACACCTCTTGTTTATTGTTTTGCTAGGGTTTGCTTTGGTGAACGGCTTCCTAATGAAAAAACTAGTCGAGAACCGTCCATCATTTTCACCCCGACGCTGGTGGAGAGCGGAAAGTCTTCTTGTGCTTTTGGTTTATACCATCACCGGATATATGACAGAACAAGAGCCTCCCCGGGATATCTCTCAAATGCTGAACGAGCAGGATCCATCCTTTCTTTTTCGCAGCTTCACTATGATGGAAAGTTATGGCCCCCTCATCCTTGCACCGAATGTCATCAGTGTTCTTTTCATGATCATTGCAGGGGCATTCCTGTTTCTGGCATGGTCCATGGTTAAACGGGACTCGGTCTCGGGTGCTCTGTTTGTCAGTCTGTTGTTCGTAAGTAGTTTGTATCTTGGTCTGATGAGTGGTGTAGAGCTATTATAATTGGCGGAACGATAAATGTTTTTTCGAGTAGTCAGCAATAGTCCAAAAAGCCTGTCTATTTCAGGGAGAAGACATGCTATAATTTATAGAGGATAGTGTTTTGCCAATTGAATAGGGTGTCGGCTAACCCCACAGTAAAGGGGGTGATGCCTCTGAGTATGTATGAATCGTTGATGGTGATGATCGCATTCAGTTCGTTCATCGTGTCCGTTCTCGGCTTAGTTGTCGCGATTTTACGCATAAAAAAATAGACTCCCTATTCTGACGTGAATGCGGGTGAGTCTATTTTTACAGGCTGCGCCCTTTGGCAGAACGCTCATCCGGGGGGACCGCAGTGCCAGCTGTGGTCCTTTTCTTATGTGTATCCTTCTTCTGTCTTTATCATACCACATTTTCTGAAAAAAGAAACAGGGGCATGATCGATAGGGTGAAAAAAGCCTCCAGCGCGATGCTGGAGGCTTTTCGGTGTCCTAGGGATTAATAAAATAAAGAAGAGAATAACTTTTAGTAGTTAGTATCATCCAGCTCCAGCGCCCAGACACTCGCGACATAAGCAATCCGTCCTGTGGAAGGGAAAACCACCATCCTCCGGCCGCTTTGCTTATGCGTTTCGTAACTATCGGGGCACTTGCGCTTTTGTTTTAACAAATGGAGTCTTTCGGGTTCGGGTTTTTCATGCCGAATAATGGTCGCAGGAACAATGCGAGATATGTTCCGATAAGTGCCATGAGCATCCATACCCAGCCGTGCAGACTGAAAGAAGCGATGCCGCCGAAATATGCGCCGATGTTACAACCGAAAGCTAGGCGTGCACCATATCCCATAAAGATACCACCGATAATCGATGCAGTAGCGATGCCTGGTTTGATTTTTCCAGGCTTGAAGTTGCCCTGGAAACTTGCTGCAAGGAAGGCACCGAGGATGATTCCGAAGTTCATCACACTTGTGGAGTCAGCGAGCACCGTCTGGTTCAGCGGCGCAGGGTCATCGGACCAATACGTCCAATTCGCTACATCGACGCCGAACATTTGAATGAATTTGGATCCCCAAAGAGCAAAAGCAGAAGTGATTCCCCAAGGGTTTCCGCGAACAGCAAGAGTAATGGCGTTCAACACACCGAGGATGACGGCAGCTAAAAGTAATGGCCATGCACCGCGCCAAAGTTTTTTCAGTCCTGTCGTCGTTTTCAGTGGTGCCATTCTAGGTGGATTCTTTTTCTTGGCAATCTTGACAGTAATACCGTAAATGCCGAGGAAAATGGCTAATTGCAAAATCCAGCCACCGAAATAACCGAAACCTGTTGATTCTGCCAACGAAATCGCAGGAAGTGTCGGTGTCTCACGCCAGAATCCGATGTGGTATGCCCCAAGGACAGAGCCTGCGATGAAGCCGAGTAATGTCAGCACCATGGACGATTTACCGCCGCCAACGGTGTAAAGTGTCCCAGATGCACAACCGGAACCAAGCTGCATACCGATTCCGAAAAGGAAAGAACCGAAAACAACGCTTATCCCTACAGGGAAGACGTACCCTTGAGGAGTGTTACCTGTAAAGCTGAAGCCTGTCGATAAAATAATTGCGAAAAGGGTTGTTGCTACGGCCAGCATAAGCATATGTGCCTGTAAACCTTGAACGTTTCCGACCGAAATAAGTCTTCTGAATGCACTAGTGAAGCCGAAACGTGCATGTAAAAGTACGAGGCCGAAACCGATACCGATCAGGAACAGTACTCCTTGAGTAAAGTTAGTGACCGTAATGATAGTTATAAATAAAAGCAACGATACAATCGCGCCAATCCATACGAAAGGTTTTTGCACCGGATCGAGTGGAGCGATCATGGTGGAACGGTTGTTCTCTTGTACCGTTTCATTGATAGCCTGTTGTTGCATATTGATTCCTCCTAAATCCGATTTGATTACTAAGTTTTAAAGAACTTTCGCTATTATAAAGGAGACCCGTCTATTTGTAAATCTTTTTGCATACAATGGTTGTACAAAGAGAACAAAGCTCAGTCTTTACGTAGAATTAACACTACATGAAGGAAACGAGTGGTAAACTCGAAGTGTAGACAGGACGACCTATAATTATTATTGGAGGGATGTCTTATACCTGTCGTTCGCTCATATGTCAATCGCTGGTTTTTCTTTGTTTGTGAAAAAGCAAATCGAAGAACATCCTGGCGTACATCTGGCGCTCCTCCCCCTACATAAAGACTGATACAAAAGCGACGCTTCCTGCGTTGCTTTTTTGTTGTACAAGCAAAAAGAAGCTATATAACCTAATTTGTTTGAAGTCTTTGCTTTAAGGAACCTGCATTATTGAGTTGGCATTTGATGAAGCCAAAGATAAAAATGAAATAAAATGTATGGGTTCAGATTCTAGGATTAAACTAAAAAGCAGCGGGGTAATGAATGATAACTACATATATAGAGGAGTGATCTTATGGCGAAAAAGAAAGAATGGCATGTCATTTTTCTGCTGGATAGTAAGCGAGTGGTGACCCATGATCTAGAATTGAGCGAAGAGATGGACGAAAGGGAAACATCGGAGTTCATCATCAAACAGCTCGACCGTGGCACATGGTGGTTCCTTGAAGATGGGGTGGCGCTTCACACGAGTGGGGTGGAAAGCTTCTATCTGGATAAATGTGCGAAAAGAACACGTTTTAGCAGAGATTGAGCATAAAACTCGGCACCTAAGGGTCATTAGGTGCCGGGTTCTTTTATATGTAAAACAGTTCTTTGTGGACATAAGTAGTATTTTTATTAAAAAGTAACTAAACTTATGATCATGAAGAGGGGAGGGTTCGAGCACTGCTTAATGAAGCATAAGGGCAGTCTCCTCGCTTTCGAGTCGGTGATGCCGGCTTATTTATTAAAGACGAATTTTTCCAATGGATTCATTCCTCACTCTAAATCCAGATCATGATTGCAGAATAAGCTAACACCAATGCCATGACTACATTAATAATAAAAACATAGGGACGGGTCTATTGTTTGTGAACTGTTGGACCGTCCCCATCTATTATCATTCTTCGTCCACCTCTATATCATCTTCGTGGATTTCTAATTGGTCTGAAACAGAACCTACAATACTTTCATCCAGTTCACTATCACGGACTTTAATTCCCTGCTGCCCTCCCATCTCATCATTGTTTTTACCTGCAATACCACTGCGGCCATTTCCGTCAGCAAATTGAGATTTATTATTTTCAGATGCACTATGGTCGATGGCATTTTGACCACCTTGGTTAGCGTTGGCACCAACATCATTGTTGATCTGCCCGCCTCCCTCAGCTCTAGGAGCAATTTCCGGACTTATGCTGCCTTCATTTACTGTGTCATATTGGATGATGACGATATTAAAAGAACCTGTAATATTAATTGTTGGAGTAGAGGAATCTTCTGTTTCATTGTTTTCTTCCTGATCTTCTTGTTGTTGGCTTTCCTGTTCATCATCCCTATCCTTCGGGTTAAAAGACATAGTTTCACCTCCATGGAATAGACTATGATTACTTATACCATTTGATTGGGTTGTACAATTGTCCTATGAATTTTCTATAGTGAAGCGAGAGGGCGGTTCGTGCGCTTCCATCATGAAGCATAAGAGGAACCATCCCCTGGCTTCTCTGAGGATTGCCCATTTATGAACTGAAGTGAAGACAATAAATACGGTAAAGATAACTTCTAATGTCCAGTTAGTGAATAGATAGATTATTACTATACTCGCCTTCTCCATTGGCAGGAAAAGACCGATAGTTATTTACTAGGTAGCCCAGAATATTAATTAAGGAGATGTTCACCTTGACGCAAAAAATTCAAAGGATATGTGACAAAGGGCACAAATATTATAAAAGCAGTGATTGTCCAACTTGTCCAATCTGTGAAAACGCACGAAAACCTGAGAGTGGGTTTCTCTCATTACTATCAGCACCAGCCAGAAGAGCTTTGGAAAATAACGGAATAACTTCTTTGAAAAGCTTATCGACGTACAGTGAAAAAGAAATTTTGACATTTCATGGCATGGGGCCAGCATCCTTACCGAAGCTTAAAGCGGCTTTGAACGAGAAGGGGTTATCTTTTAAGAAATAATTTACTTAGTTCTGTAGCAAGGAGTTTGGGATTTGTTCTCTTACAATAAAATTCCCCCTCCATTAAAGAGCTATTTATAGATACCTTGGTATCCATCCTTCAAGAGTAAAAAGGGGTACATAATTGTGGTTAATCACCGGGCCCAACCAAAAAGAAGGGAGGTTGAACACGACCATCAGTTGGAGTAGAAAAACATTTACATATGCCATACCTAAAGCTAAGGAAATCGTTGAAAAAGAAGGTTTTACAGTCCAGAAAAGTAACGCAATATGGAAAGAGATAAAATCCAGAAATGCAGATGCATCTATAAGAACAAGAGATCTGACTCCTCCATTCTTGTCGAGTATTGATGATAGAAACAGATTTCTTTCGTTTCCTTCTTTCATCTGTAATAATTACATACATCGTTGAACAAGGAGGAAGATCAATGACAAACCAAACAACAACGAAACCATTATTCGAAACTTTTACTAGTGATAAATTAAACCTTCCGAACCGTACCGTAATGGCACCGATGACACGCGGATTCTCTCCTGGAAACGTTCCTGATGAAGATGTAGCAGCGTATTACCGCAGACGTGCGGAGAATGAAGTCGGGTTGATTATTACAGAAGGAACAGGGATTGACCATCCAGCTTCTGTGTCTGGTGCGAATATTCCTGTGTTTCATGGAGAAAAGGCATTGAACGGCTGGGCTAATGTTGTGAAAGAAGTGCATGATGCCGGCGGTAAAATTGCCCCGCAGCTGTGGCATGTAGGAATGACTCGCAGCAAGGGTGACCTTCCAAATGAAGAGGCATGGCCGGTTGGTCCATCAGGGCTAAGCTTAGATGGAGAGAAAGTGAATGAACCTTTATCTACAGAAGAGGTAGAGGCATTGGTGGCTTCCTATGCCAAAGCAGCAGCGGATGCGAAGCGGCTCGGCTTTGATGCTATTGAAATCCATGGTGCTCATGGTTACTTGATCGACCAATTCTTCTGGGAAAACACCAATAAACGCACCGACCGTTATGGCGGAGATTTCGTTAAGCGTACACAGTTCGCCGTTGAAATCGTAGAAGCATGCCGCCGTGAAGTCGGGGAAGATTTCCCGATCATTTTCCGTTTCTCTCAATGGAAAATGAATGACTTCCAAGCAAAATTGGTCAACACTGCGGATGAGTTGGAACAATTCCTGAAGCCGCTTGTTGAAGCTGGTGTTGATATTTTCCACTGCTCCACACGTAGGTTCTGGGAGCCTGAGTTCGAAGGTTCCGACTTAAACCTTGCAGGCTGGACGAAAAAACTCTCAGGCAAACCGGTCATTTCTGTCGGTTCTGTCGGTCTTGATGGTGTCTTCACGGACTTCTCTGGGGCCGCATCAACCAGTCTTGACGGATTAATGGACAAACTTGAGCGTGACGAGTTCGACCTTGTAGCCATCGGCCGTTCGTTATTAATGGATCCTGAATGGGTGAAGAAAGTCCAAGAAGGTAGAGTGGATGATCTGTTAGCCTTTAATAAAGAAGCACTACAAAAACTATATTGATTATAATGTTCGAATCCCAGACGTCCTATATCAGGGCGTCTATTTTTATTTATATCTACAAAACCATGGTAAGCATAGAAAGGAAGGAGAAATGCAGGCTTTTTGTCAATATAGTTTGTGTAAAAAAACTTTTTCGGGGCAAATAGAGGTAGAGGATCACCAGGGTTAACGTGCAAATCAACTCGAATTATTGCTTTTCATTTCGTTAAGGTTAAAAAATACATATTTATAAAAATCAAGTGCAAACTGTTTTCATATATATAAATAGCACTATTAAATTGCATGCGCTCTCATATACAATAAATTAAAGGAGGTGCCCAATAATGAAACAAAAACCGATCCACTATGACGGAAGTGGGCAAGTGGCAGAAAACGTAGAAACACCAGTGGATGAACCATTGGAAGTAACAGATGAAATGAGAAAAAACATTAGCGCTAACCCATATGAAATAAAATAATTGGCAGGATTCGTCTCTTATGACGAATCCTTTTTAAGTTTGCGATGATTATTAGTATTTTTTATGCATATCTCAAGTGCCAATATTTTTAACGTGAAACATATGTATTTTTTAGTTTTTAGTAGAAAAACTATACTTATATTATGTTTGGAGAGGTGATTAACGATGGCAAAATTATTGTATATTACAGCACACCCACATGATGAAAAGCTCTCATACAGCATGGCTGCAGCTAAAGCTTTCATCGATACGTATAAAGAAGTAAATCCGAATGATGAAGTAGTGAACATCGACCTTTATAAAGAAAATATCCCATATATCGATGCAGATGTTTTCCAAGGATGGGGGAAACTACAATCAGGTAAAGGATTTGAAGAATTAAGTCAAACTGAGCAGGAAAAAGTTGGACGCTTAAACGAGCTAAGTGATCAATTCATCGAAGCTGACAAATATGTATTTGTAACCCCTCTATGGAACTTCTCCTTCCCTCCATTAATGAAGGCTTATATTGACTCCGTTGCAGTAGCAGGAAAAGCATTTAAATATACCAAGGAAGGGCCCGTTGGCTTGTTAACTGATAAGAAGGCACTGCATATTCAAGCACGTGGAGGGATTTACTCCGAAGGCCCCGCTGCCGCAATGGAAATGGGCCATCGCTACTTGAATACAGTAATGAGCTTCTTTGGTGTTCCTTCATTCGACGGATTGTTTATTGAAGGACAAGCTGCAATGCCGGAAAGAGCGGAAGAAATCAAAGAAAATGGAATTGCCCGTGCGAAAGATCTGGCGCAAACATTCTAAGCGTTAAGAAGAGTCAACATTTGGTGGCTTTTATTCCTTATAAAAATTCGGAGGCAAAGGTCCTGTTACCATTTGTTTCTCCTATGCTGCCCTTCCTTCCACAGGCTCGGTCAAGGAGGGCGGCAAAAGGATAGGCAAAGAAAAAGCTCCCCCAACAAGGGAGAGCTTAGTTCAAGATTTCAACTTTGATTTGTTGGCGCCCATAATCAAGGGCGTCCGTTTGCTTCGCCATAAAGATATCGATTCGATTTCCTTCAATATCTCCACCGACATCACCAGCCACAGCTACACCATAACCAGGTACGCGTACTTTAGAGCCAAGCGGGATGACGTTTGGATCCACAGCGATGACTTTTTGGTCCGGATTGGCACGCAAGTCGATGCCTGTGTATGTTTTACCACTGCAACCTTCACAGAATGCAGTGTAGGCTGTCGCTTCTACGGCAACCGTCCGTGTAACAACTTCTTTACTTGCAGACACAGCTTTGGCTTCTTTATTTTTTTCTTCCGGAAAACGTTCCATTTCTTTCTTCTTCTTATCAAGGATTAATGATTTCGTCTCTATATTTTGTGCAGTCTTGTCCGTTTCTTCGGCAAACGTCTGAAGACTGAAGCTCATAACGATAAAAGGCAAAAGGAGTAAGGAAGTGAAAAGTTTTTTCATGAGGTTTGTCCCCTTTCATATTTCAACTTTCCTTAGTGTACCAACCGCCTTTTATGTAAACAAAGACAAAAGACCTACAATTGGATTACATTTTCATGACAAAATACACCCATAAAAAAAAGCCGCTGATGTAGAGCGGCTCTATAAAAATAGTAGGGTGAAAAGTGAAGGGAGGCAATCCGTCTTGCGGAAGGAGAAAGCACCTTCCTCCAGCCGTTTTGCTTATGCGTTTCGTGTCTCCCAGGGCACTTCCGCTTTTCTATTTACCGTGTGGTTCCTTTGCGTTTGCGTCCACAACATGGCTTCGAGGGCTTTCTTTTTGGTTGGCTTTCATTCGGACGGTTTCCCATGAAGACCCTCCTCTCGGGTTTGAGATATATCATTGTATGCTGTAGTGGAAAATTAGGCCCGTGCGCTTTACCTGTATTGGTTCAATTTTTTTCAAAAAAAGGACCTATGGAGTTTACGAATCAATGAGCATGCATGATATAATAGATAAGTATTTTGTTAGATTCCATATTTTATGAAGTGATAGAAAGGGAGGACGGGACATGATCGAATGTCCTCATTGCAAGCATGAGATAAGCGAGGAAGCCCGTTACTGTTCTCATTGTGGAAAGAGTTTAACGGACGGACCAGAGCCGAATAGTAAAGATAAAAGATGGCGGTTGCCAATCATTACACCTGTTATTGCGCTGGTTGTGGTGGTGGTAGCCCTTTATTTTGTTTATAACCATGAAACAAATGTGAATGCAGAAGTATTGGAAATGAAGCGAAAGGCCGAAGAGGTGGCACTTGCGGGGGAATTGCGGGAAGCCGAGAAACTCCTGGTGGGTGCGATTGATCGGCGTCCAGAAGTGGAGGCTTTACAAACGGAATTGCAACATGTGCAAGAAGCCATCAGCTGGAACAAAGAATTGGATGAGGTGTCTAGTTTACTGGAAGAAAAATCTTTGAAGGAAGCATCTGAAAAGCTGTCTGCTATTCAAGAGCAGTTGCGGCAGGAAGATAGCAAGCTTCTCCTCACTCTTATACCTAGAATGAATGAAATGGATTCGAGGTTGACCTTACAAGAAGTCAATCAGGAGTTATCAAAAATTACGAATGTGGATGAACTTGCAGCAAAGTTAGATACATTATCAGACCTGAACCTGGAGGAAGCGTCAAAAGTCAGGGATAAGATTTTTGAAAAGATTATTAATCAATCAACGAAAAAAGCAGAAGCCGCAGTGGAGGAGAAACGATACACAGAGGCGGTTGCGATGATTGACCAAGGATTACAATATGTTTCGAATGATAAAAAATTGATACAGTTGAAAGAACGGATTCAGCAGGAGAAAGAGGCATTCGAACAAGCCGAACAACAGCGGCTGGAAAGTGCGATGCAGCAGGCAGCCCAAGACGAACTGCGGAATCAGACGCAAGCCTTAGAAGTGATCGATTCATCCATAACAAAAGATGAGTTCGGTGATTATAAAGTGAGTGGAGAGCTGGAAAGTGTCGCGACGCAAATCATCAGTACAGTTTCTGTCATGTATGACATCTTAAACAAGGACGGGGAGATCGTACGTTCGGATTCTGCAAAAGTGTATCCCAACTATTTGAATCCTGGGAATAAAGGAAAATTCGAAAAAGTTCATTATGAGTTAGAAGAAGGGGAATACTCTATCGAAATAACCGAGATGGAGTGGTTAGTAGAATAGGAGGATGAAAAATGAAACGCTCTTGGATCATCAGCATTCTTTCCTCCCTTATTATATTGGGAGCAGGAATTGCGGGCGTTTTCTATATTATGACGGCAGTTCCTGAAGACATCAGTGTCTCGGCCGTTTTGAATCAGCCGGCAGCAGAGGAAACGGGAAATCAGGAAGTACCGAAAGAAACACAGGATATCATCTTTGAATCACAAAAATTAGTGGTGCAAATCGAACTGGATGATGGCAGTGTAGGCTCTGGCTTTTTATACAATGATCAAGGGGACGTCATTACGAATGCCCACGTCGTTGCGAATACGGAAAGTGTCAATGTCATCACTTCCGATGGGAAAAATATGCCGGGCGATGTGATCGGCTTAAGCCGCGATACGGATGTAGCTGTTGTGCGTGTGCCGGGATTGAAAGGAAAAGAACCACTTCCTGTCCGAAAGGAAGATACAGCAGAACTTCTTGATGAAATTCTGGCTCTTGGAAGTCCGCTCGGATTACAGAACACAGTAACACGTGGGGAAATCAGCGGACTGGATCGTACCCTTGATATTGAACCGTTTCACTATGAAAACTTGTACCAAATTTCCGCACCGATTTCACCAGGAAACAGTGGTGGTCCTTTACTTGATAGGGAAACAGGGGAAGTCATCGGGATAAACTCGGCCAAATTGGATGAGGAAACGATTGGATTCAGTATCCCTATCTCAGATGTACTGCCGATGGTTGAACGGTGGAGCGAGTCACCGATGCGTTCTCTGCCAGAATTTCCGGAGTTGACAGAAGAAGTATATTCTCCCGTCACAGGGACGGATGCCGAGCAAGCAAGCTATATGGTGCAATATTTTTATGACAGCATCAATCAGGGGGATTTCGTTACTGCTTACTCTTTGCTTAGCAGCAGCTGGCAGGAGGACCTCTCATTTGAGAATTTCCGCTCGGGGTATAACAATACATTGAGCGTCCAGGTCGACAATCTTGTTGCAGACCCGCAAGAAGATCAAGTAGAAGTCACCGCTTTTCTGACGGCAGAAGAGACAGTCGACGGGGAAGTGAAGATGAAGAAGTACAAAGTCGTTTATCCAGTGAAAAAAGAAAACCAGTCTGTTAAGATCATGAGTGGAAGCGGCGAAGAATTAAGTACGGATAAGGAAGAAGAATAATAGGGACTCCTTCTATCTTTTAGATGGAAGGAGTTTTTTTGTATTTTTAACCATTGGGTCAAAGGCAGTCACGACGAGGTTTGACTTATGCGTTTCGAGTCTCCCAGGGCGCTTCCGCTTTTAGTTTTGATCATTGATTTGTTTGGCGGCGCGGATTCCGGATTGGATGGCTCCTTCGACCCAGCCGTGGTAGGAGGAGGTGTGTTCACCGGCAAAATGGATCAGTCCTTCTGGTCTTGGGATTACTTCTTCAAGGTCCTGTG
The DNA here is from genome assembly GCF_900114165.1 of Halobacillus dabanensis. Lineage (GTDB taxonomy): Bacteria > Bacillota > Bacilli > Bacillales > Halobacillaceae > Halobacillus > Halobacillus dabanensis. The sequence goes on from NZ_FOSB01000005.1 coordinate 63,685, forward strand.
CTTGCCCTGGAGTGAACAATGTAAAACAACCGGCCGAATATGGGTTTTGGCTCCAATTGAAGACGGTGCCATTCATATATTCCTCATAAACAATGGAACCGTAAACGCGTGCTAAATCCTGGAGCACCTGTTTGATGGCTTCCTTTTTGCTTAGGCTGTTAAAGATAAGGGCGTTGTGGCCCCATGTGTAGCTTGCTAGGAGGATGCCAGGCCCAGGCAATCCTTGATGGTGGCTCTTTTGATATACAAAACGTGTGGGGAGGTCAGAGACAATATGGCCGATGGGATATTTTTCCCAAAACTTCGTCTTAAATTCGATTCCAATCTTGACTGCTGGAACGTTGATGACTTCCCTGATGGCATGCCATTTTCTAACGGACAGACACTCAAGGGGGAAAACATCAATGAACTGGAACGCTGTGAACGGGATGGTTGTCAAAAGTAGATCTCCTGACCAGCTAGTACTCGAATGGAACCGCTGATCCTCCGTATAAACAGACACCCGGTCCTGATGGTGGATGATTTTCGTAACCTTTTGCTCAAAGTAAATGTTATCGATCAAGGCTGGTACAAAAGCGTTGGGGAGGCGGTCATTACCTCCGGCGATTTCTAAGAATTTGGTATCCCCATTGAAAATCGGAAAAGTGATATCAATCAAAATATCCAGGAAGGAATATTCAGGAAACCCTTCGATTCCAAGCACAAGTTTGATCATTCGTACCGCATTCCTGGACAAAGAAGGACCGAATGGATTTTTGCGCAAATAATCTTCCATCGAGTAATGGGATAATTCCTTCTTTAACCTCTCTTTTTCTTCGTCGCTGCTGTTTTCATATAAATCCAAAAACGGTTGGACAGCAGAGAGGAACAATTCTCTAGCTGTTTTTCTTTTTTCATGCTCTGGTAGTGTAAGGTGGAGGAGGCCGGGGTTTTGTTCATATTCTTTTCTTTTCACTTGTTGGCCATGGATCATGAAAAGGTCCTCGGGGGTGGAATTGATGAACGGGTTCGTAGTCAGACCGAATTTTTCTATATAGGCTTGGACGAATTTGTGAGTAGTTGGGAAGCGCATCGCGCCTGCGTCTATGTAGTTCCCATTGGTGAAAGGTTCCCGGATGGTATGTACACGTCCTCCTACCCGGTCGTTCGCTTCTAAAATAATTACGTCATGGCCGGCGTCCTTTAAGAGAGATCCCGCTACAAGTCCTGCCATACCAGCACCCAAAAGGATGATGCGTTTTTTTTGCTTCGTACTTGGAAGCCCTTCCTGGATGATATTCAAAAAAGAAGACCCATTTTCCCTGTTAGATTTTTGGTTCACCATCCATCTCACCCCTTTTTACAACATATTCCAAATGGTTGGTAAAAATTATGAGAAAATATTCCTTTTCTTAAGGGTGTACATATTTTGTATCCTATTTTCATGTAATGAAGAAGGGAGGGGTGCCTTATGTATTATCCAGCAATGAGGCAGGCAGGAAGGGGAAGTGACGCACGGTTGTTGAAGGTGAATGGAATCGGCAAAGCCCAGGTGAGACCGGATATAGCCACCGTAACGATCGGGGTAGTGACCCAGGACCAAAGCTTAGAAAAAGCACAAAGAGAAAATGCTCAAATAACCCAGCAGGTAAGGGATCAACTAGTAGCAATAGGAATAGAGGAAGATCACATCCAAACCGCTGACTACTTTATCTTCCCGGAGTATGATTATGTAGATGGAAAGCAAGAGTTCCGCGGATATCAGGTGACACACTCTCTGAATATAACCATCGACGATATTAGTCGGACCGGATATGTCATTGATACGGCTGTTGCGAATGGAGCGAATCGGGTGTCCAATATTGAATTCTCGGTTAAGAGTCCCTATGAAAATCATCAGGAAGCATTGCGTATTGCACTCGGTCATGCCCTCGCAAACGCTCAGACAATAGCGAACACCATGAATTTGAACCTCGACCAAACCCCTGTGAAAATTTCGGAAGTCGGGAGCCCGCCTGTGACCCCTTTTCAAACGTTCAGTAAGACGGAGGTTGTAGGAGCAGCAACCACTCCGATAGAACCGGGTATGCTGGAGACGGTGGCCCAGGTTGAAGCACAGTTTCAGTATTTTCCTTGATTGAAAATAGCCATGTTCCACCACATTCCACAAAGGATGTGGTTTTTTTATTTCTTTGCAAATTATCATTTCTAAGCAGGCCGTGTGTGAACGGGAAGAAGATGGGGAATGTTTACCACCGGAGTTATAAATTATTAAAGTATGACTGAAAATCGATCATTATGATTAGAAAACTTTCCAAAAACAGGTGTCATTTCTTAAATGGGCACATAAAATATAACTGGAACTAAAAAAGTTGCACATAGGAAAAACTTTCGTTACAATGTCCTTAGTGAAAACGTTCGAACTGAAGGAGAGGTACAATGGAAAACTTATTTATGGCCTTCGGGCTCACACTACTTGCTGGATTAGCGACAGGTGTCGGAAGTTTGATTGCTTTTTTTGCGAAGACGACGAATACTAAATTCCTATCTGTTGCCCTCGGTTTTTCGGCAGGGGTGATGATCTATGTATCTATGGTTGAGATTTTTTTCAAAGCGCAAGATTCGCTCGTCACCGCTATGGGGGAGGAGCCGGGTCGTTGGGCCACTGTCGGAGCCTTCTTTGGCGGGATGCTTGTCATTGCCTTGATTGATAAATACATTCCAAAATCGGGGAATCCGCACGAAGTGAAAAAGGTCGAAGATATGTCGAAACGGGATACGGCAATTAAAGATCCGGATTTATTAAAAATGGGAACGTTCACAGCACTGGCCATCGCCATTCACAACTTTCCGGAAGGGATTGCGACATTTACCGCTGCCTTGAACGATCCGGCCCTTGGTCTTGCGATTGCTGCTGCTATTGCGATTCATAATATTCCAGAAGGGATTGCAGTTTCGGTACCGATCTACTATGCGACAGGGGATAAGAAAAAGGCGTTTAAATTGTCTTTCCTCAGCGGTTTATCCGAGCCGGTAGGAGCCGTGTTGGCGTATTTATTATTGATGCCTTTCTTAAGCGAAATGATGTTCGGTATTTTATTTGCAGGTGTTGCCGGTATTATGGTCTTCATTTCATTAGATGAACTATTGCCTGCTTCCAGAAGATACGGGGAAGCACACCTTTCGATCTACGGTGTGGTGGCTGGAATGGCAGTGATGGCTTTGAGCCTTCTTTTATTCATATAAAAAATACCCATCAGGTGTCTATGCCTGATGGGTATTTTCATAGATGATGATTTTTGGAGGAACGTGTGGGATTAAGCACCGTTTAGATTGCCAGTCTTCGTAGGTTTTTGGCAGTACAATCCAGAAGTCACCTATTCTTATTCAACACGTTTTCTCCTGGATTAAATCTTCAATCGTCTGTTGAATGTTTTCTTTCGATCTTTGAATGAGCCGCCAATTCAAGTGAATATGCTGCCCGGTCTTTTTGCCGAGTCTAGTATGATCTTCTTCGGTTTCCACTAGTACTTCACTTAATGACGGAAATTTTTCTGCAGCCTTTTCATACAGCCACTGTTTGGCCGATCTTATCAGTTGTTCGGCTGCTTCCTCCTCTGTCCAACCATCCAAATAGTGAAAAACGAATTTCCCTTTCTGAAACTTGAACGTTTGTTGTGTTGCTTTTTCTACAATTAATCGATAAGAACGCCCGAGATAGGCGATTTTTTGCTCTTCTTCTGATAAAGCGAGTTGGTCGATCGTGTACAGATCCTTGTGGGTATCTTCCCATCTTTCATGAATCCAGTCCGCCTTTTTCTTAATAAAAGCGCTTATTTTTTCGTCCGCTTTTTCTGGAGATGTCGTTACCTGTACACCATTTAAATCATCTAGGTAGATTTTGATAAAGGCGACATCGTTTCTCTTTACATCGTAAACGATTGGCCTATGGTTGGTTGTTATCGTAGGCATAAGATTCTCCTTCATGTATCGGCCCATCAAAGGGTGATTTTTGCTTGTCGTTTTTGAAAATCGACGTCTTCATAATACGTGTTTTTTACTAGCACATTCGGCCCCAGGCATTTGACTGCCGGACAATGGCAATTTAGGCTCTTCGCCGTTTCTGTGTCCAGCCATTTCTCGTAGGCATCCTGGAGTTTCGTTGTTTGAATATTACCAAGGCCAGGCTCATCCCCGAAATCCGTAACGATGATATCGCCGCTGAAAATGTTGACGTTCAGACGGGAGCGGCCGTCCGGGTCGTTTCTCACGGTAACATTTTTCTCCTTGTAAAGCCGTTGCAACATGTCCAGGTCTTCTTTTGAAGAACTGCACGGATAAAAAGGAAGAGTGCCGAACAACATCCACATATCCTCATCCCGGTGATCGAGCAGACGGTTGATTCCTTCTCTCATTTGATCGAGACTCAAGGTTTCCAGGCTGCTCGCAAAGTCGACAGGATACATCGGGTGAACTTCATGCCGGGCGCATTTCATTTCCTTGATGTGATCATGGATCGATTCCAAGTAAGGGAAGGTGCGTCTGTTCAGCATCGTCTCCGCCGATACCATGACACCTTCGTCAGCAAGGCGCTGGGAGTTCTCTACCATCCGATCGAAAAACTTCCTGCGGTTTTCTTCTGATGGTTTTCTTTCCATACGAGCAAATCCTGTGTGGACGAACTCCTCGACCGTACCCCAATTGTGAGAAATATGTAACACATCTAAATAAGGGATGATCGGGAGATAGCGCTCATACGGTAACGTCAAATTGGAATTGATTTGTGTTCTTACACCGCGTTTGTGAGCGTATTTCAGCAAAGGGACCACATAGTTCTCCACCGACTTCTTTGACATCATCGGTTCCCCACCCGTAATACTCAATGTTCGTAAATGAGGGATTTCATCCAGTCTTTGACGAAGCAATTCCATCGGGAGGGCGTCCGGATCTTTGGCTCCTAATGTATAGCCGACAGCGCAGTGTTCACAGCGCATATTGCAAAGGGTAGTCGTAGTGAATTCTATATTCGAGAGGGTCATTTGTCCATGTTCCTCCACATCCATATACGCTTCCCATGGATCATAAGAGGGGGTGAGTGTTTGAAGCTTCATGTTTGTACTCATTAGAATGAAACTTCCTTTCTATTAAAATTCGGTCTCTGGATAACCTTTCTTATTCTAACATTATTCAGCTGGTAACCATACAATGAGTCTGGAAAAAGGAGAATAGGAGTGTGATAGCGAACTATACGGGGTAGAGATTAGGATAAGGGGGAGTCATTTTATGAGTCAAACCGTATTGATCACCGGGTCTTCCAGCGGTTTTGGATATCATACGGCAATTAAATGTGCAGAAAAAGGTTTTCATGTGATAGCTACGATGAGAAATATGGCCAAAGCTTCCGTATTTGATGACACAGAGATCGATCAAGAGGTGCGCGCACGGATAGAAGTTTGGCAATTGGATGTGAGTGACGAAGAGTCTTTAGCCCATTTTTCGGAAAAAGTAAACACACTGGATCGATTGGATGTACTAGTCAATAATGCAGGATTTGCTGTCGGTGGTTTTGTTGAACAAGTGCCACTGGAAACTTACCGCCGTCAGTTTGAAACCAATGTATTCGGGGTGATCGCTGTTACAAAAGCTGTCTTGCCGTTAATGAGGCGGCAAAAAAGAGGGAAAATCATGAATGTCAGCAGTGTCAGTGGGCTGATCGGTTTTCCGGGGTTATCCGCCTATGTTGCTTCTAAACATGCGCTGGAAGGTTTTTCTGAAAGTTTGCGCTTCGAGGTTCGTCCGTACGGTATTGATGTCGCTTTAATTGAGCCAGGTTCCTTCCGGACGAATATATGGTCTTCTGGTATGGAAATTCCGGAAAGTGTCGAGGATCCTGAATCTCCCTACTCGAATTACATAAAACGATTATGGGAGGCATTGAACCAGGAATCTCATGAAAAACCGGATGCTGTCGCTGAGCTCATGACAGGCCTCGTCGCTAAAAAGGAGCTTTCTAAATTGCGGTATCCGATTGGAGCCGGAGTAAGGCTGAATGTGTGGATGAAGCGGCTTCTTCCATGGAGTTGGCTGGAACGTACGGTCTTATACAAGATATTGGGTAAAGAACAGGCGAAAGGAGCGTGGGTTGATGGAAAGAAGAGAAGTGATGAATGGAGCGGAAGAAATCCGGTTTGAAGGAAATGAAGTAGGCATCCTTGTTTCTCACGGCTTCACGGGAACGACGCAAAGCATGAAACTATTAGCAGAAGCCTATGCAAGAGAAGGGTACACCGTCTATTGTCCACGGCTGAAAGGACACGGAACCTCCCCGGAAGATATGGAGGCCACGACCCATGAGGATTGGGTGAATTCAGTGGAAGAGGCCTATCGATGGCTCAGGGACCGCTGTTCGAAAATCTTTGTTGTCGGCCTGTCGATGGGAGGTACATTAGCCTTGTATATGGCAAGTAAGCACCGGGACATTGCTGGTGTGATACCGATCAATGCAGCGGTCGATATTCCTGCTTTAGCCAGCAGTGCCGGGGCAAAGGAGCGGTTTTTAGATGCGATCGGGTCCGATATCAAAAATCCTGAAATAGTAGAGCTTGCTTATGATCGAACTCCAGTAAGGTCCATCGGTGAGCTGGTAAATCTGATGGACAAAGTGAAGGATCGGCTCGATGAAATTCATTGTCCGATCATGGTTTTTGTTTCCGACGAAGATCATGTCGTGCCACCTCATAATTCGGAAGTCGTTTTTGAATCTGTTTTTTCAGAACACAAAGAGATCATCCATCTCGAGAACAGCTATCACGTAGCCACCCTCGACTTGGATCAGGACATGATCATCGAACGGAGCTTAGAATTTTTCCAGACGTATACCAACACGAAATAGAATTGCCCGGGAAATGAGATATACTTTGTAATCTAGCAGAAAGTTTACTATAATAGATAACAAATCAAGAAAAGTAAACGGTATAAAGCCTTCAAGGGGAGCCTTCCGGCTGAGAGTGAACGATTCGTTCTTACCCTTCGAACCTGTCAGTTAATACTGGCGTAGGGATGGCGGCTTTTTTGATGGTGCAATGCAAAGTTGGGACTCCTCCATCAGGAAGCTTCCCTATTTGGCGTTGCTTTTTTTGTGTCTTTTTTTAGGAGGAATGTTGAAATGAGAAATCGACGTGTCTTATTTTTAGTAGAGATTGCGATCTTTTCAGCACTCGCGTTATTGTTGGATATTTTACCATTCTTATCATTCAAACTATGGGCGCAGGGAGGTTCCGTTTCCTTCGCCATGGTTCCGGTCTTCATCATGGCGTTCCGCTGGGGTGTCAAAGGGGGAGTGGCGACAGGATTGCTGTTAGGGATCTACCAGATTTTCACCGGTGCCTACATTATGACTCCGGTGCAGGCCATCCTCGATTATATCGTCGCATTTGCCGTAATCGGGACTGCTGGCGTTGTAGCGAAGCCGCTTTGGAATGCGATCAAATCAAAAGAGTCCAGGAGATTGATCGGCTGGATCATTGTCGGCTGCCTGATTGGAAGTGTGCTCCGTTTCTTTGGGCACTTCGCCGCGGGGATCGTCTTTTACGGCGAATTTGCGCCAGAAGGACAGCCGGTATGGCTTTACTCTCTCATCTATAATGGGGGTTACATGTTGCCGGCATTTATTTTGAGTAGTATTGTGGTCTGTCTGCTATTTATCAAACGTCCAAAATTATTGATGCACTAAAAAAGACTGGGATTTCCTATTTAAGGGAATCCGGTCTTTTTTTGTTTTACAGGTTTGAAAAAGGGGTGGCTAGTGAAGATATATAGGCATTGAATTTTTAGGGGGAGACATCATGAAGCGGAAGAAAAGTTTTTATAAGAGGAAATGGTTTTGGGTGGTATTGGGGATCGTCGCGATACTCTGTTTGATGATTGCCTATCATACATCGTGGAAATCGTTGCCGGAGGGGATTTCGTACGAAGGCGATACGCACGAAATGGAAAACATCGAATTTTTCCGTGATTTGACATATGAAAATGAGGCAGGAGAAGTGGAACATGATCTGCAAATATTTGAAGAGATGTATCAGACGATTGCCGAGGCGGATGATTTTATTGTTGCCGACATGTTTCTGTTCAATGGCTATCATAGTGGCAAACATGATTTCCCGCCAATATCAAGCGATCTTGTAGATGCGATTTTAGAACGGAAAGAAGAAGTGCCGGATTTGAAAGTCGTGTTCATCACTGACCAAATCAATACGATCTATGGTTCTTATCAATCGGAGACCATCAAACGCCTGGAAGATGGCGGTGTCGATGTAGTTTTGACGAATCTGAATGAACTGCGGGATTCCAACCCGCTATACTCGAGCGTGTGGCGAACGTTCTTTTCCTGGATGGGCACAGGAGAGGGTGGTTGGATTAGTAACCCGCTCTCTAAAGAAGCGCCAGATGTAACACTACGTTCTTATATGAAATTATTGAATATAAAAGCGAACCATAGAAAATTACTTGTAACCGAGAATTCTGCAATCGTTTCGACGGCAAACCCCCATGATGCGAGCGGCTTTCATGAGAACGTCGCTTTCAAAATGGAAGGACCGATCATTAAAGACATTCTTGAAGCAGAAGAAGCGGTAGTGAATTATTCAGGAGGAGCGGCAGATTTTCCGGATTATGAAAACAGGACATGGGAAGAGCAGAAAGGTTCGCTTGAGACGCGATTTGTGACAGAAGGGAAAATATATAAAGCCGTACTTGATGAGTTATCACAGGCAGGCGAGGGAGACGATGTATGGCTCGGAATGTATTATCTCGCAGATAAGAAAGTGATGAGTGCCCTCGATGATGCTGCTACCCGGGGGGCGGCTGTCCATATAATCATGGATCCGAACAAAACGGCGTTCGGACATGAAAAAACAGGAATCCCGAACTTACCTGTCGCAGCAGAGTTGCAACGACTGGGAAATGAAAATATTAGCCTGCGCTGGTATGACGTCCATATGGAACAGTATCATACAAAAATGCTTTATATCGATAAATCGGAGGAAGATGTCATTGTAGCTGGGTCTGCCAACTACACGAGACGTAATCTGGCTAACTTGAATCTGGAAGCAGATGTTGTCATCAAAGGAACGGGAGAGGAAGAAGTATTTACAGAAGTGAATGATTACTTCCACCGGATCTGGAATAATGAAAAAGGACAGTACACGGCAGCGTATGAAGAATACCAGGACAACCTGACGTTCATTCGTTATGCTACGTACTATTTGCAAAAGTGGACATGGTTCACGACCTATTAATCAAAAAACGGAGGATAGGCATGGGAGCCTGTCCTCCGTTTTCGATCTGCATTGATTTTTTTATTCATGTATTCTTCTACCATAGCTGCTATATAACTCATGTACCCGTTATCTAACAATGTAAACTTTCCGATTCATTCGACATTTTTTGCAGGAGTTTGACTGGTTAGATTGAATTATATATAGAATGGAGGGGATCAAATGAAACAAAACATAATTGCAACGTTTTCCATCGTCGCTCATGACCCGGAAACAGGAGAATGGGGCGTAGCCGTACAGTCGAAATTTTTAGGAGTAGGTTCTGTCGTTCCCTGGGCAAAAGCAGGGGTCGGCGCTATCGCCACACAGGCATTTGCGAATCCTGCCTATGGGCCAGAAGGTCTCCAGTTACTAGAAGGAGGGCTCTCGGCTGAGGAAGTCGTCAAACGTTTGACCGAACAGGACTCTCAAAAAGAAGACCGTCAAGTAGGAGTCGTCGACGCAAAAGGGAGAGCGGCATCTTTTACTGGCGAGCAGTGTTATGACTGGGCTGGTGGGAAAGTCGGTAAACACTATGCAGCACAAGGGAATATATTAGTCAACGAAGCGACCGTCACGGAGATGGGAGAAACGTTTAAACAAACCGAAGGGCCTCTTGCTGACCGGTTAATGGCTGGAATCAAAGCGGCCCAGCGTGCAGGTGGAGATAGCCGTGGGAAGCAATCAGCTGCGCTCCTCGTCGTGAAGGAAAAAGCAGGATACGGAGAGCTCAGCGATGTAGCAGTCGACCTTCGTGTGGATGATCATCCGGATCCAATTGAAGAACTGGACCGGATCTATCAATTACATCAATTGTATTTCGGTGAGACGAAGCCGGAAGAAGTCATCCCTGTCGATGGTAAGATTCAACAAGAAGTGCTAAGTCATTTGAACCGACTGAGCTACTTGACTTCTGAACAAGTGACAGAAGAAGAGTTTTACAATGCTTTTACCACTTATTTGCATACAGAAAACTTTGAAGGACGGGAACAAGAGCGAGGGAAGCTTGACTTGAAAGTGTTAGAGTATATGAGGAACCAGGAATAGGGAAGAAGGCAGCCGCATTCAGAATTGGATGCGGTTTTTTTTTGGATTGTGGATGGGACTTTTGTTCTTTACATTATGGTCGATTTTTCTGATTGAATATCTTCCATAAAGGGAATGGGAACAAATAAATAGGAGGTAGATAGAATGGCAAAATTGAAAGCACTCGTGCTCAATGCATCTTTAAAACAGACGTCTGCTGAAGAACCTTCTAATACGGGAGGACTCAGTCAGGAAGTATTGAATATAATGGAAGACGAAGGTGCAGATACGGAAATGGTGCGACTGGCCGATTATAATATTCCTTTCGGGATCAGTGATGACCTGGGGGGAGATGATGAATGGCCGATTATTTTAGAGAAAGTGAAGGAAGCGGATATCGTCATGATCGGAACCCCGATCTGGTTGGGAGAAAAAAGCAGCCTGGCTAAACTGGCGATTGAAAGACTTGATGGAAGCAGTAGTCAAACGAATGAAAAAGGACAGTCCATTTTCTATAACAAAGTTGGTGGTGTCATCATCACAGGAAATGAAGATGGTGCCAAAAATGCAGCTTCCTCGATTTTATATGCACAGTCCAACCTGGGCTTTTTGATTCCGCCGAATGTGGATACTTATTGGGTCGGAGAAGCCGGTCCAGGACCATCCTATTTGGATGTGGATGGAAATGATAATGAATTTACGAGAAGCCATGTGAAGATGCTTGCTTATAATACGCTCCACCTCGCCCGGATCTTAAAAGAAAATCCGATTCCGGCTGTAGGGAATGTGATGCAGTAAAGTTGATTGCCGGGGTGCACGGTCCGGTAAAAGCGACCTATGTGGCAGCCGATGATTTATAAACGAAGCGGGGTAGCTTTAATAGTGTGCCGTAAGGGATAAAATTACTGACGGAAAAGCGTGAGATCTGGGTTTTCGAACCAGATCTCACGCTTTGTTTATTTTTGATAGAGACTTGGATAAGAATCCATGAATTAAAAAATCATTGGAAGAGGGAAGTTATCATAAGAGCCTATATATATTAGTTCGCTATAAAAAAATGAATGGACCGATGGTAAATACGATGCCGCTGATCGAATAGAGGTATGTAAGGGGATGATTACTGATACTCAGATGGTGGAAACCGAAAGTGATTAAGGCAAGACCGAATGTGAAAACTCCTAACTGGAAATTCAGCGTCATAACAAGTAAGGATAACACCGTCAATATCAAACCTATAACTTTCATCTGTTTCTCTCCTCTCTTTTTCATCCGAAAATCAGGGAAAGGTAATGAATGAAGGAAAACCATCCAAGAGAAGCAAGGCTCAGGGAGAGCACCGTAATCGACAAGTAAGGATGATTACCAGAACTATTTCTGGATCGATACAATAAAATACTCGAATAAATGCTGCTTAGAACCAAAAATATCCCGAAAAACAGGTTCCACGGAACCGACCATCTGATAGAGAAGTCGAAAAATACGGTACTGATATAAAACGTCAGGATAATTAAAGAAAAAGTTAAGAGTGTTCTTTTCATAAAAAACACCTTTCATTGGATAAAATCTATACATTTCCAATTATTTCAAAAGTTCTGTCATCTTTCAACTTATTTGCACCCTCCAGAAGAAAATAACCCTTCCTTGTCTAAATATACATCTCTTAGTTGAACTGGAGGATGATTATCGTATTAAACCACCTGAATACCAATGGAGCCGGGATGATTTATACGCATTGACACATCCATCTAATTAGATTATTGTTTAATTAGATGGATGTTAAATTAGAGAGGTGTACATCATGCAATTAGAAAAAATGGTAGCCTTCCACAAGGCAGTAGGGGATCCGACAAGACTTCGGATTATCGCATTATTGAGACAGGGGTCCTTACATGGTCAAGCAATAGCAGGAAAACTCGGATTACGAGCGCCGACAATTACTCACCATTTGAAAAAATTGAAAGACACAGGAATGGTGTACTCAAGAAGAGACAAAAATACGATTTATTTTTATTTGAATGAGCGAAGGTTAGAGTACATGACGACCGCTATTTTAAGGATTGGAGATGAGGAACGAGTGGTAGCTGAGCAATTGAAAGTCTCAAAAGAAGATCAAGCAACAATCATCGGGAACTTTGTGACGGTGGAAGGAAAACTGAAGCAAATGCCGCGTCAATTGAAAAAGAAGAACGTCATTCTTTCCTATTTTGTCCAATGGTTCGAGCATGGGAAAACCTATGAAGAAAAAGAAATCAACGAATATATTCAAACATTTTTCGATGATTTCGCGACTGTAAGAAGGGAATGGATCATGCAGCAATTCATGTACAGAGAGAACAACCGTTATGAATTGAATCCAGTGGAAATGTGGCCGGTCGTCGTCCAGAGGTGACGGCATTGTGTTGATACAAAAACTTGAAACTTTAAGGTTTATGATATAAGCAATGTTTCTTCTACATCCACGGGCCGTTCAGGTGAACAATAAGGATTATTTCTCTTGAAGGAAAATCGATTTCAAATTTAGTAAATGGAGTGGGTAAGGAATGATAGATTTAGGTCAGAAACCACTTATCGTGGGAGAGAAAATTATTCTGAGACCTTTTCAGAATGGTGACTTCCCTTATATTGAGGAATGTTTAAAAGATCCAGAAGTATTAAAACTGACAGGAAGTGACGCGGGTTTTAATAGAGACACGGTTCATCAGTGGTATGATACAAGAAATGAACAAACAGATCGCTTAGACCTTGCTATTGTGGACAGATTCCAAGATATTTTAGTGGGTGAAGTTGTTCTCAATTTATATGAAGAGAAAAGTAATAGTATGAATTTCCGCATACTTATTGGGCCAAAAGGCAGAAACCGTGGGTTAGGGACAGAAGCAACCCAGCAAATTATCGATTATGCCTTTAAAAATACTAATCTAAATCAATTGACTTTGAGTGTTTATGACTTCAATCCAAGAGCTAAGAAGGTGTATGAAAAGGTTGGGTTTGTTGTAGAAAGCATTGACGAAAACGATTTAGAGTTCGAAGGGGAATGGGTAGATTCTATAAATATGAAATTGACAAGAGAAATTTGGCAGAAATAACATAAGGAAATATCCATCTGAATAGCAATCATAGAATGAATCTAAAGCTACTCATCTATGAAGGTAGTGTCGAGCATCATCCTCTTATTGTGGTAGCTGAGGAAATGAAGGGACTCTTGCGGGAATGGATTCGTTGGCAAGACCCTTGAAAGTAATGTGTGAGGAGGATTGCTGTAATCACCGTGGGAAGCGTGCGTTTTTCCCCGCCCCATCATCACATTAAAAATCTTATATCGTGCCTGACTAACATTTTGCTAATACTTTAGTACAGTGGGGTCAGGCACAGATTTTTGTTTCATAAAAAGTGACACTGTGTCACTTTTTTTATTGACTATTCCTGCTGAATGATTTAATATAGCAAAGTATCAACTGGATGTGACACCGTGTCACGTTGTCGGGAGGGAAAAGGAAATGCCAAAACAGACGTTTTATAATTTACCGGAAGATAAACAACAATCGTTATTGGAGGCTTCAAGGATCGAGTTTTCGAGAGCCCCCTTACATGAGGCCTCCATTTCTAACATTATAAAAATGTGTGGAATATCAAGAGGCAGCTTTTATCAGTACTTCGAAGATAAGGAAGATGCTTTCTATTATTTGTTGAAAGAACATTCAAAGCAAAGGCAAGAGATGTTTATTACATTCCTGAAAGAGTCGGATGGCAACATTTTTGAAGCCACCACCCGGTTGTTTGAGCTGACTTTGGAAGAGTTTGAAAAAGAAGAAAACCGCTCCTTTTTCAAGCACGTCTTCTTGAATATGAATCATAAAATTCAAAGCACATTTACGAATGGGGAAACCGAAGATAGGTTTCTGAAGTATTTGAATGATATCAAGGAGTATATCGATAAGGACCAGCTCCAGACGAATGATGAAGAGGAACTCTATCATGCGATTCACCTTGTCCGTATGTTGATGTTCAACAATATCATCCGCCATTTTGCGAAAGGATTATCCAAAGAAAAAGCAATGGAGAATTTCACGATGGAACTGAACCTTCTTAAAAGAGGGATCTCCAAATAGGAAGAGGGAGGAATAGAAAATGGATGAAGTCAATCAACAGATCGACAAGAAAGAAGAACAGCCGATCAATCGAATAGCGATTGTATCTGTCTTATTAGTCAGTGCTTTTGTAGCCGTATTAAATCAGACATTACTGAATACGGCTTTGCCAAATATTATGGAAACACTACATGTGTCAGCCAGTACATCCCAATGGTTGATGACAGGATTCATGCTAGTGAATGGGGTCATGATTCCGATTACAGCTTTTTTAATAGGGAAATTTACGACAAGAAGCCTATTTTTTACGGCGATGAGCTTGTTCACCGTGGGCACCGTGGTGGCCGCTATTGCCCCTAATTTCCCCGTACTGTTGTCAGGCCGCTTGATTCAAGCGAGTGGGGCAGGCATCATGATGCCGCTTATGCAGACCGTCCTGTTAATGATATTTCCGATTGAAAAACGTGGTACTGTGATGGGGATGGCAGGTCTGGTCATCGCCTTTGGTCCTGCCATTGGACCGACACTTTCTGGGTACCTTGTGGAAGAATATTCATGGCGTGTGCCTTTCATGGTTATTATCCCGATTGCACTTCTTTCGATTGCCTTCGGTGCTTTCGCTCTTAAAAATGTCACGAAACAGACGAACCCGACGATCGATATTCTTTCTATCATTCTCTCAACTTTAGGTTTTGGTGGACTTCTCTATGGATTGAGCAGTGCAGGGAATGATGGATGGGACAGTGCGAATGTATATGTTGCGGTCATTATCGGTGCGCTATCACTGGCTGCTTTTATCCTTAGACAATTCCGTTTAGAAACACCTATTCTGGAATTCCGTGTATTTGGAAACAAAAATTACTCTTTAGCGGCCGTCATCAGTATGATTGTGATGATGTCTATGCTTGGGGCGGAATTGCTGCTTCCTATATACATGCAAACAATGCGTGGATTTACAGCGTTTGAATCCGGACTGATGCTTCTTCCAGGTGCCATCGTTATGGGAGTGATGTCTCCGATCACTGGGAAAATCTTCGACAAAGTAGGAGCCCGCTGGTTAGCGATCATCGGCTTGACGATCATTGCAGGGGCAACCTTTGTATTCGCTAACTTGACAGCAACGACGAGTTACACCTTCATTGTCGTCATTTACGCCATCCGGATGATGGGAGTAGCGATGGTCATGATGCCTGTATCTACCGCTGGTCTGAACCAATTATCTACCGAGTGGATTCCTCATGGTACGGCCATGAACAATACGATGCGTACGATTGCAGGGTCGATCGGTACAGCCTTATTAGTTACCGTTATGACCAATGCATCGAAAGATTATGTTCCTTCCGCTGAAGCAACACGGGAACAAATCATGACCAATTCCATGATCCACGGAATCGACGTCGCTTTCATGGTCGCAACGATCATTGCGATTGTGGGGATTCTATTATCCTTTTTCATTACGAGTACGCCGAAAAAGGAAAAACAGCAACCAGCAACAGAGGCAGAAGCCAGCTTACAAACCAACTAGGAGGGATGTCATTGGATACGATCATTGAAGTCAAAGGACTGAAAAAGTATTACAAAGGCACAGAAGCGGTCAAAGGGCTCGATCTGTCCGTCCATAAAGGAGAAATATTCGGTTTTCTAGGACCGAATGGTGCTGGGAAAAGTACGACGATCAATATGCTTTCCACGATCATCAAACCTTCTGAAGGTCATGCGAAAATCAATGGTTTTGATAATGTGAAGGAAAAAAATAAAGTGAGAGCAAGTATCGGGTTGATTTTCCAAGCTTCGACCTTAGATGAGAAACTGACGGCAAATGAAAATTTGAAGTTACACTGCAAGTTTTACGGCGTGAAAAAAAGTTTGCGTGAAGATCGTATTCAGGAAGTCCTCGAAATAGTTGATTTAACAGATAAACGGTATAAAATCGTAGAAACATTTTCTGGCGGAATGAAGAGAAGGTTAGAAATCGCACGTGGTTTATTGAACTATCCGAAGGTGCTGTTTCTTGATGAACCCACGGTAGGATTGGATCCCCAAACGAGAGCACACCTTTGGGATTACATTTTGAAATTAAAAGAGAAAGCAGGCATCACTATTTTCCTGACTACCCACTCGATGGAAGAAGCGGAGATTTGTGATCGAGTGGCAATCATGGACCATGGAGAGCTGATTGCTTTAGATACACCGGACCAATTGAAGTCAAAGGTTGGAGGAGACATCATCCATGTTTCCACTGAAGCTAACCAAGCAGCCAAAGCCCTGATTGAAGAACGGTACGAGGCAGAAGTTACCGAAGATGGAGAGGGTCTGAGCTTTCGAGTAGAGAATGGCAGTAAGTTATTAATAGACTTCGTGAAACAATTTGATATCCCTATTAAAAGTGTCAACTTACGCCGGCCGACGTTGAATGATGTATTTTTACAGCTGGCAGGTAGAGAGATTCGTGAAGAGAACGTTTCGACAAAAACCAGCGGAAATAGAAATCTGGCAAGGAGGGGGAGGTAGTATGGAAGGAATTCTTGCGATTTGGCAGCGGGATGTCATCAAATTCTTCCGTGATCGACCGAGAATACTGGGTTCGTTCGCTATGCCGTTTATGTTCCTCATCTTATTCGGGAGTGGGATGAGCGGAGCCATGTCATCCATGATGGGCGGCGCAAGTCCTGATAGCCCTCTTGCAGATTTTGATTTCGTCCAGTTCATGTTCCCAGGGATTATCGGTTTGACCGTGTTCACAACCGCCATTTTTTCTTCCTTGTCTGTCGTGCAGGATAAAGAATTCGGCTATATGAAGGAAATCCTCGTGTCACCGATTTCGCGTGTATCAATCGCGATCGGGAAAGTGCTCGGAGGAAGTACGGTCGCTGTAATACAAGGGTTGATGATGTTGGTATTCGTTCCGTTTATCGGTGTCTCGATCTCCTTTCTCATGATCCTCAAGCTCATCCCAGTGATGTTTTTAGTCGCTTTTACATTGTCTTCCATTGGATTATTAATCGCGAGCACGTTGAAGACATCCCAAGGCTTTCAAATGGTTGTCCAGGTGCTGATTTTCCCTATGCTGTTTTTATCAGGAGCAATGTTTCCATTGAACGGAATGCCTGCATGGATGAATGTGCTTGTTAAAATCAATCCCCTGACTTATTCAGTGGATATGTTCAAAAAAGTGATCCTCGAGCCGGCGAACATGGCTCCAGCCTTAAGGGAAGCGATGGGACTGAATCTCACCATCTTCCATCAGCCGATCACATTTGCTGGTGAAATATTCGTCGTGGCAGGGCTGGGAGTGGTGTTTGTCGTATTGGCAACGATGAAGTTTTCAACGATGGAAGCTTAAAAAGGCAAGCGAATAATGAATGAAAACCGGTCGTTTCGGAGTGACTTTTCTCCGGAGTGATCGGTTTTTTGTTAAGAGTTATATTAAACATAAAAACTCGCATTGGTTTCGGGTATAGCGCGCTAGGAGTATAGTAAACTCGGGGGCTTTTAGTTTTATCTCGAAACTGAGTCTTCAACATAAGGGCAGGTTAGTGGAAGACTCAGTTTCGAGATATTGGCCTGAGATCAACACTTAACTTGCTATTAGAAGAAGAAAGAAGAGGAGAAGGTTGAGCAGAGAAGTTGGTTTTGGCTGCCCAGTGGAAGGCTATAGTCCCTTTTCTCGAATATCATAATTTTGATCTTCCTTTAATGAAGGGAAATATGAGAATCAACAAATGGAAACCTTTTGGAAAATCTTTAAAGTCTTTTTAGATACTAAAGGATCCAAGAAAAAAGCTACTAATCGTTTATTCATTTCAAGATAAACCCTTTACCATCGCATCGATACTACTAGGATTTGATTTCACATATCCATAAAAGAAAAGCGATTGAATTTGCATTGTACGCCTATTATTATTTGAAAGATGATAGAAACCATATTTATGAATGATCCCCCCTTCATTTTTTGCCTATAACGTTAACTTAAAAGTTAGCGTTTTTTTAAACCCATTATTTGTCACATTGTTAAAAATTTTTTGAAGTTTTTAACAATATGTAAGATGATGTATTACGTATAACTCGATAGAATGAAAGCGATAGGACATAAATCAAGAAAGGTTGGTAATATATGTTTAACCTACCGACAGATACGTTTTGGATGTTTGCACCATGGCCGTTTTTTTGGCTCGGTTTAGCATTCTTTTTGTACATTAAATTGAAGAAGGAAGATGAAGCTGAAGAACGGTTAATCCAAAACACCGATGAAGGGAGTAGTCCAATTGAAGGTTGATGCCATTGTATTCCTTGTCTATTTATTGGGATTATTGGTGGTTGGTATTTATTTCTCCCGTAAGGCTTCCAAATCCGTTGATAATTATCTATTAGGAGGAAGAAGCTTAGGACCTGCTGTAACGGCTCTTACTATGCAGAGTTCAGCAATGAGTGGTTACATGTTTATGGGTGGACCAGCTCTTGCCTTTCAACAAGGTTGGTATGCTCTTTGGTATGCTTTCGGAGATGCTGGCGGAGCAATTGTAAATCTATCAGTTTTAGGAAAAAGAATGAGAAGAATGTCGGAGATTCTAGGGGCCTTGTCCCCCATCGAATATTTAGAGAAAAGGTTTGATAGTCCAGCAATAAGGATTGTAGGATCCGTAATTTCCATAATTTTCCTTTTTGGATACGTTTTTGCTCAATTTATTGCATCTGGAAAAGCTTTAGAACAGCTCACTGGCCTCCCATATTCCATGGCATTATTGATAGGAGTAGGGGTTATA
The DNA here is from genome assembly GCF_900114165.1 of Halobacillus dabanensis. Taxonomy (GTDB): domain Bacteria; phylum Bacillota; class Bacilli; order Bacillales; family Halobacillaceae; genus Halobacillus; species Halobacillus dabanensis. Next base: position 82,855 of record NZ_FOSB01000005.1, read on the forward strand.
ATATCTTACACGGTCACAGGAGGATACCTAGCTGTTGTATGGACCGATTTCATCCAAGGAATTATTATGGTTGTAGGCGTAGTTGGAATTGCCATATTTGGTTTTATTAACCTAGGAGGACTTTCTGGGTTGAATGAACAGATAGCTCAGGTCGACCCAAGCTATTTAAGTCCCTGGGGAAAGGATCTAGCGTATGTGGGGCAATGGGGTGTAGTGCTTGGGGCCGTGCTAATATATTCTATTGGTTATATGGGGCTCCCGCATGTAGTCGTTCGCCATATGTCCATGAAAAGCACCAAAACCGTAAAAGGGGCTATACTATATGCTGCTACATGGAACCAACTCTTCGTCTTTACCCCATACCTACTTGGATTTATGGCAATCGTGTTGTTACCTAATTTAGGGGATCCTGAAATGGTTATCCCTACATTAGCTTATGAATTCTTTCCTGGTATTCTGGCAGCTATTTTGCTTTCAGCAGTAATGGCAGCCATTATGTCCACCTCTGACTCTATCTTAATGCAGGCAGGGACAATTCTGTCACGTGACATTTACTTACGATTTATTGATAAGAATGCTAGTCAAAATAAAATGGTAAGTATTTCTCGCTTAAGTATTCTAGCAGCAGGAGTCGTAGGTGTTATTGTGGCTATCTATCAACCACCTTCTGTTTTCGGGTTAGTTATTTTCTCCTTTGGAGTACTAGGTAATAGCTTTATGGTTCCATATGTAGCTTCGGTGTATTCTAAAAAAGCAAATAAAATTGGGGTATTATGCGCTATGATAGCAGGGGGAGTGACTAACATTATTTGGACATCTATGGAACTACAGGACATTACATTTTTACACCCCTTTTTGGCTGGACTAATTATGTCCATATTAGGAATGCTAGTAGGTAATCCTTTCGGAAAAAAACCTTTATGGATTGACGATGTGTTGAATGATGTGAAAAATGGTTATAACGTTCCCTATTCTCTGGATAAGAATGTTTCAAGGGATTTGAACCCAGAAGCTAGTAATATATCTAAATATATAGATTCTAAGTAGCCTGTAAGGGAGTAAAAGTTATGGCAAAAAAAATTTGGACGAATGAGATACAATTCTCGAAAGAGGAAGTGAACCGCCTCCTACAACAAATGGAAAAAAAATCTCGTTTTACAATAGATAGATTAATCTACTACCCCTATTACTTTCTGGAGTATGGCTTGAAAGAAAAAACGTTATTACATGGAAAAGTTGGAAAAATTGGGTGTACTATAGATTCAATTTCTGGAGTTGGGTCACTAATTGACGTCTCCCCAAATCTATACGAAACAGAAATGGAAGGAAACGAGAGAATAGATGTTCACCTTACTCAGAAAGATGCTGCATTGGAAGGAGAAAAGTTTGTCTGTAAATCTATATCTTATAAGATGAAAATCCTGAGGATGCCCGAAGTAGAATTACAAAAAAACTTACTATTCTATCGTCCTTTTTGGCTTGTAAGGGGGGACAGAAAGAAAAAGAAATTCTTATTAGTCTTTGACGCAGTTACAGGAAAGTTTCATCCCTTATGATTATATTTAAAACAAGCAACCTACTTTTGTGGGTTGCTTGTTTCTCCCTTTCTTATTAATACAAGGAATTTTATTCGATTTCATTTTTTTAGAAAACACGAATCCTCTCTTACTAGTAATCTTCGGTAAAGGGTTGGTCTATAATAGAGGATTGATCATCTATTGGAAGCGTCAAGATGAACATATATTAATCATTTGGGGTAAATTCAATGACTTACTAGGTTTGGATTAGAAAGCTGTATAGCATAAGTTCTGTTATAAACTCGAGGATATCTCGTAATCAATGTCTTCACATTAGGGTGGTATTGTAAAAATTGACCAATAGCACTTTATAAGGTAATTGATTTAATTAGCAAAGGAGAATAAAGGTGACTAAAACGATAGGTTTAGCTACATTATTTGACCGGACAAGATAAGCAAAAGATACTTGAATTTGGAAGAATACAATTATGTAGGACGTCCAATCTGTTGACTATCCCAACCTTGGCTTTTAAGGGGGGAACTGGGAAGACATAAACTTTAATAGAGGATTTAAGAGTACTATGGAAAAAGGTTCGTTCATTTGAATTCGAAAATCAAGGCAGTGGTTATTTTGGAGATACATCTAATGTAGTTTATTTAAGTGTTGATAAAAAGCACAATCTAAAAGATTACATAACGCTCCTAATAATCTTAACATTGTGACAAAACTTTCAAAAGCTATGAACCCGATAATTGGGTGGCACATATCACACTAGCCATGCTTGATTTATCAGACGAAGACTTGAATAGATTCAAAAGTGAATATAAAAGTCTTCGAAATTTCACTCAAGAAATCAATAATATTGCGCTGGTGGAATTTTAAACTAATGGTGATGTAGAACTATGAGAAAAATGGATATTCAGTAATAGACGAGTATTTGCTCCATTTCTTAGAATGAGTGGATTATCCCGAAACTGAGTCTTAAGCAATAGGGGCCTTTGCTCAATAAAGCACTCGCCTTTATTACATAAACTTTAGATTCGAAGAAAATGTTAAGCTGAAAAAAGACATGCTTTGCTAGTGTGAGCATGTCTTTTTTAAAAATTAAATTGTTGTTTTACTTACCAGAAGTTTTGACTTATTCGTGAATTGAACTTTGGCTTTCCATTAAGGTATCATTCATAACTTTTGCATCCTGGATTGATTTTTTATCATAGTCTATATCATTAGGTTTTACACCTTTCCCCAATATATAGCCTTGAAATTGAACCCCATAAATTCACACACATATTTAAACTGTTGGACAAGAGGCAAACCTTTAATTCCAGGTTCATCTCCTCCAACCGCAATTAAATACACCGATTTATTTGTCATGGATTCTTTGAAATTAGGAAACTTATCATCTCTTGCGGTTTGAGACCAGCGATCGATGAACGTTTTCATGACACTAGACATCCCGTACCAGTAGATAGGAGTAGCAAATATGATCACATCCGCATCAATCATGGAAAGAATGACCCGGTCGTAGTCATCCTCGACCCTGGTAAATCCATCCTCATCGTGTCTTTGATCCACAATATGGTTGATTTCAAGGTCTTTCAGAAAGACTCGATGGGCCGAGAGGTTTTTAATAGCTCGTTCAGTTAGGACTTCCGTATTTCCATTCTCCCTAGTGCTTCCATACAAAACTACAGTTTTCATATTAAACCACCTCGTAACCAATTTTTGATTTTCTTTTATGAGATTTTCTCCATACAAACCCTTGTATAGCTAGACCGAGAATCATTAGTCCTCCCATACTTACAAAACCAACGGAAGGGGAGAACATATCAATCAGTAGTCCTAGTCCACTCGCTAATAATGCCTGACACAGTAGTGCAATGCCCATCCAAACGGAAAGAGTCCTACCCATTAACCGTTTTGGAACGATTTCCATGAGCATTGTGTTCATAATGATCTTTATAGAGGAATTGGAAAGTCCAATGATGAAACTTCCTAGATAAATGAACAGCACAAGTCTGTTAGCTGCTAACCCAATCAGTGTAGCAAAGGCAAGTAGGAAAATAACCACGACAGCTTTATTTTCAGAGACTTTCTTAGAAAATGGAGCAGCTAAAAGACCTGACAACAACCCGCCTACTCCATAGCTCATATCAGAGAATCCAAAAACCACCGAAGCAGCGTAGAGAGTTTCGTTTACATATCCAGGGAGGACTACGTTGTAGATCATAGTCGAAATCAGCCTAACAAAAAGGTTAATTTATGCGTCTTTAGATATTGAACGCCTTTGGTGAAGGAAGTAAAGTATCTTTCTTGTTTCGGTCTAAGCTAATGGAATGATATTTAACAAATATCATAAACAGAAAGCTACCTACAAACATCAACGCATTAGTAATCAAAATAGCTTCAAAACCGATAAATTTGTAGATGAATCCAGATCGGCTCCGGCCATAAACATGCCTACTTGTAAGCTGATCTCAATTAATGAATTCCCTTTAGAAAGTTCTTCTTCAGGTAAAAGTTCTTGCATTAAACTTCTGGATGCAGACATATAGATGGTCCATCCGATGCCATTGATAATGGCGAAAGCGTATACGTAATAGATAGAGAAACCGTCTAGGATAAACAGGACGGTTAACACACCAATTAATACAGCTCTTGCAATAAATGTTCCTTGAATAGCATTTTTCCGGTTAAACTTCTCCGTAATGATTCCTGTTAATGGTGATACTAGAAACCCTGTGAAGACATTCAACGTCAACATTATCCCTACATCTGTAGCTGAACCGGTTTCGTCTAATAGATACCAGTTTGCACCAATTATACTCATTCCTACACCAAAACCTGATATGATATACGCAAGAAAAAACAATATAAAATACTTTTTTAAGACCATTTCTTCACCTCATTTATGTGTATGGTGAATTAAATGATAAGCGAGGTTTGATAATCAGTAAAACTGATTATTTTGATTGAAACGATCGGAAATTGTGATTAATAAAATAAAGAAGGATGCCCCCTGTAGGTGGACATCCTTCTTTATTTTCTAGGAAGTTTGCAGAATTTTTCGGGTCAAATCAATAAAGGCTTCTAGGGGAATGGTCATAAACTTATCTTTGTGCCATGCGATTTGAGTATAAAAAGTAGGTGTATCAGCCTTCCAATTCAACTCTTTTATTCTTCCTTCCTGAATGTCTTTCTCCACCACCATTTCAGGAAGGATGGCTACTCCTAAACCAGCTATGACACATTGCTTAATAGCTTCAATGCTAACAAATTCAAACTTATTTGTAGGGTGGATATCAGCCTTTCGAAGTGAATCTTCTAAGATTGTACGGTAAGAACACCCCGTTTCTGTCAATAGAAGAGTTTCATCTTCAAGATCAGGTGGAAGGATCTCAGCTTTTTTATGTAATGGGTGATCGGGGGCGGATACTAATTTCATATTGTCCTCAAGGAGAGTCTCTACATTCAATGGATCTTTTGGCCTGAATACATCCATAATGAACGCAATATCTAACGTTCCATTTATTAATTGTTCTTTAGCCTTTTCGTCTGAATGTGCAGGTTTAAAGATAAGTTTAACTTGTGGAAATTGATCTTTGAATGATCTCAATATTGTAGGCAGGCGATAGGTGCACTGACTCTCTTGGGCACCGATAACTAATGTGCCAGAAGGTTCTTCTAAACCTCTTGTTACCATCTGTGCTTCTTCTGTTAAAGCTAGCATTTGATCAGTGTATTTTTTGAATTGGTGACCGGCTTCCGTTAGATAGAGTCGTTTTCCTAAACGTTCAAATAATGGCGTGTCTAGTTCCTTTTCTAAAGCTTTAATCTGTGCTGTAACACTTGATTGAGCAAACTTAAGAGTTTTGGCTGTCTTCGTGAAATTTAAGGATTCTGCAGCTGTTTTAAATGTAACTAACTGTTTCGTTTCCATAAATGCCCCCTATAATCGGATAAGTTGATTGATTCAATTAATATGATCGTCTTTAGTGAACTATGAGGTGAGTATAAAATAAATGGCAGGTTATCACAAGGACTTGGTTCTTGAATTTATAATGGAGTGGTTGCGTTTGCTCTAACATCGAAGCCGTCCATTCGATGTGCTCGTTGTCGAACGACGCGGTGCATATGGAAAAGATGGTTGGTTCGTCCATCATTGCACTCCCTTTGAACTCTATGCAGAAGAGTTCTGCGGCGATAGCATCAGAAATACAGACGGGGCTCCAGTTGTCACTATTAAGGAAATGGAAGGAGCGCATGTCTCGTCTCCTCATTATGAAGAGCGTTCCATCACTCTTCCGTAAGCAAAGACCCCTTAGGTGGTCTGTTTTTTTTATAAATTAAACTATTTTATTTGCTCGTACGTCTACACATATTAAAGGGGGGGAAAGAAATGAGACACTTTTCATCAAGAGATGATTTTATTGACTACGTTTTCCAGGAGTTCAGCGATGAAATATTTAGATTCAGTTATACATATGTAAAGCGAAAAGATATTGCTGAAGATTTGACTCAAGAAATATTCATTAAATGCTACAAAAACTACCATAAATTTAAATCGAATTCCTCTATAAAAACATGGATCTACAGTATTGCAGCTAATCACTGTAAAGATTACTTAAGAAGTGGCTATGCGAAATACGTATCGCTAAGTGAAAAGATTATTCATTTAGTGAAAGGTCAATCCAAAAACCCAGAGGAGATCGCTATAGAAAGGGATTCATCTCAAATGCTGACTGATTATATTCTTACATTACCCGTTAAATATCGGGAAGTCATTTTTTTGTACTATTTCAAAGAACTAAAGATTTCTATGATTGCCAGTACATTAAAATGTAACGAGAATACAGTCAAGTCCAGATTGAGGAGAGCCAAAATCCTGTTAAAAGAAGCGATTTGTATAGAAGGAGGTAATGAATATGGAAAGGAAGTTAAAGAAAGTTGCGAAAAGTTCTTACCTTAATGATCTATCTTTGAGTCACGAGAAAAAAGGGGACATGTTAAGAAAAGTTAAATCAACTGCAACAAACAAATATGAACATAGATGGCGAAAACCTTTTGCTGGTAGCTTGGCTTGCATCGCATTATTGTTTGTTCTTATAATGGGGGGGTTTAATATGGGATCGCTGACTAATCCCTCTAAATCCCTCGAACAGTTAGAAGATACACGATATAAGCAGCCGCTAAGTATCGCTAAACAGGTGTTACCAGACGATTTAATTCTTCCTACGCCTTTCTATGGGTTAATAAAGGAACCAATCGTTAAATATGATCGGTTGGATGAAAGGATGGTCAACCTGGACACAGTATTTGAGGGAGAAAACTTTTATATGACGTTAAGGGTACATAAAGAGGAGAACCTATTTAATAAGAATGCAAATGCTTTTGAGGAAACTAAATATAAGAAAAAGGTATACTTGCAAAAAGAGGAAGGAAAACAAATGCTTTTAATCCATGGTCAGGATGGGGAAACTCTTACTTATGAATATAATGGTTACTTTTACCGAGTAGCGTTATACGAAAAAGAATGGAAAAACAATAAGCAATACATCCTTCACCCTGCTACAAAAAAATATCTTGATAAATTAAGAAGCCATTTATATTAAGGGGACGGATAAAATATTTATATGTTTATAATAGTTTCTTAAACCATTCCATTAATGGGGTGCAATACAACGGGCAGAACGTTTGGTGTGGTATCCAAACGTTCTTTTTAATGCGACCAGATAAGGATCCGTAATCAAGGAATAATAAATAAATGCAGTCATAAAGTTCACGGCTTTGTTGCCCTGTTGATGCAAGCTTTAGTGACGTGGAAATTATGAAGTGATCGAAAAGAAAACAGAGGAGTGGAAGAAGAAGAAATATAGAAAAAAGGACGAATGGCATGTTGATCCGGCAGCTTTGAAAGCGGAAATGCCCGGTGTTATATATTTTCCTGTTAAAGTATGTTAAAAGTGTAATGGGCAGTTTTGCCCGATAAGAGTCTTTATAATATAAGGGGATGATTTGTATGTTAAGATCGAAAACGCTTGAGTTTCGAAAAATGCTGGAAAGCGATATTGAAACGTATCATTCTTGGAGAAATGACTTGGAAGTAATGAAAACAACAAGCCTTTCATTGGATGTATATTCTCTGGAAGAAACAAGAAGTTTTGTAGAAAATATTATTCTAAATTCTACGTCTTCTAAGAGTTATATCATTGAAGAGAGAGAAAGCAATATTGCAATTGGCGTAACTTCACTTATAAATATCGATAATGGTAATCGAAATGCTGAATGTATTATTGATATTGGTGAAAAGGAATATTGGGGCAAAGGATATGGTACAGAGGCTTTAAGGATGTTACTTGAATATGCTTTTTTAGAATTAAATCTACATCGTGTTTCGCTTAGGGTTTTCTCTCTTAACGAAAGAGCTATACATATTTATCATAAACTTGGATTTGAGAAAGAAGGAGTAATGCGAGAAGGGTTATTTAGAGATGGTAAATGGCATGACATCATTACTATGGGAATTTTAAAAAGAGAATATATGAGCAAGCAATAATTATAATAATTATTTGGATAGCTACTGCATATAGCAATATAGTTTAACGATAGGTATTTGTGTATTCGTGATTTACAAACAAATATCTTGAAATTGAGTGTTCAAAAAGCGGGGGCTTTTCTTCAATATCTTTGTCTCATTCAATGAGTTAACTAACAGGAGTTCTATTTATAGCTGTACATATATTGATCGGCTTAGCAGTGGTTTATTTCAAAGAGAAATTACCAAAACCAATAGTTTCTTATATCTCGGGTCAATTTTGTTAGGATAAGCATAAGGGCGATTACTCAATATGTGGTCGTTCTTTCTTTACTTATGAAAAAACAGTTAAAGCAGGTAAACAAAATAATTAATAACTTTAAAATAGGGGATAATAGCCAAAACAAAATGGTTGAGGTGTTTTATGAAACGATTTATTTTGGTTGCAATGATTATTTTTTTACTTGTTATGTCTCCAAGTCAAGTAAATGCAATTTCTATGCCCTGCAGTATGGTTTTAGATCCTGTTGATCAAAATTTAATAAATGCAAAAGGAACGGCATTAGTATACAAAGTCCAGCTATTCCCACCAAGTTTTGCTCGCACTAATATTAGCATTCTTGCTGTACATCTTCCAGAACCCTCAAACTATGGAGATTTTGATAGCTACGAAGGATTTGCCTATATTCGCGAAGAAATAAGTTGGAGGTTTAGACTATTCCCTACTCCTGAACAAACTAATCCAACATGGGCAGGAAGATTTGATCTAATTACAGCGGATATGGAAAACGTAGAGGTACAAGTGAGACTTTCAAATACCAAAACCAAAAAGTTAGGTCCAATGGTACTAAAAAGTAATATCGATCAGTGCAAATAGGGTGATTAGAGTTAATAACGTTTCAAGAATACCTTGATACTGAGTTTTAAAGTAACAGGGGCGATTATCTAATAGGGTGGTCGCTTTTTTAGTGAAAAGATGATAGGTAACTCAATAAAACAAGAAATTACTCAATTGTTTACATCAGTGCTATTTCTCTCTAATCTTTGGTATCGCAGTGTTAGAATTAACCATCGGCTGATGACGGTTGTGTTAGTTGAAAATATCAAATCCAAAGTATCTTGGATTCGAGTCTTCACGAAACGGGGGCGTTTACTCAATAAAGTATTCGCCTTCTTAAAACTGAGTGTAAGTCTATTAGGAAAATAATCTTATTCACTGACAAAGCCTAAATGTTCAACGAATATGAGTAATTATTTTTGGTTTGGTACGTCTGCGTATGTATAAGGGGAGATACTAATGAACCTTTCAAAAATCCTACTTTTACTGAGTTTTTTATTCTTACTTTTAGCTAGCTGTAATAGCAGCTTTAATGAGAGCGAAACCATAGGCAATCCAACACCTAAAGATTTTTTAAAGAATGAAAATGCAGATATATTTCTTCTTGGTGGGATTGTTTATTCAAATGCTCAGAATGTGGAATGGGTTGACGAACTAGATTATAAATTAGGTGAACAAATAGGAAAAGTAACTAAGCAAACAGATAAGGCTAGTAGTTTTACTAACGGTACTGCAAATAAATTACCAGTTGGAGTTAAGATATACAACACAAACACACCAGTAAGCATTGCAATTGTGAATGACAATCATATACCATATCTTAAAATGATTGAAGGGTAATCCGCTGTTGAGCTATTGCAGGCTAAATAAAAAAAGCAGTTATAAATACCTCGAAATCAAGTATTCAAGTATAGGAGGCGATTATTCAATATTTAATTCATGAGACGATATTTTAATGGAAAATTCGGTGGTACATACTTTTACTCATAATTAGGTATTCTATTGGTAAAGATTATATTTGATGGAGTGAAATGTTATGAATACTGATATATCAAGTTTAACATCGGGAGAAATGGGGAAACTTTGGGCCACATACACTGGCAATACAATGGCTAAATGTGTACTTAATTATTACCTGAAAAATGTGGACGATAAGGATATTAAAAAAGTTTTACAACATGCTTTGGATTTAACTGAAACCTATATAAAAGACATAAAAACGATTTTTAAAAGGGGAGGATTTCCCGTACCAGTAGGATTAACAGATGAAGACGTAAACTTAGATGCACCTAGACTATTTAAGGATGAGTTTTACCTTTACTATTTACAATATACAGGAAAAGCAGGGATGAGTTTATATAGTGCTGCCATAAGTATAGTAACTAGAAAAGATATTAGGGATTTCTATGTGAAAGCGCTTAATGGTGTTGTCAAACTGATGAACCATACAAATGACGTCTTAAAATCAAAAGGAATGTTAATGAATACACCCGCCATTCCGAATCCTAAGGAAGTTGATTTTGTTAATAAGCAAAGTTTTTTGAAGGGATATATAGGGAATGTAAGACCACTTCATGGCCTGGAAATTGCGCATTTATTCGATAATATTAACAACGATATCGCAAGTAAAGCTCTTATCCTTGGATTTAGCCAAGGGGCTAAACAAAACAGAGTAAGAAAATTCTTAGAACGTGGTAGAAATTTGAATGAAAGGCATATTGAAAAGCTATCCAAAAAATTAACGGAAGATTATTTGCCTTCTCCTACCCTTTTAGATCATTTGGTCACATCATCTACTATCCCACCATTTTCTGATAAATTGATGGTTTTTCATAAAGTAGATATGTTCTCCATGAAAATTAGGGAATATGCAAATGGTGCTTCCTTAAATGGCAGAAAAGATATTGGGGCGTTATATGCTCGGTGTATAATGGATGTTTCTTTGTACGTAAAAACAGGTGCGAATATTTTGATTGAAAATAGCTGGATGGAACAACCACCTATTGCAGTTAATCGAGATCAGCTGTCTTCAAATGAATAATAGCAAAAAATTACTTTATTTATAATTTACACTCTTTAACTTATTGGTGTCAGGGCGAAAGAGGGCTTGTAGAAATATCTCGATTTTGAGTCTTCTGGTTGAAAAAGTTAACGATTTTTTTAGTCGATTTATAAAGAGATAACACTATAGAGCTAAGTTGAAATTTAGATATCTCGAAATCAAGTCTTCAAGTTTAGAGCTTTACAGCAGATAAGATCACACAAGTGTATTATTACTTTATTCCTTTTTCGAATTCTTTTAAAAAATAGGAATCACAAATACTATAAAACTTCTAACTGCAGATACCATGGTTAGAAGCTTTTTTTGATGTGTTTTTTCCTTAGGCAACGGTTGTATTATTTTGTGTATTGAAGAATATACCATTCCTGCAACAAAGAAAAGACCTAATACTTCATACATCTTTTCTAACTACTAAAGTCATACATCAGTTCGGCATTAGTGAGATGATTTGTTTAATTTTAATTAGTTAGAAGGTGATTGGAGTGTATATATCGTATTTGTTGGAAACTAAAGGGGGATAAGGATGAACAATAAATTCAGTGTATCGTTACGAAACCAATCATTTTATATAGATTATTTTGATAGTTGGAAATCGAACAAGATAATGAAGACTTATCATTTACATCAGGACTATGAGATATTTTATTTACTGGAAGGGGAATGTGTTTATTTAATCAATGGAAAGACTTGGTATGTGGAAAAGGATCAGCTGGTACTCATCTCCAAAAATGTCATGCACAAAACTAGGAAAGTGAAAGGAAAAAACTATGCACGCATGGTAATTAACTTTAGAGAAGATTTCCTACCTGAAGCGGAACAAGAATTAGTACATAAACTTTTCCATTGCAGTCCTCCTGTAGTGCCAATTCCCGTTGCAAAGCAATCGGGAATCAATAGAATCATTCAAAATCTATATTTCGAATATCAAAACAAGGAAAACTACTTGAACCTGTACGGCCGTACTCTTTTGACCCAGCTGCTAATTGAAAGTCTAAGAATAGTAGAAGAAAAGGGCGAGTCATCAGGAGGAAAAGTTAATTTAACATACGGAAAAGGATCCCAAGATATATCTGAAATTGTGACTTATATCAATAATTCCTTCTCATCGGATGTTTCACTTTCTTCTTTATCCCGGCAGTTTCATAGGAATGAACAATATATTAGCAGGCTATTTAAACAAGTAACAGGTTGCAATATCGTTGATTATGTGAATGCGGTACGTATCAATGAAGCAAAAAGGCTTTTGCTGGAAACTGACATGAAAATTTACCAGATTGCCCATCGAATCGGTTACTCTAATCCTGTTCATTTATGGCGGGTCTTTACTCGGATAACAGGAACTTCCCCTAATCAATATAGAGAAGATCATTCTAATATTGAAGCAGAAACGGACGATTCTCGGTAAATGTAAGATACATGAATGGATTCGAGCAAAATTTGTAATAACAACGTTGTTATAATTTATATAAGAGGAATCAGTCCAGTATTTACTACTAATAGGGGAGAGGTGGAATGGTGAGAGGAAAACAAGAAATAAAGTTGAGAAGAGTTATAACTGCGTTATTGGTTGTACTTGGTATCGCTTTGAGTATCTTTACCGAACATGCATTTGCAGAAGAAGATGATTCCTCCATTCAGCAAACTTATGAGGCGGAGGATGCGGAAGCAGAAGGAACCATCGTTGATAACAAACATCCCGGTTTTACTGGAGATGGCTTTAGAGACTATAACCCCAACGTACCAGGCGGTTATATTGAATGGACAGTGAATCTACCACAAGAGAAAGATTATTACCTGGTTTTTCGTTATGCCCACGCGGGTGGGAGCGAGCGTCCTGCTGAGGTGAGGGTAAATGGAGAAAAGATGGAAGAGCTTCCTTTTCCACCAACAGGGGACTGGGCAACATGGAACTATCAAACCATACATGCTCCTTTACAGGAAGGGGAGAATGTCATCCGACTAACAGCTACTGGGGCAGAAGGTGGTGGGAATATTGATCACTTACGTATTCAGGACCACCCGGAAGAGGGAGGACCAGAAGAGGTGGAAACAGAGAAAGCTCCGTTAGCCGAAGTAATCGATGGGGTAACCATGAAGAAATTGTACCAGTTAGGGGTATTAGCTGATGTTGATAATAAACAGAGTCAAGCGGTAACGTTTAATCAATTCCTAGCATTAATAAATAATGCATTCGGTTTTGATATCCACGAAAAATATAAAAATATAGAGCTAAAACAAGATATTGGCCGGATTCCAGCTGATACATGGGGAATATATGCTGCACGAGTGGCAAAAGATCAAAATTATGTACCCGATTTTTTGTGGGATCAATTAAAGGCGGACCAACCATTAAGTAAGAAGAAACTAGCTTTAATTGTTGGAGATTTGTTAGATATGGTGCCTGAAGAGGAAGAAGGTCCGAATATGTTAGGGAAATTGGCGAAGCAAGGGATCATGAATCCTAACAGTGAAAACAATCATGGAATTAAAGATGATATGACTTGGCAAGAGGCAAGAAAGCTTGCTCAAACATTGACAAAGGTCTCTGATAAAGATACAGGTGAGGTTCATATTGCTCGTATCGATGCATTAACGCAAAATTTAATTTCTGTGACATTAAATGGTACTTTCGATGAATTTGATTTGGACGATTTGAAAATTACAGCAGCAAAAGGAAACTGGGACAGCCTTTCCCCTTTCCTGAATAGAGACTTGCGAATTTCTAAAGCTGCCATGGGGACCGACATATATGGAAATACGGTTTTGTTCCTAAGAAGCCTGGATGAACTTGAGGGGGGGAAATTCCTGCTGGAGGAGGAACCTGAAGAATTTACTGGTGATGTTGAGGAAGCGATTGAACGTGCAAACAATATTATAACCTGGCAAATGGACCATGGCGGCTGGTCGAAAGGAATAGAGCATAACCGTTCATGGGATGGGGAAGAACCCAGATCTGAGTGGGTGAATGCAGACGGCGTGGAATTAGGCACCATCGACAACGATGCGACAGTAAAAGAAATATATTTTCTTGCAGAAGCTTATTATGCCACAAAAGATGAACGTTACAAGAAGAGTGCTGAAGAGGGAATTGATTTCTTAATGGATTTACAATATGACACTGGTGGTTTTGCTCAAGTATTTCCTAGGCGTGGGAACTATTCGGATATGGTTACATTTAATGATGAAGCTATGATTCGAGTATTAGATATGTTTGATGACATTTTAAATCAAAAGTACCCATTCAATACGGGTGTGATTGATGAGACCTATCATCAGAAGTTAGAAGAATCTATGAAAATAGCTGTTGACTATATACTAAAAGCACAGGTAGAGGTAGATGGAAAACTAACAGCCTGGGGAGCGCAGCATGATCCTTATAGTTATGAACCTGTGAAAGCTCGCGCTTATGAGCACCCATCTATTTCCGGGAAAGAGTCTGTGGGCATTGTGAGATTCCTAATGTCCAGGCCAAATCAGACCTATGAAATGAGAAATGCGATCAAAGGAGCACTTGATTGGTTTGATAAAAACAAACTTGTAGGTGTTCGTTATGTTAGTGGTGGAGACGAAAAAGGCGAATATTTTGTAGAAGACCCCAACACAACAACATGGTACAGGTTTTATGAGATTGGAACAAACAAACCAATCTTTTCCGGGCGTGACGGTATCATCAAACATGATATACATGAAATTGAACAAGAGAGAAGAGATGGATATCAATGGGGTGGAAGTTATGCTACCTTACTGTTAAAAACCGCAAAAACCACCGGATACTTTGAAAATCATGTATATGCCCAAGTAGTAAATAATGGATCAAAGGATAAGTTAGGCAGAAGCCTGGTAGAAGATGAGGTTGAGCGGGTAGAAGATTATTCAAAACTATTAAATGAAATAGAAAGTAAGCTTGTGGTAGACAAGGATGGGAATGGAGATTATGAGACAGTTCAAGAAGCAATTGATGCAGTTCCTGAAAATAACGAGCAAGAAGTAAAAATTTTCATTAACAACGGTGTCTATCACGAAGTCATTGATATTCCTGCGAATAAA
Source organism: Halobacillus dabanensis (assembly GCF_900114165.1). Classification (GTDB taxonomy): domain Bacteria; phylum Bacillota; class Bacilli; order Bacillales; family Halobacillaceae; genus Halobacillus; species Halobacillus dabanensis. Next base: position 97,855 of record NZ_FOSB01000005.1, read on the forward strand.
CCATATATTTCCCTGATAGGGGAAGATGAACAGGATACACGCATTACCTATGATAACTATGCAGGAAAAGACAACGGTATTGGCGGGAAAATAGGAACTTTTGCAAGTGCTACTGCCTTTTTACGCGCCGATCATGGAAAGGTGGAAAATCTGACAATTGAAAATTCCTTCGATGAGTCAATCGGCGTGAAGGACCAGCAAGCAGTGGCTGTGAATGCTACAGGTGATAAATTGATTTTCAATAATGTACGCTTCCTGGGCAATCAAGACACACTTCTTGCCAACGCTGGAAGACAATATTACTACAATAGTTATATAGAAGGGGATGTCGATTTTATTTTTGGTGCAGCTCAAGCTGTGTTCGAAAATTGCACCATTCATTCTCTTGATAGAGGCTCTGAATCTAATAACGGATATATCACTGCAGCAAGTACATTAGTAGATAAACCATATGGCTTCCTGTTTGTAAACAATGATTTGACAAGTGATGCACCGGAAGACACCGTTTATCTGGGCCGTCCTTGGCAACCAAGTAGTAATCCGACCGCGATAGCTAGTGTAGTATTCAGGGATAGTACGCTCGGCGAACACATTAAACAAGAAGGATGGACAGAGATGGGCGGATTTCAACCTCAGTCTGCTCGACTTTATGAGTACAATAATGCTGGTCCGGGAGCTGTGGTAAACCAGGATCGTCACCAGTTAAGTGATGAAGAAGCGGAAGAATATACAGTAGAGAATGTACTGGACGGATGGGTTCCTGAGGTTAATTAGGTACCATGTTCTATTAAAAAAGGAGTGAGACTATGAAAGAAATTCGCAAGAAAGGCATGTTACTTTTTGCTGCATTGATTTTTGTCAGTTTAGGATGGGGGACTCGAACGGCTTTGGCCAATTCATCCTCCGGGACAGAAGGAAGCCATGAAAATAATGTATCCATTTATATAGCGGGTGATTCCACTGCATCTTATTATGGGGAAGACCGAGCGCCTCGTACAGGATGGGCCCAAGTACTTGACCCAATGTTTGATAAAAAAATTGTAGTACAAAACCACGCCTCTTCAGGGAGAAGTTCCAAAAGCTTTATTGATGAAGGCAAGTTAGACAATATACTTGCTGAAATTAAAAAGAAAGATTATTTATTCATTCAGTTTGGCCATAATGATTCAAAATCAAGTGACCCTGCTCGTTATACAGAACCCTTCACAACTTACAAAAGCTATTTGAAACAGTATATCGATGGAGCTCGTGAAAAAGGCGCTATACCGGTTTTATTAACGTCGGTAGAAAGAAGAGGGTTTACAGAAGATGGACAAGCAAAGCGATCACACGGAGAGTATCCAGAAGCGATGAAGCAGCTTGGGTCTGAAGAACAAGTGCCGGTTATCGACATGTCTGAAAGAAGTATCGACTTATACAATCAACTTGGACCAGAAGGAAGTAAAGATCTCTTCATGTGGTTTGCTGAAGGCGAACACCCTAATTATCCAGAGGGTGTAAGTGATAATACACATTTTCAAGAAAATGGTGCGAAGCAAATTGCTGAACTAGTTGCCGAAGAGGTATACCGATTAAAGCTTCCCCTACTTCACAGTCATCTATCAAAAGAATTGAAGATGAAGTTTTCTTACTAAGAGATGGTAAGGGATAGTACAGGTACCATCGTTTCCTATCCAATCGGATAAACTTATCATTGTTGGTATGAATAAATGGAAGATATTAAAAAAGTTCAGCTGGATAAAGGGACGTTAGAAGGTGAGCCTGCTTTTGGGCTCTACTAGAAAGAATCCATTTTCAAAAAGAGAATGGATCTTTTTATTGCGTAAAAATCAGGCTTTAAGAATACATATGTAATCTCAATCAAAAGCCAATTGACCTTCTATCCAGTATGTTGACCAATGTGGTCATTAGTGCTAATATTAAAATGACCACATTGGTCAGAATACTAACGAAAGGAGATTATTGCCATCAATTCAAATTTCCATAAATTAAAGGATGAGAAGAAAGAGCTGATTATTAACGCAGCACTAAAGGAATTTGTGCAAAATGGGTTTGATCATGCTTCTACAAATGAAATTGTAAAAGAGGCTCAAATATCTAAAGGGTCACTATTCAATTATTTCAATAACAAGAAAGATCTTTACGTGTATTTATTTGAATACAGTGTACAAATTATCGAACAGCTTTATGAACAAATTGATTTAAATGAAACAGACTTATTTGAAAGACTTGAAAATATAGGAATACAGAAATTGTATATTCACAAAAAATATCCTCACGTATTTGATTTTCTAGCTACTTCTATGCAAGAGGAATCGACTGAGGTAAAAGAATTTATTAAGGGCAAAGTGGAAGCAATCTATGATCGGGGCACAAAGATTATCTATCAAGATATTGATTACTCCAAGTTCCGTGAAGGACTCGATATCGAAAAGGCAATAGAAATCCTGAATTGGACAATGTTTGGATTTGGAGATAAAGCCATCCAGCAAATAAGTTCCTTTGAAAACATTGGTGAGTTTGGAGAGCAATATCTTAAAGAATGGAAGAGCTATGCTGAAATACTGAAGTTCAGCTTTTATAAATAAAAGATAATTATATAGTATATGGGCGATTAAAAATGGGTGGAGATATTAAAATGTAAAAACTATTCATTAAGTTCAAGAAACACCTGTTAGAAAGCTCATAGAAGTTAAAAAGGAGTGTGCGTGTTATGCCGGAAATTGTGAATATCAAGGATTTACAGAAATCATTCGGTAAGTTTCAGGCGTTAAGTGGCATGGAATTCACGGTGAATGCCGGAGAAGTTGTCGGTTTTATTGGTCCCAATGGGGCTGGAAAATCGACTACGATTCGTATTTTACTGGGAATCATCAAACGAGATGCCGGTACTGCGGAAATATTCGGTAAGGACGTTTGGAAAGACAGCCTTGAAATTCACAAACGCATTTCATATGTCCCAGGAGATGTCACCCTGTGGGGGAACTTGACTGGTGGGGAGATTATTGATTTGTTTTTGAAACTGCATGGCCGGGGAGATAAGCAAAAGCGCGACTATTTAATTAAACGTTTTGAGTTGGATCCTAAGAAAAAAGCCAAAGGGTATTCGAAAGGGAATCGTCAAAAAGTTGGTTTAATTGCAGCATTAGCTGCTGAATCAGATTTATACATTTTTGACGAACCCACTTCTGGTCTTGACCCTTTGATGGAGGCCATTTTCCAGGAAGAGGTGGAAAAACTCAAACAATCCGGTAAATCGATTTTATTGTCCTCGCACATTTTGAGTGAAGTAGAACGCTTGGCCGACAGGGTTGTCATCATTCGCCAAGGGGAGATCGTGGAATCCGGGAGCCTTGATGAATTACGCCATTTGACACGTTCTACCGTAACTTTAACAACGGAAGGTGATGTGGCTGAAATGGCCAATGTAAATGGAGTTTATGATTTCGAACAAAAACACAATCAAGCGACATTCTCGGCGGATCATAAACACCTGAATGATATTTTAAGAGAAGCAAGTAGACTAGGGGTCAAGAAATTTGAATCTGTGCCGCCGACTCTTGAAGATTTATTCATGCGTCATTATGAAGGATAACAGTCTGAATGGGGGTGAACTACAATGGAGGAGAAATTTGCGCGTTGGAATACACTGTTCCTGCTTTACTTAAAGCGCGATTGGAAAAAAATAATGGTGTGGGTTTTAGGACTCGGCTTATTTTCGGCAGCCTATGTTCCAGCTTTTCAAGAAATCACCAAAGGCCAGGGCTTGATTGGCATGTACGAAACTTTGCAAAATCCCGCTATGGTAGCTATGGTCGGGCCTACACCAGTTGAAACAGCTGGTGAATATACTCTGGGGGCTATGTATTCGCATGAAATGTTACTGTTCTGTGGTTTATTTGCGATGGTCATCTCTGTATTACACGTCGTAAGCCATACACGTAAAGAGGAAGATCTTGGCCTGATTGAAATTGTACGCTCCTTCCAAATCGGTCGCCAAGCAAACTCTCTTGCCACAATGCTGGAAGTTGTATTTATTAACGTTGTATTAGCCCTTTTTATTAGCAGTGTAATGATGAGCTTTGGAGCTGACACGATTTCAGTGGAAGGGTCCTTTTTGTTCGGGGCTTCTATCGGTATGGCCGGGATTATCGGTGCCGGAATTGCTCTGGTTATGTCTCAGATAATGCCTGCTTCTTCAGGTGCGACAGGTTCAGCACTTGGCATAACAGGGCTTCTTTATATTATTCGTGCAGGAACTGATGTCTCCAATGTGGATCTGTCCATGATGAATCCTATGGGATGGACCTATTTAACTTATCCTTTTACGGAAAATAACTGGATCCCACTTATTTTCGCCGTTATTTTCAGTTTAATCATGATGGCCGTTGCTTTTGTACTTGAAGGCGCTCGCGATATGGGAGCCGGCTATCTTCCTGAGAGAGAAGGACGGGAAAAGGCGAGGCGATCTTTATTGTCTGTCCGCGGTTTACTTATAAAGATTAACAAAGGTGTAATGATTAGCTGGCTGATCACTTTTATTGTGATGGGGGCAGCGTATGGCTCCATTTATGGTGACATGCAAACCTTTGTGGAGAGTAGTGAAATGGTACGGCAGATGTTTTCAGATACTGGAGCTTCATTGGAAGAATCATTCACTGGCACGATCATGGTGGTGATGATTGGGTTAGTTTCCATTTTACCGATCGTCCTTGTAAATAAACTTTTCGGTGAAGAAAGCCGATCACGCCTGAGTCAGCTATATGCCACAAGGGTTACCCGAAGTCGATTCTATTGGACCACTATTGGGTTAGCTATTATTTCAGGCTTAGGGGGGATTTTATTAGCGGCAGGCAGTCTTGGGGGTACGGCCATCGCAACCATGGGGGATAAATCAACGATGGGTGTGATGGACTTTCTTGCAGCTGGCTTCAACTTCTCGCCGGCCGTATTATTCTTTACTGGTATGGCGGCATTAGCTCTCGGTTGGGCACCCAAACTAGGTAAAGTGGTGTATATTTATCTTGCCTATTCTTTTTTGATCAACTACTTCGGAGGGATAATAGACTTGCCGGAATGGTTTTCAAAAACAGCCATCCAAAGCTGGATACCTCGATTGCCGTTGGAAGATTTTGATACAGTGATTTTTGTTATGATAACCGTGATCAGCATTAGTTTAATGGTCATCGGTTTCCTTGGTTATAAGCGGCGGGATTTGATTGAAGGGGCATAATTTTTAATCTGAAAATCTTGGAGTTTTATTAAAATCCACGTCCCGGGTAGTCACCGAAAATAGGCAGTTATATGAAAGACTGGTTGTTCGCGATAAAAAAAGGAAATGAAACGATATAAGCACTGGTTCGTAAAGATGTAGGTGTGGAGGAGGTGTAGGGATGCAGAAGGCAATCACAGTTCATTATCAATCGGATAAAAAGAATAACTTAAGTGAATTAAATCAACTACTTCAAGAGGGATGGAAGGTTGTATCTCAGAGTCCTGTTGGGCTGGTACCAATGGTATCTTCCCTTGTTATCCTGGAGAAAGATTAAGACGGATTCCTTCTGAGTCCGGTTAAGAAAAGAAGAACTTGTTAACGTTACCGCCTTTTTATAGGGCGGTTTTTTTGTTGAAAAAAGAGGAAGATCTAATCATACCTCTTTCTTAAGCTAATATTTATCAAATACCCTTCACTCCTGAAAAATAGAAGTAATCCACGTCTCTGATTCCGATCAGGAAAAAGCGGTTTTTGCTCCCTGCTCCTATTAAGTAATAAAACTTCCTGCCGGGGGAAAATATAAGTTGTAATCTCTTGGATTGGAAAGGTGAAGGCTATGAAGCAAGTTACATCAGTGTTTTGGATTTCACTCGCAATTACGATCCTTATGATTTTTTCTGGATCTATTTTACCCCAAGTGCTAGAGGAAGTAACAAGCAACATTCAATCTTTTATCTCCATCAATTTTGGCTGGTATTATTTGTTGATAGTTACGGTATTTGTTATTTTCTGCATATACTTGATCGTCAGTCCTTACGGAAAAATGAAATTAGGTAAACCGGGAGAGAAACCGGATTTCAGTTATGCCACATGGTTTGCCATGTTGTTCAGTGCAGGGATGGGGATTGGTTTAGTGTTTTATGGTGCTGCTGCTCCTTTGCAGCAATATATCGTAAATCCTCCTTACGCTGAACCAGGTTCACCAGCAGCGCTCAGGGATGCCATGAGTATTACTTTTTTCCATTATGGAATCCATGCATGGGCCATCTATGCCATTGTCGGCTTAATTTTAGCCTACTTTAAATTCCGTCGTGGAGCACCAGGTCTGATAAGTGCTACATTGGAGCCGGTATTTGGAGTGAAGATGAAAGGACCTTGGGGAGCAGTGGTAGATATAATCGCCGTTTTTGCGACCATTGTCGGTGTAGCGACAACTCTTGGGTTCGGGGCTGCACAAATCAACGGAGGAATCACCTATCTTACTGGAATCGGCGAAGGCTTTGGGATCCAATTGCTGATTATTGCTGTCGTCACCGTCCTTTATATGATTTCAGCCTATACTGGGGTTAGTAAAGGTATCAAATATTTAAGCAATGCCAATATGGGACTAGCTGTTCTTTTATTTGTAATCATGCTGATCATCGGTCCAACCCTCTATATTATGAATATGTTCGTAGACTCGCTTGGTGCTTATGTTCAAACATTACCGAAAGAAAGTCTACGAATTGCACCAAATAATGAAGAAAGACAGGAATGGGTAGAGAACTGGACGGTATTCTTCTGGGCCTGGTGGATTGCTTGGTCGCCATTTGTCGGTATTTTCATCGCCCGTATCTCAAGAGGACGTTCCATTCGTGAATTCATCTCTGGCGTTTTACTCGTACCTTCTCTTATTAGTTTTTTATGGTTCTCGGCTTTTGGAAGTACGGCGATATCTATCCAGGATGCAGGAATCGACCTTGCCAGCCTGGCTCCTGAACAAATGTTGTTCGGGTTATTTGATCAATTTCCATTCAGCACTCTGTTATCACTGATAGCTATGACATTAATTGCGACATTCTTTATCACATCCGCCGACTCAGCCACCTTCGTATTAGGGATGCAGACGACAAATGGTTCCTTAGATCCAAATAGGTCGGTCAAATTCGCATGGGGGATTGCTCAATCGTCAACAGCTGCTGTTCTCCTCTATACAGGTGGATTGCAGGCCTTGCAGAATGCATTAATCTCAGCAGCCTTTCCGTTCTCGATCATCATGCTACTTATGATGTACTCTTTTAATAAAGCATTAAAAGTAGATAAAAAAGCACTTGAAACTAAAAAGTGAGGGGCTAAGAGGGATGAAACAAACAGGTGATAAGAATAAAGGGATATCTCGATTTTGATTCTTTACGATAAGAGGATTCCCCACTGGTTTTTCACCTATCCATTAGCATTTTTAATCTGTGCTGATACTTTTCCAGGAAATCGCCGGTAAATATTGGTGATTTCAAATGTCACTACAAACTCCAAAACAGCAGCACACCTGGATGTCTTTCCTCCGGATGTGCTGCTGTTGCTTTTTTTGGACCTCCTATATATCCAAGAAGAACCAAATAATGATAATCAGCTGAATGACGATTTTTGCCAAGGTTCCACTGAGAAATCCGAACAGTGATCCTATTGCCGCTTTGAATGCCTCATTGTTGGCTCTCTTTTGAACTAATTCAACAATGATGACAAGCACGAACGGTACGATTAAAATACCGAGCGGTGGAATGATGAACGAGCCTACGATGACACCGATGGCCGCCGCGCGTTCGCCCCATTTACTGCCACCATAGCGTTTGACAAAATAACTGTTGGCGATGATATCGGATACGATGAGCAGAACGGTGAGCACGACGGCTCCGATCCAGAAAAAGATGGACAAAGCACTGCCGTCTATGAAAAACGCATACGCGAGAAACCCGATCCATAACACGAGTGGGGCGGGGATGAGCGGAAAGATGACGCTCGCAAAACTCGCGATAAAGCAGGCGATGATAAGGACCCATATAAGTATATCCATTAAAGCTTCCCTCCTGAAATTAGCGATCTTTCCTTTATACGATTGACTGGAATAAAAGTTTCTAAACTTTATAAGGTGAATATGGTGTGGTGCCTTGCTGTGGTGCCTGACCCCCACCCCGTTAACCCTTTAGCAGGGTGGGGGTCAGGCACCGATTTTACTGCACAAACACAAACAAGGATCCCCGGTAACGAGGATCCTTGTTTGAGTCTATTTTATTTCATTCCTAAATCCTGTCTGTCCGGGGGAGCCATGAATTCTGGACCGACGGGGTCATTGATATGCTTTAGCAGGATTTCGTCAATGTCATGCATCGTTTTTTCGTCGATTTCGAAGTTGTCGATTTCTTCTACAGGGTTCAGTTGATCAGGTCGACGACCGCCCATGAGAGCGATGCCAGAGCCTGGCTGGTCGAGAACCCAGCGGATTGCCAGCTGCAACACACTTTTTCCGAAACGGTTTTCCGCGAGCTGTTCGAGTTCCTGAACCGCGTTCAAGTATTGCTTGAAGCGTGGCTGTTGAAATTTCGGATCATTATTTCGCAAGTCATCTCCTTCGAATTCGCGGTTCGTGGACATTTTTCCAGATAGTAAACCGCGGCATAAGGAACCATAGGAGATGGTCGTCACATCGTGGTCCTGCACGTAAGGCAATGTTTTTGTTTCGATGTCCCGCTCAAACAAGTTGTAAGGCGGTTGTAGTGTGTGCAATGGAGCGGCTTCCCGGAAAATGTCCATCTGTTCAGGAGAAAAATTACTAACACCGATTGCGCGGATTTTGCCTTGTTTATAGAGATAAGATAAAGCTTCTGCTGTTTCGTAAATCGGTGTTATCGGGTCTGGCCAATGGACTTGGTAAATGTCGATATAGTCTGTTTTTAAGCGTCGTAAAGAATCTTCGACTTCCTTGTGGATGCGTTCTTTACTGGCATTACGGAACACAGTATCCTCATTCCAATCCATGCCGACCTTTGTTGCAAGGAGCAGGTCTTCACGACGGCCGTACTGTTCCACAGCCTTACCGACGATTTCTTCGGAGCGTCCGAATCCATAAACCGGTGCCGTGTCAATCAGGTTGATTCCTGTATCGAGGGCGGAATGAATCGTTTTGATAGATTGTTCTTCATCCGTTCCGCCCCACATCCAGCCGCCAATCGCCCATGTTCCGAGGCCGATGCGGCTTGCTTCCATTGATGTATTACTAATTTTTATTTTTTCCATTTATCGCACCTCCTAATTCAAGCACATAGGTGTAATACCCGTTTGAAATTTTTCCTAATCATAAAGGAACCTGCTCTTTATTTCTCGAAAATGAGATATAATAGAAAAAAGTGGAGAGGGTGGGGGTATGGAAACGGCTAGAAAGCTAGATCAAGAGAAACGCCCGGGCCGGCGGTGGAAAAAGGCTGCCTGGTGGACAATCGGCATCATCGTATTATTGATTGTTAGTACGGTTGTTTTTGTAAACGCTTACACACCGAGGAGTCTGCCGGAAACTAGTGGGGAAGTGCAAATGGATGGGTTGTCAGCACCTGTAACGATAACGAGAGATAACGAAGGGGTGCCGCATATAAAAGCAGAGAATGAGCTGGATTTGTTTATGGCACAAGGGTTTGTACAGGCGCAGGATCGTCTTTTTCAAATGGAACTTGCAAGACGACAGGCGTCCGGCCGGTTGAGTGAAGTGATCGGGGAAGCGACAGTGGATCAAGATCGTTATTTCCGTACATTGGGTTTGCGGAGAGCGGCAGAAAGATCGCTTGCTGTCTATTCCGATGAAAGTGTGGATCGTCTGCAGGCTTTTGCGGATGGAATCAATGCTTTCATAGAGAATGAGCCGTTATCACCGGAGTTTGCCATGATGGCGATCGATCCGGAGCCATGGACACCGCTCGATTCCGTGACAATCGGCAAATACATGGCTTTTGACCTTGGTGGGCATTGGGAGCGTCAAGCATTCAACTATTATCTCTTGCAGGAGTTTCCGGAAGAGGAAGCTTATGAACTATTTCCGACCTACCCAGAAGGAGCACCGACAGTTTTAACTGAAGCAAGTGTCGATATAGAAAAAAGTTTCGCCAACGTCGTTTTGCCGCATGAATTCAATGGCAGCAACAACTGGGTCGTAAGTGGGGAAAAGACGCTGTCTGGTGCGCCGATGCTTGCGGATGATCCGCACTTAGGAATGGCTACCCCATCGATCTGGTACCAAATGCACCTTGATGCTCCCGGTTATCAGGTGTCGGGAGTCATTTTTGCAGGAACGCCGGGGATCATTTTAGGCCATAATGACGACATTGCATGGGGCGTGACGAATGTCGGTCCTGACGTGCAGCAGCTTTACCTTGAAAAAAGGAACCCGGAGAACCCGCACCAATTTTTATATGAAGAAGAGTGGGAAGAAGCGGATGTGGTGAAGGAGACGATTGGAGTCAAAGATGGGGAGACGGTCGAGCTTGAGGTTGTCGAAACGAGGCATGGCCCTGTCATCAGTGAATATGCCGGGAAAACAGGTGGAGAGAACGTGATGTCTCTACGGTGGACGGCGCTTGATGCAACAACAGAGCTTGAGGCTGTATTAGAAATCAACCGTGCGAAAGACTGGGAGTCGTTTGAGGAAGGGTTAGAAAAATTCCTCGTACCTGCGCAAAATTTCGTTTTTGCCAGCAAGGACGGGACGATTGCTTATAAAGCGAATGGGCGAATTCCGATTTATGACAACCCTGATGATGCTCTGCTGCCTATGAGAGGATGGGAGAAAGAAGACGAATGGAAGGGTTTTATATCTTTTGACGAACTGCCACGGGTCGTCAATCCGGAAGAAGGATTCGTCGCAACAGCGAATAACAAAATCACAAGTGATGATTACCCTTATCACATAAGTCATAATTGGGCTCAGCCTTATCGGTATCAACGGATCGCTGAGATGTTGGAGGGGAAAAATGATTTAGGAGCGGAAGATTTTCAAGCCATGCAAATGGATGTGAAGAATTTGCAGGCAGAAGAATTCATGCCACTATTGCTGGAACAAACAAAGGCAGAATCCGATTTGGAAAGAGAAGTGCTTGCTAAAATGGAAGAATGGAATTTGGAAGATGATCGTAATCTCCCGCAGCCGCTCGTTTTCCATAAATGGATGTCCAATATCCAGGAGGAATTGTATGGAGAAGAGCTCCCTGACTCAATGAGAAAGTTTTTCAAAGGCTCGGGCCAAACGACTGATGAATTATTGAGAATGGGGGAAGATTCTTTATGGATGGAAAAAGCGGGAGGAATGGAAGCGGTCGTGACAGAGGCTTACCGGAAGACGCTTTCCGAAGTGAGCGAACAGTTCGGCGATGATCCGGATGCTTGGGCGTGGGGAGATTTTCATGCGGTCGAATTCACCCACCCGCTATCAAGCATCGGTTTTCTTGAGCGGTTCCTCAACCCTGGCGATCCTTATCCAGTCAGTGGGAGCAGGGTGACGGTAAGGGCTGCTGGCTTCAAGACGGACGGTCTCGTCAACCACGGGGCTTCCTGGCGCTTCGTCATAGATATGGCCGACACGAGGGAAGCGTATCATGTTGTCGGTCCTGGACAATCAGGACATTTTCGCAGTGACTGGTATCATGATCAGTTGGAAGACTGGGTGGAAGGAAGGTACCATACGACGTCAACAGATCATGCGAGTGGAGAAGTGCTAACATTGTCTCCATAACGTGAGCCCCTTCCTGTGGAGGGGCTTTTTACTTGGGAGAAAGGGTTGGATGGCCAGTCCAGATTCCATCCTGATCCGGGATCCTGGCCCCTTGTTTCTGAGAGGTATTTTCTTAGCAGAAGAATTTATTTCTCATTTAAAGCTGGGGATGTTTTTGCAGACGGTGATGTTGGCTTTAGGTAAAGATGGATTGTGAAAAATCGATGTGCCATAGAGAAATACTCTCCTCTAAACTTTTCTGATGTATAGAGAAAGTATCCGGACGTCAGAATGGTAGTACGTACATATAAGAGGAGGGGCAGGATGACAGAGGAACAAATGGAAGAGGTGTTTAGTGAGTATGGTCATGACGAAATGTATAGACGCTTCCGGACGCCATTGTATGTAACAGGTTTATTTGATGAGGTAGAGATGGATGAACTGGAGGACTTTTTTGAGAATTTCGAGCTTTCCCCGTCGATATTCTTTGATGAATTCCGGTTTTGGTTTCAATATTTTTCGGTTACGCTAAAGGATTCATAATTGTGAAATATTTAACGGAGGAGTCGTCGAATAAGGTTGACGGATCCTTTTTTTTCGTTATAATATAAATGAGAATGATTATTACTGTCATATATAACATACATACAATATAAATAGAAAAGGCGAGGTGCTCGGTGATGGTGAGAATGTCCATGAATAATTTAGGAGTTGGCTATGGAGAGGTCAAAATTGTTGAAGACTTGAATCTGCATATTCCTGAAGGAAACGTCACCACGATTATCGGACCAAACGGATGCGGAAAATCGACGATTCTGAAAGCGATGTCTCGTCTCATTGAACCGAAGAATGGTGTCGTCTATTTGGACGGAAAAGCGATTCATAAAGAATCAACAAAAGAAATTGCCAAGAAGATGGCAGTGCTCCCGCAAACTCCAAAAGCTCCGAATGGACTTACAGTTTATGAGCTTGTTTCATATGGACGTTTTCCTCATCAACGAGGGTTTGGGAAATTGACGGATGAAGATCGGGAAATCATCCATTGGGCCCTGGACGTCACAGGTGTGCTTCCGTTTTCAGAGCGGCCGATTGACGCATTATCAGGCGGCCAGCGGCAAAAAGTCTGGATCGCGATGGCGCTTGCGCAGGAAACGGAGTTGTTGTTGTTGGATGAACCGACAACCTATCTGGATCTAGCCCACCAACTTGAGGTTTTGCAATTGCTGGAAAAGTTGAATCGTGAACAGGGGCGGACGATCGTGATGGTTTTGCATGATTTAAACCATGCGGCAAGGTTCGCTGACTATATGGTCGCATTGAATAATGGAACGATTGTCAAAGAAGGAACCGCACATGAAGTAATGACTTCTTCGGTCCTTAAGCGTGTATTCAACATTGATGCTTCGATCGTTACAGACCCCCGTACTCATCGCCCGGCCTTGATCACCTACGATCTGATGGGGCAGGAGCAAACGTCCCAATCGAAGAAAACAGTCAGCCTATACGGATAGAAAGAAAGCTCAGAGAATCTGTTCTCTGGGCTTTTTTTATTCTTAGAAAGTAATTGGGATAATATGTAAGACCTGGTACACCAAAATTTGGTGTACCAGGTCTTACATATTTTAGGAGGTGAATCTTTGGTGGTGGCTCATGGCATCTCCTATAAGTGGTTTGTAAATGCAAGTGCATGGGTAGATTGTTTCCAATGAGGGAATGACTATATTTGTCATCTTACAATGGAGGTCATCCTATGCATGGATTTCATGATGTGTTCATTCAAATTTTGTTACTTCTTGCGATTTCAGTTTCTGTTATCGCCATCGCAAAACTGCTCAAAGAACCCGATTCGATCGCACTGGTTTTAGTTGGGTTAGTCCTTGGTTTAACGGAGTTGCCGATCATCGAGGATGCAGAGAGGTATATCACTCAATCGGAAGTGTTTCAGGCGACCATTATATCCTTGTTTCTTCCGATTCTCCTCGGAGATGCGACATTGAAGCTGCCATTCCATCATCTTTTCTCACAAAAGAAAACAGTACTCGGCTTAGCTTTTGTAGGAACATTCGTATCTTCCATCTGCATCGGAACCGCGGCATATTTCCTGTTGGATTTACCTTTGGCGGTCGCGTTTACGTTTGCTGCGCTGATGAGTGCGACAGACCCGATCAGTGTACTGTCGATTTTTAAATCTCTCGGAGTCCCACAAAAAATGTCGACCGTCATGGAAGGGGAATCTCTTTTCAATGATGGCATCGCGGTGGTGCTGTTTAAGATTGCCAGCATTTATTTGCTGACCTACATGGAAATGGGGTGGGCAGGTTTAGGAAGCGGTGTGTTCCTGTTTCTTAAGTTTGCCATAGGAGGCGCGCTCGTAGGTCTTGTACTCGGTTATTTCTTCTCTCAAGTGATTCGGGTATTTGATGATTATCCTCTTGAGGTCGCTTTCAGTGCGCTCCTGTTTTTCGGAAGCTATTTTATTGCAGAACATTTCCATACGTCGGGTGTGATTGCTGTTGTTGTGGGTGGATTTGTATTTGGAGATTATGGTGCGAAGATCGGGATGTCGAAGGAGACGAAAACGAACATCAATACGTTTTGGGATTCAGTCACGTTAATCGCGAACGCATTGATTTTCCTGATGGTCGGTCTTGAAATCAGAAATATTGATCTGGCAGGTAATTGGGGCGTTATCGTCGGGGCCATCCTTATCGTTTTAGTGGGACGCACCATAGCTGTGTACCTAGGCACCGGATGGGTCCAAGAGCTTTCGTCCAAAGAGCGCTTGCTGATCAACTGGGGCGGCTTACGCGGTAGTTTGTCTGTAGCTCTGGCTCTAAGTCTGCCGATGGATTTTGCCGGAAGAGATCAAGTGTTATTGCTCACCTTTTCTGTTGTCCTGTTTTCATTAATCGTACAGGGACTGACATTGAAACCGCTAATTAAAAAATTAGGCATGATCTGAATTGGGAAAAACTGTATGACCTGGTACACCAAAATTTGGTGCACCAGGTCATACAGATTATGGAAAAAGCAGCCACCGCGCTTTGAGAGGCGGTGGCTGCTTTTATTTGAGATGCTTCTCTATTTTTCGGACTGCTTCCGACAGGTCTTCATGCAAAACGTAATCGAAAAGGTGGTCTTTATCTGTCGGTTCATTGTTGATGATCATTGACGTTGTATGGTCCTGTTCAAATGCGAGATAGGGAAGCAGGTTGAATGGTGTGACGAAAAGGGAGGTCCCCATGACTACCAGTAAATCAGCATTTTCGATTATCTCTTCCGCTTCGTCATGTGCCGTAATCAGGTCGCCAAAAAGAAGGACGTCTGGTTTGAGAATGTCTCCACAATCCCTGCAAACAGGAACCGGGACTGCCATTACATCATCCAGGGAATAGGATCGACCACAAGTCGGGCAGCTCGACCGGTTCAATGTTCCGTGATACTCGAGCACCTTTGAACTGCCCGCAAGTGTATGGAGACCATCTACATTCTGTGTAATAACAGAAACTTTCCTGTCCTCGGACTCCAACTCCTGGATAAAACGGTGGACAGTATTAGGGCGGTAATTTTTCAAAAGCTTCATACGGAAAATCGCTTTATATTTTTTCCAAAAATCTTCGGGATCATGGAAAAAGTAATCGCTCGACATATAATATTCTCGTGAATGATCTTCCGTCCAGAGACCTTCACTCGAGCGGAAATCAGGGATGCCACTTGCGGTAGAGACGCCGGCACCAGTCAGGACGACGATGTTTTCTGAGCTTCTCAAATGGAGGGCGATGGTTTCATACATAATTGGATGCTCCTTATTGCTTGTTGAAGCCTTTCTTTTTCACGATGCCTGTGACGTCCATGCGCATCGGGTTGGTGAAACGGCGCAACATTTGGTCTGTCCAGGAATCGTTCCTGGTATTTGTTTGCCGTGATTGATAGTACTCTGCAATCGTTTGGTCGAAAGCCTGTAGTTCCGCATGATGTTCCCGATTGTATTCATTTTCAAAATAAACCGCTTGTTTTGGCAATCTCGGTTTTTTGTCTGGCTGGTGGTCTGGTACGCCTAAAACCATTCCGAAGAGCGGAATGACATGTTTCGGCAGGCCGAGAATTTCATCGACTTTGTCCAATTGGTTGCGAATACTTCCAATATAACAAATACCAAGCCCCATCGATTCAGCCGCAATTGCTGCATTTTGGGCGGCAAGTGCTGCATCGATCGCTGATACGAGAAAATGTTCACTGTTTTCCAGGTTTGAAAGCATCTGTTCATATTGTTCCGGTGTAGCGTGGAGGGTATGTCGGTAAAGGTCTGCACAGAAGATCATCAAGTGTCCGTTATTCTTGACATACCCTTGTCCGGTAATTTCTGCGAGCTTGGCTTTCTTCGCTTCGTCTGTCACGCCCATGATCGTATATGCCATCATGTAGCTGGAAGTGGAGGCCTGCTGTGCTGCAGAAATAATCGTATCCAACTGGGTTTCTGTAATAGGCTCCTCTTTGAATTTGCGAATGGAGCGGTGGTTCAAGAGCGTTTCTATGGTTTGGTTCATATCGAATACCTCCTATTGATAGACCCACAGCGATGAGATTGATTCCTTGTTCTCCCCGTCAGCCATTGGATCCTCACTAATGATTTTCAGTTTTTCTTCATCCATAAAGGTAACAGATTGTATCGTGTATTGGTATTGATTCGGTTTAGGTAATAGGTGGTCCGCTCCAGCTTCTAGTTCCACTGGTGTTAATCGATCCAGGTCCATGACGATCAGCTGATGTTTTTTTGTGTCTTCCTGTGTTCGTTCAAATAAAAAGGCGATAAACTGTTGATCCGGTGAAATTTGGCTTTCTATCAGTGTACTTAGATCACTCATTAAAAAGGAATGCTTTTCCTTAAAATCAATCATGAGGTGAGAGCACCTGTTTTCATGGCAGGCAAATTCGACAAGGTAGCGGTCATCCTTGATTCTCGTGAAGGGGAGTTGACGAAGCTTTTCCTCTGGTCGATCGTAATTATGTACATACTGGGATAAAATCGGAAAGTCTTTATAAAGGAACGGATAAGATTCCTCTTCAATGGTCAATTGCAGTTTCTTTTCTTTTTCTGATGTTTGATCCTCTGCCTTAATCTCTATTTCTCCATTTTCAACAGGAACTACTTCTGTTGGTCCTTCTGCCTCCGCATTAGCATTGCATCCGGCGACAAATATAATGAATAAAAACAACAACCATTTCCTTTTACACATAACAAAACCTCCACTGAAATAAGCGCTTTATAACAGGATACCACATGGAGTGTTTATTCATGAGCGTAAAACTTTTATAAAGATTATTGTTGAATTTGAAGGAATTTAGCCGAAGATAAAGAAATATTAATCTATAAATAAAAGATTGAGGTGGGGGCGAGTGGGGGAAATATACGATTTTAAGGCCTTTCAAAAGAGAAAAAAAGAGAAGGAGCAAGAGGATCCCCGGGTGGTTGTAGCTATTTACAGAAGTGTCGTATATTATGTACAGATGTATATGGAAGAAACCTATGACTATCCGCGAGAACACATGACGACGAATGTTCTTTTGAAAAACGTATATCGGAATGACAGGGAGAAATTCTTAGAGTCCTTTGCAGCTCTCATTCGCCATTGGAATCTTCCACCGAAGGATATAGAAGAGTTCACTAATGAAGATGTATTCGATCGATTTCCGACCATTGGCCATTTGTGTGTGTATATAGAAAAAAGGGTGAAAGACCTATAAGATCATGATTACTCATGACTCATAGCTTTCACCCTTTTCGTATTGACGATCCCTAAGTAAAATTGTGTCAAACCAATACCGAATAATATCGACCCTACGCTTGTGATTAGAAGCGTGCTGATAAAGGTTTGAACCATGCCGATTCCCATCATCATCACATATTTTTCATTTTTGAAACTGAAATAAGATCCAATCAATGTGCCCACGGTCACCAGTAATAGGCTCGGTATAAGCCACGGGTAAAGTTCAACTAGCTCCATTGTTATTCTCCTTTCTGATATTTTCAGAATATTTATATTATTATAAATACTAGCATGCTGGCCTAATCGTTTCAACCGTAAAAACCGTCTAGTTTTGGCTGTTTATGTTTTATTTAAAAATATGAATACCCCGATTAATTGCGCTCAAAACCTGTCAATAATACTAAAACTATTCTTTAACAACTAAGTTTATTCATTTGGATCAAGGATTGTGCAAAAAAGTTATTCCTTGCCCAGGGAGGAACATGATTCCTTAATCTCGCGTTTCCAGTCATGCCTTGAATAAGCATCTTAAATTAAAAGTGAGGACGAGTCTCACAAATTTTCACGGTGCAGCAGGCTGGGTATAAAAGGTGCTGAGGGTTGGTTGTTGGTTTCATTTGCACTTTCCCGGCGGCCATGAAACGGTTATTCATGAAAAAAGGGCGTTTGACTGATTCCCTTACAAATATTTCTGGTATACTATAAGTAACTAAAAAGTCAGGAGTGATGTTTTATGGCAAATGTAATGATTTCTATCCAAAACAATCGATCGAATCACGGAGGACATCACTCTTAACGTCCTCCAAAACTCAGGAGGAATAATATGAAACGGAATGATTTTAAAGATTTTTTTAGTACACAAGTACAGGCAGGACAAAGCGTTGGTCGAATTACTCGGCTGACGCATGGCTTGTACGTGGTGGGCGATGATACTTGTGAAAGGAACGGAGAAGTTTCCGGGCGGTTCCATCATATGGCTGCATCTGATAGCGACTATCCAGCGGTCGGGGACTGGGTAGTTTTCGAACCCTATGATCATGGGGAACGAGCGAAAATCCATCAAGTATTGCAGAGGAAAACAGTTTTGTCGCGGAAACAGGCGGGCGGCAGTCACAAAGAACAGGTGATTGCAGCTAACGTTGATGCTGTGTTTATTGTTACGGCACTAACACAGGAGTTCAATTTGCGGAGGATTGAACGCTATGCCGAGCAAATTTACGAAAGTGGTGCACGCCCTGTCGTTGTCTGTACGAAAAAAGACCTGTGTGAAGATTTCTCTGCTCGAATAGCTGAAGTTGAAGGTGTAGCACCAGGGATTCCTGTTTATGCTATCGATAGCTTGACAGGAGATGGGGTGGAAGAACTTAGGAGCGAATTAAATCCAGGCGAAACTATTTCTCTTGTCGGCTCATCAGGAGTAGGGAAATCAACGCTCATCAACCATCTTTTAGGCAGCCAGATTCAAATTACGCAAGGTGTCAGGGAAGAGGACGATCGCGGACGCCATACGACGACCCACCGTGAATTGTTCGAGCTGCCGAATGGTACGTTCATCATTGACACACCAGGCATGAGGGAGTTACAGCTTTGGGGCGGAAAAGAGGAAGATGTCGACAAGGCATTTTCAGATATTGAGACCGTAAGTGTCAATTGTAAATTCAGAGATTGTAAGCATGACAAGGAGCCCGGCTGTGCTGTGTTACAGGCGATAGAAGCAGGTGACCTTGATGAAGCACGACTGAAAAGCTACAATAAGTTGAAACGGGAGCGAAAACGGTTGGAGCTGAAAGATCGCTACGGCACCCATCGAACGAACCGAATGTTACATGGTCCAAACGCCATGAAGTGAAGAAAAGAGATGCCAAATCCGGCATCTCTTTTCTATTGGGCGATGATAAAGAGTTAGCACGTATGGAATATAATCAGACTCTTCATCCGTCTTAAGGATGAAGAGTCGCGCGCAAAAAGAGGCAGTCGCGCGCAAAAAGAGGCAGTCGCGCGCAAAAAGAGCAGTCGCACACAAGAAGTCGACCCGCGTGCAAGCAATGCAGCTTCAACAAAAAAAGCAGCACTCCATAGCGGAGCGCTGCTCTTTGATATTTTTACTTGTTCATATACTTGTCGATTTCCCACTTGCTGACTTGCAAGGAGTACTCGGACCATTCTTCTTCTTTATCTGCAATGAACACTTTGGAAGTGTGCTCGCCAAGAGCGTTCATAAGCAGTTCGTCTTTCTTCAAAGAAGATAGAGCTTCTTTCAAGTTTGTAGGAAGTGTCGGTACACTGCCATCATTTACTTCATAAAGGTTACGAGTTTCCGCTTCACCAGCGTCCATCTCATTACGGATTCCGTCAAGACCAGCGTGGATCAGAACAGCAAGCGTCAAGTAAGGGTTTGCTGTCGGATCCGGGTTACGGACTTCAAAACGAGTTCCTTTCCCGCGTGTAGTCGGTACACGCATCATACAACTACGGTTAGAGTGTGACCATGCAATACTAACTGGTGCTTCGTAACCTGGTACAAGGCGCTTGTAAGAGTTTACGTTCGGGTTCGTAATTGCCGCGATTCCGCGAGCGTGATGAAGGATACCTGCGATGAACTGTTTCATTGTTTTAGAAACGCCATCTTTTGCATCTTCATCATAGAATGCGCTGTCCCCGTTTTGGAATAGGGAAAGGTGGCAGTGCATTCCAGAACCGTTTTCACCAGCGATCGGCTTCGGCATGAATGTCGCATGATAGTCATGGTTTGTAGCAATATCTTTAACAACGTTTTTGAATGTTTGGATATTATCTGCTGCTTTCAGCATGTTATCGAAACGGAAGTTGATTTCATGTTGACCCATAGCCACTTCATGGTGGGAAGCTTCCATTTCAAATCCGAACTTTTTAAGTGTACGGACGATGTCGCGGCGTACTTTATCCCCTTTGTCTTTCGGAGATGCATCGAAATATCCGCCGCGGTCGTTCATTTGACGGATGGGATAACCATCTTCATCTAACTTGAATAGGAAGAATTCTGGTTCTGGACCAACGTTTACCGTGTAGCCCATGTCTTCCGCTTCCTGCATCGCACGTTTAAGGATATAACGAGGGTCTCCTTCGAATGGAGTGCCGTCTGGCTTGTAGATATCACAAATGAAGCGCGCACTGCGATCTTCGTCAACCAAAGAAGGAAGTAGTAGGAATGTATCTAAATCTGGGTAGAGATACATGTCACTCTCCTGGATATCAGAAAAACCGGAAATGGAGGAACTGTCGAACATTGCTTCATTTTCCAGCACCATTTCTAATTCTTCTACCGGTAGTTCTACATTTTTAGTATCCCCATACATATCTGTGAATTCTAGTAATAAAAATTCTACTTTGTTTTCTCTTACTTCCTGCTTAATCTGTTCTTTTGTGTAATTCATACATTACCCTCTCTTTAACTATTTATTATGAGATTTCATCCTTATGATTGATGGATATGTACCTCACTTTTTCTTATGTTAGGAATTCTAACACAAAGTGTAGCCATATCTCAAACATCTTTTTATTAAATTCCCTGAAAATTTATACATAAACCTCTTTCCAGCAGAAAATACTTCCTTTTCACATAAGGTAGAGTATGCAGGAAAAGGAGGGGTCTTATGAATGGGAAAATAGTTGCAATTATGCATGCTGGTGCGGTTTTCGGCTACTTGCTATTCGTATCGATCATAATGGTGATTTTACAACAACAAGTGAAAATGACGCAAAATTTTTATTTTTATATTTTTTTCGGACAATTTGCATTTGTTCCAGTCGGTTTCCTTTTGGGAAGCAATAAATTCATTCAATTTTGGAAGCAAAAAGGGAAGGTCAGATGGAAAAAGAATCATGGGTTGATTATCTTTCTATCACTCTACTTTTTGACTTTTCCTTATTTGATCCCTTTTGATACGGTTCTTCCTTATTCACTCATAACCAATCCTTCCATCACTCCGGTCGTTCAGGTGATTCTCGGCTATTATCTAGTATCCAGTTTTTATAAGGAATAGTTATTTTATATAGAAAGGATTTGTAGGAGAAGATGGACGCAGGCAGCATTCTATTTTATAATCAAGTCGGACATGCTTTCCTACATACCCTTGATAAAGAAAGGAAGATTTTTTGTGAGTAAAACATTGATTTTCGGACACAAGAACCCGGATACGGATACGATCACTTCCGCACTTGTTTATGCTGATTTGAAAAAAGCGCTCGGTGAGGATGTGGAGCCGGTACGCCTTGGAGAAGTGAACGCGGAGACCCAATACGCATTGGATCAATTCAATGTGGATGCGCCTCGTCTGGTTGAAACAGTAGCGGATGAAGTGGAACAAGTCATTCTAGTCGATCACAACGAACGCCAGCAGAGTGCGGATGATATTGATGATGTGCAAGTGCTTGAGGTCATTGACCATCACCGCATCGCGAACTTTGAAACGAAAGGCCCTCTATACTATCGTGCAGAGCCGGTCGGATGTACAGCGACAATCTTGAATAAGTTGTATAAAGAAAAAGGACAAGAAGTTTCTAAGCCGATGGCAGGGCTTATGCTGTCTGCAATCATCTCAGATTCTCTATTGTTCAAATCTCCGACATGCACGGATGAAGATCGCAAGGCAGCGGAAGAGCTTGCAGCGATCGCCGAGGTGAACCCAGAAGAATATGGCCTGCAAATGTTGAAAGCAGGAGCGGACATTAGTGATAAAACAGCAGAACAGTTGATTTCCCTTGATGCAAAAGAATTCTCTATGGGAGATAAACAAGTGGAAATCGCTCAAGTCAACACAGTAGACACAGATGATGTGCTTTCCCGTAAGAGCGAGTTAGAAGCGGCGATGGAAAAGAATGTATCCGACAAAGGGCTTGATCTATTTGTACTTGTCGTGACAGACATTCTTGAAAGTGACTCTACCGTTGTTGCGGTCGGGAACGAAACGGAAGCAGTGGCTAAAGCTTTCGACGTTGAGCTTGATGGCAATCAGGCCGTCCTCAAAGGAGTCGTTTCCCGTAAAAAGCAAATCGTTCCACCATTGACTGCGTACTTTAGTTAAATAGAAAAAAGCGAACTCCAACATCCAGGAGTTCGCTTTTTTTGTTTCTGAAAAGGTATCTGTTCTTTTTAAATCCTGCTATGACCGGAATTTTTCATTGAATCTACGCAGTGTTTCTGTCAGGGCCTTCATTTTATCTGAATTAGTAACAGTGAAAGATTCCTTTTCCACTATGTAGGAAATATCCTGCTGGAGCTGGGATAGTTCAGAAAGTATGGTTACGGAATCTTCTGATCCTTTGGCTTCAAACGAGTGGTTGGTTAGAGTGGAGCGGAGGGTGAATAATTGATTGGTATACTCCTGGAACCAGCCTTTTTCCAGTTCGTCCGATCTCTCGGCAGCGTTCAAAAGTCTTTGGTTGCTGGTTAATCGTTGCAAGCTCCGGGCAAGCAGGGTTTCTTCATAGAAGTGTTCTTTTTCAGATGTGTTTTCCGAGTGATAAGCTTCAAAGGAAATCGTGATATCTTCTATTATGAATGGCAAATCAGTCAAAGCCGAGGAAGCAGCGTCTGCAGTAAAGGTATCAATCTCATCAGAGCGGCTGCTGTCCAACCATAAATAGGCGAAAGTTATGGTTGTCATAAGGAATACACTTGTCAGGATTTTGTAGACTTTCATGCTTTTTTCATCCACTCTTCACGAAGGATTCCCATACGGATCGAATCGTAATATGCTCCTTCAAATATGCGGCATTTTCGCAGTCGTCCTTCAATCTTCATCCCCATTTTCTTACCGACACGCATCATTCGTTCATTTCGCGACCATGTCGTCAAACCGACACGAACGAGAGGAAGGGAACGGAATAGGTGGTCGATCCATATGGACATAGCGTCCGATCCGTATCCTCCATTCCAATAGTCTGGGTCGTAAATTCCAATGCCGACTTCGAGCCAGAGGGAGGCTTTATGCTCCCAATAGTAGGTGACGGTACCTATGATTTGCCCGTCGACTTCAATGATCAAGCGGGAATCCGGTTCAAGGGATTCCAGTCGGTCTTTACGTGCAAGCTCATGACTCCGGTAACTATCTAATGTATGAGGTTCCAGGGGGTAGTATGGGGCATCCCATTTTTTCCACTCTGGATTTTCCCCATTATAAATGAGGTGATACAAAGTAGGAATGTCCTCCTCTTCAATCGTGCGCAATGTCACGAGTTCGCCGTAAAGCTTCGTCGTTTTGTTCATTTTTTGCATAAATATGGACGCCTCCGTTTTGCTTTTCTTTCATCCTATCATAACAAGAGAGCTTTGTTTGAAATTTGACACTTGGGGAATAAAAATAAAAGACGTACATAGGTAGGTGATGATTTTTGATTGAAATTATGGCATACAGCAAAGAAAAGGGGTTGCAGGAAGGTTTATCCATCCAGCAACTTTCGGAACAACATTGGGATTGGTATTGGGTCGATTTTAACAATCCAGCAGAAGGGGAAGTGGAGTTGTTAGAATCTCAGTTTAATTTCCACCCCCTGGCTGTAGAGGATTGTTTGCATGGACTGCAGCGGCCGAAACTGGATTATTATGATGATCACACCTTTTTTGTCATCCATTCCGTCGACCGGTCCAACCTTGCCCGCAAAGAAATCGATGTTTTCATTGGCGAATGTTCCATTGTTTCTTTTCATAAGGAAAAGAATGAACCATTGGAGCAGGCGAAAGAGCTGGTGAGAAGAACCAAAGATTTCTCCACCGTTGATGAATATTATATTTTCCACCAAATTCTCGATAAGGTTGTCGATAATTATTTTCCAATCATGTATGCTATCGAGGACCACATCAATGAGATCGAAGACAATACGAAAAACCTGTCCATGGAAAAACTACTGGAAGAACTCTTTGATCGCAGGGCCGAACTGCTGACATTGAGACAGACCGTGCATCCAATGAGAGATCTTTTGTATCGCATTTTGAACACCCATCATTTGGAGGGGGTATTCGAGCGAAGAGAATATTTTGCAGACATCCACGATCATCTCATCAAAGTCGCGGACATGGTCGCATCCAACAGGGATATGACGCAGGACATCAGAGACAGTTACCTCTCTTTGAACTCTCATGAAACGAATCGCACGATGCAGATCCTGACTGTGATCAGTGTCATCTTCATGCCGCTTACGTTCATTGCAGGAGTGTATGGAATGAACTTTGTCAATATGCCGGAACTGGAGACAGAGTATGGTTACTTTGTCGTTTGGGGCATTATGATTGCGGTTGCGGTAGGTATGTTCATTTGGTTTAAAAACAAAGGCTGGTTCGAATGAGTATCGGACGCAAGACGGAAGGGACCTGGGTGGTTCTCTTCCGTCTTTTTTCGGTCTAAGGAAGGAGGAAGAATCACTCCAACGGCCGTTAAGAAAAAAAGCGGGGCGTTCTATACTTAATGTAACAAGAAAACGAAGGAGATGATCGGATTGATCAACATCTTTGAAATCTCTCTTGACGTCCAAGAACGCCGCCCTCGCTAATGATAAATGTCCAACAATCAACTAAAGCTCCCAATTCTTGAAAACTCAGTTTTGAGATGTTTCCGGGATTCGTTGCCGTGTTGGGCGTCAGGGGTGGTTGGGAAGCTACTCGCTTTCCTGTGGGGGAACTGCCGAGCTTCCTCGGGCTATCGCCCTGTGGGATCTCGCCTACTTCCTTCTCCCACGGGAGTCTCCCAGCTTCCCCACCACCCCATTACATGCAGTGAGCAACGAACCCCTTCGCTTGAACATACAAGCAGAGTTCCCAAGAAGTGGTTTCGGAGACACTGATATGGCAAAGGGGCGGAGGGGAATGGCGAGACTCCCACGGTAAGCGAGTCATTTCCCGCAGCCCATCCACTTATATAAAAGTATCGAAACTGAGTCTTCAACTATCCTGCCAGTTAGTGGAAGGTAGGATTAATCGCATCAAAAAAGAGGAGTTTCCTTAGTTGAAAGGAAGCTCCTCTTTTTAGTTGGGAAACTTATTGATCATCTTCTTCCTGGTCGAACCATAGAAGATCCTGCTCATCAACAAAACCATTATAATTAATGTAGACTTCTTCATCAGCCTTAATATCTTTATATGCGTAAAAATCAAAGGAATGATTATCAAAGTTAATCACATAATCGGCATTCGGTTCATAAGAGTGGTTGAACATCATCCCATAGCCTAATACAAAAGCTGTATGGTTTTCTCCGTATTCAAACGCGTAATCCGCGAGCCGTGTCTTTTCGATATGCACATGCTCCTCGTTCGGGTATGGAATAACGGGAGCCTGGTGGATCAGCTCATTTTTGGCGATATCGCGCTTAGCGAATACACCTCTGTTCAATTCATCGTTCTCCAGCGTAGACGTACGTACTTCGATCATCTTCTTCACCTGCGCTTTCTATATTTCTTACTCTCCCGCAAAGCTTATAACAATGAGGAATAAATGGGTACAATCAAGCGAAAAGCGACCAGCCGTTCTTGATATAGGCAACCACGACCATTTCGTTCATTGGTTCGGGTGTTTCAGGGCGCTTTTGCTTTCTTATCATCCATCGTTCCATTTCCTGTTTTAGTCTGACAGGTATGCTATAGGAAAGCAACTTTCTTATTATTCAGTTTTTCTTCTTCGAATAAGATTAGCGGTCTTTAAGATAATAAAGATAAATCTCCGTAAAGGAAGGAGCCGCACCTGTGCTTAGTAAATTTACTACGGTATTCAAAATATCTGCAAGCATCATGCTGATCCTTGTCGTCATCGGTGTCGTCTGGCCGGATGGCCTGGAGGAAACGACGACAACCGTGAAAGATTTCATTGCAAATAAACTTGGCTGGTATTATTTGATCGTTGTCACACTATTCATGCTCGTCTGTCTGACGTTTTTATTCACACCACTTGGCAGGATCAAGCTGGGTAAAAAGGGGGAGAAACCTGAATTCTCGCGTCCGACATGGATTGCCATGCTCTTTAGTGCCGGGATGGGGATCGGGATTGTATTTTGGGGTACGGCTGAACCAATCAGTCACTATGCCATCAGTTCCCCGACAGGAGAAACAGCAACAGATCAAGCGATCAAAGATGCCATGCGGTTCACCTATTTTCACTGGGGTATCCATGCATGGGCCATTTATGGCATTGTAGCACTTGTTCTTGCTTACTTTAATTTTCGTCACGACCATGCTGGGTTGATCAGTGCCACACTGAAACCGTTGATCGGGGAAAAAGCGGCAGAGGGAGTGATCGGAAAAGTGATCGACATCCTCGCTGTCATCGCGACGGTTATAGGTGTCGCGACAACGCTCGGGTTCGGTGCGGTACAAATCAATGGAGGATTGTCTTACCTGTTTGATATTCCAACAGGTATCCTGGTTCAATTTATCATCATTGCGATTGTGACGGTGTTGTTCATGATTTCTGCATGGACGGGATTAGGAAAAGGTATTAAAATTTTGAGTAATGCGAATATGGGACTCGCCGGTTTGTTATTTTTGCTTGTATTTATTTTCGGTCCGACGATGTTCATTCTTAATTTGTTTACAAACTCGATCGGTGCATATTTTCAATATTTGCCTAATATGAGTTTTCGCATCGCACCTCTAAATCCAGAGACACGCGAATGGATCAATGCCTGGACAATTTTTTATTGGGCCTGGTGGATCGCCTGGTCTCCTTTCGTAGGAGTATTCATCGCTCGAGTTTCCAGAGGACGCAGTATTCGTGAGTTCGTGTTCACGGTGTTGATCGTTCCTTCTGTCATTGGTTTTCTATGGTTTTCAACATTCGGAGGTACGGCGATCAACCTCGAACATAACGCCGTTGATACGATTTCCTCTTTAGCTACAGAAGAATCGTTGTTCGGAGTGTTTTCGAACATTCCATTCGGCTGGGTTGCTTCGGTTGTAGCGATGCTGCTGATCGCCACTTTCTTCATTACCTCTGCGGATTCAGGAACATTTGTATTAGGTATGATGACGACAGGGGGATCGGAAACACCTGGCAATACCATTAAATTGACTTGGGGCGGATTACTATCCGCAACTGCCCTTGCATTACTTTATACTGGTGGCCTTCAAGCCCTGCAAAACACGATGATTATCGCTGCTTTGCCGTTTTCGATTATCATGCTCCTGATGGTCATCAGCTTCATTAAAGCGATATATAAAGAAGGACGGGAACTCGGTGTCGGTCGCTTCCATCCACCTAAGGATAAAAAATCATAAAAATATCCCCTGCTCACCAGTGGAGCAGGGGATATTCATTGTCTGGCAACTTAGGTGGGATAGTTTACTTCCCTAAGACGTCATGGTCTACATACCGCTTGCCATTCAGTTCACTTATGACGTTGATGGCGACTTTTGCGCCATCGCCGGAAGTAATGATCGTGTGTACACTGACACCGGCAACGGTTCCTGCGGCCCAAACTTTTGGCAGGGAGGTGTGACCGTGCGCATCGACCTTAATGATTTTCGCTACCCGGGGCTCAATACCATCAACGATTTCCAAACCGAGTTCTTCCCCGGCTTTTACAGACATTCCCGTCGCAAAAATGATATGGTCTGCTTCATAACTACCCTCCGAAGTTTCGATGATATAGAGTGTTCCGTCTTCTTTGATCGAAACAACTTCTTCCTTCACAATTTCAGCTCCGAACTTTTCGGCTTGTTTTTGCCCTTGTTCCAACAATTTAGGCCCCTCGATCGGATCTGTGCCGTAATGATTCTCGACCCAGGCTTTAGCTGTGATACTTTTTCCACTGTCAAAAAGAATGGTCTTCTTTCCAGCCTTCGCTGTGAAAAGTCCAGCACTCGCTCCAGCTGGCCCGGCTCCAATAATGGCTACATCATACATGCACCTTCACTCCTTTTCATAAAATCCATGCTATGTCCATTATATCTGAATTGTCGAATAATTTAAATTTCCAGTTTTGAAGGATTAGTCGTTGCTTTCTATGAGGAAGTCTTGTATGATTCATTTCGGGTATCGAAAGAAAAGGGGGAGGTCAATGATGAATGAAGAGCAGACGGTCCGTAATCCGAAGGGGTTATTGATCTCTCTTTGTGCGGTCATGATGATGTCTGTAATGAATGGAACGATGTTTAACATTGCCGTTCCGGACATCGCAAAAACCTATCAGCTGATGCCGTCAGAGGTCAGTTGGGTGATGACTGGTTATATTATGGTTTATGCTGTCGGTGCGTTGACTTATGGAAAACTTGCCGATTTTTATCCATACCGGACGTTGATTACATTCGGTTTGAGTATTTTCTGTATCGGATCTTTATTTGGATTCTTTGCACAAAACTATGCGATGGTTCTATTAGCGAGGGTGATCCAAGCGTTGGGAGGAGCGATGATTCCGGCTCTTGTCTTTTTGGCCCCTATTCGCTACTTCCCTAATGAACGCGGAAAGGTATTGGGGATCGTTTCATCCGTAATGGCTTTCGCTTCTGGTGTCGGTCCGATTGCTGGTGGATTTATCGCTGGATTTCTTGATTGGCGTTATTTATTTTTAACGTCTGCCTTGATTATTGTCACCTTGCCGTTTTTACGGAAAAACTTGCCACAGGAAGAAGCGAAGAAAGGCTATATCGATTACCTTGGAGCTGCTTTGATTGCTGGAGTGATATCGACATTGCTCCTTGGAATTACTCTAGGTATTTCCTGGTTGTTCCTCCTATCTGTCACATGTTTCGGTCTGAATATATGGCGGATGAAGTCGATTGATGAACCGTTCATACCGGCTCATTTATTTAAAAATATCAAATACCGGGCGACAATCATTACAAGTTTTCTTGGGGTCGTCTGTTTGTTCGGAATGATGTTCATGCTGCCGATCATGTTCCGGGATGCTTACGGAATGGGGACGATGATGATCGGACTTGTGCTTTTTCCGGGAGCATTGAGTGCGGCATTGATGGGGCAAAAAGGAGGCAGACTTGTAGATACGAAAGGAAATATATTCGTACTTTATCTTGCGCTTACACTGCTTGCATCCGGTTTTCTGCTGCTTTCTACTCTCGTTGGCGCACATCCGTATGTAGTTAGTGCGACCATCATTGTTGCATACATGAGTTTTCCGCTCGTGCAAGCATCATCAGCCGATCTATTAGCCAACATCCTTCATAAAAATGAAACAGGTGTCGGCATGGGGGTCTTCAACCTGCTCAATTTCGTTTCAGGAGCACTCAGCGGTGCATTGATAGGGAAATCACTGGATGTTTTTGATCCGAACCAGCCGTTCAATTGGTTCGGTTTTGAAGGAACCACTGCCGTATACAGTAACGTGTTCTTAGTGTTTTCGCTTATCATAGTTCTAGGTTTCCTGCAATTCCGTTTTAATTATCATAAAAAAGAACGGGTATATGCCCGGAAGAAAGCTGCTTCATTATAAGAGTTTGCAATAAAACGTCCAGGGATGATCCATCCCTGGACGTTTTTTATACTCTCTACAAAATCTAGTATTCGTTTGAGGGCTAATGCCGTTTCATGTACTTGCTTGGACTTTTCATTTAGAGATACAAAAAATATTATACTGATATAGAAGTGTCGCTTTCCATTGTGCTTCCGCTATACCTTCTTCGGCAATTGCTTTCTGCGATATTCTCTCGACAGATACCTTCTATTTCATCATAAACTTGGTCGACACATTCTCCGTCAATAATCATAACAAACGAATGATCGAGATCCATGAATAAGAAAAAAGATAATAATTTCGGTAGATGGCCCCCGTCAGCTATCAAATGGTTCTGATGTAAGTATAAGTCGCATCCGTTCTTGGAGATCGTTTTATATAATTTCATTACCTGATTTGTTTTTAACGGAATCTTTAATGTAATTTGGTAAGAAGACAGTTCCTGCACTGCCATCACCTCCGTAATGTTTTGTTAGTATATCACTACCCCTGCCCCGACGAGACTAAACATCCGGGTGCATATAGACTTCTCCCAACATTATTCGACTCTCCTTAGGTGGGTTAAGGACGCTCAGGCGAAAGGCTGTACGTAAAGGTTTTTGGACATGCTGATTGATAAGCCTTCTTTTTCTCTATGTTCTGTTCCGGGTCCGAGCTGATCACCTGAATCCATTCTTTTGCATAAGCTGAGGCTAACCCCTGAATGACTGTTCGCAGGCGATTTGCCATAGGTTTTTGTTTTCCATGATAGGGTAAACTTTTGAAGAGTCTTGTTCTCGTCCAGAGAACATGATATGATCTTTTTTAAAATTTATAAATCGGAGGTGATCGTATGAATAGAGTGACTCTCGTGGATGTGTTCAAACATCGGATTACACAGAAATATTTGCAGCGATCAGGCATCCATCACGCGGTCACCGTCAGTGAATATGCGTTTGAAATGGCTCTGGCACATGGAGTGGATCCAGATTTAGCAACAAAGTCTGCGCTGCTTCATGATATGGGGCATTATGAATGGTACCGGGACGGGAAATGGGATTACGATGAATATCGAAAGTCAGATATCCACGCCATCAAAGGGGCAGAACGAGCCCATAAATTGCTGATCCGCTTAGGGGAAGACCGCCTTGTAGCCAAGGAAGTATCTGTTGCTGTCCTTCTTCATACCGATAGCTACCTGCCCTTCGGTTTAGAAGAAAAAAGGACACCGCTTCAACATGTAGTTGCAAAAGCCGATGAAAAAGATGAACAGCCGATGGGTTTGCATCATTATAAGAAGATGGATAAAAGTGAAGCGATTGAAAAGCTGAAAGAGCTTGATGTGCAAATTGAAAAAGTGTTAAAAGAAGGTAAAGAGCTTTCTGGTTGAATGATTATCATAAGTTTCCGGTAAGTCCCATACATTAGTAAGGGCAGGGGCGTTTCGTCAAGCAATGGCATAGGGCTTTTTTTCCTCGCCATTGCTTCCATTAAATAAATCGTTGGTTGGTAAACAGTAAAAAGTCAAGAATTTTTTGGAAATAGGCTTTACTTTCATGAAAAGGTCCTATATAATTTCCAGTGTAAGAAAAATTTCTCAGAAAGCGAGGTCGAATGCAATGAATAAAAAAATGACAGCAAACCTAACGAACTTCATATCATCGACCTGCGCTCAGGTATTTTACTGAGATCTACGATTATTTACTAAAAAGCACTCATAACAGCCGCAGGAGATGCATAATGTATTCCTGTGGCTTTTTTAATGGAAAGATTTTTCTCCAAAAGCCGCAGTATGCCTGCGGCTTTTTCTTATGGAATCTAAGGGTAATTTTACTCTTTAGATATAAAATTACAATTTCATCGATAAAGGAGGGATTTCCAATGACGATTCAATTTTTCATCTTTACGATCACTGTCGCAAAGAACAAGAAGCAAACCTATCCACCTGTACCCGGTTACAAACCATCAGTCCAAGAGGAATGGCTAGATCGTAAATCTGCATTCAGCCGCTACATGTAAAAAAATAAGGAGGAGATTACAATGGGAGAGATATTAAGAATTGCTTTTATGAACTGGTTGAATGTTGAGAAGGATACCGCTTAGCCTCATTTCGCAGAGGAGGAAAAAATCATGAGACTCCATTTTATTATTTTTACGATTATTATTGAGCGTTCGGATGTTAAGAAAATCGATCAATCCATCCAACGTAAACGATTGATCGAAGATAGAATAAATGAAACGAAAAATAAGTACCATCTATAAAACCACGAGCCCCTGTCTACGAAAGCAGGGGCTCGTTTTCCTATTCATTGTCAACAAAATTATTTTCTTGTTAAAAAAACACAAGGAGTGGGAATAACAATGGCACATGGAATTAAAGAAATCATCAAAAATGAACCGAATCGAGTGTAGGACACCGAAAGTCATCCTATTGTAAGCAATGGTTCGCTGTATTTGAGGTGGATAAGGAAGGCAGGGAAGCAACTGTCGATTCCGTTGACCACGCGAGGGAAAGCAGGTGAAACTAAATAGAGGGAGGTTGTATACATAAAAGGGGAAGATTTTATTAACGAAAGATAAAATCTATCTTTGCCCACTCTCTCCGAGTATTCTATAATAGAAGTAATTATCATTCCCGGAGGTCATTCGAGTGAAAACCTTTAAATTGATTTCTTTGGATATCATGGAAGAACAGAATGAAGATCTTACTCAACGCAGAATCAAACTGCAGGATGGGCTGATCATCAATAGGGAAGATGATCATGGCCGTTGGGTCATTGAAGCCTATGTGGATGAAAGTTATCGTGAGTTTTTTGAAACGATGCGTGAAAATGAAGAAGAAATAATCGTCCAGGTGAAGATCACCAAACAAAGCAATCGGCCAGCAACTTTCATGGTGAAAGCGATCGATGTGAATATGATCGGTGACCGGATGAATGTTATTTTCATGGGTACGATCGTCGATCGCCAACAGGAACAAGTGGAGAAAGTGTTGAAACAATTAATGGACGAAGGTTATCAGGGAGAAGATCTTCTTACAGAATTCAAAAAAAGAGGTCAAGAATCCAAGGCATAACATGTATACGAAAAGTGGAGGCGTCTGGTTTTCAGACGCCTCCGGTGTGTGTATTGGTAGAGATGACAGAGGGAATTATAATAGTACAAGTAGTTTGTCGAATATCCTGCTATATGATGAGTGATGATATCCATCCTTCAGGTAGCAACATCAAAGGAGTTTTACTTTTATGTGGGTGAGAAGAAAAAGTCTGCGATGGCTCAATACTTTATCGCCATTCCAATTAATCGCCTTATATTATCTAGCAGCCGTCACCATTGCATCCATACTTATCGCACTTCCAATCGCTCACAGGGATGGAGTGGATCTTGAATTCATAGATATCCTGTTTACCGCTGTCAGTGCCGTTAGTGTTACAGGTTTAACAACGGTTCCCACAGCAGAGTCATTCAGTACGACCGGCTATTTCATTATAGCGATCGTCCTCCAATTAGGAGGGATCGGTGTCATGACAATCGGGACACTGATATGGCTGATGCTTGGAAAGAAAATCGGGTTGAAAGAGCGCCGGTTGATCATGACAGACCAGAACCAGACATCTTTCTCTGGTATGGTACGGCTTGTCAAGCAAATCGTCCTTGTCGTACTTTTGATTGAACTGATCGGCTTCCTCGTTTTAGGCACTTATTTTTTACAGTACTACGAACCAGGGGAAGCGTATCTTCAAGGCTTTTTCGGTACAATCAGTGCGATGACCAATGGTGGGTTCGATATCACAGGACAGTCATTGATTCCGTTCCGGGACGATTATTTTGTCCAGTTTATCAATATCATCTTGATCGTCGCTGGTGCTATCGGTTTTCCTGTATTGATCGAAGTCAAACAGTATTTAATGCAAAATCAGGACGAGAAAACGATTCGATTTTCTCTATTTGCCAAACTGACGACCTTCACTTTTTTCGTTTTAGTCGTATTTGGCACAATCATGATCGTTATTTTAGAATCCAACCACTTCTTTCAAGGCAGATCCTGGCATGAAGTCTTTTTCTATGCCCTTTTCCAGTCTGTGACGACCAGAAGTGGGGGACTTGCGACGATGGACATCAATGAATTTACCGAACAGACACAGATTTTCATGTCCTCCCTGATGTTCATCGGAGCGTCACCAAGCAGTGTTGGTGGCGGTATTCGTACAACAACTTTCGCGCTCGTTGTCATCTTTGTGTTGACGTTCGCAAGAGGCGGGAACAATATTCGGATTTTCCGAAGAGAGATCCACCCGGAGGATTTAAATAAAGCAGTGGTTGTTACGATTGTCGCCCTATTCGTGTGTTTCAGTGCTGTCATGACACTGTCCATCACAGAGCCGTTTACGTTGAATGAAATCCTTTTTGAA
Organism: Halobacillus dabanensis; assembly: GCF_900114165.1. Lineage (GTDB taxonomy): Bacteria > Bacillota > Bacilli > Bacillales > Halobacillaceae > Halobacillus > Halobacillus dabanensis. The sequence goes on from NZ_FOSB01000005.1 coordinate 132,169, forward strand.
GTGTGTTCCGCATTCGGTACGGTCGGTTTGTCCTTAGGCATTACCCCAGGTTTATCATCGTTCGGAAAAATCGTCCTGATGCTGTTGATGTTCCTCGGACGAATCGGTTTGTTGACATTCCTATTCTCCTTCAAAAAACATGATAAAGCGCAAGGTAAGTACCATTATCCAAGAGAGAGAATCATTATTGGTTAGTAATAGGGATCCGTATTATATCGGAAAAGATATGGAATTACCTATGAAGGAAATGGTCTTAATCAATTGGATGGTCCGTTACTTTCTATAACTGACAACGAGAAATTATCCGGAACAAATCAGGAAGCGACAACCAAAAGCACACAGCCGAACGGCTGTGTGCTTTTTTACTGTCGAGCTCAGACAGGATACTCGCGTCATAGGAAGAAAACTAACCTTCCTGCAGATCCTTTGCTTAACCCTTTCATGTCTCCCTGAGCGACCTGTGCCGTAATTTTAAAAGAAGGAATGAAATATTTTTTGTGGCGACAGGAAGCCGGGAAAGTAACTGAAAACCATGTGCTCAAGGAAAAATGCGACGGCCGGTTCGCGATTCCAAACGAAACCGTTTAAAAAACTCTTCAAGGTTGAGCTCCTCCGAACGATTCTCCGCCGACCGTCCTCCCTTTAGGTCTTAGTAATAAAATGCTGCACCGACAATGATCAATAGGATGAACAATACGACGATCAAGGCAAAGTTGTTGCCATAACCTCGCGGCCTGCCGCAATGTCTTCCTCCGTAAGGATAGCCTCCGTACATAAGCTCACCTCCTGTTGTTACATAGGTAGCCTATGCAGGAGTGGGGAGCAGTGTATGGTTATTTACCCAGTTCCCTCAATTCATGAACGTCGGAGGAGAAAGTTTTGTGATTTTACTCTTTTGATGCATGCTGTTCGCCTGTTGTTCTTGATGATGTTCACACTGGTCCATTTCTTCACACCAATGATTCAGTTGCTCGTTACTATATTGGTTATGAGGTGGGGAGTGTGTTGTATGAGAAGGGAAATAGGGTCCAGAAATCCTTTGATTTGAATACATAAGCCTGCCTCCTTCGCTGCTATTATCCCCGGATCCATCACTTTTATCCTTATAAAAATCCGTCATTACTAACTAAAAGACTCTCTGGATGCTTAACGAATGTATACTTTACTATGCTGGAAGGTTATAACAAACGATGGAAGGGTACATCCTTTACATACAAGAAAGGGTGGGGGACACATTGCGAAAGCATCCATAATAGTTCTTGCTGTACATATTTTGTATAATGATTGCATAACAGAAGTTCGGGGCGGGAAAGGAAATGATCTTATGAAAAAAATTGCCATAATCGGAGCAGGTCCAGGGGGATTGGCGGCAGCTATGATCCTTTCCTCCCATGGTTATGATATCCATGTATACGAAAAACAGAAAGCCGTCGGGGGGAGAAATGGCCACTTCACCATCGGCGATTATACGTTCGATATCGGTCCTACATTTCTAAGTATGCCACAAATCATGGAAGAGATTTTCTCTATGTCAGGCAGAAACGTCTATGAGTATATGGACATGAAAGAACTCTCGCCTATGTATGAACTTCAATTTGATGGGAAAAGGGTGCCGATGTATCGCGACCGCGAAAAAAATGCTGAAAGTCATCGGTGAGCATTTCCCTGGAAATGAACAAGGTTATGACGGTTTCATGAAGGATACAAGAGAGAAGATGCAGGCATTGATGCCACTCTTACAAACTAGACACAATAAATGGACGGATTATGTGAGTAAAAGAGCATTGAAGGCTCTCCCGAAGCTTTCGCTTGGAAAGTCCGTTTATGATGTGCTTTCTGACTATTTTACCGATGAGAGGCTGAAAATCGCATTCACCTTCCAGGCGAAGTATTTAGGGATGTCGCCATGGGAGTGTCCTGGTGCCTTTTCGATTCTTTCCTATATGGAACACGAGTGGGGCGTTTTCCACCCGATCGGAGGAGTGAATCAGCTTTCTAAAGCGATGGCAAAAGTGACAGAAGAGCATGGCGGAAAAATCCATCTTCGTCAAGGGGTCAAGCGGATCAGAGTAGAAGGAAAAACCATCACAGGGCTTGAACTTGAAACAGGGGAACATGTCCATGCTGACGAATATATTATCAATGCTGACTTTGCAGAAGCCATGACCAATCTCGTCGATGATGGGGTTTTACGCAGCCATTCGAAAAAGAAACTCGAAAAAAAGAAGTTTTCCTGTTCCACATTCATGATTTACGTAGGAATCGATAAACTGTATGACATGCCTCACCATACGATTCTTTTCGCTGAAGATTATCAAAAAAACGTGAATGAAATGACAAGAGATCTCGTTTTATCTGAGGAGCCTTCCATCTACATCCATAACGCAAGTGTGACAGATCCGACACTCGCGCCTCCCGGGCATTCGGCCGTCTATATCCTTGCACCTGTACCGAACAATTATTCGGAAATCGATTGGGAGGAAAAACAGGAAACATTCAAGACTTTAATCTATGAGGAACTCGAGAAGAAGACAGGATTCAAAGATATAAGGAAACATATCGTAGAGGAGAAGGTGCTGACTCCAAAACAGTGGGAGAACGATCATTCTGTTTACAAGGGAGCAACATTCAGTTTAGGACATCAACTTTCCCAAATGATGTATTTCCGCCCGCATAACCGTTTCCAAGAGCTTGAACACTGTTGGCTTGTCGGAGGGGGAACCCATCCTGGAAGCGGATTACCGACAATCCTCGAATCTGCACGAATCACAACAGGATGGATCAGAGAGAAGGAGGAGCAGACGACATGAGCCATACAGCAATTGTGGGCAGCGGCATCGGTGGGTTGGTGACTGCTTTACTACTATCCCGGGATGAAGGTCGTACCATCTCGATTTTTGAAAAAAACGACCATCTCGGCGGACGTTTAACCTATGAACGTCATGGTGACTTTAAAATCGATCAAGGACCGACGATCGTCCTTTTACCTGATATGCTACTCCGTATTCTGGAAGAGGGGGGACTAGATCGTGAAGATATCCCGCTCGTTCCGTGTGAGCCTTTATATGATGTACATTTCGCTGATGGGTCGTCTTTTACCAAATATGCTGACAGAAACAAGCAAAACGCTGAGATAAGAAAAAAATTTCCGGGCAATGAAGTGCAGTTTGATCGTTTTTTGACTGATATGCGCACCCGTTTCTTACAAGGGAAAGCACAGTTTTTGGAAAAGTCGTTCGTTGATAAGCGGAGCTTTTTTTCAGGACAGAACTTGAAAACATTGATCCAGTTGAAAGCATATCAAAATGTGAAAAAGATGATGCGCAGCTATTTTGATGATGAGCGTCTGGTCGAGGCCTATACATTACAAACGCTGTACATCGGTGGTCATCCGGAACAGTCCCCAGCCATGTACTCCCTGGTATCTTATAGTGAGCATGCCCACGGGATTTGGTATATGAAGGGAGGCTATGCCCGGCTTGTAGAAATTCTCGAAGCGGAGTTGAAGAAACGGGGAGTTATCATTCATAAAGCGAGTGGAGTCGAAAAAATCAGGACAAATGACGACAAGGCGACATCCTTAGTAATACATGGAACAGAAGTGCCGTTCGATGATGTCGTATTGAACGGTGATTTTCCGGTGATGGATCAACTCTTACCTGCCGAACGGAAGCTTAATCGTAAATATACACCATCTTCAGGTTGTTTACTGCTTTACATGGGACTGGATTGCAAGTATGAGCACCATTCGATTCATCAATTTTTCATGTCGGTGGATTTTGATCAGCATATGAAACAAGTGTTTGCTTATAAACGATTGCCGGATGATCCTTCCTTTTACACCTTCCATCCTTCTCTGATCGACGATTCCTTAGCTCCTGAAGGGAAAAGTGTTTTGTACACACTTATTCCCGTTCCAACCGGCGAAGAGGTGGATTGGTCTTCTAAAGAGGACCTCATCCAAGCTGTTCTGGATCAGATGGAACAAAAGGGCTTTCCGGATTTGCGTGCACATATGGAATGGATGCATGTCAGGACACCGGAAGATGCCGAAAAGGACGGATTGTATGCCGGTGGCAGTTTCGGGATTGCCCCAACATTATTCCAATCCGGAGTATTCCGACCTCAGCTCCAACCTTATCCATTACGTAACGTTTATGCTGTAGGAGCATCTGTGCACCCGGGAGGCGGTGTACCGATTGTGATGCAGGGGGCGAAGCTTTTGGTCGATTATTTGCAATATCAGGGGAAAAGAAGGCATAATTACAAGCGAGGTGTATAGTAATGACCGACTTAAACGAAGCATACGAGCATTGTCGCGAAGTAATCGAAGAACATTCCAAAACGTTTTCTAAAGCATTCGCTATGTTGCCTAAAAAACAAAAACAAGCCGTTTGGGCGATTTATACTTTTTGCCGGCGGGTGGATGATATCGTCGATGAAGGAGCCCATCCGAAAGCGGAGCTGGAAGCATTCTCGCTTGAATTCGATGCGTTCATGGAAGGGAAGCTTGAGCTGAAGGATCCTTGCTGGAAGGCACTGGACGATGTGTTTCGCAACTTTTCCATTGATCCCGATCCCTATTATGACATGATCAAAGGTCAGCGGATGGACCTTTATCCAAATACAATCAAAACAAAAGAAGATTTGCTGCACTATTGTTATCATGTGGCGAGCACGGTCGGTTTAATGCTGCTCCCCGTTATCGCACCCGGCCGTGTGGCGAAATTAAGAAAAGGTGCAATCGAACTCGGGTATGCGATGCAGTTGACGAATATATTGCGGGATATCGGGGAAGATCTCGAAAACGATCGTCTGTATATACCGCAGGACGTTATGGCAGCATATGACTACAGTTATGGTGAACTAAAAGAGAAAAAAGTGAACAAGAACTTTATCCGTATGTGGGAAGACCTTGCCAGTGATGCAGAAATGTATTATGGTCGCGCAATGGAAACCTTGCCGAACTACCCACTCTATTCGAGAGCTCCCGTCGGTGGTGCGTCAAGAATGTATCGTGCGATTCTTCCGGCAGTCAGGAAGAGTGGTTACCAGGTTTTCAAACATCGAAATTACGTCTCCGATCAAGAAAAGAAGCAGATTATTGCAGAGATGCAGTAATGCTGCTTCTTTTTTGCACCTAACCTGTAAAATGTATAAGGCTATCCCCTTTTGCGAATACTTGTACCATCAATGACGTATAAAAGGAAGGTTCTTAAACTATGGCAGAAAAATATCTGATTTATTATCAGGCGAAATCGGGAGTCGTCAAAAAGGTTCCTGTTATGGCAAGTCACAGAGAGAAAGCTCGGGAAGACCACTTAAAGAACAACCCACAATCAAAGATTATGCATGTCCGACTTTTATGAGAGAAAGACGCAATCCTATTTTAAAGGGTTGCATCAAGGAAAGCTCCGCATACAGATTCGTATGCGGAGCTTTTTGATAGGTCAAATTTAATTTTGCATATTTGTTTCGTGTCTTGCAGGGCGCTTCCGCTTTTAAATATCATGCAGTTGATCTTCTTGTTCTGTTTCTAACATTCCATAATCACCATTCATGCGTTGTTCGTCTTGATCTTCACCTAGATTTTGAGAAGGTTGTTGATCTTTCTTTGGTTGTTTCTTGTTGTTTTTGTCATTCATGTCCGGTCACCTCCTTTTTTAGAGTGTCTTAAATATAAGGAGGCTATACAACATGTGTGAATCGGCGCTTTCCAGAAAAATCATTCGATATGAACCAGTTTGCCTAGGATTTGGTTTGCGACATTCTGGCCGCTTAAAACAACCATAGGTGAACCGCCACCAGGATGTGTACTGCCACCGCAAAACCAGAGGCCATCCATATCCTGAGATTTATTGAACGGGCGCATGAATGCCTGGGCCTTGTTGTTGGATGAAGGGCCGTATAGGGATCCGCGATGTGCTCCGAAGGTATCTTTGATAGCTGTAGGATCAAAAACCTTCTCATAACGAAGATGGTCTTTAATCGGGATACCCGAACTCTGCAATCGGTCATAGATATGAGACTTATATGCTTCTTTATCATATCCCGCTTTGTCTGTTAAAGCAGGTGCATTGACAAGGATAAAGCAATTATCGCCGTGTGGAGAGACGGAGTAATCGGATTTCGCTGATGTACAAATATAAATGGTCGGATCTTCTGCATAGTACCCGTTTTTTAGTATGTTGAACTCTTGCTTATAATCTTCCGAGAAAAAAAGGTGGTGGTGCTTTAACCTGTCGATTTTTTTATCCAGCCCCGCCATGATGACAAAAGCAGAAATCGATGGATCGAAAGAATGCAGCTTCTGGTCGGTCAGTGAACGTCTGGCGTTTTTGTCAATCAATTCTGGCACCGCTTGAAGCAAATCACCATTTACAATGATATGGTCTGCTTCAAAACGGTCTCCGTCACTAGTCTCGACACCATACGCTCTTTTATTTTCATGAAGTATCCTGGTCACTTTTGTGCCACTGTACAAACGGACACCGACATTTTCACAAGCTTTCACAAAGCTGTCGGCAATCTTCGTATTCCCTCCCCGGACGAAATACACCCCATCATTCCATTCTAAATGGGCGATCATGCTGAACGTTGCCGGAGCTTGATAAGGATTTGATCCGATATACGTCGAGTAGCGGTTCAACGCCTGGATGATGTGAGGGTTTGAAAAATAGCGCTTGAAAAAATGGTCCATCGATTCCAGCGGGCGAACTTTGGTCATACTTTTTGCAAGAGAAGGGGATAAATAGTCTTTCCATCCGGAAAATGTCCGGTGAAGGAAATGCTTTTTGGATAGGCGGTATAACCGTTCAATTTCCAGTAAGAAGTTTTCATACTCCCGCGCTCCTTTAGGGTCTAAGGCTGCGAGTTGTTTTTTCATATAGGAGCGATCTGTAGAAAAGTCGAACACTGTGCCATCTTTAAACTCATTCCTTGTATGATTTACGAGTTTAGCGAAGGGGAGTTTTTCTTCAGGATTCAACCCTCCTTGCTTCAGGACATCCTGGAATACTTCTGGCATTGTTATCGTATTCGGCCCGAAATCGAAGTGATAGCCCCCTTCATTGACGCTCATCATCTTCCCGCCGAAGTGCTGGTTCTTCTCAAAAAGACGGACATCCACGCCATGTTTAGCAAGGGATACTGCTGCAGATAAACCACCGAGACCGCCTCCGACAATCGCTACCTTCATTGATAGGACCTGCCTTTCCACTGATAAGATTTTCCTCGTTTATGGACTAACATGGATGCCATCATGATGCCGATCAGTAAAAGCACGGCAATGGGCAGCAAAAAGGAGAGCCATAGCGGGTGACCAGTAAGGATATCGACATACATCTTGAATGTCACCGTCATCAAATAGGGAAGCAACAGCGTAAGGTCGCCTGAAACAATCCCGAATACTGCTAAAAAAGCTGGAAGAAGAAATATAACAGTATAAAAGAGTGTGAGGAAAGCGACCATAAGCGTGGATCGCCCGATTCCTGTGTACAGGTTTTTCTTAAATCCAGCCCACGTTTCCCTGCTTGAATCATACATATAGGAAAGGGTAGTGCTCGTTATATTAGCGAGAATCATCTTATAGCCATGCTTTTTTACTTCTCTTGCAATATGTACGTCTTCTACGAGTGATCCTTTCACAGAGGCATGACCTCCAATTGCATTGTACGCCTCCTTTTCAATCATGATGAATATGCCACATGCGGCAGTGAAAAGGGGTTTTGTTGTTTTATTAGCGACAAATAATGGGAGGTGGAGAAGTACGACCATATGTTGCAAAGGTACGAGCATATGACTGAGAAAATGGTTGTTTGGATAATTCGGAAAACCGCTCAGCATGCTTGCTTTTTTTTTCTCCATCGTCGATAGTGTCTGTTCTATCACTGTTGGGCTTACGCGCGCATCCGCATCCAGAAACAAGAAATATTCACCTGTTGCGGCCTCGGAAAGCTGGTGACAGGCATGGACTTTCCCATTCCACCCTTCCGGCAGTTCTTTTCCTTGTAATACACGGAAGCGAGCATCGTCCCGGGACCGTTCAAGGAGCATTTCGTAGGTACCGTCATCAGAATGGTCATCGAGGAGGAGCACTTCCAAATGAGGATAGGAAAGAGCTTGCAGCGAATACATCAATCCATGGACATTGTCCGCTTCGTTACGAAGGGGAACAAGCAAGGACACAGCTGGATTGTGCTTAAGCGTCGTGTTCTTTGACAGGGGAAAAAGGAACAAGCTGTTCGCTAATGTCCATAGATTGATAAGTATGGTAAGGAGAAGCACGAAGGTAAAGAAAGACAAAACGTTCCACCCTTTCTGTCAAATTTTTTTAAAAACTTCATAATCTTCGTGAATGACCCGCTCGCGGAGAATATCGAGTTGTTGCTCTGCTTTCTTTTCAAAATGTTCGGTCATCGACTTACGATCGAGATTCCTATAGCGCTCTTTATCGAGCGGTTCGCCTATGGTGATATAGGCATTCGGTTTTTTCGTATGTTCGAGTGCATAGTAAAGCGAAATGGGCACTACATTGGTATCCGGACATTTTTGGGCAAGATAGGCTATCCCTGAAAAAAACTCAAGCGGCCGTTTTTCCAATGGTTGTTCTGCTCCTTGAGGGAAGATCCAGACCGTCTTAGATGCTTGCAGCAAATCCATACTGTAGCGCAAGGATTCTATCAGATGACGATGATTGTCGCTATTGACCGAATACGCCCCGATGCTGCGAAAAAAGGGAAAGCGCCGGAGACCATCTTCCTGCATCATTCCATACCCGTCAGAACGGATAATCTGATCATTGAGATGAAAAACAAGCAGTGGATCCCACCATGTAGAATGATTGATCAAGAACAACGTTTTCTTATTGGGTGGATTTTCAGGGGCATCGACTAAAATGTTTTGAAAATGATAGTGCAGGAACATCCGGTTGAAGCGGGTGAATCCCCATTGTAGCCAAAGTCGTTTATGAGCGGGTCTGAACATACGATTTCCTCCAAAAATATAAAGCGTACCATACAGCGGTCAACATGCTGACAAGAATGATAGCGAAAAACAATTTTCCGATAAAAGCGATGCAGATAAACATAAAAATGATCATTCCGAATAGGAGACTCATCCTTCGCGGCCATAAACTTGAATCCAACTTAAGAGGCGGCCCCCACAATAGGAAGATCAAGTGGAAGACAGCAGCAACCGTGAACCACCCGAAAAAATTGGAAAAAGGAATATCGTAATAGAGGCCTGCTTCTTGCCAAATCCAATATTCTTTCACTTTAAAGGCGACAGGATCGAGAATGAGATCGATTGTGACAGCCATCAAAGCTCCTGCCAGCAAAAATACAAGTTTACTTATAACAGGTGGCAAGCCACTGGATAGGACACGTGCCAGTTCATGAGAACAACCGATGATCAGTAACCAGGCAAAGCCGATGGTGATCGGTGTATCCACGATTTTCAAACCAAAGTTTTCTGTATAGAAATAGGAACCGAATAAAAAATCATACTCGACGCCAAGATGCTCGATGAAGATACTTGCGATAATGATGACACCACTGTAGATGATTCCACTCCATATTCCGTACATTTTTGAAAAATAGATGCCTGCAACGACCCCGGCAGTTATTAAAAATACGCTATTCGCCCACTCAAGCCAAGGTGGTAATAGATCGAATGTTACTAAAATGACACCGCAAATGTACCAAAAGATAAAAAAGCGGTAAATATAATCGGTCATAAAGCACCTCTTTCCTCCATCGGAATCGTCGTTTGTATGTATAAGTCCCGTTGCTATGATGTTGAAAAAGGGTTTGAGGAAAACGGAACAATGTACTTTCTAAAAAAATCATGAACTACATTTACGCCGATGAAGTAATCATGCTCATGATTGGCACTTAAGGGAGTTTGTGCACCTACATACCACTTGCGGGTATAGGTGGCAGAGTATAAATTGATTCTTCTAAGTTCATCATACCTTTTCAGAGGATAAAATAAACGGAAAAAGCCCTATGCTGGACACATAGGGCTGAAAATAGTCAGGTTATTGGTGAGCAAGGACTCTTTGATTCCGTTTCAAGGTGAAACCCCGTTTTTGTAACATCGGGAGTACCCAGCGGTCCAATCCGTAACGTCCGGCATTTGCTCCTGCTACGAGAAGGAAGATCGTCAGTAACACCATTTGCGGGTTGGTGCTGGTCGTTCCGCTGAATAAGAAAGCGAAATTCATGAGAATGCCACCGAAAGCAGCCAGGTTTGTAAATAATCCTAAGATAAGTGCTATTCCGACGAGAACTTCTCCCCACATGACAAGGAAAGCGAATAGTTCGTGGTTGGGCATGGCGAATTGCTCTAAGAAAACGGCCCACCAGCCCTGGACAGCCGGATGTGCACCTTCCGCTTTACCGATCGCGCCTTGCAGGAAACCACTGACTTCAAATCCACCAGTCACTTTCCCAATACCAGAAGTCAACCAGGCATACCCTAAATAAACACGGAATACAGTTAAGACAGCTGCGACGACTTTGTTGTTTCTTAACATTTCATTCATCATGAATCTCACTCCTTATAAAGTTTGTTCACCATTTCACATGATGGGGTGTAAGAGTTTCTTTCTTACAATTCAAGTATAGAAGGAATAGGGAAGTATATCCATAGTTTGTTCATCAATTCACAATCTGTTCAAGAACATATGGCAGTTTTGTGAAATCCTTCTGTTTGCCATTGTTGTGTAAGGGAATACGCTCTATGTATAATGAAGCAGTAACCATCTAAAAATATCCGAAGCAGAGGGACAACTTTTTTGCTAAAATGAAACGTAGAGAGAGGGGTGGGAATCTATGGAATTGATCATGTTTTTTGTCAGTATCATTGTAATGTTGGGTCTGATTGGTCTAACTATCTTCGACAACGGTTAATACTTAATCTTTAGCATTTCTAAAAAAGGTTCAAGAATCCGGCATGCCAAGCCGCTTTCTTGAACCTTTTTTATATTGCACTATTAAGGGAAATAGCAGGCTAATGTAAAACTCGATTCCGAGATATTGTGGTGCTTAAGGGGCTGCGGGAAACGACTCGCTTTCCGTGGGGCGGGCGCTGAGCCTCCTCAGGCTTAACGCCTTGCGGGGTCTCACCTGTCCCGCTAATCCCACAGGAGTCTCGCCGTTTCCCTCCGCCCCTTTATCCATATGAAGCACTTCGGAATCGATCAGCATACTATCAATAGTTGAGTAGGTAAAAGAATTGGTAACACCTATTATAGTACCTTTTCCTAATAGCTCCCTGTCTTGTCCGTTTGGCAGTTTCGAGATACTCGATAAGGTAATTCGATAAGGTAATGGTGGGTGGAAAGCTGCAAGACTCCTGCGGGAAAGGATAGACTGCGACATGCGGGGGCTCGCCAGTCTATCCTTTCCCGTTCTTACACCTGAATGGACCTACATTCAAAAGGATTGCATAAGCCATATTTGCACTATCCAGCTCCAGTGTCTAGCGGCTAGTGAGACTTCCCTCGCTTCTGTACGATAAGTCAACATCGAATCGCTACGCTCTTCGTGTTTCCTTTATCTCCTCCAGCTCTAGACTAGTTCGGTGTCTAGCCTCTCAAGGTCTTAGGCCTCACAGGAAGCGGGGTCGTTCGGTGTTGCAACAGGACGTTGCGAACTTAACCTAACTATTTATTAGTCATTTCAGGAAGAAGAACACTCCCTGTAATGATTGTTCTTAAGCTGGTAGAGGCTGACCAAGATACCTCCACGTTTGAACGTCCAGTCCATCCGCCGCTGACCAAGGCACATCCGCTTTCGCATTAGGAGTCTCCCCATTCCCCTCCGCCCCCTTTACCATATCGGTGTCTCGAAACCACTTCTAGAGAACTCTGCTTGTATGCTCAAGAGAAGAGGTAATATCAAACGCCCCAATGGTTATTCCATACGTAAAAGCTTGATATAGAGCGCTTCATATCTGCTTATGAGTGAGAGGAAGACGTCCCGCCACACCTATCCACTCACCAAACATCCCGAAACTGAGTGTTCAAGATAAGGGAGGTTAGGAGATTTTTTAGGATGGGAGACACCTTTTGTTAGGTTGTTTCGATTATAGAAGTGAGAGGAGGTGAAGCACATGGCTGTGAATACAATAAAAGTAGATACACGCTTACAACTCGTTTTATCAGAAGGACAAGATGGAGAAGGAAACATGCTGTTGAAAAAGAAATCATTCAACAATGTAAAAATGAACGCAGCAGATGAACAATTGCATACGGTCGCAATTGCTCTTGCCCCCCTGCAGACACACATCCTGATCGATATCGCCCGTGACGACCGCTCACTTTTGATTGAAGAATAAAAAAGAAGAGGACAAATGAATGAAAAAGCTGGAGCTGAAATTTTTGAATGAAGAAGGTAAAGTGGTAACCATCAGTGTCGATGATCCGATTGAACCTGCAGATCCGACATTGGTCCACGCAGCTATGGATGCCATCATCGCAGAAGGATGCTTCTATTCCAGTGGAGGCGACCTCGTCGAGAAAAAAGAAGCACGAATTGTAGAACGAAACGTCTATGGTATCGAAATCTAAGGGAGAGAGCCGCTACATTCATTTGCTAGCGGCTTTTTTTCTTACCATGAACATCCAGTAATAGGTGAGTAAGTTATTCCCATTCTTGTTTGGATAAATAGGGGATTATAAGGAGGAAAAGATGGAAATGGATGCGTGGTTGTCTATTATCGCCGATGTGGGCTTTCCTGTTGCGGTCACCTTCTATTTATTGCACCGTGTAGAAGGAAAGCTGGATCAGCTGATCGAAACCCTACATCAACTACCTGAAAAAATGTAGGATGGAAGTTTAATATCTTAAAGTAAAAAACAGCCTGGATCACTGCCAGGCTGTTTGCTTTTTTAATTTGTGAGGCCCCATTGATTTAATGGGTAGATGACGAGTTCTGTACGGCCGATGATTTCTTCTTCTTCGACGAAGCCGAGACCATTACGGCTGTCTTTACTGATCGAACGGTTGTCACCCATGACAAAATACTTTCCTTCAGGGACTTCAACAGGACCGAAATCTCTCGTTGCAGAAGCCGCTTCTTCTGTTAAATACCCTTGTGTTTCCTTTTCTCCATTTACATACAGTTCATGTTCACGGATTTCCACTGTGTCTCCTGGCTGACCAATGACCCGCTTGACGTAGCTTTTCACTGGACGTTCAATGATGACGATGTCCCCGCGGGCGGGTTCGTCTATATAATACACGATTTTATTAAACATCACTCGTTCACCGTTTTGAAGTGTCGGATCCATACTGGCACCTTCCACAATCGACGTGGCGAAGAAGAATGTTCTAAGAATAAAGGCCAATGTAATGGCGACGGCAATTGCTTTCAACCATTCCAACCATTCTTTTTTAGATTGCTCAGACAATCTCATCTTCCTTTCTCGATGAACATAAAATAATTCGTACTTAATTTTACCATATAAACGAATAAATAAAAGATAGCGCTGAGATTTTAACGAAGATGTAACATAAACTTTCTTTACATTTTACTGTTAACCACTGTCGAATATTAAGAACATTTACCGATTTCCTTTACAAACTGAGGGAAAATTGAGATAATTCTGTTCGTGCAAGAACTGTATACGAACACATATTCTTTCTTTTTGACTAATAGTAAACAATAATATGGAAAGAAGAGGTCAGGAGGTAGTCGATGGTGCTAGTAGCCGCCAAGGATCCTCGTATTGTTGAAGTTGAGATTTTAAGGGAGAAAATGACACGGATCGCACTCGAAAAGGGGCTGTCAAGTGCTGAATCTGTCAAAATCAGCCAGGAGCTTGACGCACTATTGAATGAGCTGCAAAAAAATAAGCCGAACTAAAAATAAACCTCATGGGGACTTTCCCATGAGGTTTATTTACTGCGATAGTGAAGTTGATAGTTCACCCGTGAGAATGTAAGGAAGCTTTTCTGGTCATTAGAGATGTAGTTTTATTGTAACCTGCCAAGAGTGAACCTACAGGTTTAATAAGAGGGATTATTTTTCTCGTTCTAAAAAACTCTCCAGGCGGTTCAGTCCTTTTTCTAGTGTTTCCATGCTATAGGCATAAGAAAGCCGCATATAACCTTCTCCGTGTTCAGAAAAAGCATCCCCTGGTACGAGGGCGAGGCCTGCTTCTTCTACGAGTTGGACAGCACGGTCGAACGTTGATTTGCCGTTTAACGGCATTTTTAAGAAAAGATAAAAAGCGCCGTCCGGCTGGGCGTAGTCCAAATCTAATTGAGTGAGTCGTTCCGTCACGAAAGCGCGGCGATCTTGATAAGCATCACGCATCTGGATTGCGTCACTTCTTCCATTTTTCAAAGCTTCAAGCGCGGCATGCTGACTGATGGATGTGGCGCACGAAACGTTGTACTGGTGTACTTTCAAAATGTGACGGTTGAGCCACGCGGGAGCGAGCAGGTAGCCGATTCGCCAGCCAGTCATGCTATGGGACTTAGAGACTCCGTTTATGACAATCACCTGATCACGTACCTCTGAAAAAGTGGCGATGGATGTATGGGGACGATCATAAACGAGCTCGCTGTAAATTTCATCTGCCAACAGGAACATATCGTGTTTTTCCAGCACATCGGCGATATCCTTTAGTTCTTGTTCAGACAACGATACACCGGTTGGATTCGATGGATAAGGCAGGATGATGGCCTTTGTTTTTGATGTAATATTTCTTTCGATGAGTTCGCCTGTCAATTTGAATTCATGATTGCTCGTATCGATGAACACTGGTTCAGCGCCGGCCAGACGGATCAATGGTTCATAGCCGGGGTAGACAGGCCCTGGCAGCAAGACTTCATCTCCCTGTTTAATGATTGTCCTCAACGTAATATCCAGGGCCTGAGATGCCCCGACGGTTACAATGATTTCATCTTCCGCTTGATAAGAGAGTCCATATGAATCTTTGACATGTTGTTGGATTGCTCTTCTTAATGGAAGCATACCAGCATTATGTGTGTAAGTGGTCTGGTCTGCTTGGATCGCCTGGATGCCGGCTTCTTTTATATGGTGGGGAGTTGGAAAGTCCGGCTGTCCAATTGTCAATGAGACGACATCCTTGTATTGGGATACCATGTTGAAGAAGCGGCGAATGCCGGAAATTTCGATTTCTTTTACTTTCGGATTGATTAAGTGTTCCATGGGTTCTCTCCTCTTTCACATAAAGTTAACAAAATGTTCAAACAATTAACCTGTATAATTTGTAGAATTTTGTTATAATTCAAACTAAGCCAATGAAAGGAGTTATGTTTATGAGAAATAATCGACGCATTTCCTTTGAAGACTTAGTCGATCGCAATAAGCAACAGTTATTGAACGATCATGAAGCTATCGAAAAAATCGAACGTCAAATAGATGAAAAACATACGAAAAGAAAAAATTCCGAAGCTTATGTAAACTGATGATATCACACCAGAAAGCAACCGCATAGAAGTGGTTGCTTTTTTACATTCTTATCGGAAAGTGGCAAAATATAGGTATAGATTAAAAAGAATGGCGGTGGTTTTCATGGAAGACGTTGGGTTAGTGTTGGAAGGTGGCGGGATGAGAGGCGCCTATACCGCTGGGGTGCTTGACTTTTTCTTAGATGAAGGCATCCATCTTCCTTATGTTGTCGGCGCTTCTGCGGGTGCTTGTAATGGAAGCTCTTATGTAGCGAAGCAGCGAGGGCGGAACTATGAAGTGATCGTAGAGTATGGCAGCCATCCGGAATACATATCGTACAAACGATTGTTTACACAAAGGCAGCTCTTTGGGATGGATTTCATTTTCGATAAACTCCCAAACCAACTGGTCCCGTTTGATTATGATAGTTTCCATAATCAAACGACGCGCTTTGTTGTAGGAACGACCGATATGCATACAGGGGAACCGGTCTTTTATGATCATTTCCCGGACAGGGATAGTTTATTGAAGGTAATCCGGGCATCCAGTTCATTACCTATGATGGCTCCTAGTATCCAATATGATGGGAAAGAATTAATGGATGGCGGCATCGCTGAACCGATCCCATTACAAGCTTCTGTAAAAGACGGCAACCGTAAACATGTCGTTGTATTGACTCGTAATGACGGTTATATCAAGGGGCGGATGAGAGGTGGCTGGTACTTCAACCGTAAATACAAACAGTTTCCATTGTTTGCAAAAGCTCTCCTGGAAAGACATCTGCGTTATAATAAACAATTGGAAAAAGTGAGAGAAGCGGAAAAAGAAGGTTCTGCTTTTGTCATTCGTCCGCTGCGTCCCTTGAAAGTGAGCCGGATTGAACGGAACCGCCAGCGGCTGCACGATCTCTATACCCAGGGATATGAAGAAGCGGAAGAGCAGGCGGATAAGCTTCAGCGCTTTTTACAGGTGAATTGATATCGATCAAATGAAAAGCTTGGGGACGTAAATACCTGACCTCTTGTTGTTCGTTCCAGGACTGCAACATGGCGATGGGCTTATATATGGAACAATGGTTGGGAAGAAGGGGAGCAGGCAGGTGATGGCAGCTCTGTGGTGACTGTATTCTAAAAGAAAGGGTCATCCAGTTTGCTTCGTTTGCTCCTGCTCTGTGAGGTTTTAAATAAATGGAGGCGAAGGATTTGGATCGTGCCAGAGAATTTTGTGAAACAGTGACGGCAGCTTTAGAACAGAACCGGTGTGAAGAAAATCGGGAGGCGATGGAAAAATATATGAAAAACCACTTCTCCTTTTTCGGTATTAAAAGTCAGGAAAGGAAAAGGATCGTTGCCCCGATCATGAAAGAGTTCCAGGGCATTGATGAAGAAGAGCGTTTGAAAGCGGCGGTTCTCCTGTTTCAAAAGCCGGAACGAGAATGCCAATACGCAGCCCTGGCATTTTTAGAAAAAGGAGTGAAGAAGGCCCCGGAGCAAGCAATCGAAACTTACAAGCAATTGCTTCAGACAAAGTCATGGTGGGACACTGTCGATCCGCTCGCCTCTAACTTGTGTGGGATGTATTTTTTACGGTATCCGGATAAACTCACACCGTATACAGAGGCATGGCGAACGTCGGATCATATGTGGGTCCGTCGCTCGAGTTTGCTTCATCAACTCAAGTACAAAGAAAAGACAGATGAAGAGCTGTTTTTCAGTACGATCGATACGCTTAAGAGTGAGAAGGAATTCTTCATTGAAAAAGCGATCGGCTGGGCATTGAGAGAGTATAGCAAAACAAATGCAGCAGCTGTGGTCCGTTATCTGGAAATGACTGATGTCCGACCGCTAAGCCGTAGGGAAGGTCTTAAATGGTTGAAAAATAAACACCCTGAGTTGCTGTCGTCCTGAGCGGAGGTTTAGGTAATCCCCTCCTTGTTTATAATGGTGATAAAAAGCAGGGAGCGGTGAAGGATGAATATCATGGAGTGGTTCGATGCCACTTTTTTGCAAGAAACGATAGGCCTGTTGGATGATGACTTGTTGGATGTATTCGGATTAGAGCCATTTCATGTCCAGTTTGCACTTGTATTTCTATTCATGTTGGCACTCATGTGGGTCGTTAAACCTGTCATTGAATGGATGATGCTGAACCATTGGAAAACGCTGTCGAGTTATACGGCATGCACATTAATTGCACTTGTTTTTCTTCAGCTCGTCGACCGTTATGCAATGGCTGATACAACTTCGACTCTGCCCGGTTATTACTGGTCTGTGTGTCTTTTGGCCATCAGCAGTTTCGGCTTAGTTTATGTGGGAGTCAAAGGGATGAGAAAACTGTATGTCCGGTTAACGAAACGGAGTAAAAGAAAAGCCGCATGATATGCAATTTAAGCACTCATTAAAAAAGAGAATAGAGAAAAAAACAAGAAGTCCCATACAATTTTTATTTGGCCTTCTTGTTTTTATTTGCAATCAACCAACCTTGTGACATGATTAAGTTTTCTAAATGAAAATACATAATTTGTAACTTATTAGAAGAAATTAACCAAGGAGGAGGTGACAAAATGCCAAATCCTTTTGAGGCTGTTTGGAATACTTTGAAAACAACGATTGATAATACGGATGAGCCTAAATCTCCTTTGCATGTCATCGAAGTGGGGGACTGCTGGAAGTATTTATCCTTGGTGGAAGAGTTTACACGCTATGAAGAAGTAGGTTTGAATACGACGACAGATGACGAAGTGAAAGAAATGTTAAAGGATGCGATTCAATTATGTGAATCCCAAATCAAGAGATTGAGCCAATTTATGAAACAAGAAGGCATTCCCTTACCAGAAGTAACCTCATCAAAGCCGAACTCCAAGCCGAATGAAGTTCCTTTAGGTGTAAAATTGACAGATGATGAACTTGCCAATGGGGTAGCTTTTAAATTAGTGACTTGTATGACGCAAAATGCAAAAGCACAAGCAGACGCAATAAGAAGTGATCTTGCTATCCTGTGGCTTAATTTTTATTCGGAATGGGTCGAGTTTGGTACTACATTAAAAGTACTAATGCGTAAACGAGGATGGCTGAAGGTTCCGCCTTATTATTACCCGCCTGGTGGGCCGCATTGATCATTAAAACGAAACCGGCTCCATGCGCAAGAGTCGGCTTTTTTATTGGTTATCAGGGAGAGACTGATGTTGGCCGGAAAAGGTGAAGATGAGGATCGGGCTATTTACCAGAATAACAATTTGGTGATTCTAAGCACTTTTCATGTCGGATTCTATTAAGGGTTTTACAATTTGTGTTGCTGACCCAGCCCTTTAGAATGTGAAACATCCCCTTCTTTTTTTGTATAATACTATAGACAGAGATGAAAAGGGGGAGACATCATGGAAATCGGCATCTTTTTTCTGATTTTTTTACTATTCGGAGCGGGACTGCTCATCCTGAATATTGTGACAAGCGTATGGGCCTATCGTGACTCCATTCGGAAAGGGAAGAATTCAACCTATAGTCTGGTCGTCCTGATCGGGACATTGTTTTTCCCGCTTGTCGGTTTGATTGTATACTTGATCATTAGAAATGACTGAAAAAGAGCGTGCAGCACGCTCTTTTTTATGTTGGTGATGGAAGGAGAAAGAAAGACATTTCCTTTCGACAATTCAAGGGAATCGCTTCACATTCACTCTTCGGCCGACGATATATAAAGTGGATTACATAAAGGAAGGGCGATGCTCTGTGAACCAGAATCAAGGCATATTACTAGAAAGCGGAACAAACGAGTTAGAAATCGTCGAGTTCGGAGTAGGAAACAACCGTTTCGGCATCAATGTAATAAAAGTGAAAGAAATATTGAACCCACAACCAATTACCAAAATCCCTCACTCTCACCGTTCGGTGGAGGGAATCATAGAAATCCGGGGGGAAGTAGTGCCCGTCGTAGACGTAGCCCATGCTTTGGGATTTTCCCCTTCAGAAAACCCCAAACAGGATAAGTTCATTCTTTCCGAATTCAACAAAACGAAGATTGTATTCCACGTCCACACCGTGACACAAATTCACCGGATTTCCTGGGAACAGATCGAAAAGCCGAACAAAATGTACCAGGGACTTGAAACCCAAATCACTGGGGTGATCAAAATGGAGGAAGATATGCTTCTTCTGTTAGACTTTGAAAAAGTGGTGGCAGACATCAACCCGGAATCAAGCATCCATACGGATCAGTTGCGCGAGTTGGGTACTCGGGAGCGCTCCTTGAAGAAGATCCTCATCGCAGAAGATTCCGCAATGCTGCGCGCGATGTTACAAGAAACGTTGAGTGAAGCTGGTTATGAAAATACGGTCAGTTTCGAGGATGGGAAAGAAGCGTATGAGCATTTAGAGGCAATGTTAGAAGAAGGAAAGGCCGTGGAGGATGAATATCAGCTTATCATTACAGATATCGAAATGCCGCGTATGGATGGCCATCATTTCACTCGTTTATTGAAAGAACATAGTGATTTGAACAGATTGCCTGTGGTGATTTTCTCTTCATTGATTACAGATGATCTTCGTCATAAAGGAGATATCGTCGGAGCGGATGCCCAAGTTTCCAAGCCGGAAATAGTAGAGCTTGTCAAAATTATCGATCATCATATTCTATAACCCAAAAAAACGCCGCTATCCCAAAGCGGCGTTTTTAATTTGCTCATGCGCATTTTGAGTGCTGAAGGGGGGATGGCAGCTACTCGTCCACCAGGTCGACCAGATACTCGCGCCAAAAGAAGAAGATTCAAGGAACGAAAAAGCACATTCCATGAACCTTCTTCTGAATGAATGGATGCTTTTACGATTCAATAGTACATCTTATAGCAAAGAGGCGAAGCGTTTCCCATAGCCTCTTTGCTACGTTAATATCACAGCATCCGGTCTTTAGCTTTCTGGGTTCACTCGGTTGAACAGTTCGTCATGCCAGGCATAGGCATGTTTTGATATAGTCTCCGGTCCTTCTTTTGTAGGGGAAGCATCTACGATCATCCTTTGCTGCTCGTCTGATAGGTGTTCGAAGGCAGCGCGCATTTCTGTCGTGTATTCCATATACTTTTTCAAATGATATAAGAAATCTTCCAATTCATTCTGTGACATCTAGATCATCCTCCTCTGCTTGTCTATTCCTTCTTCATAGGAAAATGAAACCTGTAATAGGGAGGAGGAGTCTATCGTCTTCTGCGCCTCTGGTTCCAGGGGGAGCCTGTAGGTTGTCCAAGCATGCTCGGTTGTGCTGTTGTTTGGAAAGCAGGAGTTTGCTTGTTCGATTGTTTCCAGTTCAGATATTGGTAGAGGTTGCGTTTGGCTCTCGACAAGGACAGTTTGGGTTTTGGATTCCGGTAAGACTGGTCGACTTTACCTAAGTGTTCCAATTGTTGGAAGTCTTCCTTGTGCGCAGGAATATGGAAGTAATAGCCGCCGATTTCAATGAGGAGGGTCGAGTGCTGTTGGCTGAATTTCGGATGATCGGAAAAATGAAGCCCGACTTTCTTCGCGCGGTTTTCTTTCAGGAGTTTATCAATCGTATATTTTTTAATGTCATATAGATGTTTCGGCTCTGGGGCCGTTTTGGCGTGGCGGTTGACGATGAATAGAGATTCGGCCAATTCAAGGTTAGATAGGGTATTGTCTTTCATCTATAGTCTCCTTTCCCATTAAAGTATAGCTTTCTTCTTTTTGTTTTACAACTTTTTACATCATCATTGTTCGTCTATTATACTTTTGAGTTCATCGACGATTTTTTGTACAGAAGCTGCTTCTGTTCCACTGTAACTTTCGTGGATATTTCCATCAGGATCGACGATGAAGAAACTTGTACCGTGAGCGACTTGATCAGAGTCTTCCATCTTTTTAACTGGTGATTGGAATGATTTGATCGACCATTCTTTCACTTCCTGGTAACTGTACCCTGTTAGAAAATTCCATTGCTCATAGTCAGGTCGATAGTTTTCAGCAAAAGCCAGCAATTCTTCTTCTGTATCATTTTCAGGGTCGACACTTATGGAAACGAGCTGGACATCAAGGTTCTCTTCCTGCAACTGTGTTTGAAGACGGCTCATGTTGCCTGTCATCGGTGGGCAGACGGTCTCGCAGTTGGTGAAAATGAAATCTGCTACCCAATATTCGCCTGCATAGTCATCAGGTATAGAAATGTCCTCACCATGTTGATTGACAGCATTCAACTCTTCGATATCACCGGAGCCGCAAGCTGTCGTTATTAATAAAAGGATGACTAAACTGCTCCATAATCTGAACTTCATAAAATACTCCAACTTTCTAAAATTGATTCTAGTGTATCACTAGTTCTGTCAATATTCCTAATACTTTATCGACTATCCTATCACTTTATGAGCTGTTCAAGGAGATTCCTCTGTTTTTAAATGAAAAACGGATATTTCCGGTCGGCATAAAAAGCGATAAGGAAGCCTTGTTGTTCCAATTCCACGACTCACATAAAGCTGTAATCCTTCCTCTAATGGATAGTGACCCTCAACGAAATGTTCCGCAACCGGTGGAGTGACCAGATAGCCGAAGAAAGGAAGTTGTACTTGTCCTCCATGACTATGACCTGACAGTTGGACATCGATCGGGTAGTGCTGATACTGCAAAGCAACGTCAGGTTCATGGACCATGAGCAAGGTGAATGAATCACCGGGAGCTTTGGAAAGTGTTTGATCTATATCAGGCTTTCCCAGCATGACGTCATCCACACCGGCAAGCGTAAAGCTTGAACCCCCGTTTTGGATAGAGACATGCTCATTTTGTAAAAGTTGAAAACCACCTCGCTCCATGACTTCACGGATTTTCTCTGTTCCATAACCACCGTGGTCATGGTTGCCATAGATCCAATACTTCCCCATGGGTGCCTTTATTTTTTTCAAAATCTCCACAAGTCTGGGAGGAAAAGAGTAGGTATGAGGCTCATCGACGAGGTCGCCTGTAAACAGGATCAGCTCAGGCTCCTCCACGTTGATCCGATCGACAAGTTTCTCTAAATCATTCAGGTCGTAATGGAACCCTATATGGGTATCGGAAAATTGGAGGACTCGGAAATTATGAAAATGCCGGGGGATTTTACTATGGGTAATATCATGTTTTTGGACGGTCAACATATGTGGTTCTATGTAACGAGCATACGAATAACCGAACGTGCTTAAGCCGATAGCGGCTGCTGCGCTCGTTAGTAATCGTTTGATAAATGTGCGCCGGGTAATTTTCATAGCGTCTCTCCTCTGAATTCTTTTGCCATTATAACATGGGGAATGGAAAGAATACGTCGAAATTTTATACTAATTTTAAAAATGAACAGGTATTCAGTTTATGTATGTGGAATGTATTAAAAGAAGATCAAAGGAGGGCGTACATAATGAAAGATCAAGTTGTAATTGTAACAGGCGGTTCGAGTGGAATGGGGCTTCATATGGCAAAGCGGTTTGTCCAAGAAGGAGCAAAGGTCGCGATTACTGGCCGTAATCTTGAACGATTAGAAGAAGCGAAAAAAGAAATTGCGGGGGGAGGAGAAGGTTCCGTCCATTGCATTCAGATGGATGTGCGCGAAGTGGAAGATACACAAAGGATGGTTTCTGAAACCATAGACGCATTCGGCCGGATCGATCATCTTGTCAACAATGCGGCAGGCAATTTCATCGCACCAGCGGAAGAGCTGTCACCGAATGGGTGGAACTCGGTCATCAACATCGTTTTGAACGGAACCTTCTATTGCAGCCAAGCAGTCGGAAAGTATTGGATTGAGAATAAAATCAAAGGATCGATATTAAATATTGTGGCAACATATGCATGGAGTGCAGGTGCTGGTGTCATCCATTCTGCTTCAGCAAAATCGGGCGTGTTGACGATGACCCGTACCCTCGCTGTGGAGTGGGGATCAAAATACGGAATCCGTGCAAATGCGATCGCACCAGGGCCGATCGAACGCACGGGCGGGGCCGAGAAACTTTTCCAATCTGAAAAAGCCGCTCAGCGTACACTTGCTTCCGTTCCGCTCGGCCGTTTAGGGAAGCCTGAGGAAATTGCAAGTCTTGCCAAGTTCATCCTCTCCGAAGACAGTGCCTATATGAACGGGGAAGTGGTTACGCTAGATGGCGGGCAATGGCTGAATAAATTTCCTTTTTAATAGAGGGGAAGAAGAATAATGGAGAAGAAGTGTTTCTTTTGTAAGAAGACGTATACACTGGACCGCTCAGACCCTCAGTACATGAAGCTAAGCAAAAATCCAAAAGCATCCTATGTGTGTAAATCCTGTAACCAATCCATGCAAAAGGACGCACAGACGAGCACTGGATTGCATCCGGATTTGATTGATTCTCATGATAAGTTTTTAAGGTGAATAGAAGCAAAAAAAGGACGAAATCATCGGCGATTTCGTCCTTTTTTTATTTTGTAATCGATTAAGTAATTCAAAGAAAATCCCCTCCCGACAGTTGGTCGGAGAGGGAGGAGATTTATTGGGAAGTTTCTTCCGATTTGTTAATCACAGTCGTTCCGACAAGGTCTCCAGTCACATTCAAAGCAGTAGCTCCCATTCCGATCAGAACATCAACAGAAGCAAGCAATGCGACAGCTTCCATCGGTAAGCCGACTTGAGAAAATACCGTAGCAATCATGATGATCCCTGCCCCTGGAACACCTGCTGTACCGACGGAAGCAAGTGTGCCGACAATGACAATTTGTAATATGGAAGCCAAACTCAATGGATCACCAATGACATTGGCAGCAAAGACAGCTGATACAGCGATTCGAATCGCTGCGCCGTCCATGTTTATCGTAGCCCCAAGCGGGAGGCTGAACCCGTATAAGCTTTTACTCAAACCTAAGTTACGGGCTGCATGTAACGTGACAGGGAGGGTCCCTGAGCTGCTTTGTGTGACAAATGCGGTAATCATAGGCGTGCGCGCTTCTTTTAAGAAAGCACCTGGTTTTCGTTTCGTAAAGATTAAAATCATAAAATAAAGAGCTAGTTGAACAAAAAGAGCGACATAAAGGACGATAACAAAATTCCCCAAAGATAAGAGGGTGTCTGCTCCTTGCGTTCCGACTATCCCGGAGATGATTGCGAAAATCCCTACTGGTACATACTGGAGAATTCCTTTCATGACTGTCAGGGTCGCTTCATTCAATCCTTCCACAACTTTGTATAAGTGATTTCCGACTTCCTGATACGAATGGGAAGAGCGGAGGTAGGCAATAGCAATACCGAATACTAGTGCGGTAAAGATGATTCCCAGGAGATTCATCTCCGTCAATGCCTGGACGATGTTATCCGGTACAATGTTCAGTAGTACACTCGTCACGCCAGGGGTGTCCGGTACTTCCACATTCTCGCTGGTGCCCAAAGACACCCCGGTACCTGGGTTGAACAGGCTCGCTACAGCAACTCCAACGAGAATGGCGAGAGCCGATGTTCCTATATAGTAAAGGAACACTTTCCCTCCTTTTCGACCAAGGCTTCCAAGTTCCGCCTGATTTACCCCGACAATCAACGTGAATAAAATGAGAGGGACGATTATGAATTTCAACAGACGAAGCAGTAAATCTCCGAAGGGTGCGAGAACAGATGCATCTTCTCCAAAAAGCAGACCGGTGACAATACCTAAGAGGAGAGCAACTGTGATCTTCTTAATAAGAGAAGCGTCTATATATATGCTCCAAAGCTTTTTCAATCAAAAAACCTCCTTTTAAATGGTAAAAAGTAAATGTATTAATCCTGATCGATTTACTAAAGATTACTAGCATACGATAAAGGATGTTTTTTTCTCTGTCAACGCTCCTGCTTTTCCAGAAAAAATATTGGTAAAAGGGGGAGTACTCATGATAGTAGTGACCTGCTCCACCAAGGAGTACAGCCTATGAAATGGTAGAAAACATTCTGCAGCTGCTTTACCCTTCAATTTTTCATATACCCTGGGGCAGTAATTTTCATTATCATAAAAAAGAAGAGAAAAATTAAGCGTTTTTGTTTACTTCTATACCT
This sequence comes from Halobacillus dabanensis, assembly GCF_900114165.1. GTDB lineage: Bacteria > Bacillota > Bacilli > Bacillales > Halobacillaceae > Halobacillus > Halobacillus dabanensis. The sequence goes on from NZ_FOSB01000005.1 coordinate 157,603, forward strand.
ATACGGGGTATATTAATAAGTGTAGAACACTCTACGGACATCACTTGTTCGGTTGCATAAGCCAGATATTTCACCCGATTCAATAGGATATACAGTTTATAAAAAAAGGAGAATCACAAATGACAGAACATATCTTACCGGAAGATAGCGGGAAGAAACCTGCGAAGCCTAGGACGGATGAGGAAAAACAGGCGGTTTTAAACCGGTTGAAGCGTATTGAAGGCCAAGTTCGCGGCATTCAGAAAATGGTGGAAGAAGATCGTTATTGTGTAGATATACTTGTTCAAATATCAGCAATTAACAAAGCTTTGAATAAAGTTGGCTTTAATCTCTTAGAGCGCCACACCCACCATTGTGTCAAAGATGCCATCCAAAAAGGAAATGGGGACGAAGCAATCGATGAACTGATGAAGGTTCTGCAGCAATTCTCCAAATAAGGAGGTTTTTTATATGTCTGAGAATAAGAAAAACATGAAAATAGGCGTTACCGGCATGACATGTTCGGCTTGTTCGGCCAGAATCGAAAAAGTGTTGAACAAAATGGATGGAGTCGATGTCAATGTGAATCTTGCCATGGAGCAAGCGAATGTCCATTATGATGAATCTGAAGTGGACCCGGAACAAATCCAGGCACGGATAGAAAAATTAGGTTATGGTGTGAAAACAGAACGCGTCGAATTGGATATTCAGGGCATGACTTGCTCTGCTTGTTCGACAAGGATCCAAAAAGTGTTAAACAAAACAGCAGGAGTGAACGAAGCTTCGATCAACCTGGCAACAGAAGCAGGGGTCGTGGAGTATGACCCGGGAAAATTGAGTGTGGATGACATCATAGAGAAAGTGAAAAAGCTTGGCTACAGTGCGGTTACGAAGCAAAATCGTGAAGAACAAAAAGAGCAGAAAGAAGAAGAGATCCAACAAAAGAAACGGAAACTCTGGATATCAGCCATTCTCTCTCTTCCGCTTTTATATACGATGTTTGCCCACTTGCCGTGGGACATAGGGGTTCCTGTCCCTCCGTTGTTCATGAATCCGTGGTTTCAATTTTTACTGGCAACTCCTGTGCAATTTTACATTGGAGCACCTTTTTATAAAGGAGCATACAGGGCGTTATCCAATAAAAGTGCCAACATGGATGTCCTTGTCGCACTCGGAACCTCGGCTGCTTACTTCTATAGTGTAGTCGAAGGAATCCGCTGGCAGATGAATCCGGAAGTGATGCCAGAATTGTATTTTGAAACAAGTGCTGTTTTGATCACTCTGATTTTAGTCGGGAAACTTTTCGAAGCTTTAGCAAAAGGCCGAACGACCGCAGCCTTGACGAAATTACTCAACTTGCAGGCGAAAGAAGCAACAGTCATCCGGGAAGGCCAGGAACAAAAAGTCCCAGCGGAACAAGTGCAGGTCGGCGATGAAATTCTCGTCAAACCCGGTGAGAAAATCCCGGTCGATGGTGTGGTCATCAGTGGGGTTACCTCTATAGATGAATCGATGATCACTGGGGAATCGATTCCGGTCGATAAGGAAGAAGGGGAAGCGGTCATTGGAGCTACCATCAATAAAAACGGGACGATAAGAATGAGAGCCGAACGAGTTGGAAAAGACACCGCGCTTTCAGGGATTGTGAAAATCGTAGAAGAAGCACAAGGATCAAAAGCCCCGATCCAGCGGACGGCAGATAACATCTCCGGCATTTTCGTCCCGATTGTTGTCGGTATTGCTATTGTCACTTTTTTCATTTGGTTCTCGTTCGTCGCACCTGGCGAATGGCCGCCGGCTCTGGAAGCAGCGATTGCTGTTCTCGTAATCGCTTGTCCATGTGCGCTCGGCCTGGCAACCCCGACCTCCATTATGGTAGGGACAGGGAAAGGTGCAGAAAAGGGGATTCTATTCAAAGGTGGCGAATATTTAGAAGGCACGCAACGCTTGACTACTGTATTACTGGATAAAACCGGTACGGTAACGAAAGGAAAGCCGGAAGTGACCGACTTTGTCGCATTCGATCGAGGATCTGATTTACTGTCCATCGTCGTTGCAGCTGAGAAATCATCTGAGCACCCGCTGGCAGAAGCGATTGTCCATTACGGAGAAGAGCAAGGTATCTCCCCGATAGGCACCCCGGATTTCGAAGCGATTCCAGGACACGGGATTAAAGCAGTGGTCGATGGGAAAAATATCGATATCGGTACAAGAAAGTTAATGAAGCGAGAAGACATCGATTTTGCATTCTACGAAGAAGATATGGTTAAACTCGAACAGGAAGGGAAAACCGCTATGTTCATCGCTGTCGATGGCAGGTTAGAAGGCTTTATTGCGGTGGCAGATACAGTGAAAGAAACGTCGAAGCAGGCAATTGCTGATTTGAAAAAGCTTGGCCTCCATGTGTATATGGTGACAGGGGATAACGAGCGGACAGCTAGAGCGATTGCGAAACAAGTCGGCATTGACGATGTATTCGCAGAAGTTTTACCAGAAGAAAAAGCAGAAAAAGTGAAAGAACTCCAGAAGCGAGGAGAGATCGTAGCGATGGTCGGTGATGGAATCAATGATGCGCCATCACTAGCGACAGCAGATATCGGTATAGCGATTGACACAGGATCGGATGTGGCGATCGAGACAGCGGATATTACACTGGTCGGTGGAGATTTGTCACACTTGTCTCAGGCGATTCGTTTGAGTGGAAAAACGATGCGCAACATCCGCCAAAACTTATTCTGGGCATTAGCCTATAATTCCGCTGGTATTCCAGTCGCTGCAATCGGTCTGCTTGCCCCATGGGTTGCTGGAGCGGCGATGGCGTTCAGTTCCGTTAGTGTCGTAACGAATTCCTTGCGGCTGAAACGGGCCAAAATATAATTTAGAAAGGAAGAGGAATATGGAAACAACATTGAAAGTAGAAGGTATGACGTGTGGTCATTGCAAGAGTGCTGTCGAAGGAGCTTTGAAAGAAGTGGACGGAGTGGATGATGTAAACGTCGACCTCGAAACAGGGAATGTGAAGGTTTCTCATGCAGAGTCAGCTAATAAGGTTGAAATGAGAGAAGTAGTCGAAGAACAAGGGTATGACGTCATATAAAAAATTAATACCCCCGAGCGTGCACACGTTACGGGGGGTTTTTTCTATCAAGAGGGAGTGAAGAGGAAATGTGGAGAAAATACTTGTTGGGATTGGTGAGTGCAGGAATAGTACTTAGTGGGTGTAGTCAGGAAGTGGAAGAAGGAGCGGAAAAAGACGAAAAAACAGAACAACAGGAAAGCAAAGATTATTTAGAATCCTTTGAAGGGAACTTTGGCCACGTACATGGACTTGGATACATGAAAGATGGGTTCGCTTTTGCTGCTCATACAGGATTGAAAGTGTATGACGGGGAGGAATGGAAAGAAGCAATCCATCATCCTCATGATTACATGGGGTTTCAAGTTACGGAAGATGGATTTTTATCATCCGGGCATCCTATTCCAAATAGTGATCTTGAAAATCCACTCGGTTTACAAAAAGGTACACTAGAAGAAGAAGATTTAGAAGCTCTTGCTTTTTATAAAGAAAGTGACTTTCACGTCATGGGAGCAGGGTACGCGAATCCATCTGTCTATATTTTTAACGAACAACCAAACTCGGAATTAGAGCAAGGATTCTATAAAAGTCCAGATCGTGGAAACACATGGGAACCTTTTGATGCAGCAGGCATAGAAGGGGGCATCTTCCAAATCGCTGTTCACCCGACAGATGAAGAAAAAGTAGCCGTGGCTACAGATTCAGGCGTGTTTTTAAGTGAAAATGGCGGGGGGAGTTTTGAGATGATTTCAGAAGCAGGACAAGGTGGTGGGTTGTATTTTTCAGAAGAGACCCTTTTCTTTGGTCTCTATAAAGGAGAAGCGAGCATGATCTCTTACACTTTAGATGATGCAACAACAAGCAGCATCTCCTTGCCAGAAATGAGCGAGGATGCTGTCATGTACTTCGCTAAAGAAGGAGATCAAATGGCACTATATACATTTAACGGTGCTGCTTATTATAGTGAAGATGGAGGAGGAAATTGGGATAAGATAGCGGAAGAAGGAGAAACAGTTTCTTAAAAAAACACTCTGATGCCTTCAGCATCAGAGTGTTTTCTGTAAGGTTGCTTAGAACTACCTTTTCTATATGACTCTTGTTAAACAACATCAGAATCGAATTCTCATCTATTTCTCCATTCTTTATCCAATAATATAGAAGAAAATCGTGAAGAAATGAAGGATGGAACCTCCAAGCACAAATAAGTGCCATACCATGTGGTGGTACTTAAAGCTTCGCCAAACATAAAAAATCGAACCAATCGAATACATCACCCCGCCAACGACCAGGTAGGTGATCCCGGCTGCCGGCACTTCTACCGTCAATGGTCCCCAGGCGAGGACAATCAGCCACCCCATCAGGACGTAGAAAATGGTCGACATGACGACGAATTTTTTCACGAAAAAAACTTTAAAGACAACACCCAGGATGGCCATTCCCCAAACAATCCCGAACAAAGTCCATCCGAGATTACTTCTTAATGGCACAAGCAGAATCGGTGTGTACGTGCCAGCTATAAACAAATAAATCGCCGAATGATCGAAAATCTCGAATAAATCCTTGGCCCGGCCTGGCGGAAAGCTGTGCACAAGTGTCGAGGATACGTATAAGAGGAGCATCGTAACCCCATAAATCGTCACACTAGTAATATGCCACGCATTTCCACTGGTACTGGCAAAGACAATCAATAAGACGAGCATGGCGACACTAAGGATGGCGCCAATGCCATGGGTGATCGAATTGGCAATTTCTTCTCGCTTCGTAAACGTATGTGTGAGCAAATCTTGTCAACTCCAATACTTTCAATTGATTTCATTATACGCCTCCTGGAAACATTAATAAAGGAAGGATACTTAAAGAGGTTTAAGAAGGTCTGTAATGTGGGTATGGATATGTCGTCGGAACCCTGTCAGAGAGAGAATTGTCGGAAATTGCGTTCGAGTTTAACTAGTATTTATGATAGAATATGTAGTGGTCCAAAGAGCGTCTCTTTCTGCTCCTTCAATGTTCGGAAAAAGAGGAGTGAATTAAGAACATGGTAAGTTTAGAAAAAGAAGCATTGAGGATTCCGCTCGTTTCAGAACTAATGATTTCATCTGAGAAGGTAGCCCACGTGCAAATCGGTAACCCATTGGAACACGCGCTTTTAGTGCTCGTCAAGTCCGGTTATTCAGCTGTACCCGTACTGGATCCTACCTATCAATTCCAGGGAGTCATCAGTAAGAATAAAATCTTAGAAGAAACGTTGGGAATTGAAGAATTCGAATTGAATCGATTATCAGAAATGACGGTAAAAGAAGTGATGGACGATGAAGTCCCGTGTTTGGAGCTCGATGACAACATGATCGATGCCATGCATAAACTGATTGATTACCCTTTTGTCTGTGTGACCAATGAAAAAGGCGAATTCGACGGAATTGTGACCCGTCGTACCATTCTCAAACAATTCAGTAAACACTATCACGAAACGTTAAAACATACAATGTTGGAAACAAACAAATAACCAGACTATGGTAAAATAGATGGCATCGATGATGTCATCTATTTTTGTATTGAAGGTGAAATTACATATGCAAGAAAATAAGCAAAAACGTGGACTCGTGCTGGCTTCGATCATGCTTGCAATGTTTTTAGCAGCAATAGAAGCGACGATCGTCTCCACAGCGATGCCGAGTATCGTAGCAGATTTAGGTGGATTCAGTCTGTATAGCTGGGTGTTTTCTGCCTATTTATTAACGAATGCTGCGACAGTGCTATTGTTCGGCCGACTATCGGATGTATTTGGGAGAAAACCGATTTTCATGCTCGGAATCAGCCTGTTTTTGGTTGGCGCGATCATTTGTGCGCTGGCGCCATCCATGGAAGTTCTCATCGCAGCACGGCTCGTTCAAGGACTTGGAGCAGGTGCCCTGATGCCGATCGCAACAACCATTGTCGGCGATATTTATACAAAAGAAGAGCGCGCGAAAATACAAGGCTATCTATCGAGCGTCTGGGGGATTTCTGCTGTCACAGGACCTGCACTTGGCGGTTTTTTTGTTGATGTTCTCGCTTGGCCGTACGTATTCTGGATGAACATTCCGTTAGGCCTTCTCGCTTTAATCGGGATTGTATTCTTCTTTAAAGAAGAGGTGGCGAAGGAAAAACGCAGTGTAGATATTGCTGGGTCGCTTTGGGTCGTCCTTACCGTCAGTGTAATCATGATCATTCTTGTCGAGGGCGGCGTCGGAATTGCCTGGGACTCATGGACGATGATGTCCATGATCGTCGTTGCTCTTATGGGGGCTGCTGCCTTCTTTTTTCATGAACGAAAGATGGATGATCCGATGATGCCGATGGATTTGTGGCACATTCGCTCCATTCGTTACGCCAACTTAACTTCCCTTACAACGGGAATGATCCTCATTGGTGTCAGCAGTTATTTACCCGCCTTTGTTCAAGGAGTGATGGAGCAGTCTGCGACCGTTGCAGGCTTCACCTTAACGACAATGTCGATCGGTTGGCCCATTGCAGCGACCATTGCTGGACGGTTGATATTGAAAATCGGATTCAGGCCGACTGCCATTCTCGGAGGAGTCTCTCTTATCATTGGCGGCGTGATTTTTACGATATTGACTCCAGAAAAAGGACCATGGTTCGCGGCTATGGGGTCGCTTTTTATCGGTATTGGAATGGGGTTGTCCTCTACATCGTTCATCGTTTCGATTCAAAATAGTGTCTCATGGCAAAAACGGGGAATAGCAACAGCGACGAACATGTTCATGCGCACGATCGGGAGTGCAGTAGGAGCTGCTCTCTTGGGTGGATTGCTGAACAGTCGTCTGGCTGGTGCGGTCGAAGCTTCGACTCTGCCTGATTCATTCAATGTCGATTCTGCCAATTCACTATTAGGAGAAGAATCAAGGCAAAACCTTAGTGGGGAAGCAAGATCCGTTTTACAGGAAGGCCTTACTTCCGGTTTGCACCTTGTTTACATTGGCTTACTCGTTCTTGCTGTCATCAGTTTCCTTTTAATTTTGCAAATTCCGAAAAAAGAAGATTGATAACCTTAGGGTCACTTTGATAAAGTAAAGGAGGAAAGATTACATAAAGGAGGAACTACCGATGAAACAAATGGACGCAAATGAAATCATTTCATTCATTTCAAATAGCGAAAAATCGACACCAGTCAAAGTTTACTTGAAAGGCGAAAACCTTGAAAGCCTTGACTTCGGAGAACAGGTACAAGACTTCATTACAGGAAACTCTGGAGTTATTTTCGGGGAATGGAAAGTGATTCAACCCCTTCTAGAGAAATTCGAAGGCCAAATCGAGGACTATGTATTGGAAAACGATCGCCGCAATTCTGCGATTCCATTACTGGACCTGAAAAAAGTGAATGCCCGCATTGAGCCAGGCGCTATCATCCGTGATCAAGTGGAAATCGGCGATGGTGCTGTCATCATGCTTGGAGCGGCAATCAATATCGGTTCTGTCGTTGGAGAAGGAACGATGATCGATATGAACGTCGTTCTTGGCGGCCGTGCGACGGTCGGTAAAAACTGCCACATCGGTGCAGGAGCTGTCCTAGCAGGTGTCATCGAGCCACCATCTGCAAAACCTGTCGTCATCGAAGACGGTGTTGTCATCGGTGCAAACGCTGTTGTACTGGAAGGTGTGACAGTCGGAGAGGGTGCTGTAGTCGCAGCAGGTGCCATCGTAACGGAAGACGTACCAGCAAACACACTGGTTGCAGGAACGCCGGCTAAAGTCATTAAGAACATTGATGATCAGACGAAGTCTAAAACAGAGATCATGCAAGCCCTCCGTAAACTCGACGACTGAGGATCATAGCTTCGGGGCACTTTGGGAAGGCGAATGGGGGATGGGAAGCTAGTCGCTTTCCGCGGGGAAGACGGCAAGCCTCCTTGGGCTAAAGCCCTGCGGGGTCTCGCCTGTCTATCCTTTCCCGCTGGAGTCTCCCAGCTTCCCATCCCCCATTACTGTAATCAGAAAACCGAAGCTTTTGTCCATTGTAGTAAGGAGCATTGCAGTAGGAGCAATACAAATAGTTTTCAATCTCTCTTCTTCCTCTATTATAGAATGGAAAGCAACTCGATTGATACTAAAGTAATATACGGTAAGGGGCTTGGGAGAACGGCGAGAATTCTGTGGGAAAGGCTTGTGATCAGCCCATTTATTGCTTAGCCTAAGAGGGATTAGGCTAAGCAAACGTCCGCGGAAAGCGACTGATACCTCACCGCCCCTTAGACACACCAAATATATCGGAACCGATCCTACTGTTTGATTTAAAACTTTAATATTGCTTAATAAAAAGAGGGCCTTGCTGCTGGAGCAGGGCCTTTTTTGTAAGGAGGGACCCTTTATGGAACAAGAAAAACTCATCAAGGTAAGAAGAGAACTACACCAAATTCCTGAACTCGGGTTCAAGGAGTATAAAACACAAAAGTATTTATTAGATTATATTGAAAAAATGCCGCAAAGTGCCTTGACAGTGGAAACGTGGGAAACGGGTATTTTTGTTCATGTGAAGGGCAGTGTGGGTGCTAAAACAATCGGGTATCGGGCTGACATAGACGGACTGCCGCTTGTGGAGGAAACAGGGTATGAATTTTCTTCCTTACACGAAGGACGAATGCATGCATGTGGGCATGATCTTCATATGACAATTGCACTTGGTGCTTTGACGAGGCTTGCGAATGATCCTGCTGAAGATGATGTTGTATTTCTGTTTCAACCTGCCGAAGAGGGACCAGGCGGAGCAGAACCTATGCTTCAATCGGAACAAATGGAGAAATTCCGACCTGATGTCATTTTTGCTTTGCATGTAGCGCCGGATCTCCCTGTTGGGACAGTATCGTCCAAACCAGGACTGCTTTTTGCGAATACAAGTGAATTGTTCATCGACTTTAAAGGAGTCGGCGGCCATGCAGCTTTTCCACACTTGACCCATGATATGGTAGTAACCGCAAGCGCGTTTGTCACTCATCTGCAGCAAATCGTCGCAAGAAGAGTAGACCCGCTCGACAGTGCGGTGATCACGGTTGGTAAAATCGAATCAGGTACCGTGCAGAACATAATTGCACAGGCAGCTCGCCTGGAAGGAACGATCCGTACCCTTTCTCCAGAAGCGATGGACAAGGTGAAAGGCGAAATTGAAAAAGTCGCACGGGGCTACGAAATCGCCAATGATTGTAAAGTCACCATCGACTATGGAGCCAATTATCATCAAGTATACAATGACGGAGAACAAGTGCGCCTTTTTGAAAATATTGTCAAAGAGACACCGTATCAATTTCAGACAGCCAACATGGCGATGACAGGCGAAGACTTCGGTTATATGCTAAAAGAGCTGCCGGGATTCATGTTTTGGCTGGGGGTGGATAGTGAGTCTGGTTTACACCAACCGGGATTGAAGCCAAAAGAAGAAGCATTGGAAGTTGGGGTAGATCTTGTAGAGAAAACTCTTCGCGGACTGTAAGGAAGGAATAGGTTCCTTTTTCCTGCAAACAATAGAGGTTAGATGAGAGAAGGAGAAGGTATCTCCTTCTTTTTTATAGGCTGAAAATTATAATAATGGTACAAAAGTGAAGGAGACTGTTAATCTTCCCGGTTCTGAACGATGCGCCTTGCACTTTTGTCCGAGGAGTGACCTCTATTGGAAATCACGATTAAACTGACGGCAGTAGCCATATTGATCCTCTTGACCGCCTTCTTTGTAGCAAGTGAGTTTGCCATTGTAAAAGTAAGGAAGACCAGATTGGAAGCAAAAGCTTCAGAGGGTAATAAAAAAGCGAAAAATGCCATCAAAGTAGTCAGTGACCTTGATTATTATTTGAGTGCATGCCAGTTGGGGATCACCATCACTGCGCTAGGTCTCGGATGGTTAGGAGAGCCTACCTTGGAGGTTCTCCTTCACCCCTTATTAGGCCCATTCGGTCTCCCGGAAGGGCTATCTCATACGCTGACATTCGCAATCGCCTTTTTTGTCATTACTTTTTTACACGTCGTCCTTGGGGAGCTCGCCCCGAAAACCATGGCGATTCAGAAGGCAGAAGCGATTACTTTGCAGTTAGCAAGGCCGTTGATGCTTTACAGCAGGTTGATGTATCCGCTTATTTGGTTATTGAACGGATCAGCGAATATTTTGGTGAGGATGTTAGGTTTCCAAACTGCACGGGAGTCAGATGAAGTCCATTCAGAAGAAGAGCTGCGAAACATCTTGACGAACAGTTATCAAAAAGGGGAAATCAATCGCTCTGAATATACGTATGTGGATCGGATTTTCGAGTTTGATAATAGGACCGCTAAAGAAATTATGATTCCCAGAACGGAAATGTCCGTCATCGATGTCCATAAATCTGTTCCGAACGCTATTAGGGAAGTCAAACATAATCGTTATACACGGTATCCCGTCATCAATGGAAATAAGGACGAAGTAATCGGTATTATTCATATGAAGGAACTATTGTATGATGATGCCCAAAATCAACAAACCCTCCGTCCCTTTTTAAGACCAGTAATGAAGGTGTTCGAAAATATTCCCATCCATGATTTGCTGGTGAAAATGCAAAAAGAGCATACACATATGGTCGTCCTTATCGATGAATATGGCGGGACAGCTGGAATTGTAACGGTTGAAGATATTCTCGAAGAAATTGTCGGTGAAATTCGCGATGAGTTCGATTCGGAAGAAGAACGGGACATCAAACGCTTGAAGAATGGCCATTTTCTAGTCGATGGAAAAACAGCGATTCAGGATATTAATGACTATTTTAATATTAATCTCCTTCATAATGATATTGACACGATTTCAGGATGGCTCTACACAAAAGATTTTGAAGCTCGGGAAGGAACGGTAGTAAAAGGGGAAGGGTATCAATTCAAGATTGTTGACCTTGTTAATGGGCAGATAAAGAAAGTGCAAATGTGGAAAGTGGATGAAGATAAATAAACCCCGGTGCATGACCGGGGTTTTTCCTGATTTTTTTATGAATCTTTTTGGATAAATACTTGATGGGGGAACGGAATTTCGATGTCTGCTGCATCCAACGCTTCTTTCATCGCTTTTCTCAAATCACGCTCAACCGCCCACTGCTCCATATTTTTCGTTTTGCCTAAAATACGAATGACCACATCAGAAGAACCCAGGCTTTGCACTCCAAGCACATTCGGTCCTTCGACGAAACGCTCATCATCAGCAAAGTCATCCGCTACTTTTTGCAGCACGTCCATCGCTTGATCGATGTTTTCATCATAGCCGATGCCGATATCGACAAGGGCACGCATGTTTCCGCGAGAGTGGTTGGCTACCCCGACAATATTTCGGTTCGGAACAAAATTCAATGTCCCATCAAAACTGCGGATTTTCGTTGTGCGGATGCCGACTTCTTCGACAACTCCGTCATACCCGCCAGCCGTGACATAATCATCCACTTCAATTTGCCGTTCAATTAATAAGAAGAAACCTGTCACGATATCGGAAACGAGACCTTGGGCACCAAAACCGATGGCAAGGCCGACGATTCCGGCACCAGCAAGAAGTGGTCCAATCTCTATATTCACGACACTAAGTAACATCATGACCAGTATGAAAAGTAATACATAGGAAAAGATGTTCACCGAAAGCTTTTGTAATGTTTGATTACGACCTTCTGATATATTGCGTTGAGTACTGATCCGGTTGATACTGGCTTCAATTGCTTTTTTTCCGATCGGCTTAATGATGGCAAAAGCAATAAGTAAAACAATAATTTTAAGTCCAGCTGTGATTAATAGTTCCAGAAGGACGGTAGGATTAAATTCAAATCCTTCTTCAAATAAATTCATAGGTGAGCTCCTCTCTCTTTCATTCATCATCTACTTTATTAGGATAGCTGAAAAGAAGTAGATATTTCAACGATTTGGCAAAAAATGCAGCACATTGTCGAATGGGGTTATTTTACATAACCTTCAAACTTTCCTCAACAGAATGGGTTTAATGAGCAGAGGGATGGTTAAAATGGAGGAAAGAGAAGAGAATCAAGTCTTTTATTCGTATCCAAATCAATGATATCGAACAATGCATCAACTTCTTCTCGCTAAATGAAACCATGGAATCATAAATACAAGACTATTTCGGAGGGATTCTAAATGGCAGAACGTATGGTAGCTAAACAAGCCCCGCGCTTTGAAATGGACGCAGTGCTTCCAAATAAAGAATTCGGTAAAGTATCACTCGAAGAAAACATGAAAAACGACAAATGGACCGTCCTGTTTTTCTATCCGATGGACTTCACATTCGTATGTCCGACAGAAATCACTTCCCTATCTGATCGCTTCGATGAATTCGAAGATCTGGATGCAGAAGTGGTTGGAGTGTCTACGGATACGATTCACACCCACCTTGCCTGGATAAACACAGACCGTGACGAAAACGGTTTAGGTCAGCTGGAATATGCTCTAGCTGCCGATACGAACCATCAAGTGTCCCGCCACTATGGCGTCCTTTTAGAAGAGGAAGGAGTAGCGCTCCGTGGGTTATTCATCATCAGCCCGGAAGGTGAGCTAATGTACCAGGTGGTCAACCATAACAATATCGGCCGCGATGTGGATGAAACACTAAGGGTATTACAAGCACTCCAAACAGGCGGCCTTTGTCCGGCAAACTGGAAGCCAGGTCAAGAAACCCTGTGAATTCCCGGTATTCTTCAGGTCTAACATGGTTTGTGTTAGATCTTTTCTTACCTTTTGAAAGCAGTGGAAGGAGAGTGCTTTGATGCGCTTACGTACACCGATGCCCGAATTACCGGAAGCAACGGAATGGTTGAATAGTGAACCATTGAAAAAAGAGGATTTAATCGGTAACAAGCCGACATTGATTCATTTCTGGTCGGTCAGTTGTGGTCTCTGTAAAGAAGCGATGCCGGACGTTAACGAATTCCGGGATCAATATGGCGATGTTTTGAACGTGGTTGCCGTCCACATGCCTCGGTCTGAAAAGGATCTGGACCTTACGCAAATCAAAGAAGTTACCGCTGAACACCGTATTACCCAACCAATTTACGTGGATAATCAACACAAGTTGACAGATGCTTTTGAAAACCAATATGTACCTTCATATTATGTGTTTGATGAAGAAGGGAATTTGCGTCATTTCCAAGCAGGTGGCGGTGGGATGAAAATGCTGCAAAAACGTGTCAACCGCGTTCTCGGCCTCAACGCAAAGTGATGTATATAACTAGAGCAACCCCCATACAAATGGAAAGGTTGCTCTTTTTCTATGCCAAAAACCTTCCTTACCAGAAGAGTCAGCTTCGAGACTTTGGTTTGAGGAAATGGTGGCTGGGAAAACGAGTCGTTTCCGTAGCCCCTATATCTTTGTAGAATCAGACTACAACTTTAGGCGGAGGGGATATCATACTTAGGTAGAATTTTTGAAAAATTATTACAAATGGGTAGATATTTATTTCGATACCCGATATATTTATAATTACGTTAAAAACTTCGAAGGAGGGAAAAACTTGGATACATTTAAAAAGCTGAAAGAATTTTATTGGCCGTATAAGAAATTCTTCTTCTGGTCACTTTTTTCGTTATTATTCGTTACCATCATAACTCTCGTATATCCAGTCGTTTTACAAATCACCATTGATGAAGTCGTCCTTGGAGAACAATACGATCTAATTCCTTATATCTGTATCGCATTTATCGTACTTATGATCATTAAAGGAATCGCTACATATTTCCACCAATACTTGGGGGATTATTTCGGAATCCGTTCTGTTTATACATTACGTGATGGCTTGTATAAGAAACTTCAGCGGCTGCCGTTCCGATATTATGATAACGCAAAAACAGGTGACTTGATGTCCCGCCTGACCGCTGATGTGGAGGGGTTCCGCTTTTTCCTGTCGATGGGCTTTTCGGAACTGGTCCGCATCGTTCTTTTAATCGTATTAAGTTTGAGCGTCATGTTTTACTTTTCCATCCCACTTGCTCTCGTTACGATGGCCGCTATGCCGTTTCTTGGAATTGTCGTTTATCGTTTTGATCGGAAAGTCCACCCGGCTTTCCGCAAAATCCGAAAATCATTCGGAAAACTGAACACTCGTGTGCAAGAAAATATCAGTGGAATGAATACGGTCAAGTCCCTATCAAGAGAGAACTTCGAAATTGGCCGTTTTTCAGACAGAAGTGATGATTATCGTACAAAGTTCATTACTACATCGAATATTTGGTCTAAGTATTTCCCATTAATGGAGTTCATCGGCAACGTCTCGGTCGTCGCATTACTTGCTTACGGCGGATACCTTGTCATCAATAATTCGATGCAGCTCGGAGAACTTGTCGCCTTTTTCAGCCTGGTCTGGTACATTCTTGGACCTTTGATGAATTTCGGTTTCGTCATTAACCTCTTCTCCCAATCGAAGGCTTCTGGAGAGCGCTTGCTGGAAATATTAGAAGCCCCTGAGGAAATTACCGAAAAAGAGGATGCCGTTATCCAGGACCGTCTACTAGGACATGTCACCTTCAACGATGTCACCTTAACCTATGTAGAAGATGATGATTCTGCACTGAAAAACATCACCTTTGATGCACCACCTGGAAAAACGATCGGCTTGATCGGTGCAACAGGATCTGGAAAGACAAGTATTACCCAGCTTATCACGCGTTTCTATGAACCTGAAAAAGGGGAAGTTCTAGTTGATGGGCGTCCTGTCGCGGATTATGGCTTGAAAAGTCTTCGCAAAAACATCGGATTCGTATTACAGGAGTCTTTCCTGTTCTCGACGACAATTAGAGAAAATATCTCTTACGGAAACCCTGATGCCACGATGGAAGACGTCATAGATGCGGCGAAACGTGCACAGGCCCATGATTTTATTATGGAAATGCCTGAAGGATATGACACACTTCTCGGTGAACGGGGGATGGGACTTTCTGGAGGACAGAAGCAACGGATTGCCATTGCGCGTGCCATTTTGATCGACCCGGCAATCCTCGTCCTTGATGATGCGACTTCAGCTGTTGATATGGAAACAGAATTCAAGATTCAAAAAGCACTTCAAGAGGTCATGAAAGGGCGTACGACGTTCATAATCGCCCATCGTATTTCTTCTTTAAAGCATGCGGATGAAATATTAGTGCTTGAAGATGGTGCAATAAAAGAACGCGGTGTCCATGATGAGCTTCTTATTAATGGTGGACCATATCAGCGGATCTACGATATCCAATATCAGGACAAAGAGAAGATTTTAAAAACATCTAATATTTTATAAGGGGGGATGGGGCATGGCAAGGAAACCGAAACACCAGCCAGAAACGAGTACACATTTGAACCGCTTTAAATACACGCAGGACCAGGCCATTGAAAAACCGTTCAACTGGTCGCAAATGTGGCGCTTGCTGCAATATATTAAACCATATGCTAAAACATTATTGCCGGTCGCGATCATAGCGATGCTTGTATCTACCATCGTCCGCCTGGTCGTACCGATATTGATTGGTAAAGTAGCCATCGATATCGCCATCGCGGATGGGAACACCAATCTGTTGATTCAACTAGTTGTAGGAATTGCGATCATGTACTTGCTCAGTTACATCGGCAATGCTCTCCGGATAAAATACGTGAATATCCTTGGGCAGAATGTCATTTATGATTTGAGGCAGCATTTATTTTCCCATGTTCAGCGTCTCTCTCATAAATTCTTTGACTCAAGATCGGCAGGTTCGATCCTTGTCCGGATCATGAATGATATCAACTCATTGCAGGAACTTTTTACGAATGGGATCATCAATTTACTGATGGACGTTGTCATGTTATCAGGGATTGTTGTCATTCTTTTTGTTCTAAGTCCTAAACTGGCACTTGCCATTCTTGTGATCATGCCGATCATGTTCTACATTTCCACGAAATTGCGCCGGAACATCCGTCGTTCCTGGCAGGATGTGCGCATCCAACAATCCAAATTGAACTCCCACTTGAATGAAAGCTTACAAGGGGTGCGTATCACTCAATCATTCTCTCAGGAAAAAGAAAACACCGAGTACTTTGATGGCGTGAATACAGATAATTTCCAATCCTGGAACAGAGCTTCACGTAAAAGTGCCATGTTCCGTCCTTTCGTGGAAATGAGCAACGCAGTGGGAACAGTCATCCTGATCGCTTTTGGTGCTTATCTGATTTTGCAGCAAAATGTAGAGATCGGTACATTCGTTTCGTTTGCATTTTTCCTTGGCATGTTCTGGGAGCCGATTTCCCGTCTCGGAATGATGTATAATCAACTTCTTATGGCGATGGCAGCTTCTGAGAGAATCTTCGAATTTCTGGATGAAAAGCCGAACGTGGAAGAGAAACGGGACGCTGTGGATTTGAAAGACATGAAAGGACATATCGAATTCGACCATGTGGAGTTCGCTTATGATTCCAAGCGGAAAGCACTACATGATATCAACTTGGAAATGAAGCAGGGGGAAACAGTCGCACTCGTCGGTCATACGGGATCTGGTAAATCGACGATAGCCAACTTGGTCAGTCGTTTTTATGATCCGACTAAGGGATCGGTCAAAATTGATGGTGTCGACTTGAAAGATGCGACGATTGATAGTGTGCGTCAGCAAATCAGTGTTGTCCTTCAGGATACTTTTATTTTCTCTGGCACGATCATGGAAAACATTCGCTTCGGACGACCAGATGCATCCGATGAAGATGTCATCGAGGCCGCCAAAGTTGTCGGTGCAGATGACTTCATCCAGCGCCTTAATAACGGTTATGAAACCGAAGTGGAAGAACGCGGGAACATTTTGTCTGCAGGGGAACGACAATTGCTATCGTTCGCAAGGGCCCTTCTTGCTAATCCACGAATTCTGATTTTAGATGAGGCTACGGCAAGCATCGATACGGAAACGGAGTTGAAGATTCAACAGGCGTTAAGAAAGCTGTTGAAAGGAAGGACAGCGATTATGATCGCTCACCGTTTATCAACGATCCGGGAAGCGGACAACATTTTCGTATTGGAAAATGGCCGTATCCTCGAACAAGGATCACACAATGAGCTGATGGACCAGGAAGGCGAATACTATGAACTTGTGAAAGCACAGTTCCAAATGCTTGATGCTATTTAAATAGGAAAGGGAAAAGCGCCGGTTAACCGGTGCTTTTTTTCTGTCCTGGAAAATACAAACCTTATTGGATAAATGGATAGAGAAAAGTATCCGCTCCAGTATCCAGCCATTCGCATCCTAATCAAGCTGCCATCAGGAAGGGAGGTCGCTTTCCTCCAGTTGTTTTATTTATGTGTTTTTATATATCCCTTTGGCACCGAGCCGTCTTACAATCCAATAGATACTTTGACAGATGAGGAAAATCCCCTCGATTAATGATCATCTTCTAGTTAAAAAACGCTTCTGTTAGGGAACAAGGGCTATAGGCATAAAGGTCGACAGTTTTATAGGGGTTCGATATGATAGACATGCAATCAGAGATTGTGAAGTTTGTCACAAAATCGTCAACAACCTTGTGTCGGTGAAACGTTTCCACGTTTTATACTAGGAGTAATTGATTTATTATGACCATCCGTGGTTAGGGGGAAACAAGATGTTTGGATTTGAAACGGTCGAGCTGAGCCGCGCGCTCACGGCCATGACACTGATTTTTCATGCGATCTTCGCCACTCTTGGTGTCGGTGTACCTGTACTTGTATCTACAGCAGAATTCATCGGGATCAAGAAGAAAGATCCACATTATACGCTTTTAGCCCGGCGCTGGACCCGCGGGTACACCATCACGGTGGCTATCGGGGTCGTTACCGGGACGGCCATCGGATTACAGTTATCATTGATTTGGCCGAGTTTTATGCAACTTGCCGGAAACGTGATTGCCCTCCCATTGTTTATGGAAACATTCGCCTTCTTTTTTGAAGCGATATTCCTGGGAATCTACCTTTATACGTGGGACCGGTTTAAAAATCCGATGTATCACTGGCTTTTGTCTATCCCAGTGGTTATTGGTGGTACATTATCCGCCTTCTTTATTACGACGGTAAACTCTTTCATGAATACACCGCAAGGGTTCGAAATGGAAGAGGGACGCTTTACAGCGGTTGATCCATTGGCTGCGATGTTCAACCCGGCTACACCGACAAAAGTCTTCCACGTCATTTCGTCCTCTTATTTGACGGCAGCAGCGGTCCTGGCTGGGATTGCCGCCTTCATCATTTTGATGAAAAAGGGGTCACTCTACCATAAAAAAGCTTTAAAACTTACGGTGATGATGACATTCCTCTTTGCGATATTGACTGCTGTAGCAGGGGATCTATCTGCTAAATTCTTAGCGGAACATCAACCGGAAAAACTCGCAGCAGGAGAATGGCACTTTGAAACGGAAGAGGGAGCTGACCTTGTCGTTTTCGGTTCATTGAATGAAAACAATGTAGTGGAAAATGCCATACGAATCCCGAATGCGTTAAGCTTTCTTGCCCATGGAGACTTCCAAGCTGAGGTAGAGGGATTGAATGAAACGCCAGAGGATGAACGGCCGCCACTTTGGATTCACTATATGTTCGATCTTATGGTCAGTATCGGCTTTTACACATTGGGCATTTCCTTACTTTTCCTTCTGTTCTGGAAGATGAAAAAGTGGAATGAGTTCCATCCGCTTCTATTATGGGGAATAGTCGCTACAGGTCCCTTATCGATGCTTGCCATTGAATTCGGCTGGATTTTTGCTGAAGTCGGCCGTCAGCCTTGGATTCTCAGAGGGTTCATGACAGTTGCAGAAGGAGCAACAACGTCTCCTTACGTATTCTCGATGTTCGTCCTATTTGCCCTTGTTTATCTAGTGCTTGCCATCGGGTGTTTAGCTACTTTGAGGAAAATATTCAAAGGTAAACCGGCAGAACTGGAACTGGAACATCGTTATCCTCAAACAGCTGCTGCAAGTAAGGAGGGGGACGAATGAGTTATGAATTGATCGGAATTTCCGTATTATGGCTTTTTCTTTATGGCTATTTGATTATCGCTTCCGTCGATTTCGGAGCAGGATTCTTTGCTTATTATGCAAAAGTAACGAAAAAGGATCATTTGATCAACCAATTGATTTCCCGATATCTCTCACCAGTATGGGAAGTGACCAACGTTTTCTTCGTCTTTTTCTTTGTAGGACTTGTAGGGTTCTTCCCGGATATGGCTTATTACTTCGGCCAAAGCCTACTGATCCCTGGTAGTATTGCCATCGTACTTCTGGCGATTCGGGGTTCGTTTTACGCCTTCGAAAACTATGGTTCCAAGGATAATCACCTATATATGTTCCTTTATGGGGCTACAGGATTGCTTATTCCTGCCTCTCTCTCGACGGCACTGACGATTTCCGAAGGCGGATATATCGAAGAGACAGCGAATGGTGTGCAACTACTGTATGGCGAATTGTTGACAAGTCCGTATTCATGGAGTGTCATTTTTCTTGCGATAGTCAGTGTGCTCTACATCAGTGCGATGTTTCTTACGTACTATGCCAACAGAGCTGGTGATGAGCCCGCCCTTCAGATTGTCAGGAAATATGCTCTGTTCTGGAGTTCTCCGACAATCATAGCAAGTTTAACGACATTCATCGCCTTGAGTCAGCAAAATACGGATCACTTCCAGAGGGCGATTGATCTTTGGTGGGTGTTCGGAATATCTGTCGGCTTTTTCATGATTGCTGTATTTCTTGTTTATCAGGGTAAATATTACGGTTGGGCATTCCTCGCAGTCATGTTCCAATTTTTCGTCGCATTTTTCGGATACGGGGCTTCCCATTTGCCATATTTGCTCCACCCATTTGTAACCATCACAAGTGGCGTGACACATGAAACGATGGCGATCGCGCTGATCATCGTGTTTATCGCCGGCTTCTTATTGCTGGTACCATCACTGATCCTATTAATGCGTTTGTTCCTGTTCGATGCGGATTATGTAAAAGGGAAAAAATAAAGAAAAGTGCACGGGTCAAAAAACAACCCGTGCATTTTTTATGGATAGGGGGAGGGGATGGATCTGAATTTCTGTAAACATTTCAAGTCGTTTCATGAAAGAATGCCACTTTTGTTTGGAGATATGGTACAATTTGGAGTTGTTCTGAATTTCTGGAAAAGGGGAGAGGGAAATGGCACACGCACTCATATTCGATATGGATGGAACACTATTTCAGACCGATAAAATCCTGGAGTTTTCATTAGAAGATACGTTCAATGATTTAAGATCACGAGGTCAATGGGACAAAGAAACGCCTATTGAAAAATACAGAGAGATCATGGGTGTTCCTTTACCTACAGTCTGGGATACTTTATTGCCCCATCATTCTGAAGACATAAGAGAACACGCAAATAGCTATTTTCTCAAACGTCTAATTGCAAACATACGAGAAGGAAAAGGTGCTTTATACCCTCATGTGAAAGAAGTTTTTTGCGATTTGAAAGAAAAGGGTTGCTCGATTTACATAGCCAGTAATGGTTTAACGGAATATTTAAAAGCTATTATCGACCATTATCAATTGAATCATTGGGTGACAGAAACGTTTAGTATTGAGCAAATACAATCATTGGATAAAGCGGATTTAGTGGGTTCGATTTTAGAGAAGTATCGGATGGACAAAGCAGTGGTAGTCGGCGATCGTTTGTCTGATATTCAGGCAGCTAAAAATAATGGGTTGATTTCAGTCGGTTGTCATTTTGATTTTGCGAAAGAGGAGGAGCTTTCTGAAGCGGACCTCATCATCCATGACTTGAGAGAATTAAAGACCATTCTCCCTGAAATATTTCAATGGGAGTAATCCAATACATAAAAGACAGGTGTCCAGCGATTTGTTATATGATAGAATAAGCTTAGATTTATGGACATAGTTGGAGGTTCGTTATGAAAAAAGAATTTGCCGTCATTGGTCTAGGACGTTTCGGTGGCAGTATATGCCGCGAATTGAGCCGTGAAGGAATGGAAGTATTAGCCCTGGACCTGGAAGAAGATAAAGTTAATGAATACCGTGATATTGCCTCACATGCGGTTATAGCTGATTCTACGGATGAAAATGTATTGAAGGAACTTGGTTTCCGTAATATCGATCACGTAATAGTAGCCATCGGCGATAACATCCAGGCCAGCATGCTGACCACCTTGATCCTGAAAGAAATGGGGATCAAGATGATTACAGTGAAAGCACAAAACGACTATCATGAGAAGATCTTGAATAAAATCGGGGCAGACCAGGTCGTCCACCCTGAACGGGATATGGGGAAACGGATTGCACACAATATCATTTCCAACAATATCCTCGATTATATCGAACTCTCTGATGACCATAGTGTTGTCGAAGTGAAAGCCGGGAGTAAAATGGGAGGACAGACCCTCGTGGATCTTGACATCCGTGCAGAATACGGTTGTAACGTTGTCGCAATCAAACGTGATAAAGATGTGATCGTCTCTCCTATGGCTACAGAGGAAATCCGCGAAAGTGATGTACTGATCGTTATTGGTGCAGATAAAGACATCAGCAGGTTTGAAAAGAATTTAGTATTAGAAGACTGATAAAAACATTTGAACAGGGCCCTGGAACTTCCATAGAAGTTCCAAGGCTTTTTCTTTTGGAGTTTGATGTAAGAGGTTACTTTGTTACTAATGTGATGTAAAGTTACCCGATGTTAGTTTAAAGAGGATGGTTATAGGAAATAAGAAGAGTTATAGAAGGTGATTTAAGTTGCGGAAAGGATGAGTTCAATGTTCAATAAAAGAACAGGAGAAGTTATGGCACAACAATTGATCAATTGGGGTGTCGATCATATATATGGAATGCCGGGAGACTCGATCAATGAATTGATTGATGACTTGAGAAAAAGAAAAGAAGAAATCGAGTTCCTACAGATTCGCCACGAAGAAACCGGAGCTCTCGCAGCTGCAGCTTATGCGAAATTGACAGGGAAGCTCGGTGTCACTTTATCCATTGCAGGTCCTGGTGCTGTACACTTGATGAATGGTTTATATGATGCCAAAGCGGATCGTGCGCCCGTACTGGCCATTGTTGGTCAAGTGCAGAGTGAAGAAGTGGGAACAGATGCATTTCAGGAAATCAATCTTGAGCGGATGTTCGATGATGTGGCTGTGTTCAATCGTCGTGCAGAAACAGAAGCACAACTGCCAGACCTGTTGGACCAGGCAATTAAAGAAGCATATACGAATAAAGGTGTCTCCGTCCTTATTGTACCGGATGATTTATTTGCAAAAAAACAAACAAGTGACGTCAGACTCACGAGCGGGGAATATTATAAGCCGGAAATTTTTCCTCGCCAGGAACACCTGAATGAAGCACGGCAGCTGCTGGAGAATGCCGAACGACCTATTATTCTTGCAGGTAAAGGAACAAAGCATGCTTCCAATGAATTGATTCATTTTGCAGAAACCATTAAAGCTCCGATCATTCTCAGTCTATTGGCAAAAGGAGTCATTCCGGATAACCACCCTTATTGCTTAGGGCAACATGGACAAATCGGTACGAAACCATCGTACAATGCCATGAAAGAGACAGATTTATTGATCCTTGTCGGTACACAATTCCCATACCGTGATTTTCTTCCAGAAGATGTGAAAGCTATTCAAATAGACAACAATCCAGGGAATCTAGGCAAGTACTACCCGATTGAATTAGGCCTTGCAGGAGATAGTAAAGAGACCCTTGCCGCCTTATCTGAACTTATTCCACCTGTAGAGAAAAGAAATTATTTGGAGTATTATCAGGAGAAAATGAATGATTGGCGAATAGCTTTGCAAGAAGAAAAACGCCAGGAGGATAATCCGCTTCATGCTCCGCAAGTCATGTATGAAATAGAGAAAAACATGCAACCAGGTGCCGTAATTTCCGGAGACGTCGGAAATGTTACCGTCTGGCTCGCCCGGTTCTTACACCTCGTCAATCAAAAATTCATAATATCTGGATGGCTTGCAACGATGGGGAGTGGATTACCAGGTGCGATTGCTGCTCAAAAAGCATATCCCGATAAGCAAGTCATAGGTGTTGCTGGTGATGGCGGTTTTTCCATGGGGATGCATGATTTTGTAACAGCAGTCAAATACGATCTGCCAATTAAGATGGTCATTTTGAATAATAGCAAAATTGGAATGATCAAATATGAACAGGAGCAGATGGGACATTTAAACTATGCGACGAACCTTGGAGAGATGAATTTTGCGAAGTTTGCGGAAGCGTGTGGTGGAGAAGGCTACCGAATTCAATCTTACGAAGAGCTCGGCCCGAAGATGAAGCAAGCTTTCCTATCCAATAAACCGGTGATCATAGATGTCGTTATTGAAGATCAAGCGCCCCTGCCAGGAAAAATCGATTATCGATCCGCTGTTAATTTTTCTAAATATATTGTGGCGGAGTTTTTCGATACAGGAAATCTAGATTTACCTGACATGAAAAAAGCACTGAAACGCTTAAGATAATAATGAAAAGCCCGCTGGTCTTCCCGGCGGGCTTTTCATCTACATGAATAAGAGACTAAAAAAGCTCCAGCCCCTTCTGATCGGGGCTGGAGCTTTATACTTATACTTCCATGATGATTGGTAAAATCATTGGGCGACGCTTGGTCTTTTCGAATAAGAATGGTGCGATTGTATCGGTAATCTCATTCTTAATTTCAGACCATTGTGTCGTGCGGCGCTCCATGACCTTTTCGACATGGGAACTGACAAGGTTTTGTGCTTCCTTGATCAAATCTTCGGACTCTCTCATATAGACGAATCCACGTGAAATGATATCAGGGCCTGAAGCAATCTTGAATTCCTTCATGTTAATGCTGACAACTACAATGACAAGGCCTTCTTCAGATAGAATCCGGCGGTCACGTAAGACGATATTACCGATATCACCGATTCCGCTGCCGTCTACATAGACAGAGCCGGAAGGGATCTTACCAGCAACGCTCGCTTCTTCTTTGCCTAAAGCAAGCACATCTCCGTTGTCCATAACGAAGCAATTTTCAGGTTCAACGCCACAATCATGACTCAACTTCGTATGCTCTTTCAACATGCGGTATTCACCGTGGATCGGCATGAAGAATTTCGGTTGAATCAGACGAAGCATCAGTTTCATTTCTTCTTGGCTTCCGTGTCCAGAGGTGTGGATGTCATTCAATGGGCCGTGGATGACTTCTGCACCGGCACGATAAAGCTTATTAATGGTACGGCTTACACTGATCGTGTTTCCAGGGATTGGGGAAGAAGAGAACACGACGGTATCGCCAGGTTGAATTTGTATTTGTCGGTGGGTACCGTTGGCAATGCGAGACAGGGCTGCCATTGGTTCACCTTGAGATCCTGTACATAGAATGACGACTTCATTTGCAGGAAGCCGATTGATCTGCTGGGCCTCAATGAATGTATCCTTAGGGGCACGGATATATCCAAGTTCTTGTCCGATTCGAATCGATGATTCCATACTACGACCGAATACAGCGACCTTACGACCTTTCTTGACGGCAGATTCCACCACTTGTTGTAAACGGTAGATGTTCGATGCGAAAGTTGCAAAGATCAAACGTCCGTCGTCATTACGGCTGAAGATGTCATCGATACTTTGACCAACAATTCGTTCTGATTTAGTAAAACCAGGGACTTCTGCGTTGGTACTGTCAGATAACAGGGCGAGAACACCTTCTTTTCCGATTTCTGCCATTTTAGATAAATTTGCCGGCTCACCGACAGGGGTGAAATCGAACTTGTAATCCCCTGTGTGTACAACATTCCCAGGTGGTGTTTTAACAACGACTCCATAAGAATCAGGAATACTGTGGGTCACACGGAAGAAGGATACAGACGTTTTACGGAATTTAATCACATCATCTTCCTGAATGGTGTTCAGTTTAGCGTTCCGTAAAAGACCGTGTTCGTCCAATTTGTTGCGAAGAAGTCCGATCGCTAATTTACCAGCATAGATTGGAATATTGATTTCCCGCAGCAAGTAAGGGATTCCACCAATGTGGTCTTCGTGACCGTGTGTGATAAATAAACCCTTGATTTTGTCTTGGTTTTGTACCAGGTAGGTATAATCCGGGATGACATAGTCAATACCGAGCAGCTCGTCTTCCGGGAATTTGATACCTGCGTCAATGAGGATGATTTCGTCTTGGAATTGCACACCATAAGTGTTTTTTCCGATTTCGCCGAGTCCGCCCAGAGCGAATACGGCTGTCTGGTCATTTTTAACGAATTTCATCTATTAAAAATTCTCCACTTTGAAATCTTCGGATTGCTTCTCATAAGCCAAGTGATCCTCATCAAGCACCTGGATATATTCGATATTGAATCCTTCATTTTTTAATTTTTCACGTACATTTCTTTCTGTTTCCGCTTCCACGTACATACTGTCCGTACGCTCGCGTACAGGAACTTCGCTCGCATGTTCCTGATATAATACTTTGAATAACATTACGCTATCGCTCCTATCTAGATATAATTTCCACATTTTTGTCCTGTCATCATCATAGCACGATTATTTCATGTATGGTAATGATTATAGTATGGCAGGTGCTCGGTACACCTTAAACAATGGTTTACGCGTATTTCTTTCGTTCCATTAACTTTTTCCAACGTTTTCTAAGCTTCCTTCGTAGACGCTTCATCATTTGCATCTATCCCCTTTCATCAAATGAAGAAAAGCAACAAAAACGTTCAACCGCCCAATCCCTGTTACCTCTAGTATAATACGGTTTGTGGAAGAATGAAACATTTACATTTTATATTTTGTATATATCGTGTGTTTTTCTTCTCAAACCTATCCACTCATGCTACAGTATAGCCAAAGAGTTGGGCATACTATTTCCATGGGAAGTGTTGTGCACAAATTGATTAGGGGGAACAGAATAGTGAATAAAAAAATTGCTTTTTTTGATATCGATGGCACGTTGCTCGATCACGATAAAAAATTACCGGAGAATACGAAACAGGCGATCCTGGATTTGAAAGACCAGGGCGTTTTCTGTGCGATTGCCACAGGTCGTGCTCCTTTCATGTACAAAGAGTTGCGCGAAGAACTTGGAATCGATTCCTTTATCAGTTTCAACGGTCAATATGTCGTATTTGAAGGGGAAGAAATTTATACGAACCCTTTATCTGAACCTGACTTAGAGCAACTTCATAAACATGCAGAAAGTAATGATCATCCAATGGTCTTCATGAGTCATGAAGAAATGAAAGCATCGGTTCCTGATCATCATCATATAGAAGAGAGTCTTGGCACCTTATACATCGATCATCCGAAAGAGGATGCCTCCTTTTTTAAAGGAAGGAATATTTATCAATCTTTAATATTTTGTGTAGGGGATGAAATTGAAGAGTATCGGGAGACCTATGATGCCTTTGACTATATTCGTTGGCATCCAGTTTCTTGTGATGTGCTGCCAAGAGGTGGCTCCAAAGCACTGGGGATTATGAAGATGGTGGAAGCAGCCGGTTTGTCCATGGAAGATACGTACGCTTTCGGTGATGGTCTGAATGATATCGAAATGATTCGGGAAGTAGGCACAGGAGTTGCCATGGGTAATGCAGTGCCAGAAACAAAAGCTGTCAGTGATTTTGTTACATCCGACGTGGGAGAGGATGGCATTTCCCATGCCATTTATGAATTAGGGTTATTGAAATAATTGGATTAAAAAATCTCCAGCGCCTTTTGCGTTGGAGATTTTTTAATAATAATCTAACTCGCTCTACCCAGTCCCCTTGAGAACTTGAAGTAATCTTTTGGGCTTTGTCTTACCTATGCAGGGGGAGCAGGGTGATCCTTTTATATTACCGGTCTGCAGGTGTGGCATTTTCCGGTTCTTTGAACGGGTTATCCTGGTCGATATGGTCATAGAACATGATGCCGTGCAGGTGATCGATTTCGTGTTGGAAGACTATTGCTGCATAATCTCTCAAGCGCAGTTTTACTTCATTTCCTTCCAAATCCGTTGCTTTCACCGTAATCCTTCTATAACGTGGCACATAACCTGGGACTTCACGATCGACAGACAGGCAACCCTCACCTGTTGATAAGTAGGTCCGCTCCACGGAATGGCTCACGATCCGTGGATTAAACAAACCATAACTGTACAATTTATCTTTCATATCAGTAAAATGAACAGCGAGCATCCGCTTGTTTACATTGATTTGTGGCGCTGCCAATCCAACACCTGGGCGTAAACCGTATCGATCGCAGATTTGTTCATCCTGGCTATTCTTTAAATACTGCACCATTTCTTCTAAGGTCTTTTTATCTTCCTCCGATGGGGGGAGGGAAACTTCTTCTGTCACTTTTCGTAAAGCAGGGTGACCTTCACGAACGATATCGTCCATCTTGATCATCAACAACATCCTTTCCGACTGAAACATTTTAAAAAATTGAACCTCACACGTCTTTGTCAATGGTAACATATGTGAAAAAAGGCACTTTCAATTTAATTTCATTTATTATACTATTGTAGATACGTCCAGATTACAATAATGTTTCAAGGATTACGAGGGGGAAATGTTGTGCGAGTACATATGCTTTTGGCGCTTCTGGTTGCAGCGTCTCTATTATCTGCGTGTACAGGACCGTCAGCAGAAGAGGAGATTTATGAACATCTAGAAAAAGCGGTCACATTAGAAGATACTTTCCGTGAACAGCAACAGCCGATGGTTGATTTAGAATCTGAAGAGCAACAATTATATGAAGAGATTATAGACCTTAACATGGATCAATTCGAAGAGATAAAAGAAAAATCTCAAGAAGCTGCATCCATTGTTGAAGAGCGGCGGGAAAAACTCGAACTTGAAAAAGAAAGCATTGATGCTGCTAAAGAAGAATTCGATAAAATCGAACCTTTAGTGGAAGATTTAGATGAAGAGAACACAGACGCTAAAGCGAAGGCTGAAGATTTGATTGAAACAATGAACGGTCGCTATGATACTTATCAAAGTCTATATACTGCTTATGAAGAAGCCCTTACACTTGATAAAGAATTATACGAAATGATGCAGCAAGAAGATCTGACAGAAGAACAGCTACAGGAACAGGTCGATAAAATTAATCAGAAGTATAATGAAGTAATTGAACAGAATGAGAGCTTCAATCAACATACAGAAGAGTACAATACATTGAAAAAAGAGCTATATGAGGCCATGGAGCTTGATGTGACGTATGAAGAAACGGATACTGATAGGGAAGAGGATGACTCATCTGAAGAGTGATAAGGAACCGCTGATAAAAAAGTCAGCGGTTTTTCTTTTGCGTATTTTCAAGAATTTTTAAGTGTATCACAACTCCCGGGCCTCTTCTGCACTTAAGCTATCCGCCGTCCAGCCTCTCGAGACATAAGTCAATCATCTCCGTGGCCCCACAGGAAGTGGGGTCGTTCGGTGTTGCAACAGGACGTTGCGAACTTAACCGAACTTCTTTCCTCATTTATTTTAGAAGAAGAAAAGCGCTTCTCTGCACGAAGGTTCTTAAGCTTGTCGCAGCTCCCAGGCCTCTTCTGCACTTAAGTCAATTCATTTGATTGTTTTGTTTAAAAGAAGTAAGATTAATACAGGCTTATTTTTGTGGTGATACAGTGTTGTTTTATTGTGCGACAAGAATAGTCATTTTCTTACTGCTGTAAGAAGCTCTGCGACTATGTGTGGATATTATGTAGTGAAGTGATTGACGAATGGTGACGAATTGAGCTAAACTACATAGTGGATTGACATTGTACCATTGAATCTTGCTTCATAAATGTAACAGTTTATACAGACTCTTAGGCATGATTAATAAAGTTGTGTGCAGGGTAAAACGTAAAGAGAAAATAGGTACAGTTTTTTTTCATAATTGGGAAAGCTAACTCACAGCATCCATTTTTTAAAATACGAAAGGAAAGGGTGAATGACTTTGAAACGAACTCTTGAGAACATTGAAAATCAGTTCGAAACGTTTCAAATCCTTAACGAAGAAGGCGAAATCGTAAATGAAGATTTTATGCCTGACCTATCTGATGAAGATCTGAAAGAAATGATGCGCCGTATGGTTTATACGCGTATTTTGGACCAGCGTTCTATTGCGCTTAACCGCCAGGGACGTCTTGGTTTCTATGCTCCGACAGCTGGACAGGAAGCATCTCAGCTCGGAAGCCAGTTTGCACTTGAGAAAGCGGACTTTATCCTTCCAGGTTACCGTGATGTACCACAATTGATCTGGCACGGCCTTCCACTTTATCAAGCATTCCTATTCTCCCGTGGACACTTCAAAGGGAACCAAATGCCTGAGGGTGTCAACGCAGTGAGCCCACAAATCATCATCGGAGCGCAAATCACACAAACTGCCGGTGTTGGTCTTGGATATAAAAAGCGTGGTGAAAATGCTGTAGCGATCACTTACACTGGTGACGGCGGTGCTTCCCAGGGTGACTTTTATGAAGGTATCAACTTTGCTGGTGCTTTCGGAGCGCAGGCGATTTTCGTAGTACAAAACAACCGTTTCGCAATCTCTGTACCTGTTGAAAAACAGTCAGCAGCACAGACAATTGCTCAAAAAGCTGTTGCTGCTGGAATCGAAGGCATCCAAGTTGATGGTATGGATGTGCTGGCTGTTTATGCTGCAACAAAAGATGCGCGTGAGCGTGCGGTGAACGGTGAAGGTCCGACGTTGATCGAAACACTTACTTATCGTTATGGTCCACACACTATGGCCGGAGACGATCCAACTCGTTATCGTACGGAAGACCAGGACAACGAGTGGGAGAAGAAAGATCCAATCGTTCGTTTCCGTAAATTCCTTGAAGCGAAAGGGCTATGGTCCGAAGAGGAAGAGAATGAACTGATTGAGAAGACAAAAGAAGAAATCAAAGCGGCTATCAAAGAAGCTGACAACACTCCAAAACAAACAGTTACTGATCTGATCGGTATCATGCATGATGAACTTCCTTCAAACTTGCAAGAGCAGTTGGAAGAATATAAGGAAAAGGAGTCGAAGTAAATCATGGCACAAATGACAATGATCCAAGCCATCACAGATGCGATGCGCACTGAACTTAAAAATGATGAAAACGTCCTGATTTTCGGTGAAGACGTTGGTCAGAACGGCGGAGTATTCCGTGCCACAGAAGGCCTTCAGCAAGAATTCGGCGAAGATCGTGTATTCGATACACCACTAGCTGAATCCGGAATCGGTGGTATGTCTATCGGACTTGCTCTTACAGGCTTCCGTCCAGTACCTGAAATCCAATTCTTCGGTTTCGTTTATGAAACAATGGATGCAATCAGCGGTCAAATGGCTCGTTATCGTTACCGTTCTGGTGGTACACGTCCTATGCCGATCACTGTTCGTTCTCCATTCGGCGGCGGTGTACACACACCAGAACTTCACGCAGACAGCCTTGAAGGACTAATGGCACAACAGCCTGGTCTACGTGTCGTAATCCCATCTAATCCATATGATGCGAAAGGTCTTTTGATCTCTTCCATCCGTAATAATGATCCAGTCATCTTCCTTGAGCACATGAAGCTTTACCGTTCATTCCGTGAAGAAGTGCCGGAAGAAGAATATACAGTAGAATTAGACAAAGCTGCAGTTAAGCGTGAAGGAACGGACGTTACCTTGGTTGCCTACGGCGCAATGGTACATTCATGCCTTAAAGCTGCGGAAGAACTTGAAAAAGACGGGGTTAGTGCAGAAGTCATCGACTTGCGTACGGTCGCACCTGTCGACTATGAAACAATCCTTGAATCAGTGAAGAAAACTAACCGTGCGGTTGTTGTCCAAGAAGCTCAAAAACAAGCAGGTATTGCTTCGGCCGTTGTTTCTGAAATTCAAGAAAAAGCCATTCTTCACCTGGAAGCACCAGTATTGCGCGTAGCTGCACCAGATACAGTTTACGCATTTACTCAAGCAGAAGAAGTATGGTTGCCAAACCACAACACGATCGTTGAAAAAGTCAACGACGTAATGAACTTTTAATCATCTCTAATACTAGGAGGTAATAACCGTGGCATTTGAATTTAAGCTGCCTGATATCGGTGAAGGTATCCACGAAGGTGAAATAGCAAAATGGTTCGTCAAACCTGGCGACGAAGTTAAAGAAGACGATGTACTTTGTGAAGTACAAAATGATAAAGCTGTTGTCGAAATCCCTTCCCAGGTTGATGGAACAGTCAAAGATATCCATGTAGACGAGGGAGAAACAACAACTGTAGGAACTGTCATCATTACTATCGATGACGGATCTGAAGATGCACCAGCTTCCGAGGAGCCGAAAGAAGAGCCTAAGGGAGAAAAACAAGAAGCTTCTAAGGAAGAAAGCAAAGAAGAGAAGACAGAACAACCAGCAGCTTCTTCTGATGACAGTGATGTCGATGAAGATAAGCGCGTTGTCGCCATGCCTTCTGTTCGTAAATTTGCTCGTGACAATGATGTCGATATCCGTAAAGTCCAAGGATCCGGCAAAAACGGTCGCGTTTTAAAAGAAGATGTAGAAAGCTTCATGAACGGTGGTCAAGCAGAAGCGGCTACGGAAGCACCAGCAGAAGAGAAACAAGAAGAGGCAGCAAGCACGCAGCAAGCAGCACCAGCTGCAGGCGAAGCTTATCCAGAAACTCGTGAGAAGATGAGCGGAATCCGCAAAGCGATTTCTAAAGCTATGGTTAACTCCAAGCATACAGCTCCTCACGTAACATTGATGGATGAAGTAGATGTTTCCGAACTTGTTGCTCACCGTAAGAAATTCAAATCAGTCGCTGCAGAGCAGGATATCAAGCTGACTTACCTTCCATATGTCGTGAAGTCTCTTGTGTCTACTCTGAAGAAGTACCCAGTTCTTAATACGTCAATTGACGACAAAACGGATGAAATTATTCAGAAACACTATTATAATATTGGTATCGCAGCAGATACGGAGAAAGGACTTATGGTTCCAGTTGTTAAAGACGCGGATCGCAAGTCAGTCTTCTCCATCTCCAGCGAAATCAACGAACTAGCTGTGAAAGCTCGTGACGGTAAACTATCAGCAGAAGAAATGAAAGGTGCTTCCACTACAATTACAAATATCGGATCTGCAGGTGGCCAGTGGTTCACACCGGTTATCAACCACCCGGAAGTTGCGATCCTTGGTATCGGACGAATTGCAGACAAGCCTATCGTACGTGATGGCGAAGTTGTAGTAGCTCCCGTTCTTGCCATTTCCTTAAGCTTCGACCACCGTATTATCGATGGTGCGACAGCTCAGCATGCAATGAACAACATCAAGCGTTTACTGAACGATCCACAACTAATCATGATGGAGGCGTAAAGTATGGTAGTAGGAGATTTCCCAATTGAACTAGACACATTAGTTGTCGGTGCGGGTCCTGGCGGTTATGTTGCCGCCATCCGCGCTGCACAATCTGGCCAAAATGTAACGATCGTTGATAAAGGCAACCTAGGCGGCGTTTGTTTGAACGTTGGTTGTGTGCCTTCTAAAGCGTTGATCCAGGCTGGTCACCGTTATGAACATGCTCAAGGTGCAGAAGACATGGGCATCAAATCGGAAAATACAACCGTTGACTTCTCTAAAGTACAAGAGTGGAAAGGCGGCGTTGTAAACAAACTGACAGGCGGTGTTGAAGGTCTCCTTAAAGGAAACAAAGTCGACATCGTAAAAGGTGAAGTTTACTTCGTAGACAAAAACACGGTTCGCGTAATGGATGAAAAGAATTCTCAGACGTACACGTTC
Source organism: Halobacillus dabanensis (assembly GCF_900114165.1). Classification (GTDB taxonomy): domain Bacteria; phylum Bacillota; class Bacilli; order Bacillales; family Halobacillaceae; genus Halobacillus; species Halobacillus dabanensis. Next base: position 190,360 of record NZ_FOSB01000005.1, read on the forward strand.
AACAATTGCATCATTGCAACAGGTTCCCGTCCGATTGAGATTCCTTCTTTCAAATTCTCTGATCGTGTCCTGGATTCAACAGGCGCGTTGAACCTTGAAGAGATTCCAAGCAAGATGGTCGTTATCGGCGGCGGTTACATCGGTACAGAGCTTGGTACTGCTTATGCGAACTTCGGAACAGAAGTAACCATCCTTGAAGGTACGAAAGATATTCTTGGTGGTTTCGAGAAGCAAATGACTTCCATTGTTAAAAAGCGTCTGAAGAAAAAAGGCGTAGAAGTCATCACAGAAGCAATGGCTCAAGGTGTTGAGGAAACGGATAACGGCGTTACAGTGAAGTATGAAGCTAAAGGGGAAGAAAAATCCATCGATGCTGATTATGTTCTTGTAACCGTTGGTCGTCGTCCGAACACAGAAGAAATTGGTCTGGAAGATCTTGGCGTGAAAATGAGCGACAAAGGTATCATCGAGATCGATAAACAGTGCCGTACTAGCATTGATAACATTTATGCGATCGGTGACATTGTTGATGGACCACCACTTGCTCACAAAGCTTCTTATGAAGGTAAAATCGCTGCAGAAGCGATTTCTGGTGAGAAGTCTGAGATCGACTATCTAGGTATCCCGGCTGTCGTATTCTCTGATCCTGAACTAGCATCTGTCGGTTATACGGAGCAGGAAGCGAAAGACGCTGGATATGATGTTAAAGCATCGAAGTTCCCGTTCGCAGCAAACGGACGTGCTCTATCTCTTAACGAAAATGAAGGTTTCTTGAAGCTAGTCACACGTAAAGAAGATGGTCTTGTTATCGGTGCTCAAATCGCTGGTGCAAATGCCAGTGATATGATTGCTGAGCTTGGCTTGGCTATTGAATCTGGTATGACAGCTGAAGACTTGGCACTTACTATCCATGCTCACCCAACTCTTGGTGAGATCACGATGGAAGCTGCTGAAGTTGCGATCGATCAACCGATTCACATTGTGAAGTAATAATAGAAAGAACCCGGTATGCTCCTGCAAGCATACCGGGTTTTTTATGTACCAGACTTTTTTTCCTAATCAAAAAGCTAATATAGAATTAGGACTGAACGATTAATAAAAAGGGGGAAGAGACATAAAACCCCTCTGTAACTCTTACAGAAGGGTTAGTAGTATATATTATCTTGAGGCTACAGTAACATTTTTTTCAAGAGCCATTAAAATTTCTTTGCGTGGGTTTTCTCCGGAGATAGTTGTGATGGTCTTTCCTTTTTCCTTAACTACAAGTACAGGTAATTCGTCATCAGGGATGTTCAGGTGATCCTTTTTCGTTTCAGACTGTTTAAATTGGAGCTCTGTCGCATCTTCTTGTTTAAGTTTCCAGTCGAGCAATGCACTCATATAATCTTGTGCTGTATTTTCATTTTCTGAATCTGTATATAAATGAAGTTCATAATCCTTTGGCGTAGCTGTAAGTACCTGGATATCTTCTGATTGGTGTAAACAACCTGCTAAGAGGAGAATTGCGCATAAAGACAATAATAGTCGATTCACCATTGATAGAACACTCCCTTGTCGATTAATCCATTTCTATTGTAACAAGCCTGGCAGTGATTTATTCGACTGTTATCATTTTGTCATCTAAATGATAGGGCAGTGTTTTATATTGACACTCTTTGTAAAACAAGGATGGAAGGAACGGGGGCCGCTTACCATTCCTAAGCACTACACCTCCATAAATCGTGAAAGGGGCTCATATTCTCTACCATTTATTCTAAGGGACAGGATCCAACAAAAAAACGCGTGGAATCAGATTTGAGAATCTTGATTCCACGCGTTTTAAAATGACAGTGATTTTATCCTGTGCGTACCTGTTTCTTACAGGTATGTTTTAGCGAGTTTTCTTCTTTTTCAAATCGATCTTTTTCGCTTCATCCTGGAACGCGTTCAATAAGGAGAAGCAAATGAGAATCATGATGAAAGTGAACGGAAAAGCTGCGATAATAGCTGCCGTTTGCAGGGCACCTAAACCACCTTGCCAAAGTAGAACAGCTGCTGCACCAGCTTGAATGATTCCCCAAGTAAATTTAACCTGGTTTTTCGGATTCAAGCTGCCATTCGTTGTCTGCATTCCTAATACGAAAGTAGCGGAGTCAGCAGACGTTACGAAAAATGTACTGATCAACAGCAATGCGATGATAGACATGACAGCACCAAGCGGAATATGCTGAAGCATAGAGAATAGGGCAACCTCGGTACCTAGTTCCTGTACATCAGTATAGATATCTACGCCATCGAAGAATTCAAGTGAAATGGCTGTCCCGCCGAATACAGAGAACCATAGCGCACCAAAAATAGTTGGTACAAGAAGTACACCGAGGATGAATTCACGAATCGTACGTCCCCGGGATACACGGGCGATGAATGTTCCTACAAATGGAGCCCAGGAAATCCACCAAGCCCAGTAGAAGATGGTCCAACCTTGGACCCATGAGTTATCTTCCGCAAAAGGAGTCAAACGGAAACTCATATATGGTAAATCACGAACATAAGAACCGAATGTCGTGGTGAAATAATCCATGATAAAGTTCGTAGGTCCTGCGAATAACAAGAATACCATCAGTAAAATAGCAAGTACGATATTGGTGTTACTGAGGTATTTAATTCCTTTATTCAATCCAGTCATGGCAGAGATCATAAATAATACAGTAACGACACCAATGATGGCTAATTGCAATCCGAAAGTGTCTTCCAGACCGTCGATTGTATAGGCTAGTCCACTGGAAATCTGCAAGGCACCTAATCCCAGGGATGTAGCCACACCGAAAATGGTTGCAAAAACAGCAATAAAATCAATAAGTGTGCCGATTGGGCCTTTGACCCTTTTCTCACCTAGAACTGGTGTAAGGGCAGCACTGATGACCCCAGGTGCATCCTTTCTGAACTTGAAGTAAGCAAGTGCCAAAGCGAGTACAGCGTAAATAGCCCATGGGTGTAAGCCCCAGTGGAAGAACGAGTACTTCAAAGCTGACTGGGCGGCATCTTCACTAGTCGGTGCTTCACCGATTCTAGCCGGCGTGTGGAAGTGGGATAGTGGTTCTGCAGCACCCCAGAAAACCAGGCCGATTCCCATACCAGCACTGAATAGCATAGCGAACCATGTGATATATGGATACTCCGGTTCATCATCCGGTTTACCTAGTTTGATATTTCCATATTTAGAGAAGATCAAAAAGATAGCAAAAATCAAGAATCCTGTAGCTGATAACAGGTAGAACCAACCGAATTTGTCAGTTAAAAAACCTTGAATGTTCGATGTTACATTAGATAAATTCCATGTCGGCAATGTTTCTTCAGGGATGACTCCCCAACCGATGAATAACAATGCCACCACAACGGAAATATAGAATACCTTCGTGACTTGATTCATAACTAACATCCCTCCTATTAAGTATCGTTTTGTCCCCCCGGACTCCCATAACATTGTTTTATTAATTGCTTTTGTTTGTGGGAAAGATTTTGTAATTCTTCCAACACGTCGTGAAAACAAAGCAATTCATAAATCAAAATCGTTTGCGGGGGAAGATGGTGTCTGTAAGCTGTTTGTCTTACAACATGGTCTTCTTTCCATTTCCAGAATGCATCATCTAACTTATGGACCATTTCAAACTGGGTCTCACGAATGGTATGTGTAGGATCGCTCAACACTCGAGAATATTCATCTGTCAAATCAAGTAAAAGATGTTTTTCATCTTCGCGAAAGTCAGAGCTTTTTGTTTGTACATACTGCAAGTTACCCAGGTGATAAGCAATTTGCTGAAAAGCTGCCAACTTTCGTTGAGACAGTTGAAAAGCGACCATCTCTTCTTCTGTGTGGCGATGGTACTTCCATTCTTCTCGCTGAAATTGCGATAATTGATGTGTTTGCTCCAAATGGGCGGTCAATTGGCGGTAAGACCTTTGAATGGCTCGGGTTTTCTCTTTAGATTCTGCTGTAACGTCATAAATTATTCGCTTGAGAAGCAGGCCAGCATGATTATACAAATCATTGATGTTTTTGTAAATCATCGGCGAATAATTCGGAGGCAGCAGGAAAAAATTCACAAAAGTAGAAATGATGATCCCAATGGATGTAGTACCCAATCGTGTGATGAATGAAACAAAATACTGATCTTGAAAGTCGGGAATCATCGCTGTAGCGGTGATAGTGGCAACGATAATCCCGTCATCCAGTTTCATTTTATGACAGACTGCGATCGTGAGCATTGCAACAAGTGCGAATGTCAACGCCCCTTTGCCAAACAATCCATAAAAAGTCGTTGAAAGCAAAGCACCGATAGCGGAAGCTGGAAAACGTACAGCAGCTTTTTTAATAGAGTCTGCAGCCGTGTGTTCAATGGTGACAATCGCCGTTATGACTGCAAAAATAATAGGCAAATTAAAAAAACCGCAAATCAATGCAGTAAAAAAGACAGAAATCCCTGTTTTTAATGTCCGGCTTCCTAAAAATTTGAATTTTTTCAAAGATTGTAGCATTTTTAATCACCCATATGTAGGAGTCATAAGACCACGATTTAATATTATATAATAAATTACCCGAAAACGATAGAAAAAATGTAGAATAATCTTATATAATGGAGAAAGTGGAAATACATAACAGTGGAGGGACACCAATGAAAAAATGGGCCGGAATGCTTTTCGTCTTACTTTTTTTACTTTCTGCCTGCTCGGAAGCGGAGAATGAGAAAGTAAATGAAGGAGCGGAGGTACAAGAGGAAGAAGTGACAGGGGAAGCAGAAAAAGAGAAGTCAGGAGAGGAAGAAGGAACAACAGAGGAAGAAGAGGAAGAAGAAGCAAAAACGGAACAAGAAGAAAAAACAGAAGAAGTCGCGAAAACAATACAACCTCAATATGAGATCACCTCTAACTGGACGTTCAAGCCAATCGGTGATGCAAATCCGCAAGTGGCTTTACTGACGATTGATGATGCACCAGACGCTCACGCTGTAGAGATGGCAAAAACATTGAAAGAAAAGAATGCACCAGCAATCTTTTTCGTGAACGGCCATTTCATCGATGAACCGGAGGAAAAAGAGAGGTTGAAGGAAATTTATGAATTGGGATTTCCAATAGGGAACCACACAGATTCCCATAGTAACCTGAAGGATTTGAGTGAAGAAGAACAAAGAGAAGAAATTGTCGGGCTGAATGATAAAATAGAAGAAATCATCGGAGAACGCCCGAGCTTTTTCCGAGCACCTTTCGGATCGAACACAGATTATTCCAGAAATCTTGCTCAGGAAGAAGGGATGCTCGTCATGAACTGGACGTATGGTTATGACTGGGAAAGCGAGTATCAGGATGCTTCTGCACTGGCAGATATTATGGTTAACACCCCGCTTCTTAATAATGGAGCTAATTTGCTTATGCATGACCGGGAATGGACGAATGAAGCACTTGGCTCCATCGTCGATGGTTTACGGGAAAAAGGATATGAATTATTGGATCCAGCACGAATCAAAACTCCATAAAATGTGAAAGGTCATCCACCGGGATGGCTTTTTTTGTACTATAAAATAAATTAAGTTCATAAAATGATAGGAAGAAAAATTATTAGTATGTCACAATTTACAAAAAGTTATACTTTTGGGCTTGATTTTTAGATTGTGTCATATTAGAATGTAATTACATTGAAAACGATTACAAATAAGGGAGTGGATGCTAATGGGTACAATCGTTTGTAAAGACTGTCAAAAGGTAATCGAGCATTATGAAAATGAAAAGGTTTCAACGCTTTATGGCACATGTCCGACATGCAACAAAACAGAAGAAAAATAAACAGATACTTTCTGTGAAGTAAATATTAAAGGACCGGGCAGATGCCCGGTTCTTTTTTGTGAAGCAAGATTCCATTTGCGCATGCTGTTTCACGCGCAAAACTGCTGAGTCGCGCGTAAAACCGCTGAGCCGGGCGCAAAACCGACGAGCCGCGCACAAAATAAAAAAGAAGCCCGCATCAGGCTTCTTTTTTTATTTGAAAGCTTTCTGTTCCCGAATAACTTGAATCGTCTCAAGTGTGTCATCTTCTGGTCCTTGAACAGGTAATCCTGCTTCCACATTTTCGTGGATATAGTCCACGTTTTCAGCTGTAATGATTTCTCCCGGTATGAAGATTGGTATTCCTGGAGGGTATACCATCACAAACTCTGCACTGATCCTGCCAACCGCATCGGTAAGTGGTACGGTTTCTGTTGCTGCATAAAAAGCTTCCCTCGGTGATAGGGCGAGAACGGGAATATCCGGTACTTTAACAGGAATGTTTTTCAATTCTTCTGATGCTGTGCATTGGTTTGCTAAGTGTTGCAATGCTTCTACAAGCATATGGATTTCCTCTTCCGTATCACCAGGTGTTATGATGCAGAGGATGTTATAGAGGTCTGAAAGTTCGACTTCAATATTATAGTTTTCGCGAAGCCATACTTCTACATCGTAACCTGACAAACCGAGTTTTTTTACGGAAATGATCAATTTCGTCGGGTCGAAGTCGACGGTTGCATCACTGGTCAATATCTCACTGCCAGGACAATAGATTGCAGGGATCTCATTCAGTCTAACCCGTGCGAGATCAGATAGGCGTAATGTTTCATCCAACAGTGTTTTTCCGTTGATGGCTAAGTGGCGTCTTGCTGTATCAAGACTTGCAAGCAAAATATAAGATGTAGAGGTCGTGTGCAGCATCGATAGAATGGATTGTACTCTTTCTTGGGAAACGAGCCCCTCGCGCAAATTCAGTACAGAACTTTGAGTAAGCGAGCCGCCAAGCTTATGAACACTCGTTGCTGCCATATCCGCTCCTGCTTGCATAGCTGAAAGGGGGAGCCTGTCATGAAAATGGATATGAACCCCGTGGGCTTCGTCAACGAGCACAGGTATATCATAACCGCGAGCAATAGAAACGATTTCTTTCAAATCTGCTGTCACGCCGAAATACGTTGGATTGATGACAAGTAAGCCTTTTGCATCTGGATGAGCCTCGCATGCTTTTTTCACTGCATCCGATGTTATTCCATGGGAGATTCCGAAACGGTCATCAAGCTCGGGATGGATGAATACAGGCTTGGCTCCTGAAAATATGATCGCTGTCGTTATCGATTTGTGGACATTTCGCGGCACGATAATTTTATCCCCGGGATAGCAGACACTCATGATCATCGTCATAATCGCCCCTGATGTTCCCTGGACAGAGAAAAAGGTATAATCGGCTCCGAAAGCCTCAGCTGCTAAGTCTTGCGCTTGTTTGATCATCCCTTGAGGGTGGTGCAGGTCATCCAATGGTTCTATATTGATCAGATCAATGGATAAAGCATTTTCTCCGATAAAATTTCTGAACTCCTCATCCATTCCTTTTCCCTTTTTGTGTCCAGGAATGTGGAATTGGATGGGATTTCGTTCTCTATGTTTTTTCAACCCTGTAAATAAGGGCGTTTCATGTTGGTTCATCTGTTGGTCCACCTCTTTAAAATAGAAAAGCAAATGAATTATAGCAGAGTCCTAAATGGCTGGCTAGTCTTTTGTGTATCCTTAACTCAATCATGATAAAATAATGCAAAAGGGAGGGGATGCAAGTGGAATGGAAAACGCGTGTAACAGACTTATTTGGGATTACATACCCGATCATACAGGGGGGTCTCGCCCATTTGGCTTACTCTGATTTGGCAGCAGCTGTATCTAATGCTGGCGGGCTGGGGCAATTGACTGCGATGAGTATGGAAGGGCCGGAACAATTAAGGGAAGAAATCGATCGTGTCAGAGAGAAGACCAGCAGGCCGTTCGGGGTGAATTTTGCAATTGGACAGCATGGCCGCCCTTTTAAGGAAATGGTCCAGGTGGCGGTTGATAAAAAAGTTCCAGCCATTTCTGTAACAGGAGGGAATCCTGCTCCGGTCCTGGACCTTGTTAGCGGAACCGGGATCAAAACACTTGTGCTTGTTGCTGCTAGAAGGCAGGCAGTAAAAGCGGAAGAGTTAGGGGCAGATGCGGTGATGGTTGTCGGCCATGAAGGGGGCGGGCATCTAGGTCGTGATGATGTTGGAACATTCGTTCTGACTCCTGCAGTAGTCGATGCAGTGGACATACCTGTCATCGCTTCCGGCGGTATTGGAGATGGTCGTGGGCTAATGGCAGCTCTCGCTCTTGGGGCAGAAGGAGTGGAGATGGGGACTCGTTTTATTGCGACAAAAGAATGCGTCCATGCACATCCTGCATACCTTCAAGCTCTCCTGGAAGCGGATGAGACATCAACTGCTGTCATCAAGAGAAGTTTGAGAGCCCCTGCGCGTGCCTTGAAAAATGATTGGACAACACGTATTTTAGAGTTGGAAGAACAAGAAGCCGGTTATGAAGGTTTGAAAAATTTTATAAGTGGCGATGCGAATAAAAAGTTCATTTATGACGGAGAAAAAGAAAGCGGGTTCGGCTGGGCGGGGCAAGTTGCTTCCCGTATCAAAGATATTCCGGAAGTAGAAGACCTTTTTAAACGGATCAGGAAAGAGGCGGAAGAAATCCGTGAACGATGGAGTAAATAAGGAGGGAAACCATGAGTTATACCTATCCGATAGATGAAACCTACTGGTCCAAAGAAGAAATCATTGATGTCGTCAATTTTTACAGTATGGTCGAGCAAGCTTATGAAAAAGGGGTAAGCCGCGACGATTTATTGATTGCCTACACGAGGTTCAAACAAATCGTACCATCCAAAAGTGAAGAAAAAACCTTATGCGGACAGTTCGAAAAAGAGTCAGGATACTCTTGTTACCGCACAATCAAACAAGCGAAGTCCCTCAAAAAAGGGGAAAAAGTGAAGATGTAAAAAATAGGCTCATCGACATGATGAGCCTATTTTGCTGTCTAGCAAATTTAGGAGCTATGGGTAAGCATAATCCTCTTTTTTACGATAATTGCTTCGTGTAACGATAGAGAGGTTCTAATGTTTGGAAGGTTTCTTTGCAGAGATTTAGAAAAGCTTCCGGGTCTTTTAAGCGCTCATCCCCGCGTTCTATGTGACGACCACAGAGGATTTCTGCTTTTTTCACAGACTTCAATCGTTCAGTCATATTCAGGAATTTACCTTCATCCACCTCTGATTGAGGGAAGGCCTCTGGTTTAGTGTGGTCCACAGACCATACGTAATCATCAGGGATCTGATCAAGTACCTCTCGCTTGTTTTGTTCTAGCTTATAAGCAAAGTCCTGCTTGATCGGGCTTTCATAGATGACTGCAAACCAAATGAATACATGAGATTCCCATAAACCGACTTGGAAATGGGGGAGCTTTTTGTAACCTCTTTTATTCGAAGCAAGGGCTGCCCAGGTATCATTTGGTGGGTTTGTTTTCCTGCGTGCATGTTTTGCCACATGAACGAACATTTCATCCCCTGTCATTGCGGTAACATCTGGTGCGAGTTCTGTCGTTATAGCTTCTAACTTGGGAGAAATGCGTTCTCTCAATGCTTCCATTCTATTTTCAAGTCCAGGAATGGAAAAAACGTCAAAGTCTTCTTGTGTAAAACCATTAAATGTCGTCATTCTATCAACTCCTACATTTTCTCGGTCTTATTTTATCACAACAATCCCTGGTTACTAAGAGATGTGTTTGCATGGTTTGAATACGGAAAAAATGGGTTACATATAAGTAATCTAATTGAAACTTCTGCCGTGAAAGTGACATATATATAAAGTAAGGATTTGAAAGGGAGGGGTTGGCAGTGAAACATGTCATGGAAGCATTGCGTAAAAGAGAAGCAGAAGAGAAGCTCCCGGTAATCCGTATGGAGATTGATTACGAACTGGTGACATTGCACGATGCAATGATCGGCGGAGATGTCGAGCAGATGAAAAAGACAAAGAGAAGACTCTCTGAACTTCGTAAGCAATTGATTGAATGGTCTATAGAGTAGCGAGCAACAATAAGGTTGCTCGCTTTTTTTGTGTATTATTATTAAGTATGTTGTTAATTGGTAGGGGCGCAGAAGATTCGATTCCGAGACTGTAGTTGAGAAAAAGGGGAAGCGGGGGAGAAGTCGCTTTCCGCGGGGAAGACGGCAAGCCTCCTCGGGCTAAAGCCCTGTGGTGTCTCGCCAGTCTATCCTTTCCGTTCATTATTTAAATTTAAAGTCACCTATAGAATTGAAAGTTTGCCACCCATGTGCTATCCAGCTCCAGCACCTAACGGCTAGTGAGACTTCCCTCGCTTCTGTACGATAAGTCAACATCGAATCGCTAAGCTCTTCGTGTTTCCTTTATCTCCTCCAGCTCTTGGCTAGTTTCGGTGTCTAGCCTCTCGAGGACTTAGGCCTCACAGGAAGTGGGGTCGTTCGGTGTTGCAACAGGACGTTGCGAACTTAACCAAACTTCTTTCCTAGTCATTTCTGGGAGAAGAACACTCCCTGTAATAATTGTTCTTAAGCTTGTCGAGGCTGACCCAGACACCTCCACATTTGAACGTCCAGTCCATATGCCGTTGAGCAAGGTGCTTCCGCATTTAAATTAGGAGTTTCCTCATCCCCGCTGCCCCTTGCCGTATTTATTTCCCGGAGTCGATAGCTCTAAATAAAATTTAAGACCGCAAAAAAGCCTACAAACTTATTGCAGTCGCATCCTAGAGGTATATACATGCACAAGCACACGTATATAAGGTTCGCTCACCTTTCTTTTAGGAGAGATAAACATAGTGTTGGGTGGAGGGGGATGTGCGAGACTCCTGCGGTCGAGGAAGCTTGCCAGTTCCCCCGCAGGTAAGCGAGTTGTTACCCATACAAACCTAGTGCTCTTAGAGTAATGGACCCTGAAAGTCTCTAAGCTGAGTTTTCAAGGTAAGGGAGGTTTATGGGAAAGTTGCATTTGATGCAATATTCGTTTGGTTTTGATACGATAAAGAATGAGACTGATAAAAGGGGTACGATGTTATGGATCAACAGAAAAAGAACGAGATTTTTGATTATGCAAAAGCTTGGGTCTTGGAAGCTGGTGAACGGATCAAATCGAACATTGATTCGCCTCGATCCATTGAAACAAAATCCAACCCGAACGACCTTGTGACAGAAATGGACCAGGAGACAGAACAATTTTTCGCCAAAAAAATAAAAGAAACGTATCCGGACCATTATTTATTGGGAGAAGAAGGGTTCGGTGATGAAATAGAAGACCTTGGCGGAACCGTCTGGATTGTCGATCCGATTGATGGGACGATGAACTTTGTCCACCAAAAGAGGAACTTTGCTATCTCTATCGGTATTTATTACGAAGGAGAAGGGGAAATCGGCCTCATTTATAATGTAATGGAGGAGACTCTATATACCGCTAAACGAGGGGAAGGGGCTTATAAGAACGATGTTAAACTTTCCCCGCTTAATGAAGAACGGCCTTTAAATGAATCGATTCTAGCTCTTAATACATCCTGGATGATTCCAGAGAATCCCCATGTCGATCATCAAGGGATCCATGATCTTGTGAAGAAATTAAGAAGTACAAGATCGTATGGTTCTGCTGCACTGGAATTCGCACTTGTTGCTGAAGGGATTTTGGATGGCTATTTAACAATGACTCTCATGCCATGGGATTATGCAGCAGGTAGTATTCTGGTCCGTGAAGTGGGTGGAATCGTTACCCGGGCGGATAGGGAAGAACTGGATCTTCTTAATAAAACGACAGTACTCGCAAGCCGGCCGAACATACACGAAGAAATATCTTCAGAATACGTACGTCTGAAAAAATAAAAGAAAGCGACCTTTTCGATGAAGGTCGCTTTCTACATGCTTCTTCCATAGCAGGTCAGGATGTTTGTTGTTGGTGTTTCCGTTTTCTTCTTAAACCTACACTCATTAGAGCAAACCCTAAAAAGAAAAGTACACCTGCCAGCCAGAAAATTTCCTGCCCGATCGCAAAGCCGACAGCTACAAAGGATAAAATGACAAGACTTGCTAGTGTTGCGTTATTCATATGGATGTTTTTCATAAGGCTCACCTCTATTCAAGACCATTATAAAGGATTTGTCTAAATAATGAAAATGGTTTCATGGGTAGCATCCGGGAAACCTTTCTAGTATTATAGAAAAGAGATTAATGGGGAACGAAGAGGAGGGACATCATGACTGATACGTCTACACTGCCAGTCCCGACAGATCTATGGCCTGTTGCGGATTTCTTTTTTCAGGGCTTTGGCAGCGAAGTTAACTTAAATGATGAAAGCGAAGTAGGGTTGTTATTTCGTTCTTTCATGCTACTATACTTAACTACGGTCATTCTGGCAATTATTACTTTCAAACTAGGTTTTGCAAGAAAACTACCTTTGATGAAGACCATTGTCGTCTATGCCGTGTTGATCATTGGAACATTTGTGCTTACACTGTTTCTTGGTTTGAATTTACCAATTCCAGAGAGTTTACTCGTGGCTGCACTCATTCTCGGGATTTATCGGCTTCGCCTTCATAAAGAACGGGGAGCTCGCCAGCAAAACGAATCATCATAACATAACCCCCCTTCCGGCTTCCGGGAAGGGGGGTTATTAATCGAAGTGATGTCCAGCGTCAGTGTCTACCCCCTCGAGATGTTGAGCTTGTCGGGGGTGAACAAGGCGCTTGCACTATTTTGTCAACTTAAATGCTTTTCTTTTTTTCGCTCTTTGTTAAAACGGAAATTACCCGTGGCTAAGCGTTTGTTCGTCTTTTCTTCAATTCGGTCGTGGCAGGATTGACACATGTACGTGTGAATCTGCCGGTTACGTAGCCGTTTTGCTTGTAGACAAAAACTATCTATTTTTTCAACTTTATCGCATATCACGCATTGTACACGCATCTTTTCACCTCTATTTTCCATTCGATTACATATAGTTTAACATATTCTGTTTTTTTAAAATAGATGAAGTTTCCACGTTTGACTGGGGATGGGAATGGGAATTGTAACTACAGAAGAATAGGAAAGGATGATTTTTGTGAGAAAGCGTTGGATTTTCACTGCCATTGGAGCAGTTGCTGGAGGAACACTTGCTTATTGCCTTAAAGATGAAGAAAGTCGTCAGCAGGTGAAGGACAAGGCGCGGTCCATCCAGGGTAGTCTTGGTAAGTCTGATGATATGCCGATTGAAGAAGCGGGACAACCAGATCAAGATAATTTGGATAATGCGAAAATGGTAGCAGAGGGTTCCCAATTCGGTGTCCAGTACTATAATGAGTTAACAGAAAAAGAAAGAGAAATTTTAGAAAAAAGTAACAGCTAAATCCCTTGAGGGGTTTAGCTGTTTTTCTGTTGCCTTAAAGAACATTTAATTTTGAGCTAGTGATACGGAGGGTAACTATCAAGCATCGTGGCCCAGACAATTGCGACCTGAGCAATCCGTCCTCAAGGAAAGACCGACTCCCGTTTGTTTATTTGTTTCGTGTCTTTTAGGTACTCCTTCATTTCCACTGTCTATCCGGGCCACGCGACAGTTCTTACTTAAGTTGTGTAGAAGAGCAAGAACACCTATGCTTTTGGACTGGTTGATATTAGACATTATTGTTGTTTCGACTGTTCTTTTTCGATTTCTTCCAGTTCTTTTTGTTCCTTCTCTGGAACGGAGTCCTGGTTGTTGTTTGTTTTTGGTTTTTCATCAATCGATCCGCCTGGCATGTATCTGGCTATGATTTGACTAAGTTCATCTGTCACTGCTTCAACCGGATGACCTTCTGATATTTTTTCACCAAGGCCGCGAAGCCGTTCCACAACATCAGCATCGGCAACAACAGCAGCGTTTTTTCCATACGGGTCATGTTGAAGTGCCTCAGCAACGGAATACTTAATGACTCCTACCCGGGAACGATCGAGATCTTTGTCGACATCGATACCGACAACAGCATTATCGCCAAGGACGATTGCGGTTGCATCATGGACATCAGGCACTTGGACGGCAAGTTTGGCTAAGTGCCTTGCTGCCTCCTGGTTTGTCATATCTTTTCTTTCCACCGGGTCGGAATCGGTGACATATTTAAGATGCGAATCTGTTTGCTTTTCTTCAAGCAGGGACTCTTCGCCCCCGTTTTGCTGACAGGCAGCCATTAAAAGAAGGAATGTAAACAATAGTAATTTTCTCACAAGAAACACCACTTTTTTTATTTATAGCCTGTGTCAGCTTGTAGATAATATACAAAAAGGACAGCTTTCTCAGCTGCCCAATTGTTTACTGTAATACAATTTTTTTAATTCCCTTAATAGGATTGGAGCGGTTGGAACCATCTTTGAAATAAAGATGAACCGGCCCTTGTTCTTGAAGAGGTTTCCCATCTTCAGAAAAATGCAGGAGTGATTCGGCCAAAACATCAGCGTCAACGATTTCTTCCCCTTCGTGTGTGACAAGTGTCGCTTTTTTTACATCTTTTAGTGGCTCACTTGTATGTAGGAAAGGCTTTAAGGGCATCAGGAAGGTCCCCTTCAAAATCCGCTGCTTTTCGTAACGGTTGATGCTTTTATTGACAGGCGGGTTGATCTTTTGTTGATAGACCTCCCTGTCGAATCGGGTGGATCGACGTTTTAATTCATCTTCTTCCAAATGATCGGTCTCGTTTTCTTCTCCTTCAAAAATCTCTGAAAACGTCTTTTTTCTGTCATCGAAGATCCAGACAGTGGGATCAAGTGTAATCGGGAATTTTACATTACCTTCTATTTGAACAATCATGGCTGAAGCCACCTTTCCATTAGTAAAAAATCATCCATCCAAAATCATAGCAAAAAATGAATTCGATTTCATTAAAGGAGGCTCTATCCATTGATAAAAGAAATTACCGCAAATGTATTAGAGGACTGGTTGGACAATGTGCGGCCTTTTGCATATGATGGGCAAGTTGCCAATTATATTCCGGCTTTGTCGAGGAGTAATCCAGAAGATTTGGCTGTGGCTATTCATTATATTGATGGTCATGCGGTTGAAGCGGGGGAAACGGAAGTGCGCTTTACCCTTCAAAGCATATCGAAAGTCATCTCTCTTGCTCTAGCCCTGATGGACAATGGAGAGAACTATGTTTTTGATCGTGTAGGGATGGAACCTACAGGAGATCCCTTTCATTCGATCTACCGATTAGAACAAATTCCGTCAAAACCCTTGAATCCTATGATCAATGCAGGGGCGCTGGCTGTCACCAACATGATTCACGGAGATACACCTGACGAAAAAGTAGGAAGGTTACTAAGCTTCATCCATGAATTAACGGATGATTCTACCATCGGTTACAATGAAGAGGTAGCCACGTCCGAATTTGAATCCGCATTTTTAAATCGGTCTTTGCTTTACTATATGAAACAGCACCAAATTGTAACTGGAAGTGTTGAAGAGACGCTCGATGCCTATACGAAACAATGCGCCATAGAAGTAAATGTTTGTCAGCTGGCAAGAATCGGAGCGCTTTTAGCTAACGGTGGAAAGGATATCCAATCAGGACGGCGAATCATTCCGAGGCATTTAGCGCGGATTTGCAAAACATTCATGGTTACATGTGGCATGTATGATGCATCTGGTTCCTTCGCTATAAAGGTTGGAATCCCGGCTAAAAGTGGGGTTTCAGGCTCTGTGTTAGCTTCCTTGAACGATTTCGGGGGAATAGCCGTTTACGGTCCAAGCCTTGATGAAAAAGGGAACAGTGTTGTCGGCTTGAAATTACTTGAGACATTATCGAATCGTTACGATTTGTCGATTTTTTGATTCGTTTATTCCATCTTGCAATTTATCCCGTTAAACGGTAAGATGAGTAGAAGAAAGACTTGTATATCGGAGGGGATTTTGATGTTGTCTGATGTGGCTGTGGATCATCGAGAGAAAGCCTATGCCCTTCTAAAAGCTGACGCTGATAAGATATTAAGGTTGATAAAAGTACAGATGGACAACCTGACGATGCCTCAATGTCCACTATACGAAGAAGTTTTAGATACACAGATGTTCGGTTTATCCCGCGAAATTCACTTTGCGGTCCGCTTGAATTTAATCAGCGACGAAGAAGGTAAAGCACTTTTGGATAACCTTGAAAAACAGTTGAACGTTTTGCATGAGGCTGCACAAAAGTCATAATATGAGAACTCAAATTACGACGATTCCTGTTGTGATTTGAGTTTTTTTATTTGCCTAAAAGTTAAAAATTACGATGTGGAAGGCGTGATAAGTACATTTCTGTGCTTATTGCTTTATGTCGCGTAGTTCCTAAGTTTCTTCAACTCCTGTTCCTCTTTTTATGAAGCGCGGGGAAAGTTGTGACAACCGATTACCCTAAAGCAGCGTCGGAGTTGGGTCTCATTACTTAAAAATTTATGATATCTGTGATTCCATAACTTTAATTGTCAGATAAGAAGGAATTTTGAGAATCCCTGGCGAAAATCTATAACGGAGCGTTCAAATTCCTAAAATATAGACAATCAGGGAGTGGGATCATGGCAAAAACGAAAAAGATCAACAAAGTTTTAGTCGCGAACCGTGGGGAAATCGCAATCCGTGTGTTTCGCGCGTGTACAGAATTGGACATTCGCACTGTCGCCATTTATTCTCAAGAGGATACAGGCTCTTATCACCGATATAAGGCAGATGAAGCTTACTTGGTCGGAGAAGGTAAAAAGCCTATTGATGCTTATCTTGATATTGAAGGAATCATTGAAATAGCAAAAAGTGTGGGCGTGGATGCAATACATCCAGGCTACGGATTTTTATCTGAAAATATTCAATTTGCCCGGCGTTGTGAAGAAGAAGGGATTACATTCATCGGCCCGACGAGTGATCATTTAAACATGTTTGGAGATAAGGTGAAGGCACGGGACCAAGCAGTGCAAGCAGAAATACCCGTCATTCCCGGGAGCGATGGACCTGTTAGCGGGTTAGAAGAAATTCGTGAGTTCGGTAAACAACATGGCTTTCCATTGATGATCAAAGCAGCAATGGGCGGCGGAGGACGAGGGATGCGTGTTGTCAGAAGTGCGGATGCTCTTGAAGAGTCTTACGATAGAGCCCGTTCTGAAGCACGGGCAGCTTTTGGAAGTGATGAAGTTTATGTGGAGAAATTGATCGAAGAACCGAAGCATATTGAGGTGCAGATCATCGGGGACAAGGAAGGGAATATCGTTCACTTGTATGAACGGGATTGCTCTGTCCAGCGTAGACATCAGAAAGTGGTGGAAGTCGCTCCCAGTGTCAGCCTGGCAGAGGAAGTGAGAGAAGCCATTTGCCAATCAGCCGTCAAGCTGATGGACAATGTTAAATACATCAATGCAGGAACGGTTGAATTTCTCGTCACAGGGGATGAATTCTTTTTTATAGAAGTGAATCCTCGTGTCCAGGTAGAACACACGATCACGGAAATGATTACAGGTGTGGATATCGTCCAGACTCAAATTCTTGTAGCGGAAGGTTATGGTTTACATAGTGATCGTATTGCTATCCCTGAACAAGAGGAGATCCGGACACACGGATATGCCATCCAGTCCCGTGTAACGACGGAAGATCCGTTGAATAATTTTATGCCGGATACAGGAAAAATTATGGCCTATCGATCCGGCGGAGGATTTGGAGTCCGATTGGATGCAGGAAACGGTTTCCAGGGAGCTGTGATTTCGCCTT
Source organism: Halobacillus dabanensis (assembly GCF_900114165.1). Lineage (GTDB taxonomy): Bacteria > Bacillota > Bacilli > Bacillales > Halobacillaceae > Halobacillus > Halobacillus dabanensis. The sequence continues at coordinate 207,960 of NZ_FOSB01000005.1, forward strand.
ATTATGATTCCTTACTCGTAAAACTGTCCACGTGGGCATTGAGTTTTGATCAGGCTGCCCATAAAATGGTGCGTAACTTGAAAGAGTTCCGGATTAGGGGAATCAAAACGAATATTCCATTTTTGGAAAACGTCATCCAGCATAAACAATTCCTTTCAGGCGAATATAATACGATGTTTATCGATCGCTCCCCAGAGTTATTTGTCTTCCCTAAGCGGAAAGACAGGGGAACGAAGATGCTTTCCTACATTGCTGATCGGACAATAAACGGTTTTGAAGGGTATGGAAATCGGAAGAAGCCTACATATTCAAAACCTAGAATTCCAGAAATCAAACGGTCAGCAAAGGTGCCGGATGGTACGAAACAAATCTTAGATGAGCAAGGCCCTGAAGGACTGGCAGATTGGTTGAAGCAAAGAAATGAAGTGTTATTAACGGATACGACCTTTAGAGATGCTCACCAATCCTTGCTGGCAACGAGAGTCAGAACAAAAGATCTGGAAAATATCGCAGAGCCAACCGCCCGCCTCTTACCTGATCTTTTCTCATTAGAAATGTGGGGAGGAGCAACCTTCGACGTATCTTATCGTTTCCTGAACGAAGACCCATGGGAGCGATTGTTGAAGTTAAGGGAAAAAGCACCGAATGTACTTTTTCAAATGCTGCTGCGTGCTTCGAATGCTGTCGGTTATAAAAATTACCCGGATAACCTTATCCGTGAGTTTGTAGAGAAGAGTGCTAGTGCCGGCATTGATGTCTTCCGTATTTTTGATAGCCTCAATTGGGTGGAAGGAATGAAACTTGCCATAGAAGCTGTACGGGAGAGCGGGAAAGTTGCAGAAGCAGCGATGTGTTATACCGGTGACATTTTGGACAGCAGCAGACCGAAGTACGATCTTGCCTATTATCAAAAATTAGCGCTTGAACTGCAGGAATCTGGTGCTCATATTCTTGGAATCAAGGACATGGCTGGACTGTTGAAACCACAGGCTGCTTATCAGTTGATTTCCACCTTGAAAGAAACGGTCGATATTCCGATCCACCTTCACACACATGATACGAGTGGCAATGGATTATTCACTTATGCAAAGGCGATCGAAGCGGGCGTCGATGTTGTCGATGTAGCAACAGGATCGATGGCTGGATTCACGTCCCAGCCGAGTGCCAATAGCCTTTATTATGCACTGGAGAATAATGAACGCAAGCCGAAGATGGATATAGAAGCTTATGAAAAGCTCGGTCATTTCTGGGAAGACACAAGAAAATATTATCAGGACTTTGAGAGTGGAATGATGTCTCCACACACGGAAGTATATGAACATGAAATGCCTGGCGGTCAATACAGTAACCTCCAGCAACAGGCAAAAGCAGTGGGACTTGGCCAGCGCTGGGATGAAGTGAAGAGGATGTATCGCCGGGTTAATGACATGTTCGGAGACATTGTCAAAGTAACTCCATCCTCCAAAATTGTTGGAGATATGGCCTTATACATGGTTCAAAACGATTTGAATGAAGATGATATTTATGAAAAAGGTGAATCGCTGGACTTTCCGGACAGTGTTGTCGAATTCTTCCAGGGGTATCTAGGGCAGCCGTTCGGAGGTTTCCCTGCAGAACTGCAACGGATCATTTTGAAAGGCCGCGAACCGATCACCGTTCGACCAGGGGAGCTGTTAGAGCCTGTTGATTTCAACAATTTAAAAGAGACACTGTTTCATAAGTTGGACAGACAGGTTACAAGTTTCGATATGATTAGCTACGCTTTATATCCTAAGGTGTTCATGGACCACCAAAAATTCAGGGAACAATATGGCGATATGTCTGTTCTTGATACCCCGACATTCTTCTACGGAATGAGACTCGGAGAAGAGATTGAAGTGGAAATCGAACAAGGAAAGACATTAATAGTGAAGCTCGTTTCTGTCGGCGAGCCTCAGGTTGACGGAACACGTACCGTCTACTTTGAATTGAATGGCCAGCCGCGGGAAGTCGTGGTGAAGGATGAAAACGTGAAAGCTTCCGTCCAGCAACGTCCGAAAGCGGATAAAGCAAATAGCAAGCATATTGGTGCCAGTATGCCTGGTACAGTTATTAAAGTCCTCTCATCTAAAGGGGAAAAAGTGAAAAAAGGCGACCATCTTATGATTACAGAAGCGATGAAAATGGAAACGACCGTCCAGGCACCTTTCGATGGCGTCATCAAAGACATTTACGTGGATAATAATGAAGCTATTCATGTTGGCGATTTATTGATCGAATTTGAATGACAGGCTCAAAAGGGAGTAAAATGAAAGTTGCTATATCATAGAAAAAACAAGGGTGGAATCATCATAGATTTACACCCTTGTTTTTTTGTTCGATCAAGGACCTTAAAGGGGTCCCCTTGCTGGTTTCCAATCTCTTTTCTTCCCCGAACGGGGCGATGTGCTACTCAGTGAAAGCATTTTTTTCAGAAATGGGTGAAGAGCCTCTCCGATAACCACTCACCTCTTTACCTTTCAATAGCTAAGAATCCAACTCAAAACTTAAAAAAGCTTGCAATGTTACCTGGTGTTTGCTAGAAATATAAAGGTGTGCTTTTTATTGTAGAAAATTGTATGCTGGCAGTGAGTGATCAGCCTCCCTGTTAAAAAGTCAAAGAATGGTAGATACTAGGGAGTAAGCCCTTCACAAAGTTGTCACAAATAAATAAAATTGTTTACATTAAATAGATAGAAAAACAATTACATGATACAATTATTTTGATGTTTCTTGTCATGAACCTTTATGCAAGGATGGAAACAGCCCTTTGCTTACACAGAATAATTTGAAGAAATGTGTAGTATTACGGGGGTGTAGAAGGAGGAAGATAATACGATGGACAATCCGAGAACAGTCGAGTCTGCTTCTACAGAAATGATCCACACAAATAGCAATAATCATTCTTTGCTAGCTGATATAAAAAGCCTGATTAAAGTAGGAATCATCAATTCTAACCTGATTACCACTTTTGCAGGGTTTTGGCTCGCGATCCATTTCACTGGTACATCATTCTTCGACCAGTGGGTCACTTTCTTGCTGACAATGCTCGGAACCGCTTTCGTAATAGCAGGTGGTTGCGTGCTCAATAATTGGTATGACCGTGACATTGATCCGATCATGTCACGAACGAGTAACCGTCCGACCGTGACAGGTACGATGTCTTTATCATTTATAAAAATGTTAGGGATCGGCATTTCGATCCTGGGATTTGTCACTTTGCTCTTTACCACTTGGCAAGCGGCTGTGTGGGGAGCGTTTGGTTGGTTCGTCTATGTCGTGCTTTATACGATGTGGTCGAAGAGGAAATACACCATCAATACCGTTGTTGGAAGTTTCTCAGGGGCTGTGCCACCGTTAATCGGATGGGCAGCGATTGATCCTGGCTTACAACTGGAAGCAATCATTTTATTTTTGATCATGTTCATCTGGCAGACGCCGCACTTCCTGGCGTTAGCTATGAAAAAGAAAGATGAATATAAGGCTGCAGGGATCCCTATGCTCCCCGTCGTTCACGGGTTTCAGATGACAAAGCGGCAAATTGTCGTTTATGTTGCCTGTCTGCTACCATTACCGATCTATTTAGCATCATTAGGGACAGTTTTTCTCATTACAGCCTATGTGCTTTCCATTGGGTGGTTAGCTCTTGGGATTGCTGGATTCTTTATGAAAGACGATTATAAATGGGCGACATGGATGTTCATTTTTTCTTTGAACTACCTGACAATTATGTTCTTCATGATGGTCATCGTCACATTGCCTTTCCCATTTTAAAGAACTGACCTCCTTACGGGAGGTCAGTTTCTAAAATAAAAAGTACTACAAGAGAAAGAGAGGTATCACTCATGAGAGGTTGGATGGGTAAATTCCGTTCGTTATTCCTTTTCGGTGCTTTGACAATGCTTCTTACCGGTTGCGGTATTGAAAACATCAGTGCACTGAAGCCTAAAGGTTATGGCTCGGAATTATTATTTGATCTTATGTTGATCAGTATTGCGATAATGATTTTCGTATTCGTAATCGTTATGGCCATTTATGCTTTCGTTCTTCTCCGTTATCGTGAGAAGAAGGGACAGGAACATATCGTTCCGAAACAGACAGAAGGGAACAAGGCGCTGGAAGTGATTTGGACAGTAATCCCGATCATCCTTTTGCTTGTATTGGCTATCCCTACTGTGCAAGCGACTTTCGACCTTGCTGATCAATCGACGCAAGGAGATGAAGGCGTTATAACGATTGATGTCACCGGAAACCAGTATTGGTGGCAGTTCGACTACTCCGATGAGGAGATTTCTACAAGTCAGGAGCTCTACATCCCGACAAATGAAAGGGTATACTTAAACATGAAGTCCAGTGATGTCATCCACTCCTTCTGGGTCCCGGCTATTGCAGGGAAAATGGATACAAATCCTGGAGAAAACATGAACACAATGTACTTAGAAGCGTATGAAGAAGGCGTGTATGAAGGATTCTGTGCTGAACTTTGCGGACCTTCCCACTCCTTGATGTATTTCAAAGTAGTCGCTGTCAGCCCGGATAAATATGATCAATGGGTGGAAGACATGAAAAACATCGATCCAGAAGCGACACCTGAAACGGCATCTGCTCAGGAAGGCCAGGAGTTATTCAACAATAATTGTATGAGCTGTCACGCTATTGGTGGCGCGTCGGCTGGTGTTGGACCGAACTTGGGTAACTTCGGTAACCGTGAAAAGATTGCCGGAATTTTAGAGCCTTCAAAAGAAAACCTTGTAGATTGGATCGTTCACCCTGACGAGGTCAAGCCTGGTAACTCCATGCCATCTGAACTTGTCACGGAAGAAGAAGCGGGTAAAATTGCTGATTATCTACTGGAATTGAAACATTCTGATGTAGGTACAGAACTTCCGGTACAAAACGCCGAAGAGTAAACAATTATGAGAAAGAGGTTGAAAAGGGAGGTTAAAGCGTGAGTACTGCAGTAGCACAAAAACGTGGGCTCGGCGCTATGATTTGGGATTACTTGACAACAGTGGACCATAAGAAGATTGCACATCTTTACTTAGTCTCTGGTGGGTTGTTCTTCCTAATCGGTGGGCTCGAAGCCATGATAATTCGAATCCAGTTGATGAAACCGGACAATAATTTCATCTCCGCTGGGCTTTACAATGAAATGATTACAATGCATGGGACTACGATGATTTTCTTAGCAGCCATGCCGCTTATTTTTGCACTTATGAACGCCGTTGTTCCTTTACAGATCGGGGCAAGGGACGTAGCATTCCCATTCTTGAACTCCTTAGGGTTTTGGTTGTTCTTGTTTGGTGGACTAATGCTGAACGTATCCTGGTTTACCGGTGGTGCGCCGGATGCTGGATGGACAAACTACGCTCCGTTATCTACGACATCACCAGGTCATGGGGTAGACTACTATGTAATGGGGTTACAGATATCCGGTGCGGGGACTTTGATAGGTGGAATTAACTTCTTGGTTACCATCGTCAATATGAGAGCACCTGGTATGACTTACATGCGAATGCCTCTGTTTACATGGTCGGTATTCGTTACAAGTACTTTGATTCTATTCGCATTCCCTGCTTTGACAGTAGGACTATTCCTTATGATGTTTGACCGCATGTTTGGTTCAGCGTTTTTTGATGTAGGTCTTGGTGGTAACGTAATCATTTGGGAGCACTTATTCTGGATTTTCGGTCACCCGGAAGTTTACATTTTGATTCTTCCGTTGTTCGGAGCTTTCAGTGATATCTTTTCAACATTTTCCAAAAAACGCTTGTTCGGGTACTCAGCCATGGTATTCGCAACCGTATTAATCGGTTTTCTCGGTTTCATGGTATGGGCTCACCACATGTTTACGGTAGGTATGGGACCTATTGCTAACTCAATCTTCGCCGTAGCAACAATGGCGATTGCTGTACCTACAGGTATTAAGATTTTTAACTGGTTGTTCACTATGTGGGGCGGACAGATTAAGATGACTTCAGCAATGCTTTGGTCTATTGCCTTCATTCCTTCCTTTACTATTGGTGGAATGACAGGTGTTATGCTTGCAGCAGCTGCAGCAGACTATCAGTATCATGATACTTATTTCGTTGTTGGACACTTCCACTATGTAATCGTCGGTGGTGTGGTATTTGGTCTATTTGCGGCCTTACACTACTGGTGGCCGAAAATGTTCGGTAAGGTCCTTAACGAAAAACTCGGGAAGCTTGCTTTCTGGCCATTTTTCATCGGTTTCCACCTTACATTCTTTATTCAGCATTTCTTAGGGCTGATGGGTATGCCTCGCCGTTACTGGGTATTCATGGAAGGTCAAGGACTTGACACAGGAAACTTGATTAGTACCATTGGTGCATTCCTGATGGCGATTGGTACGATTATTTTCTTAACCAACGTTATTTACACATCTGTAAAAGAGAAGAAAGTAAGCGGAGATCCTTGGGATGGTCGTTCACTTGAATGGTCGATACCATCACCACCTCCACACTATAACTTTGTTCAAACCCCACTTGTACGTGGATTGGATCCATTGTGGGTAGAGAAGATGGATGGAAAAGAAGGCATGACACCAGCAGAGCCATTGGGTGACATCCATATGCCGAATGCCTCAATTCTTCCGTTTACAATTTCTTTAGGTACATTCATTGCTGGCTTCGGTTTCATCTACCAGGTGGACGATCCAGTATGGTTGATCGCAGTCTTTGCAGGTATGGGTCTAACACTTGGATCCATGTTGACGCGTTCCGTGAAAGATGATCTGGGTCATCATATTCATAAAGAAGACCTGGAAGAAGATATTAAGAAGGGGGCTGGCAAATAATGAGCTCTGAAGATGTACTCAACCCAAAACAGATGCCGCATGATCCTGAAAAAGCCACCCTTGAAGGCAGAAACAAATTTTTAGCATTCTGGTTTTTCCTAGGCGGTGAGACTGTACTCTTCGCAAGTCTCTTTGGTACCTACCTTGCGTTGAATGGGTCCACCCAAGGGGAAAATACGCCAGAGCACTTGTTCGGTCTGGAGCTCGTTTTCATTATGACAATGCTCCTGCTGACAAGTTCTTTAACAAGTGTTTATGCGATGTATCACATGAAGAACCATAATTTCCAAAAGATGCAGCTTTGGTTAGGGATTACAGTAGTCCTTGGACTAGGATTTCTCGGTATGGAGATTTATGAGTTCTATCATTACATTCACCATTACGAATTCACGTTCCGCTCCTCTGCGTTCGGATCCGCATTCTATACACTTGTAGGATTTCATGGAGGGCACGTTCTCTTCGGGCTAAGTTGGATTGTTACTCTTATGATCCGTAACCAAAAACGTGGATTGAACTTGTACAACGCACCGAAGTTTTATATCGCAAGCCTTTACTGGCACTTCATCGACGTTGTATGGGTATTCATTTTTACAGTCGTGTACCTTATGGGAAAGGTGGGTTAATCCATGGCAGATAACACACATTCCAAGCCAGTACATCAAAGAGAATTTGAAAAGAAACAACACCGCGAGGAAATGAAGCAACAGGTCCTCACATTTGCTTTGATGATTCTGTTCACATTGATCGCATTCGGAATGGTCATCATGGAAATCAATTCCTATTTCGTCATTCCGACTCTGATTATTCTGGCTGTTGTCCAGGTTGCTTTCCAGCTTTACTATTTCATGCATATGAAGAACAAAGGGCATGATATGGTGGCAATGATGATGTACGGTGGGGCTGCAGTTGCCGGCCTGACCATCATTACGTTCGTTTCCATCGTATGGTGGTAATTGAATAGAAAATAGAAAAAGACCGGGCTTCCGGTCTTTTTCTATATTTGGCAGATAGTTGGTTGGTGGTGGATTCAAAAATGGACGAATAAAATCAGGAAATGGGGCGGAAATCTTACCATAAGTCACAGCTATAAGCAGATGTTCTATAAGTTTTTCGTCATTAAAATGCCATCCACTTTTGACTAATTTATGAACAATGCCATTTATTCCTTATGGATGCTCGTTTTTTTGGCGATAATTAGGTAAAATGGAGAAGTACAAGTAATCAACAATCTGGGGTGAGACACCAATGTGGTTAGAACTTCAAATATTCGGTTTTCGGGCCTTGTGGAGTCCATTTTATTTGATTTTTGTTTTGTTATTATCCGCTGTATATTTTTATATTACAGGCCCAGGTCGTAAAAAAGGGACAGATCGACCAAGTGGGGCGCAGCAGTTCATGTTTTATACAGGGATGCTGTTGTTATACATCGTAAAAGGATCACCAGTTGATCTGCTGGGACATATCATGTTTACGGCACATATGACCCAGATGGCAATCTATTATTTACTGTTCCCGATACTTATCATCAAGGGGCTGCCGACATGGATATGGGAGAAAGTATTTGAAATGAAAGGGTTGAAGGCAGTATTAACTTTACTAACACGACCGCTTATAGCATTATTATTGTTTAATGCTCTTTTTTCCATGTATCATATGCCAGTCATTTTTGATTTTACAAAATCAAGTGAAATAGCCCATGCGGTGATTACAACGGTTATACTTTTCACTGCGTTTTGTATGTGGATTTCCGTTTTCCCACCTTTAGAACGCATCGACAGGTTAAGTCCGATATTGAAAATCGGTTTTATATTTGCTAATGGTGTACTTATTACTCCTGCTTGTGGTTTGATCATTTTTGCGGGGTCACCGCTTTATGAAACGTATTCGGAGGCAGGGGCCTGGATGCAAGCGATGAGCCTTTGTGTACCGGCAGATGTGTTGAATGGAATTTCTGCAAGTTTAAGTGGTCCGAACTATTTCACTCCAATGCCATTAATCGAAGATCAGCAATTGGGTGGTATTATAATGAAAGTGACACAAGAGGTCATCTTCGGAGCGATCATCGCTTATATATTCTTCAGTTGGTTTAATCGGGAGCGTGACACAATCGATCCGCTTCCATCTCAAGTACAGACAGATTCATAGAGAGTGTTAAAGGGAGAAGAGGTGTAGGTATGCCATTATTGCCGACATTAAGCACGTTGTTCATCGTCGTGAGTGCTGTGTTTGTTGCCTTCGGGTGGATATTGATTGTCAAAAACAAACGCGAATCTCACAGAAAAGTAATGATAGCAGCCGCAATCAGTGCATTAACATTTTTCATCATCTACCTGAGCCGTACCGTTTTTGTAGGAAATACGAGTTTTGGTGGACCGGATGATATTAAAATATATTATACGATCTTTTTAATTTTCCATATCTTTTTAGCAACAGTAGGTGCCGTTTTTGGGTTAGTAACCCTAACATTAGCTTTTAAACGTAATATAAAAAAGCATCGTAAAATCGGTCCTATTACAAGTATCATATGGTTTTGCACTGCCATCACGGGTGTTGCTGTTTATTTACTGCTTTATATCATTTATGACGGTGGCACAACAACAAGTATGATTAAAGCTATATTCGGGACATGAACGAGAACAACGAATCATAATGGATTCGTTGTTTTTTGTTTAACAAGTTTTTGAAAAAGGTATAAAGAAGTGTATGGGACTTCCATATACATAAAGGAAAGGGATGACCACGAATGGAATTGAAAACAGAGAGACTACAGTTGTTCCCGATAACTCTCGATCTTTCGCAAACGTTGATGAAGAACTCACTCGCTTTTTATTACAAGTACCAGCTGCCATGGAACAAAAATTGGCCGCATGACGGATTGAAAGCGCTTCTCCCAATGTATGCAGAGCGTCTGGAAAACAATCCTGATGAAATCGGCTTTGGACCCTGGGTTATGCTTGATAAAGCAGGGGAACACGTAATTGGTGATATCGGGTTTAAAGGAAGGCCCGATGACAATGGAAATGTAGAAATTGGTTACCATGTTGTTGCATCAGAACGCAATTTCGGTTTTGCATCGGAAGCAGTATCGGCACTCTGTCAGTGGGCGTTTAAAGAGAAAAAGGTGGAAGGGATTGAAGCCCAGTGTGATAAGAATAATATTCCTTCACAAAAAGTTTTAATTAACAACGGTTTTAATCATACGGGCCGCAGTCAGGATATTCTTGTATTTAAAAAAGAGAAAGCTGTCCATAAAAAGGAAGATTCATTTAAAGAAGGTAAATAAAAAGCGTCTGAAGCAACAGCTTCAGACGCTTTTTATTTTCGTAACCCTTCCACATAAGCTCTCTTATCTTGAACACTCAGTTTCGAGACTTTAGTAAGTGATTATGGTGGCTGGAAAACAGCTCGCTTTCCTGCGGGGATGGCGGCAAGCCTCCTCGAGCTAAAAGCTCTGCGGGGTCTCGCCAGCCAATCCATTCCGCGGGAGTCTCCCTGTTTTCCAGCCACCATACGGTAAGAAGCTCTCGAAACTACCTTTTAAAAGTAGGAGCTTTGGCGGCTGAAAATGCTATAGCTAAGGCGTTAAGCCCTGATTATCCTCCCAAATAGGGCAGGTTCTCACGCAAGCGATTTCGAGTAACTTATATGGCAAGGGGCGTGGGGGAAGGGGGAGACTCCCGTGGGAGAAGGAGCGAGGCGAGACCCCGCAAGGCTTTAGCCTGAGGAGGCTTGCCAGTTCCCCCGCAGGAAAGCGAGTCCTTCCCCCACGACCCTTAAACTCCCACAAACATCTCGAAATCGAGTCTTCCGGAATACTGCCATATAGTTGAATAAATATTGGACTTAGAGTTTATAGTTCCATTTGATAATGCCGGCTTCTTTCGCTGAATTGAAAGCTATCACCACAAGGGGGCCAAGGATGAAGCCGAGAAGACCGATCAACTGTAAACCTAGATACATGGCGATCAACGTTGCTAACGGAGAGAGGCCGATATGGCGTCCCATGACTTTAGGCTCGACAGTACGCCTGATGGCCAACAGGATGATTGCTAACAGACCAAGCTTAGTACCTATAGCGATGTCGCCGATGATGAACATGTAAATAGACCATGGACCTAGAATGACAATCGATCCAATGATTGGGATGAAATCAATCGCCCAAATGATGAGAGACATGATCAAAGCAACATCAGGAGCAATCCATAACAAGCCTATCAGAGAGACGACGAATATGATGATACTGACAAGAAATTGTGCTTTCAGGAAACCGAACACCACGTAAGAAAGACGTGCGTTCATGAATTTCACTTTTTCTGATGATGCCTCTGTAAGTTGATCATGCATTTTATCTCTCAGACGGGGAAGTTCCAGCATGAATAGGAACAAAGCAATTAAATAAACGAGAAAACTTACGAGCAGTTCAGGGATTTTAGCTGCGATAGCCGCAATATTCGAGAGCTGCAGTTTTTCGGAAATGGCAGTTGTTGTGCGATCTACGGCATTCATCATTTCATTTGTGACTTTATCAACGAATTCTTTTGGCATCGTCTGTGAAAAACTTGCCATGTGTTTTTCCCAGTCAAGCAATACATTATTGATCTGGTTGATATATTGTGGTGCATTGTCTGCTAATTGTACGATTTGCGTAACCGCCCTCGTCACAGCGAACGTTCCTAGTAACCCGAGAAAAACGAGAAACAGAAGGAAGACGATCGTTACAGACATCTTACGGTTGATTCGAAATCTGAACTGTATTAACCGGACAGTCGGATTTAAAAACAGTGCCGTTACAAAAGCTAAGATTAGTGGAATCGATACCGGTAAGATGAAATAACCTGCTACGATCAATAAAATGGCTAACAGGATTAAAATCCATTGCTTTTTTGAAAGATAACGGAACAATGTATGTATAGGTCTCCTTTCCCCATAAACCTATTGAAAATAAATATGATCTATGTTCAATTTTAAAAAAGTCGCTCACCATACAATGATGTGCGACTTGTGCATGCAGCCTTTAAAAAGTAAGGCCGGGCAAATTATTAACGGCGTTCAGGATTGTTGGAAAGCTCCTCGACTTTTTGCAGGACTTCCTGATTTTCGTTTTCTTCGGCCCATTTTTTGAGCTTGTCTAATACCACATGTTCAGGAACTTGACTATGATATTGTTTTGCAGGTTCACTTACTTTACTAACAAGTGATTTTGCTTTATGGATGATATTTTCAGAAAAGCCTTCCTGGTGGCCATATTCTACACCGTGTGGATAGTAGTGACGTCCTAATAGCGGTTTCATCAAACGGACAACCGCATCTCCACTATCTACGTCACCTTCCAAAGCAAATCCTTGGATTCGGATGTAATAAGTGATGTTTTTTTCCGGTGCGTTCAATTTATAATCATAAGTTACGCGTTCATAGTCCCATGAACCACCGAGGATGAAGCCATTTCTTTCCATAAGTTCTGTCAAAGGTTTAATGTCAACGACAAGACCTTCTATACCAGTGCCTTCTAATTTCATTACTGTCCACCTCGCAAAATGATATGTATCTTTCCTTATTTTAGTATGAAAAGATGCTGGTTGCAATTTGTTTGACCATTGTCTTTTCATATGCTTAATATCTGTGATTCCCTTTCCATTATACTATAAAAGGTTTGGGGATGCATGTAATAAATTCACCAAAAAGGGGACAATAAACAATGATCATGACTTAAAAAGGAGGATCTTTCATGAAAACGGTAAAAGATATTATGACTAGTGATGTTTCTGTCTGCCATACGAATGATCAATTGAGTGACGCAGCGTCTATGATGAAGGAAAAAAATGTTGGCGCGATTCCGATCTGTGACGATCAAGGTAATTTGATGGGAATGGTAACAGACCGTGACCTCGTGATCCGCGGGTATGCAGCGAAAAAACCCGACTCTACCCCAATTCAACAGGTAATGAGTGACCGTATGTACAGCTGTACACCTGATAGTTCCTTGGAAGAAGCAAGTAAAATCATGGCTGAGCATCAAGTCCGCCGTCTTCCGGTAGTTGAAAATGGTAAGCTTTCCGGAATCATTTCATTGGGCGATTTGTCTACAGAAAAGATGTCCGATCATGCAGCTGGTGTCGCTCTACAGGATATTTCCGAGCGTCCTGAGCTTCACTAAATGTTAATAGAGTCTGCTTTGTTGCAGGCTCTATTTTTTATAAAAAGAATCCGAGTTAAAAGTAAACAATCCCGGCTCCTATAGGTAATCCGGTCAATCCAGTCGTGATTCAGCTGTTTTCTCATAGAAGAAGAACAACCGGTTTATAGTGATATTTTCAGAATCCATGCATCTTTTTCACTATTTCTAATCATAGCCTTCCTATAAAAAGCTTATACATACCATATAACCAAAGTCCAATGAGGAGTTAGATATGACTAAAAAAATTTTCTTCTTTTTCTTATTTCTTATGACATGCAGCGGGGCATGGTTCCTTTTAGGAAGACCTGCGGTTGATCAACCAATTGTTGTTCAAACAGATGAACCCTCCGTGGAAACGGTCGGAAAACTGGAGCAGGAGGAAAGTCGATTGCCTTTCTTTTCCATCAGAGGTCGTCCATCCATGGAAATTTTAGAAGAGATCGGAAAGCCCACAAGAACAGAACCTAGCGAGTATGGTTACGAGTGGTGGGTATATGAAGAGGAAAATCAAGTGGTAATGCAGCTGGGGATTCAGAACGATGAAGTAGTCACGGGTGTGCTTTTTCATCCGGAAGAGGGGAAAGTGAAAATCGGCGATAAGTACAAGGATGTTAAAGAGCGATTTTCTTTGCAAGAGTCTTACCGGTTGGAAAGTGAAGGAGCATACACCCTTGAACTTACAGAAAAAGACTTGAAAGAGCGCCCGGTAATATCCCTTAGTGATCGTTGGTCTGCACAATTATACATCGATAACGTTACAGAGAAAGTATTCGCAATCCGCATGGTCCGGAATGACATCCTTCTTAAGCATCAGCCGTATAAAATCATATATCGTGGCTCTCTTCCGCAGCAAGAATCTTTGACCTCCACACAATGGGAGGAGGTGCAATCTGGTATGGAAGCCCAAATTTTCTCCATCACCAATAACCTACGCGTTCAGAACGGGTTGGATGCCCTTACATCTCATGAAGGGGCGAGGGAAGTCGCTTTCTCACACAGCAGGGACATGGATGAACACAACTATTTCTCCCATTATTCCCAAAATGGCGACGGGTTAAAGGAACGCTTAGGGGAACTCAGCTATATAAGGGCAGGGGAAAATATCGCTTCCCAGTATGTCGATGCAACAGCTGCTGTCCATGGTTGGCTCAACAGCCCAGGGCACAGAAAGGCTTTGTTGGATCCAGACTATACACACCTTGGCGTCGGTGTCCATCAGAGGTACTATACTCAGAATTTCTTAACAGTACCATGAACGCCCAGACGTACCTTGCATAGGCTATATTGTAGTTCTAACTGCGAGGTGTAGAGGGATGAGTACAAATGAATTACACCCTAGTGTCCAAAAGTTCAAAGATTTTGTTGATCGGAACCCGAAAGTGAAAGGGCAGTTGAGGAAAAATCATAAGCTGATCCAAAGCTATTATGAAAAATACATGATTCTTGGGGAGGATGACCCTTTTTGGGATTCGCTGCCTTCTGTGAAAAAAGAATCTTCAAAAGCCAAGAAGGACTGGATTAAACATTTGGCTGCCTTGATGGAAGATATTAATTGGGAAGAGGTTTCCCGCCAGATCGATGAACTGAACGGGGCAATAGGGCAATTCCAACAATTGATCACAAATGTCAAAAAGGAATCAGGCAAGAAAGAAATGGAATATCCGTATTACTGAATCCTGTGCAGGTGGAAAACATCTCTCATTTCCATCTGCCTTTCTATTTGGTAAAATAAGAGATGGAGGTGGACATGTTATATGTTAGCAACCATGGAGATTGTTGATTTACTAGACTGTTCTGAATCCATCGGCCAAATGGTCATGCATTCAGAGACTATGGAGCAATACCAAGAGGCTAAACAAGCTCTTGAAAATGATAAAGAGGCGCAGAGACTTATAAAAGACTTTGCCAACATGAAAGAACACTATGAAGACGTCCAACGGTTTGGCAGGTATCACCCGGATTATAATACCATCATGAAGAAAGTCCGTGCCGTCAAAAGGGAGATGGACATGCATGAGACCGTGGCCCACTTCAAAAAAGCGGAACGGAACATCCAGAAACTTTTGGATGAAATCAGCGAAAGTGTCGCTTTCAGTGTAAGTGAACAAATCAAAGTGCCTAAGAACGGAATGGCGCTTACGGATACAGGATGCAGCGGAGGTTGCGGAAGTGGTGGAAGTTGTGGGTGTGCTTCTTAATCTTACGGATCTGTAAACCGGATGCAGTCCTCACATAGATTGCCGCAGCAGAACATTTTCCGCTGTGGCACCAGAAAACGAACACGGTAAACATAGAGCGTCTGATTCTTGCGTACAAAGCTCATCGCAAGGGTCAGGCGTTTTCCTTTCATCGCCTTTGATGCACACCATTTCAGAGACTGTTCTATTTGTTCCCTGCTACTGTCCTTTTCTGGCCATAAGTAAACAAACGGAATACCAGCTATCTTTTTACATTCTACTTCAGCAAATACTTCCGACTTTCCTAATAGTTCTTCAAATACAAGGGAAGCACGTTCGTGATCGGTTAACACGGTCAACTCCACCTTTCTTCATTGCCGCGAGCGTTGACATTTGGTAAACTGTCCATAACATACTAGTTCCATGGGGAGTAGAGAGATATTATGAATAGGACGAAGCGACAAGGACTTATCGTTTACTTTCAACATATGAAAAACATTAGACAAATTAAGAAGCATGGGCACTTGATCCATGCATCCAAAAGAATGAAATATGCTTTATTGTACGTTAACCAGGAAGATATTGATTATAAAATGGAAAAGCTTGAGCGTTTACCATTCGTTTCCCATGTCGTTCCATCTTATAAACCAGATATACGGACGGATTATGAAAATGCTAAACCCGACAAAGCTAAACAATACGACTACAAAATGGGAATCTAAGCAGATGATAGTGGAAGACGCGCTCTTTAATTTTATGTAGTAAAAGGGGCGATGGGGAGCGAGTCGCTTTCCGCGGGGGCGGTGAGTGCGTCGTGGGGGTCTCACCATGCACTCTATTCCCGCAGAGTCTCCCGCTCCCAATCGCCTCTTGCCATATAGTTTTTTTAAATTAAATATTACTCACTCCATATTTATTTGCAAAGCATTGGTTGAATACGGATCACCAATCCATTCTAAGATACTTGATATTTTGAATGATGTTTTATTTTGCTCGTTTATTAAAAAAGTGGGACGTTTCATTGCTTTTGTAGTAAGTGTGCCTATTCTATTCTTTTATAATAATAGGAAAAGCGCCGTCGTTTGGACTGGCGCTTTTTTTGTAGTTGAAGGAAATTCATGATATTAGAAGTTACTGTTATTTATCAGAAAAAGCGGTACAAGGGTCAAGCGCTCTTGTTCCTTGAACCTTTATTCATGTCTCAACTTAGTGGTGCGATGAACTTATTCATACGGAGGATGCCGATCAAGTGTTGATAAAACAATTCTGTTTCAGGGAACAGATTGGATGGTTTGATGGTGAATTCACTAACCTCTTTACCGGCCTCTTCCACCATTTTTTTATAAAGATCGAACCGTTGATTAGGTTGTTCATGGGGGTTGGGAATCCCTTCACGGCAAATATAAATAGGTTGGAACTTGTCCGTGTGTGCGGGCTTCATCACGAGTGACAGAGATGCGACAGGTTTGCCGTTTTTCTCACTATAGAAGGCAATCGCATGCTGGATCCTCTCCGGCATCCGGCTGCCCAGGTCGACTAACTCATAAATATCCGCATAACCTTCGCCAAGTTCAATGAATTTTTGTATCATAGATGATGTACGCTCCTTTTATACTATCCATTACTCCAAATAAACGTAGCACGAAATCCTGTCCCTGTAAATTCCGATATAAAGGAGATGATTCGATGAAGAGACTATGGATACCGCTGAGTTTACTTGTCAGTTTGTCGACTCTCCTTCTTTTTTATCAATGGAGTGATGCCAAGGGCAACGCTGTGGATAATTCAGAGCCACCCCTCCGTTTGGATATAGGGATGGCAATCAAAGAGGATCAGGTCCACATTGGTTTTACATATGATTCATTACGGCCAGGGAAATACTCGATGCAGCTTCCAGATGAGGCAAGGGATCTTCAGTGCACATTTAATGGAAATGGTACTTGTAGAATCATAAATAAAGCTCAAATGAACCTTGAAAGGATAGAAACAGTCACTATTAAGTATGCCATCCCGTTGGCAAGTACCAATGTGCTTATGGATTGGATGCTTGAACTTGAAGGAAATGGAGAAAAGGTGGATCCTCCCTATACGCTAACATTAGAAGATTACAATAATATAGAATCCACATGGGTGGCACCAGCTTCTAAAAGTAGTGACATCGTTATGGACAACCTTCGATATTTGGAGTTCGAGCAGAGCAATGGCCCGATGCCACTCCTTCAACCGATGGAGGAGAAAGTGTGGCACTATGGAAACAGTGTGGTGACAGTTGCAGAAGGAGAAAGCCTTTCTGCTTCAACTAGAAGTGAATTGAAAAATTTTCTATCGCTCACAGGCCCAGCAATTGTAGAGCTCGATCGTCCCGAGGTACGTATTGAAAATGCGTACCTGACGACAAAAGGACATGATATAAAGGCGTTAGAAGCGGAATACATATCTTCTCACATAAAATCAATCGCTGATGTGGAAACTTCATGGGAAGCGGAGGTAATGAAAGATGTATTTCATCAAAAAGGGACATCGGTAGCAAAAGAAATCCTTACTAGTCTCAGTGACGAACAACTCTCCGATTGGAAACGGCTGCTTTTGGCTGAAGAAGAGGTAACGGATATCTCTAAGTTTCTCGACGAGACACTATCAGAAGTTTACGGATTAGAGACCACTTTTTTTAAAGAACAAAATCGTGGGGAAAGTCTCCTGCTATATTTTCACCATCAAAAGAAAGCAATAATAGAGGGGACGGAACTCACAGAAAAAGTCCTCCATTATCAAGGATCCACGTACTTTCCGTTGAATGAACTGGCTGTTTCTGCCAGATATGATATTACCGAAATTGAACCTGGGAAAATCTATCGTGTGAAACTGCCCGACACGACGTATCGTTTCTTTGTAGACGAAACTACTTTTATCATGAATGAAGAAAGTTTTGGGATAGGTAACAATTTATTGAAAATAATGGAT
Organism: Halobacillus dabanensis; assembly: GCF_900114165.1. Classification (GTDB taxonomy): domain Bacteria; phylum Bacillota; class Bacilli; order Bacillales; family Halobacillaceae; genus Halobacillus; species Halobacillus dabanensis. The sequence continues at coordinate 226,108 of NZ_FOSB01000005.1, forward strand.
GGAATACCTTATATAAAAGCGGATTATGTAGAAGAACTTTTCCACTTAAGAATCATTTCGGATGAAAACTTGTTCCGTCTGCAAAAAAAAAAATAGGGCCGCCCATTTGGGCAGCCCCGCTTTTTTGTCCATACGAGATGAAACAAAAAAGTAAAGGGAGAGGAGAAACCGGAGGAAGAGCTTATGGGGATGTAAGCCTTCTCCGTTTTCAGAAGCAGTATCATCCGCTTCAAGTGTTATTATGTACCGTGTGATTCAAGTTTATTCACCAACAATGAAAAAAGTTTTATGAATGGCAGGAATTAAACAAAATCGACCTCACCCATGTGTGAAGGAGAAGGGTGGAAGGTGGAATTGTCCCTTCACTCCGGTGCTCTGCTTATGCGTGTCAGGACTCCCAGCCTCTTTCCACACCATATCCGTCTAATTCCAGTGCCTAGCCCCTCGAGGTCTTAAGTCCAAGTGGGAGTGGAAGAAAATCGCTTCCATTCCCACTTGTTCTTAAGCTTGTCGGGGCTGAACAAGGCACTTCCATATTTGAAACTTCCCTCTTGTGTTTGTTTTGTGGTAGGATTATGGAGAATGCTGACAAGTGAGGTGTGTGGAATGCGAGTGATTTCTGGTGATTTTAAGGGAAGGCAGTTGAAATCTGTCCCTACTCATAAAACAAGGCCGACGACAGATAAGGTGAAGGAAGCGGTTTTTCACGGGATCGGCCCGTATTTTCAGGGTGGGAAAGCTTTGGATTTATTCGCAGGTAGCGGTGGATTAGGAATTGAAGCATTAAGCCGCGGTGCGGAGTCTTGTGTTTTTGTTGATCAACAACATAAAGCTATTCAGACCATTTATGAAAATATCAAGCTTTTGAATATAGAGGACCGTGTAGAAGTCTTTAAAACTGATGCGACTAGAGCAATCAAGGCTGCAGGGAAACGCGGTTTGACGTTCGATTATATCTTCCTTGATCCTCCCTATAAGAAGTTTTCCTATAAGGAGTTAATGGAAGCGCTTTTAGAACAGGAACTGGTTGCAGAAGGTGCGACAATTGTATGTGAGCATGACTCTTCAGAAGAGATTCCCGAAGAAGTCGGCCAGTTAAAGCGTATAAAAACCGATCATTATGGCAGTAATATCGGTGTATCGATCTTTGAGTGAGGTGGAAGATTATGACAAAGTTAGCGATTTGCCCGGGGAGTTTCGATCCGGTTACATATGGACATTTAGATATCATCCGCAGGGGAGCGAAAGTATTCGACCATGTAATTGTGGCGGTTTTCAATAATCAGAGTAAAGCCCCTTTATTTAATGTTGAGGAGCGGAAAGCCCTCTTGGAAGAAGTGACGAAAGACCTTGACAATGTGACAGTAGATGCTTGCAGCGGGCTTCTGATGGATTATGCAGAGGACAAAGGTGCACAGGCGATCATCCGGGGATTGCGTGCGGTCAGTGACTTCGAATATGAAATGCAGATCACGTCAATGAACCGCAAACTGAATGAGGATATTGAAACCTTTTTTGTGATGACAAACAATCAATATTCTTTCCTGAGTTCAAGTATCGTCAAAGAAGTAGCGAAATATCGGGCGAACATTTCTGATCTCGTTCCTCCATCCGTGGAAAAAGCGCTCTCTGAAAAATTTTAGTCGATAAGAATGAATGACCCCTACATATCGTATTTGTAGGGGTCATTTTTTATCCGGCGATGACTGTTCCATTTGACGGCGATCATCAAGGATATCATCATAAGGGTGATGGGAGGGCCGTAATGCTGGAAAAACTCAATGATCGGTGCTGTAAAGCTCTCATTGGGGTTCCAAATAGGCATCGTTTGTTGTTGGAATGGAAGATAAGCGTAGTAAAGTACATAGGTTAATAAGGAAGCGATGATGCCGTGAGCGATACGGGCTAAGGCGTAAGGTTTAAAACGGATATCTGTTTCTGCGAGAATGCTTGCAATTTGAGCCTGGATGGAAAACCCGTGAAAACCAAGAATGAAACTGACGATTAACAATTGATAAAGTAAGGATTCATGTGTTTCCGTAATGGCGCCAATTCCTGTTGTCAATTCCAGCATCCCTGCTGTAAAAGGGACATGAAAGCTTTCAGGCAGGCCTGTATAGGCGAGCAAATGAGAAAATATATGAATTGCTCCCGTCTGCTTCAAGAGCTCTGTAAGTACAGAAAATAACATGATGAATCCCCCGACCATGAGAAGAGTGTCGACGGATCTTGTCACTGCATCGCCCATTAATTTTCCTAAAGTACGACCATCCTCCAGGCGGGATTGGTGCATTTTTGAAAAGGCTGCCTTCCAGGTTGAAGATTGCCGGTCCATCCGATGATGGTCTTCTTTCTTTTTATAAAAGCGCATCCCGATTCCAACTAAAAAGTTTCCACCATAATGGGCGATAGCGATAAGAATACCAAGACTGGCATCGTGGAAGAAACCGACCGCCACGGCACCGAAAATAAATAATGGACTGGAAGCATTGGTAAAAGCGACGAGCCGTTCTGCTTCTACACGGGAAACTTGTCCTTTTTTTCTAAGGTCAGCCGTCCATTTCGCTCCAGAAGGGTATCCGCTCGCCATACCCATAACCCATACGAAACCACCGGAACCTGGCACATTGAACAGCGGACGCATAAAGCGTTCACTGAGAGCGCCAAGTCCGTGCACCACCCCGAAGCCAATTAAAAATTCAGCGGTAATGAAAAAAGGGAGAAGAGAAGGAAAAACAACTTCCCACCAAAGGTCAAGTCCCCTCAAGCTTGCAGAAAGTGCTTCACGAGGGAATAATATCAATGCTATCGCTAATGAAGAAGTAATTAGCGTTAAGGAAATGGTTTTTAGTTTTGAAATGGAGAACGCCTCCTTGGGTTTGCAGTTTCCTGTACTTCTCTTTCTAGGAATAGTAGAATAGGGATATATTTTGACGGCATAAGTTGTCTATATATCCATGTGTACGCTCATAAGGGATGGGTTTATTCCATAAAATAAACCATCTGTATGTAGGAGGAATGACGAGTGGGCAGACCGAAAGTAGGATTGGCGTTAGGTTCTGGAGGTGCACGTGGTTTTGCACACTTGGGTGTTCTGAAAGTCCTTCGTGAGCACGATATCCCTGTCGATGTGATAGCAGGAAGTAGTATGGGAGCTCTTGTCGGCTCTTTTTTTGCTGCAGGTCAGCGGATCGAAGATATGTATAAACTTGCCTTTACATTTAAAAGAAAATATTACCTGGATTTCACAGTCCCGAAAATGGGATTTGTTCAAGGAAGAAGAATCAAGGAATATATACGCTTATTTACATTCGGGAAAAATATCGAGGATTTTAAAATCCCTATGTCGATTGTTGCTACAGATTTGTACGCAGGGGAAAAAAAGATCTTCACCTCAGGGCCGGCAAGTTCCGCTGTACGAGCGAGCATTGCCATTCCGGGAATTTTTGTCCCTGAGAAAATTGATGATCGTCTTTATATCGATGGAGGTGTCATCGACCGTGTACCTGTATCTGTCGTCAAAGGGATGGGAGCTGATTTCGTAATCGCTATCGATTGTGCCCACTTTGATGCAGATCCGAATATCAATTCCATTTATGATGTCATTACACAAAGTATAGATATCATGCAGGATGAGCTGGTGACAGCCATAGGGGTATCAAAAGATGCGGATATTATGATCCGACCGGATGTTTCCAACTATAGTTCCCGTGCATTTACTAATTTACAAGAAATTGTCGGAGCGGGAGAAAGGGCAGCGGAAGACAAAATTATAGAAATAAAAGAGAAGCTCGCTGCGTGGAAGGAGTCAACAACAGAATGAAAACCAACAAAAGAGTAATCATAACTGCCATTATTACCATTCTTATCGTAGCCTTTTTGGGAGCCTATCAACTCCCTTATTACATTTATAAACCAGGTACAGCCGATGCTTTGAATGATATCGTCGAAGTCGAAGGAGGCCATACAAGTGAAGGTGATATGCATCTCGTCACGGTTCGCGGAGGACAAGCAACACCGCTGCAATGGCTGTTAGCCCAGGTAAGACCTTTCCATCAAATCTATCCGTTGGAAGAGATACGTCCAGAGGGAGTCTCAGAGGAAGAATATTTCCATGCACAGTTACAAATGATGGAATCTTCCCAAGAAGCTTCGCAAGTAGTGGCCTATCAAGCAGCAGGAAAAGATATTGAGATAAACTATGAAGGTGTTTTTGTGATGAATGTCATAGAAGGAATGCCTGCGGAAGAGATACTGGAAACGGGAGATCAAATCGTAGAAGTGGACGGTAAAAAAATAGAAGAAACAAGCGATCTGATCGACTATGTCAGCAGCATGGAAGATGGGGACTCCGTTAACCTTACCATCGTTCGTGGCGAAAAAACGCTGGAACGGGAACTAGAGCTTGCAACTTTCCCGGATAACCCAGAAAAAGTCGGGGTTGGGATTTCACTTGTTACCGATCGTACAGTTGAAGTGAACCCGGCTGTTAATGTGAAAAGTGGAGAGATTGGCGGACCTAGTGCCGGTCTGATGTTCTCATTAGAAATTTACGACCAGTTGACGGAAGAGGATCTAACAAAAGGTTATGAGATTGCCGGCACAGGTGAGATCAATTATGAAGGACAAATCGGCCGTATCGGCGGAATTGATAAAAAAGTGGTGGCTGCTTCCGATCATGGAGCCGACGTATTCTTCGCACCGAACGAAGAGGGGCGCAAAGGATCCAATTATGAAGTGGCAAAACAGACAGCAGAAGAAATTGATACAGAAATGGAGGTCGTTCCGGTAGATACATTCCAGGATGCTCTCGATTATTTACAACAACTCGACCCCGCCCAAGGATAATTAAAAACCACTCCTGAAAAAAGGAACTTCCGCATCCGGAAGTTCCTTTTTTTTTGTCGACAGTTATTCAACTAAATGGCAGTATTCTGGAAGATTCAGTTTCGAAATAACCGGGATTCGTTGCCGTATTAAGAGTGAGGGCTGGCTGGGAAGCAACTCGCTTTCCTGTGGGGGGCCTGGCGAGCTTCCTCTGGGATCTGCGGGACAGGGTGAGACCCCGCAGAGCTTTAGCTCAAGGAGGCTCAGCGCCCGCCTCACGGAAAGTGTTCAAATGTGGAACCGCCCTGGGCGATGGAACTGGACGAACCTTTTCCCGTAGCCCCTAAACTCCCACTAAAGTCTCGAAAAAACTGAGTCTTCCAAAATCGGAGCTTTTATGGAAGGTTAAACTTATAATTAAAGGATAACAGGAGCACCGTATTCTTTTTTTAGGGCACGAACACGAATAGCAGGGCTTAAAACACTATAGTAAGCAGCGGCCGCTCTTGCCTCGAGGTCGAGCATTTCGCTTTCGAGCTGCTGCGGCTGTGTAATTACAGGAATGGTCGTTTCTTTTTTGATCATTCTTAGATATTTCTTTCCTGAATCGTTCATACCCAGCACCCGTGCGTACGGAGGGGGCGTCGCTCTTAATAATTGACTTGCTTCCAGTTTATCCGTACCTACAAGAATATGAACAAGCGTTCGTTGGAGTCGTGTCCACGTGTACCGTTTGGTTTTCAACTTCATCAAAAATTCATGGAAAGACGTCGCTTCTTTGATCGCCCGCTTCAGGCGGTATTCAATTCCTTCCTCCACACCATGAAAACATCGCAATGTGCTTTCTTCCATTGTAAGAATTTTATATTGAAGTAAGTGAAAATATGCTTCCCATTCATGCCATAAGCCATGACCATCTTTATATTTCTGCAATTGTTCCTCCGTTGTAGAGGGGATGGTAGTTTGGGCATCACTACTCATTTCCCCTTTAGCCAGTAATTCTTTTCGTATGCTAGTGGCACTAGCGACAGATCCAGTGATATCTTCGTCGTGGAAATGATTATTTTTCCTTAATACTGTCAATGGTTCTACCTCTGGGGCATAAGTGAGGAGTTGTTTCACATAGCTATAACCAAGGATATTATTCGGCTGTGAGAGATCGATGGTTCCAGAAGGAAATTTGATGGCTTCATATCCTAATCGTGATGCTTCTGGATAAGAAAGACCTTCATTCAAATACTGCCTGAGTGCCACTTCATATTCTTCTTTCCATTTATGCATATGTTCATAGGCTTTCGTAAAAGCGCTTATGTCACCGTTTTCGCTGCCAAAGCACACGCTGTCGACTCCGAGTTCCGCTAAGGTTTGTATCGCCCCTTTGCTGAAAAAGTCGCTATGCTGCACGGCATAGAGAAATGGGAGTTCCACAACAAGATCTGCGCCCCCACGAAGAGCTGCTTCTGTCCGGTGCCACTTATCAATAATTGCCGGCTCCCCCCGCTGAAGAAAATTTCCACTCATGATAGCGATCATGCAATCAGCATCTGCATGTTTTTTCGCCTTTTTCAAATGATAAAGATGTCCATTGTGGAAAGGATTGTATTCGACAATGACTCCGCATGATTTCATAAGAGATCCTCCTGTCTATATCTTTTCTATTGAACAAGTGTTTGGTTTATTTTATCATGTTAGTAGGGAAAATTCGCATCTCGTCCTGAAAATGTGGTATCTTTACTGAATCAGCTTAGCTTAAGGAAAGAGCTGTAAAGAAAAAAATATTGACAAATCAGCGAAATCCTTTTACAATAACTCTTGTTGCCATGAGGTGATAACTATGAAATTTCCTCTACAAAAACTCAAACAAACAGGTGATGAGCCTTTTTACTTTGAGGATGACGTAGATATTCGCGAATTAGAGCAAATGAACAATGACATTCGCAGGATTTCCCCTGTTCATGTCAAAGGTCAAGCAATCACACGAGGAAATGATATAACGGTAACTTTTTCGATTGATGGAGAAATGGTGTTGCCTTGTGCCCGGACGTTAGTTGATGTGACTTATCCATTTCACATTGATGCTCTAGAGGTATTCAATCTGTCACCTTACCATACAGAAGAAGATGACTCTGAAGTTCATTCCGTGAATGGAGAAGTGCTTGACTTAACGCCTTATATCAAGGAAAATGTACAGTTGGAGATTCCGACACGCGTATTTTCCAAAGATGATGAGGCTCATGAAGCAGCCCCCCAGGAAGGGAAGGGCTGGCAGGTGGTTACAGAGGAACCAGAGGAAAAGAAAGTGGATCCTCGAATGGCTAAACTGCAATCATTATTAAATGAAGAAGAGAACGACTAAGAAAATCTTCATGGTTCTCAGAATCGTAACTTAAAGGAGGTGTACAACATGGCAGTACCTAAGCGTAAAACGTCTAAAAAAGTAAAAAACCAACGTCGTACTCACAAGAAACTTCACGCACCAGGAATGGTTCAGTGTGATAACTGTGGCGAGTACTCAAAACCACACCATGTTTGCAAATCTTGTGGACAATATAATGGAAAACAAGTGGTGAACAGCTAAGTTCATCGAAAGAGGTCTGACTCCGGTCAGGCCTTTTTTATATGTCTATACTTCACCCATAAAAGCTCCCCGTTGTAGAAGCCGCAGCTTCGAGGTGATCTGGGGGTCCGTTTGCCATATTAGGAGTCAAGGGTGGTTGGGAAGCTACTCGCTTTCCTGTGGGGGAACTGGCGAGCTTCCTCGGGCTGTCGCCCTGTGGGATCTCGCCTACCTCCTTCTCCCACGGGAGTCTCCCAGCTTCCCCACCACCCCATTACATCCAGGAGAGAAACGAACCCATTACTAAGATGCCCCCCACTCGGAATCGGGCCTAAAACGCTCTATATCACGCTTTCACCTTCAGAATAGTGGCCATGCAAGTCTATATCTTCCACACTTGCTTTGAGTAAAAAGCAGATTATTCCAGAAGTGGTTTCGGGACACTCACATGGTAAAGGGGCGGAGGGAAACGGTGAGACTCCTATGGGGCGTGTGGGACAGGTGAGACACCGGAAGGCAAAGCCTGAGGAGGCTCAGCGCCCACCCCCACGGAAAGCGAACCGTTTCCCGTAGCCCCTAAAGCCCCTACAAACATCTCGAAATCGAGTCTTCAAGAATACTGCCATTTAATTGAATACTTATCATTATTTTTCTGGTACATTAGGGAAGAAAGGAGTGGAGGGAAAATGAAACAAGTATTGATAGAGAAAAACGATGAGTATGCTATTTTAACGTTGAATCGGCCGGAAAAAATGAATGCGGTTTCTAAACAAATGACAAAGGAGCTATATGAAGCTATCTTGTCTTTGAAAGAGGAAGACCTTAAATTTCTAGTCGTTACCGGTGCAGGAGATCACGCTTTTTGTGCGGGTGGCGACCTAAATGAACATCATGGAGAAATGGTAGCAGAGGAAGCTTATGACATTCTTCATTCTATGAAAGAAGTTTTATACGAGTTGGCTACTTTCCCTGTCCCTACATTTGCTTTACTGAATGGTCAGGCCCGGGGTGGTGGGTGCGAAATTGCTACCGCTTGTGACTTTCGCTATGGATTGGAGTCTGCCTCCTATGGATTTGTTCAAGGAAATTTAGGGATCACTCCAGGATGGGGAGGCGGAACATTATTATACCGCAGGATTAAGAGTGACTATGCTGCTCATTGGCTAATGGATGCGGAAATGTATTCAGCAGATCAAGTCTATCGGATAGGTTGGTTACATAAAAAGATTACGGTAAACTGGAGTGTGGAAGAACTTTTTCCATCATTTTTGAATAAGACGAGCGAGCAGATGCGTGTATTCAAACAGCAATATCTCAAACATCTGGATGGAGATAGGTTATCCCAGCAAATGGACCAGGAAGTCCAACAGTGTTCTTTGTTATGGGAATCGGATGAGCATAAAGAAGCGGTTAGGAAGTTTGCTGCGAAGAGAAAAAGATGATAAATGCGATTCTATCAATCATTCCTCCTGCATAACTATAAGCAAACGATAGAGGAGGGATGCTATGGATGCCCCAAGACAAGATGCCTGGAAGGACGAAGAAGACCTTTTATTGGCGACGACAATACTGAAACATATTCGCGAAGGGAAAACACAGTTGGAAGCCTTCCAGGAAGTCGCTGAGCAGCTGCGTCGGACCCCGGCAGCATGTGGATTCAGGTGGAATGCCACCGTCCGGAAAGATTATCAAAAAGAAATCCAGGAAGCTAAGAACAGCCGAAAAGCGACCCGCACTTTTTATAGTCCCCCTGCAACGTCCGAAGAGACCCCGATGTCTCTCGATGCAGCTATTTCATTTTTGAAAGAAATGAAAAGTAAACAGTTCGATGAGCAAGGGAAAGAGCATTTAGAAAACCAGCTCAAACAACTCAATGAAGCGAATAAAAAGCTGCGAGAGGAATTAAAGCAATGGGAAGCGGCTTGGAACGAAATGGATAAACTCGTCCATTGGGTAAGAGAAAAACGTAAGAGTGAAAGTGGTGTTTGATCGTTTCTCCCTCATGCTATTCATATACTTTTAGATCATAAAAAAGGCCCCTACAGTATAGTGTAGCGGCCTCATTCTTGTGTTAAGCATTTATTTCTCTTTCTTCTACCCCGGACGGCATCCAGATCAATGGGTTTTCACCTAAGTCACGCTCAACATCGTAGTGAGCTTTCTGGAAACCCATCTTTTCCCAGAAGCCATGAGATTTGATGCGTGGATTTGTTTTGATCGGTAACTCGAAACTTTTCGCAAATTCTACCAGGGCTTTGCCGTAACCAAGACTACGGTAATCCGGCAGTACCTCGAGCTTCCACAGTTCTAAATAATCCTGTGGTGGATTGAAATAGTGGTCATATTTCGCTTTCACTCGGTATAAGCTCATCCGCGCAACTAAAGCGCTTCCATAATAAATACCGTAAAAAGGTGATTCACTATCATTTTCGACGATATTACTCTCCAAATCCTCCAGCATCGTAAGTTCCTGGTTTCCGTATTCTTTGAAGCGCTTAAACTCTTCAAGCGTCTTATAATTGACTAATAAAGGCTGTACTTTTGTTTTTGTCATCATACCAGAATCCCCTTTCAAATATCTGTATATAATCCTATTATAATATAAAAATTTTCAGAATGAAATGAATAATGATGCAAGAAACAAATATCGACTGCAATAGCGGAAAAGAATCTGCTACAATTGGATATTAGATTAGTACGAAGTGAGGAGAGATCGATGAAAATCGGAATTATTGGAGCAGGTTCTATAGGATTATTGTTGGGGGTCTATTTAGGCAGGGCTCATGATGTGCATATGTTTGTTAGAAGAGAAGGACAAAAGGAGAAGCTCAACTCGGAAGGTATTCTATGTGATGTGCTGGAAAACCCTACCCCAGTTAATGCCCATCTATCTTCAGAAATGGCTTCTGGCTACGATTTATGGATAGTTACTATAAAACAACATGGAGTGGAGGCTCTACTTGAGCAAAATCTCCCGACAGATGCTCCTTATTTATTCTTGCAAAATGGAATGGGTCATTTGGAAAAGCTATCGAATGCAAATATTTCAAGTGCAGTCGGAGTAGTGGAACATGGGGCTCTGGCAGAAGGGGACAATAAAGTTGCTCATACAGGGAGAGGGAATATACAAATCGCTAATTTCTCTCATCTTGCAGGGGAGATCGTCTCGCTTATCGAAAAATTACATACCATTACTTTTCCATTTTATTATAGAAAAGACCATCAAATGATGCTTAAAAATAAACTCATTATAAATACAGTGATCAATCCTTTAACAGCGGTATTTGGACAAAAGAACCGGTGTATTCTGACTAATCCATATATACAAAAGATCGCATTCCAATTGTGTGAAGAAGCGTGTGGAGTTTTAGACATGGATATTTCTAAAGAGTGGTCCAGGGTGGAAGAGATAGCGGGAAAAACTTCAGAAAACCAGTCCTCTATGTTGAAAGATCTTAAGGAGCACCGGCTTACAGAGATAGACAGCATCAGTGGTTACATACTTAATCAGAGTCCTCTTCCTTTGCCTTGTCACCAATTTGTTATCAGCGCTATTCATGCACTGGAGTATGAAGAGGGGGTGAGAAGTTTTGAGTGATCTTTTTGCTTATATTCTTGCGATCGTTTTGACATTGCCTCTACCTTTCTTAATCATTTTTTATTTGTGTGCAAGGAAATGGAGCCGGCGTAAGCTGAAAGCCCTTCATCGTACCGCAAACTTTACTGCCCCTATTTTCATTTTGGCTGTCCATGTCCTCCTTGTCGTCCTTTTTGAACGGAGCTTTTTTCCTTTCATCATCGTCTTCCTTTTACTTTTGTTAGGAATATCTATGGTCGCGCAATATAAGATGAACGACGAAGTACGTTTGAGACATGCGTTCAAAGGTTTTTGGCGTATTAGTTTTCTTTTGTTCATGTTTTTCTATTTAGGGTTATCCACTTATGGTCTAATTACTAGAGTTTTCTTCATTTGAGCTGCGTGTTGCCCCTAACTGGTGTCCAGACACTCGAGAGCATAAGCAAATCTATTCTGTGGCAATGACTGACGCAGCGTAGCTTTGCTTATGCTTTTCATGTCTATCAGGACGCTTCCGCATTTCAATCACTCCACTATTCAACATGTTTTATAAAAACTGACATAGAATAAGAAAGCGATTATCGGCCAGTTGGCTAATGCCTGGCTGTGCCGGTGTTTTTATCCAGATTTCGAGTGTCTACCCCTTAGGTCTTAAGTCCACTCCTGCGGTGAAGAAAGACCCCCTTCACTGCAGGAGTGTTCTTAAGCTTGTCGGGGCTGACCAAGGCTCTTCCGCATTTCTTTTTTGGGATCCGGTTGCGATGGGCAGATCTTCGCGACATAAGCACTCCGTTTCTGTGGAGAAAATCGCTCCACGTCAACGTTTTGCTTATGCGTGTCAGATCTACCAGCCCATCTCCACACTTCTATCAAACAGATAATGTGAATTTTGTGGTTGTTTTTTGTACAATACAGTGGGATACATATTAATGTGTAACTTTTGCCTATAAAGGAGCCGTATAGATATGCGTATTGATCCGATTGATTTAGAGCCGAAACAGTCATTGTTTCGTGATTATAAAAATAATTATGAAAAAATTGCAGATAGATTCAGTTTCCATCCTTTTGAGGGGGCCACTTGGGAAAGTCGTTTCTCCCGGTTGAAGGAACAGTCCTATCAAAGGGAAGAGCTGGCTGATATACTCAAGCGGATGAATGACGATTGGGCTGCTCCGGAGAAGACGTTAGAAAATGTTGAGAAATTAAGAGAAGAAGACAGCACGGTTGTTATTGCAGGACAGCAAGCTGGGTTGTTGACGGGACCTCTTTATTCTGTCCATAAAATCATTTCCGTTTTGCAATTGGCTAAGGAGAAGGAAAATGAGCTCCATAAACCAGTTATTCCTGTATTCTGGATAGCAGGGGAAGATCACGACTTCGATGAGATCCATCATGTGATGATGAAGAAAGACGACCACATGAGCAAAGTGACTATTGATCATGTGCCGGAAACGAAAGCGTCTGTTTCTGAAATCGTCATGGACAAGGAAAAAGCTTCCGAATGGTTGTCGGACGTTTTCCGTATGGTTAAAGAGACAGAACACACGCAGGATGTTTATAAAGAGATGGAGCGACTTTTGCAGGAATCAAACACCTATAGTGATTTCTTTGCAAAAGTTGTGTACCACTTGTTCCCGGATGAAGGACTTGTTTTGTTTGATGCTCATGCGCCGGAAGTGAGAAAGCTTGAGTCTTCTTATTTCACTACGATGATAGAACAAAATAAAGAAATCGCTCAAGGCGTTTATGCAGTACTTCAAAAAAATCGCCAGCAAGGGTATGAGATCCTCCTGGACAGTGAATTGGAAGATGCTCATTTGTTTTATCACCGTGATGGAGAGCGAATATTACTTATGCGTGATGAGGAAGGGCGGTTTCGTGGAAAAAACAATGAAGTCGTTTTGACAAAAGAAGAGCTTTTACAAATTGCCAAACAAACACCCGAACGCCTGAGTAATAATGTAGTTACAAGGCCGTTGATGCAGGAATCTCTTTTTCCAGTTCTTGCTTTTATCGGAGGACCGGGAGAAATTAATTACTGGTCAGCATTAAAGCCTGCTTTTGAAGCGGCAGGGTTGTGTATGCCGCCTGTCCTGCCGCGTCTATCGTTCACTCTGATAGACCGGAAGACAGGCCAGGATATGGAGAAATTCCAAATCCCACCGAGGGAAGCTATTGCAGTAGGAGTCAGTGAACGAAAATTGAACTGGATTTCCTCTATGAGTGCACCTCCGATCCGTCAGCTTACAGAGCAGGTGAAAATGGAGATTGACCGGGTACATGCCCCTTTGCGAAAGAAATCAGAGTCTCTTGGGGGAGATCTGAAACAACTGGCAGAGAAGAACTTGGAATATTTGTTCAATAACATTGATTTCCTTGATAAACGCCTTCACCAGTCCATGGAGGAGAGGTATCAAAAAGAAATGTCCCAGTTTGATAACATAAATGTAACTGTTCATCCAGGTGGTGGTTTACAGGAACGGATGTGGAGCATTGTCCCATGGGTTAACCAGTATGGTGTAACGCTTTTTCAGCAGATGAATAGACACCATATGAGCTTTCAGCATGACCATTATGTCGTTTATTTGTAGAACAACTCCTCCACAATCCACCACTACAAAATAAATGGATAAAACCTTCAAAATCTTGCCTTCCCGGGCAGGATTTTTTTTGTGGGCAAAGAATGAATAAAAAGTAAGTGGAGAAAAGTGGGGCGATGTGGTAAGGTGGATTTAGAAGGTGGGGGAACACTATGTTCATGGGTGAATTTCAACACAACATTGATAGTAAAGGACGGATCATCGTACCCTCGAAATTCCGTCCGGATCTTGGTGACAGCTTCGTGCTGACACGAGGTTTAGATCAGTGTCTGTTTGCTTATCCTATGAATGAATGGAAGTTGCTTGAAGAGAAGCTGAAAAAACTTCCCCTCACGAAAAAAGATGCCCGCGCTTTCACCCGATTTTTCTTTTCTGGTGCTGTTGAATGTGAAGTGGACAAGCAAGGAAGAATCAACATTCCACCACCGCTCAGGAAATATGCCTCCCTCGATAAGGAATGTGTGGTCATTGGTGTATCCAACCGGATTGAGTTTTGGAGTCATGAGGAGTGGGAAAGCTATTTCGAAGCATCCGAAGAGTCCTTCTCAGAAATCGCAGAAAATATGTTGGATTTTGATATCTGATAGTCAGAAACGAGTGAAACCATGTTTGAACATTATAGTGTATTGAAAAGTGAAACAATAAACCATTTAGATGTAGACCCGGAAGGTATTTATGTAGATTGCACGTTAGGAGGCGGCGGCCATTCAGAAGCGATTGCTGCTGCGCTGACGGGAAAAGGACGCCTTATTTCATTCGATCAGGATGAGATTGCGTTAGAAGCAGCGAAAGAACGTTTGAAGAAGTACGAAGACAGAGTAACCTTCGTTCATGCAAACTTTCGTCAATTAGAAGAGAAGTTGGCAGAGCTTGAGGTAACGGATGTCGATGGTGTCATTTACGATCTTGGTGTATCAAGCCCACAGCTGGATGTGGAAGAACGCGGGTTCAGCTATCATCAAAACGCCCCACTTGATATGCGGATGAATCAAGAAGATGAGCTGAGCGCGAAAGAGGTCATCAATGAATGGCCGTATGAAGATCTTGTTCGTATATTTTTTAAGTATGGAGAAGAAAAATTCTCCAAGCAGATTGCGAGAAAGATTGAAGCGGCAAGAGAGTCGAAGCCAATTGAAACGACAGGGGAACTTGTTGAATTGATTAAAGAAGGGATTCCTGCCCCAGCCAGGAGGAAAGGCGGGCACCCTGCAAAAAGAATTTTTCAGGCTATCCGCATAGCAGTTAATGATGAACTTGGTGCCTTTCAGGATAGTCTTCACCAGGCAGCTAGAGTTGTTGGAGTCGGGGGGGAGGATCGCTGTGATCACTTTCCACTCTCTCGAGGATCGCCTGTGCAAGCAAGCGTTCAAAAAATGGAGTTCCAACCCACCTTTACCGAAAAACATACCAATGATCCCCGAGGAAAAACAGCCGCCTTTTCGTTTAGTTAGTCGAAAGCCTATAGTAGCCGAAGATTTGGAACTTGAGGAAAACCGCCGCTCTCGTTCAGCGAAATTAAGGATTGTCGAGAAAGTCAAACCTTGGAATAAGGAATTCGAATTTAATGAAGGGTGGAAACAAACATGAGTGCTGAACAGATTAGAAAACAGCAGCCTTTACAGCAGCCTGAAAGACAGAAACAGGTCAAAGTAAAGGTACATAAACAGAAATGGATTAGTACCGGAGAGAAGATTCTCTATTCATTCGCTACAGCAGCTGTCCTTGCTGCCTCTGTATTTTTAGTTCAAACCTCTGCAGCGACAGATGCGATCAATCGTGATATCCGCGGTTTAGAACAGGATATTCAACAACAGCAATCACAGAATGAAAACCTTGCCTATCAAGTGAAAGAATTGAGCAATCCAGATCGGATCCTCAGCATCGCTAAAGAAAACGGACTCAATATCCAGAACGCCCAAGTAAAACAAGCCGGCAAAATCAATAATGAATAACGGCTGGTGATGCAAAATGAATAATCGAAACAAGAATTTCAGCACTGTCTTTTTAATCCTCGTGTTTTCGATCATGTTTTTCATTATTGCCGGACGTTTCCTTTATATTGAAACAGTTGGATCCATTGATGGTGTGGACTTGACTGCCTGGGCAGAAGACATACGGACGACCTCTTATGAAATCGATGCAGATCGAGGGAAAATTTATGACAACAACGGAATGGTTCTCGCCTACGATCGTCCAACGTATCGATTATATGCGATAGTGGATCCGGAATATTCTGCTAACCTTGATCCACCTCAACATGTGACGGACCCAGGAGAAACAGCCAAGAAACTAGCTCCTTTTCTTGATATGAAAGCGAGTGAAATCCAACAGACGCTTGAGGAAGGTAAAGAGAATGACCGTTTTCAGGTGGAATTCGGTTCAAATGGACGGTCTCTTTCCCAAGAAGCTAAAGAAGAGATTGAGGAACTTGAGCTCAATGGAATAAAGTTCAAGCAGGAATCCAGGCGTTATTATCCGAATGGTCAATTTGCTTCGCATGTGATCGGGTTTGCTCGGTCAAAAGAAGGCGAAATTAACGGTGTTACTGGTATCGAAAAACAAATGGAAAAGCATTTGCAGGAAGAGAAAGGGAAAATAAGTTACGAACGGGATAAATATGGGACAAAGTTATTGGATCCTAATGAGGTTATGACAGAACCTGAAAATGGCAATGATGTGTATCTCACCATCGATCAGAAAATCCAGACATTTTTAGAAGATGCGTTAACTCAAGTGGAGGAAGAGTATAGTCCCGAAAAAATCATGGCCGCGGTCATGGACCCCGATACAGGGGAAATTTTAGCGATGAGTAACAGACCAAGCTACAACCCGAACAATATTGGAGATGTAGAGAATTGGTACAATGATATCGTTTCCCATACGTTCGAACCTGGATCCACAATGAAAATTTTCACATGGGCTGCAGCCATTGATGCAGGCGTGTATAAAGGGAGCGATGTGTTCCAGTCGGGAACATATAAGGTTCCAGGGCATACGATCGGAGACCACAACAACGGTGAAGGGTGGGGGCCGATTTCCTATGATGAAGGATTTCAACGCTCCTCAAATGTTGCTGCTTCTAAACTTGCTTTAGAAGTGCTTGGTCCTACGAAACTACGAAAATACTTGTCGGCGTTTAACTTTGACGAAAAGACAGGTATTGACCTTCCGAACGAAAAGAACGGCCGCTTCGTGTTTGATAGGAAATCTGAACAAGCGACCACTTCCTTCGGCCAAGGTTCTACGGTCACAGCCATTCAGATGATGACAGCTGCAACAGCAGTAGCCAATGATGGAAAGATGATGCGTCCATATATGTTATCTAAAATCACTTCCGGTGACACAGGAGAAGTGTTGAAAGAGAACGAGCCGGACCAAATCGGAACCCCAATCTCGAAGGATACAGCAGACCAAGTGAGAGAGTTGATGGGAGAGGTTGTGACCTCAGAACAAGGAACAGGGCAGTCGTTCAAATTAGACGACTACACCTTAGCAGGCAAGACGGGTACTGCCCAAATTAGTAAGCCTGGTGGCGGTTATATGTCCGGCCGTGAAAACTACACCTTCTCATTCATGGGAATGGCCCCTAAAGAAGACCCTGAATTGCTGGTCTATGTAGCTGTTCAACAACCACAACTAGAAGCTACGGAACTCGGGTCGGAACCCGTCTCTTATATTGTCCGGACGGTGATGGAGAACAGTCTTCATTATATGGACATCCAACCAGATAAAGAGACCGATCAATCCTTCTCCCCGCTTACCATGCCTGATGTAGCGGATGAGAGTACAGAACAAGCAGAACAAAAACTGAAAGAAAGCTTTGAAAATGTCGAAGTGATCGGAAGTGGAGAAAACGTAGAAGCAATCCTTCCTTCTCCTGGCACAAAGGTAGTGGAGAACCAACGGATCATGATTGTAACCGATCAACCCAAAATGCCGGATTTAACAGGATATTCTGTACGTGATGTTCATAAGCTTGCGAAACACTTCAAGTTGAACATTGAAACGATGGGCAATGGATTTGTAAAAGCCCAAAGTATCCCAGCAGGATCTAACATAAAAGAAGGCGGATATTTAGTTGTTGAATTAGAACCGCCTCAGTCTGAATAACACCATTCCTGGCAGTGTTCTAATCGTTTCTCGATTGCATATAGTGATACAAGCTGACTCTATCGACTTCAAAAAGGAGTTATTTAGATGAGACGAGTATCACAAGTGGTCGTAAAGAAACGATTAGTCACTGTTTTTCTTGTGGGAATGGTTATTTTTTTTGTCATTGCAGGCAGGCTTGGTTACGTGCAGTTCTTCTTAAGTGACTTCCTTATTTCAAAAGCAGAAGAATCCTGGAGCAGGGACATTACTTTTGAGCCTGAACGTGGAAAGATTCTCGACACTAATGGAGAAGTGCTTGTCGGAAATCAATCCGCTCCGACGGTAATGGTAGTGCCGAGACAGGTAAAGGATGCGGAAAAGACAGCTCAGCACCTCGCACAAATTTTGAACATGAGTGAAGAAAAAGCGTACGAACATGTAACGAAAGTCACATCTATAGAAAGGATTCATCCAGAAGGCCGCAAAATAAGTGAAGAGCAGGCAGAAGCGATTCAATCGTTACAACTTCCCGGAGTATACGTTGCGGAGGATTCAGAGAGGTATTACCCTCATGGTTCGTTCCTTTCCCATGTGCTAGGGTTCAGTGGAATAGATAACCAGGGACTTTTAGGTCTGGAAGCTTATTATGATGAAGAGCTGAAAGGAGAAAAAGGAGCACTATCTTTTTTCAGTGATGCAAAAGGTAAAAGAATGCCGGACATGGCAGACATCTATAAGCCCCCAGTGGATGGGAAGGACCTTCAGCTGACCATCGACTACAAAGTCCAGTCGATCATCGAACGTGAACTTGATATAGCTCAAGTGAAATACAATCCTGATGGAGCTGTAGCTCTTGCTGTCGACCCGGACACAGGAAAGGTCGTCGGCATGGCGACAAGACCGAACTTCAACCCTGCTAATTATCAGGAAGTAGAACCGGAAGTATACAACCGTAACCTTCCGGTGTGGAGTACGTACGAGCCTGGGTCGACCTTCAAGATCATCACGTTAGCAGCTGCTCTAGAAGAAGATCTGGTTGATCTCGATGAGGATCACTTCCATGACTCTGGGTCGATAAAAGTGGATGGGGCAACATTGCATTGCTGGAAGCGCGGAGGTCATGGGGAACAAACATTTTTGGAAGTAGTCCAAAATTCTTGTAACCCGGGCTTTGTTAATCTCGGACAACGTTTAGGGAAAGAAAAGTTATTCGAATATATCGATCGTTTTGGCTTTGGCGAAAAGACTGGTATCGACTTAGAAGGAGAAGGAAAAGGGATATTGTTCAAACCGGAAAATGTAGGTCCAGTGGAACAAGCTACGACAGCATTTGGACAAGGGGTCTCTGTCACGCCCATTCAGCAAGTCATGGCTGTCGCTGCTGCGGTGAATGGTGGCTATTATTACGAGCCTTATATCCAGGAATCGTGGAAAGACCCGATAAGTGGTGAAATATTAGAAGAGAACGAACCGAAATTGAAGGAAAGGGTCATTTCTGAAAAGACGTCAGCAGAAATCCGTCGCTCTCTTGAAAGTGTCGTTGCGAAAGGGACAGGAAGAGGCGCATATGTGGAAGGCTACCGGGTCGGTGGAAAGACAGGGACAGCACAAAAAGTAGGTCCTGATGGAAGGTATATGGAAAATAACCATATCGTCTCTTTTATTGGTTTTGCACCTGCTGATGATCCGGAACTTGTGGTTTACCTTGCTATCGATAATCCTAAAAATACAGTCCAATTCGGTGGAGTGGTAGCAGCTCCGATCGTCGGGAATATCATGGGCGACAGCTTAAGAGCTCTGGGAGTCGAACCGCGTAAAGATGGGCTTGAAAAAGAGTACTCATGGCCAGATGAACCGCTTGTAGAAGTGCCTGAAGTGACAGGGATGGAAAAAGAGGAATTAAGCCAAATGCTGTTAAATCTCGAAGTGGAAGTGAGCGGGGAGGGTTCTAAGGTGATAACCCAGGCACCAAAAGCAGGAGTCAAAGTTCCTAGTGGTTCGACCATCCGTGTTTATTTAGGGGAATAAGTAGTGGTTTGGTATAATAATACTTGCACGTAGGTAAGGGTGACACGTATGAAAATGAAAAAACTCTTGCGATTCATTCCTTTTTATAAAGTGACACAACCGATCTCAGAGGTGATGGTAAAAGGGCTCTCCATGGATTCGAGAACGACAGAACCCGGAGATGTGTTCATATGTTTGCGCGGCGTCGATGTAGATGGTCATCGATTCGCTGAAGATGCAGTGGCCAAAGGAGCGGTGGCCGTCATTGCGGAGGAGCGGGTGGAAACATCCGCTCCGGTTGTTCTTGTCAACGACACGTCCCGGGCACTCGCTATGACAGCTGCTGCATTTTACGATTGTCCAACCGAACATCTTCATATAATTGGAGTAACGGGAACGAATGGGAAGACAACCATCACATACTTGCTGGATGAAATTTTTCAGCAGCAGAAAGATCGAACAGGAATCATCGGGACCATTCAAGTTAAAATTGATGGGGAGACGTTTCCTGTGAAAAATACAACACCTGATGCGCTGACATTGCATAAATACTTTCACCACATGCGAAAAGTAAAAGTTGATCAGGCAATCATGGAAGTGTCTTCCCACGCGCTTGACCAGGGAAGAGTCTATGGGTGTGATTTCGATATTGCCATCTTCACCAATTTGACTCAGGACCATTTAGATTATCACGAAAATTTCGATGATTATCTTCGTGCAAAGTCCCTATTGTTCGCGCAATTGGGGAATGGGTATAATAAACAACGGGAGAAATTCGCAGTGATCAATAAGGACTCCCCATCAGCGAAGAAGTTCATTCAGTCCACATCACAAGGATTGCTCACTTATGGCATCCATGAACAGGCAGATGTGAAAGCAGAAGAATACACAATGACAGAAACGGGTACATCATTCTTAATGACGACACCCATCGGATCCATCAGGATTGAAAGCCCGCTTATGGGAATATTCAGCATTTACAATATGCTTGCAGCAGCAGGAGCGGCGATTTTGTCCGGAGTCTCTCTTGAAACGATACAACGGTCCTTTCAAGAGACGAAAGGAGTGCGTGGGCGTTTTGAGCCTGTTCGTGAAGGGCAGGAATTCGGGGTAGTCATCGATTATGCCCATACACCGGATTCCTTGAAGAATGTTCTCAAGACACTTAGGGATTTATGTAAAGGTTCGATCTGTGTTGTCGTCGGATGTGGGGGAGACCGCGATCGCAGTAAACGGCCACTGATGGCACAGGTCAGTACGGAATATGCGGACAGAGTCATTTTTACAAATGATAACCCGCGTTCTGAAAATCCACGA
Source organism: Halobacillus dabanensis (assembly GCF_900114165.1). GTDB lineage: Bacteria > Bacillota > Bacilli > Bacillales > Halobacillaceae > Halobacillus > Halobacillus dabanensis. The sequence continues at coordinate 247,085 of NZ_FOSB01000005.1, forward strand.
CAGATTTTCAAAGATATGACCACTCATTTGAATGGTCCTTACAGCATCATCGAAAATCGGGAAAAAGCGATCCGTCATGCATTGGTCCAGGCGCAAAAGGGGGATGTTGTCCTCATTGCCGGGAAAGGCCATGAAACATACCAGGAAATTAAAGGCACCCGTTACCATTTCGATGATTGCGAAGTGGCGAAATCAATATTAAAAGAAATGAAGGAGCGTCCATCATGATTTTTGAAGTCAAAGAACTAGCACAGTTATTTACCAACCATCAAGGAGCAGCAAATGATCTAATTACTATCGATTCTGTCATGACGGACAGTAGAAAAACGGCAAAACAAAGTCTTTTTGTGCCGATCGTCGGGGAGAACTTCGATGCCCACCAATTCCTCGGGGAAGCGATCAAACAAGGAGCAGTTGCGGCCCTTTGGCAAAAAGATCAGCCTGTACCGCGACTTGCTCCTACAGAATTCCCCTTGTTCTTTGTGGAAGATACGACGAAGGCGCTTCAGCAAGTTGCCTCGTATTATTTAAATAAAGTGGATCCGATAGTGGTAGGTATCACCGGCTCAAATGGAAAAACGACAACGAAAGATATGGTAGCCTCTGTCCTTGCGACGAAATACCAGACACATAAGACAGCCGGAAACTTTAATAATCATATCGGTCTTCCGCTGACAGTGCTATCGATGCCCATGGATACAGAAGCTGCCGTCTTAGAGATGGGAATGGACCGTGCAGGAGAAATATCCGTATTATCGAACCTGGCTCACCCGGACTACGCGATTATCACGAACATTGGAGAATCTCATATTGAGAACCTTGGGTCCCGCGAAGGTATTGCAAAAGCGAAACTCGAGATCACCGAAGGGTTATCATCGGAAGGAACGCTCATCATTGATGCAGATGAAGCCTTGTTGGAAGACCAGAAAAAAGGTTCAAGAACAGTGTCCTGCGGGTTTGGGGACGATGCCGATTACCGTGCAGCCATTCAACGATTGACAGATGATTACAGCACTTTTACTGTTCGTGAACATTCCTTTGAATTACCAATGGCTGGGAAACATAATGTAAAGAATGCTACATATGTGATTGCACTTGCCGAACGCCTGGGGCTATCCGTGGAAGAGATTCAAAAAGGGTTCAGACAATTAGAAATGTCCGCCATGCGTTTTGAAAAGCATGAAGGCCACAAAGGATCCTTGATCATCAATGATGCTTATAATGCGTCTCCAACATCTATGAAGGCGATTATCAAAGTTATCAGTGATTTGACATCAAAAAGCAAAAAAGTGTTAATATTAGGTGATATGTTCGAGCTGGGTGAACATTCCGAAGCATTACATGAAAGTGTTGCCGAGGCTATTGATGCGAATATTCATGCCGTGTATACCATTGGCGATCATTCGCGTAAAATTTCTGAAGCAATCTCGACCACACACCCAACGATCGACACAAAACATTTCATAGAAAAGAAAGAGCTAAGTCATCACGTCCGTTCACTATTGACGGAGGATACGGTCGTACTCATCAAAGCTTCCCGAGGAATGAAATTAGAAGAGTTGCTTGAGAATCTTGTGGATTGATCGATTGGCGATGATGAGGCAAAAGGAGGAGAATTACCGATGAACGACTACATACTACTACTAACTATGGTTATTTCATTTGCTATCACTGTTGTGATCTCGCCAATGATCATTCCTTTTTTAAGAAGATTGAAATTTGGTCAGGCCATCCGCGACGAAGGACCTGAATCTCACCAGAAAAAATCAGGGACACCGACGATGGGAGGCGTGATGATCATCCTTGCAGTGGTGATAACGACGCTCATCTCGTCCTACTGGTTTAACCCGAATGCAGAGAACACCCAATTGTTCCTTGTACTATTCGTCCTGGTCGGGTACGGTTTGCTCGGCTTTTTAGATGATTATATTAAAGTCGCGATGAAAAGAAATCTAGGTCTTACTTCCAAGCAAAAGATGCTTGGTCAAATTGTCATTGCCTTAGTAGTTTATTTAATCTTAAGAAATTCTGATTTCCCGACGTTTATCAGTATTCCGGGAACATCGATCGAACTGGATCTTGGCTGGGGCTATGCTTTACTCATTTTGTTCATGCTTGTTGGTGCTTCAAATGCGGTCAACTTAACAGATGGACTTGACGGTCTGTTAGCAGGAACAGCAGCGATCGCATTCGGAGCCTTTGCTATTTTAGCCTGGACAGGTGTGATGAACGTTGAAATTACCATCTTTTCCTTAGCGATTGTCGGGGCGTTGCTTGGTTTTCTTGTTTTCAATGCGCACCCAGCGAAAGTGTTTATGGGAGATACAGGCTCCCTGGCACTAGGTGGAGCAATCGCGATTATCGCTATTTTGACTAAGCTTGAACTTGTGCTCGTCATTATTGGCGGTGTCTTCGTACTGGAGACGCTTTCTGTCATCATTCAGGTTATTTCTTTTAAAACAACAGGAAAACGTGTATTCAAAATGAGTCCTCTCCATCACCACTATGAACTGAAGGGCTGGTCCGAGTGGCGCGTAGTCACAACTTTCTGGTCTGTCGGACTCGTCTTTGCCGTACTTGGGATCTATATTGAGGTGATGTTCGGATGAAGACACTAAAAAATTTCCCCTATCAACATGTACTTGTCTTAGGTCTAGCTAAAAGTGGAACAGCCGCTGCAGAGCTTTTATTGGATAGTGGTGTAGAAGTAAGGATTAATGATCTTAAGGCAGATAAAGAGACAGCGGAAGTCCAGGCATTAATCAACAAAGGAGCGGATGTCGTAACGGGTGGTCACCCATTATCTGTGTTGGATGATATTGACTATCTCGTCAAAAATCCTGGCATCCCTTATGAGAATCCAATTATAGCAGAGGCTGTGGAGCGAAAGATTCCTGTGGTCACAGAAGTGGAGCTTGCGAGCTTTCTGCATGAAGGCCCGCTAGTAGCTGTCACCGGCTCTAATGGTAAAACGACGACTACGACTTTGATCCATGAAATGATCAAAGCCGATCAGCAAGCCGTGGCTTTGGCTGGTAATATTGGTCATGTTTCCTGTGAAGTCGCTAGAACAACGGATGATAAGGAAACGATGGTGACTGAGCTCTCATCTTTTCAGTTGTTAGGTACAGAACGTTTCCGTCCGGATATTTCTGTTTGGCTGAACTTATATGAAGCTCATCTGGATTACCATCATACACTGGAAAATTACCATAGGGCGAAGGCGAAAATAGCAGCCAATCAAACCGCTGAAGATACGTTGGTGTACAATGCGGATGATAAAAAAATTGAACAATTCTTGCCTGACGTGAAGGCTAAGCTTGTTCCTTTTTCTATTGAAAAGAAGGGACAAGGTGCCTGGGCCGATGAAGCGTTCATTTATTTTAACGAAGAGCCCATCATGAAGAAACATGATATTGTCCTTGTGGGAGAGCAAAACCTGCAGAATATTCTTGCTGCTGTCGCTGCTGTCAAAGTGAATGGCATAAAAAACGAAGCGATTGTTGAAGTGTTGAAATCTTTCGCCGGCGTGAAGCATCGATTGCAGTTTGTCACGAAGAAAAATGAACGCCTGTTTTATAATGACTCAAAGGCTACGAATATACTCGCTACTACTTATGCGTTGAAGTCCTTTGAAAACCCGGTGATATTACTTGCAGGAGGTCTCGATCGGGGGACGACCTTCGAGTCTCTTATCCCGCACCTTGATTCCGTTAAAGCGATGGTCGTATTCGGTGAAACAGCTGATATTTTAAGCGATACCGCTCGTGAAGCAGGAATTGAGGATGTTATCAAAGTGGAGACAATGAACGAAGCCGTGAATGAAGCATATGACCGTTCGGATGAAGAAGATGTCATTCTTCTTTCCCCGGCATGTGCGAGCTGGGATCAGTATCGTACATTTGAAGAAAGAGGCAACATGTTTATCGAAGCCGTGCATAAGCTCTAATAAGGGCTTTATGCGACAAGCTTGAGCCCTGTTTTCCAGAGATGGGAGGTAGGGCTTTTTTTATGGAAGAAAAAAAGCCGGATTTATGGTTGGTCATCGCCATCCTCGGTATTCTCCTTATCGGGGTCGTGATGGTGTACAGCTCCTCGAGTATATGGTCGGAGTATAAATTCGATGACCCCTGGTTTTATGCTAAGAGACAGCTTTTATTTGCCACAGCAGGGTTGATAGCGATGTTCGTGTTATCAAGGATTCCCTATTATGTATGGCATGCCCATTCCAAAATGATTTTGATTATTTGTCTGGTTTTTTTGGTTGCAGTATTGATCCCCGGTGTAGGGATGGTACGCGGAGGGGCCAGGAGCTGGATCGGTGTCGGCATGTTCAGTATCCAGCCATCAGAGTTTATGAAACTCGGTCTCATTTTGTTTCTCGCCCGTTTTTTATCTGAGCGGCAGAAAAAGATGAACTCTTTTCAAGAAGGTTTTTTACCTGGACTGGCTCTCATCCTTGTTCCGTTTGCGTTGATCATGTTGCAGCCTGATTTAGGGACAGGTGTAGTGATGGTCGGGACATGCCTTGTGATGATGTTTACAGCAGGAGCAAGAATCAGTCATTTTATGTGGATTGCGGCTGCAGGGATGGCGGGCATGATCGGCTTGATTGCCTCCGCACCCTATCGTATCAAACGGATTACCGCTTTTTTGCATCCCTGGGAAGACCCTCTTGGGGCAGGGTTCCAAATCATCCAATCCTTATACGCCATCGGCCCAGGAGGCTTGCTCGGTCTAGGACTCGGTAATAGCATGCAAAAGTTTTTTTACCTTCCAGAGCCGCAAACGGACTTTATTTTTGCCGTGCTAGCAGAAGAACTCGGGTTTTTAGGTGGACTTCTAGTCCTCAGTTTATTCTTCGTCCTGTTGTGGAGAGGAATACGTGCAAGTCTTCTTGCTCCGGATCTGTTTGGTTCCTTATTGGCATTAGGAATTGTAGGGATGATCAGCATTCAAGTTATGATTAATGTCAGCGTTGTTACCGGATTAATTCCAGTCACAGGGATTACATTGCCACTCGTCAGTTACGGGGGATCTTCCCTGACCCTAACGCTCGCCTCGCTTGGGTTGTTGCTCAGCGTCAGCCGCTTTTCTACTAAATGAATAATCTTTCCCAAAGGCCAGAGCCATCTCTGGTCTTTCTTTTTGCAAAATTATATATTCAACAATCTGTCCGTATTCTTGAGGACTTGAGCTCGAGATGTTTGTGCAAGTGGATGGGGCTGCGGGGGCCTGGGGTCTCACCAAGCACTCTCTTCTCGTTCTTACACCTGAATGGACCTACATTCATAAGATTACCTAAGCCATATGTGTGCTATCCAGCTCCAGTGCCTAGTGAGACTTCCATCGCTTCTTTACTAGTCATTTCAGGAAGAAGAACACTCCCTGTAATGATTGTTCTTAAGCTTATCGAGGCTGACCAAGACACCTCCACATTTGAATGTCCAGTCCATACGCCGCTGACCAAGGCACTTCTGCTTTCACATTAGGAGTCTCCCCATCCCCCTCTGCTCATTTGGCATATCAGTCTCTCGAAACCACTTCTGGGAACACTGCTTGTATGCTCAAGGGAAGGGGAGAATATAAAACGCCTCAATGGCCATTCCAAGAGTGGAAGTATGATATAGAGCGCTTTATATATGCTTATGAATGAGGGGAAGACGTCCCATCTTGGTAAAGGGGTTCGTTCCCCACCACCCCTGAAGCTCCCCATGGCAACGAATCCTGGGAACCATCTCGAAGCTGAGTCTTAAGCAAACGGGAGCTTTTGTGGAGGAGGGAAATGAATTTGTGAGTAAATTTATTAATTTGCAAGTGAATGTTTAGTTAGAAAGGGGAGTGGGTAAACGAATTTAGCGAAATCACTTTGGTTCCCTCGAAATACGCTCATTCTTGTAAAAAATTAGATGGGAAACTAGGAAAACTCTATCAATTAGTTTGCCTATTTTTGTGATATAATAGGATGCGTATAGATATTGAGTCTATGCTCATTATCTGGTAGAAAAATATAATTCTTTCAAACAGCTAGGACAAACAGCGAAAGGGTGTCTAGCCAGAAGGAGAAATGCCCGTTATGGAAGAAAGAAAAGTGGTTTCCATAGAAGATCGCATACCTAAACTGAAACAGACGAGACGCAAAAAAGCGAATCGTCGACTGATTTTGTATTTGACTATTCTTTTTTTGCTGATTGCGTTGGTCATTTATCTCCAGTCGCCACTCAGTAACGTTCGAAATATTGTCGTCGAAGGCCAATATCACGTTTCGGAAGAAGAAATCAAAGAGCTTGGCGGTGTAACGACATCCACGAATTATTGGAGAGTCGATGAAGATGAGATGAAACAGCAGATTGAATCGCATCAAGAAATCACCTTTGCTTCTATCGACCGTTCCTTTCCAAATAAAGTCACCATTGAAGTGGAAGAAGCGGAAAGAATTGGTTATGTGAAAAATGATGGGATGTATCATGCCATCTTGGAGGACGGTTCCAGACTTGAAGGACAGACAGCCCTTCCTGGAGGAGATGCACCGATTCTGGCCGGGTTTACGAAAGAGATTTATTTGAAGGAAATTTCCCAAGAATTGAAGGAGCTCCCAAGCAGTGTTGCTGGTCTTATTTCAGAAATACATTGGGATCCTCGGGACGGGAATCCTTATCAAATACTTCTTTATATGAATGATGGGTATCAAGTTCAGGCCTCGATCCGGAGCTTTGCTGAAAAAATGCCTGCTTATCCGTCGATTGTCTCCCAATTAGACGAAGGGGCGGAAGGGATCATACATATTGATGTAGGGGCCTATTTCGAAGAGTTCCCAGAGAATGATACAGCGGGAGAAGATGATACAGCGGAAGAAGATGAGGTACAGGAAGAGGAGGAAACTGCCGATGAAACGGAGGGGTAAGTCGGTAATCCTGTCCCTCGTTCTGCTCGTCTCCGGTTTTCTCATCAGCTATAGTTATCAACAAACTAAAAGTTCTCCACAGATGGTTCAACTGAATGATTCCCAATGGGAGAAAGAATATTTCTATCAACAACGATTGTTGGATATGGAAAACAGGAACAAGCAACTTAGGGATGAGTTGAATGAAAAACGGGACATCATTCAAAAATTTGAAAATGAAATGGCTGGACGGGAGCAAACTGTTGCTGACTTTGTTGAGAGGAAGAAAAAACTGCAAATGCTTAATGGTGAAATCCCGATCCAGGGCGAAGGAGTGGAAATAGTTTTAAGCGACTCCGGCTATATCCCCGATGAGGAACAGGTTAACCAATACATTGTGCACGAAACACATCTGCACAACGTCATCAATGAACTCCTCAGTGCGGGAGCGAAAGCTATTGCTATCAATGGACAGAGGTATATGAAGGATAGCTATATCGCATGTACAGGCCCTGTTATTACGGTGGACGGCATCCAGCATCCTGCTCCTTTTGTAATCACAGCCATCGGTGATTCTGATGTACTCTATTCTAGCCTGAATTTGACTAGAGGCGTAGTGGATCAGCTTCTCAACGATAATGTGGAAGTCGATATGACGAAGAATAATCAAATAGAAATGAAAGCAAGGTTATCCACTGAAGGGTGAGCATCATGAAAAAGAGGACAAAGTGGTTAGTATCCATCGTCTTCCTGTTCATAGGCTTTATGGTTGCAGTCCAGTTTCAAACGACTTCCTATGAATCCCAAATGAGAGAAACGCGGGATGTATGGGAAGTACGGGAGGAATTGCAACGGCAACAGGACGCCCAGCAGGAACTGTTGGAGAGTATCTCGGATGCTGACCAGACTATAGAAGATTACGAACAACAGTCTTCAGGAGAGCAACTCGATACATTAATAGAGTCCATTGAGGTGCTGGAGGAAAGGGTTGGCCTAAATAAGGTAGAAGGGGCAGGGATAGAAATGACGATTGCTCCAATATTTGAAGAAAGTGTAACCGGCCAGGCGTATCCTGAATTATCCCCTCATTTGCTCCATCGGCTATTGAATGAGTTGAACACTTACGGTGCGGATGAAATCAGTATCGGTGAAGAGAGGATTACGAACCTTTCTCCGATCAGAGATGTCAACGGTTCCACATATGTTAACAATCGGCCGATTGGATCCCTGCCTATCACTTTGAAAGTTTTGGCAGAAGACCCTGCGAAACTGCGCAATTATATGAAAGCAAGTCCTACGCAGGATATTTTCAATATCGATAATATGGAGATGAAAATCGAATTAAAGGACAGTCTCCTTTTACCTGAATTTGATGGAGCCCTCCATTTAGAAATTTTAGAAGAAACTGGTGGTTAATGTGTGGTTGCCAATTTTATTTCTGATCATCGGTCTCACTTTAGGGGTTTTAACCGATATTCGTATTCCGGATGCCTATTCCGATTATCTCTCCATTGCCGTTCTCGCTGCGTTCGACACATTATTTGGGGGAATTCGGGCTCAACTCGAAAAAAACTTTGATGATACCGTTTTTCTTACAGGGTTTATTTTCAACATATCTTTAGCTGCCCTGCTTGCCTTTATCGGGGTGCAGTTAGGGGTGGATCTATATTTGGCTGCGGTCTTTGCCTTCGGTGTCCGGTTGTTTAGGAACCTTGCTATAATAAGAAGGATGATCATCGACCAAAAATTGCTAATGAAATTCAGAAAAAAATGAGCGTAAATAAGAGGAAAAACACGAAACTCTGTGGAAAACAACATATGAGTGAGTTTTTTCTCTAAAGTTCCGAGGTTTTAACTACGGAATATATCATTTCATTTACGTTTGTATTTCAATGATTGTTTTTTAAGCGTGAATTCGATATGCTTTGAACTACTTATATGGCTTGCTACAGGAGGTGCGTCACTGGTGAATCAAAATGAAATTTTAGTAAGTTTAGATATAGGAACAAGTCGAATCAAAGTGATTATAGGAGAAATTATGAATGATAACCTCAACATCATTGGGGTCGGTACAGCAAAATCGAACGGGATGAAAAAAGGAGCAATCGTTGATATAGATCAGACGGTACATTCGATTCGTTCAGCTGTAGAGCAAGCAGAACGCATGGTCGATATGAAAATAGATCGTGTAGTTGTCGGAGTGAACGGGAACCATATCCAATTGCAACCATGTCATGGCGTTGTTGCAGTTTCCAGCGAAAGCAGGGAAATTGGAAATGAAGACATTACTAGAGTGATTGATGCTGCCCAGGTGGTGTCCGTTCCACCTGAACGGGAAATCATCGATGTTATTCCACGCCAATTCATCGTAGATGGGCAGGATGAAATTACCGACCCACGTGGTATGATTGGTGTTCGTCTGGAAATGGAAGGCATGATTATTACCTGCGCAAAAACCGTTTTACATAATACATTGAAATGTGTGGAACGAGCAGGTCTGGAAGTTTTGGATGTTTGTTTGCAGCCGCTCGCTTCTGGAACTGTATCGTTGTCTGGCGATGAAACAAACTTGGGTGTCGCCTTAATTGATGTTGGAGGCGGATCTACAACAATCTCTGTTTTTGAAGAAGGTCATTTGAAAGGAACGAGCATGATTCCTTTCGGTGGAGACAATTTGACGAAAGACTTGTCGATTGGTTTGAGGACTTCCACAGAAGAAGCAGAGCAGGTGAAAGTAGAACATGGCCATGCATTTTTCGATGATGCGAATGAAGAGGAAAATTTTTCTGTCACGATTATTGGAAGTAATCGTCAACAGGCATTCAATCAGTTGCAAATCTCTGATATGATTGAAGCTAGACTAGAAGAAATTTTTGTCTTCGCAGCCCAAGAGATCCAACGAATGGGTGTGCGTGAGCTTCCAGGTGGGTTTGTCCTCACAGGGGGTACAATGAACATGCCTGGAGTATTAGAACTGGCTCAGGATGTTTTCCATGCAAACGTAAGACTTGCCATTCCGGATTATATTGGAGTGAGAGAACCACAGTTCACTAGTGGAGTAGGAATCTTGCAATTCGCCTATCGTAATGCGAAAATACAAGGAAAAGAGATATTTCCTTCCGTATCAGGTGAAATTCAAGAACCACCGCAGCCGAAAAAGCAAAAACGTGCGGTGAAACAACAACAACCGAAAGAAGAAAAAGAGAAACCAGAAAAGAAAAAAGAGTCAGGCTTTAGCAACCTTTTGAAGTATTTCTTTGATTAATGAACAAGTTTGAGTCGGTCAATGGACAGACGAACCAATAAATCTTGTAATCTCGTGTATTAGGAGGAACGTAAGATGTTAGATTTTGATACAAGCATGGACCAACTGGCAACCATTAAAGTAATCGGAGTAGGTGGCGGTGGTAGCAATGCCGTCAACCGTATGATTGAGCACGGTGTTCAGGGTGTAGAATTCATCGCCGTCAATACTGATGCTCAGGCATTAAACTTATCTAAAGCAGAAGTGAAGATGCAAATCGGTGGTAAACTGACGCGCGGTCTGGGAGCAGGTGCGAACCCGGAAGTCGGACGCAAAGCTGCTGAAGAAAGCAAAGAACAAATCGAAGAGGCTCTTCAAGGCGCAGATATGGTATTCGTAACTGCCGGTATGGGAGGCGGAACAGGTACAGGGGCAGCTCCAGTCATCGCCCAGGTAGCTAAAGAACTCGGCGCCCTAACTGTCGGTGTTGTCACTCGTCCATTCACCTTTGAAGGACGTAAGCGCTCCACCCAAGCGAGTGGTGGTACAGAAAGCCTTAAAGGTGCTGTCGATACACTTATCGTCATTCCAAACGATCGTCTACTAGAAATCGTAGACAAAAATACACCAATGCTCGAAGCGTTCCGTGAAGCGGATAACGTCCTTCGTCAAGGTGTCCAGGGTATTTCAGACTTGATTGCTGTTCCTGGGTTGATCAACGTGGACTTTGCCGACGTTAAAACAATCATGGTGGACAAAGGTTCCGCCCTAATGGGTATCGGTATTGCAACAGGAGAAAGCCGAGCAGCTGAAGCAGCTAAGAAGGCCATCTCTTCCCCACTACTTGAAACCTCTATCGACGGAGCTCACGGAGTCTTGATGAACATTAGTGGTGGAGCGAACTTGAGCCTTTATGAAGTTCAAGAAGCAGCCGATATCGTAACCTCTGCTGCAGACCAGGAAGTGAATGTGATCTTCGGCTCAGTCATCAATGAAAACTTAAAAGATGAAATCGTTGTAACAGTTATCGCAACTGGTTTCGATGAAGCTCAAATTGCCCAAGGTCAACAGAAAAAGCGCCCAACTGTAAATCCTGTTAATCAGCAAAAGCAAGTAGAGCAACAGCCAGAGCGTAATATTCGCGAAGAGCAGCCTCGTCGTCAGGCTCCTCAACCGCAACAAAAACCACAAGAAGAAGATACTCTCGACATTCCTACATTCTTAAGAAATCGTAATCGTCGCAGATAATATCAAATAAAGTCCCGCTACACTCTCCAAAGTGTAGCGGGACTTTTTTGTCTTCATCATATCCTCCTCTTATTCTTCTAACTGGCAGGATTCTCCCCAATTCCCCTCCGCCCCTTTTCCTATATGTGTTTCTCGAAATCACATGAGAGTGTACCTGCCCTATGTGAATGGAGGACCATGCGTTAAATTAGCGGTTATAGCATTTTCAGTATCCAAAGCTCCTCTCCTGTGAAGGTAGTTTCGCGTATCTTTTTATCGTATGGTGGGTGGGAAAACGGGGAGACTCCTGCGGGAATGGATGGGCAGGCAAGACCCCGCAGAGCTTTAGCTCGAGGAGGCTTGACGCCATCCCCGCGGAAAGCGACTCGTTTTCCCACCCACCATATTCACAAACAAACGTCTCGAAACTGAGTCTTCAAGAGGAGCTTTTGTGTAAAGGTGGGGGGGAATTCTTTCCATGCTTCTACAAAACTTGCTAGTTACAGGTTCAGATTGTGACAGACTTTTTAGACGGACGGGCTTATAATTTTCTTTAACAGCAGAGATGGAGGGAGGGGAGAGGAGATAATATACCTTGATGCTGTTTGGTTGCTCAATCTGTTGATGGATGGCATGATCTTATCGCTTACACAGGGGATTACAAGAGCGAAATCATCAAAAACAAGAATGATGGCCGGCGCGTTTGTTGCTTCTGCAATTGTTCCGATTACCATTTATATGCCAGACTCCTGGCTTGTCAGCAGTGTCGGGAAAATCGTTTTTTCGATGTTGATCATATGGGTAGCCTTTTCTTACACCTCTCTCCGTGCATTTTTTGCCAGGTGGATCAGTTTTTATTTTATTACTTTTGCTATTGGTGGAACCATGATGGGGGTTCACTACTTTTTAGCGACAGAAATCAGCTTACAAGGGGGCTCAGTCGTAACGTTCAGTGGTGGTTATGGGGACCCGGTCAGTTGGTTGTTTGTAATAATAGGCTTTCCCAGCTCTTATTTCTTTACTAAATGGCGCTTGAACCAGGTAAGTGTACACAGAATGAAGCTTGAGGACCTTTATGAGGTAACGATTGAATGGAATGGACGGCTCGCTCACTGCAAAGGTTTAGTGGATAGTGGCAATCAATTAATCGATCCTATTAGCCGAAAGATGGTATTCCTTGCTGATCCATTTGTTTGGGAGCAATTTTTATCTAAGGAAGACCTCGATTGTTTGGAGGTAGAAAAGGTCATTTCTTCGATGGATGAACTGCCGGAAGAAATTCAATCATCCATCCGCCTTGTACCTTATCAGGCGGCAGGCGTTAATGGTCAGCTGCTTTTAACACTGCTCGTAGATAAAATCACAGTAAAAACAGATGCCGGGAATTTGGAGATGAAACATCCGTTGTTAGGAGTTCAACATCAAGACTTGAATCATGATCGTCTTTATCAAATGCTCATTCATCCGCAGATGATGGTAAAAGGTAAATCAGCGTGATTCCAGGAGGGGGATTCGATGTTCAGGTGGCTCTTTAAGGCACGACTATGGTACTACCGTATACTTATGAAGTTAGGCATTAAACAGGATGAGATCTATTACATTGGCGGAAGCGAGGCTTTGCCCCCGCCTTTATCAAGAGAAGAAGAAAAGCAACTACTCGAACTCCTTCCAAAAGGGGATAAGGCAGCAAGAGCTATGCTTATCGAAAGAAATTTGCGTCTTGTCGTCTATATTGCTAGGAAGTTTGAAAACACAGGGTTGAACATAGAGGATTTGATTAGTATTGGTACCATCGGTTTGATTAAAGCTGTTAATACTTTTGATCCTGAGAAAAAGATTAAATTGGCTACTTACGCATCAAGGTGTATTGAAAACGAGATTCTTATGCACTTGCGAAAGAGTAACAAACTTAAAACAGAAGTTTCCTTTGATGAACCGCTTAATGTCGATTGGGATGGAAACGAACTTCTTCTTTCAGATATTCTTGGGACAGATGAGGATTTAATTACAAAAGGAATAGAGAAAAAGATTGATAAAAAGTTGCTGAAATCTGCTTTGGAGCAATTAAATGATCGAGAAAAACAAATCATGGAACTCCGTTTCGGCTTGATTGGCAAAAAAGAAAAAACACAAAAAGATGTTGCTGATATGATGGGCATCTCACAGTCTTATATATCAAGGCTTGAGAAGAAGATTATTCGCAGGTTGCAACGTGAATTCGATAAAATGGTATAACACCCAGCGATTGTCCCATGCATAAAATTCCCACCCAGGGAGATACTTAAAACTGATTACAGCTTCCTGGGAGGGTCTTACATTGACACGACATAAAGTAGAGATATGCGGCGTAGATACATCAAAACTTCCGGTACTGAAAAACACAGAAATGAGAGACCTGTTCGAGCGTTTGCAAAGTGGAGAAATAGAGGCACGCGAGCAATTGGTCAACGGTAATCTTCGTTTAGTCCTGTCCGTAATTCAGCGATTTAATAATCGCGGGGAATATGGAGATGATTTATTCCAAGTCGGATGTATTGGATTAATGAAATCCATTGATAATTTTGATTTAAGCCACAATGTGAAATTTTCTACTTACGCTGTACCAATGATCATCGGTGAGATTCGCAGGTATTTACGGGATAACAACCCGATCCGTGTTTCAAGATCTTTACGGGATACGGCATATAAAGCCCTGCAAATGCGAGAAAAAATGATCGGTGAAACGAGTAAAGATCCAGCTCCTCATGAAATCGCCGAACGAATGGGTGTTCCACACGAAGATGTAGTTTTTGCTATGGACGCCATACAAGATCCTGTCTCTTTATTTGAACCCATTTATAATGACGGTGGGGATCCAATTTTTGTCGTCGATCAACTCAAAGACGACCGCGAAAAGGATTCTGTATGGCTAGATGAACTGTCCCTTAGAGAAGGGATGAAGAAGTTGAATGACCGTGAGAAAATGATTTTGACGAAGCGCTTTTTTCAAGGAAAGACCCAGATGGAAGTCGCTGAAGAGATCGGAATCTCCCAAGCGCAGGTATCCCGTTTAGAAAAAGCGGCCATTAAAGAAATGAATTCATCCATGTTCCAATGAAAGCAAACGCTTCTGCCCAGACACTCGCGTCATAAGCAGAACATCAAAGGAATAAAAACCCATTCCGTTGATGTTCTGCTTATGCCAGTCGTGTCTCCCAGGGCGATTCCACATTTGAACACTTTCCGTGGGGCGGGCGGTGAGCCTCCTCGAGCTAAAGGTCTGTGGGGTCTCACCTGTCCCGCAAATCCCAGTTGTAAAACCATTTGAGGTTAAATCTTTTTCTGAGATCTTAAACCATACGAGTGCTATCCAGCTCCAGTGCCTAGCGGCTAGTGAGACTTCCCTCGCTTCTGTACAATAAGTCAACATCGAATCGCTACGCTCTTCGTGTTTCCTTTATCTCCTCGAACTCCAGGCTAGTTCCGGTGTCTAGCCTCTCGAGGTCTTAGGCCTCACAGGAAGCGGGGTCGTTCGGTGTTGCAACAGGACGTTGCGAACTTAACCGAACTTCTTTACTAGTCATTTCAGGAAGAAGAACACTCCCTGTAATGATTGTTGTTAAGCTTGTCGAGGCTCACCAAGACCCCTCCACATTTGAATGTCCAGTCCATACGCCGCTAATCAAGGCACTTCCACTTTCAAAATAGGAGTCTCACCGTTTCCCTCCGCCCCTTTCCATGATAAGTATTTCGAAACCACCTTCAAGTAAAGGAAGCAGCATGATGTAAGTGAAAATACAGTAATCACAGGCTTGAAGTGCTATTCTTTCTCTACTTATGGCAGGGTTATTGTTTGGCGATTTCGAGTAACTTTTACGGCAAGGGGGGTGGGGGATGAGGAGACTCCTGCGGCAAAGGATAGATTGGCGAGACCCCGTAGGTCATGAAGTGACCGAGGAGGCTTGCCGTCTTCCCCGCGGAAAGCGACTTATCCCCCACCGACCCTTATTCGCAATAAAAGTCTCGAAATCGAGTCTTCCAGAATACTGCCATTATGTTGAATAAGGATTACTTTCTTGTGGTTTGTCATTTTCTCCTTTTTCTAATTTCCAGCATCTATGCATATAGTGAGAATAAGGAGTGTGAGGACTAAATGAAAATTACTGAACTGCAAATGAAAGATGTTATTGCAATGGAAACAGGGGAACGCCTTGGATATATTAGCGATCTTGATATCGATACACAAAGAGGACGCCTGAAAGGGCTTGTTTTAACATTGAAAGGGAAAGCGATGGGGCTTTTTGGTAAAGAAGAAGAAATGACGATACCGTGGGATCAGATTGTTAATATCGGTGCAGATGTCATTTTAGTGAAAAAGTCGGGATATAAAGGAATTTCTACGGTGCAAAAGACAGATTCAGAAGAATAAAACAAGAAATAGGATGAAAAATGTGTTAAAATGGAGGGAAATTGAGGTGGTAGAAAAATGGAACCCTTCAAAACACATACGAAGAGAAAACAAACTTGTTTTAATTTTCATCCGGTTGTGAATGCTGGATTGACAACTCGTCAAGGTGGTCATAGTGAAGCCCCGTTTGATACATTGAATATGGGGCTCCATGTATCCGATGAAAAAGAGGCAGTGATACAAAATAGACAAGAACTCGCTCAGGAGTTGGATATTCCACTTGAGAAGTGGATCATTGGAGAGCAGGTGCATGGCACAGAAGTGAAAGCTGTCGACTTTAAATCAGCTGGTGCTGGATCTTATTCAATGTCAACAGCTATAGGTGGCGTAGATGGATTGATTACAAATGAAAAGGATCTTGTTCTCGGCGCTTTTTTTGCAGATTGTGTGCCTTTATATTTTTTTGATCCAACCACAAATTGGATTGGTATTGCCCACGCTGGGTGGAAAGGAACTGTCCACGGAATGGGTGCCAAAATGATTGAAGCCCTTCGTGAAAATGGTTGCCAAGTAAAAGATTTGCAAGTTGTCATTGGTCCGTCCATCGGTAAAAATCATTATGAAGTGGATCAAAAAGTTGTGGATCATATTCCATCACAGTATAAAAATGAGTGTGTGGTGGATCACCAAAATGGTAAATATCAATTAGATTTAAAAACACTTCATCGCCGGATAATGATAGATACAGGAATTCCGGCGCAAAACATTCAAGTGTCGGGGGCTTGTACATACGAGGAAAACGAATTATATTATTCCCATCGGCGCGATCGAGGTAAAACAGGGCGGATGCTCGGTTATATCGCCCTTCGACCTTGATGAGCGGGAAGGAGTATTTGGATGTCAGTTGAAGCAAACTTTGCAGAAATAAAGAAAAACATCGAACAAGCTTGTGAAAATTGCAAGCGTGCCAAGGAAGAGATCACAGTCATAGCCGTAACAAAATATGTATCTACCGAGCGTGCTCAGGAAGCGCTGCAAGCAGGTATCAAACACTTAGGGGAAAACCGGAAAGAAGGCTTACTCGAAAAGTATGAAACCATTGGTGAGGAAGCGGCATGGCACTTTATCGGAACACTGCAATCGCGTAAAGTGAAAGATATCATCGGACAAGTTTCCATGATTCATTCATTGGATCGGAAATCATTGGCTAAAGAAATCAACAAACGGGCACATTCGAAAATCCCTTGCTTCATTCAGGTTAATGTGAGTGAAGAAGAATCTAAGCACGGATTGAATACATCAGAAGTGGAGTCATTTGTGGAGACATTGGAAAATTACGAAAATATTAGGATCGTCGGCCTGATGACGATGGCTCCTCATACAGAGGATGAAGAAAAGCTCCGGGGAATCTTTCGGCAATTACGGGCATTAAGAGACCGTATCCGTGACAAGAGGTACAAACATGCCCCTTGTGAATATCTCTCTATGGGGATGAGCAACGATTACACCATTGCGATTGAAGAAGGAGCGACACATATCCGGTTAGGGTCCAGCCTTGTCGGTGAATAAAAAATAGGGGTGATGATAATGAGCATGAAAAATAAATTCCGTTCTTTTTTCTGGGATGACGATTATGAATATGTCGAAGAAGAAATTGAAGAGGAGAATGTTGAAGAGCCTTCGCCTAAGCAACGGAGTGATAAAAAGCAGGAGCAGGGGAATGTCGTTAGCCTGAAAAGCGCTAAATCTTCGTCCAAAATGGTTTTAAGTGAGCCGAGCAGTTACAACGAAGCCCAGGACATAGCAGATCAGTTAGTGAATAGAAGGGCAGTCGTAATCAACCTTCAAAGAGTCGATCATCACCAGGCTAAACGTATTGTAGATTTTTTGAGCGGAACCGTATATGCTATAGGAGGAGATATTCAGAAACTCGGCACCCAGACATTTCTCTGCACACCGGATAATGTAGAGATTTCTGGATCGATTTCTGAAATGATGGCACAAGAAGATGACATTAGTAGAAGGTGGTAAGACATGGCGTTTTTGTTCCAGATTTTAATGACAGCATTACAAATATACTCTTGGATACTCATTATCTATATTCTGATGTCCTGGTTCCCGGGAGCTAGAGAGTCTAGTTTTGGAGAAGTCCTTTCACGGTTGGCGGAACCTTTCTTAGAGCCATTCCGAAAAATCATCCCACCACTAGGCATGATTGATATATCACCAATCGTGGCAATTTTAGTCTTGAACTTCGCTCGTTCAGGATTGCGTGAGCTTTATTTCATGATAATGGGATTATAAGGTGAGGAACAGATCAGAGCTGATAACGATGCTCTCGCGTCTGTTCCTTTTGGTAGTTATGGAGGTTTTTTTATTGGAGATCTATCAGCATTTTCGAAAAGAAGAACAGCCGTTTATCGATCAAGTCCTCTCCTGGAGAGAAGACGTTGCTCTAAAATATCAACGGAAACGAAGTGATTTTCTTAACCCCCGGGAGCAGATGATATTCAAGGCAGTTATGGGAAATGAAGCTGATCTTATTTACGGACTTGAAGGGGGCGCGGATTACAGTGAACGTAAACGTGCGATCATCGCTCCTGATTACGAAGTGATTGAAAAAGAGGATTACCAGCTGACATTGTTAGAAGCAACGTATCCTGAAAAATTTGTGACCCTGGAACACAGAGATGTGCTGGGTGCCTTCATGTCCCTCGGTGTACGACGTGAAAAAATGGGGGATCTCGTTGTACAGGATGGGGTTATTCAGTTGACAGCTGCCTCTGAGATCAGTGATTATATCAAAATGAATTTGACAGGTATTAAAAAGTCAAATGTCGAGTTTGTCGAGATTCCATGGGAAAAACTTATGGAGAGTAAAGAATCATGGGTAGCGAAGGAAACGACTGTTTCTTCTCTCCGGCTCGATGTCATGGTCAAAGAGATTTACGGCATGTCACGTAAAAAAGCTTCCATGTTCATTGAAGGTGGGCGTGTGAAGGTCAACTTTCGTACGGTGGAAAACCCTGCCTTTTCATTAGAGAAGGGAGACCTTATTTCCCTGAGAGGAAAAGGCAGAAGCCGTCTGGATGAAATAAACGGTCAAACGAGAAAAGAGAAATATAAAGTGATGACAGCTAAGTTAAATTAAATATGTGAAGAAGAAGGAATTCGTAGCTTTCTGTCGAATTATTATTTACTAGAAGAGTTGAGGAGGTGGATGGTGTGCCATTAACACCACTGGATATCCATAACAAAGAATTCACACGCGGATTCAGAGGCTATGACGAGGATGAAGTCAATGAATTCCTCGATCAGGTAATCAAAGATTATGAAATCGTCATCCGTCAAAAGAAAGAATTAGAGCGTGAAGTGAACCAGTTAAACGAACGACTAGGACATTTCAATGATATAGAGACGACATTGAACAAATCGATTCTCGTCGCCCAAGAGACGGCAGAAGATGTGAAGAGCAGTGCGAATAAAGAATCCAAACTTATTATAAAAGAGGCAGAAAAGAATGCCGATCGAATCGTAAATGATGCGCTTGAAAAGTCCCGTCGAATTTCTATTGAAGTGGAAGATATGAAAAAGCAGGCGAAAGTCTTCAAAACAAGATTACGTATGCTCGTGGAAGCCCAAATCGATATGATCGACAATGATGATTGGGATCATCTGTTCGATACAGAACTCGACGATGAGAAAGAAGTCGAACGGAAAATGGAACAAGAGTACTCTTCTCAGTCTTAAGAGTAGATCTTACATATTGAAATGAAACATTTCCCCACCAAGGTGCCGTCCAAACCACACGGCACCTTTTCTTGTTCCTCCCTAGATGCTGATGAGAGTAAGGTGATATGGGGGATGAGTCGCTTTCAGCGGGGAAGACGGCAAGCGACTCATCCCCACCGGTCCTTGCATAATCTGTTTCTTGACATCGAATAGGAATAGGTACCCTTATTTTGATAAAGGTAAAGCACTCTGGTGGTGTGATTACAGCATTTCGAAATGATAAATTCCCCAAACTTTAGGGGAGGAGGGTAGAGATTCTCCCTATCGTATGTGGCTGGAACGAAGAAGTGAGGGAAAAGCTTCCTGCTCACATTATGGTAGGCCCGCTATTAATGCTGTCCTCATGATAGGATTCTTTTTAGCTGAAAAGGCATTTTATGACACTGCGGGGTGGATCTTCCTCAACGAATGGGAACTTATACCTCAAGCGTTTTCGAGAGGTATATTATAGCAAGGGGCATAGGGAAATGGTGAGACTCCTGCGCTCCCGCGGAAAGCGAACCATTCCCCGAAGTCCCAATCAACTCACACAATATCTCGAAACCAAGTTTAATGTATAAGTCTGCTGATGTAGATGAGGGAGATTAATACAAGGATGTAGTTTTGTGGTACAATATGCTAGGAATAAGATTCATGGAGGACGCTTATGATTGTGTATTATATCATCGCCATTGCTGTCATCCTACTTGACCAATGGACGAAGTGGCTTGTAGTAACAAATATGAACATAGGACAAAGTATACCGATGATCGAAGATTTCCTTTATTTGACCTCCCACCGAAACCAGGGAGCAGCCTGGGGAATCCTTCAAGGCCAAATGTGGTTCTTTTACATCATTACAGTAGTCGTTATCGGTTTTGTCATTTATTATCTTCATCAATATGGAAAAGAAAGCCGTTTTGTCGGTGTAGCACTTGCATTGATTCTATCTGGTGCAATTGGGAACTTTATTGATAGAGTATTCAGGAAAGAAGTCGTCGATTTTGTAAATACGTACATCTTTTCCTATAATTTTCCTATTTTTAATGTTGCGGATTCTGCTCTAGTGGTCGGAGTCATATTTGTTATGATAGCGACGTTTGTGGATGAGCGGAAAAAGAAAGGAAGTTTGGAAACGTGAGTGAACAGTATAAAGTTACAGAAAAGGATCAATCGAAACGGATTGATAAATTGTTGACTGATATCATCGATGACGCATCCAGGTCCCAAATTCAGGGATGGGTGAAGGATGACGTTATACTTGTCGATGGTAAATCCGTGAAAAGCAATTATAAAGTTCAGGAAGGGGAAACCATCACCTGGACTATTCCTGCCCCGGAACCGATGGATATAGTGCCAGAAAACATACCGATTGATATCGTTTATCAGGACGAGGATGTCATTGTTGTCAACAAGCCTTCCGGAATGGTCATCCATCCATCAGCCGGTCATTATTCAGGAACGCTTGTTAATGCACTCCTTCATCATGTGAAAGATCTGTCAGGCATTAACGGGGTGGAGCGTCCTGGTATTGTCCATCGGATCGATAAAGATACGAGTGGTTTATTGATGGTCGCCAAAAATGATCTTGCCCATAAGTCTTTAGCAGATCAACTATCCAAGAAGACGGTGGAACGTAAGTATGAAGCGATTGTCCATGGAGAAATCCATCACGAATATGGAACCATCGATGCACCGATCGGACGAGATCCGAAAGATAGACAAAAAATGGCGGTCGTCGATGATGGAAGAGAAGCGGTCACTCACTTCCGTGTCCTTCGTCATTTCGCTGATTTCACTTTAGTCGAGTGTACGCTCGAGACGGGACGTACGCACCAGATCCGTGTCCACATGCGTTATATTAGTCACCCGCTTGCAGGGGATCCTAAATATGGTCCGCGTAAAACATTGGATTTGAACGGTCAAGCACTTCATGCTAAATCGCTTGGATTCGAACACCCTCGTACAGGTGAATGGAAAAAGTTCGAGGTAGAACCTCCCGAGGATTTTGCTGAAACACTGAGTTATTTAGAAATGAGAGAATAATCCAGTAAAGATCTTAGTTGACAAACAGCTTTGGTTTTGGCATAATCATCAATAGAATATAAAGACCTTTAAAGACAGTCCCGTGAGGCTGGAAAGGTGACGGTTCGTACACAGGATATGTGTATGGAAAAGCCCCTTTTCTGCCTTTATGTGGAAAAGGGGCTTTTTGTATACCTTGAGAATTAAGCGAAGGAGGAGCGAGCGGTGATGAACGAAAAAGCGATCGTACTGGATGATGCAGCGATTCGGAGAGCTTTGACGAGAATCTCTCATGAAATTATAGAGAAGAACAAGGGAATCGAAAACGTGGTGCTTGTTGGAATAAAAACCCGTGGAGTACCCATCGCTCAACGCCTGAAAAATAAGATACAGGAAATTGAGGGAACGGATGTTGCTGATGGAGAGCTTGATATCACGCTTTATCGTGACGATTTGACTCCAGAACAAAATGCAGCCGAACCCCAACTGAGAGAAACGAACATTGAAACTGATATCGATGGAAAGAAAGTCATCCTCGTCGATGATGTCCTTTATACGGGTCGGACGGTGCGTGCCGCAATGGACGCTCTCATCGACCATGGTCGACCGAAAGAAATTCAGCTCGCAGTCTTAGTAGACCGGGGGCACCGGGAATTGCCGATCCGGGCAGATTTCGTTGGTAAAAATGTCCCGACATCCCTGGATGAAATCATCACCGTCACCTTATCGGAAACGGATGACCAGGACGAAGTGAAA
The DNA here is from genome assembly GCF_900114165.1 of Halobacillus dabanensis. Lineage (GTDB taxonomy): Bacteria > Bacillota > Bacilli > Bacillales > Halobacillaceae > Halobacillus > Halobacillus dabanensis. The sequence continues at coordinate 269,378 of NZ_FOSB01000005.1, forward strand.
ATTTACGAAAAATAAATAAAGCAACCTTTAATGGAAGTCCCGAGAGGCTTAAAAGGTTCGTAGTGATTACGTGTAGCAGTACACGTCTACCTCTTTGCGGACTTTTTGAGCGCAAAGAGGTTTTTTTATGAAAATTTCAACCCTCTCAGACTTCAGCGCTAAAATTTAAGGAGGAATCATCAATGAAACAACATAAAGCAGCACTTGAAGTCAACGAAGTACCAGCCATGAGTAAATGGCTCGTCCTCAGTTTGCAACACCTATTCGCTATGTTCGGAGCGACTATCCTTGTCCCATTTTTAACAGGACTACCACCGGCCGTCGCCCTTGTCTCAAGCGGGGTTGGAACACTCGCTTATCTATTGATCACTAGAGGTAAAGTACCTGCTTATCTCGGGTCAAGCTTTGCTTTTATTGCACCGATCATTCAAGTATCGAATTCAAGCGGAATTCCTGGAGCCATGGTCGGAAGCTTTCTTGCCGGTCTCGTCTACGGCTTGGTGGCCTTGCTCATATCGCTCTTCGGTACAAAGTGGCTCATGAATCTTCTGCCACCGATCGTTGTAGGACCAGTAATCATCGTCATCGGTCTCGGACTTGCATCAACGGCTATCGACATGGCGATGTACTTGCCCGGCCAGGAAGAGAACATTTATAGTGGCACCCATTTATTGGTCGCACTTGTTACCCTGGCAATCACGATAATCGCATCGATTTATTTTAAAGGGTTCTTCTCCTTGCTGCCGATTTTGTTCGGAATCGTCGGAGGGTATGTGTTTGCAATGACTCAAGGAATTGTTGATACAAGCGCCATTCAGGAAGAATGGACAGCGATAACCACTGCTGGATCTCTAGCTGGTAGCGTTGCAGCGATCTTCCAGATGCCAGGTTTCATTATTCCTTTTGTAGACTTTTCCCCGCTGGAAGTGATTAGTTGGGAAATCGCCTTCCTGATGGTGCCATTCGCCCTTGTGACTATTACAGAGCATACGGGAGACCAAATGGTTCTGTCTAAGGTTGTCGGCAAGAACTTCTTGAAAGAACCGGGATTGGACAAATCCATCTTAGGGGATGGGGTAGCGACCTTTATCGCTTCTTGTCTCGGTGGACCACCGAACACGACTTATGGGGAGAATATCGGAGTGCTGGCTATCACGCGCGTCTACAGCGTCTTTGTCATCGGTGGTGCGGCAGTCATCGCCATCGTCTTCGGATTCATCGGTATGGTTACCGCTGTTATCGGATCCATTCCATCAGCAGTAATGGGCGGTGTGTCGATCCTGCTCTTCGGAATCATCGCATCCAGCGGTTTGCGTATGCTGATTGATAATCAAATCGACTTCGGCGAAAAAAGAAACCTTATCATCGCATCCGTCATCCTTGTCATCGGTGTCGGAGGGGCATTTGTCCAAGTGACAGAAGATATCCAAATAGCAGGCATGGCCCTCGCAGCGATCATCGGTATCTTATTGAATTTGATCCTGCCTGGAAAAGAAAAAGGACATGGAAACGGACAGATGTTTGAAGCACCAGTGGTAGAAAAGGAAAAAAAAGAAAACTCATGTAGCTTGAACCAAAACTCATGCACACGTTTTAACTGAGTCCCGTGAGGCTCGAAAAGGTGTACTAGGGTCTTTCTCGTCATATATGTGACGAGCAGAGTACCCCCAGACACCTGGGGGTACTTTTTTTATAACCTTAGTCCCGATTTAACCTAATCTTAGATCGGAGAGATGAAAATGATGATTACAAAATCGAAACAGCATTTACTTTCAATAAAACAGTTGACGAACGAAAAGATTCATCACCTATTCGAAATAGCTAAGCGTTTGGAACGGGAAGAAACAAAACCTTCTTATAATGATACGTTTGCAACGAACTTATTCCTTGAGCCAAGTACTCGTACAAAAACTAGTTTTCATATAGCAGAACGGAAATTAGGGATGGAAGTGTTGGAACTTGGCGGAGATGATTCCAGTTTGACCAAAGGGGAAAGCCTTTATGACACACTGAAAACGATCGAGGCTCTCGGTGTTGATATCGCTGTTGTAAGGCAATCCGAGATCGGAATGTTGGACCATTGTTCCAAAGGGCTGGATATGTCCTTAATTAACGCTGGCGACGGGTGTGGAGAGCATCCGACTCAATCTCTGCTCGATCTGTACACGATTTTTGAACATTTTAATACCTTCCAAGGTTTGAATATTTGTATCGCAGGCGACTTGAAGCATAGCCGGGTGGCAAGGTCGAATGCTTTTGCACTCAGACAGCTTGGCGCAAATGTTTCTTTTGCCAGTAAAGAGGAATGGCAGGATCCGACGCTTGCAGATCGTTACATAAACATAGACGATGCTGTGGAACAATGTGATGTGCTTATGCTTTTAAGAATCCAGCATGAAAGGCACGAAGAACAAGAGACGACAGGTTCCTACCTTGAACAGTATGGGCTGACAAAAGAGAGGGAATCACGCATGGCTGCTCACAGTCTCATCCTTCATCCGGCCCCTGTGAACCGGGGAGTGGAAATTGACGCAGACCTTGTCGAGTCGCCAAAGTCACGGATTTTCCGGCAAATGACAAATGGCGTGACAATCAGGATGGCCATTATGGAAGCATTTATGAAAGGGGAGCTTTAAATGAAGAAGAAAATCGTCAATACTAAAGTGTTAGAGAATGGAAGTTATAAAGATAGAGAGATTTTAATCGAAGAGGGGACAATCATTCAGCTGGATGAAAAAGCAGGGGACGCGGATGAGGTGATTGATGCAAAGGGACATCTCGTATTGCCGGGATTTGTAGATGTCCATATCCATTTAAGGGAACCAGGGGATGAAGCTAAGGAAACGATAGCAACCGGTACACAGGCGGCTGCCCGAGGAGGATTCACTACTGTCTGTGCCATGCCGAACACCCGCCCGGTTCCTGATCAACCGGCAGTGATGCAGCAGTTACTCGACAAAATTGATAAAGACGCAGTCGTAAGAGTGTTACCTTATGCTTCTATAACTACTAGACAGCTGGGACAAGAGCTTGTCGACATGGAAAGTTTAGCGGAATTAGGAGCTTTTGCATTTACAGATGATGGAGTAGGAGTTCAGACTACAGGCAAAATGTATGAAGCTATGCAAGAAGCAAGTCGACTGGATAAAGCGATTGTCGCACATTGTGAAGACAATTCGCTCGTTTATAAAGGGGTCGCCCATCAAGGAGAAGTGAGTGAAAGGTTAGGACTCCCAGGAATAGCCAATGTAGCAGAATCGGTCCAAATTGCAAGAGACGTTCTTCTCGCTGAAGCAACCGGCTGCCATTACCATGTTTGTCATGTTTCTACGAAAGAGTCTGTCCGGGTGATCCGTGATGCGAAGCGGGCAGGGATCCGTGTGACAGCGGAGGTCACTCCTCATCACCTTCTATTGAATGAAAAAGATGTGAAGGAAGATGATGGCTTTTTCAAAATGAATCCTCCGCTCCGGTCAGAGGAAGATCAACAGGCATTAATTCAAGGTTTGCTCGATGGAACCATTGACTTCATCGCCACGGACCACGCTCCTCATACAGAGGAAGAAAAACAACAAGGGTTTTTGTATTCTCCATTCGGGATCACTGGTCTGGAGACAGCTTTTCCTCTGCTTTATACACATATCGTTGAGAAAGGATTGGCTCCTGTAGACCAGGTAGTCGATTGGCTGACAAGAAAACCGGCCGAAACGTTTGGACTTCCATATGGAACCATTCAAAAGGGGACGGCTGCAGACCTGACTTTTATTGACTTAGATACGGAAAAAGAAATCAACCGACATGAATTTGTATCCAAAGGTAAAAATACACCATTCCATGGCTGGAAAGTGAAAGGTTGGCCGCAAGTCACTATGGTAAATGGGAAAATTGTTTGGGAGGGGAAGAAATATGAAACAACTCGTGCTTGAAGATGGAACTGTGTTCGTAGGTGAAGGATTTGGAAGTGATCGGGAAACAATTGGAGAAGTCGTATTCAATACAGGGATGACTGGATATCAAGAAGTGATTTCTGATCCTTCCTATTGTGGACAGCTCATTACGTTCACGTACCCTTTAGTCGGGAACTACGGAATCAACCGGGATGATTTTGAAACGGTCAATCCTTCTGCCCTCGGTGTCATTGTCAAGGAACATTGTGAATTTCCATCCAACTTCCGTAATGAAGAGACGCTCGATGAATTCTTGAAAGCGAAGCAAATACCAGGAATCAGTGGCATTGATACGAGAAAACTGACGAAAATCATTCGCCAGCACGGTACGATGAAGGCGATGATCACAACGGTGGATCGACCAGTTACGGAAGCCATCAAAATTTTAGAAGATACGAAACTTGCGACAGACCAGGTGAAACAAGTGTCCACCGTCAAACCTTACGTTGTACCTGGAAGAGGGCAGCGCATCGTTCTCATGGACTTTGGTATGAAGCATGGCATTCTAAGAGAGTTCACGAAGCGTCATTGCCATGTAACCGTGGTTCCTTACGATACGACAGCAGAAGAAATATTACGGTTGAAGCCTGATGGAGTGATGCTGTCCAATGGTCCTGGCGATCCAAAAAGTGTTCCGGAAGCCATCGATACCATTCGTCAGTTATTCGGCACGGTACCGATTTTCGGTATCTGTCTTGGACATCAACTGATCGCCCTTGCTTCTGGAGCAGATACGTCGAAAATGAAATTCGGACACCGCGGAATCAATCAGCCTGTCAAAGATTTGCGGACAGGGAGAACGTATATGACCTCGCAAAACCATGGCTATGCCGTCGATCTAGAATCATTACAAACAACGAAAATGGATTTGACGCAAGTGTCTCTGAATGACGAAACGGTCGAAGGATTGCTTCACAAAGATTATCCTGTGTTCTCTGTGCAATACCACCCGGAGAGTTCGCCTGGTCCAGAAGATACCGCACACCTTTTTGATGAATTTTTAGAAATGATTACTATACAGCAGGAGCAGAAGAAAAAGGAGGATCTATCATGCCTAAGCGTACAGATATAAACAAAATTCTCGTCATCGGATCAGGACCTATTGTCATTGGCCAGGCTGCTGAATTCGATTATTCCGGAACTCAAGCCTGTCAGTCCCTAAAAGAAGAAGGGTATGAAGTGATTCTAGCAAACTCGAATCCTGCTACGATCATGACAGATCATACATTTGCAGATGAAGTGTATATGGAGCCTCTTACCCTCGAGTTTTTGAAGAAAATCGTTCGAAAAGAAACGCCAGACGCCATTTTACCGACTCTTGGAGGGCAAACTGGTTTGAACCTTGCCGTCGAACTAAGTGAATCAGGGATACTGGATCAATTCGATGTCGAGTTGTTGGGTACACCACTGGATGCAATTCAACGAGCGGAGGATCGTGAAAAATTCCGCTCCCTGATGCATCAAATGAATCAACCGGTACCGGAAAGTGAAATTGTGAGCTCTGTTGACCAGGCACTGGATTTTGCTGCAGAAATCGGTTATCCCGTCATTGTCCGTCCTGCTTATACGATGGGCGGAGCGGGAGGGGGAATGTGTGATGACCCTGCTCAACTGCGTGAAATCGCGCGAAACGGGCTTGCGATGTCCCCAGTACACCAATGTCTCATTGAAAAGAACATTGCAGGCTTCAAGGAAGTCGAATATGAAGTCATGCGTGATAGTTTTGATAATAAGATTGTTGTTTGTAATATGGAGAACTTCGATCCAGTCGGTATCCATACGGGGGATTCCATTGTTGTAGCACCATCCCAGACTTTAAGTGATCGGGAGTATCAGATGCTCAGAAATGCTTCCCTGGAAATCATTCAGGCGCTCGAAATCGAAGGAGGATGCAATGTCCAGCTCGCACTAGATCCTCATAGCTTTCAATATTATGTAATAGAAGTGAATCCACGGGTCAGCCGTTCTTCTGCACTTGCGTCTAAAGCGACTGGTTATCCTATCGCAAAACTAGCAGCCAAAATCGCTGTGGGTATGACGTTGGATGAAATAAAAAATCCGATCACAGGTACGACTTATGCTTGTTTCGAACCAGCCCTGGACTATGTAGTCACGAAAATACCCCGCTGGCCGTTTGATAAGTTCGCCAAAGGCAACCGGAAGCTTGGCACTCAAATGAAAGCCACAGGGGAAGTGATGAGCATCGGCCGTACATTTGAAGAATCACTCATGAAAGCAGTGCGGTCTCTTGAAGGAGAAACAGAAGAATTGTTTTTACCATCCGCAGAAGGCCTGTCGGAGGAAGAATTGATTGGGCGCTTGAGACGTGCGGATGATGAGAGAATTTTCCTTATAGCGGAAGCTTTACGACGTGGCTTCTCCATCGAACGATTGCATGATATTACAGGAGGTGTCGATCTCTTCTTCCTGTACAAGTTACAAAAAATCATCATGCTGGAAAAAGAAATCGTTCAAGGGGAACTTACTCTTCCGTTACTGGAAAAAGTGAAGAGAACTGGATTTTCAGATACCCAGGTCGCTCGTCTGTCTGGAAGATCTACGAAAGAGGTCAGAACAGAGAGACGCACGAATGGTGTTCGCCCTGTTTATAAGATGGTCGATACTTGTGCAGGTGAGTTTGCCTCAGAGACGCCTTATTTTTACAGCAGCTATGAAGAGGAAAATGAAGCAATTCCGACAGATAATAAAAAAGTGCTCGTCATCGGATCTGGTCCCATCCGTATCGGTCAGGGCGTGGAATTTGATTATGCTACCGTCCACTCTGTCCTTGCTTTGAAGGAAATGGGATATGAGGCGATCATCATGAATAATAACCCGGAAACGGTTTCTACAGATTTCAGTGTTTCTGACAAATTATACTTTGAACCATTGACAATAGAAGATGTAATGAATGTCATCGACCTTGAACAGCCGGAAGGAGTCATTGTTCAATTCGGGGGTCAGACAGCGATCAATCTCGTGGATGATCTGACTGCTGAAGGAGTGAAGATTCTCGGTACAACGATGGAATCCATCAACCAGACAGAGGATCGCGATTTGTTCGAACAGCTCTTGAATAAATTGGAAATCGCTAAACCGGGCGGAGAAAGTGTAACGAGTGAAGCAGAAGCATATCAAGCAGCGAAAAATATCGGTTATCCTCTCGTCGTCCGTCCATCCTATGTGCTCGGAGGTCGGGCAATGGCGATTGTTTATTCAGAGGAAGAGCTGGCCGCTTACTTGGAAACAAACGTAACCGTGCATAATGGCCATCCGATTTTAATCGATAAATATATGACAGGGATGGAAATCGAAGTCGACGCCATCTCAGATGGAGAAGATGTCTTCATTCCGGGAATCATGGAACATATAGAACGCGCTGGTGTCCACTCCGGTGATTCGATGGCTGTATATCCGACCCAAAGACTTACGGAAGACCTTGAGCAGCAGTGTATCGATGCGACGATGAAAATCGCACGTGAACTGAACATGAAAGGCTTGATAAACATACAGTTCGTCGTCTTTGAAGGGACAGCCTACGTCCTGGAAGTCAATCCGCGTGCAAGCCGGACCGTTCCATTCCTAAGTAAAATTACCGGCGTGCCTATGGCCAGACTAGCCACCCAGGTGCTTTTAGGGGAGAAACTGAAGGATCATGGCTACTCATCAGGTGTGGCAGTGAAACCGTCTGGTGTCTATGTAAAAGTTCCTGTCTTCTCTTTTGAGAAATTGCGGAGCGTCGATACAACGCTGGGACCTGAAATGAAGTCCACAGGTGAAGTCATCGGGTATGATGAGACACTGGAAAAAGCTCTTTATAAAGGGATGACTTCTGCAGGTTTGCAGATTCCGACACAAGGGGCTGTGCTACTAACGGTAGCCGATAAAGATAAGAGCGAGATGCTGAAAATAGCAGATACCTTCTTCCAGCTTGGCTTTAAATTATACGCAACGGAAGGGACGGCTGCGGTCATTGAAAGAGCCGGTATTCCTGTCGAAGGGGTTGGAAAGGTAGGATCGACCCAGCGTGATGTGATTGACCTCATCCAGCAGGGAGATGTACAAGTTGTAGTTAATACGCTTAACAACGGGATGCGGGCAAGATCCGATGGGTTCAGGATCCGCAGAGAAGCTGTCGAACACCGAATTGCTTGCTTGACGAACCTTGATACAGCACAAACCATTGTAGATGTCATCAATACCATGACCTTTTCCGCACGTGCCATTTCCCCGATGGAAGGAGTAATGGGATGAATCGTGAGTCTATGACGATATTACACCATGAAAGAATTGCAAAAGATACGTACCAGCTTGTCTTGAAAGGCAAGCTGGTCGATCAAATCGAGGATCCGGGGCAGTTCGTACACTTGTTGATCGATGGATTTTACTTAAGACGTCCGGTATCTATCGCTGATTATGACAAATCCAGTGGTACAGTCACCCTCCTTTATAAAGTGTTGGGAGAAGGGACGAAAGCCTTGACAAGGAAATCAGTCGGTGAACAGCTGGACGTTCTCGGTCCAGGAGGCCAGGGGTTCCCACTTAAAAGCATTCAAACACAACGGGCGTTGATCATCGGTGGAGGCATCGGAATTCCACCTTTGTACAGTCTTGCAAAACATCTGCATAACCAGGGAGTAACCATTATTAGTGTCCTCGGTTTTCAATCGATGGATGACGCTTTTCTGGTGGATGAATTCGAAAAGTTCGGGGAGGTATACATCACGACGGATGATGGTTCATTAGGAAGGAAAGGGCTGGTTACCGATCCCCTTTCTGAACTAGAAGGGACATTTGATACGTACTTCACGTGTGGTCCTACCCCTATGTTAAAAGCTGTGTCCGAGCGGTTATCCGATATACCCGGATACATTTCAATGGAAGAGCGGATGGGGTGTGGAATCGGAGCCTGCTTCGCTTGTGTTGTAGAGTCACCGGATAAGAAAGGGTACCGGAGAATTTGTTGTGACGGCCCTGTCTTCCGCAGCGAGGAGGTCGTGTTATCTTGAACTTATCAGTAAACCTACCAGGGTTGTCTTTGAAAAACCCTGTCATGCCAGCATCCGGTTGTTTCGGATTCGGAAAAGAATTCGCCCAATTTTACGATTTAGAAGAGCTGGGGGCTGTAATCATGAAAGCAGCGACAGGCAGCCAGCGGTTCGGAAACGCAACACCGAGGGTCGCAGAAACCGCCAGCGGTATGCTGAATGCTATTGGATTGCAAAACCCTGGAGTGGATCAAATCATTACGGACGAGGTTCCTTTTCTAAAAGAAAGACAAGTACCAATCATTGCGAATGTGGCCGGAAGTACGGTGGAGGAATATGTTACTGTCACAGGGAAAATCTCTGAGCATGTGGATGCCATCGAATTGAACATCTCCTGCCCGAACGTGAAAGAAGGTGGGGTACAGTTTGGCACAGACGCGACACTTGCAGCCGAAGTAACGGCCGAAGTAGTAAGTGCAAGCCATGTACCTGTTTACGTCAAATTATCCCCAAACGTAACAGATATTGTAGAAATGGCACAAGCTGTAGAATCAGCGGGGGCCTCTGGACTGTCGATGGTGAATACACTTACAGGCATGAGGATAAATCCGAAAACAAGGAAGCCTATCATTGCAAATGGTACAGGAGGTTTGTCAGGAGCGGCGATTAAACCGATCAGTATCCGGATGATCCATCAAGTCTATCAAGCTGTCGACCTGCCGATCATCGGGATGGGAGGCATCGAATCAGCCGATGATGTCATCGAATATTTACTGGCTGGTGCTAATGCAGTGGCTATCGGCAGTGCGAATTTCAAGAATCCTTTCATTTGTAAGGAAATCATTGACGAATTGCCAGAGACCCTGGAGAAATATGGTTTTTCTAAGATTGATGATGTCATCGGAGGTGCTCACATTGAAAAAGATCCAACCCATCTACTTCGCTCTTGATTTTGAAAATGCAGAAACAGCATTATCCTTTCTTGATAAAAACGATTTATCCGGCATCCCTGTAAAAGTCGGAATGGAACTTTATTACCGGGAAGGTCCCCGTATCATCGAGCAATTAAAGTCTAGAGGGCATGATATTTTCCTTGATTTGAAACTGCATGATATTCCAGAGACAGTCCGGCGATCGATGCGCAACTTAGCCAAACTGGACGTAGACGTCATAAATGTCCATGCCCAGGGTGGCGGGGATATGATCAAAGCAGCAAAGAGGGGATTGGAAGAAGGTGCTTCTGATGAAGTGCCTGTTCTCCTGGCTGTTACTATGCTTACATCCACAGATCAGAAAATGCTGGAGCAGGATTTGTTATTGAAGGAGTCACTGATCAATGTGGTTCATCATTACAGTAAGCTTGCCGAAATAAACGGGGCGGATGGTGTCGTTTGTTCCGTAGAGGAAGCCGCAATGATCAAACAGCAAACCAGGCTTCTGGCTTTAACACCGGGAATTCGTGAAAAAAATGGTGGGCGACAGGATCAAAAGCGCGTAGCTACTCCAGTGGAGGCTCTTGAAAAAGGAAGTGATTCGATTGTCGTTGGACGTGCCATCAGAGATGCTGAAGACCCACAGGCTACCTATACAAAAATGAAGGAGGCTTTCACTTATGGACAACAAACGACTCATTCGTGACTTGCTGGAAATCGGTGCAGTCAAAGTTCAGACAGAAGACTTTTTTACATGGACATCCGGGATCAAGTCTCCGATTTACTGTGATAACAGGTTGACGATGTCTTATCCTGAGATTCGTAGTACCATCGCGGGTGCATTCGTAGAAAAAATCGAATCATTGAATAAAGAGGTGGATGTGATTGCTGGCTGTGCAACGGCAGGCATTCCCCATGCAGCCTGGATAGCAGAACGAATGAATTTACCAATGGTCTATGTAAGATCCTCTGCAAAAAAACATGGGAAAGGGAATCAGATCGAGGGGCAGTTGCAAAAAGGACAGCGAGCAGTCGTCATTGAAGATTTGATTTCCACAGGAAAATCATCGGTGGAAACTGCAGATGCATTACATAATGCAGGAGTGGAAGTACTCGACGTTTTTTCGATTTTCACCTACGGCCTCCGGGAAGCGGATCAAACATTCAGTAAGAAAGGGTATACCTATCAATCGCTTGCTAGTTATGAAGACCTCCTTGCTCAAATGGTCGAAGATGAGCATTTAACATTCGAACAAAAAGAGCTTCTGGAGAAATGGCGTATGGATCCTCATATTTTTACAAAAGCTTAAATGGTAAGGAGTTGCTATTTCATTCACGTCCTAGTACGATGAAGTCATCAAAGTGTATTGGTGATGAACATGAAATCAAAAAAACATTCTTTTTTCATACTGATGAACGCTTCGTTGGGTTTGTTGACTTGTTTCGTTTATTTGTACACATGGGTCGCATTTTCTTTTATGGAATCCATGTGGTCTCTCGAACCATTGTTAAGCCTTGTCGCCTCTTTGGTACTTTTCGTATTGTGGAACGTTTATATGTTGAAAAGAGAGCGTAACCGTTACTGGGCTCAAGCGATATTTTCGTATGTAGGATCTATTGTCATTTTTGCATATTTCTTAACGTAAAGCCACGATTCCTTCGTGGCTTTTTATTTTGAAAAAATGTTTATTCATCTGCAGAATGGATATCATTCCGGTAAATGTGGAATGGAATGATAGATGAAAGTGGTTGTTTTCACACACGCCATATTCCTCACCAGATCGAAAGCATAGAACATTAAAAGCAAGAACAGGGATCGTATGGAGTTTTGACAGAAAGACACGGGGACTCTATAATTTAATGTTATGTCTCCACGATCAGTGATAATTAAAGTATTACAGAAAAGGAGGGTACATATGAAAGCACGCCTGTTTCAGTCCTATTGGATTCGACGTTTGCTAGCTTCCGACCCGGGGAGGAAACGATTGAATCAGGCTGGAAAAGCAACGGTCAGTGTCATTTCAGCCGTTTTTACTAGTTTATGGCTATTGAATATGTTCGGCAATGACCCATTACTACCGTCCATCATGTCGGGGGTCGGCGGCTTGTTAGGAATCATGGCGGTCATGGATGACACAAAACAGCAAAAACAAGTGACAACAATGCTCATGCCTCTTCCGGCTTTTATGGGAATCACATTAGGGTCATTACTCTCATTCAGTGCTTTTTACGTCTCGGCCCTCATGATCGCCATCATTTTTTGTGCCTTTTACTTTTCTAAATTCGGTAGTCGGTATTTCTCCCTCGGGATGATCGGGTTTATTACTGTCTACTTTTCCTCTTTTTTAAAATTGCCGCCGGATCAGTTTGTCTGGTTTTATTTGGCTGTAACTATAGGGATAAGCTATGCATTCCTTTATAATTTTATTGTGTTCAAAGATTCAGCCCAGTTATTGAGAAGAAGTATGCAATCTTTTCATAGACAAGCGAATTTAACCTTTCAATTACTTATCGAAATCATTCAGGAACCGGAGAGTAAGACTTCACGGAAAAATAAACTCGAGTACAACATCAGCAAGTTGAGGAAATATGCCATACAAGTTTCCACGGATTTGAATACTCAGGACATAAAGGATATTTGGCCAGGACTAGAGTCTAGTCAGTTGAGATTGTATGTATTTGATACAGCGATGTTCGTCATGACTCTCTCTGACAGTTTGCAGAAGCTGAAGGAAAGTGAAGCGTTGGAAATCACTGAGCTCAGGAACCTTCTTGTCCGGGTCATCCTTACCTTACAACAGGCAGAAGTACTTGATTCGAGAAATCAAGAGGAGCATCTTTCGGAAGCTGAAAAAGTGGTCGGTGCTTTGCGGGCGTTCATCGACGATTTATTTAAAGAACGAACGACAAGGCCGGAAGGATGGCTTTATCTATTGCGTCGTATCGAAGCGATCGCGACACACGTTACGGAAGGTGCGATAGAAGTTCGCTACAAGATCAGCCACCACCCTGATTTCTATAAACAGAATGAATCAGAAAAGGACGAGGAGGAGGAAGAGGAGAAGGAAGGCCTCGAACCGACGACAAAGAAGGCGATCCAGTCTATCCTGGCAGGTACGATTGCTGTAATCGTCGGCCATCTCCTTTCACCGATCCAGCCTTACTGGGTGCTTTTAACAACGTTTATTGTCCAGCTGGGTACAGAAACAGTAGGAAGAACCTACTTGAAAGGGTTGGAGCGTTCGATTGGGACGGTGATTGGAGCGCTCATCGGATTCGTCCTTGCAAAATCGGTATCAGGCTACTCTGAACTCGAAGTGGTTTTAATTTTCCTGGTGATTTTTTCAGCTTTTTATTTCCTTTCGGTATCTTATACGTTAACGAGTATGTTCATCACCATGTTAATCGCATTCATGTATGACCTCATGTTGGGTGGGATCAGCTATCACCTTCTAGGGGCGAGAGTTGTTGATACGATTGCAGGGGCCCTGATTGCTCTAGGTGTCGCCGCTTTCATCTATCCTACCAAAACAATGGAAAAAGTGAATGAAGTGCTGCTTGATTACCTGGAAGATTTAGAGACCTATGTTCTTAAGTATATGAAAAGTTTTCAAGGCATAGCGAGTGTGAAACATTTGGCAGACCTCGCATTTGAGATGGACGAAAAAGTACAATCCCTGGAAGATGAGTCCAAACCGGTCGTTCAGGGCCCTGTAGGAATGAAGTATTCAGACCTTCCCAGGTTGTTGACGATGTTCATAGCCATCAACTATTATGCCAAGCAATTAGTAGCCTCTTCTTATCAGAAAAATTTTCATTACTCCAAGGAAGTACACGAAGCTTTTCAAATGATGGAGGAAAAGTTTTGTCACAATATTAGGGTACTTTGTTCTGTTATTGAAAACAAAGGGGGAGAAGGGACTTTATATGACCTCCATGCTGAAAGGGAGACCATTGAGCGCTATGCTCCAGGGCACAACGATGGGCAGGGAGATCTCGTCCACCACTTGTTCTATGTGTGGAAAATCAACCAGACACTGATGATGATTGGAGCACGGATCGGTGTGGAGAGAAAAGAAGAAAGGGAATGAAAGCACGAACGGTAGTCTCTGTTCGTGCTTTTTTATATTTTAACACTGTTTTTTTGAGGATGTTCCTTTTCCTACATCTGTTATCTTTCTTCTTCGTTGAAAGGTTTACCGGCTTTAGAGATGGAAATTCTTCCTTCTCCTGTACTCGGCTGGACAGCATCTCTGCTTTTCTTTGGATTTCGTTTGGATTTAGAATTTTTCGGCATGTTCCTAGCCTCCTTTTGATGGTGCTTGATATAGTTTGTCTCATGAGGTGTCGGATATGTAAAAACCTCCGTTCCATTAATTAGGAACGGAGGTCATCGGTCAGTCCTGCATTTTTAACTTTTTCACGAAGGAAGCATCAGGGGTTACAAACAATGTCTGTTGCTGATCGTAAGTCACAAAGCCTGGCTTCGCTCCTGAGGGTTTCTTCACATGACGGATCCTTGTGTAGTCTACAGGAACAGAGGAGGACTTACTTGATTTACTGAAATTGGCAGCAAGTTGAGCGGCTTCGAACAGAGTGTCTTCACTGGGTTCTTCATCGCGAATCACTACATGTGACCCGGGAATATCTTTCGCATGCAGCCAAATGTCCATTTTGTTTGCCATCCGGTTCGTCAAGTATTCGTTCTGTTTGTTGTTTCTACCAACATAAATCAACGTACCGTCACTGGATTGAAAGCTTTCCGGTGCCGGTTTCTTCTGGTTGTTTTTCCGGTTTCCTTTTGCAGCCGGTTTTTTCTTCAAGTATCCTTGTTCACGCAACTCTTCCCGAATCTCTTCTATATCCTCTTCCCGCGCTGATTCCACTTGTTGGATCAATCTCTCAAAGTAAAGGATTTCATCGGTAGCTTTTTGAATTTCTTTTTGCACGACTTCTTTAGATTTTTTTAATTTCGTATAGGTTTGGAAGTAACTTTGTGCATTTTCACTTGGTGTCTTGTTGGGGTTCAATTCGATCGTAAGTTCCGATTGATCAGGGTCATAATAATTGATGATCGTTACGGACTCGTCGCCTGTCTTGACCATATGCATATGAGCTGTCAAAAGTTCACCAAGACGCTGGTAATCTTCAGCTGCTTCTGATTTCCTCATGGTCTCTTCGTGCTTTTTGATTTTTCTTTTATTTTTATCGCGTTCGTTTTTCAAGAAGCGATGTAAATCACCAGCCTGCTGCTTCACACGGTCGCGTTCCGCTTTTCCTGAATAATAATCATCCAGCATGGCGCTGACAGAAGCAAAGGATTCTACTTCACCTGAAAATGCATGAAGAGGGACCACATAAAATTGTTCTTTGTCTGTCCGATGTATTTGGGGCTCATAGCGATGCTCGATAATCCGATCTCTGACTTCGCTATAAGCTTCTTTATAGGCAGCAGGCCCTCCGAGACCCGCCTGATGGACAATTTCTTTCGTCACCAATGGGGAAAAGCCCATGACGATATTCAAAATTTGTTTGTCCATCTTACCGGAATTGAAGTCCAGTTTCTTTATGAATGTGTCCGGGTCCAGATCTACAGGATTGATTTTACCTTGCTCAGGGGGAAGTTTATACGGCTGTCCCGGCATGATCGTACGGTGCCGGTTTTGTGAAGGGGGCAGGTGTTTGATGCTATCAAGCATATGGCCTTGTTCTTCATCGATTAGCAGTATGTTAGAGTGTTTTCCCATCACTTCAATCACTAGTGTCTTCATTGTTTCATCGCCGATTTCGTTACGTGTGCGGATATGGAACTTGACGATCCGTTCCATACTTACTTGTTCAATCCTTTCAATGAACCCGCCGATTAAGTGCTTTCTAAGCAGCATGCACAACATCGGAGGCTCTTTTGGGTTATGATATTGGTCATCCGTCAAATGGAAGCGAGCATAGCTCGGGTGAGCGGACAACAGAAGGGTGTGTTTTTTTCTCTGTGAACGGACTGTGAATACAAGTTCCGTTTCTGTTGGCTGATAAATTTTCATAATACGTCCGGACTGGATCGTTTCATTCAACTCATTAGTGATCGCCCGGGTTACAATTCCGTCAAAAGACATGGTCTTCACCTCTCTACTGTAAAAAGTATAGCATGTTTGGTCCGGTTAATTCTAAGAATATTCCTTGTGCAGGGACAATTATTCGCCACAGAGATGGGGCTTTGATAAAATAAAGAAAATAGATTAATTTACATATATAGGTGTGATAGTCGAATGGTAAAGAGCATGACAGGTTATGGCAAGGCTGCTGTGGAAGTCGGTGATACCCAGATAGATGTAGAGATCAAAGCTGTCAATCATCGCTTTCTGGATGTAGCAATAAAAAGTCCCCGTACATTGATGTTCCTGGATGACCGGTTGAAAAAAGTGGTGAAAAAAGAATTGTCCCGTGGCAGGGTGGATGTCATTGTAACACTTGAAGGGCAGGCGCTCTTTGATAAAAAGATCGATGTAGATTGGTCAAGAGTGGATCAGTATATCGATCGTTTACAGGAAATCAAGAATCGATACAATTTGACGGGTGATATATCTATTGATATGGTATCCAAGTTAGAGGATATATTTACAGAAAAAGAAGCACAGGTAGACTCTGATGCTCTACAGAACGTGTTGTTGCAAGCTGCAGAGGATGCTGTTGAGCGGCTGCTGCATATGCGAATCCAGGAAGGCAAAAAGTTACACCAGGACTTGAGCCTTCGGGTCGATAATGTCAGGGAGTCCATTCGCAGTCTCGATGATCGCCGTCCTATCGTTATTGAGGCGTACAAAGAGAGAATTCGTAACCGTGTGGAGGAGTATACCCGGGAACAAATCCGTCCTGATGACACGAAAATTCTTCAGGAAGTCGCTCTCCTGGCTGAGAAAGGGGACGTGACAGAGGAGTTGACTCGTCTAGAGTCCCATCTGATCCAATTGGAGGAAACGCTAGAGAGGGAAGAACCTATCGGCCGCCGCCTGGATTTTATTGTTCAGGAAATGCACAGAGAAGTGAATACGATCGGTTCGAAATCCAATGATGGTCAGGTGATGGAGACCGTTGTGAATTTGAAGAGTGAAATTGAAAAAATGAAAGAACAAGTGCAAAATATCGAATAACAATTGTGTTTCGCCCTGTTTTTTTCATATAATAGAGTTATTGAGTAGAAGTGCTTGGTCTAGAAGGAGGAGTCAGCCTTGAGTTTGAAATTAATTAACATCGGTTTTGGAAACGTTGTTTCTGCAAACCGCATCATTTCGATCGTTTCACCGGAATCCGCTCCGATCAAACGTATCATCACGGTCGCCCGTGACAATAATAAATTAGTAGATGCTACATATGGTCGCCGTACACGTGCGGTCATTATTACAGATAGTGATCATGTCGTCCTTTCTGCTGTACAACCGGAAACTGTCGGGCAGCGAGTCATCAGTAACGACGAGATCTCAGATGAAAATTAGGAGGACTTTTTGCAGTGATTGATCAGAAAGGGATTTTATTCATACTTTCCGGCCCATCAGGTGTCGGTAAAGGAACCGTTCGTAAAGCTTTATTCGACCAATCGACCGATTTGCGATATTCCATTTCCATGACGACCCGTGAGCCGCGTGAAGGGGAAGTGGACGGTATTGATTATTTCTTCAAATCAAGAGACGAATTTGAGAAATTGATTAGTGAAGGACAGTTGATTGAACATGCGGAATACGTGGGAAACTATTACGGCACCCCACGTCAGTATGTTGAACAGACATTGAATGAAGGCAAAGATGTCTTTTTAGAAATCGAAGTTCAAGGAGCACTCAAAGTACGGGAGAACTTCCCTGAAGGCGTGTTCGTCTTTTTAATTCCACCATCTTTGGAAGAACTGAAAGACCGTATCGTCAACCGTGGAACGGAAACCGAAGAAAAGGTGAAAAACCGCCTGAAAGCAGCAAAAGAAGAAATTGATATGATGGATGCGTATGATTATGTCGTCGTCAACGATCAGATCGACAATGCCGTAACTAAGGTGAAGTCGATTGTCGCTAGTGAGCACTGTAAACGTGAACGTGTCGCCCATCAATACAAAAAAGCATTGGAGGATGAATAATCATGATGTTAGAACCATCCATTGATTCTTTACAAAAACAAATCAAATCCAAATATACCCTTGTCACCTTATCTGCAAGAAGAGCGCGTGAATTGAAACAAGGAAGTGCGCCGATGATCGATAATCCGACTTCCCACCAGCAAGTCGGTGTGGCACTGGAAGAAATCCAAAACGGTAAATTGAATTATATCGACTCGGATGAAATCCAGACTCGTACAGAAACCACATAAGAACATGAAAACGACGTAGGAAAAGCCGCGCTTCTTGATTCAATCAGCGCGGCTTTTCCTACGTGTTTTAGGGGGAAACATTTTTTAGTAAAGGGGTCTGTCAGATGTTGAAAGGGAAAAAGATCGTACTAGGAGTATCAGGTGGAATCGCCGCATATAAAGCTGCTGCTCTCACAAGTAAACTCGTCCAGGCAGGAGCTGTCGTAAAAGTGATCATGACCGCCAGTGCTCAAAAATTCGTAGCACCTACCACTTTCCAGGCTTTATCACGACAACCTGTTTATACCGATACATTTGATGAACAAGATGCTTCTCAAATACAGCACATCGATGTTGCTGACTGGGCAGACCTGTTTTTAATCGCACCAGCTACAGCCAATGTGATCGGCAAGCTTGCAGGAGGGCTTGCGGATGATATGCTGTCGACAACATTACTTGCGACAGAAGCACCAGTCTATATCGCACCAGCGATGAATGTTCACATGTACAAACATCCTAGTGTAATGAATAATATGCAACAACTGGAGAAGTGGGGCTTCCGTTTCATCGAACCAGGGGAAGGGTATCTTGCATGCGGATATGTCGGAAAAGGCCGCTTGGAAGAGCCTGAATCCATCGTTGAAGTATTACAGACGGAGTATAGCAAACCACAACCATTAAAAGGGAAAAGAGTCCTGATTACCGCGGGTCCTACCCGTGAAAAAATAGACCCTGTAAGATATTTCACCAATCCTTCGACAGGAAAAATGGGATATGCACTGGCTAGACAGGCAGCTTTGCTGGGAGCGGAAGTTACGTTAGTATCAGGACCAGTGGCGCTCGATGCACCTGCCGACGTCCGTGTCGTCCCCATTACTACAGCACAAGAGATGTATGAGGAAGTAATACATGCGTATCCAGAACAGGATATCGTCATTAAGTCAGCAGCAGTAGCGGACTACCGGCCTAAACTGACGTTTGATCATAAAATGAAGAAGTCCTCTGATGACTATGTTGTAGAGATGGAACGTACCAAAGATATATTGATGGAGCTGGGCCAAAGGAAAGAACATCAGTATTTGATTGGTTTTGCGGCAGAAACGAATGATCCGGAGCGTTATGGAAGGGAGAAGCTTGCAAAGAAAAACCTGGATGCTATCGTCATCAATAATGTCTCAGAAGAAGGGGCAGGCTTTGGTACAGACACAAACGTTTCCCTTTTAATCACCAGGAAAGGGAAAGACCAGGAGTTTCCTTTAATGAGTAAAGATCAACTCGCTCATAACATCCTCTCGGAGGCGATCGATGAGATAAAGAAGGGTGAAGAGCGTTGATAGCAAACGTCATCGTTGATGTGGCCTCCCAAAATACGAACAGGCCCTTCGATTATAAAATTCCCGAGAAGTTTGAGGGGATTGTCCAGCCTGGTGTGCGTGTAATCGTTCCATTCGGGCCAAGGAAGATTTTGGGATATGTCATCTCTTTATCGGAAACAAGTTCGTTTACTTCTGTCAAAAAAATCACAGATGTTCTTGATGTGATCCCGACATTGACCGAAGAATTGTTGCAGCTTGGGAAGTGGCTGTCTAAAAACACCCTCAGTTACTATATTTCCTGTCTGCAAGTGATGCTCCCACAAGTCATGAAGGCAAAATACAGAAAAGAATTGTGGAAGCTGACAGAGGAGTCGCTAGGTACTGATCTTGACACTCTTTTTGCTGGAAGGATAGTCGTGGACTTTGAGGAATTCGAGCAATCAGGCATCAGTTACCACACCCTCCGCAAACATATGAATGAGGGCGAAGTCGATGTCCATTATGAAGTGAAAAGCAGAGAAACGAAAAAAACAACAACGATGGTGGAACCGGTAAGTGATGGTATGGACCTGGAGGAAAAGCTTGTCGATCTCCCACCACAAGCGAAAAAACAACGCACGATCATAGAATTTTTCCTGGAATATCCAAAAACCATCGAAAAGAAGCGGCTATTGGAAGTGTTATCTACAACCAATGCTTCTTTGAAACCACTTGTAGACAAGGGAATCATCCGTGAGTTTAAAAAGGAGATTTTTCGTGATCCCTATGGTGATCGAGAATTTCAAAGAACAGAACCTTTCCCACTTACAAAAGAGCAGGAAACAGCCATAAAACCGATCCTGCAATCGATTGAAGAACGGACACATGATGTCTTCCTATTACATGGCGTAACCGGTAGTGGAAAAACAGAAGTCTATTTGCAGTCCATCCAGGAAGTGATCAACAGAGGAGAAGAAGCCATCATGCTTGTACCAGAAATCGCCCTTACCCCTCAGATGGTCGAACGATTTAAAGGGCGTTTCGGTTCTAAAGTCGCTGTTCTTCACAGTGCATTATCAGCAGGAGAAAAATATGATGAATGGCGAAAGATCCAGCGTAAAGAAGTCCAGGTCGTGGTAGGAGCACGGTCGGCTATTTTTGCTCCCTTTACTAAACTCGGTTTAATTATCATCGATGAAGAACATGAAACAAGTTACAAGCAAGAAGACCGGACCAGGTATCATGCAAGAGATGTAGCGGTAGAAAGAGGAAAGACGCACAAGTGTCCTGTCGTACTTGGAAGCGCGACCCCTGCTCTTGAAAGTTACGCAAGGGCTGTGAAGGGGAACTATCAGCTCTTGACGATGAGTAAACGGATGAACGAATCTGTAATGCCGGAAGTGGAACTCGTCGATATGAGAGATGAACTGCACAGCGGGAACCGTTCGATGTTTTCTATCACTTTGAGGGAAAAAATAGAAGAGCGCTTATCCCGAGGAGAACAGGTGGTCCTTTTCCTCAACCGGCGTGGCTATTCCACGTTCGTCATGTGTCGGGATTGTGGCCATGTGAGCGAATGCCCTCATTGTGACATAGCTTTAACGTATCATAAAAGGCAGAATCGTCTAAAATGCCACTATTGTTCCCATGAAGAGCAGATGCCGACAGAGTGCCCGGAATGTGAAAGTAAGACGATTCGTTATTTCGGTACAGGCACTCAAAAAGTCGAAGAAGCCCTGCAAGAATTAATTCCCGAAGCACGGGTGATTCGGATGGATGTAGATACAACAAGAAGAAAAGGGGCACACGAAAGTCTACTTAAACAGTTTGGGGATGGGAATGCTGATATCCTGTTAGGTACTCAAATGATCGCAAAAGGGTTAGACTTTGGTAATGTCACCCTCGTCGGTGTCCTTGCCGCCGATGCACTTCTGAACTTACCTGACTTCCGGGCTTCAGAAAAAACATTCCAACTGCTCACCCAGGTAAGTGGTAGAGCGGGGAGGCACGAAAAAGCAGGAGAAGTGGTGGTCCAGACTTATACCCCGGAACATTATAGTATCGAGCTCGCAAGTCAGTATGATTATGAACAATTTTTCAATGAAGAGATGAAATTGAGAAAGGCGTTTCGTTATCCGCCCTATTATTTCCTTACATTGTTTACGATATCTCATCCAAATCAACTGAAGGTTCAGGAAGTGACTCAAAAAATTACGATGTTCATGCAACAGAAGCTGTCGGATCAGGCGTATGTACTTGGACCGACCCCGTCTGCCCTGACCCGTATCAATAATAGATATCGCTACCAATGCATGGTAAAATATAAGAAAGAACCAGAGCAACGTAAATTCGTTGAACGGATATTGCATTACTATGAAGATGAAATGAAACAGGAAAATGGATTACAGATCACGGTAGATTTTCAACCGTATCAGTTGATGTAGCAAGAAGGGAGCCACATGTCATGACAAGAATCGCATTTATGGGGACACCGGATTTTGCCGTACCTGTCCTTGATCGCATCATAGAAGAAGGATATGACGTCGTCTTAGTAACCACGCAGCCAGACCGTCCGAAAGGAAGAAAGAAGACATTGACACCTCCGCCGGTCAAAGTGGCGGCAGAGAAGCACGGGATTCCCGTATTCCAGCCAGAAAAAATCAAAGATGAGTATCAGGAGGTCCTGGCTTATGAACCTGACCTGATTGTTACGGCGGCCTTTGGTCAAATTTTGCCTGAAGCGCTTCTGGAACAACCAGAATACGGCTGTATTAATGTCCATGCATCCTTATTACCGGAATTCCGCGGGGGCGCACCAATCCACTACAGTATCTTAGAAGGTAAAAAAGAGACTGGGGTTACGATCATGTATATGGTAAAGCGTTTAGATGCAGGGGATATGCTATCAAAAGTGAAAGTCCCGATAGCAGATAGTGATCATGTCGGAACATTGCATGATAAACTGGCTGTAGCGGGAGCGGATCTGCTAGCAGAAACACTTCCTGATTTATTAACAGGTCGAATTACACCGGAAGCACAAGACGAATCCAAAGTGACATTTGCTTCTAATATAAAAAGGGAGCAGGAACTGATCGACTGGTCGAACGATCAACAAACGGTTTATAATCATGTAAGAGGATTGCATCCATGGCCGGTTGCGTATACGTTCTGGAAAGGGAAACCATTGAAAATCTGGTGGGCAGAAAAAGTAAATGGTACATTCAAAGAAGAACCTGGAACGGTCGTACGGATCGAGGAAGATGGGATATTGGTTGCAACAGGTGGAAATCAGGCTGTAAAGATTGTGTCGCTCCAACCGTCAGGCAAGAAGAAGATGGATGGGCAAGCATTCATCAATGGCGCCGGACAATCGTTAGAAGTCGGGGAACGTCTGGGGGAGAAGAATGACTAAGTATGCTTTAAGAGAATCGGCCCTGGATCTGTTAACCCGTATCGGAGAACAAGGGGGATTCAGTCATGTTTTACTTGACCGCGAAATTTCTAAACAAAGACTCTCCCGCCAGGATGGAGGGCTTTTGACTGAAATTGTTTATGGAACTCTCCAACACAGAGACTTGATTGATTTTTATATCCAACCATATATCGGGAAACAAAAGAAAATCAAGCCCTGGGTTCGTTGGCTGCTTTATATGTCCGTTTATCAGATGATTTTCCTTGAAAGAGTGCCTGATCATGCGATTATCCATGAAGCGGTTGAAATTTCTAAGAAACGTGGCCACAAAGGGATTTCATCCTTTATGAATGGCGTCTTACGAAACGTCCAGCGAAAGGGCGTGCAATCCTTAGACAAAATTGACGATCCCCTGAAGGGTTTGGCCATTGAAACAAGTCATCCGGAGTGGCTTGTGAACCGCTGGGTAGATCAATATGGATACGATACAACGAAAGCGATGTGTGAAGCGAATAATCATCACTTGCCGATATCTGTTCGCGTCCAGAAACTCCGGATAAGCCGGGAGAAGGCCATGGAGCGATTACGGGAAGATGGATATAAAGTAGAAGAAAGTGTGTTTTCTCCGCAAGGGTTCATTGTGGCTGAAGGCGCGATCCTCTCTCATCCGCTTTTTACAGATGGATATCTTACTGTTCAGGATCAGAGTTCTATGCTGGTCGCAGAAATGATGGACCTGGACTCAGATTTAACAGTGCTTGACGCTTGCAGTGCGCCTGGAGGGAAAACAACCCACATTGCTGAAAAAATGTCCAATCAAGGAGAAGTTTTGGCATATGACTTACATGAAAAAAAAGGCAAAGCTGGTCAGCAAAAAGGCGGAACAACTGCAACTAACATCGATTACAGCAAATCAGGCTGATTCAAGAAAGCTGAGTGAAAAACATAAGGCTAACTCCTTCGATCGTATACTATTGGACGCCCCTTGTTCAGGACTTGGTGTCCTAAGAGGAAAGCCGGACATCAAATACCATAAAAAAGAAGAAGACATCTATTCTTTAAGAAAAATACAAGATGACCTTTTTTCTGAACTTGCTCCATTATTAAAATCAGGAGGCAAGTTCGTCTATAGTACATGTACCGTCGATCGTCATGAAAATGAGGAAGCGGTCGAACATTTCCTTGCTACCCATCCGGATTTCCGTGTGGATCCGACATTTTTTGATGATTTGCCAGATTCATTGCAGCAATCCATAGGTAGAACAGAAACAGGACTACAATTGTTCCCACAAGAATGGGATACAGATGGGTTTTTCTTGACGAGATTAGTAAAAGAATGAATCCCTGCAGATAGAAGAGGTGTTGGGAGGTTGCAATAAGGGTAGCAGCTTTCCTCCCATTTCCATTGCGAACCATCGATAACAGAGTGCAAAGGAAAAG
Source organism: Halobacillus dabanensis (assembly GCF_900114165.1). Taxonomy (GTDB): domain Bacteria; phylum Bacillota; class Bacilli; order Bacillales; family Halobacillaceae; genus Halobacillus; species Halobacillus dabanensis. Next base: position 293,720 of record NZ_FOSB01000005.1, read on the forward strand.
AGAGAAAAGGAACGTTCTGACATTTATCCCCATAAGTCAAATGTCAGAACGTAAAAAAAGAGGTAGGTGAGACCATGATAGGCTATTATCTTACGGACCAAGGAAAAGTCAGAAATCATAACGAGGATGCTGGCGGCGTTTTCAAGAATGATGCCGGACAAACAATTGCCATCGTTGCAGACGGAATGGGCGGTCATCAGGCTGGGGACGTGGCAAGCCAGATGGCAACTTCTCATTTACATAAAATGTGGCTTGAAGCCGAAAAAATAGAAACACCAGATGAAGCAGAAAAGTGGATAAAAGAAGCTGTCCTTACCGTCAATAATGATATCAAGACATATGCTGAAAAACATGAAGAGTGTGCCGGGATGGGCACGACCGTTGTGGTTGCCATATGTACAGATCAGTTTGCTACCATTGGTCATATTGGTGACAGTCGTTGTTACTTTGCTAATACCTATGGGTTCAGTTGTATTACAGAGGATCATTCCCTTGTGAACGAACTTGTCCGTTCAGGTCAAATTACCGAAGAACAGGCAGAACAACACCCTCGCAAGAACGTCCTTCTCAAAGCCCTCGGAACGGAATACGATTTGACTGCGGATGTGAAGACATTAGAATTCGAATCTGGTGACCGTCTATTATTATGTACGGACGGTTTAACGAACAAAGTCAGCGATCAAGAAATCGGTGAGTTTCAGTCGTTTCAGGGAGAATGGTCACAATTCGCAGAAAGAATGGTGACTCTTGCCAATGAACGTGGTGGAGAGGACAATATTACACTAGCCATCGTCCATTATCACTCGCCTACTGAGAAAGAAGGTGCGGAATAATGTTGAATAACCGTCTCCTTAATGACCGTTATCGAGTTCAAGAGATGATCGGTGGTGGCGGTATGGCGAACGTTTATCTTGCCCATGATACGATATTGGACAGGGAAGTCGCCATTAAAGTATTGAGGCTGGAACATGGAAATGATGAGGAATTCATTGCCAGGTTTCATAGAGAAGCACAATCGGCCACAAGTCTCTCTCATCCGAACATCGTAAATATTTATGATGTCGGGGAAGAAGATGATATTTACTTTATGGTCATGGAATATGTGGACGGTATGACATTAAAGCAGTATATTCAGCAACACAGCCCTGTAGATGTAACAGAAGCCGTTGACATTATGAGACAGATTGCATCTGCAATTTCCCATGCTCATGATAATGGCATCGTTCACAGAGACATCAAACCTCAAAATATCCTGATCGATCACTATGGGCATGTGAAGGTGACCGATTTCGGAATTGCGATGGCATTGAGTGCGACGGCTTTAACTCAGACAAATTCCGTTTTAGGATCCGTGCATTATCTATCACCTGAACAGGCAAGAGGCGGGATGGCAACAAAAAAATCAGATGTCTATTCGCTCGGCATCGTATTCTTTGAACTGTTGACAGGTCGATTGCCGTTTTCTGGCGAATCACCAGTTTCGATCGCACTTAAACATTTACAACATGAAACGCCATCACCGAAAAGATGGAATGCAGAAATACCTCAAAGTGTTGAAAATATTGTATTAAAATCTACGGCTAAAGACCCTTTCCATCGTTTTGAATCGGTATTGGAAATGGAGCATGACATTGAAACATCCCTCGAACCTCATAGGGAAAATGAACCAGCGTTTACACTGCCCGAAGATGAAGAAGAGGAAAAAACAAAGGCTATTCCTGTCATCACCAATGATTCTTATGGGGATTCACCTAATGAGGACACAATCATCAACACTAGTGACCATAAGCCTATAAATACAGCCTCAACGACACAAACGAAGACCTATCAAGAAACTAAGCAAGAAGAACAGGCCCCTAAAGGGAAAAAAACGAAGAAAAGACGTTTTTGGCCGTGGATTCTCACCCTCCTTTTATTGTTGATCATCGGAGGAGCTGTAGCTTTATTTACAATCCCAGGAATAATACAACCAGCGGATGTAGATATACCAGACCTTGCCGGAGAGGAATATGAGACAGCTTACAGTGAACTAAGTGACTTGAATTTAAATGTGGTAAGGGAAACTCGCTTCTCTGAAGATGTCGAGGAGGGAGATGTTATTGAGACAGACCCGGAAGCAGGCATGACAGTCAAAGAGGGCTCCGAGGTGACCGTTTATCTTAGTAATGGGAAAGAGCGGGTGGAATTCCCTGATTATACGGGGGAGGAATTTGAGAGAGTGAAGGAAGAGCTGGAGAGCAAAGGATATGGCGGAATCAGCTCTTATTCTGCTCCTAGTGATCGACCGGCAGGTGAAATCCTTGAGCATGTGAGACCAAGCCCTGGGGAGAATGTCATTCCAGAAGATACAGAAGTCACTTTCCAGGTCAGTAGCGGTCCACCCAAGTTCGAACTTAGTAATCTAGAGGGTGTAACAGAACAAAATGCAAAGGATTATTTAGAAAGAAGAGGTCTTGATGTAGAGGTTAGTTATGATTATTCCGGGGATGTCGGGGAAGGGAGAGTCATTAATCAGGATCCAGGCGCGTTTACCGAGGTGGAAGAAGGGGAAACCGTTAATCTAGTTGTCTCTGAAGGACCTGAACCACAACCTCTTCGAGAAGAAACGCGTGAAATCGAAGTGCCTTATGAAGCCCCTGCTGAGGAGGGCGAACAAACAGACGAAGGTGAACAGGAAGAACCGGCAGAACCAGAAGGTCAACAAGTCTTAATCTATGTAAATGATGCGGATACGGATGAAGCAACACCTGTCATTGACGAAGTCATTACGGAAACAAAGACGTATAACGTGACATTTACAATCGAACCGAATTCAAAAGCGACATATAGGGTAGTAAGAGATGGGGAAGTCATTGATGAAGGCGAAGTATCGTATTAAGAAGGTGAAAAAATGCCAGTAGGAAAAATAATAAAATCATTGAGCGGATTCTACTACGTTCTCTATGAAGGAGAAGTGTATCAATGTAGGGGACGCGGGAATTTTCGTAAAAAGAAAGTATCCCCCCTTGTCGGGGATATGGTCGAATTTAAAGCCGATAATCGTGAAGAAGGGTATATTCTTTCTATTAATGAACGGAAAAATGAGCTAGTGCGGCCTCCTATTGCCAATGTCGACCAAGCCTTAATCGTAACTTCAGCTGTGCACCCTGACTTCAATGCGTTATTATTGGATCGTTTTCTCGTTCTTGTAGAGGAAAATCGGATCGAACCTTTTATCGTTATATCGAAAATGGACCAATTGGATGAAAAGCAAGTGGAAGTGATGGAAAACTATAAGCACCTATATGAAAAAATCGGATATCCGGTTATTTTATCTGCTGTGAACGATTCCGAAACTATGGATCAAATCGAGTCTCATTTGGCTGATCGGACGACGGTTATTGCCGGGCAATCCGGTGTTGGGAAATCATCCTTGCTCAACTCCATTGATCCGCGACTATCCATCGACACAGATGAAATATCAGAGAGTCTTGGTCGTGGCAAGCATACGACACGGCATGTCGAACTTTATGAAATTTCAAAAGGTCTCGTGGCAGATACCCCCGGTTTTAGCTCCCTGGAATTCAGTGAGTTAGAGCTTGAACAGTTACCAGAATGCTTCCCTGAATTTGTTAAAGTTCAAAACGACTGTAAGTTCCGGGGATGTTTGCATAACAAAGAACCTAAATGTGCTGTGAAGTCAGCAGTGGAAGAAGGGGAGATATCTCAAAAACGATATGACCATTACTTACACTTCCTTCAAGAAATACAGAACAGAAAGCCGAGGTATTAGCTATGACAAAAATTGCACCATCCATTTTAGCTTCTGATTTTTCTAAACTGGGAGAAGAAATTAAAGATGTGGAACGTGGCGGAGCCGATTATATACACGTGGATGTTATGGACGGGCACTTTGTACCGAACATTACCATTGGCCCATTAATTGTCGAGCACATCCGTCCTGTAACAGATTTGCCATTAGATGTGCATTTGATGATAGAAAATCCAGATCAGTATATTGAAGCTTTTGCTAAAGCTGGATCCGATATCATCACTGTTCATCAGGAGACGTGCCCCCACCTTCATCGTACGATTCAATTGATTAAGAGTCATGGTGTGAAAGCTGGGGTAGTTATTAATCCTGCAACACCTGCAGAAACGATTCGTCCGATTCTACAAGAAGTCGATCTTGTTCTATTGATGACAGTGAATCCTGGCTTTGGTGGCCAGTCGTTCATTCATTCCGTCATTCCAAAAATCACCCAAATTGCAGAATGGCGCAAAGAAGATCAATTGTCTTTTGAAATAGAAGTCGATGGTGGAGTGAAAGCATCAACAGCAAGAATGTGTACAGAAGCAGGCGCAGACGTACTTGTTGCTGGTAGTGCTATCTTCAACCAGGAAGATCGGAAACAGGCGATTGAAGAGATCAGAGCTTCCTCATAAAGACTTCAAATCCCTGCTCAAAGGATGGCCCGCTCATCCTTTGAGTTTTTTCTATCTTCCACTAAATAGCAGTAGCCTTGAAGACTTGATTCCGAGATGTTTGTGGGAGTTTAAGGGTCGTTGGGGAAGGACTCGCTTTCCTGCGGGGGAACTGGCAAGTCTCCACAGGCTTTCGTTTATGTAGATGGTCGGTTAATGTATGGAGAGATAAAAAGTGTGGATGACTGGTTTAGAAAGGGTGGAGGTATAAATGAATAGAGTTGTTGTTGTGGGAGGAGGACCGAAGTCATACATTCCTGATTTGAAAGAATTTTCTTGTGAGGATTGTTATTGGATCGGTGCTGATCAAGGGGCAGAAGTTCTCGTAGAGCAAGGAATCGCACCAGACCTTGCCATTGGTGATTTCGATTCTGTATCGGAAACCTCCCTCAAAAAGATTGAACAAATATCACAGCAAATGATCATTTACCCAGATGAAAAAGATGAAACAGATTTAGAGCTTGCAATAAATAAGGCACTTCAAAGAAGCCCTGAGCATATTCTATTATTCGGAGTGACAGGTGGAAGAATCGATCACTCTCAGGCTAATATTCAACTTCTTTATCCCCTGATGAAGAAACAGGTGAAAGCGACGATCATCGATCAACAGAATAGGGTGGAATTAGTGACGGCAGGAGAGCATAAAATTGAAGCGGTTGAGCAATATCCGTATATTTCTTTTCTTCCTGTGACGCTTGACGTGAAGGAACTTACACTTGTTGGCTTTTACTATCCTTTAGAAAAAGCATACCTGCCCTTCGGTTCCACCTTATGCATCTCGAACAGACTGATTGAAGATACGGGTACTTTTTCTTTTAAGTCAGGCATACTCTTAGTAATAAGAAGTACAGACTTGCCTAACAAAGGGTGAAAAAGGAGTTCGCATTAGTTCATATAGGAGGAGGGGGCTCTTTGAAATTTTATACGATTAAACTCCCACGGTTTGTTGGGGGTTTAGTACGCGCAGTCATAAGTACATTTAAAAAAGATTAGGACTAAAACGGTGGTGCAAAGAAGGCAGGATGATAAATTTATTTTTATTATTCAGGAATATCAAACTGCTTTCAAGTGTTTGGGTGCTGGCTATTGTAGCTGAAATAGTCAAGAGCAGAAGCGTCTTGATAGCTCCATACAAAGGGCTACGCTCCGGAGCTGCTGGAATTATGCCAATTAGAAATCTTAAAGTACAAAAAAAGCACCCGGAAAGGGTGCTTTTTTGCGAGCGTAAAAGCTCTTGCAAATACAATTATACGCGCTGTACTTTGCCGGACTTAAGTTCACGTGCTGTTACGTAAACTTTTTTAGGCTTGCCGTCCACAAGGATACGAACTTTTTGTACATTAGCTTTGAATTTACGTTTATTAGCGTTCATCGCGTGTGAACGGTGGTTACCTGAACGTGTACCTTTACCAGATAGAACACTTCTGCGTGCCATGAAAATCCCTCCTGTTACATACATAAATCATCAGATACTTAGTAACTTTATCATATAGAGTTAGTGTTTGCAATAATCTACTATGAATTATATCAAGAATTTTTTCTTGACAGAACATGCCGATTGTTACACAGTATAGTAGGGATATCCGTCTCATTTTCTCATGATTGAACAGAAATTCATAAAGCGTTTTTGTGTTATAATAGGGTGAGAAAATGAGGATTATAAAGGAGGATCTATATGTCCGTTGATTTAAATAACCAATATGGTCATATTACAATAAGCAATGAAGTCATTTCAACGATTGCCGGTGGAGCTGCCGTAGAATGTTATGGGATTGTCGGCATGGCATCCAAAAACCAAATACGTGACGGTTTATCTGAAATGCTCCGTAAAGAGAACTTTTCCAGAGGGGTCGTTGTCAGACAGGATGAAGATCGCCTCCACATAGATATGTATATCATCGTGAGCTACGGAACGAAAATTTCTGAGGTCGCTCATAATGTCCAATCACAAGTAAAATACACACTAAACAAAACAGTCGGATTGTCTGTTGACTCTGTGAACATTTTCATTCAGGGAGTCCGCGTGACAAGCGAGTAGATAGCGGTTGTAGTCAAAGGAGGAAGCAAGCGTGACCTTACAAAAGTTAGATGGCAAAACATTAGCTGAAATGATCTTGCAAGGGGCTCATCATCTGAAGCAGAACTCCCAAATGATCGATGCCTTGAATGTTTTCCCGGTCCCAGATGGAGATACAGGAACGAACATGAATTTATCTATGACATCAGGAGCAGAAGAAGTGCAGTCAGTTGAGGAAAATCATGCGGGTGGTGTGGCAAAATCATTATCCAAAGGTTTGTTGATGGGAGCTCGTGGTAACTCAGGAGTCATCCTTTCTCAAGTTTTTCGTGGATTTGCAAAAGCCATAGAAGAAAAGGAATATCTATCCACAAAAGATTTTTCAGAGGCGCTTCAAGGCGGTGTAACAACAGCTTATAAAGCAGTTATGAAGCCTGTGGAAGGTACGATCCTTACTGTTGCTAGAGAAGCTGCCGAAGCTTCTGTCAATCTAGCAGAAGAGGAAAATGACTTCATCCCATTCATGGAGGGTGTGGTAGCTGCTGCTAAAGAATCACTGAAACGGACACCAGAGCTGCTGCCTGTATTGAAAGAAGTAGGTGTCGTCGATAGTGGAGGACAAGGCCTTGTGACGATCTATGAGGGCTTTCTTGCTAACTTGAAGGGGGAAGAGCTGCCTGATATCGAGGACACTGTATCGATGGATGATATGGTCAATGCAGAACACCATAAGTTAGCCCAGGATTTCATGAATACGGAAGACATTGAATTCGGTTACTGCACAGAGTTCATGGTTAAATTCGAAGAAGAAAAGCTTTCCGAGCATCCTTATGATGAAGAGGCATTCCGTAACGAGCTGAGTGAAATCGGTGACTCGCTGCTTGTCGTCTCTGATGACGAGCTGATCAAAGTTCACGTTCACGCGGAATATCCAGGGAAAGCGATGACGCTTGGTCAGAAGTACGGAAGTTTGATCAATATGAAGATTGAAAATATGCGGGAACAGCATACATCCCTTGTTGGGGATAAAAAGAAAGCAAAACCGAAGGCCGAGGAACAGGCAGACTACGGAATTGTAACTGTGAGTATGGGAGACGGCATAAAAAAGTTGTTTGAGAGCCTTGGAGCGAATGTAGTCATCCAGGGTGGACAAACGATGAACCCAAGTACTCAGGATCTTTCCGAAGCAATCAAAGAAGCACATGCAAAACGCGTACTCATTTTGCCGAATAACAAAAATATTGTCATGGCTGCTGAACAGGCTGCTGAAATGGCTGAAGTAGAAGTGGCAGTCATTCCTACAAAAACCATTCCCCAAGGCATGAGCGCACTTCTTGGGTTCAATCCGGAAATAGACCTTGAAGCGAATAAACAAGAAATGATCAGTCTTATGTCAGAAGTGAAGACTGGTCAGATTACCTATGCAGTCAGAGATACACAAATCGATGGCTTGAATATCGAGAAAGACCATTTCATGGGAATTGCCGATGGTAAAATTTCTGCTACAGATAAAGATGCATTGACAACGGCAAAAACGTTGTTGAATCAAATGGTAGATGAAGATGAAGACGAGATCTTAACGATTCTGACAGGTGAAGGGGTCCAGGAGGAGGAAGTCTCTGCATTGGAATCTTACATCGAAGAAACATTTGAAGATCTGGAAGTTGAAATCCATCATGGTGGACAACCCATTTATTCCTATATTTTTTCTATCGAATAGAGATAGAGACACCAAAAACGCAGCCGGAAAAGGCTGCGTTTTTTTTTGAGTTGGCTTCCGAATCAGGTCCATCTAAGATGATAGTTTGAATTAATCCACCAACCATTTTTCCCTTTGTTACAACAGATGTAGCAGGACCTTCCTCTTAGTATGGGGTATTATTGATCTCTTGGTAGAAAATATATTCCCAAATGTTTTATATCTTACCTAGAGATGGGTTTTAATGCCATGTTTTTACGTATGGATAGTACAATTGTCACGAGGTAGCCGAAAAAAAGTAATGTATAAATAAAATATATAGCGTTTTCTGCCAATGGGATGGTGTTCAATAATGTCCTGACATTTGTCAGGATGATAAATCCTCCCGCTAGCACTCCAAGGACAAGTGGCGGCATCACCCGCACAAGCCAGGCAGCAATCGGAGCCGCGACAACCCCTCCTATGACAAAAGCGAAGACTAGTAGCCAGCTGAATTGTTCCCATCCTAAGAACACTAAAAATCCAAGCGTTGCAGAGATCGTAACAATAAACTCACTTGTATCAACTGTACCAATTACTTTCCGTGGATCTAAACCTTCACGGGATAGAAGTACTGGTGTATTGACCGGCCCCCAGCCGCCCCCTCCAATGGCATCTAAAAATCCTCCTGCAAAACCGAGCGGGTAGATGAACCGTTTCTTAAACGACTTTTTCTTTTTTAAATCATTCGCTCCACGATTTAAATAAAGAAATCGAATAACAATGTAAACCCCTAAGCACAACAAAAAGAGTGATATGTATGGCCTGATTATTTCACCAGGGATACGGCTTAGCAACGCAGCACCTATAAAAGCACTAATGGCACCAGGGACTGCTAAAGTCAAGACTAGTCTTTTATCTACATTGCCAAATTTATAGTGAGAAAATCCTGAAGCTGCGGTGGTTGCAACTTGGGACAAATGAATGGACGCGGACGCTATAGCTGGGGCAAGGCCATAGGCAAGCAATATGGAAGAGGAACTAAGGCCGAATCCCATACCTAAAGCACCATCCATCAGTTGAGCAAAAAATCCTACGAAAGAGAACAAAATTAATTTCTGCATGATCGACACCTCTCGTTTTGTAATTAAACACATCAGTTTACTTGGTTTTATGCATGAAGAGGTTGTTTGATACCAAACGAAATCCCCCTTCAATCGAGAAGAGGGATGTGTAAGCCTCTCCTTATCTTTCAGACGATCGTCTGCTGGAATGAGCACCTTGCATGAGGTTGCTGCGGGATCGTCAGACCAGTTTCCTCCCCCGACTCTTCATAAGGATTCAATTTTTTGCTTGAATAATACATTCAAAACTATCTGACAATTATTCTTTTGTCAATACTTAGAAAAAAATAAAAATCAAAAAAAGTAATTTTTTCAAAAGGGATTGACATATCCTTGAAAGAAGCATAAGATTTATACCAATCCTTTATCAGAAAATTTTATAAGCTTTTCTTATCTAGAGAGGTGGAGGGACTGGCCCTTTGAAGCCTCGGCAACGGGTTTTACCAAGAAATGGTGAGATACTGTGCCAATTCCAGCAAGTGTAGGGCGCTTGAAAAGATAAGGAGAATGGACTCACATTGATGTAGTTAACCTTTCTTCTTATTCCAGAAGAGAGGTTTTTTATTTTACGAAAGGAGGAGAAAATGAATAAAGAGAAAGTAACTTACCATCATTTTTCAACCGACCCTTTAGAGGGCATCAATACTGACGATAGCACGAAAGGTGCAAAAGAAGTACTTCGTTGGGCGTACGATCATTATGGTTCTGATATTGTGTATGCGTGCAGCTTCGGAGCGGAAGGCGTCGTCCTGGTTGACCTTATAGCTAAAACCAAACCGGATGCTGAAGTTGTTTTTCTTGATACAGGTCTTCATTTCCAGGAAACTTATCAACTGATCGAAAAAGTAAAGCAAAGGTATCCCAGGTTGCAAATTAAAATGAAAAAACCGTCCCTTACGGTAGAAGAACAAGGAGAAAAGCATGGATCGGCATTGTGGAAACGTGATCCGGACCAATGCTGTTACATCAGGAAAATCAAACCCTTGGAGGAAGTGTTATCAGGAGTAGGCGCATGGGTTTCAGGCTTGCGGAGAGAGCAGTCTCCAAGTAGGAGTAAAACAAATTATATCAATAAGGATGAACGGTTCAAGTCGATCAAAGTATGCCCCTTGATTCACTGGACATGGGATGACGTATGGCAATATATCCGACTAAATAGCTTGGAATACAATGAATTGCACGACCAGAACTATCCGAGTGTCGGTTGTATCCCGTGTACAACTCAAAGTACTGGGGAAGGCCGTTCAGGAAGATGGACTGGTTTCAATAAAACGGAATGTGGTCTGCACACATCCGGTAATGACTAGCAGTAAAAAGGAGGAAACAATATGTCAATCATTAGTCCGCACGGTGGAAGGTTAGTTAACAGGTGGAGAGATCAAATACCAGAAGAGTTGCCTGAAAAACGGATCGAATTGGATGCTATGGCATTGAGTGATATCGAATTAATTGCCAATGGTGCCTACAGCCCTTTAACAGGATTCTTAGATGAATCGGATTATCATTCCGTTGTTGAAAATATGAGACTAGCAGATGGGACTCCATGGAGTATACCTATCACACTACCAGTGACTAAGGAGCAGGCGGAAGTACTAGATGATCAGGCACAACTTGTGAAAGATGGGACGGTTTACGGTGTCATCACCATTTCCAATATTTTTAAACCTGACAAAAAACGGGAAGCGGAAAAAGTTTATCTGACAACAGATGCTGCCCACCCCGGCGTGAAAAAATTATTGGAACGCCCCGACTATTATGTTGCAGGTGAAATCGAAGTTTTCGAAAGATCTGAGCGTGAACATGGAGAACAGTTTTATTTAGACCCTGTTGATTCAAGAAAACTTTTCCAACAATTAGGCTGGAAAAAGGTCGTCGGTTTCCAAACGAGAAACCCTGTCCATAGAGCGCATGAATATATTCAAAAAGCAGCTCTCGAAACGGTGGATGGACTCTTCCTGAACCCACTTGTTGGGGAGACGAAAAGCGATGATATCCCGAGTGATGTCCGTATGGAGAGTTATCAGGTTTTGCTTGACCATTACTACCCGAAAGACCGTGTCACTCTTGCAGTCTTCAATGCTGCTATGCGATATGCGGGTCCAAGGGAAGCCATCTTCCATGCGCTCGTCAGAAAAAACTTCGGTTGTTCCCATTTTATCGTCGGACGTGATCATGCAGGGGTAGGCGACTATTACGGAACTTATGATGCGCAAAAGATTTTCAGTGAATTTGAAGAAGAAGAGCTGGAAATTACGCCGCTATTCTTTGAACACAGCTTTTACTGCAAGGCCTGTGAAGCGATGGCTTCTCATAAAACGTGTCCACACGGGAAAGAAGACCATGTCATTCTATCAGGCACAAAAGTGCGCGAACTTTTACGGAACGGTGAAAAGCCGCCGAAAACGTTCAGTCGTCCTGAAGTGGTAGAGATTTTAATTAAAGGTCTTCAAGAAAAGCCGGAAACAGTAAAGGGGTGACGACAGTGGAAAAAAATATTACATGGCATGAGACCTCTGTAACCCAACAAGCTTACAGAGAGAATAATGGTCATCACAGTGGAGTTATTTGGTTTACAGGGTTGTCAGGTTCCGGAAAATCGAGCATTGCAAATGAGTTGAATCACCTCTTGCATGAACGAGGCATCCACACATACTTACTCGATGGCGATAATATCCGCCACGGACTTAATGCAGACTTAGGCTTTTCAGAAGAAGAACGAAAAGAGAATATTCGCCGGATCGGTGAAGTTTCTAAGTTGTTTGCCGATAGTGGAACAATCGTTCTGACGGCTTTCATTTCACCTTTTCAGGAGGATCGCGACCGTGTTCGTGCCTCTTTGCCGGAGGGAGACTTTTTAGAAGTTTACGTCGATTGTCCGATTCTCGAGTGTGAATCCCGCGATCCTAAAGGATTGTATAAAAAAGCGAGACAGGGGCAAATCAAAGGATTCACTGGAATCGATTCCCCTTATGAAGCTCCCAAACATCCTGATGTGATATTAGAATCACACCAAATGGACATAAAGAGCTGTGCTGAAAAACTCTTAATTCTGCTTGAAGACAAAGGATGGATCTAAACAAGGGGGAAGAGGATGTCTAAAGTTTATATTGTAGGTGCGGGCCCAGGGGATTATGACTTGATCACAATAAAAGGGTTAAAAGCGATTCAACAGGCCGATGTCATATTGTACGACAGGCTCATTAATCAAGATTTGTTGGAGGAAGCAGGAGAACATACAGAAATGATTTTTTGTGGCAAGCGGCCGGATCACCATGCCTTGACCCAAACCACCATCAATCATTTGCTGTGCAAATATGCCCTTCAGGGAAAAACGGTCACCCGTTTGAAAGGTGGAGATCCTTTCGTATTTGGACGCGGAGGAGAAGAAGCCGAAGAATTGGCAAGAAGGAACATTCCTTTTGAAATTGTTCCGGGTATATCTTCAGGAATAGCAGCGCCTGCTTATGCAGGAATCCCTGTAACGCACCGCGAGTATAGTTCTTCTGTTGCGTTTATTTCAGGAGTAAGCAAGCTCGATGTGGATGAGGAAGCATATTGGGAACATGTCGTGAAAAGTATGGACACTCTTTGTATCTATATGGGCGTAAAAAAACTTCCGGACATTTGTGATCGTCTCTTGAAATATGGTCGTAAGGCAGAAACTCCGATCGCCCTCGTCCAATGGGGGACAACAGACCAACAAAAGACGGTCTCAGGAACACTGACGGATATTGTCGAAAAGGCACGCGACGTAAAAAATCCTTCCATGATAATCGTAGGGGAGGTTGTGAAACTCAGGGAAAAACTGCAGTGGTTTGAACCTTTATCACAGGAAGAAGCCCGGTCTGTCATTGAATCTGTTGTAGGTTAAAAAGGAGTCAGATATATGGAAGCAGTACTATATGTAAGTCACGGGAGCAGAAAAGAAGAAGCGACAGAGGAGGCCCGGCAATTTCTTCTGACCGTTCAAAATGAAATAGATGTCCCTCTATATGAAATCTGCTTTCTAGAGCTTGCCGAACCGGATGTTCTACAAGGGATCGAACGGTTGGTAGAAAAGGGGGCGGGCAAAATCGCCGTCCTCCCAGTTTTATTATTGAGTGCCGGTCATTATTTTGAGGATATCCCGGAAGAAATTGACAAAGCCAAGGGGCGTTATCCGCAAATCGAATTTTCTTACGGCGAGCCCCTCGGAGTCCAGGACAGAATCGTTGATGTCTTAGTGGACCGTATCCACCAACTGGACACCACGGTCGGTACAGATACAAACCTACTGCTCGTCGGTAGAGGCAGCCGTCATCCAGACACCAAACCTTCCATTGAGAAAATTGCAAGTTTGCTGGCGGAGAAGACAGGGGTCCCTCGTGTGGATACCTGTTACCTTGCAGCCATATCACCTCGGTTCGAAGAGGGGTTGCAGGCATCTTTGAACAAAAAAGGGAAAACCATCGTCCTTCCTTATTTATGGTTCACTGGTATCCTGATCCAATCGATGGAGCAGAAAATTAAAGCAGCACAAGAAGAGAATCATGACGTACAGTTAGCGGCCTATCTCAATGATCATCCAAACATGATCCGTGCAACAGTAGACCGGGTCAACGAAGCTTTGGAAAAATTCAAGGAGCATAGTGCTTCCTAAGAGGAGTGACCGTATGGGAAAGAAATGACACCGATGATGGTAGACGTGAGAGAACGAAAGGCCATGATTATCGGTGGCGGAAGGGTCGCGTTTAAAAGAGCGAAATTGCTTAAGGACCATGGCGCATATGTAACGATCATCAGTCCTCATATCATAGAGGAACTGGATCAATTACTTCGTTGTTTTCAAATCACATGGAAAAATAAAAAATTTGAACCCGCCGATTTGAGTGGTGCGTTTATTGTGGTCGTTGCCACGAATGATCATAAGGAAAATGAAAGAATCGCTGCAGCTGCGAGTGAGGTCCCTCTTCTTAATCGAGCTGATGGCGGGGATGGCGGAAACCTTCATTTCCCAGGGATTGTTTCTCGAGGGAAGCTGACGATGGCTATATCGACAGGCGGCGCCAGTCCGATGCTTGCTTCCCGTATAAAGAAACGGTTGGAAAAAGAGTTTCCGTCAGACTATGAAAATTATGTAGCCTTTTTATTTGAATGCCGTCAGCTGCTTAAACAATCTGGTTTATCAAAAGAAGTGCAGCATGATTTTCTTGAAAGAATGCTGGAAGAATCTTATCAAGACCCAACTTTCCAACAGAAGCTGTTAATGGAAATACATAAGGCAAGAGAGGAGAAGTAATTTGACAGGACTAAAAAATAAACGAATCGGGATTGCAGCGGATCGTAGTGGAGATTCCATTGCACGACTTGTTGCTAATATGGGGGGAGAATCTACTGTACTTCCTATACAAGGAAAACAAATATTGAACGAGGATACTTGTGAACAAAACTTGACTGATTTTTTAAATGAAGATTTTGACTGGGTCATTTTAACTACAGGAATCGGGGGGAGGACATTAGGAGAATCCGCCCAATACCATGGTTTAAATGGAGCATTCATAGAAAAATTGGGAAAGGAAAACCTTGCTGTCCGGGGATCAAAGACGGTGAATTGGTTAAAGGAAAATAATTTGTCTCCACATATAATCTCAGAGGATGGAACGATGAAAGACTTGATTGAGCGTCTATCCTATCAGGAAAGGAAGGGCAGGGTCTTCCTTCAAGCTTACAATCAGGATGATGTCCTACTTAAACATTCCCTTGAGGATATCGGCTATTCCGTTTATTTATCGAAACCTTATTCGTTTGAAGCTCCTGTGCCGAACTTGCTGGATGAGTTAACAAGTGAAATTATATCGAGTCAAATCGATGCGGCCATTTTCACAAGTAAAACACAAGTGAGAAACCTGTTTGCCGCTGAAGTGGATCAAAAAGATTTAATTGAAGCATTTAATAGGGATGTCTTAGCTGTAGCCGTAGGGAAAGTAACAGCGAAAGAACTGGAAGACAAGGGAATTGCAAATGTTCTCCAGCCTGAAAAACCGAAAATGGGGGCGATGGTCGTTGAGCTTGACCGCTATTTTCGAGATCATGCCCCTGCTGGGAGCAACTAAGCGTTAGAAATAAGTATGGTAGGAAAAAATTTTTCTATGGAGGTGGATGGATTGCAATTACAGGTGATGAATAGTCCGTTCAATCAAGACCAGGTGGACCTTTTGAATAAACTGCTTGGTTCTTTGAATGAAAACCAAAAAATTTGGTTGAGCGGATACTTGGCTGCTGCACAAACATCGGAGCTTCCCGCCAATGAGGACACCCCTCAAACGGGTGTAGCAGAACAGGTTTCCACTCGAAGTGTCACCCTTTTATACGGATCTCATACAGGAAATTGCCAATCGTTAGCGGAAGGATATACGGAACAATTGAAAAAGCAGGGCTTTACTGTCCAGCTTTCAGCGATGGATGATTTTAAACCGAAAGCATTGAAGAATGTAGAAGACTTATTGGTTTTGACGAGTACACATGGGGACGGGGATCCACCAGACAACGCCCTTTCTTTTTATGATTTCTTACACAGCAAACGAGCTCCTGAATTAAAGGGAGTACGATTCTCGGTCCTCGCTTTAGGAGATAGCTCTTATGAATTCTTCTGTCAGACTGGAAAAGAAATCGATGAAAAACTAGAGGAACTCGGGGCAGAACGCATTCAACCCCGGGTAGATTGTGACTTGGATTTCGAAGAACCAGCAGAAGAGTGGTGGGCAGGTGTTTGGCAGCAGTTAGGAAGTACCGCGAAGGCGGAAGACTCCAAAGCTGATTTTGCTCCTTTAAGTATCACAGACCGCCCTGTCTATTCCAAATCCCACCCATTTCAAGCGGAAGTATTGGAAAATATCAATCTTAATGGACGTGGTTCAAACAAGGAGACGCGTCACCTGGAACTTGATCTCGAAGGCTCTCAATTAAATTATGAGCCTGGCGATAGTTTAGGGATATATCCTCAAAATGAAGAGGAGTTAGTCGATGCACTCATCGAAGAAATGGAATGGGACCCTGAACTGTCCGTTGCTGTAAATAAACAGGGGGAAGTGAGAGCGTTGAGAGAAGCACTCCTTTCTCATTTTGAAATCACTGTTCTCACTAAGCCTTTACTGGAAAAGTTGGTACCGTGGACGTCGAATCAGGGATTAGCCGATCTTTTGGAATCAAGAGAAAGCGTGAATGAGTACATTCATGGCAGGGATTTACTGGATTTGGTCAGGGATTTCGGACCATGGAATGCTGACGAAAAACAGTTTTTAAGTGTACTGCGGAAAATCCCTGTTCGTTTATATTCCATTGCAAGCAGTCTGAAGGCAAACCCTGATGAGGTCCATTTGACTATTGGCGCACTACGATATGATGCGCATGGGCGCAAAAGAACAGGCGTCTGTTCCGGGCAATGTGCAGAGCGAACGGATACCGGTGACCATCTGTCTGTCTTTGTACAAAAAAACCAAAACTTCAAATTACCGGAAAACCATGAGACTCCGATTATCATGATCGGTGCTGGTACGGGGGTCGCCCCTTATCGAGCTTTTCTTGAAGAAAGAGAAGAAGTGGAAGCTTCCGGAAAGTCGTGGTTGTTCTTTGGAGAACAGCACTTTGTTACAGATTTCCTTTATCAGGTAGAGTGGCAAAAGTGGTTGAAAGAAGGCGTCCTTTCAAGAATGGATGTCGCCTTTTCGCGAGATACATCGGAAAAGGTGTATGTGCAGCATCGCATGCTTGAAAGAAGTCGGGAACTGTACGAATGGATGGAAGAAGGTGCGCACATCTATGTGTGTGGAGATGAAAAATTCATGGCGAAAGACGTTCAAGATACTCTGCTTGAAATTTTGAAAAAGGAAGGCGGACTTTCCGCTGAAGAAGCAGATGACTATCTAGCAGATCTTCGTCAGACCAAACGTTATCAACGAGACGTATATTGATAGAAGAAAGGAGTTATTTGAATGTCTGAGAATAAAACGGTTCAGCCGCCACAAGGTCCGCCTGATGAGATGGAACGAATTAAACAAGAAAGCCGCTTTCTGAGAGGTACATTAGTGGAAAGCTTCCAGGATCCCATCAGCGCAAGCATCCCGGAAGAAGATACAAAACTATTAAAATTCCACGGCAGCTATATGCAGGATGACAGAGATTTAAGGAATGAAAGAAAGCGGCAAAAATTAGAACCTGCTTATCAGTTTATGATCCGTGTCCGCTTACCAGGGGGTGTCGCAACACCCGACCAATGGCTTACAATGGATGAACTGGCCGATCAGTACGGAAACGGGACACTGAAGCTGACGACGAGACAGACCTTTCAAATGCATGGGATTTTGAAATGGAACATGAAAAATAGTATACAGGCCATGAATGCAGCTCTGATGGATACAATCGCAGCCTGTGGCGATGTAAATCGAAATGTCATGTGCAACTCTAATCCGAATCAGTCAGAACTCCATGCAGAGGTATACGATTGGGCTAAAAGAGTGAGCGATCATTTGCTGCCGAAAACGAAAGCGTATCACGAAATTTGGTTGGACGAAGAAAAGGTCATTGATGGCAAAGAAGCTGAGCCGATTTATGGTCCGCTTTATTTGCCGAGAAAATTCAAAATAGGGGTGGCTGTTCCGCCATCCAATGACGTAGATGTCTTTTCCCAGGACTTAGGCTTCATAGCCATTGTGGAAGGTGGAGAATTGTTAGGGTTTAACGTGGCAGTTGGCGGAGGAATGGGGATGACCCATGGAGATACGAATACTTACCCTCAGCTCGCACGTGTCATCGGTTTTTGTACACCGGATCAAGTCGTGGATGTCGCTGAAAAAATACTCACCATCCAGCGCGACTATGGAAACTGTTCCAACAGGAAAAACGCCCGTTTTAAATATACCATCGATCGCCTTGGAGTAGATTGGATTCTTGAGGAGCTCAATTCCCGTCTAGGATGGGAACTGGAAGAATCGCGCCCTTATCATTTTGAAAATAATGGGGATCGTTATGGCTGGGTAAAAGGAGAAGATGGACATTGGCACCATACCTTTTTTATCCAGAATGGACGTATCAAAGATTCAGAAGGTTACCGGTTAAAAGAAGGGTTACGTAAAATTGCAGAGAGTCAAATCGGTGAATTCCGACTGACACCAAACCAAAATGTCACGCTTTCAAAAGTGGCGGAAGAAGATAAGCCGGAAATAGATGCTCTCATCAAAGAATACGCACTGACAGGTGGCGAGCATAACTCGGCTCTAAGGAGAAACTCTATGGCATGCGTAGCTATGCCGACGTGTGGTTTGGCAATGGCAGAATCGGAAAGGTACCTGCCATCTTTAATAGATAAACTGGAAGAAATACTAGATGAAGCTGGTTTGTCTGATGAGGAAATCATTATCCGTATGTCTGGTTGTCCGAATGGGTGCTCACGCCCAGCTCTTGGTGAGATTGGGTTTATCGGAAAAGCGCCCGGAAAATATAACATGTATTTAGGGGCCGGATTTGCCGGTGATCGACTAAACAAATTGTTTAGAGAAAATATCGGGGAAGAAGAGATAATTAATGAATTGAAGCCGATATTCTTCCATTATGCAAAGGATCGTAAGGAACAGGAAAAATTCGGAGATTTTGTTATCCGCGCAGGTTATATTGAAGCGGTAGAATCCGGATTGGATTTTCATCAATAAGAAAAGAAGTATGCTGATCGGCTAATTGGCTATTGTCTGTTTTTTTATGAAGAGTGTCACCTCTTTGAAGTAGAGACATATGGTGTAATGGAGACTCTATGCGAAGAGGTGTAACTAAATGAATGAAAAACATGACCAATTGCCTGATTTGTTCGATCAGCGCTTTAAGGATATGGTGAGAGCTGTCGATTCCTTTTTTGATGAATCAATCAAACATGTAAGTCAGTTTTTTCAACAGGCTACCATTCCAGTTGAAGTCTTTGAAACGGATCAAGATGTAACGGTAGAAGCATATTTGCCAAATATCCGGAAAGACCAAATTCGCATTGATCGTGCAGGGAACCAATTAAGAATCCGTGTTGAAGACAGTTATATGAAGGAAGTGAAGGATGAAGACGTTTCTTATTATAATCGTTCGGAGTCCTTTAGTCAGCGGGAGCGGATCATATCTATACCGTTCGGAGTTGCAGATACAGCGAGCAGTGCTTCCTTTAAAGGAGATATTCTGAGAATCGTTTTCCCTAAGAGTGATTCAACTATTAAAGTAATAGATGTAGATCAATAACAATGAGAGAGGAGGTTCTGATAAAACCTTCTCTTTTTCATTTCTATACATATATTAAAAGAAGAACTGTGACCGGGGAGGGGTTCCATTGCATGTTGTCTGGGTGCCTTGTTATGTGCCTGTTTTTTATCCGTCACCCTACAGGATTAATCACTGTGTCCATCCGTACCAGCGCTTATATCCTGAAGTGAATGAAGGAGTGTTTGTCCAATCTGCATCATCCATGATGGGAGTGATGGAAGATGCCCGGACAGTGGTCGAACAGATTAGTAACTCCAAAGATTTTGCAAATGAGGTGATGGGAGCTGCACAGGAATCTGATCAATCGAAAGTAGACACGTTGATAAGAAGTACAGGGGTAACCTCTTCATTTCAAGCCGAATACAATCCTGACCGATTGAAGTTAAATATGTCTTCATCTGCCGGAGAGGTGGAGTGCTGCAAATTGACCGTCATTTTACGATGGAGACTGTAAGAAAATCCCGACCACATAGTGGCCGGGATTTTTAACCGTCATCCATTTCATGGAAAAATACTTAAGATCAGTTGCAGAGGTCATCCTTCTTATACATAAGTCGGGAGCTCCATGATTATACGTGTCGCGGTACTTCCCGTCTTAAGCATGTGAATCAAAGCACGTCCATTATCTTAACAATCCAGCTTTATAACCTGGCTTTTGATGTAAGCCATTCAAAAATCAGCGAAGGTCGCTGCTGTCCATTTTGACAAATGATTGAGAAGACTAAGGGCATCGTGCTGTATCTGCTTAATGACCAAGCGAGCGCATGATAAATTCAATGAGAAAGACCATGGCAATGAGTACGACTGGCGTTGATAGTTCTCTTTGTTTCCCGATTGCGAATTTGACAATCGGATAGGCAATAAAACCGAATGCCATTCCGTCAGCGATGGAATAGGTGAACGGAATCATAACGATGATCAAGAATGCCGGCATTGCTTCTGATAATTGATCAAGCGGAATTTCTTTAATGTTTTGTACCATTAAAGCCCCCACGATAATCAAAATCGGGGCAATAGCAGTCGAAGGGACCATCGAAATCCAGGGAATTAAAAAGATGGTTCCAATGAAAAGGATCGCCATTGTCAGGGCAGCTCGTCCGGATTTTCCTCCAGATGCAATGACTGCAGCACTTTCAGCGGAAGATACCGTCGGCGATGTGCCGAGGAATCCGGTAGATAATGCTGAAAAGGCTGAGGCTTGATAGGAACGTTTGAATTTGCTTTGTTGATCAAGCATATTTAACTGCCCGTGGATGAGTCCCATATTCTCAAAAATAAGGACAATCGCAAGTGGAAATACAGCCATCCAGAATCCGAATTCTAAAATACTACTGAAATCCGGCATAAATACCCAGGATTGTTCACTGATAGCAAGGGCTTCCCCACGTTCCCCTAAAACTCCCGTAAAATGAGCGATGATTGTACCAGCAATCATCGTCACTAAAAAGTTTCCGGGTACATTTTTCGTAAAAAGAAAAATGCCGATGAACAATGTGAGGATACTTGTAATGACAATCGCAGAAGATGGGTTGCCCAGTGTAATCAAGGAGTGTTCCCCTCGAACTACAAGGCCGCCTTTTTCTAAACCGATTAAAGTCAAGAAGAGACCCAGACCCACAGTGATTGCATGCTTCAAGGAAGCAGGGATGGCGTGTTTCAGCCAATCTCCCAGCTTCGTGAACGCTGTAATCAAGAACAGCAGGGAGGCGACTAGCACAACAGCTAACCCTTCCTGAAAATTCAACCCAGTGCTTCCTACGATTGAATAAGCAAACAGAGCATTGACACCCATTCCTGGAATGAGAACCATAGGCGCATTGGCGTATATGGCCATGATCAAACAGCCGAGTGCGCTGGCAAGAATAGTGGCAATCATCCCGCTTTCAAGCGGTAGACCAGCACTTTCAAGAATTTGACTATTGACGGCAACGATATAAACCGTTGTAAAGTACCCGATCAATCCAGCCAAGCCTTCTTTCTTCCAGCTCACGTGTTTGTTTTGCTGATTGAGCATTTCAATCTCCTCTATGAAATTATCCCTCTCCCGCCCGGTTACCGAGTAACCCACAAACGTTTATTTTACTCCCTATTTATGAAACTATCAAGCTGGTTTGTTTATTTTTTGTAAAATAGGAGGTGCAGAACAACAGTTTGTGTTAAGATAATAGAGGATTATTAAATGATAGAAAGCGTTTTCTTTCTTATTATATAGAGATTAAAGGGAAGGTGATCTTAATGAAATATCGTTCTGTATTCGATATCATCGGTCCAGTCATGATCGGACCTTCAAGTTCACATACAGCAGGGGCGGCAAGAATCGGTCGTGCAGCCCGCCATCTGTTCGGAAGAGAACCGAAGTATGCTCATATCCACTTGTATGGATCTTTCGCGAAAACCTACAAAGGCCACGGGACCGATGTGGCAATCATCGGAGGGTTAATGGATTACGATACGTATGATGAAAGAATCAGTCAATCTCTTGTGACAGCGAGGAAAAATGGAATGAAAATCCGTTTTCATGAAGAAGACGCACATACGGATCACCCGAATACCGCAAGAGTGAAAATCGGTGACGATGATGGGGAACTTGAACTTGTAGGAATCTCCATTGGTGGAGGAAAGGCTGAAATTACCGAACTGAACGGATTTGAACTCCGACTATCCGGAAGCCACCCGGCTATTCTCCTTATACACAATGATAGGTATGGGGCGATTGCTTCAGCTACAGCTATATTAGCGAAGAATGAGATAAATATTGGTCGCATGGAAGTATCAAGGAAGGCACAAGGGGAGCAAGCGTTAATGGTCATTGAGGTGGACCAGAACATTGATGATTCCATCCTTGATGAATTAGAACGTGCCGACCATATCACCCAAGTAGCAAAAATATCCGACTGAATAAAATTCCGAGAAGTTAATGGGATTAAGGGGTGGTGGGGGATGAATCGCTTTCCACGGGGAAGACGGCAAGCCTCCACGGGCTAAAGCCCTGTGGGGTCTCGCCTGTCTATCCTTTCCCTTAGGAGTCTCCCCCTCCCCCACCACCCCTTACTATAAAATGTAGATCGAATTTAAAACATTCGCTACTTTAAAATAGGAACATGGGAAAATGCTGCCATTCTATGTCCTGGAGCTAAACCCATGCATAGTACTAAGGTACGTGCGGTGGTCGTTTTCCGTATGTCAGAAGTTGTATACATGGTGTGGAGTAGAGGGGGGCCAGACACACCCCTCCTTCCAAGTTGATATATTCTTCGATTACAATAACTCTGAAAATGGGAGTATTTCTAATCAGACAAATAGAAAGAAAGGGGCGAGCACATGTTTCGAAATGTTGCTGAACTCGTAGAACTGGCAGAAAGTGAAAATATACAAATTTCAGAAGTGATGATCCGTCAAGAGATGGAAGTGAAACAGCTGACGAGAGAGCAAGTCGTCGGCCAAATGGAAAGAAATCTCGACGTCATGGAAAAAGCGATTGAAGATGGCCTCAAAGGTGTCAAATCCCATAGTGGATTGACAGGAGGAGACGCTGTCCTCATCCAAAACTATATGAAAAATCAAACACCATTATCTGGCAATCTCCTAATGGACGCTGTTAGTAAAGCGGTAGCCACGAATGAAGTGAATGCTGCTATGGGCACGATTTGTGCAACACCGACAGCAGGCAGTGCAGGTTGTGTACCTGGAACACTTTTTGCTGTAAAAAATCAGTTGAATCCAACCCGCGAACAAATGGTCCGGTACCTGTTTACGTCCGGAGCATTCGGATTTGTTGTTGCTAATAATGCATCCATCTCCGGCGCGGCAGGAGGCTGTCAGGCTGAGGTCGGTTCAGCAGCCGGAATGGCGTCTGCAGCTATTGTTGAAATGGCCGGGGGAACACCTGCACAATCGGCAGAAGCGATGGCGATTACATTGAAAAATATGCTCGGACTCATCTGCGATCCTGTAGCTGGATTAGTAGAAGTTCCTTGTGTGAAAAGGAATGCAATGGGGGCTTCTAATGCTGTTGTTGCGGCAGATATGGCTTTAGCTGGTGTGACAAGCAGGATTCCTTGTGATGAAGTCATCGATGCTATGTACAAAGTGGGACAGCGCATGCCATCTGCTTTTAGAGAAACTGCACAGGGAGGACTTGCAGCCACGCCTACCGGTAGAGAGTTAGAGGCAAAAGTGTACGGAATTTCGTTGAAGAAAGAGTGAATGATGTGTTAGAACGACCGATCAGTGAAGTCAAAGGAGTAGGAGAAAAACTAGAGGCCAACCTGAATGAATTGGGCCTATTTACGATAGAAGATTTACTGTTTTATTTCCCTCATCGCTATGATTCCTATGAAGTTAAACCATTAACAGAATTGACGCATAATGAAAAAGCCACGATCGAAGGGGAAATCATATCCGAACCTGCCCTCAGCTTTTATGGCAGGAAAAAATCGCGATTGACTTTTACCCTGCAGGTGGATCAATTCGCTGTTAAAGCGGTTATGTTCAATCGTGCGTTTGCGAAAAAACAATTGCAACAAGGGGATACAGTGACAGTTACGGGGAAATGGGATCAACAACGTTTGCAAGTTACCGTCAGCCAGTTTAAAAAAGGAGAGTCTAAAAGTCAGGAGCCGGTTCAGCCTGTCTATACGCTGAAAGAGGGGGTCAACCTCCATACACTCCGAAAAGTAATTAAGACCGCTCTGGATGAGTATGGTGATTCAGTCCCGGAACTTCTTCCGGAACACCTGGCTCTAACTTATAAACTGCCAGGAAGAACAGATGCGCTTCAACAAATGCACTATCCTGAAACGAGGATTACGCTGAAGCATGCGAAACGTCGTTTCATCTATGAAGAATTCCTTGTTTTCCAATTGAAGATGCAATTGTTACGCAAGCATCACCGTGAGTCAACGACAGGTATCAGACAAGAGTATGACAACCATCACCTTACTTCTTTTGTACAATCGCTTCCTTTTGAACTGACGTCTGCCCAGAAAAGGTCCCTTGCAGAAATATTGAATGACATGAAAGCTCCGCACCGGATGAACCGTCTTTTACAAGGGGATGTTGGATCAGGGAAAACAGCAGTAGCAGCCATTGCTTTATATGCCTCCATTACAGCAGGGCACCAGGGTGCTTTGATGGTCCCTACGGAAATTTTAGCCGAGCAGCATTACCAATCTTTACAAGAAATGTTTGAGGGACGTGCGACGGTTGCATTACTGACGGGGTCGATAAAAGGGAAGCGTCGTAAGGAGATATTGGAGGCTGTTGAAAACAAAGAAATCGACATTCTTGTCGGAACCCACGCGCTTATTCAGGATGAAGTTTCCTTTCAAAAGCTTGGGTTTGTCATTGTGGATGAACAGCATCGGTTTGGAGTGCAGCAAAGACGCGCATTACGAGATAAAGGATTGTCACCAGATGTTCTATTCATGACCGCCACTCCTATTCCGCGGACCCTTGCGATTACAGCCTTCGGTGATATGGATGTCAGTGTGATTGATGAAATGCCGGCAGGACGGAAACCTGTGGACACGTATTGGGTAAAAGGGGAAATGACGAACAGGGTGTTAAGTTTTATCCAGAAAGAAATCGACAAAGGACATCAAGCCTATGTGATATGCCCGTTGATTGAGGAATCCGATCAGCTCGATATTCAAAATGCTATCGATCTCTATGATCAACTCTCTACTGTGTTTGAACCAAACGTATCTGTTGGCTTAATGCATGGACGCTTGCATAATGAAGAGAAAGAAGATGTGATGCAACAATTCGCTAACAATGATTTAAGCATCCTCGTCTCGACAACTGTGGTGGAAGTCGGTGTGAACGTTCCGAATGCAACTGTTATGGTCATTTACGATGCACAAAGATTTGGATTATCACAGCTTCATCAACTCAGAGGTCGAGTAGGCCGTGGTGCAGACCAGAGTTACTGTATTTTACTGGGAGACCCTAAAGGTGATGTGGGTAAAGAGCGGATGAGGATAATGACGGAAACGAATGATGGGTTTGAATTATCTGAACAGGACCTCAAGCTTCGCGGCCCTGGTGATTTCTTTGGTAAAAAGCAAAGTGGACTGCCAGAGTTCAAAGTAGGCGATATGGTCCATGATTACCGAGCGTTAGAAACGGCAAGAAAAGATGCGACTGAAATGATCATGGATAATACCCTCGAGGATGATGAGCGTTACCACGCATTGAAAGAACATGTGTATAGTGACGAAAATCTTCTTGGCAACGTCCTCGATTAACAACAAAGGCACTCTGCAACCACCGCAGAGTGCCTTTTGTTTTTTATGCCTTTCAATTATATGGCAGTTATCTGAAGACTCGATTCTGAGATGTTTGTGGGAGTTAAGGTCGTGGGGAAGGACACGTCTAGCTCCATCGCCCAGACACTCGCCTCATAAGCAGAACATCAAAGGAATGGAAATCCCCTTAACAGGATGGAGCGTATGCAACCATCCCCTTCCTATGGGAATATAACGCTCTATAGCAAGGTTACCAATATGGGAGCATCTTATGATCATCAGCATGCTCCCATTATTTTCGCTTTTTCTTGAGTCGGTTTCGAGCATCGATTTTGGCAAGGTGCAGAGGGGAATGGGGAGACTCCTGCGGGACAAGAGTGCTGGGTGAGACCCCGCAAGGCTTTAGCCTGAGGAGGCTCACCGCGCTCCCGCGGAAAGCGAGTCATTCCGAGACCACTGAAAAAGTACGGTATTTTTTGTGAGAATACGGCTCAGCCCATAAAAAAACTCCCAAGGTCCATAAAAATGGATCTTGGGAGAGGCTGGTGGCCTCAGGTAGAGGATATTATCTTCGCTATCCTCTTCAAGTTAACCGCTATTGCCGTTAACTTGGTTTGTGAAGACACACTTCTTAGACCATACCCTTCGGCACGATCTAAACCATGGAAATTCTTCATTTCCCCATTCTTTCGTTCTTGTGCTGCACGTTCTTTGTATATCTCTTTAAATTCTTTGGTTTCCTGGCGTTGTTTATGTTCATAATATACAGGCGCATTTAG
>NZ_FOSB01000012.1:0-1028 GCF_900114165.1 Halobacillus dabanensis
CTTCTATAATAGAAGGAATATCTTGACGTACTGGTTGGTTCGTTCAGTTTTCAAAGATCAAATAATTGGTGGAGCCTAGCGGGATCGAACCGCTGACCTCCTGCGTGCAAAGCAGGCGCTCTCCCAGCTGAGCTAAGGCCCCATTATATTAGGAATGGTCGGGAAGACAGGATTCGAACCTGCGACCCCTTGGTCCCAAACCAAGTGCTCTACCAAGCTGAGCTACTTCCCGTAATAATGGCGCGCCCGAGAGGAGTCGAACCCCTAACCTTCTGATCCGTAGTCAGACGCTCTATCCAATTGAGCTACGGGCGCATTTTTTGTTTTTTGGTGCCGAGGGCCGGACTCGAACCGGCACGGTGGAAACCCACCGCAGGATTTTAAGTCCTGTGCGTCTGCCAATTCCGCCACCCCGGCCTGGCAAGTTATGGTTATAATCATTGATGTAATTTAGTTAGCTTGGTATATTCTTGGAGCGGAAGACGGGATTCGAACCCGCGACCCCCACCTTGGCAAGGTGGTGTTCTACCACTGAACTACTTCCGCTTAAAGTGCGGGTGGAGGGACTTGAACCCCCACGCCGTGAAGCACTAGATCCTAAATCTAGCGTGTCTGCCAATTCCACCACACCCGCAAATGACATGGTGAGCCATGAAGGATTCGAACCTTCGACCCTCTGATTAAAAGTCAGATGCTCTACCAGCTGAGCTAATGGCTCCTGATCAAAAAAGTAATATTTCAAGTTAGCATCGGCAACTAATGGTGCCGGCCAGAGGACTTGAACCCCCAACCTACTGATTACAAATCAGTTGCTCTGCCAGTTGAGCTAGGCCGGCTAACTTATATGAAATGGTGGAGGATGCAGGGTTCGAACCTGCGACCCCTTGCTTGTAAGGCAAGTGCTCTCCCAGCTGAGCTAATCCTCCAGGTTATTATAAAAGGCTTGGCGACGTCCTACTCTCACGGGGGTAAACCCGACTACCATCGGCGCTGAAGAGCTTAACTGCTGTGTTCGGCATGGGAACAGG
>NZ_FOSB01000012.1:1058-121787 GCF_900114165.1 Halobacillus dabanensis
TCTTGACGTACTGGTTGGTTCGTTCAGTTTTCAAAGATCAATTCAATCATGGTGGGCCTGAGTGGACTTGAACCACCGACCTCACGCTTATCAGGCGTGCGCTCTGACCAACTGAGCTACAGGCCCCGATGAAATTCAATAATGGAGCGGGTGAAGGGAATCGAACCCTCATCATCAGCTTGGAAGGCTGAGGTTTTACCACTAAACTACACCCGCAAGTATTTCTTGTTGTTAGTTGTATCTCGATGGTCGGGAAGACAGGATTCGAACCTGCGACCCCTTGGTCCCAAACCAAGTGCTCTACCAAGCTGAGCTACTTCCCGTAATAATAATGGCGCGCCCGAGAGGAGTCGAACCCCTAACCTTCTGATCCGTAGTCAGACGCTCTATCCAATTGAGCTACGGGCGCATTATTTTATTTAAAGCGACATTTACCATTGTAACACATTCGACATTTTAACGCAAGAACTTTTTTGTAAAAGTTGGTGCGGCCGAGAGGACTTGAACCTCCACGGGATTACCTCCCACTAGGCCCTCAACCTAGCGCGTCTGCCGATTCCGCCACGACCGCAAAATTCATTTTAAAACAAATGGATGCTGTCATGATAATTGGAAAGTGCGGGTGGAGGGACTTGAACCCCCACGCCGTGAAGCACTAGATCCTAAATCTAGCGTGTCTGCCAATTCCACCACACCCGCATAATAATGGTGAGCCATGAAGGATTCGAACCTTCGACCCTCTGATTAAAAGTCAGATGCTCTACCAGCTGAGCTAATGGCTCAAATGAAAGGAATCTCTAACACTTGAAAAGCTTGTTATCTTTTATAAGCACAAGAAACATCATATAACTTATTGCGCTTTTTGTCAACTCTTTTTTCAAAGAAAAATGGCTGGGCCAGCTGGATTCGAACCAGCGCATGACGGTACCAAAAACCGTTGCCTTACCGCTTGGCTATGGCCCAAAAAATGGCGGTCCGGACGGGACTCGAACCCGCGACCTCCTGCGTGACAGGCAGGCATTCTAACCAACTGAACTACCGGACCTTTATAAATTCAAGTGACCCGTACGGGATTCGAACCCGTGTTACCGCCGTGAAAGGGCGGTGTCTTAACCACTTGACCAACGGGCCAAAATAAAAAATGGCGGAGAAGGAGGGATTTGAACCCTCGCGCCGCTTGCGCGACCTACACCCTTAGCAGGGGCGCCTCTTCAGCCACTTGAGTACTTCTCCATAATGGCTCCAACGGTAGGATTCGAACCTACGACCGATCGGTTAACAGCCGATTGCTCTACCACTGAGCTACGTTGGAATAATGTTGAATGTTGCTGACTCGTTTATCAGCGACGTTATATATCTTATAACATCCTGCCGATAATGTCAAACCCTTTTTTTCGAAAAAAGATTTCGTTTTTTTTCGAGTATTGGGTTGTTTTGTTAAGGCTTAATTAATTTAACATGTGTTGTCTTGTTCGTCAATGGATTATTTACTTCTTTTTTAAAATCCCTTTACATTTACCGCAACGATACCGCTTTGTGTCTACTCTTCTTTTGCGCTGGTATGCTTGTCCGCATTCTGTGCAAATATAATGATGAGACCTAGCTTGTTTTTGTGACGGTAATGGAGAACAATATCTCGGTGATCCTGTTTTCTTCAATAATTCTTTGAATTCAGGATCACGATGTCCGAAGCCTTTCCCTTCAATATGAAGGTGATAATGACATAGTTCATGTTTAATGATGCCCTCTAATTCAGCACCATCCAATTCTACTACATACTTCGGATTGATTTCAATGGTTTTTTTCGAAGGAATATAACGCCCTCCTGTCGTCCTAAGACGAGAATTGAATTTTACAATATCAATAAATGGTTTGTCAAAGTGTTTTTCAGATAAATCGTTTGTCCACTTCTGTAATTCCTGTAGTGTTAGTGACTTCACAGGAACACCTCCTCTATTCTTTGCATACTGTATCATAAGAATGAAAAAAGTTGAATAAAGGTTGAATAAAAGGAGTTGGAGTCCTATGCCCTCATGGCTTAAGAATCAAATGGCGAAAGCTTTTTTCAATAAAGATAAGTATCAGATTAAAATGTTAAACCAGTGCTGGTATTACTATCAACAGCTTTATAAATAAAACTACCCGGAAGGCAATCTCCCAGGCAGCTTCAGTTCAATTATTGATTAACCATGGTCAAAGCGATTCGTTGTTTTGTTATATCGACTTGATCTACCCAAACAGTGACTACATCACCAACTGACACCACGTCCATCGGATGTTTAACATATCTATTGGCTAGCTTAGAAATATGGACAAGCCCGTCCTGCTTTACACCAATGTCTACAAATGCCCCGAAGTCGACGACATTTCTTACTGTCCCTTCTAGTTCCATACCTTGCTGCAAATCTTCCATGGAGAGAACGTTTGTTTTCAACAGAGGTTTAGGGAGATCATCACGTGGATCCCTTCCCGGTTGGACAAGCGATTTCAATATATCCTCAAGAGTCAGCTTACCGATGCCTAGTTGTTCAGCAGTAGAAGCTGTTTCTAATTGCTTCAATTCTTCTGCTAGTTTCTCACTTCCTAAATCTTCACTGTTGAGGCCTAACATCTTCAACAGTTCCCGTGTAGCCTTATAACTTTCCGGGTGAATGGAGGTACGATCAAGGGGTTCCTTGCCGTCCATTATTCTTAAGAACCCGATACTCTGTTCAAAAGTTTTAGCTCCTAAACGAGGAATATCCTTCAGTTCTGAACGCTTCATAAACTTTCCTAACTCTTCCCGCTTTCTCACCACGTTGTTTGCAACCGTCTTGCTAAGTCCAGATACATGTTGCAGCAAGGAAGCTGACGCCGTGTTCACATTGACTCCTACTTGGTTAACAGCTGTTTCGACTACGAATGTCAACGATTCGCTCAATTTCTTTTGTGTGACATCATGCTGATATTGCCCTACACCAATTGATTTTGGATCTATTTTTACTAGTTCAGCTAGAGGGTCCTGAATACGTCTGGCAATGGAAACGGCACTTCTTTCTTCCACTTGCATGTCCGGGAATTCTTCACGAGCAAGCTTAGAAGCTGAATAAACACTGGCTCCTGCTTCGTTAACAATCATATAAGATACATCAAGTTGATGATTTTGAATCATATCGGCAATAAATTGTTCTGTTTCTCTTGATGCCGTCCCGTTTCCAATCGCCATTAGCTCAATGTCATACTTTTTCATGAATTGGAGGATTTTCTTTTCAGCTCCAGCTGTATCATTCTTAGGTGCAGTAGGATAAATCACTCCGATATCCAACACTTTCCCAATTTCATCTACAACAGCCAGTTTACATCCTGTGCGATAGGCAGGGTCCACACCAAGGACTACTTTCCCTTTTAACGGAGGTTGTAACAATAAGCTGCGCAAGTTGCTTGAAAAGACTTCAATCGCCTGTTCTTCCGCCTGTTCGGAGAGAGAGTTTCGAATATCTCTTTCTACGGACGGCTGTATCAAACGCTTATAACTATCTTGAATTGCCTCTTTTAGAAGAGATTGTAGTTGCCCCACTGTGCCAGGTTTAATTACTCTTCTATCCAAGTATTGAAGGATAGCCTCCTCTGGAGGTTGAACGGAAACCTTTATAACATCCTCTTTTTCTCCACGATTTAGCGCTAGGACACGGTGAGATACAATGGATCGAATAGGTTCCTGGTAATCATAATACATCTCAAAGATCCCTTTCTCATCCTTATCCGCATTCTTTCCTGAAGAAGAAATTGTCCCTTTATCAAATGTTTGCTTCCTAATTTTTTCACGGTATGTAGGATCATCAGAAACCCACTCGGCGATGATATCATTGACTCCTGAGCGAACGTCTTCCACTGATGCTATTTCATGTTCCTCAGAGAAGTAGTTCTTTGCTTCTGTATCGAAATCAATTTTCTGTTGCTCCCACACTTGAAGTGCAAGTGGCTCCAATCCTTTTCCTTTGGCAATAGTAGCCCTCGTCCGACGCTTTTGTTTATAAGGACGATAAAGGTCTTCTACCTTTTGCAACTTTTCAGCTGTTTCGATTTGATGACGGAGCTCTTCTGTAAGCTTCCCTTGGTCATCGATCAGACGGATGACTTCTTCTTTGCGTTGGACAAGATTCTTAACATAATTCCAGTGATCTTCAATATCCTTGATTTTCACTTCATCCAAGCCGCCTGTCAGTTCTTTTCTATAACGGGCAATGAATGGTACGGTGTTGCCTTCGTCCAGCAACCCGATCACTTGTTTAATTGTGTCGGCATTCAATTTTAGTTGTTTGGCTACCAGATTCAATAATTCTGGATTATTGTTTATATCACTCAAAAAATGACCTCCTTTAATGACGTCTTTTTTATTGTACCAAATTCCGTTTGGGTTTACCTGAGAGGCAAGTCCCCAGGCCAATATGTACTTTCACATCCAAGGTCCTTCTTCTATCTGGGACCAAGGGAAGATGTTAACTAGTATAGCAATTTCGCTACCCTCTACTGTTTCACCACAATAGTCAAACGAATGAATACAGGTATCTATTGTAACTATCGAAAAAATTAATAAATCCTTATTCTCTGCTGCTATAGCGAAGAATAAGGATTTATCAATCATACTCCATGGCGATCAAAGTCGTGTCATCATCTCGCGACTGTCCATAAAGTTCTTTATATTGTTGTGTAATGTGTTCGACATTCTTTATTCGGGTTAACTTAGAAGACAGACGACGGTCATTGACTCCGTCTGAAAACATAAGAAAGACCATCCCTTTCTGAGCTTTTCCTCGAGTGACTCTCAGCGTACGCGGGTATCCCGATAAATATCCAGCTAACGGAATATTACGATTTCGTTTTCCATCCGATTCTACGGTAATGACACCGATATTCCCGATGGAGGAATAGGAGTAAGTATCAGTCTTAAAGTCTATCCTCAGAATACCAAGAACGACTCCTCGCTTCCCTACTAATACTTCATTACACTTTTTCACAAGTGCTTCTACGGTCAAAATCGGATTCTCTTCTATTACGTCCATTACAGCCTTGGATGATTCCCTTGCCATTTCTCCACTGCCCAGACCATCGGCCAGTGCACAAAGGAACGCATCGTCCGTTTCTCTGTAAAAATAGCTATCCCCACAATAATAATTTCCTTTTTTGGCTTTTTGGAAGACAGATAGGTTCACCCGTTTATTTTCCCTCTCCACTTAGAATACCTCGACAGACTCAGCTTGCAGGGCTTCTCTTAATTTCCTCAATGCGCGTCTTTGCAAACGAGATACGTGCATCTGGGATATACCTAACCGTTCGCCTGTATCCTTTTGACTCATATTCTCAAAATAGGTGCATTGTAGAATCTCTTGCTCTCGTTCACTTAAAATAGGCAACACTTTTTCAAGCAGCATCTTCTGATCGATGTTGGAATAGCCATCCTCATGGTTCCCGATCAAATCAAGAATCGTAACCGTACTTCCGTCCGAGTCTGCTTCAATTTTACGGTCGACAGAAAGGGCTTTATAACTTTTGCCCATTTCCATTGTTTCCAACACATCTTCTTCAGATACTTCCAGATATTCGGCGATCTCCAATACAGATGGGGAGCGTTGGAGAGTATTTGTAAGTTCTTCCGCTGCTTTTTTTATTTTTGGTCCAAGCTCTTTAATTCTGCGGGGCACATGGACGCTCCATGTTTTATCACGTATGAAACGCTTGATTTCCCCAATGATTGTCGGTATCGCAAACGATTCGAAAGATTTCCCGAAATCAGGATCATACCTTCTAATCGCAGCTAACAGCCCCAACATACCCACTTGGACCAAGTCTTCATGAATGGTACTGTTTTTAGAGTATTTACGCGCAATGGATTCAACAAGGTCTTTGTATACAAGTACGATTTTCTCTTGTACAGCTTCATCACGGGGATGCTCTTGTAAGTAGGCGATCCATTCGTAAACTTCCTCATTGTGGTGTTGTGATTTGGTCGCCATTTTGACCCACCCCAGTTTCATGGAGATATTTTGTCATGAGGACAATGACTCCATATTTACTATTTATCTCGACTTTATCCATAAGAGCATCAATCAGAAATAGGCCAAACCCACCTTCGCGAAGTTCTTCAATATCATCATCCTGTTTGTAAGGACCGATATCTTCCTTGATTTCACCAAGATTGAAACTTCCGCCATGATCAGCAACCATAACTTCCAGACGGTCCTGATAGACACCGAAACCGATGGTGATTTCCCCTTCACCTGTTTCTTTGTAAGCATGCTTGACTGCATTCGTAATCGCTTCAGATATCGCTACTTTGAGATCTTCAATATCCTCATATGTGAAACCCATGCGGTTCGCAATTCCGGATATACTCAAACGAACGACCCCTATATATTCAGCTTTGGCAGGCACTTTCACTTCCACAAAATCAAATGGTTCCATCATTACATTCCACCTTGCACTGTAGACTCGATGTTTATGATTTCAGTCAGACCAGTAATCTTGAATAAACGATATACACGATCCTGCATGTGCACAAGTCTCATTGTTGACGCATGCTCCTTCGTTGATTTCAGGGCACTAATAAATACCCCAAGCCCTGTAGAATCCATATAATTAACATCTTGAAAATCCACTTCCACCACTTGTCCTTTTTCCTTCGTCAGCGGAAGTAATGTATCTTTCAACTTAGGAGCCGTAAACGCATCGACCTCACCCGTAAGAACGACGTTAGAGACCCCTTCATTATTCGTAACATCTATAGATAAGTTCATTCAAATCCCCTCCTAATTGCTTTTAATTAAATTAAA
This sequence comes from Halobacillus dabanensis, assembly GCF_900114165.1. GTDB lineage: Bacteria > Bacillota > Bacilli > Bacillales > Halobacillaceae > Halobacillus > Halobacillus dabanensis. The sequence goes on from NZ_FOSB01000012.1 coordinate 7,868, forward strand.
ATAAAAGCTAAATAGTAAATACCCTATACCTCAAAACCTTAAACATTTCTTCTTAAAATAATTAAAGTGAAATCATCTCTCAATTGGAAATCCTGCAAGCGTTCAAAATGTTTATACACTTGTTCAACAATCCCCTGAGCTGGCAGGTGTGAATATTGCTTGATCACATGTAATATCTCTTCTTGTTCGATAAAACGGTCACCTTGTCTACATTCTGTGACTCCGTCTGTCAGAAGAATGATCATATCTCCTTTTTCAACTTTCTTTTCGTACTGTTTATAAGTTACTTCTGGAGAAACCCCGAGTACTAGTCCTGGTACATCGATTTCTTCAAACTCATCCCGGTCCTTATGATAATAGAACCCAGGTTCGTGACCTGCAGACGAATAGGTAAACGTATGTTTATTGGAATTGTATACACCATAGAACATTGTGATGAACATGCTGGCATCCACGTTTCTTTCGACAACACGGTTTAGACTGCCAAGAATGACATTCGGGTCTGTACCCATGCCCGAAAAGCTATCCATGGAATACTTGATCATCGACATACATAAGGCAGCAGGAACCCCTTTACCAATCACATCTGCTACAGCAATCCCGAGAGTTCCTTGACGATCATCTACAAAGTGATGGTAATCCCCGTTCATTTGTTTCGCCGGGACACTCAGAGCACCGACCTCCACATCTTCAAGGTCTGGTTTCACTGTAGACAACAAGGTCTTCTGCATATTCGCAGCAACAGAAATTTCAGACTTGAGCTCCAGCTGCTTCTCCCTTAGTGTTTGATACTCTTGATAAGCTAATCCGTAAGAAATCATCGTTTCGAGAAGAAAGTTCATGGATGATTGAATATACTCCGGCATATCCGGGTATATTTCCTGTAACGCTTGGATGTGTATATTGATAATCTCCTCTGGAGAGATATTTTGTTGCATGGAATGCTTACTGAACTGCTCCGCTTGATAGAGTGCTTGCTCATCTTTCGTCTTAATATACTCTTTTAAAAGATCTTTATAATTCTCTAGGTCGAGTTTCAATAAACTCATCGTTTCTACCTCCTTTAACGGAGCCATTTGACAACAATGATTTCCGTTCCCTCTCCTTCTTGGGAGACGATATCAAATTCATCCATCAACCGTTTCACGCCGGGCAGTCCCGCTCCGAGTCCTCCTGAAGTCGTAAACCCATCTTCCATGACCTGGCTGATATCTTTGATTCCAGGCCCTTTATCGATCGCTACGATCCTGATTCCTTTTTTATTCATATCCTCCAAGGCTTCAAAACAGACTTCCCCTGTCTCTGCATATAAATAAATGTTCCTTGCTAATTCGGATATGCCCGTGGCGATTCTCGCTTGGTCGACGGTCCCGAAGCCTATCTTCCTGGAAATGTCCCGGCCAAGTTGACGCGCCCCGACAATGTCCCACTCCTTTTTTATATTGACACAGGATTGGAAATCCATATTCACTCCTCCAATTCCTGGCGAAGTTTAATCAACCCTTGTTCTAAATCTAACGCTGTTGGGACATCTTGCAGGTGTATGCCTAAGTCAATCAGCGTCATCGCCACAGCTGGTTGGATTCCTGTCAGTACGACCTTTGCCCCCATCAAATCAGACATTGTCACTACGTCACCGAGGACTTTCGCAATGAAAGAATCGATTATATCAACGGAAGTCAGGTCGATGACCACGCCTGTCGCCCCGCTTTCATGAATCTTGCTCAACAGATCTTCCTGGAACTGAATTGCTGTTTGGTCATCCAGGTCGATTTGGATGGAAATCAATAAATAATTATGAAGCTTTAAAATAGGTATCCTCATCGTTATCACTCCCTATCTAGCGAATCAATTAATTCTTCGATGTCTTCATCATTGTTTTGTGTTTCTTCAATACGTCGATTAGTCAGTTCTAATGCGGTCTGGAACCCTTTCCTCAAAGAGCTCTTTGTAGGGAACTTACCTAAATCGATACCCAGATTCACGATGGTCTGTGCAATTTCAGGACGGATACCAACTAAAATACATCTCGATCCGACCAATCTAACGGCCTCAGCAGCCTGGATGATGTGGTGGGCAACCATCGTATCGACGACAGGCACTCCTGTGATATCAATCAAAACGACTTCCGCGTTATGTTTAATGACTCCATCCAACAAGTTTTCCATAATCAACTTTGCCCGCTCTGTATCGATGGTGCCGATCAATGGCATGATCGTGATATTTTCCATCACCGGTATTAAAGGAGCTGAGAGTTCTTGCAATGCCACGCGTTGCAATGAAACGATATGTTCCCAACTTCCTGAATACTCGTTGACGAGTCGATTGATGATCGGATCCACCCAACCATCCACCTTTCTCAACACTTCAGAGAAATAGTCCGAGTCTATCTTATCGGATTGCTTCAAGATAAAGTCTGTTACAACACGACGGAACACTTGCATCCCATCGGTCAAATAGCTCAACGGCCATCCTAAATTGATTAAACGCTCCGAAAAGTCGTCCAAGTCAGAGGATAACCCCTGTTTCTCGATACTGGAAAAGATGACATTCACAAACTCCCTGTTGGTGCTTTCGAACATCTCATCTGAGATTGTTGAGGTGTAATCATTTTTCTTGTGGGCATTGATTTCCTCTAACCACATGGTCACGATATCATCGCTATGTTCTAGTACTACATTTTTCAATCGTTCATCCATTATCTAAACCTCCGCCTCATTACCCTTCTATTAATGTTACGCTCTAATTCTATTTGGATATAATGTTATCAGAAACTGACCCACTTTCACACCATTAGCTACTTACGAAAAAAACTGCATCTTTTCAATTTTGACATCTTATTAGAAGAAAAAGGAATCCCCACCCTTGAAAAGCTTGTGTCACTGGGATTTTTCCAAAGGATTCCCATTACAAGATAAGCATCTATGTTAAAAAAACTTAATAATAAAAAACACGCCATATACCGTACCCTTCTTACATTTATAATAAACCAGAAAAGCAAAAAAAATAAAGTTACCTTAATTTGGTAACTTTATCATAATAAATAAAAATTTTTGATCAGAAGTCGATTAAACCGAGGCTGATCTGCAAAGCTTTATTCACTTGCTGCATCATCGGTTCATCGAGTTGAGTGATCTTGTCGGTCAAACGCTGCTTGTCAATCGTTCTGATTTGTTCTAGTAGGATCACAGAATTTCGCTCGAACCCGTATTTTTCTGCATTGATTTCTACATGTGTTGGAAGTTTGGCTTTTTGTATTTGCGCTGTAATCGCCGCGACGATCACGGTAGGGCTAAAACGATTACCAATATCATTTTGAAGGACGAGTACAGGGCGGACCCCGCCTTGTTCGGATCCCACAACCGGGGACAAATCAGCGAAATAAACGTCACCTCGTTTGACTATCACTGGCTTCACACCCCGCTCACTAGTTGCTCCAGGGTGTGTTCGGCCTCCTCTTCAGCTTGAAACGCTTCTGAAGCGATATTTAGATTGATTTTCGCCATTTCCATGTAGCCTCTACGCATGGATTCTCTGATATGACGTTGTTTTTTCTCACGCAAATACATTTTCGTTGCTTGACACATGAAATCGCTCCGATCACTGTTATCGAGTTGAATGAAGCCATCCACTTCATTGAGTAGGTTATCCGGAATCCGGATGACAATCTCCTGCATGCTATCGGACAAAACCATACACCTCCACCATCTTCTCTCAAAAGAAACCAGTCAATTAGTCCACTCTAATCTTATCAAACGGGAGTGTCCATTGCAAAGGAGTGTTGGATTTTTTTCGTGAATCATGAAAGCTTTTATCCTTACATAGGGAGAATTGTCCTAAATGAGAGAAATAGCATCATAATGAATTTCTGACGGCTATCGTTCTCCCATCCTGTCGGAAAACTCTCGGCACCCTCTGACTGATCATACAGGGAATCTCATAATTGATGGTATCGAGATGGTCCGCCACTTCATCAGCAGAAATTTCTTCTTCCCCCTGTTTACCAATTAAGGTAACCTTTGTCCCTATAGGATATTCCTGATCAAGGCAAATCATGAATTGATCCATGCAAATTCTTCCGACAATCGGATGGCGTTTCCCGTCGACAAGAACGTCCATCCCTTGCAGTTTGCGGATCCAACCGTCCGCATAGCCAAGAGGAATAGTCCCGATCCACTCGTCTTTTTCTGTCGTGTAGGTTGCCCCATAACTGATTGATTCCCCTGCCTCCAACTTCTTCACATGGACAAGACGGCTCTTCAACTGGAAAGCGGGATTCAAATCAATCGGTTTCTCCTTTTTGACAACAGGAGAAGGGTAAAGACCATACATACTAATGCCGAAACGGACAAAGTGATCCATCCGCTCGGGGAATCTCATACTCGTTGCACTGTTACTAGTATGAATTTCGACATTTTCTGGCCAATTCCTTTTAAAATGGGAAAACAATTCTTCAAAACGCTTTTGCTGGGTTTCAAAATATTCAGTATTCGCTTCATCTGCAGTAGCAAAATGCGTGAATACTGCTTCCAATTTAAAAGCAGATTGCCTTCCCATGATTTTGAGAATTCGTTCCATTTCCTCCGGCGTTCGAATTCCAACTCTCCCCATGCCCGTATCGATTTTCAAGTGAAGTCTTAAAGGCGGAGAAAATGATAATCCCTCTACTTGTTCCAGCCATTCCTCCTGGAAAACAGTGAGCGAAATCGCATGTTCGGCGGCAACAACTGCATCTTTCGGACGGGTCCATCCCATAACGAGGATAGGTGATTCAATCCCAGCCTGTCTCAGTTTTACTGCTTCGTCCAGAAGAGCGACAGCTAACCCTTTGGCCCCGGCATCAAGCGCCGCACGGGCTACTTGAATATCCCCGTGTCCATAAGCGTCAGCTTTGACGACTGCATAAATCCCTGTCCCACCCTTTAAACGTTTTTTTAATTGCTCTATATTATATTTAATCGCTGACAAGTCAATCTCAGCGATGGAATCTCTGTAATAATTGGTGAATGACAATGTGCCCGCTCCTCTCTCTAACTATTCTTACTATTATTGAATGAGAAGAAGACGGTGTCAAATGCTAAATAAAGAAAGGGCACAAAAAGAAAATAAAGCAGACCGTTAAGCCTGCTCCTTCCATGATTATTTGACCATAGTACCATTGTTGATCGAACTTGCTACGGCAACCATTTCATCCTGGGTCAATTCATTGCTCGCCAATTGATAGGTTGTTCCATTATGGTTCCATTCCAGACGGTTATGCTCGAAAGCGGCGAATACCCCATCCGAAAGTTGGACAGGTTCACCATTCACCTGAACAGAATATTGGGCGCTCGCTGCTTGCACTTCCGCTTTCTCTTGGACCAATGTAAAATCTTTATCTCCCGCATAAGTCATAATGACACGCTTTCCGTCCTCTGAAGTCACTTCTCGTTCATCTGCCAATTCAGCTCCGAATGTTTCCTGAGGATAAAGAACTTCTTCCAGTTCTTCCCCTTCCATATTCGCTACAGGAGCTTCCGTCGGTGCCATAGCCATGTTCTTATCCACATCAAAGTCTTCCTTCTTCATGGAATCATCTTTGGAGAAATTAGCAAATTGCACTTCCACTAATGCGTTCATGTCTTGATCGAATACCTTGACCATGACCGGGTGGTACGTCTTTTTATCAAAATAGATTTCCTGGAATGGCAATGTCTTGTTATTTTGATAATTCGTCTTTGTTTTGAACACATAATAGTTTTCCGATGCATTGAACTCAGCTTCTGAATCAGCTTTAATATCATTCAAGAGGGAAGCAAACAAGTAAGGTTGACTCGTATTTTGCGGCCATTCGCTTTGGAACTTGAAGCTCTTGTTCAAAGCTGGAGTCAATACATAAACACCACTATCGTTTTTCAGAATGATCTGGCTTCCTTTTTCATCCTGATCGTTCTGTAACTTCACACGATAATAGTCGTCCTTCTTATGCCACACCTGAATGTTGTACTTCTGTTCCTCTTTCCCTGTACGCATCTTCATATTCGCTTCCGTCTTATAACCAGCCATCTCTTCCGACTGTTTCTCCAACTTCTTGACGACATCTTCTTTCGACTGTGAGCCACAAGCAGTCAAAGCACCCAAGACGAAGAGGCTGAACAATAGGATCAGAAAACGTCTTTGCATAAGACTCAACTCCTTTGTCTCTACTTAAGGACAAAGGGAACGTAGTGATATGGATCAAGAAGAAACTGTACGGAACGTCCGGGATAAACCTTCGATGACGTCAGTGGCGAGTAGGTCAACCTTCGAATGTCCATCCTGTACTAACAAATCAGCCGTATATCCATGGAGGACACATCCGTTACTCAGCGCATCCATCAGGTTCTCTGTCTGCATCATCATACTCAACAGAATACCTGATAAAACATCCCCGCTACCACCTTTGGCCAGTCCATCATTCCCTGTATGATCGACTCGTTGTTCCCCATCAGGGGCTGTGATCACTGTGGAAGGACCTTTTAAGATAAGATGGACACCGTAATGTTCAGCAAATTCCCGCGAGTAAGAAAAAGGAGAAAGTAAGATTTCCTTGATCGATCGTCCAGTCAAATGGGCGAATTCTCCAGGGTGAGGCGTCAATACCGTCGGGGCAGTCCTTTTCTTCAATTCCTCTAAAGAGTCTTTCAAAAGGTACAACCCATCTGCATCAATAAGAAGCGGGGTTTCCTTTTCACGAACCAATTGTCCGATCAGATCCCCCCTGTGCTGCCTCCCGACCGATACCCATCCCGACTGCGACCCCATCATAACTGGATAGATCCGGAGCTCGTCCTCCTTCTTCATACTCCACAAAGGTCGCTTCCTGGATAAAAGAAGCAATCGACGGTATTGCCTGACGATCTGTCGCAATAGCGATCAAACCTGATCCACTACGCAAAGCGGCCCTTGCTGTCATGGAGACGGACCCTGGCATGTAGCGAGAACCCCCTAGGATCAGTCCTTTTCCATGAGACCCTTTATGAGAATGTGCGTCCCTTTCCGGCATCGTCCTTTTCAAATCAGAAACTTCCCACAATCGCCGCTGGTGATTAGCAAAACATTTTACAGGGAGTCCGATTTCAACAACTGACCACTTCCCATAAAAAGGTTCGGTTTGCTGAAGGAAAACACTTTGCTTCGGAGCTTCGATGATGGATGTATAATGGGCCTTGAAAGCATCAAAATCATCCACGCCCTCATCTGCTGGCACGCCTGTCGGAATATCAACGGCCAACCTTAGAACTGATTGTTCATTACAAAGATGGACGATAGTAGCGAAAGGCTCTCTCAGCCGCCCTTTTGCGCCGATTCCAAGCATCGCATCAATGCATACATCTGCCTGTCTTAGAGAAGTATTCAAGTCTTCCGAACGATTCATTCGTCTATACGGGTGACCAGAAGCTTGGAATATCCTCTTATGGGCTTCTGCATCGCCAGAAATCTTCGTATCGGGAACAACTTGCCAAGCTTCCACGTCATATCCAAGGTTCAGCAATGTCCTGGCAATGACGAAGCCATCGCCACCGTTATTGCCAGCACCAATCAAGACGACAATCTTGTGTTCAGGAAGAATGTGACGCAGCAAATCATAAGTGACAGCGCGTCCAGCATTCTCCATGAGCAATTCCCCTTCTAATCCAGCAGCTTCCATCGCCACTCGATCCCGTTCGTACATTTCCTGTGCGGTAACAATATCCAATTCGTTCCCTCCTACCCGCATTACAATGTTATGAGACAACCTATGTAATTATGTCTGTCCTCCTATTCCTCTCTAGTACTCTTCTAAAACTACTTGGGCAATGGCATGGTCAGTACTGTGACTGATGGATACCCAAATGCGGTAATTTTCGTAACCTTTCCCTTTCATCGTGGGTGCGCCTGACTTTTCATCTGAAAGAACTTCCACGTTCCGGAATCCTAATTTTCCGATCCCCGTTCCTGTTGCTTTCGCAAAAGCTTCTTTCGCCGCAAAGCGTCCAGCTAAGTATTCCGCTTGCCTTTTTTCATTTAACATTAGATAACGCTCTTGTTCACGTTCCGTTAATATCCGTTGAACAAAACGCTCCTTTCGCTTTATACTTTGTTTAATACGATCCAATTCAATGATGTCCACACCGATTCCTCTGATCACGATTCATCTTCCTTTTCTATAACAATCTATGAACAGTATACCCGAATCTTTTCATGATAAAAGAAGAATACAAGGAAACAAGGAAGACTACATTGAATTAAACACTATTTTCACTAAGCAAAATCACTCACACACCAAGAATAAATTTAGAGGTACCTATAAAAGGAGACAGCGTTATGTTTGTACGCACAGAAAACTTCAAAGAGTTCCTGAGATTTTATCCTATAGTCTCATTCCTTGTCGGCTTGCATTTCTTTTTGTGGCTTTTCATGGATTTCCTTCAGTTTGGATTTGCTGTCGAACTGAAACAGTGGGGAACAGGAATGAACGTATTGATTTTGAACGGGGAATATTGGCGCCTTATAACGCCGATCTTTTTACATGGAAATTTCACCCACGCCTTATTCAACTCCTTTTCTCTCGTCCTGTTCGGCCCTGCTCTTGAACAGATGCTAGGAAAAGGCAAGTTTATCTTAATGTATCTCTTTGCAGGAATTGCAGGTAATATCGGCACATTTGTCGTCGACCCAGATGCCTACTACTGGCACCTCGGCGCTTCGGGCGCGATTTTCGGAATTTTCGGCGTGTACTTATTTATGGTCATGAACCGGAAGCACTTGATTGATACAGCGAATTCGCAAATCATCCTCGCTATTTTTGCGATTGGCTTTTTCATGACATTTGCTAGGTCAAACATCAATGTTCTCGCTCACTTGTTCGGCTTGATTGGCGGTTTTGCAATCGCTCCAATTATTTTGAAAAATGCTCAAGCCTTCTCCCTTTGGCAAGTGCGTGCTCGGCATTCAAAAGCAGACAGTGACGAAATTTCCTTTGATCCGAACCGTTGGAAAAAGCGCAAACTCCCCCGCGGTAATATTGGAAAATATATCGTTTGGGGCATCATCATCTTCCTCGCCTTGTTCGCGCTTATAAATCGTATGTAATAAAACAAAGCCGCTATCTGATAAAGTTAGCGGCTTCATTTTTCTCCAATTATTGAACTTAATAGCAGTATTTGAACACTCGATTCCGAGATAATCGGGGTACTCTAGGGGCTCCAGGAAACGGATCGCTTTCCGTGGGGTGGGAACTGAGCCTCCTCGAGCTAAAGCTCTACAGGGTCTCACCTGTCCCGCTAATCCAACAGGAGTCACACCGTTTCCTTCCGCCCCTTTGCCGTATTAGTTCGGAATCAGTCTCCATTCTGCCTTATAATGAATGGAGAGAGGTGAGAACAGCAGTTGTAGAACCTTTTCATGATATCTCCCTGTTTTGTTTGTCCAGGTGTTCCGAGATATTCAGTAAGGTAATGGGGACGGGAAGCTGCGAACTCCTAATTGGAAAGCGCAGTACCTGGAGCATCAGCGTATGGACTGGGCAGTGTTTTGATCAGTCTCGACAAGCTTAAGAACAATCATTTCAGGGAGTGTTCTACTCCCTGAAATGATTAGACTACAAGCGTAGAGCTGTAGGAGATAAAGGAAACACGAAGAACAGAGTGATTCGATATTGACTTGTCTCGAAACTGCGTCTTCAAGAATAGGTAGCTTTTATGGGCAGTGTAGATAATATAAAAAAAGATCAGATCCTCTTTTGGAGGTCTGATCTCTTTTTTTATGGCCTGATTAGCTACGGCCTTTATTTTGGTAACTACCGCGGTTTCCGCCTTTTCCACTGAAATTACGGTTGCGGGATTTGTTTTTATTGTTGAAATTGCGCTTACCGCCTCCACCTTTGCGGTAACCACCTTTTTTCTTATTCTTGTCACGCTGGGCGTTTTTCACACTGATCGGTTGAACAGAAGACAAACGAACAGGTACTTCACTGCGTTCTTTTGTCATCATTTTCAATGCTGCTGCGACAAGGTCTGTAGAATCATACTGTTCAAGCAGTTCATTGGCTGCTTGCTGGTAGTTCTTCAAATCGTTGTTTGAAATCGTTTCTGCCAATTTATCAACAGCCACTTTTTGCTGTCCGCGAGCTGCTTCTTCGGAAGAAGGTACTTTCAAACGTTCCACTTTCTTCTTCGTGATTTTCTCAATCAGGTGAAGCTGATCTTTTTCACGTGGTGTAACGAAGGAAATGGATTTCCCTTTACGACCCGCACGTCCGGTACGCCCAATACGGTGGACATAGCTTTCTGGATCTTGTGGAATGTCAAAGTTGTATACGTGGGAAACATCGGAAATGTCCAGACCACGTGCTGCAACGTCTGTTGCGACAAGGATCTCGATGCGTCCGCGTTTGAACTTGTTCAATGTGGACATACGCTTCCCTTGAGTCAAGTCACCGTGAATGCCTTCAGCACTGAATCCACGAGCTTGAAGACCGTCAGCTACTTCATCGACACGACGTTTAGTACGACCGAAGATAATGGCCAATGCAGGGTCATGGATATCCAGCAAACGTGTCAGTGTATCGAATTTGTGTTTTTCCGGAATCTCTACGAAGAACTGCTCGATGTTTTCCACCGTCATTTCTTTCGCTTTAACTTTTACTTCTTCCGGATTATTCATCAATGTTGTTGCAATATCACGGATTTCTTTCGGCATTGTCGCTGAGAAAAGCAATGTTTGTCGCTCTTCTGGCAGTGCCTTCAGAATATCGCGGATATCCTCGATAAAGCCCATGTTGAGCATTTCATCCGCTTCGTCAAGTACTGCTGTGTGGACATCTTGTAACTTGATCGTTTTACGACGGATGTGGTCCAGCAAACGTCCTGGTGTTGCTACGACGATGTGGTTATTTTTCAAGGCACGGATTTGGCGCTCCATGTTCGATCCACCATAAATAGGCAGGACACGAATGCCTTTTCCTTTCCCTAGACGGTTAAGCTCCTCTGCTACTTGAATAGCCAATTCCCTTGTCGGGGCGATGACAAGTCCTTGAACGGCCTTCACTTGCTTGTTGATTTTTTCCAGCATCGGAATACCAAATGCAGCCGTTTTTCCCGTACCTGTCTGAGCTTGACCAATGACATCTTTTCCTTCTAGTCCTAGAGGGATCGTTTGTTCTTGTATTGGTGTTGTTTCTTCAAAACCCATAACATCTAATGATTTCAGGATAGGCTTTGATAATCCTAGTGATTGAAATGTTGTCACAGTAATTTCATACTCCTTTATTGTTAAATCTATACCTATTCACATGTAAAAAAAGCCTTCTGCCACAGGAAACGGGAGAGGCTTCTCTGGTATCTGCCTTATAGATTCATTCATCATAACACATATTACATAGTTAATTCTACACATTTTTTCTATGCTTTTCAAACGCAATAATGATAAAATGATTAAAAACTCACGCATACCAGAGGAGGGCTCACTTGGAAAAACCTCCAATACAACCATATTTAATTTTGTTGATCGGGGTCCTGTCCATTTCCACATCCGCAATTTTCGTCAAACTTGCTGGTGAAGCTCCCGCTTCCATGATTGCTTTTTATCGTTTGGCGATTGCGGTTGCAATAATGGCTCCTTATGTATTATGGAAACATTTTGACGAAATAAAACAAACTCGTAAGAAAGATTGGCTCCTGGCTATATTCTCAGGGATTTTCCTCGCCTTCCATTTCATTTTGTGGTTTCAATCTCTAAATTATACCACGGTGGCAAGCTCTGTCGTACTCGTTTCCCTACAGCCAATATTCGCCTTCATTGGCACATATATCTTCTTTAAAGAACGGTTCACAGTCGGAGCTATTCTTAGCTTGGTCATTACGATTACAGGAAGCGCCATCATCGGCTGGGGAGACTTTCAAATCAGCGGTCTTGCCTTATTCGGGGATATTCTCGCTCTTCTTGGCGCTTTGACAGTCACCGGTTATTTCTTATTGGGACAAAATTTACGAAAACACCAATCATTGATGACCTACACATTTATTGTTTATGGGATGGCAGCTATTACGCTTCTTCTTTACAATGTGCTCCTTGGATACTCTTTCACAGGTTATTCCGGTAATCAGTGGCTGATGTTCTTAGGACTAGCCATCATCCCGACATTTTTCGGTCATACACTGTTCAACTGGACGTTAAAATGGTTGAGCACATCGACGATTTCTATGGCGGTGCTTGTCGAGCCGGTCGGAGCCTCCCTATTAGCATACTGGATTCTTCAGGAGTCCATCAGTTGGGCACAATGGCTCGGGGGATCGATCGTCATCTTCGGTCTAATGATGTTCATATTGAGCACCACAAAAAAAGTGAAACCTAAATTCACCCACAAAACGGGCAATAGATGACTATGGAGTCTGTTATAATGATGGCAGACTAAATGCAGGAGAAACTAAGAGAGCAGGTGAACATATGGCAATACAATTGATCATCGATGGCGGTGGAGATCTGCCTCAAGGAATGATGGAACAATACAACATTCAGTCCGTTCCACTCAACCTCCATTTCGGAGACGAGCAATACAAGACAGGAGAAACAATTGACTTAGCTACTTTTTATAAAAAACTGAAACAAGCAGAGGAACTTCCTCGTTCTTCTTCCCCAAGTCCGAACGACTTTTATGAAAAGTTTAAGGTCATCGATGAAAATGACGAAATTCTTGTTTTATCCCTAACCCAGGGGTTGAGCAGTACTTATGAGAGCGCTGTAATGGGGAGAAACATGTTACTTGAAGAGGAATCCGACAGAAAGATTGCTGTCTTGAACACAAAGACGGCTTCTTGCGGAATAGCACTTCTCGTTGATGAAGCTCTGAAGAAAATAGCGGAAGGGTTGAAGTTCGAAGAGATTGTCGCCCATATAGAAGAGCGAATTGAGAAAACATCCACCCTTTTCATTTTAAAGACACTAGAAAATGTAATTAAAGGGGGACGCTTGGACAAAGTAAAGGGTACCCTCGCCAAGACTTTGAATATCAAGCTTCTTATGAGAGCTAGTGAGGTTGGGGATATAGAAGTCACAGAAAAAGTTCGAGGAGACAAAAAATCTCTTCGCCGCTTTATCGACCAAATCGGTGAATATACGAACCAATTTGAAGATCGCGCCATAGCTCTCTCTCACTGTAATGATGAAGAACGTGGTCATTCTGTATTGAATAAAATTAAAGAGCGCTACCATTTCAACCATAGTCTTTTCATGGAAATGGGACCTTTGATCTCAACCTATGCTGGGGAAGGCGGCCTCGTCATCGCCTTCTTCAAAGACTAAACGATTCCCTTATTGGGAGTATTCATGAAGACTCGGCTTCGAAACTTTTGTTTAAGTGGATGGGCAGCGGGGAAGACGGCAAGTCTCCTCATCCCCGCCGCACCTACCCACTCCCAAAGTGTCTCGAAATTGAGCCTTGCATTAAAGGGAACCATAGCGATATAAAAAAGGTCAGAGGATGGAGTTCCTCTGACCTTTTTTCATGCATGATAATCTTCATATTTCGGCTGTGGAGATAATAGTGCGAGAATCCCTGCGGTAACTGGGAATAAAATCGTCAGCAATATAATCTCCTGGTAGCCTCCAAACCAGTCAAAAAACAAACCGAATGGCAGCGGGCCGAGGGCTGAACCAACGACCATCACCGTTTGAGCAAGACCTTTAATGCTACCCAAGTGTTCACGCCCAAAATAATTCGGCCAAACAATGTTCAAAACGATTCGCTCAAATCCGTTGACAAATCCCCAGAACACTCCGAACACCACAGCCATCCACCAGGTATCTGTAAATAATAGAATGACTAAAGTGAAAATGTGACCAAAGAAAGTGATTGCAAGCACATAGTGAACTTGGAAGCGATCAACGAGATATCCACTGACAAAAGTGACAGGAAAACCGATAAGCGCCATCAAGGTCAACACCATTGCCGCCACTCCTGTATCCAGTCCTTGTAAATCCATGATGGAAACAATATGGAACGTCACCGCTGTATTAACGAGAGCTGGAACGATGACACAAAAAAGAATAAACCAAAATGCTCGAGTTGCCATCGCTTCTTTCAATGACCAGCTTTTTTCATTCACTTCGACATTCGGATTTTTCATATCTTCTTTCACAGGCTTGGGTGTTCCATCAGGGACTTCTCCAATATGTTCCGGTTTATTACGAACAAAAATATAAGCAAGCGGGACGAATACCACCAGTAAGGCGAAGCCCCACATCCCCCAGGTCATCCTCCACCCGAAAGAATCAATCAACCAGGTGTTCAAAGGGGGAAGCAAGGCAGAACTCGCAAATCCTCCGACTGCCATGACACTGAGAGCCCTCCCCCTTTTTCGGATGAACCATTGAGGGACAAGCGTGTTTGGAATCAAAGTCATGGAACCTTGTCCAAATAAGCGGATCATAAAAAACCCAAGAAACATCATAATAGGACCAAGTAGAAAGGCATTCCAAAACAGAGCCAAAGCAAGGTTAATTCCAATAGTGACCATCATCGCTCTCTGGCCGAAGCGGTCAATTAGCCGACCCATCATAAACAGGGTAATACCTGCCAGTAAAGTTGCCGTCGAATAAATCCCGGAAACCAGTGATCTAGAGTAATCAAAATCTTCTATGTAATAATCAATAAAAATAGATATCGAATAAGTTTGGCCGGGGCCAGAGAAAAATACACTCAGCCCCGCAACCAAAACCACTATCCATCCATAATAAAATGGTGGTTGGATAGGTATTTTCCCCCTATGTTCCTCCACATTCCCCGCCCCCTTATTGGCTTACAAAATCAAGCACCTCATCAAAAAGTTCTTCCTGATCATCCCCATGACAAATTAAATGCTTGGATTTTTTCAAAAAAATCACTTCTTTTTCATCTGAAGGTATTTCTTCTTCTAAATAGGTTGCAGCCGCGCGTGGGACCATACCATCCAACTCCCCCTGAATTATTAAGACAGGGCATCGCACAAACTGTAAATACGGCCGTGTGAATTGGACGCATTTCATGAATTGGATAGTCGAAAACAAATACGTGTCCCGCATTTTTTTCTTGTATCTCCGAAAGAGTTCGTTGTCGGCAAGAACTCCTTTCCATGCATCAGCGCACATCTCCAGCACGTCTTTGCACATTTGGGGTAAGCTGACATACTTTCCAGCAGCAGAAAGCAGGACAAGACGATCCAGGTGGTACTTCGCAGTCAAATAAGCTGCTATCATGCCACCCATAGAGAATCCAATGATATAGATTTTGTCATGGCGCTTCTGCAAATCGAGCAACGCCAGCTCTGCGGTTGCAATCCACTCTTGATAATAATGCCCTTCAAGATCCAGGTCTTCGCCGTGACCAGGGAGGGTCGGATTAACAATTTCCCAATCTGTCCGGGCTTCCAAAAAGTCAACAAGAGGTTGTACCTCCTCCGGACTCCCTGTATATCCGTGAATACATAAACATCCAATACTCATGTCGCTTTGCCTCCGCCCATCATTATTTCGTTATGCGAAAAATTATAACATAGGAATCCCTCTGAAAAATCGGTATCTATGGTAAATCTTACCTTAAGAAAATGCGCACTAAAAAAATAGCGCGCATTACTTAATTCCTTTAACGAATGTACCGATCCCCTTGACGATAGGACTCACTTCTTTCACCGTTTTCATTACCTGCCCAGTCGTTGACATCATTTTATCGAAGTCGAGCTGACCTTCTTCATTTTGAAAATAGTTCATGACACCTTTTGACATCGCCCCAACATTGAATGAAGGCGGAGTACCATTCCCGGTCTCAGTATAACCTGTGTAATTGTAACTATTCATATACGGATTTTGGAAACCGTACATGGATTGGTTATAGTTTTCGAACCCCCAGACGTTACCTTGATTGTTGTACATCTGTTGATAGGTGTTCTGATCGTAAGGAGGGGTGGTGGGATAACGATACCAACCATTATAATTATAATAAGGGTAATGAGGGTAATAAGTGTACATAACTGTTCCACCTTTAACGTATGATACTTCAGCCTATGAGGAAGCAGTTTGAAAAGTGAAACAAAAGTTAATCACTATTGATGAAAGATTCTGCAAGGCAACTCACGTACAAGGGCTGGTCGGGCATTGAATCTGGGTTATAAATCAATAAAAAGATATTAGCAAAAAAATATTTCGCAAAACGATAAAAAAAACAAGTGATATCTAATCACTTGTCGAAACTATTAAGAAAAGTTCATCGTATTTGTATTCATATATGGTGTCTCTTCTTTAATCCCTAATCTATTTTTCATTTTGCGCTCTTGGAAACCAAGAATCTTCTCCCCATCTATAAATACAGCAGGCGTTCCATATACGTTTCGCCTTTGCAACTCCCTGAATTGCTCGCGATTTTCTGAAACGTTCCGCTCTTCATAATCAATCTCCCACTCTTCCAGCTTAGTGATCACCTTATCACAATAGTTGCAGTTCCGACTCGTGTATACGATGACGTTCGGGTTACTCAACGCTCCCCCTCCTTGTGTAGAATCTCTAACGAACTCTTCCCTGTCATCAAAAGATTTAAACATATTTCAACAAATTTTTTACTCGCTTTATGTAAAAAAGATTATTGTTTTTATCAACACCAATATTGGGGACCTTTGTTATCAGTCCCCATGGAAAAACTATGGGACCCTGCCCCCCTATCAGCTTAACACAAGCAACATAGCGACTTTTGGGCATACAAGGATTACTTGGGTCACCAAAAAGGGGAGGCTGAGCTCTGCAGTAATTAGTGAATTTGTGAGATTTATAATTGATCGATAGGCTGTTCACCACTGATCAAATCGTAGCTTTTATGAACAGAACCTTTGACAGAAAGTAATTGTACAAGGGTAGCGGCAACATCTTCCCTCGGGATTTCTCCCTGGTCTGTACGTTCACTCAAGTTCACCTTCCCTGTACCAGGATCATTCGTGAGCCCTCCTGGACGGACAATCGTATAATCAAGGTCCGTACTCCTCACGTATTCATCTGCTCGATGTTTTGCATAAAGATAGAACTTGAAATCATCCGGCGCTTCTTCCGCACGGTCCGCTCCCATGGAACTCAGCATCATATAACGCTTCACACCATTTGCTTCGGCATGTTCTGCAGCCTTGATCGCCCCTTCCTGGTCAACGACAATCGTCATATCTGCGCCAGTGTGGGGGCCGGATCCCGCAGCAAAGATAACAGCATCCATGCCATGAAAAGCATGCTCGAAGTCTCTCATCAAATCACCTAAAACGGTTTTTACACCTTTTTCTTCAAACTGCGGAATCTGATCTGTATCTCGAACCATCGCATATGGTGTATGTTCTGTTTCCATCAATTTTTCAACGATATGTTTCCCTACTTTTCCATTTGCCCCTATGACAAGAACCTTCATTCCTTTTACCTCCTTGAGTTGTTTCTAACTTCTGTTGTTCCCTGCCACCTGCCATTATAAACCGTTAATAGGTAAAAGCAGGAAGTTTACCTGGAAGGAGCGAATCGTTTACTTATCCTGCGAACGGAGGCGATTATATGCCCAACACTTATTTATTCACTGGTTTCCCTGGTTATTTGGCAACATCCCTGGTCGAAGACCTCTTCAAAATTGGTATCACTATGGAAAAAATCTATCTCCTTCACCTCCCCCAAACAGAAGGACAAGCGAAAAAACAGTTAGAAATATGGAACGATGGAGACATTGTCGATACCCGAAAAGTAGAACTCATCCATGGGGATATCACAAAATCCGATATTGGATTGCCCTCTTCCGTATCCCAAAAACTACAACAGGAAGTCACACATTTCTATCACCTGGCAGCTCTTTATGACCTGGCCGTTTCTTTGCTCCCGGCATGGGAGGTGAATGTCCAGGGGACGCGGCAAGTCAACCGCTGGGTAACCCATTGCCTGAACTTAGACAGATATATTTACTTCAGCACTGCTTATGTTTCTGGTAAGAGAACAGGTCGCATTTATGAAACAGATTTGGTTCACGGGGAGGGCTTCAAAAATCATTATGAATATACCAAGTATGAAGCAGAATTACTCGTTGATCGAATGCGACATAAAGTCCCTACAACGATCATCCGTCCAGGCATTGTGGTCGGCCATACTAAAACTGGAGTAACCGCCAAGTTTGACGGTCCCTACTTCCTATTAAACATGTTAGAAGTTATGAAGCATTCTCCGATCCTCCCATTTTTCGGAAAAGGTCAAGTGAAAGTAAACATCGTGCCTCAAGATTATGTTATAGCAGCCACCAATCACCTTGCACACCAACCTGGAAGTGCCGATCACACTTATCACCTTACCGATCCTGATCCATATGATGCCAGGAGTATTTACGAATATTTATGTCAGGTGTATGCTCATAAAATTCCACGCTTCACGGTCCCGATCCCTCTCGCCCGCCAACCGTTACGAATTCGTGCATTAAGAAAAAGTCTAGGTATCCAAAAACAAGCACTCGAGTATTTTTTAAGTGGCGCTGACTATATCTCCACCCAAACTCAAATGGACCTTAGGAAAACGAATATTTATTGTCCTGACCTTTTCACCTATATCGATAACCTTGTTGATTATTACAAAGTGAAAAAAGAGGATCCCAACAAACACATCTCCCTTTTTTGAACTTACTCTCTAGTAAAAGCTTAGCCATAAGTACGACCTTACCTGTCATCCATAGCTTAAAAACTCCGATCCCAAAGAAGCAGCGGCTGTATACAGCCGCTGCTTCTTCCTCATCCCTTCTCCAACCAACTTTCATAAAGGATTTCAACATTCTTTTCGATCTGCTCTTTTTCTAATTGCAGCTGTCCTAGACCATCGATATCTTCACAAGTTTTCATCCGTTCTTCCAGCTCAGACATCTCCTGTTCCAACTGCATGATTTCTTTTTCCACATCTACTGGTCCAGTTTGTTCCTTTGTTCGTTGTCTAGTTTCAGCCTTCTCACGGGGTACACGTTTTTTTTCTTTTTCTTCCAACAAAGCGTGCCAGTATTTTTTCGTCTCCTCATAAGTACCGATGTGACGATGGAGCTTCCCATCAACTAAATAAGCAGTGTGAGTAAAACATTGGTTTAAGAAATACCGGTCGTGTGAAACACCGAGCACTGTGCCGGTGAACTGATTAAGTGCCTCTTCCAACACTTCCTGTGACTCTACATCCAGGTGGTTCGTTGGTTCATCGAGAATCAAAACTTGGATATCCTGATGCATGAACACAGCCAGTTTCAGCCTCATCTGTTCTCCACCGCTCAGGTGACGAATTTTACGGAACACATCATATCCGTAAAACATGAAGCCGGCTAACCTGTGACGTGCCTCCCCTTCCGTTACTCGGATATGATCTCTGAAATAATCGATCATCCGCTGGTCGCGATCGGCTTCTTGTAAGGGGTTTTGCGGCAGGTATCCGATTGTTAGAGAAGGGGCATGTTTGATGATCCCCGCACTTGGTTCTTCTTTTCCTAAAAGAATCTTTAATAGTGTCGATTTTCCACTTCCGTTCGCACCGACGATGGCAATCCGGTCTTGATAACGGACATGAAGATGGACGCTATCAAATACAGGGACTCCATCATAATTCTTCTCTAGACCTTCCACTGTAAAAACATCTTTCCCTGTCCGACCCTCAGCGTCTAAAGAAAGCTTCATTTTCTTCGGATCAACCATCGGTTTATCAAGTTTCTCCATCCGTTCCAATGCTTTTTCCATGCTTTTCGCTTTCTTGAACAGCTTTGGGTTCGGTGGATTAGCTTCGTTCGCCCATTGTCTCAAACGGCGAATCGCTTCTTTCATCTTTTTGATCTTTTTCTGTTGTTCTTCATATTGATGGAATTCAGCCAAAAGTTTCTCTTCCTTTTGTTTCTCAAAAGAAGAATAGTTCCCTTTGTACATATGAACTTCTCCAGATTCAAGATCCATGATATCTGTGACCACATGATCAAGGAATGAACGATCGTGCGAGATGATGCACACGGTTCCATCATATTGTTGCAAATAACTTTCTAACCATTCGATGGCTTGTAAATCGAGGTGGTTCGTCGGTTCATCTAATAAAAGCACATCCGGTTGCTCCAGTAGCAGCTTAGCTAAGCCCAGCTTCGTCTTCTCCCCTCCGCTCAGATTGGCGAAAGGTTGCTCCAGCAAGTGATCGACATTCAAACCGTTCGACACCTTTTGGATGGATGCATCGATTTCATAGCCTCCTTGCTGTGTGAAACGCTCCTGCAGTTCCCCATAAGCTGCTATGGCGGCCTCCATTTTATCTGGGTTTGTCATTTCTTGCTCTAAAGCTTCCATCTCCTTGGCCAGAGATAAAAGATTTTCAAAAGCGAGCTCTACATATGCCCTTCCCGTATCATGCCAGTCGGAAGGGATTTGCTTTAAATAACCGATTTTCGTCCCCTTCTGTATAAAAAGGTCCCCTCCATCCAGGGTTTCTTCCTTTGTAATGATTCGGAAGATGGTTGACTTCCCACTTCCATTCCTGCCGACGAGACCAACTTTTTGATGTTCTTTCATTTCCATATCCAAAGACTCGAACAACACTTCTCCACCAATGATTTTATATAAATTCTTTAACGTTATGATCATAAATAATTTTCCTCCTAAAGACTTTTTGAAGACACAAAAAAGTCAGAGGTCTCGTTACCTCTGACTTTCACTTGGCTCTATTCCCTATATTTGTTGATAGCCACTAAAAAGGAGTATCTGCACACACTTAGCGGGCAGAGTCCTTTCTTCATCAACATCTACTGTTTCAAGCCTTGCCTATAACCCAGATATGAGACGTTACATTTTCCACTATTCAGTTGCCATTTTGGACATACGTGTCCCGTTGACAGCTGAATCATGAATAATTGCACGGCGTACATAATTGATTTGGTAATCTAGCACGTGCATCTGTAACATCTTCATACCCTCCTTTGTCTTTAGTGTTATTGTTATTATAATGGATTCTCAGAAAATTTGCTACTCTTTTATCGTATCTGCATATTTTCCGAGCTTCTTCAACAGCTCAATGGCATCGTGCTTCTCTTCATCAGTCAAGCCACCCATAATCGCTTCAATCTGCTTCCAATGATCAGGGAAAATTCCGTTCAGTAATTCTCGCCCCTTATCGGTGATAGAAGCAAAAGTGATTCGCCGATCATTCGGACATGGGACTCGTTTCAGATAATTTTTCTTCTCCAGCTTGTCCACAACATACGTGATACTCCCACTTGCAAGGAGAACTTTCTCTCCTATTTTCTGCAGCGGTTGTTCCCCTTGGTGGTAAAGAAGTTCAAGGACCCCAAATTCTGTCGGGTTTAATTCATAACGTTGAATGTCATCTTTCACTAGATCAGCTATAGTACGCTGAGCCTTTGACAAAACAACAAACAGCTTCAACGAGGGGTCTTGTTTTTTCTTGCGGTACAGTTCTTGTTCGTTCATCACGGTTCGCCCATCCTTTTCAATAGATAAAGATAGTATAAGTTTAACAAATTCTAACTGTCAAACCACCCCTAAATGATGATCTTCTGATATTTTAAGGGTTGAGCATCGTTTTCAAAGCGTGCGGACCTCCCCCAAGGACTGTGAAATGGTTAGGAAGAACCTGCATACTTTCAGGGGTTTCCCCTTTGATCTCCCCATCCATATCAACCTCCTGGGTATACTGGACATCTACCTTCAGCTTTTCCCCCTGAATGTGATAGAGCTCTTGAAATTCACTTGGATCTGTTTGCGGCCGCCCCATAGTCATCAATTCGCGGAATAAAGTAAGGTTGGAGTTCTTGACAATCAATACATCAAACAACCCGTCCTGCATGTCAATGGAAGGGACAGGCAATCTTCTTGTACCGATAAATTGCCCATTCATGACAAGGATCATCACTGCTTCTCCCTCAATCATTTCACCGTCGATTTTAATTTTGTAATCAAAAGAATCCGCCTGGTTCATCGTTTTTAACGCGCTTATGAAATAACTGAGCACCCCTAGTCGATTCTTTTGATTTTCATCAATATTAAACGATGTTTGTGTTACAAGGCCGATCCCCCAAAAGTTTAAAAAATAATCATTCTCTGTTTTGCCTACATCGACCGTCAATTCTTCTCCTTCTATAATCCCCCTTGCCGCCTGTTCCAAACGTTGAGGGGTGTCCATTACGCGACTGAAATCATTACACGTACCTCCAGGAAGGACACCAATGACCGGACGCTGCTCCAACGGGGCTAAGCAGTTTATGACTTCATGCACCGTCCCATCTCCACCATAAATGAAGAACACCTCTACTTCCGGTCCATAGGAACGACAAACTTCCCTCAAATCCTCTAAGGAAGACGTTTGAATGACCTTTAACTCTTTCACTTCTTCACTGATGATTGGTAACGTCTGACCAAGAGCTGTTCCAATTTCATTTTCACCTTTATTTCCATTATATAAGAAAACACCACTTTGGTAACGAGGCATAGTATCCCTTCCTTCCTCTTATTCATAATTGACTATTTTCCCTGACCTGAAACCAGCCATTCTTCCTTCACTTTCTGTAGAAAGCGTTCAGGTTCATCGACGGTCAAATAAATCCGTCTCACTTCGCGTTTGAATCCGAAAAGCCGACGCCCCTCTATCCCTTCGTTTAACAGGACTTCGAATTGAGGCGGCTGTTTCTCAAATCCAGCAAGTACCAAGGCAAAGGAATACCGATCCTCCAATAATGTTTCACCTTGAAAACGTCGAATCTCCTCCACTTTTTCTAATGGCACGGATATATGGAAACGAAGCCCTTTTTGGAGATGGATTAGGTTATTCTGGATTACGACAGGACTTTTACGAATCGCCTGGTAGTCACCTATTAAGAAGACAAGCGCATAGACGTCAAGAATGGTTGCAATCCAGGCGATGGTGTGGCTGTACTGCAGAAGCATGACATGGACAGCGATGATTTCAATAAGCATCGCATGAACGAGCATAAGGAAGACGCCGAAGTATTCACTATTTTTATGATAACTGAAGGTATGATCGCCCAACGGCTTGCTATCCATGTTTGGAAAAAAGGTGTAGCGGACGGCCGAAGCATCTGTGGATATGAATTCGATGAGCCGCTCCAACTTCCTATAGCTTCCAAACGTTTTCTGATTGGCTGTAGATATTCTTGCAAGTAAATGAGGACATGTTTGAAGTGTAGCCTTAAAGTTCTTTTTCCATGTTTTAAAATTTTTAATCAAAAGAACTAGAAGGAAAAATTCTAAGAGGAGAAAACTTACTTCAACGACAATAATGGAAACGTTCATGAATAGCAGGTGTTCTTGAGCATAGGGCGGAACAATCCAGTACACAAATCCCGCCCCTAGAAGCCATAGAGGAGCAAGCAATGACAGAGTCGGCTTTCTTCGAAGAACAAATAAGAAAAAAACACCGGAAGGACGATCATAATGTCAAGGACGGTTGCCAGCACAAGAATTGGTGGTACTGTACCCGTCGCTTCTATCTTCTGAATAAAGAAGTTCGAAAAAAGTAATGCAGCAATACAAAAGATGCCTCCGTAAAACGACTTCGGATGTGTTTTTAATGCTTGCATGATAACTCCCCCTTCTTTTCCTTTATTTTACTATAAAAAAGAAGCCCTGATGGAGCATTGGATTTAAAAAATATCTGGTCAGGCATTGTTCATAAGGCTGTCATATCCCCTTTCTTTGACGATATAATTTCGTTTACTTCTAGCCACCAGTGATTTATACTATAATTTGTTTAGGGGGCTAAGTAAATATGGAAAGAAATATTGATCAATTATTAGGGTACAACATCAATATGTTGGCACACTTTTTACAGAATATATATAACCAAAGATTGGGAGAGTATGGCCTTACTCATTCCCAGGCGAAAGTGATTTACTTCCTCGCCAAAGCAGGGGAACAATCTCAGACGGACTTACAAAAACGTCTGCATATAAAAGCTTCATCAATGAACGGACTGATTGAGACACTGTTGAAGCATGAACGGATAGCTAAGAGATCCTGTCAGAAAGACAAACGGACGAAGCTCGTTAAACTGACTGAGAAAGGCAAGGAGCTTCATGCGATCATTCTCAACATTATTGAAGAGATCGAATCAGAAGCAGCTCAAGGACTGTCTAAAGAAGAGCAGCAAGTGATGGTTTCCTGGTTAAAAAAAATGCAAGAAAACTTGAAACCTAAAATAATAGGGAGAGAAGACAAATGAAAGAACAAAGTCAACGCTTAGGTTCTCAACCCATCCCGAAGTTGTTAACCAATTTATCTGTTCCAGCGATGATCGGTATGTTTGTCATGGCCCTTTACAATGTGGTAGATACATTATTCATCGCCCGTGGTGTTGGTATCTTAGGTGTATCTGGCGTCAGTATCGGTTTCCCTGTGATGATGATTATTATGGCAATCGCAGCAGCAGTCGGGATCGGCGGAGCATCTGTCATCTCCAGACGCTTAGGGGAAAATAAACAAGAAGAAGCGAACCAAGTATTCGGAAACATTCTTTTTACCATAGTGGTCGTCAGCAGCTTAGGATTTATCGGTGCTTTCACTTTTCTTGAACCATTACTGAGGTTGTTCGGAGCGACTGAAAGCATTATGCCTTATGCGGTCGATTATTTATTCCCGATTATGATCGGGTCGATCTTTTTTTCCTTCGCTTTTACGACGAACAGCATCATACGTTCGGAAGGAAATTCCAAGTTTGCTATGATGACGATGATCATTCCAGCGGTTTTAAACATGATCCTCGATCCTATTTTCATCTTCGGATTGAACATGGGAGTCCAGGGAGCCTCCGTTGCCACAGTCATCTCCCAGGCGACCGTCACCATTGTCGTGCTGAATTACTTTTTAAAAGGGAAATCCTCCCTGACTATTAAAGCGGCCTATCTAAAGCCACAGTGGTTTGTCATCCGTGAGGTGCTAGTCATTGGCATGCCAGCTTTCATCCGTCAGGTTTCCGGGAGCGGAATGATGATTGCAATCAATTGGAGGCTCATCAAATTCGGAGGCGAGTTTGAAGTTGGTGTGTTCGGTATCGTTCAAAAATTGGCGATGTTCACCATCATGCCGATGATTGGTGTATTGCAAGGAATGCAGCCCATCATCGGATATAACTACGGTGCGAAAAATTATGATCGGTTGAAAGAAACGGTCATGTTAGGGATGAAAGTCGTAACGGTCATCTCTGCTGGTATTTTTGTATTGATGATGGCCTTTCCTGAAGGGTTGATGAACATTTTCACTGGAGATTCCGCAACAATCGAAACTGGAGCCTATGCCATCCGTATTATGTTTGCTCTGGCGATGTTGATCGGTGTTCAGGTCGTCAGCGGTGGCCTCTATCAAGCATTGGGGATGGCAAAACCCGCTCTCATCTTATCGATGGCCCGGCAGGTTCTATTTTTAATCCCGCTTGTTTTAATTTTACCGAACTTCTTCGGCGTGACAGGGGTATGGCTCGCTTTTCCACTTTCCGATTTAATGGCATTCCTGCTGTCTATGGTCTTCCTTTATAAAGATCGTTCCTTATTTTTCAGGTCCAAAAAAGAAGATCCTCCCTATCAACCAGCCCCTTCCCAAGGGTGACCACTCAGCACGGTGCCATCACGCATCGTGCTTTTTTCCATTAAAGCTCCCGATTCTTGAAGACTCCGTTTCGAGACTTTAGTGGGAGTTTAGGGGCTACGGGAAAAGGTTCGTCCAGTTCCATCGCCCAGACATTCGCGTCATAAGCAGAACATCAAAGGAATAAAAAACCATTCCGTTGATGTTCTGCTTATGCCAGTCGTGTCTCCCAGGGCGATTCCTCATTTGAATGTCCAGTCCATACGCCGCTGATCAAGGCACTTCCGCTTTCAAAATAGGAGTCTCACCGTTTCCCTCCGCCCCTTTCCATGATAAGTATTTCGAAACCATCTTCAAGTAAAAGAAGCGGCATGATGTAAGTGAAAGTGCGGTAATCACAGGCTTGAAGTGCTATTCTCCCTCTACTTATGGCAGGGTTATTTTTAGGCGATTTCGAGTAACTCATACGGCAAGGGGAGATGGGGGATGAGGAGACTCCTGCGGGAAAGGATAGACTGGCAAGACACCAAAGGTCATGAAGTGACCGAGGAGGCTTGCCGTCTTCCCCGCGGAAAGCGACTTATCCACCACCGACCCTTATTCGCAATAGAATTCTCGAAACAGAGTCTTCCATAATACTGCCATATTGTTGAGTAACATACTTTTTGGGAATTATACGATGAATGGTAATCACCTAACTTTTCCCAGAAAGTTTGTCAGGTAATTATAGCAACAACTGACAATTTCCGTTAGAATAAGACAGAGAGTTTTATTTTTCTAGATTAAAGGATGGAACGCATGGCATACTCGGTTAATTTAATAAAATTATTCACTCGTCGCGAAGATCATTTGTTCAAATTGAATGAAGCGGAACGAATTAGAAATGTATGGAATCTATTATTCTTCCTATTAGTCCTAACGATTCTTACATACGTATGGACAGCATGGCTTGGCCTTGGGACGGATGCCATTTCTGCCAATATGACTGACTTGAATAGGGTCGAATATGAAATGAGGAAAGCATGGTTCTTACTTGGACGCGTAAGTTTTGCTATTCTCTTATTTTTATTCATCATCTTCATTTCATCTTTCTTTTTCTGGCTATTCAACAACGTGTCTTATAAAAAGCTGTTCATTCTCCAGATGAACGTTCTTCTAGTAATGTTAGTAGAACGAATCACCTGGATTCCGCTCATGACTTTTGCTGGGCTCGATTGGTATGTCTCTCCTTTATCCTTCGGTGTAATCGCATCTTATTTTACGACCATCGACTGGGTGATTTACTTTTTCGGAGCCATCTCTATTTTTCAGTTATTCATCATATGGTATCAGGTCAAATGCTTGTCATGGCTTTCCAAAACAAAGATTGGCTGGGTTTGGGTCGGTGTCGTTTTTTGGCATCTTTTGCTATGGGCAGGAACAGCCGCTTTAACCAAATACGATTTATATCTCCTTTATTTAATCAGATAAGAAAGCAGCAGGTGTAAAGATTTATGAAAAAAATCAATTACAAAGGTAGAATCCTGGGACTCTTGATTGTCGCCTTCATTACGACCAATGCTTTCCTCATCTATCTTGATGAAGGAGAACAAGTCGATCGTAAATCATTTATTAATGAATGGTCGCAATCGATCACCTATGATTTATATGAAAAAATGGATACAAGAGGGGTTTTTGCCTCGGAAGAATCCGAACCCGTTTACTTCAATGAAGAAACAGGGTCATTCAACGAATTCCTTGTGTCGGAAGGGGATACGGTGAATGAGGGCGATGGCCTTTATACATACAATGTCCAGAACTATTATCAACAGGAAGCGCGTCTTCAATCGGAAGTCAGTCGTATCGAAGAGGAAATCGATGCTATTGAAGATTTCATTGATGATATTGAAAGTTATCGTGTCCCCGACCCACCAGAAGAGGACAATGATACTGGCTTATTCAACAATAACGATGACTCCAATGACCCCCCACCTCAATCGTACGTTGAAACAGAGTACTTGAAGGAAGAAAAAATAGCTGAACAGGAAGCCGAACTCGCCAAGCAAGAAGCAATGCTGGAAATGACGGAGGATCAGCTTGATCAACTTCAAGAAGATGGAGACCAAATTACAGTTACGAGTGCTTTTTCGGGTACAGTTGCAGATATTTCCAAAGATTTGAAGGCACCATTACTCACTTTAGAATCGACAAATCTTGTTCTGGAAGGAACCATCCATGAACAGGAGCGCAACCAGATTGAAGAGGGAATGCCTGTCGAACTGAATGTAAATGAAATCGAATACGAGACCACAGGAATTCTGGAATCCCTAGATGAATTTCCAGAAGACATCGATGTGAACAAATCTAGCCGTTATCCATTCACAGTAACATTAGAGAATCCTGGGGAAGAATTGCTGCCAGGCTATCATGCAGACGTGAAAATCGTTACAAATGAATCTTTGGATGTAGTTACAGCTATAGAAGCAGCTTTGGAGACGGAAGAGAATCTATTTGCCTGGGTCATGAATGACGAAGGGGTTGTGGAACGTCGGGAAATCGAAACAGGACTTGACGAAAAAGGACTCGTCGAAATCGTGTCTGGGCTTGAAGATGGAGAATGGCTTGCCGTTGAACCAAAAGATGAATTCCGAGATGGAAGAGTCTTTTTCACTCCCATGAACATGGACGATTTGAGAGTTCGTCAAATGTTCGATATGGAGCGTCAATCGATGTTGAATTATGGTTTGCTTGGACTTTTATCACGCTGAATTACCGGACACGAACAGACCGCTGCACATAAGCGGTCTGTTTTTTTCCTCCTTCCAATAAGCTCCCAAACTTTGATTGAGGGTGAGGGGGCTCTGGTAAGCTACTCACTTTCCGGTAACCACTACCATCCATAGTTGCTCGGGAGTGTGTCTAGAGGAAGGTTTTACATTTGCATCTCTTTCCTTCACATGTGAGGATAATAGTTAGATAGAAATAGAACGTACTACCTTTACAAGGGGGTAAAAAAATGAAATTGAGCGTTTTGGATCAATCCCCTATTTTAGCTGGGACAGACCCCAAAGAAGCCCTTAAGCAAACGACAGAGTTAGCAAAGTGGACAGACAGACTCGGGTTCCACCGCTTTTGGGTATCCGAGCATCACAGTACAGGAAGCCTCGCAGGATCCGCACCAGAAATTCTCGCGACTCACCTTGCTGCTCATACTAATCAAATTCGAATCGGAACAGGCGGAGTCCTCCTTCCCCACTATAGTTCGTATAAAATTGCGGAAGCTTTCCGCATTCTTGAAACATTGCATCCAAACCGTATCGACCTCGGGGTCGGCCGAGCCCCTGGTGGGATGCCGAACGTAAACTTAGCTTTGAACAGTGGCCAATTACCAAGCATAGAAAATTATCCGGCGCAAGTGGAGGAATTGATGGCTTATCTGCATGGCCAAGACCCTCATGGTATGGATATTCATGCCACACCCAAAGGTGATACCGCTCCTCCCATCTGGATGCTCGGCTCAAGTGGAACAAGTGCACGTTTAGCTGCCGACCTGGGGGTCTCCTACTCTTTCGCCCATTTCATCAATGGACGAGGTGGAATCAGGGCGATGGAACGCTACCAGGATTATTTCACTTCTTCTATGCAACAAAGTACACCGGCCGGAAATGTTTCTGTCTTTGTCGTATGTGCGGATACAGATGAGCATGCAGAATACCTTGCATCAAGCCTTGATATGGCACTATTGCAAATCGAGCAAGGATACCAACGCTCCCACTTCCCTACCCCTGAAGAAGCACTCAGCCATTCGTACACAATATTCGAAGAAGAGAGAATCCAGGATAATCGCAACCGTATGATTGTGGGATGTGCAGAAAAAGTGAAAGAAGAAATTGAGCAATTAGCAGAAATGTATCACGTAGAGGAAGTGATTATCAATACGATTATCACTCCTTTCGAAGAACGGATGAAATCCTATGAGCTGATTGCGGATGCCTTTGCATTGAGTACCCATTCTACCACTATGACGTAATGTCATGGTGGTTTTTTGTTCCCCTCCCCTTAAAACTCTTTCCAGCCACTTTCCTACCAATTTAATGAGTTAGCACATTATTGAGACTTATTTCCTATTAATTTTGACTCAAATACAGCCGATATCAATAGTTGTCAGACATCATAACAAGGAGTGATAATTGTGAAACGTTCATACATAGTCTTCGTCCTCCTTTCCATAGGCTTCCTATTGGCAGGATGTGCGAACAATGAAACGAAAGCGAATACAGATCAATCGATAAGTGCTGGCTTGATTGTGACAGACAGTGGTCTCGGTGATGATTCTTTCAGTGATTCTGCCTTTCAAGGATTAGAACAAGCCCGCGATGAATTAGGAATTACGTTTGATTATCGCGAGCCTTTCGATCAAGATTACGAGAAACATACCCAGGACCTTTTAGAACAAGGACACGATGTCATCATCGGACTCGGTTACAATTCCCAACAAGCCATTGAAAAACTGGCCAAAGAGAACCCTGAGCAATCGTTCGTCATGATTGATGCAGTCTCTGAACTTGATAACGTAACCTCCATCACCTTCAAAGAAGATGAAGGAAGTTACTTGATAGGTTTGATTGCCGGTATGAAAACAGAAACCGATACGGTTGGATTCATTGGGGGCGAAAATATCCCTGTCGTAGAACGATTTGAAAAAGGGTTCATAGCAGGTGTGAAAGAAGCGAATCCTGACGCACAAGTGCTTTCTGAATATGCTGGTACATTTGATGACGATGGAAAAGGAGCGTCTATCACACAAGAAATGGTTACTAAAGGTGCTGATTTCGTCTTCCCGGCAGCCGGTTTCACAGGAATAGGAGTATTGAAAGAAGCACAAAGGCAGAAAATTCGTGCCTTTGGTGTCGATAGTGATCAATTCTTTGTAGCTGAAAAAGCGGTCGTTTCTTCCATGTTGAAAAACGTCAATGTAGCCCTTTACGGAGTTATGGAACAGTTGAATGAAGGAGCGGAACTCGAAGGTGACACAAAAACACTTGGAATCGAAGAAAATGGTGTCGGACTTGCTCCGATCCGCCTGGTAGAGATGACGAGTGAAGAACAGGATCTATTGAATGAGGCGACAGGAAAGGAATGAAGGAGGAAAGACAATGACAATAGGACGTAGATTATATACGATGACGCTTATTCCGTTGCTATTATGCCTGGCTCTTATCGGCTTCATCGTGTTTCAAATGATTGATTTACAACGCTCATCAAATCAAGATGTCCAAATTTTATTAGAAGGAAAAGAATTACATGGACAGCTTGTCAGTGTAGAACAATCACTGACCACTTTCGGCTACAACCCTTCAGAAGCTTCACGAAATGAAGCAGAAATGCAAATGGAGCAGACGAATGCGATTTTCGGAGCGATTGAACCACTCATTTCTACTGCAGAACAAGAGCAATGGTATGATCAAGCGAAAACAAAATTCGCTGATTGGTCAGAAGTTGCTTCCGAAGCCCTCGCGAACAATGATATCAATGAAGTACAACGCCAAGCATCCAGGACGGGAGGTATCATCAACGATATCTATATGCTTCAACAAGAAGCACAATCCTGGTATGATGCACAAATGGATGAACAAAAACAAACAATTCAAACCTTAATCTGGTTCACAATTATCGCAGCTTCTGTTCTAATTGTAACTAGCATTCTATCCACGACCCGCCTGGCTAAACACATTGCACGACCCATCCGCATCTTAGCAGAAAAGGCCTCAGAGGTCGCAAATGGAAACTTGAAAACAACCATTGATGTGAATGAAAAAGAGAAAGATGAGATTGGCCAATTGAAACGTTCCTTCCGAACTATGGTAGATAATTTACAAGAAACCGTACAATCCGTCCATCATATTGGTCACAATGTCCAGGATTTCAGTTCACGCTTGCACAAAGAAATGACAGGTGTTTCTGAAATATCCAGCCAGGTTACGAACTCTACGGATGAACTTGCTCAGGGAAGCCAATCGATTTCGAACGATGTGCAGGATGTGGTTACTTTAATGGATGATCTTCATCAAGGCTTCGAGAAGAACAGAGATCAGGGTCAACAATCTCGGGAAATAAGCCAGGAAGCATTGGTTTATGTAGAAGAAGGTCAGAAGAGTATTATAGAACAACGTTCCCTTATGGACAGAAGTTCCTCTTCCATCGCCAATGTAGAGAGCTCTGTGAATCAATTCATCCAATACACAGATCAAATTCAATCGACTGTTAAACTGGTCAATGACATCGCAGAGCAGACGAACTTGCTTGCTTTGAATGCGGCTATCGAAGCTGCTAGAGCTGGCGAACACGGGAAAGGTTTTGCGGTCGTTGCGGAAGAAGTTCGGAAGCTTGCCGACCAATCCACGAAAGCAACCGGGAATATCTCTGATATGGTGCTGCAAATTAGAGATGGTGTAAAAATCATCGAGCAGGAAATGCAGGAAACGGTACAAATTTCCCGCGAGCAGAATCAGTCTGTCGATACTTCCAAAGATGCTTTTGAAAAGATCAGTGGGCAAGTAACGAAGATCGATCAACAACTAGAAGAATTAGTAAGTGGACTGGATCATTCCAAAGAACAAAGTACTAATGTCAATGTATCTATTGAAAATGTCAGCAGTATTGTCGAGGAGACGGCTGCTGGGACAGAAGAAATATCTGCTTCAACCGTGGAGCAGCAAACTGCTTTCCAACAAATGATTGAAGAGACAAACAAACTCGAAGAAATGGTTACAGACCTCAATGAACAACTACAACATTTCGAATGGCAGTCTGACGAAACACCGCTTGCAGAATTTGACCAAGAATATGAAGAACCTACCACCGCTTCCGCTTAAAGGAGCGGTGGTTTTTCTATCTTCGTTTTGGTTGCCCTGCAGGTCGCTCAAGGGAACGGAGATCTTCATCGATATTGAGCACTTTTTGTTCGACCATCTGTCGAGCATCGTCGATCCCTTTGTTATAGAAGAAAGGTCCCATTTCCTCCGATAGCATATGTACCCACTGTTCTGCAGCCAAGTCACCGATGACCTCTCCTTTTTCAAGCTCAAAATATTCTTTAATTCTTTCTACCATATATTCTCTTTCTTCCTTTTTCAGTTTCATTAGTCCCTCTCCTTTCCCCCTTAGCATATCACAACCGTTCCGCCATGCCGACGACACAGAAGGCACCATCCATCCTTCTGTCTGGGTTTTATCAAGCCACGATAAATTTCGATGGGACTAGCCTCAACTCCCCATTTCAAGAGCCCTTTGCTTTCCAATCCATCCCACTGGATTATTTCTTCTCATAAACCTTCCAACAATATTCCACAAACTTTATTTTCACACATCAAATGAGCAGTATTAGTTTTCTTAAGAGCGGTTTGTTTGTATGATAAATGACAGAGAGAACTTTCTCCACCTTATATAATGAATGAAAGGGAGGGCAAAGGGTGAAAAGAAAAATATCATATTTACTATTAGTATTCTTACTCTTATCTGCCTGCAGCCAGGCTTCAACGAGTGAAAGAGATTGGACAAAACCTTCCTGGGATGAAATCACATCCGAAGCGGAAGGCACGGAAGTCCGGCTATACATGTGGGGTGGAGACGAAGGGATTAACCAATATATTGACGAATGGGTCACCCCTCGTATGAAAGAAAATCACGGGTTGACCTTAGAACGAGTACCGATGGACACCCCTGAAATCCTGCAAAAACTACAAACGGAAAAACAAGCCGGTAAACAAGAAGGAACTATCGATCTCATTTGGATTAATGGGGAGAATTTCAAAAATGCTAAAGAAAACGGGTTATTAATGGGCTCTTTTACACATACACTGCCAAACTTCACGGACTACTACGATACGAATAGTCCAGCCTTCCAAACTGATTTCGGAACAGCTGTCGATGGCATGGAAGCCCCTTGGGGAAAGGTCCAATTTGTTTTTCATTATGATTCCGATAAAATCGAAGACCCTCCTGCTTCATTTGAAGAATTACATGCATGGATCCATAACAACCCAGGAAAATTCACCTATCCTAGAGCAGAAGATTTTACAGGTAATGCATTTCTGAGACATATATTGTATGCACAAGCTGGGGAGCCTGAAGACATTTATGGACAACCGCTTGAGGAAGAGAGGATTGCAGAGACGGCGCAACACACGTGGACATACTTGAATGATATTACAGGTGACTTATGGCGTTCTGGAGAACATTATCCAAACTCATTAACAGAACTCGATCGCTTATATAGTCAGGGCGAGGTTTGGATGACTATGGGGTATAACGAATCACGGGCGGAATCACTAATCGAGGAAGGAGTCTTCCCTGAATCGACTCGTTCCTTTGTAATGGAACCAGGATCGATTGGCAACACCCACTTCCTTTCGATTCCTTTCAATAGCCAGAACCGCCCTGGGGCTTTGACCGCAATTAATGAAATGCTTTCCCCAGAAGCACAGCTCGCCAAATTCAAACCAAAATATTGGGGAGAAAACACACCCATCAGTTTTGAAAAACTTTCCGAAGAGATGCGGAAGCAATTCAAGACTGTCGAGCGTGGAAAGAGCGTGTTGCCACCAGAAAAACTAGAGAAAAGCTTTCTTCCTGAATCAGAAGCAGCTTACGTCGAGTTGATGAGGGAACAGTGGTTCAATGAAGTTGTTCAGAAATAAAATCCTCCTCCTCCCAGCTTTTGTTTTTTTAGCACTTCCTTTCTATGGTTTTATGACCGCTATTGTACAAAGCTTGGGAAACGAAGAACCATTATCACACTATTGGGATCTTTTGGATTCTGATCGCTTTTTAGCTTCGATAGCGTTCAGCATCCGCACGGCAGGGATTGCCACCATTTTATCCATAGCAATCGGACTATTGCTGATTCGGTCTTTTTATAAGATTTTGGTCCAGCTATCCCCACGGTTAAGAGTATGGATACCGATGTTATTCCCACACTTTGTATGGGGGTATATGGTGATTTTGTTACTTGGAGAGTCAGGAATCTTTTCCCAAATAGCTGTCGTTTCTGGGTGGATGGAAAGTCAAGCTGATTTTCCCATTTGGACGAGGGATCGATATGGAATCGGCATTATCATAACTTACGTATGGAAGGAAGTTCCACTTGTCATTCTTTTATTGTTGCCTGTCTACTCATCTATTCGGCCAGAGTATTATGCGCTCGTCGATACGTTAGGTGGAAATGGATGGAACCGTTTCACAACTGTCGAGCTCCCCCACTTGCTGCCTGTACTGGTTGAATCATTTCTCATCATTTTTTCCTTCAGTTTGACGGCTTACGAAGTACCGGCACTGATTGGCACTACGTTTCCTGAGATGATTTCCGTTCTTGGGTATGAATGGTTTTACGGGAGCTCCTGGGACGACCGACCACTTGCGTTTGCTTCGATGGTAAGTATTAGCATATTTTTATTGATTCTCACAATTATTGGTTACACATTTTTGAACCGGACCAGATTGAAAGCTATGAGAGGGGGTAAATGATGAGGAGTAGAAAAATTTCATTCTCGATTATAGCCTGCGTGTTTTTCGTATTCCCAATGATTCTTCTCCTCTTACAAAGTGTAAGTTCTCCCTGGCGCTTTCAATCAGAAGACGGTTTCACCTGGCAATGGACAAGTTATCAAAAACTTCTTCAGGATCCCATGCTATGGGAAGCCACGCTAACATCGATTGTTATTGGCTACGCTGTGCTGGTCATTAATTTTATCATTGGCCTTTTCACTGGAAAAGCATTAGTATCCTCCCCCTATAAAGGGAAAGCATGGGTGGAAGCAATTCTGCTATCCCCTATTTTATTACCAGTTTTGGCAATTGCTATGGGATTACATCTATTGATGATCCGTATCGGATTAGCGGATACCTTGATCGGCGTCATCCTCCTCCATCTTGTTCCGACAGTCCCTTACAGTATTAAGATTTTTTATAATGGCTATAATCAAACCGGACCAGCGATGATGGAGCAATCAAATATACTTGGTGCAGGATTTTGGACTCAGATTTTCACTGTAGAACTGCCGCTCCTTAGACCAGCAATCAGGAGCCTCACCTTTTTGACAATCGTTATCAGCCTCAGTCAATACGCAATCACCGCGATTATTGGTGGAGGACGGATCCTTACCCTCCCTCTTGTATTTTTTCCATATATGGAAAATGCAAATACATCGCTGATGGCCGCCTTCTCCATTTGGTTTGCCGTCATACCTGTGACCATGTATATCGTTATTGAGTTATTGATCTTACTACTCCCTTATTCTCGTTTGCCATGGAGGAATCATAGATGAACCAGACGACTTTAGAGATTAAAAACATGACAAAAAACTATAAATCGGAGACGGTTCTGAACGAATTATCTTTCCAGCTTCAACAAGGGGAGATCTTGAGTATTGTTGGCCCATCGGGAAGCGGAAAAACAACGTTGCTACGTGTTCTCGCTGGCCTTGAAGAACCGACTAACGGTTCGATTTTCATGTATGGGGAAGAGATTACGAAACAAAAAGCCAATAAACGGGACATCAGCCTCGTATTCCAGCAGCCGCTCCTCTTTCCCCACATGACAGTCATGGAAAACATCGTGTACGGTGCAAAAATTTCAAAAAAATATAAAAAGGAAAAAACCGATGCCCTTCTTACAGCTATAGGGATGGGCAAATACCAGGACCATTTCCCTTCTGAAATATCAGGAGGACAACAGCAGAGAACTGCCCTCGCCCGTGCGATGGCTACAGAACCTGAAGTAATATTATTCGATGAACCATTTAGCAGTCTCGATCCCTCGTTGCGGCAAGATTTGCGTTATTGGGTTCGTAATTTCCTTGTGAAACAAAAAACGACGGCCATATTTGTAACCCATGATATGGAAGAAGCAATGATTATGGGAGATAAGATCGCTGTATTTACAGAAGGGCAATTTCAACAGATTGGAAAGGCGAAAACATTGCAAGAATCCCCTGCGAACCTTCTTGTAGCTTCGTTTATGGGAGGAAACCTGATACTTAGTGAAGAGGAATATATATCGCTTCAAGAAATTACCCTGTCTCCTCCAACGGACAGAAAGGCTGACCGGATTTATGAAGCAACCCTACTGCACGTCACCTATCAACACGCACGTCCCATAGCCCATCTACACATCCATTCTCTGGATGAGAAAGTGTCTCTCCCACTCCAACACGAAGATGAATTGCAGGAGAATGTGACCATTTACATTCCAGATTCGGAAGTCCGTCGATTCCATGAGGAAGGCAGGTGAAGGCAAAGAAGATGATCCGCTCCCTGGTATTCTTCATGCTTTTCATAACAGTTGCGTGGTTTACTCGAAAACAGTTCGATCTAAGCACAGATGGAATGCGGACTTACATCCTATCCACCGGCACAACCGGTCCACTTATACTTATAGGTCTTTATTGTATCGGCCCTATCCTTGCATTTCCGACCTCTGTTCTCTCCCTTGCAGCAGCCTTTACTTATGGGGTTTGGCCAGGAATGCTTTATATTATCATCGGAGCCACAGGCGCAGGTGTGACCGGATACGTGATAGGGCGTTTCTTCGGGGATTCTGTTTTTAAATTTCAACAAACAAAATGGTCTTCCGCAATCTATGCACGCATGCAGAGGCAAGGATTTCTTTATGTATTCATCCTCCGTCTCATTCCATTGGTTGGGTTCAGTATTCTTAGCTATTTAGCAGGGATGACACGAGTGAAGTTCCCATCTTTCATTTTAGCTACAGTGATCGGCATGCTACCAGGCACGTTTGCTTACAGTCTTGTCGGTACCAGCCTTGCGAGTGGAGACAGAATATTCGTTTTGATTGCCGTCAGCGTTTTCACCCTTCTCCTCGTCACGATTTATTCCTTTCGCAACAAAGTCCGAATCTGGCTCAAACTATAGAAGAATCAAACCACCCTCTCATCAACAAAAACTACCTATTAACGAGCGATAGTGTGCGGTCCGACTCCGAAGTGCTTTATACGGCTAAGGGGCGGAGGGAAACGGTGAGACTCCTGTGAGATTAGCAGGACAGGTGAGACCTCGGAAGGCGAAGCCTGAGAAGGCTCACCACCCGCCCTACGGAAAGCGAGCTGTTTCCCGGAGCCCCTAGAGCCCCACAATATCTCGGAATCGAGTCTTATAGAATACTGCCATTTACCGTAATAAAAATTAAATAAAGAGAGCAGTTGAATAGCCACACAGGGCATTCAACTGCTCTTTTCATTGATACTTTGCCATAAATTCACGGTCAATTTTATTTTTCAACTGCCAGGCTTTTTGGTTATGTGAACTGAGAGGGCCGTAAACAAGAAAACCTTTTTTACCACCCGTCGATAAAATATAGAGAGCATTCTTTTGGGGAGTAAAGGATTCTAAGGGCTGTCCCGTGAGATAGCTCCTTAAGTTTTGCCACAAAACAGGACCCTGACGAACAGCATAGACTCCACTCTTTGGTAAATTAGGAAAGTCGATCATAGTTGTGCAATCGCCTGCACCAAAAATAAAATCATAATCGCGGAATTGCAAAGTGGAGCGGACTAATGCAAAATTACGTTCGTCGATGGCAACAGATGAGTTCTCAAAAATGGGGTCACCGATTGCCCCACCAAGCCACAACACACCTGTGTGACGTACACGGTTTCCTCGATCAGTCTTCACAAATTCCTCAAAGACTTCTTCTACTCTTTCATCCTGCCAAACCCGGATACCCTTCTTTTCTAAAAGCTTTTGCATCCTTGCCGACACCCACTTCGGCGTATGAGACATGACTTTTTCGGCCGTAATCAGACGCACTTGACCAGGGATGTTATGTTTTTGTTTGTATGCTTGTACCGCCATGGCCAGTTCTGTACCGGCCGCTCCCCCTCCAACAATTAAAGGCTTGTTCGTCTCTCTTAACCTTCTGATTTGATCAGGGAACTTATAGTTCGGTTTAATCGTCCGTGCTATCGTATCCTCAAAAGTCGCAGGTAAACTTTTAGAACCAATATCAAAGCTTATGACATCAAATGGATAAACAGAGCCATCCTCGCAAACGATTTTCTTTTGCTCCGCTTTCAACTTAAACGCTTTTTTTTGGATCAAATGCACTCCTGCAGACTTTGTCAGTTTCCTTAGATCGACACGCATCTCCCCTTCTGTGTATATTTCTTCCGTAAAACCTGAAAACATTCCCGAATAATATTGATAAGGCGACGGGTTAATCATACACACATCCCAATCATCCCTATGGCCTTCTTTCAGTTGCCTCAAAACTTCTAAATGAGAATGACCGGCACCAACCAACAATAAACGATTGTACAATCTAGCACCTCCTTACAGAAAACGCCCACATGGCTTTAAACCATGTGGACGCGGTTCTTAGAGACTCGCTTGTAAAAACTCCTCAACTTCTTCAGGAGTCTTTGCATTTGCACTGTGAAGATGGGCTTTTTTGTTTCCATCTTTGAAGATCAAAATACTCGGTATCCCCATCACTTCATATTTTTCGGCAATTTCAGGCAACTCGTCCCGATTGACGTTGTACCAGTCGTATCCTTTATATTCTTCAAGGATGTCTCCGATGAACATATCCATTCGACGGCAATCCGGGCACCAGTCCGCCTCAAATTTAACAATGACAGGGCGCTCGCTAGTGATTATTTCATTAAATCTCTCTACTGTTTGGATGGCTTCCATCTACCTCAATCTCCTTTTTTTCAATATATCTACATTCTATAATAGTTTAAATATACACGTTTGTCTTATCATCCGATTTATTTATACTCGACTCTTCCTAACAACCAGGCTGCTAATAATCCAAAGATGAAAGCTAGAACACTTATTACCATCAATGTTGCACTATCAGGAACACCAGGGAAAATGACAAATACAGAACCGATGACTAATCCAATAATGATGGCAAACGTACCAGAGGTGTAATTTTCCAAAAAGAATTTGACGATCTTACTCATCACCACAATTCCACATAAAATACCAACACCAACGACAGCGATAATGTCGATACGGAAATCGGAAATCGCTGAGGTGATTGTCGTGTAAACTCCAATAATCAGCAAGATGAAAGAGCCACTGA
Organism: Halobacillus dabanensis; assembly: GCF_900114165.1. Classification (GTDB taxonomy): domain Bacteria; phylum Bacillota; class Bacilli; order Bacillales; family Halobacillaceae; genus Halobacillus; species Halobacillus dabanensis. Next base: position 47,540 of record NZ_FOSB01000012.1, read on the forward strand.
TTCCTGGAAGGATCATTGCACTACTCGCAATCCAACCGGAGAAAAACAACAAGAGATAATCGGACATCGTAAGGTTCTGCATGACATCTGATTCTGTTGTTTGGAATAGTGCCATGGAAGCGACAAGCCCTGCACCAAGCAATAATAATAAATAGTGATTCCATTTGAATTTATGTTTCACATCTCCTTTGTGTACCAAATATGGCAGCACACCAATGATCAACCCAAGAAAGAAAAATTGAGTCGGTCCAGGATAATGTTCAAATAACCATTCAATTAAGTTCGCCATCAGACCAATCGCAATAACGACTCCAATTCCGAGGGGCAACAAAAACTTCAAATGTGTCTTCCATTCTTTACTGAAGAATCCGTTGACTGCTTCAATCAGCCGATCATAGATTCCTAAGACGACCGCAATCGTTCCTCCGCTGACACCTGGAACAACATCACTCGCTCCCATCAGCATTCCACGATAGATATTTCTCCATTCCCACATGCTTCTTTACTCCTTTGCTTCTTCCCTGTTTTCTTTTTATTCATTCAAACTCCTCTAATGTTTTATCATACATTTTCCAGAAAAAAAAAACAAAGAATCCGGGGAATTTCCCTCCATAGATACCAGTGAAAAAAAAGAACCAATCAATCTCCTATTACTCATGGTCATTCTGGTAGCCCGTTAACTCCTCTTATTCGATCAAGCAAGGAACTTATGGACGGCAAGTGTATGTATTCCCCTATTATTCCTGTTATAAAATATCCTTAATTCATAGTGTGAATCCACCCACGACCTAATCAATAATAACTCCCATCAATTCCTTGGTAACTCGCCTACGCTGCAGTCATGATTAAACCAGTGTAGACACTCATGAAAAGCAATCGAATTCGGGTGAATTTCGAAAGCGGATGGGCATATTACAGGATATGTCCTAAGGGAGCAGTCCATTCAATATAATAGTGCTTCCAGCCATGGATGTTCAGGTTGATGATGCATGAGGGCCTGTTTCAACCATTCTTTCTGGTGTTCATTAAGATAAGGGAACACATGCTGAAAATCTTTATGATCTTTCTCTCTTGTTTTTGCTGATTTATATAATAAGACGATTTCAGGATTCAAATAGGGAAAGCCTTGGGCTGATCTCAACTTCATCTGATCTAAATGAAATGTAATTGAGGGGCTCCTTCTAAACTGCCACTGCCGCCTTGATTTTTCATTCAGGAGAATTTCCAGGTGGTTTCCCTCCGGGGAGGTAGCATGTATTTCATGGGTGGGCAGATGAAGAGTCTCCTGATTTTCCCAAGCTACCAACTCTCTTTCTTTGACTACACATAAATCCCAGAGTTTTAAAGTTTCCTGTAACAGATGCTGATCTTCCCGAAAAATAGCAATTTCCATATCTTCATGAATCCTTGTTTCTTCTCCAATATGAAGATCGATCGCCCATCCCCCTGCAAACATCCAATCTCCATCAAAAGCCTTCAACCACTCTTCTACCTGTGAGCATTTCTTAAACATGTCATACCTCCTTTTTCTAGTCTAACCCTTTTCGAAATCTCTTAACCTATTGTTACTTTTCTGACAAATTTGAATAAATCTGTTAAAATAAAGCGTCTGCTAAGGAGGAATATTATGTTAAAAGGAAATTTATTTGAACTTCGTCCTGTCTCTAGAGAGGACTTACCCTATTTATTCAAATGGGCGAATGATGAAGAGCTTGCCACTCTTGGGCATGGGAGTGCTTCTGCATATCAAAACAATAATCCGCTGGAAGATATAGAAGCTTTTTATGAGAAGAACCTCACCGCTCAACCTTTATGGGAAAACGGTCGGGTTTTTATGGTGTACACCGTAAGTACAGGGGTTCCCATCGGCAAATGTCATTATGGAAGTCTAAACCCGGTTGTAAGGTCAGCAGAGGTTGGTATAAGCATTGGAGAACGCGAATATTGGGGTCAGGGCTACGGTCACGACATTCTTAATACTCTTTTGAAACACCTTTTCTATACACTTAACCTAGAACGTGTTCAGCTTGATACTTGGAGTGGAAACTCTCAAGCCTTACGTTTATATGAAAAGGTCGGGTTCAGAGTTGAAGGAAGGCTTAGGAAAAATGAATATGTACAGGGCGCCCATTATGACACGGTTTTGATGGGAATCCTGCGGTCGGAATTCGCGAAATAGTTGGGAAATTAAAATGGGATGTTTCTTGCAAGAGAATGCAGGGAATGAATAAATCAATCATCGCTTTCAGATTTACAATCAAGGATTCTCTTGGGAAAGGAGAGAACGATGAAAGATCAATTAAAAAACCCTGTATTTCTTATCTCTGCTTCCGTCATCACCCTATTAGTTATCATCGGAGCGATGAACCCGGAAGGATTCGGCGCTGTGGCAGGTGCTTTATTTGAATTCACTACAGTCAACTTCGGCTGGTTTTACTTGATTTCTGTCTTCGGTTTCGTTATTTTCCTTGTCGCCCTCGGACTTAGTAAATATGGGAAAATTAAAATCGGACCACAGGACTCAAAGCCGGAATTCCCTTTCTTCACATGGATCGGCATGCTTTTTTCTGCTGGTTTTGGTGCAGGACTCGTATTCTGGGGAGTAGCCGAACCTATGAGCCACTTCTTTGAAACGCCGTTCACTGATTTAGATGCTCAAACAGAAGAGGCTGCCCGAATCGCCATGGGATACTCTTTTTTCCACTGGGGAGTCAATCAGTGGTCTGTCTTCGCGATTGTTGGTCTACTAATCGGTTTCCTGCAATTCCGCAAAAACAAAAAAGGTCTGGTTTCAACTGCTCTGGAACCGGTGATTGGAAAATCGAAACCTGTTAAATATACGATCGATTCTTTGGCCGTCATCGCAACTGTCATGGGGATCGCCACTTCTTTAGGATTAGGAATCCTTCAAATGAACGGCGGATTACACGTGGTATTCGGTATTCCTAACAATACGACGATTCAATTAGTCATCACGGCTGTTTTACTTATTTTATACTTAACTTCTTCCAGTAGTGGTCTAGAAAAAGGCATCAAATGGCTGAGCAATATAAATTTAGCTCTCTGCTTCCTCTTGCTTTTATTCGTTTTCTTCGCAGGTCCTACTGTATTCATACTTAACAGTTTCACACTTGGATTAGGGGATTACATCTCTAATTTCGTCGGATACAGCTTGAGGCTTACCCCGTACCAAGGCGGTTCATGGCTGCGGGAATGGACGATTTTCTATTGGGCCTGGGTTATTGCCTGGTCTCCATTCGTCGGAGCATTCGTCGCCCGCGTATCGAGAGGTAGAACAATTAGAGAATTCATTTTCGGGGTTCTTATCGTCCCGCCTTTGATCGCCTGTTTATGGATTGCAGTTTTTGGCGGTACAGCGCTGAACAGTGATTTGAATAATGGCACACAAATCGCCGAAGCGGTAAATAACGATGTTACAGTAGCTCTATTTGAAACCTTTGAATTTTTACCGCTAACTGGAATTCTATCTTTTTTATCAATACTGTTGATTGCAACTTTTTTGATTACGTCTGCGGATTCTGCAACATACATTTTGGCTGGCATGACGACAAATGGAAGCTTGACACCCGCCCTTGCAATTAAAGTTATCTGGGGAGTGCTGATGGCCGCTATAGCTGGTGTGTTACTCGTCGCAGGTGGATTGGATGCCCTACAAACCGCCTCGCTTGTCTCGGCCTTACCTTTCACGATTATCATTATATTATTTGTCTATGCATTCTTAAAAATGATCAGGCAAGAACCGCTTCCACAACGACAATTGAAAAAGAAAAATGAATAAGAAAAAAGCTAAAGAGTTTTTTTCACCTCAACTTATACAGTTTCTTATTTCTGAAAAAGGGTGCCCTTGAAAACAAGGGCACCCTTTTTCATCCAATTCCCAAGTCGCCAGGGTCTTGAAAACTCCCGGGCTTCACAGAACCAATCCCTAAATCACCGGGGTCATACGCTTCTATTACACCTGCGTCCCCCCTATAACCAAACAATAAAGTAAGTAGGAAGAGTAAAGAATAAACGATCTTTCTCATACAGATAATCCTCCTTATTATGATTGAATTCTTTTCATATACTCCAGAGGAACTCTCGCAAAAAAGTGGTCCCCTCTTTCCCTGATGAATCGCTGATAGGAATGCCTCAACATCTCACTATCTTTAGTAGCTAACCCTAAGTAACTCTCCTGAAAAGGGGTCAATGAGGACATTGATTGCAAAATTTCACGCGTCGCCTCGTACTTGCCGCGTGCTAATTCCAAATGGGCTTGTTCCACGGGATCTGAAGTAACTATCCCATCTGTTTGTCTATGGAAAGCAGAGATGAAAGGTAATGTATGGTTTTTGATCGCAGTAACAAAAGGAACTAATCCGTGACCTTCCGCAATTTTCACTGACATTGCCAACGATTCCATCGAGGATTCATAACCATTAAATAGATTACACAAAGCTAAATCGTGATACATCCGACTCTTTTTCCGTGGTGATACTTCTGTGTTAATCATTTTATAAGCATGACGGCTAGCAAGAATGGAATTATCCGTTTTCCAGTAATGATGAAAAAGCAGCTCCTGATAACGTTGGTTCAAATAATAATACATCAAAGGCTCATCCACCTTATGAAGCGCCTGTTCACAATTATCTAAATACTTATCGAGCGCTGTGTAAACTTTCCTATCATGATAGGAATATACAAAGGTGAACAGATGAAGACAGTGTAGCGATGGATGCGTATAATGGAGGGATTTCAACTCATCCAAGTAATCTTTCGTAGTTTCCTTATTCAATCTTTCCACTAATATTCGGTATAGTTGCCTTATTTCTCTGTTTATGGAATGAGTTGAAAGGATGATAGCAAGATCATCAAAAAAGTCATTCATATAAAGAAATTCCAAGCAGACGATCTGCTCTTCCAAGTCCTTTGGAAAATGGGAGAGGATAAAATCTCTAGTACGAAGGACAGCATCACTTTTAGGGTAATATCTCAAGTTGTTTAAATAGACATCATATAAAGAGGATTTTTGGGTCATTTGTAATTGTCTTAATGGACTCGGTTCGATTACTTGGTTATCCGTCATTTCTCCCCATCCCCCTTTCTCCCCCTATTAACAGTTTATTGAATTTTCTCAAATTTGTCTATACAGCAAGAAAGTTTTTACAAAAACTTTAGGTAATGAACTTGATTCATTCAATAATATAGCAAGGAGACTAGAGCCCTATGTATTGGGGATTAACAGATTGATAAGTTATAAAAAATGACACCACTGAAAAGTGATGTCAAAATATATTTGCGGTTAAAAACCAGACATTCCATAGGACAAGAGAATAGACCAGCATACGCTCGCTGTTCGATCCTGTCCGGATGGTGAAGATGAATTGCCAGTGTTTTTTTGAGAAGGGGTAAGCGAGTGGGATTCCTTTCCTGGTTATATAATCGGCAAACAAATGAGAAAGCACTCCAATGATAAGTCCTCCGATATACATGCGAGGAACATGTAATGCTTCTTCTAAAATAACTCCATAAACAATCAATACACCGACAAATAACAGGGAGTGTGTCATCTTCCGGTGCCCACGAATCATTATCAAAATTGGTAACAGGAGCATAACAAATATTTTCAGTTGTTCTCTATATGTATCTAAGTATTGAGGGACGAATAAATAACAAAGAAAAGCGATAGTAAAGACCATCATCAGTCCCCGCCAAAATTTATGTCCAAGTGTCGAGGTCGGTGTATCGATATCCGGTAATAACGACCCGAACATAACGAACACAAAAAATAAAATCGTTTGAACCGGTTGGGCAGGGAGCCATTCAAATGTTGGCAACAATGTCATAGCTCCTACACCGAATGTAAAGCCAACAACCTGGTGTCCTGGTGCCATCATGGTGTTGTATCCTCTCTATATCTAGTCAAAAAAATAAACCCACGAACTGGTGGGCCTTCTACTTAACAATCTTTTTCCGGAAGACCGAGCATTTGAAATTTCGGCCCTTCCATCGTCTGTTTCCCTTCTATCTTTAAAGGTCCTGTCATATGAACGATTCGTTTGTCGATCGCAACAGGAATCGAATTGATATGATGAAGCTCGTCATCCCCTTCTGGTTCCCCGATCGTCATCCCGATATCCGGTTCTCCACAACCAAAACCTGCAAAGAATAATCGTAAACAACCAGCTTCTTCATCTTCCAATATTTGATTCAACAAATCACGAGCTTGATCGGTGATCTCCATCGTCTTCCACCCCTTCGACTATAAAATACCACAGATGTTTTAAATTTGGGTAATGAAATGCAATATACCAAAAGACCGCTTCCAGTCTATTGAATGAAATCAGTGTATTACTGCAGGTTTCTTTCGAATAGAATCCAGAAAAAAAACACCCCCCGATGGAAAGACCCTCGGGGAGTGTACAATACTTCTATACCGCTTTTGCGTTGATTTCCACATCGATATTGCCACTAGTGGCTTTAGAATATGGGCATACTTTGTGAGCTTCTTCTGCAAGTTGTTCCGCTTCTTCTTGAGAAACGCCTTTGACTTCCACATTCAGTACAACACCGACTTTAAAGCCGTTGTCGGATTCATCCTTAAGCAAGCTGACGTCAGCAGTGATTTCAGATTCGATTTCTTTCTTTTGCTTGCTGGCAACGAGATTCAATGCACCATCGTAACAAGCGGAATACCCTGCTGCAAACAATTGTTCAGGGTTGGAACCTTTTTCATCACCTTCACCTGGCATGGATAGGTTCAAATCAATCAGGCCATCGTCAGATTTAACATGACCGTTACGGCCACCCTGGGCTGTTGCATGGGCTGTAAACATTACATTACTCAAAATGATCACTCCTTGACTTTTAATAATTGAATCCACAACATTTATATACCCCATCTTGATGCAGGCTAAACATTTCTATTCCTCATACACCCGATATTCTTCTTTCAAATCTTCCGGGGCCACCTTAACCATCCATTGCATAATATAAGTGAACACGGCCAAATCATCCACTAAACCTAAAAATACAAGGAAGTCAGGAATAATGTCCCATGGGAACAATAAATAAGCAATCAAAAGCAATACAGAGAGCCACTTCTTACCTGGACTCACTTCTCTTGATTTAAAAAAACGAATGAGGAATGGCACTGATTTTCTGATATTAAATAAAAACTTGATTCTTCGCCATAGCCGGAGCATAGTCATCCCTCCTCCTATAATTATACCCTGCTCCGTTCATACTCAAGCAACTTGAATCCTCACAATTGCTTAAATGAAATGTATACTTTACCATGAAAGAAATGCGGAAGTGCCTTGGGAGCCCTGACAAGCTTAAGCAAACCTTTGAAGTGGCGGTATTTGCCACAGCAAAGATTTGCTTAAGACCTCGAAGGGCTAGGCACTACAGCAGGGCCATACAATAAAAAGCGAAAGTATCCTGATAGTCCTGGCACCACATTTTACATTGGACTCCTTTAAAAAGGTTGTTTATATTATAGAAGAATTAAAAAATATTACGATGACTGAGGCAATCCAACACATACTAAAACTGGCTACATAGCCCATTTTTTAATTTTCTGCATACGATATCATAGCTCAATGAAAACGAAGGGGAGAAAGTTGTCATGAAGATTCTACTACTAAACGGAACGATTGTCGGGAAAAAAACCCGGACGCTTCTTGACGAAATTGAAAAATATATACAGCAACTGCCCACGACTCATGAAACGAAAATGGTGGACTTGGAAAATTATGAATTACAATTCGTCGATGGGCGACCATCCGAAGAATATAACGATGATATGAAAACATTGATCAGAGAAATTGAAGAAGCAGATGCTTATGTCATAGCGACACCTGTCTTCCAAGGATCCATTCCAGGGACATTGAAAAATGTTTTTGACGCTGTTTCTCCACTCGCCATGAGATACAAACCTGTATCCATCGTTGCGAATGGAGGAACATTGCAACATCACCTCGTAGTCGAAAATCAACTCAAACCGATTCTCAATTACTTCCGGTGCATGGTGACACCAAACTACGTGTATACACACACGAACCACTTTTCCACCCATGGAGAGCTCATTGACGAAGACGTACGCAACCGCCTAAAAGAAATGACCGTTGTCTTTGATCAATACATGCAAATGAGCAGAGAATTAGAGCCCGATAAGTAAATTTCCTATACCTATTTTCCTTAACACAGAAGAGGCCACGTCATGCTGAAAGAATGACGTGGCTTCTTCTGTGTTAACCAAGGATTTTCGTTATGTAATTCTGCGTTTCACGAAAGGGTGGAACCCCGCCATATTTATCGACATTGCCTGGCCCTGCATTATAGGCAGCAAGAGCAAGCTTTTCGTTTCCGTCATAACGATCCAGCATTTGCTTTAGATACTTTGTTCCTCCCATAAGGTTCTCTTCAGGATCGAAAGGGTCCATTACACCTAGACCCTGGGCTGTAGACGGCATGAGTTGCATTAATCCTTGCGCCCCTGCATGACTAGTCACATCTGGATCAAAATTAGACTCAGCCTGGACGACAGAACGAACCAACTTTTCGTCAATACCGTGGTAGGCTGCGGCCTTTTGAATTAATTGATTCACACCAGGTGTCCCTCCGCTTACTTCAGGAGCCTGTGTAGAGTCTGCCTGCTGCTGAGATGATATAGAAGGCATGTAAGATGGTATAGAACGTTCTACTGTTTTATTCTTTGTGGAATTACTAGTGGCCGATTCTGCCAGAGCCGCATCAAGCAGGCTTTGAAACGTCATGGACTGCATTCCACTTGAAAAACTATTATCACTTCGTTTTCGTAACATCGACATGGCTTGCATTTGGATCATAAGTTGGATTTTGCTGACATCCATGGTCCCCACTCCAAATTAATTGTTATTATCAGTCTACCTGATTCCGACTTCTTAAACAATCTCCACTTGAATATATTTTACATTTTACCAATAGTAGACAAAACTTGAGAAAAACTTTTACTAAAACCACTAATGAGTTATCCAATCTGCTTGTTTTTTTCCCAAAGCAGAAGCCCCCCTAAGAGTGATACAATAAGGATAGCAGAAGAGATACTGACTAATTTGCAAGTACTAAGACGTGCAGGTTGTCCACTTCTTAGTACCAACTACCCTAATTCAGTTTTTATTTATTTTGTATGTACTCTCTTTTGTCTCTTACGTCGAATCACCTACTATTTTTCCCCGCCAGGAAAAATAGCCTGTAGATTTTATGGTCTGTCTTCCCTCAATCAAAAGACAGCAACCATCCCCCCCTTTTGCCCATTCAAAAGGGGATTTTTTTTGCCCAATCCCCCACCTCTCCCCTCCAATAAAGCTCCCTATTCCATAAGACTCAGTTTCGAGATAATCCGGGGAATTGTTTGCCATATTAGGAGACAGGGGTGGTAGGGAAGCTACTCGTCTAGCTCCCTCGTCCAGACACTCGCGACAGAAGCAGAACAGAAAAGGAATGAAAAGGCACATTCCGTTGCTGTTCTGCTTATGCCAGTGATATCTACCAGGAAAGCGCTACATATCAAGCTTCCACGTCTAAAATGACCAGTGGAGAGTGTTTCATATTATCCGCTTCGCTTTAGCATACAGCACGTCTCCCAGAAGTGGTTTCGAGATACTGATATGGCAAAGGAGCGGAGGGGAATGGCGGGACTCCTGTGGGAAAAGAGTGCTAGGTGAGACCCCACAGTCCGAGGAGGCTCACCGCGCTCCCACGGAAAGCGAGTCATCCCCCGCAGCACCATCCACTTATACAAAAGTCTCGAAACGGAGTCTTCAGGATACTGCCAGTTAGTTGAAGGGTTTTATAATACATAAAACGATGTTTGAGTGGACAAGCCGCCAAAATTTTTATAAAAAATCAAATATTCCTCGTTTGTACATCATATATTGAAAGTACAAAGGAGGTGGAACAGAGATGGATTTCAACAACCGTGTGTTCCTGTTTTTGGCCGCTTTACTGTCGGGTTACGCCCTCTACAACCTTGGTGACACAGCTGGAAACTTTTTCGATCAATTCTTGTTCTATGCCGGCTACATTGCAATGATTCTATTTTCTTTTGCTATTATTATCGTCGGGCTGGCAAGATTCTTAAGTCAGTATAAGTAAAGAATGGCTCCCTCTAGGGGGGACGTGTTTGAAAAAGGCTGCGGAGTCCGCAGCCTTTTTTATGCTCTCGAAAGTTATAAAGTTCAATAATCTTGGATATTTTCCAGAAGGCGGAAACCGAATCCAGTGCTCAGCCAATCACATCATAAGAAAACCATCTTGCGAAAGGGAAGGTCGCCATAAATTTACATATGCATTCTTGTCTACTGGTGCGTCCTATTCCTTACTTATTCTGAAGGTTTGAAAAGTGATTTGAAGAAACCTTTCATCCCGTTCTCTCCGGTAGAATCTTTCTTCTCTTTTTCCTCCACCTCAATAGTGACTGTTTCTTTCTCGATGGCATAGTCGAGCGTTAATACAGCGCCAAGATCCGTTTCTGATTCTTGATTCGAAATAGTAGTGTGATGAATATTATATTTATCAGCGATATCCATATAGGGCGATAAAAAACGATAGCTCACATTCCCGTTCAATAGCAATTTAGCCTCCGGATATTGCTTCATATTTTCAGCCAGTTCCTCGTTCCCCAGTTCTTGCATGACTTGCCCTTTGGTTAACGTTAGCAAAGCCCGTTCCCTCAAGGTGCCAAGGAACTTTTTTCTTTCTCCTGGTTTTGTTTCTCTGCTTCCATATATACCTTCTTGTAAGTAATCTTCCATATTTGGTTTCTTCATAAATTCACCTCATTCCATCCTAGTATGACACAGAAAAAAGGCTGCAACCTTGGCAGCCTTTTCCTATTCTACTACGACCCTAATATGGGAAGGAAGGACAGATAACTCCACAGGTAAGGAATCCCCCTCTTCCCCATCCACGTTTGTTACTAAGTTCTCTTCAGAAGAAAGTTTGATATGGTCTGCCTTAAAATATTCGACATCTTTTTCGTTTTTCAATTCTCCTCTTAGTATCGCCGACACAATAGAGGCGAGACGGATCATATTCACCTGGGTAACAACATAGCAATGAATTTTTCCGTCATTCACCTTTGCTTCAGGGGATAATTTCTCAAAACCACCTGCTGAATTAGTCAGAGCCGCTAGAAAAAGAAATGAACCTCCTTCCCAAACCTTCCCGTCATACTCAATACGGATAGGATAACTACTATTATTGGATATGGTTTTCATCCCTTCCATAATATAGGCCAATGGTCCGAATTTTGTTTTTTGTTGAGGCTTCACCTCGTAGGTGGCTTCCGCAATCGCTCCAGCTGCTACGATATTGACGAAATATTGGTCATTAAAACGCCCGATGTCTACTTCTTTCGCACGATTTGATTTGAGAATATCAATTGCTTTTTCCACATCAAGAGGAATATCGAGGGCTCTGGCAAAATCATTGACCGTCCCTAAAGGTATAATACCTAACAAGGGACGGTGTTTTTGATCGACCATACCATTAATTGTCTCATGGAGAGTTCCGTCCCCACCTAAAGAGACAACAAGGTCAAACTCATCTTTACAGGCGTTTTGACAATATAGCGTTGCATCCAATTCTTTTTCCGTCTGAGCAACGTTTACATCATACCCTTTATCAAACAGGATTTTTTCGATTTTTTCAACATGATCCAATGCTTCTTCTTTCCCTGAGGAGGGGTTAACGATAAGCATGGCCTTTTTCATTAGAATTCCTCCCCTAAGCCTGGTGACTTCATTCCTTTTGTTTATGTTCAAAAAGCGTGCTGACAGGAGTGAACCCGCTCTTCCGAATAAATTCGCTTATTCCGTTATGATAGTCGTCCAGATTCACCTGGATGGCCTCAACCCCCTGACTATGCATCCAATTCATTAATTGCTGAAAAAGCTCTGTTCCGATGCCTTCACGACGATAAAACTCATCAACAAAAACTTCCCTTACGTATCCATATTCGTCTGGACCCCCATGTTGATCGATAACTCCAAGCACATATCCAATCATACGTCCGTCCATGTCTGCAACAAGTAGTTTCTGCTTTGGGTTATTCGCTAAAAGTTGATCTGCCGCCCAATATTTGCGATCTCTAAGTTGTTCATTCCTCTGGCGGCTGGTTTTGATGGAATGTAGAAAATCGATGCTATACCTCGTGAAATGCATGAGATCCTTCTCTTCAGGTTCCCTGATTTTCACCATCAGAAACTCCTCCTCTACTTGTTTAACACCACACGGTACTCTGGGGTTTGTTCCATCACTTCCCTAGCGAAAGAGCAAACGGGGTCGATTTTCCATTTATTTTTTCTAGCGTGATTGACAGCATAATCGACCAACTCACGCCCTAGCCCTTGTTCACGTTCGGAAGGGTCAACAAATGTACTAGTAATAATCATCGTATTATTTTCCTCTTCAAATAGAAGTTGAGCTTTGGGATCTTCTTCATCCCCTATATATAATTTACCTTTTTTCACGTTAATTTCTTGTTCCATAATCGATCTCTCCTTTCTTTATAAAGGATACCCTCTCACTCTTAAGAAAAACCTTCCCTCAAATACAGATTTTATAATCTCCCCTTTTGGATTATGACTCCTGCTGGAAAGTGTTCAAATCGCCATGGTGACACGACTGGCATAAGCAAAACACATAATGTGCCTTTTCGGATCTTGGATGTTTTGCTTATGATGCGAGTGTCTGGGCGATGGAGCTAGACGAGTAGCTTCCAAGGTCCCTTTCGCACTCTCCCATATGTCTCGATACCGGCTCTTCTAGAATAGGGAGCTTTTTGGGAAGCAGAATTCAGGATTGTTCACCTATAAAAAAAGCACCCAACGCTATGGCGCAGGGTACTTTTGGCATTATGCCGTTTGTTTCAAATCTTCTTCCAATGGAATATCTTTTTGTAAACCGCGGCGGGCGGCGATAAAGAACACAGTCACTACAACGACAGTCAAGACAGCAGCAATGACATAGGACACGTCCAACGGTAGACCGAAACCGATCGGTGCATTAATGATATAGGTGAATGTCGCCATTGTCATGAATGTTGCTGGTATAGCGGCAATGAAATAATTTTTACGAGACAAGAACAAGTACATAGCTCCTACCCATAGTGCAATAACAGCTGTTGATTGGTTCGCCCAGGAAAAGTACCTCCAAAGCAATGTAAAATCAATCCGCGTCAATACAAAAGAGATGACAAACATAGGAACAGCAATCCAAACACGACTCATCACTTTTTTCTGAGGAATTTTCAGATAATCAGCAATGATCATACGGGCACTGCGGAAAGCTGTATCACCGGAAGTGATTGGAAGAATAATTACTCCCAGCACCGCTAATGTCCCTCCTACTGCTCCAAGCATAGCAATGGATACTTCACTGACGACAGCAGCTGGTCCACCACTAGCCAGCACCTCGTTCAGTCCTGTAGAACCATTGAATAGGCTCATGGCAGCCGCAGCCCAAATCATAGCGATAATTGCTTCTGCTATCATCATGCCGTAGAAAATACGACGTCCTTGTTTTTCCTTTTGTGTCGTTCTTGAGATAATTGGTGATTGTGTTGCGTGAAAACCAGACAAAGCACCACAAGAAATCGTTAAGAACAACAGCGGGAAAATCGGTGCATTATCGGGATGCATGTTTGTCAGGCTCAATTCAGGAATCGGCGCACCCGTAACTACTAGAGAAACCCCAACTCCGATGGCACTGATTAATAGAAGTGCTCCGAAAATCGGGTAAAAACGTCCGATGATCTTATCAATTGGCAGCATCGTAGCTAAGAGATAATAAGCAAAAATAACAAGCAAAATAATCGGAAGAGATAACCAGCTGCTTGTCATGTTGTGAAGTAGGTCCGCCGGGGCTGTCACGAACACGGTTCCAACTAGAACAAGCAATAAAATAGCAAAAGCATTGACAACATGTTTCATCACTTTCCCTAAAAACTTTCCGGCAAGTTCAGGCAAGTGAGCCCCACGGTTGCGGATCGAAATCATTCCTGTCAAATAATCGTGAACAGCCCCGGCAAAGATAGATCCGAGCACAATCCATAAAAAAGCTACAGGACCATACAGGGCACCCAAAATAGGACCAAAAATCGGACCTACCCCCGCTATATTCAAAAGTTGAATCAGTGAGTTTCTTTTTTCTCCCATCGGTAAGTAATCGACTCCATCACCGTGAGAATAGGCAGGAGTTTGGCGATCCGTATTAACACCAAACGTTTTCTCCACATATTTACCGTACGTAAGATAACCAACTATTAACAGTACTATACTAACTAAAAATGTAATCATGGTATATCCTCCTTCATTGCATTTGCAACCGCTTACAAGAAATATACCAAGATACCGCTTTCATTAGGGAGGTTTCTGTTCAACATGTAAGATCTCATGTCTAACATGTTGAATATACGGATTGAAAAACATAGAGTTATAAGAGAAAAACCAAATTAAGAGAACGCCAAAGAAGGAAACCTGGTCTATTAACTACACCTTACGTTTTTATAATTCCAGTTTATTCCTCAAATCTCTCACATAATTCCTGCTGACAGAAAGTTTCTCATCAGTACTTTTAAGCTCCAGTTGATATGCCCCATTGAACCATGGAGAGAGGCGATATATATAATCGAGATTTACGAGATAACTTTTATGAATGCGAAAGAAGGAAAAACCTCGGAGACGTTGTTCCACATCTTTAAGCGCATCCTTCGTTTCGTACACTTTTTCTCTTCCGACAATTTTGGTGACACGTCCTTCTCTATACACATAAATGATTTTGCCAGGGTCAATATATTCAATGGTACCGTCTACTTCGACCGCAAATTTGGAAGGAGTGTAATCAGGCTTCCTTTCATATGGATGTAATTTTTTCTGGATTCTCTCGATTGTTTCCCCCGACTGCTCTTCATCAAAAGGTTTCAGTAAGTAATCAACTGCTTGCTGGCGGAAGGCTTCGACTGCAAAATCCGGATATGCCGTCGCAAATACGATTTCCGGCACTTTCTTTAATTCTTGCACCGCCTTGGCAACAGCCATGCCATCCATCTTTGGCATTTCTACATCTAGAAAAAGGACATCGGGCTGTAACTTCAATGTCTCCATGACAGCTTCCTCCCCAGACTTTGCCTGTCCAATGACTTCGATGTTTTCATATGGTTCTAATAAAAAAATCAGCTCTTCTCTGCTGAAACGCTCATCATCGACGATGAGCGTTTTTATTTTTTCCATCAACCCTCTTCCTCCTCTTTTTGCATTGGAAGTGTAAAGAAGACTTTCGTTCCTTTTCCTTCATCACTTACAAAGTGCAGCTTTGAATTTTCTCCGTGCATATGTTCCAACCGTTTATTAACATTATACAAACCGAAACCAGTCCCTTGTTTTGATTCTACTGACTGTTCACCCAAAAGAGTGATCCGTTCTTGGTCAATCCCTTTTCCATTATCTTTTACTACCACTTCAACCTCGCCATCACGCATTTTTATCATGATTTTAATTTCTGCATAGGCATCTTGATCTTTAATCCCATGTTTTATGCTGTTCTCCACAAGCGGCTGTAAGGTAAGGGGAGCAATTTTGGCAGACAATGCTTTCTCATCAATCTCATAGTCTACATGCAACCGATCAACAAAACGGGTTTCTTCAATTAATAAATAAGATTTCACATGCTTCAATTCTTCTTTTAAGGATGTCCATGTTTTCGTTGTAGCCCCTAAATTTTGGCGAAAAAATTTCGATAGTGCCATGAGTAAAGTCCGCGCTCGATCAGGTTCTGTACGTGTCAAAGAAACGATGACATTCAAAGAGTTGAAAAGAAAATGCGGGTTCACCTGGGCCTGTAATGCCTTCACTTCAGCCTCCCTGGCAAGCTCTTCTGCTTTTTCTGCATCCGCGAGTTCCAGCTGCTGACTCAAGAGAGCACTTAAGCCTTGAATCAACTCCAGCAAGACATTGGAGATTTCTTTTTCTGTCGTCACATAGAACTTTAATGTCCCTACCACTTTTTGCCGTTTTTTCAATGGTACAATCACTGCGGCCCCAAGCGGACAATTTGGATGCTGACAATGAATCTCTTCGTGACGGACGACCACCCGTTTTCCTGTATTGATGACTTCTCTTGTTGCATCTGTTTGAATCGGTTCTCCGGATTTATGATGATCATCAGCTTGACCAACATGAGCCAGAATATGTTGCTCATCGGTCATTGAAATGGCACTCACTTGAACCTCACTAAAAATGATCTGACATGCTTTTTCAGCAGATTCTTTCGTTAAGCCTTTCCTCAAGTGAGAGACCGTATATTCTGCAAGTTTGAGAGCTTTCTGGGCTTGCAGTGCTCCCACTTTCTCCTCTTCATGCAAGACATTACGGATAATCAATAAAAAAAGCGCCGAACCCACACCATTTGCCACAATCATCGGTAACCCAATTTCCTGGACAAGTGCCCACGCACGGGAAAATGGACTTGAAACAAGTAGAATAATGCCCATCTGAACTGTTTCTGCAAGTGCACCGACGAAGAGTGCTGTCTTCAACTTCAGCGGCTTCCCTTTTTTATGGAATATACCTGCAATCACTCCAGCCACCACGGCAGATATGCCGCAAGCAACCCCGGTAAAGCCACCTAATGAAACCCGATGCACTCCAGCAATGATACCCGCACCGATACCAATCCGATAACCACCAAACAGCCCTGCTGCTACAATTCCGATGACTCTGGAGTTTGCAAGAGCTTCCGATTCCACGAGGTTGTACGCCCACCGGCCGAAATCTAATGAAGTTGTATTATAGGTGATTCCTGTGTATGTACCGATAATTCCAAACAAACCAAAAAATCCGATAGCCATATAGCGTTGCCTGTGGTCCAAAGTCTTCTGATCGATTAACTCCCTGAAAAAGCGGAAGCGGGTGATAATAAAAGCCACTGTAACAATAATGCCTAGCCGCTCCAGCATAGGAAGAAGCAATTCAAACATAGCTTCCCCTCCCTTTACTCACGATATATAGTCGAACCTTTTATGGAATCATATTCATTAACTCTTATTGTAGCATGGTAGCAGAGAATGATACGAAAGGAGAAAGCGTCATAATTTTCTGATACAATGTAAGGTAATGAGGTGATAGAATGACAAATAAACTAGCGATTATACAAATGGATATCGCATTTGGAAACCCTGAAACGAACCGGAAACGAGCGACAGAAAAAATAAAAGAAGCAGCAGCAAATGGTAGTGAATTCATCTTGTTGCCCGAACTTTGGACGACAGGCTATGACCTATCCCGCTTCGATGAAATCGCCGAAGACATGACAGGTCCGACACACCGATTACTGCTCGACTTGGCTCGTGAACATAAAATAACCATCGCAGGGTCGATAGCGGAAAAGGATGGAGGGAATTTTTACAACACTTTTATAGCCTACGACAAGGATGGCGAACTCCTGATAAAGTATAGGAAAGTGCATCTCTTCCGCTTGATGAATGAGGAGAAATTTTTAGAATCAGGAAACACGAAAGGAAATTTCAAGCTTGGGAGCTTTCCTGTGGCTGGAGTGATTTGTTATGACATCCGCTTTCCTGAATGGATGCGCACCCATATGCTGGACGGATCACGTGGGTTGTTCGTTGTCGCTGAATGGCCGAAGCCTCGTGTAAACCATTGGCGTAACCTGTTGATTAGCCGAGCGATTGAAAACCAATGCTTTGTTATCGCTTGTAACCGGGTTGGCTCTGACCCAGGCAATGAGTTCGGCGGACACTCCATCGTCGTCGACCCGTGGGGAAATGTTGTATCGGAGGGTGGATTTGAGGAAGAAATTGTTTATGCAGAGGTTGATTTCACTGCGGTAGAATCCATCCGGCAACAGATTCCGATTTTCCAGGATCGCCGTCCCGACCTCTATGAATGATAAGACCTAGAGGGACGAAGAACAGAACCTGGATGATAACAGATAAAGACAACAATAATCACCACCATTTATTAATCACCGTAAAATATGCCTAATACGAAAAAAGCTTCCAGCTGGATCACCAGTTGGAAGGCTTTTTTTCATATACGGGTGTTTGATAAAAGTAATTCGGTGTATCCATTCGATTTTCGTAGGACGCATGGAAAATGTGTGTCGCAGCCGGAGAAACGGGGGGAATAAGCCACGTCCAGTCTCCAGTTGTCTGGCGCCCGCAAGCCTGTTCCTTTTTCTCAAACTGTCGGAACTGTTGAGCGGCGGTATGATGATCGACGAGACTCACTCCTTCCGACTGGTATGAATAGAGGACCGCTTGATTCACTTCGATCAGCGCACGATCTTTCCACAATGAATTATTACGTTTCGTGTCAAGTCCCATCGCTTTTGCTACCACAGGCAAAAGATCGTACCGGAAATCATCTGCAAGATTCCGTGCCCCGATTTCTGTTTCCATATAAAATCCATTGAATGGCGCAGCCGTGTATTCCAATCCACCGATTTCAAGGCACATATCAGATATGATAGGTACCGCGTACCAACGAAGGTCCAAATCTTCAAACCAATCATATTCTGGATGACGGAGCGGGACTTCGAGTATCTTTTCCTTTGGTATATGGAACCATGCTGGCTCATGATCACCAACCTGGATTACTAGAGGCAGAACATCAAAAGGAGTGCCATCCCCTTCCCATCCTAACCGCCGACATTGTCGGGTGAACTCGATGGAAGCAGGATCTCCGATAACCTTTTCTCCCTCTTGATACCCCGCATATCGGATGAGTTGATGGTTCCAAATGCGAACGGCTTTTTCTGGTGTTTTCGGTTTGAATATGGTGATAGTAGAACGGATCCGACCTCCATTGGTGGCGAACTCCAAATGGTCGAACATCGCATCACGAATTTCCTCTTCTGTTTCCAAGTGACGAGCATCGAATACGTTCAGACTGTTCCAAAACAAGCGCCCAATACAACGATTACTGTTTCGCCATGCCACTTTAGCACCGTATTCAAGCTCTTCATAGGTGTGTGTATAACTCCCCGTTTCAAAGATTTCACGCTCGACCGCGATAAGCCTTTCCTCTACAGAGGGAACGTTTTCCTCTGTATGATACTGACGGATGAATGCCTCTGCCTCTTTATATAAATGTGTCTTCACAGTACGAATCCTCCTGTATGGTGCTTCACTCTTATCCTACCATACAAACGTACTATTCTCCGCGTATCAATCTGCCTTTCGGGCTGCCTGTTGAACCGGATCCCAAACACTGTTATATGGAGGAGCATAGGCAAGATCCAAATCTTCCAGCTCATCTATCGTCATCTCATGGAAGAGAGCTGTGGCAAGAACATCAATGCGCTTATCCGTCCCTTGCTTCCCAATGATCTGAGCGCCGAGTATTTGACGTGTTTCTTCATGATAAATCATCTTCAATGTCATCGGATCATCTTTTGAATAATATCCTGCTGCGTGCGTCGAGTCGATGGTTATTTTATTATACGGAAGCCTTTCCTTCTCCGCCTCCCGTTCAGATAAACCGGTACGAGCAAGAGTTAAATTGAAAAATTTCAAAATCGCGGTTCCTACGATGCCCCTGAATGAGCGCTTCTTGTCAACCATATTCAGACCGGCAATCTGCCCTTGTTTATTGGCGTGTGTTCCTAAGGGAATATAATCATCCTTCTTCTTGATTCGATGATATTGCATGGCACAGTCGCCAGCTGCGTATATATCGAGGATGCTCGTTTCCATGAAAGCATTAACCGTTATGGCGTCATTCAGCCCTTTATAGATACCCGTCCCTTTCATAAAAGACGTGTTCGGCGTGACACCTACAGCCACAAGGACAAGATCTGTTTCATACTTCCCTTGATCAGTGATCACTTTTTCTACTTTTCCATCCCCTTCAAAACCTTCCACTGATTCTCCTAAATGCACTTCCACACGGTTCCTTTCAGCTTCCTCAAGAATTAATTCTCCCATATCTTCATCAAAATTCTTCGCAAGCTGTGGCCCACGATCAATCAGTCGGACTTGTTTCCCGGCTTGTCTAAAACTTTCGGCCATTTCAAGCCCAATATAACCTCCGCCGATGATGGTAACGTGATTTACGTTTTCGGTTGTAGCATTGATAATCTCCTCTATATCAGGAATGGTTTTTAAAGAATAGACACCTTCAAGGTCACTCCCTTTCCACGGCGGCATGACCGGCGCGGCCCCAGAAGCTACGAGAAGACGATCATATTTCAATTCATAAACTTGTCCTTGCGAATCTTTTGCATACACAAGTTTTTGCTCACAGTCTACTTCGGTAACCATATTTTTTGTCCGAACGTCGATACCATATTTATTCCGGAAAGTCTCCGGTTTACGAGCGATCAGGTCATCTGTCGACTCTACGTCCCCGCTCAAAACATAAGGAAGCCCACATTGCCCATAGGAGGTTATTTCGCCTTGCTCCAAAACAGTAATATCGTGGCCTTCACTATTTCGTACAATCTGCATTGCAGCACTCATGCCAGCCGCATCTCCCCCGATGATGACAAAATTCATTCCAAACACTCCTTCGTCTAGCATCTATTCTTTTATTCTTTGCCTTTATGGTTCCCACTCAAACTTCTATCATGTTACACTATCGTTATTACTTTTGTTCGACTTTTCAAAAAAATACGTTGAGGTGAAGATTATGAAGCAGTTTAATACATCCAAAGCATTACAGCGATTGCCAGATCAGTTTTTCGCAACTATGATTGATAAATTAGATCTATATAAAGAACGCGGTTATGACACCGTGAATTTAGGTCAAGGGAATCCAGATCAGCCGACACCCGACCATATCGTCGATTCACTTAAAGAAGCAGCCGAAAACCCTGTTTATCATCAATACCCACCTTTCCACGGTTTTGATTTTTTCAAAGAAGCTGTCGCTGAATTTTATAAACGGGAATATGATGTCACTCTTGATCCAAAGACGGAAGTAGCGATTATGCCAGGCAGCAAAACAGGTCTTGTGGAACTGAGCCAATGCTTCCTCGACCCCGGTGATATCGCCCTTGTTCCAGACCCTGGTTATCCAGATTACTGGTCAGGGATTGAAATGGTCGGAGCTGAAATGAAATCCATGCCTCTACGAGAAGAAAACCAATTTTTGCCGAACTATGAGGAAATTGATTCGGAAAGTTGGGAGAAAGCGAAGCTTATGTTCCTGAATTATCCAAATAATCCTACAGGCGCAATTGCAGATGCTGCATTTTTCGAAAAAACGATTGAAGAAGCAGAAAAACATGACGTCTGTGTCGTCCATGATTTTGCATATGGAGCGATCGGATTTGATGGTACTAAACCACTGAGCTTCATGCAGATGGAAGGTGCTAAAAACGTGGGTGTCGAAGTTTATACAATGTCTAAAACCTACAATATGGCCGGATGGCGTGTCGCTTTCGCCGTCGGCAACCCTAGTGTAATCCAAGCTCTTGAGGTGATACAGGATCACTATTTCTGCAGCATTTTCGGCGGCCTGCAAAAAGCATCAGCCACCGCCCTGCTAAGCTCCCAGCAATGTGTTACAAATCTAGCGGAAACATATGAAAAAAGACGCGACCTCCTTGTCGGCGGATTACAGGAAGCAGGATACCACGTGGCACCATGTAAGGGGTCATTCTTCGCCTGGCTTCGAGTACCTGAAGGCTTCACCTCACAAGGATTTGCGGATGAACTATTAGAGGAGACCGGTTTATTCGTGGCCCCCGGGATCGGTTTCGGTAAACATGGAGAAGGTTATGTGAGGATCGGGTTAAACAATTCCGAAGAAAACCTTCGTGATGCCTTGAGAAGATTCAAAGCTTTTGCGGAAAAATGACAAAAGAGGGACTTTCCTATAAACAGGAAGTCCCTCTTTCTTTAGCCAACATATGACTTCAAAAATATGATTGCCTCATCTTCAGACTGAAATTTGAATGAGTACCCGTAATGGATCAGATCTGAACCAGTATTGTGCCTTTTAGGGAATTTAATAAAAGAAGTATTGTGGTTTAACCCCGAAGATTGTTCCATAAGCTTTTCACTCTCTTCCACCCTCTTTGGATTCAGGACAGTCGTAATTTCTTTGTTTGGTAACAAATAGAATACTTCCCCAGTAGATTTCCCCACTAATTCCACGGATTTCGTACTTTCTTTTGTGATGATATAGCCGTTATTTATTAGTTCTTGTTTTAATCTTTCCATAAACAACCCTCCGCTTCCCTTTCATTAGTACTCTTTTATTTTACACCAAGGGGTGATTTATTGGAGTGTTAGATTGATCGACATCAAAACAAGTCCCTAGAATGTAATTTTTTCCTTCAAATGGACAGAAAAATTGTTCACTTTTCGAAAGTAAACTAATAAAGTGAGTTTTTTCCTAAAATAAAAATATATATTGAATACTTGCTCCATTTGTATTTTAATTATCATATACAAACATACTACATAGGTTGTACAGGAGGGATTACATGTACGCATTGGTAAGAAAAGATCAACATAAGATAGAGTTTTTAAAAGACCCAATCGATCGTCGTGACAAGATTTTCCCCCATGAAGAAGAGGCAGCAAAATATGCCCAAAAGTTAAACCTATATATACAAACGGGAGCGAAGTGGGAAGTCGAAAAGTATATATAACCCCCTCAATAAAGGTCCCTATTCTTAAAGATCAGTTCGAGATATCCGGGGCAGTGCGAATGGGGTCTTGGAAGCTACTCGCCTAGCTTCATCGCCCACCCTATAAAAAGCGAACCTTTTCCCCTAGCCCCTAAAACACTCCCGATATCTCGGAATCGTGTCTTCCAGAATACTGCCATATTGTTGAATAATTGTACTGCAGCGACAGAAGAACATTAACTAAAAAAGGGAAGCTACCCTGAGTTGGGTGGCTTCCCTTTTTGGTATTATTAAAACGGAAATTCACGATAGCCGTTCATGACACCAACCGTTTTAACGGTGGTGAATTTATCTAACGCCCATTCTCCACCAAAACGGCCGATGCCGGAGTCTTTTTCACCACCGAAAGCGACGTGGGCTTCATCGTTGACGGACTGGTCATTTACATGTACCATACCCGTTTCCATTCGTTTAGCAACTTCCACCCCGCGATGCACATCCTGGGTGAAAACAGAGCCACTCAATCCATAAGGGGAACTGTTGGCCAATTCAATCGCTTCTTCTTCCGACGAAACACGAATAACCGCAGCAATAGGACCGAAGACCTCATTATTTGCAATCGGCATGTCTGTTGTAACACGTGACAAAACGGTTGGTTGCATCACAGTCCCATCTGCCTCCCCGCCTGTCAGAATTTCAGCACCTTGGTCAATACTCCCCTTCAAGTCTTCCTGAATCCGTTCGACAGCATCCATATTAATAAGAGGGCCAATCACTGTATCCTTTTCTGAAGGATCACCTGCCTTCAGGCTTTCTACTTTTTCTTTAAACCTCTCAATGAATCTCTCATGTACCTGCTGGTGGACGATGATTCGATTCAATGACATGCAAATCTGTCCCTGATGGAGAAATTTCCCGAATGCCGCTGCTTCTACCGCTTGATCGATATCGGCATCTTCGAGGACAAGCATGGCGTTATTACCTCCCAATTCAAGGGCTGTATCCTTGATGTACTTGCCTGCAAGTTCTCCAATATGACTACCTACTTCCGTAGACCCTGTAAAGGATATTAACTTTGGAACAGGATGGGTGACGAATGCATCACCGATTTCTGAACCACGGCCCACCACTACATTTATGGTACCTTCAGGAAAACCCGCTTCCTCAAACAGATCAGCAATTAAAAGGCCGGATGTAACTGGTGCATCAGAGGCCGGTTTGACAACGACCGTGTTTCCTGTGGCAAGAGCTGGTGCAATCGAACGCATCGCCAAGTGAAACGGGAAGTTCCACGGTCCAATCACCCCGATGACACCTTTAGGAGAACGATAGACTCGATTTTCTTTCCCATTTGTATTCGATGGTAAAATCTGTCCACTCATCCTCGTCGTAAAGCTTGATGATTCACGGATAATCCCAATTGCTGCCTGAAATTCAACTTCCGCTTTTACGACCGTACTTCCTGCTTCCTTCACAAGCCAATCTATGATTTCATCTTTCCGTTCATGGATGACTTTCAAAAGCCGATCAAAATAGGCCTGTTTTTTGACAGGGACTGTCGCCATCCAGGACTTTTGTGCATCATTCGCTGCCTTGTATGCTTCCTCCAGATCCTCTTCATTAGCAGAAGGGATCTGAGCGATTGTCTGCTGTGTAAAAGGATTGATATTATGGACAACTTTCTCACTCGAGCCATTTTTCCACTGGCCATTAATATATTGTTTCGTAAATGTACTAGGACTCAATTTTCAAACCTCCATTCGGAAATTATAAACAAAGTTCTCATTCCCGCTTTCAGAGGCTGCAAAACGAATCACTGAACATCCATCAGCATATCTACGTGAGGAATTCCATCTTCCAGGTACACCTCGGAAACTTCTTTGAATCCGAATGATCCATAGAAATGGCGCAAATGTTCCTGGCCGTGAAGCCAAATATGGTCGACCTTATAACCTGTATGCAAAACTTCTATTGCCTTGTTCATCACTTCTCTAGCGTAACCTCCTCCCCGGTACTCTTCCATAACAAGTACACGGCCGATACTATAGTACTCCTCTCCATCTGCCGGCGGAACAATCCGGCAATAAGCAGCCAACTTCCCTTCGTCTTCCAGCCAAATATGTAAACACTCTTCATCACGGCCATCCACTTCTGGATAAGGGCATTCTTGTTCCACTACAAAAACGGCTACCCTGACTTGGAGAATTTCATATAATTCTTCCTTAGTTAATTCTTGAAACGTCTTTTGAACCCACTTCATAAATGAATCCCCTCCTCTACTTACATTTCAATATAACCTAACAAAAAACCAAAAACAAAACTTTAATAGAATAGTATTTTCGGTTTTGAAACAAGGAGATTAGGGGAAAATACGACTATGCTCAACACATAGAAGAGAGGAGGAAAACAAGATTTTCATTAAATTATTGCCCGTTTCACTTAGAAAATATCTACAAATGTCTAAGCGACAACGGAAACACGAAATGCAGATGACACTATGGTATATGCCTTTGTTATATATATCGATGTCTGTATTGGTTGTGATTATCACTTTGTTGCTTGACATTGTTTTTCAAATAGAACAATATACATTTGAATTTTTCAGGATTAATGCGGAAATTACACGAATGCTTGTCAGTACATTAATTGGAGGTATTTTGACACTGAGTGCCTTCACTTTAAACTCCTTGCTCGTTGTTTTGACAACGTTCAGCGGCCAATTTTCTCCACGTATGCTATTGAACTTTGTGGCAGATAAAAGAACCCAGCATGCACTTGGTATTTTTAATGGAAATTTCGTCTATGTGCTTCTTGTCTTTCTTTTCATCGGAAATACCGAATACGAATCTTTCGTTGCTGTACCGATTGTAACTATTTTCCTTGCTTTCACTTCATCGGTCACGTTCATTTACTTCATTAATCATGCGACTACATGGATGCAAGTCCATAATATCACCGACACGATGAAGAAATCTTCCCAGCAAATCATCAATCAGACGTTACGAAAAGACTTGGAACAATATCGAACAAAAGAGCCTGGAGATCTAATGGAAGAATATAAATCAGAGGCTCAGCAAGTCGAAGCTATCACATCAGGTTATATTCAACTCATCGATTACCGAGCCATGATTGAAGAAGCGCGCAAAGATAACATCCTTATCCAGTTCCATTCTCAAGTCGGGGATTACATCTTAAAGGGAAATAATCTGTTCAGTTTCTGGGGGCCTGATGCCCACAAAGTGGACGAAGAAAAATATTGCAAGATGGTATCCATTGATTATAAAGAAACAGAATTGCAAGACATTCAAATGGGGATGCACAAGCTTGCAGAAATCGGGATCAAGTCCCTTGGTAATGATGACCCGAAATCTGCTATCAATACCATTCATCAAATGGCTGAATTAATGCTTACAGTGGAAGATTTCATCACTTTCACCCCATATTTAGTGGACAACGAGAAACAAGTACGCATTGTCCTTTTGTCAGAGTCATTTGAATCTTATATTTACCGCGGTTTCGGTTTTATACGGCACTATGCGCGCGACAACCATTTAATTATCACAGAACTCGTTGATTCTCTCGCCATGGTCGCAGCATCCATCGATGAATCCAAACACCAAATGCTCTGGGAGTTCGCTTGTAATACGCTCGATCATATTGAAACAAAAGTCATTTATCAGCTCGATAAATCCATTTTATTGGAGTCCCTGGAACGATTAGCGAAAATCACAGGGAATAAACTGGATTATTATGCCATCTACCGCCGATTCTACCCCGTTAATTAAAGGTGAGATTTACCATTTTCCTTAAGAGGGAAATATCCGATGGAAGAGGGTTTCCACACATGTTGTCGTGCCAGCGAATGCCTCGAAAGATACCATCTGTAATGTAAAATCTGAAGTGAAAGACATCTTGCAAAACATCCAGTTTGAGCATGTGACTATTCAAGTTGAATATGAAGATGAAAAGTGTTCATTGGATCAATAAAGGATTTTAAGCTCGTTATATTGGCTCCCAAACAACCCATTTATTTAAAAAATTCATTTCAATGCTTTTTTGGGGATAGGGGGTCGGGGGATGACTCGTTTTCCCACCGACCATTCTCTCGTAAAAATGCCTTGAAAATGAGAAAAGCAAAAAAGTGGTCAGCCGGGAAGCTGACCACTTTTCATATTAAAGATCCAATTGTTCTGGAGTGTTCGAATCCGCATTCATATAGCGTATATATTCCGGCATGATCTCTAAGACAATGTATTCCGGGTCTTCTTTCCCCTCGAACCAGCGATTCATCTGATCACTCCAAAGTTTATCCTTGATTTCCTGGTCCTCACGGATTTTAGCCTGACCTTGAACTTCCAAGTATGTGTCCCCATACCCTGTCCCTTCATATCCAATAAGAATATGGACATGAGGATTTGCCTCAATCTCTTCCGCTTTATGCGTCTCACGGTTGGTCGGAGTGTAAAAAGTGAACTCATCATCTTTCCAGAACGTCATATATCGTGTATGTGGTTTATTGTCTTTGACTGTAGCTAGTGTCCCTATTTTATGTTGCTCCATGACTTCATAAATCTTCTTTTTCAATTCTTCTTGGGTCAAAGAAAAGCTCCTTTCCATAATCCTTTTTGTACTATTAGAGTTTTCCCTGAAATATGGGAGATAAACCATACAATGTTTAAACAAAAGGCGCAAGCGCCCCGGGAGACACGAAATGCATAAGCAAAACATCTGACGGAGGATGATCTCCCCTTCCACAAGACAGATCGCTTATGTCGCGAGCTGCCGGGCGCTGGAGCTGTATAGGATCACCTGTGTCTATTTCCTTTCTACACCGCCAATTTTTACTTTTTTATCTTCTGAGTAAACGCGGGCATCATAAAAAAGACACATTGTCATTATTTCTTCATAAAGATATCAAAAAGTAACACCATATGTCCTTTACACTAATAAACAGATCAATTTTTTCAGGAGGAACACCTTATGCTAACAAGAAAATGGACGCCAATTTTAGTAGGGTCCCTTTTGATCGTATTAATTTTCTTCCTATTTAATTCAAGACTAGGAAGTTCTGAACCCATCGACCGTGAAGACCTTACTCCCACTTTATTTGTGCACGGGTTCAAGGGGGGGCCAAGAAGCTTTGACACGATGATTGATCGAATGCAGAGTCTCCAGTGGGGAGAAAAACATGTGAAAATATATGTATCAGCAAGAGGGGATGTGACCATACGTGGTAATTTCACTGGATCCTTTAACCCTTTTGTGCAAGTACTTTTTGAAAACAATCGGGCCAGCATTAACAATCAGACCCTTTGGCTTTCTGACATTATGCGCCGTTTGAAAGCCGACTATGGCATACAGCAAGTAAACCTTGTCGGTCACTCCATGGGCGGGCTTGCTTCGGTGAACTATTTACTGAATGAACATCACTATTCGGTACCACGAGTGGAGAGGCTTTCTGTCATTGCAAGCCCCTTCAAAGGTATTAAAAAAGAAGGCTATTTTGCCTCCAATTATGGTGCAGCAACCACAGACTTACATCCAGGTTCTGAAGCACTCGATCAGATGGTCGCTAAAAAAGATCAATTTCCAAATGATATTGATGTCTTCGGGATAGCTGGCGTAATCAATAGGGATGATCCCGAATCCGAACACTGGGATGGACTCGTCCATGCCTCAAGCGTAAGTGGGTTAGAGGAAATTGTTCCGTTTGGTCAATATAAGGAAAAACGTCTCTATAACCCACTGGCTACACATTCTGGCCTTCACGAGTTAGAAGAAGTCGACCTCCTTTTAAAAGAATTCCTTTGGGGGGAAGAATGAAAAACAGAAAGCGGAAAGAAAAAAATGTATGACCAGGTCATACATTTTTTTCCAATTGAAAAGCACCTTCCGTAACTAAGGTGCTTTTTGGTTTATTTATTTTTCTCGAAAATGAAAATCCACATGAATGTTAATGCCTGTTGCAACTCCTCGTCAAGCGAAGACAAATGAGTTTCCATGACCCCTCGTTTGTATACTCCTTGCCCATTCACATACGTCCAACCTGTCTCCTCTGCCATTTTTTTCAATTCCCACGGCATCATTGTATTACAGATTACTTTTTCTCCATAAAGCCTCCGATAACTGTTGATTCTAGGCATCGCGGTCGGGCCAAGTAATCCAATACATAAACGCCCTCCTGGCTTAAGAATTCGTTTCATTTCTTCAAGTCCTTTATAAGGAACTTCCGTCCATTCCAGGGAGTTTATGGCCATTGCTGCATCAAAAGTTCCCTCTTCAAAAGGGAGAGCTGTCAAATCTCCTTGCACAAAGGAAATCCCTTCTTCATTAATACGAGAGGTGGCACGATCGACCATGTCGGAGGACAAATCAAGCCCTGTGACTTTAAATCCTTCTTGAAATAATCGATATGCTCCATACCCATCTCCACAACCAAGGTCTGCTATAGCACCAGTTTCAATATGCTTTTTCAAAAAAGGAATAATGGTACATCTGCTTCCTTCATCCCACATCTCCCGACTTTTTGAACTCCACATTTCTGCTCTATCATTCCATTGCATTTCCGCTTCTTTGTGCCAATTGAATGATTGATCCATCCGATCGTCCCCCTTTACTATTTTAATGTACCTCCCTCCATTATAGCGGATTAAAAAGGGGATAAAAGCTCTAATCTGGTCGTCCCCAAGAAAAAAAAGTTGCATGATCACACCTTGTCAGTTATGATAGAAACACAATATAAGCTAAATCAATGATTTAAAATAACTATATATAGTATTAACGAACAAAAGATGCCACTAGGCTTAAAAGGGAATCCGGTTAAAATCCGGAGCTGCCCCCGCAACTGTCGCCACTCGCGAAATGGACATTCCACTGTGTTTTTGCACGGGAAGGACCAGAGTAAGACCGAGTGCCAGCCAGGAGACCTGTCTTCGTTCGTCACAGTTTCAACTTCTTCGGGGATTGAGAAGATGAAACGATGGAATGAAAAGAGGTATCTTGTCGTGTTTTCTTTTCGTTCCACCGTTTCATCCGCTCATCCTTGATGGGCGGTTTTTTTGTGCTTTTTATAAGGAAAAGGAGTGTCGAAATGGAGTTATTAAAGGAAAAAACAAACTGGAAAATGATTTTAGAACAGTGGAAAAGTGACTTTCCTCATTTAGACTTGGATCGTTTAATAGATAAAACACGTAAACATGACACTATTGAAAATGACTTGATTCTTGAATGCTTAGCAGAAATTGATGAAACAGAACCGGATTGGACCTATGTGGCTAGTCGTATCCACCTTCAACAAATGTATCAAGAATCAACCATGAACCGGAACACCGAAGGTCCCTATGAAAACTTCGCGGATTTGATCCATCTTTTGATCGATGAACAAATTTACACCAAGAATCTTCTTACATACTATACCGAAGAAGAAATTACGGAAATCGGGAAAGCTGTAGTACCGGAACGAGATTATTTCTTCACTTATATCGGTCTGAAAACAATGAGTGACAGATATTTAGCAAGAAGTAAAGATAAGAAAACTTTTGAATTACCTCAGGAACGGTTCATGATTATCGCTATGGTATTGATGGCACAAGAAGATAAGGCGAAACGCATACACCTTGTCAAAGAAGCCTACTGGGCATTAAGCCATTTATATATGACTGTCGCAACCCCGACGCTTGCCAATGCCGGGAAACGCTATGGTCAACTCAGCTCGTGCTTCATTGATACTATTGACGACTCTTTACAATCCATTTATGACAGTAATACAGACATTGCCAACTTGAGCAAGCATGGTGGCGGCATCGGCGTCTATTTAGGGAAAATCAGAAGCCGCGGAAGTGACATTCGAGGTTTCAAAGGGGTATCCTCGGGAGTTTTACCTTGGATGAAACAGCTTAACAATACAGCTGTAAGCGTGGACCAGCTTGGCCAACGTCAAGGGGCTGTCGCTGTTTATTTGGATGTTTGGCATAAGGATATCTTTCCTTTTCTTGATAGTCGCTTGAATAATGGGGATGAACGGCAGCGCACCCATGATCTTTTCACCGGAGTTTCGATTCCTGATGTCTTTATGGAAGCTGTTGAAAAACGAGAAGACTGGTACTTGTTTGACCCGCATGAAGTCCGGGAGGTCATGGGCTTTTCATTAGAGGATTATTTTGATGAACAAAAAGGAGAAGGGTCCTTCCGCGAAAAGTACGCCCAATGTGTAGCTCATCCCTATTTGTCTAAAGAGAAAGCACCGGCCATCGAAGTCATGAAACGAATAATGGTCAGCCAACTTGAAACTGGAACACCCTATATGTTTTACCGTGACGAGGTGAACCGGATGAACCCGAACAACCACAAAGGGATGGTCTATTGTAGTAACCTTTGTACAGAAATTACACAAAACCAGAAACCTACTGTACAGGATGAACAATTCGTAGAAGACGGTAAAATTATTACAGTTCAAACACCAGGAGAATTTGTCGTTTGTAATTTGTCCAGCATCAATCTCGGCCGTGCTATACCCGATGGCATACTGAAACGATTGATTCCTATTCAAATAAGAATGTTGGATAATGTCATCGAATGTAACACGATCCCTGTTTTACAAGCCCAATTGACGAATCAATCCTATCGTGGAGTCGGACTTGGAACATTCGGATGGGCGCATTTATTAGCCCAGAAAAAGATCGACTGGGAGTCTGAGAAGGCACTTGATTATACGCATGAAGTGTACGAGGCCGTTTCCTACCTAGCCATAGAAGCTAGCAGTGAACTGGCAAAAGAAAAAGGAAGTTATCCGTTATTTGAAGGATCGGACTGGCAGACAGGGGAGTATTTTGTTAAACGGACGTTTGACCAAGACGGCTCTTGGAACTGGCAAGCATTAAAAGACAAGGTTTCCAGAAATGGTATGAGAAACGGCTACCTCATGGCTGTTGCTCCTAATTCGAGCACTTCACTAATTGCTGGCAGTACTGCGAGCATCGATCCGGTGTTTAAAAAGTTTTACTCAGAAGAAAAAAAAGACTATAAAATCCCTGTTACTGCTCCTGATCTGACACACGAAACTTATGGCTACTACCCTTCCGCTTATGATGTTGATCAGCATGCGAGCATTAAACAGAATAGTATCCGACAGAAATATATCGACCAATCCATATCTTTCAATTTATATGTTCGCAATACAATCCAGGCCAAAGAATTACTCTCCTTGCATCTCGACGCCTGGAAACTCGGTCTTAAAACCACGTATTACACACGTTCAACTTCCAGCCAGGGAGAATTTGATGATTGCGAAAGCTGTTCATCCTAATAAGGAGGAATTTTTTATGGAAACCATACACAAAAGGAAACTCGTCGACTATGAAGCCCCAAATGCGTCCACTGGTATGATTAATGGAAGAAGTTCTAACATATTGAACTGGGATGACACTCGATATCCCTGGGCATACCCTATGTACAAAACGATGCTTGCAAACTTCTGGATCCCTAATGAAATAAACATGAGCAATGACTTGAAACAGTGGAAGGAATTAACAGATCAAGAGCAAGTCGCATTCAAAAAAATCATCGGTCTGCTCGCTTTCCTTGATTCCATCCAAACGGATTACTCGGGTAAAATCGCCGACTATCTAACAGATTCCAGTTTATCTGCCTTGATGCAAGTACTGGCTTTTCAGGAAGTCGTCCATAATCAATCATACTCTTATGTACTTTCATCTCTTGTCGACCAGCAAGAGCAGGAAGACATATTTGAATATTGGAAGCACGATCAAGTACTCCAAGAAAGAAATCAGTTCATTACTGATGGGTACCAGGAGTTCATTGACTCTCCTTCTGCAGACACATTTTTAAAGTCGATCGTTTATGACGTTGTTCTTGAAGGATTGTTCTTTTATGCTGGCTTTGCATTCTTTTATAACTTGGCACGTAATCAAAAAATGGTATCAACAAGTACAATGATTAATTACATTAACCGTGATGAACAAATCCATGTAAGCTTATTTTCCCGTATTTTCAATGAAACTTTAAATGAGAACCCTGAACTCGATAAAGACTACTATCGTACATTTGCAACAGAAACCTTCCATAAAGCGGCCCAACTAGAAATCGAATGGGCTCAACATTTAATCGGGAATCAGTTTCCGGGGATCCCCCTAGAAGACTTGAAGGATTATATTCGTTACATTGCAAATAAACGATGCAGTCTTCTGGGGTGCGAGAAACCATTCCCTTCCTATCAGAAGAATCCACTCAAATGGATTCGTGCTTATCAGGAAGTCGATGAAGGAAAGTCTGATTTCTTTGAACAAAAATCGCGTCAATACACAAAAGTATCTGAAACCAACGGCTTCGACGACTTATAAAACGAAGTATAATGGAAATATTTACCTGACCTGGTCATCCATATTTTGGATGACCAGGTCAGGTTTTTATTTATCTCGTTTAATAAAGCCATCCCTCTCTGCTTTTTTCCATGAACCACAAAAACCACAGTATATAAAAAAGAATTTAACATGTTAACTTTTCTAACATATAAAATGAAAATGTGTTGATTTTTCAGAATCTTTCCTTTATAGTTATATTTAATTACTTACTCAATGTGTTAGGAAACCTAACATTAATTAAAAGGAGGATTTTAAATCTATGAAAAAAAGTGGAGGCAATCATACGTCCTGAAGCGTTTCAAGATTTAAGACAGAAACTTGACGACCTTGGCGTAAAAGGCTTGACAGTATCTGAGGTAGCCGGATGCGGGCAACAAAAAGGGCAGGAAGGAATTTTCCGAGGCAGCCGATTCGAAATCAAGCTCTATCCGAAAGTGAAAGTCGAAATGGTAGTCGAAAATCATGAACTCGGACCCATCATTGATATCATCATGGAGACCTGCGCTACGGAAGAAGTCGGGGACGGGAAAATCTTTGTTTCTACGATTGATGAAGTGTTTCGTATTCGTACAGGAGAAACTGGAAAGCAAGCATTAATATAATCTATTATCCCGAAAGGAAGAATTCATTTATGAAAAAAATCATCCCTCTGTTCCTATTCGCTTTACTCGGTTTTCCTATGATCGCAAGTGCAGAAACGGCGGTAACTGCTGAATCTGTCCTACAGTCAGTCGACATGGCTTGGGTTATGATTGCCGCATTCTTAGTATTCTTCATGCATGCAGGATTCGCAATGGTTGAAGCTGGTTTCACCCGCTCCAAAAATGCCCTGAATATATTAATGAAAAACTTTATGACGATGTCAATTGCCGCTGTCCTCTATTTCATCGTTGGTTACGGAATCATGTTCGGTATTTCTGGTGGAGGAATTATCGGAATTGATGGATTTTTACTTAGTGGTCAAGAAGATCAAATCGGTTTCTTTGTTTTCCAGGCAGTCTTCGCAGCAACTTGTGCGACCATCATTTCGGGTGCGGTTGCTGAACGGATTAAGTTAGGCTCTTACCTTCTTCTGACTATTGCAATGACCGGTTTTATTTATCCCGTTGTCGGTCACTGGGTTTGGGGTGGAGGCTGGTTAGCTGAACTTGGCTTTGTCGACTTTGCAGGTTCTACAGTTGTTCACTTGACCGGGGCTCTTGGTGCCATCATAACCGTTCTGTTCCTCGGGCCACGCCTCGGTAAATATAGCGGAAAAAAAGTCAATGTCATTCCAGGCCATAACATCCCATTAGGCGCCCTTGGTGTATTTATTCTTTGGTTCGGATGGTTTGGATTTAACGGGGGGAGTTCATTAGCCGCAGACCCATCTCTCGTTCCATCTGTAATCGCAACAACCTTACTTTCTGCATCCGCAGGTATTATCGGATCCGCTTTTTATTCCTATGCAAAATTCAAACGCATCGATGCATCCCTTACTTTGAACGGAGCTTTAGCTGGTCTTGTCGGAATCACCGCTGGCACTGCCAATGTTTCCCTGCTTGGAGCAATCGCTATTGGTTTGATTGCTGGCATTATCCTTGTTGAAGCTGTGCAGTTCCTCGACCAAGTTGCCAGAATCGACGATCCTGTCGGTGCCATTGCCGTTCATGGAATTTGTGGAATTTGGGGTACAGTTGCCGTCGGCTTGTTCGCGGTTGAGGGCGGACTCTTCTACGGTGGCGGCGCTGGTTTACTTGGTATCCAAACAATCGGTGTCCTTTCTGTAATTACATGGACGGTTCTCACCACAGCCGTCGTTGTTTTCATCATTAAAAGCACAGTGGGTATCAGAGTTTCTCGCCAGGAAGAAATCTCTGGCCTCGACTTTTCCGAACACGGATCTCAAGCTTACGAGACGAGTCGCGGTATCTTCAACGAAAACATCAATCCAAAAGTGGACGGAGACTTCGGTGTTGGTTTACTTCACAGACTCGATGGCTTGAACTCCAATGGTACGGACAAGGAAAAATCAACGGAAGGAAAAAGAGTCCAAGAGGTGTAACACTTTACAAACCCGTAATAATGATCTCTATAGATTCACCTTGGTCCTCCCTACAAACTCCAAGGTCAATCATAAAAAGGCAGGCTCACGACCTTTGATGAGCCTGCCTTTATTAGTTCCTTCTGTCTATTTTGCGAACATACGTTCTTATTTATCGCAAATTATGGTATCCTTGTAGGTAGATACCGTTCTCTATTATATAAAAAGCTAGTGATAGAAAGGGTGTGAGGCTATCGATGAGCACATATGAATCTCTCATGATCATGTTAGCGTTTGGAACGTTCATCATTACACTCCTTGCGCTCATCATAAAAATGAACAATAAAAAATAGACCCTCACTTTATGTGAAGATCTAACAGTTATACGAACGGTATCGAGGCGGCAGTTGCAGCTGTCGCCATTTCACTTTTTATTATAGCATAAATCCTCGAGAACTGAAGGGATATCCTTTTGCATCCTTAATAAAAAAACTCCTACAAAAAAGCCTATTATTCGGCAAGTTCCACGTGAAACATATTTTACCTGTTCATTCTTATTCGCTTCCTCCATTTTTTCAGCTAAGGAGGTAAGAAGCCTTTCATAAACCCCTCTATACAAACAGAAGAAGAAACAGATATATTTCATCAGCTCCTCACATAAAGATGCCCTTGTGCGATACGGAAGTGGATTTCTATCCGTACATTTGATTGAGAAAACCAACGTTTGCATTATAGTTATAAGTATTCAATAGGAAGCCATTTGTCGTGCCCTTAGAAGGTAAGATCAACCCCCGGACATACTGATTATGGGGAAATTCATCTGGACACTGATTCTTACAAGGAAAAAGATGATGTCATCTAGAATGTGAGATTAAGATAAATAAAACCAAATACCGAGAAGCATCGTCTAATCAAATGAGGTGGGGAAAATTGATACGCAAACAGCGCACAAAATATACAAATGTACCCGAGAGAATCGATGAAGACCGTCTGGAGCAATGGATTCATGAGTACGGGCACGATCTCAAATGGCTTGCCTATTCATATGTAAAAGATTATGCCATCGCGGAAGATATTACACAGGAAACATTTATTAAAGCCTACCAGAAATACTCTACATTCAAAAACGAATCAACCGTCAAGACATGGTTGTACAAAATCACGATTAACGCCTGCAAAGACCATTTGAAAAGTTCCTATATGAAAAGGGTTATTAAAAAGGGAACGGAAATATTCCGATCGATCCCTTCTACTAGAGAAACACCGGAAGAGTTGATCATGCAAAGAGACGAAGATGAGGCATTGGTTGCCCACGTCCTAAAGCTTGAACACAAATATAGAGAAATAATCATTTTATATTACTTTGAAGAGTTCGACATCAAAGACTTGGCAAATGTACTGATTATAAGCCCCAATACTGCTAAAACAAGGCTTCGACGCGCCCGCCAACTTCTACAAGAACGGTTGACATCGGAAGGGAGTTCCCAGAGTGAGTGATTTGATTGATCGCAAGTTAAAGAAAGTGAATAAAGACGTGAAATATGATGAAGTCCCTTTTGATCAACGACACATGCACAAGTCTATATTACAGTCGTTGAGAAGAAAGCCAAAAAAGAAAGCCATTTGGATTAAAAAGAGCAGTCCGCTACCCATCGCAGCCATTCTGCTATTCTCCGGATTGCACTTCTCCCAAACGGAACCAAATACCGAAACGGCAGGTTTGATGACGGAAAGAATACCCGCTCCTGAACTGAAGACTGCAACAGTACAACCTGGTACCTCTTCAGCTAAACAGACGAGCACCCACCATACAAACACCTCCATGATGGTTCGTGAAACCTATGTTATTCACGAAAAAAAACATTTCATTCAAACAGGGAAGCGCGTCACTACCGAAGAACTTGGAGAAGTCATCGGTACCGTGGAACATCAGCCCTCAAATGAGTCATTGGAAAGTGTAGCCCGCTTCCTACCCGAAACGAAAATCTACAAGATTAAAGGGGAGGAAACAAAGGATAGAATTGCTGTTCAAAGTTGGCGCAGCAACGGAATTGGCTCAACTTCTGTCAGCAGGCAAGGTTATTTTGTCTTCGAAAAAAGCCCCGCTATGCCCCAGGAAGATAGTTGACCCTCTTTATATAACCAATATTAATCGAGCCACCTCTTCAAGTGGCTCTCTACCCTATAAACATATATCGTTTTTGATTATGTTTTCCGCAGAATCAACTTCCAGGATACGAAGAAAGTTATAGTTAGAGGAAGCCTCTCTCTTTCCCAGAACCCAACAGCACCTAGAAAAAATTTTTATAATCTCAGGAGTTAACATTACCTTGTTTAAAATACTCCCTTAGTTGATCAAGAGATTTATAGATATCTTCTTTGATCTTCGGATTATAGAATACAGCTGCAGGGTGGTAAAGTGGAATAACAGTAAATTCCTTCTCTGTTAAAACATAACCCTCCCCCTCCTGCTTTCGGATCGGTGTATCGATCGGCTTTCCAATCACTTCACTAATTCTCCCTGTATCCCCGGTCAGTCGTTCATAGGCCACGCCTCCAAGGGCAATAATCACATCCGGATCCATCTTCTTGATTTGATAATCCAACAGCGCTGCATGAGCAAAAATCTCCTTCTGATTCGGTTTCCGGTTAGCTTTTCGTGTTCCACCTGTTCCTTTTTTATTCGTTTTCACCCATTTATACGGCCTGCTTCTTACAACGCTCGTAATATAAACACTTTCCCTGGAAAGGCCAACATACGCGAGCTGTTTATCCAGTTCGTCCCCAGCCCTCCCAATAAACGGTTCTTCTTTGAGGGCTTCATTCTCTCCTGGAGCTTCACCGACTATCATCACTTGCGCCCGGTCATCTCCTTTACCGAGTACAAAACCTTCCACATCATAGGGAACAATCCTCTTTTTTGCTTCTCTTACTAGTTCTTCAGGCCATTCCATGTCTCATCCTCCTTTTCCCAAAACTTATTCCATGTACGTAAACTCTCAAGAACAGAATCTAATAATAAGTCTTCCACTGTAACGCGCCAACAACACTTTTGAACCTTATCCTTTCTATACTTGGCAAAAATATAAAATGAACCGACTGATGGATAATGGATTGCATTTGAAACGTGTGCATGACGATAAAAAACAGCCAACAGGCTGCTTATTATTTCATTTGAAACGCTAAATAAGTGGTTACGAAATAACTGATTATTATCAATAGTGAGGGAATCAGGTAGTTCCATGCTTTAACTTTTCTACGAGTAATACTATAGATGACGAGTAGAATGAAAATTATAGAAGTTATCCCGGTCAACATATTAGCAGGCGAAGATTCTTGCAATAAGTTACCTCTGAAATAAATAAAATCCGTGATGGCTAGAATCATCAAATTAAAAGCATTACTTCCTAACAAAGAGCTGATCCCTAAATTGAAGTTTCTCAATTTAAGGGCTGTCCCTACGCTGACTGCATCCGGTAAGGAGGTACTGATTGCAACTAAAAAGGCACCTATGAAAGATGCCCCTATTCCTGTAATGACAGAAATTCGCTCTGCCGTCACTGTCAAAACACTACCTATGACCATAATAAGAAAAGCATAGAGGATAAAGCGCGCTAATACTTGCTTATAAGAATAATGTTGATACCTTTCATTCTGCCTCTTGACTTTCCTTCCCTGGTATTCCGTTCGATCATTGATAACTTTCGATCCGATAAAATAAAGCAGGACAATCGCAATCGATGTATAACTGACATGAAAAACGTGAGTCGGCAAAGTAAAAGTCAATCCTGCTATCACAATAAGGGTCATCAATATAACAAGCCATCCATATAATTTACTTTCAACTGTCGCATGGGTGAGAATTTGATACCTTCGATATACGACATCAAAGATTGCAAGCCCCATAATGTTGAACAGGTTACTTCCAATTAGGTTTCCGACAGCCAGGTCAGGGCTGTCTATAATAATCGCCGTCACACTCGACGTCAATTCTGGTAACGAAATCGCGATACCAATGACCGCTCCCATAAATGCAGATGATGCCCGTGTTTTCTCTTTGACTGCATCCCCGAAAACCGCAAGCCTCGAGGCTACAAAAAAAGTACAAATTCCTGATATAAAAAATAATGCGAAGATCATCCAATCACTCAATACGAAAACTCCTTAAGTCCATCAACTTCGAAATAGCATTTTACAACAATACCCCTAGGAGCCTATCGATAAACAGTTAATAATGACCAATAACACAACTCTTCCATCCCTATGTAAAAAAAAATGAATGCTCAGAGCTACCTGCTCTGAGCACCCTCTCATTGATGAACTGGTGAATTTTCCTTTTCCCTGATCAAATCCGCTGTTAGTTGACCAGAAAGTGTTACCATCGGGACGCCACCCCCGGGATGTGTTGAACCACCGACAAAATAAAGGCCATTATACACTTGGCTCTTCGATGGTATTTTAAACCCGCCATTCGATTTCCGATCAGCAGCGATTCCATAGATGGATCCGCCATTAGGCCCATATAGGGTCTCCAGGTCTTCCGGAGTGAAACGGTATTCAAACTCGATAGAATCACGAAGCCCTTTCATTCCCATTCGCTCGAGTTTGTCTAAAACTGTTTCCCGATAAGCATCCCAGTCATTCGGTTTACGCTTTTTATTCTCAAGAGGAGGAACATGGGTCAATACAAACAAGTTGTCCTTCCCTTCCGGAGCTTGTGTTTCATCAGAACGAGCAGAGATACCAATATAAATAGTAGGGTCATCCGCCGGCTTTCCTTCTTCAAAAATCTGTTTGAACTCTTTTTCAGGGTCTCCGGAGAATAGGAAATTATGGTGTTTCAACTGATCGAACTTACGATCTGTCCCCAATAAAAGAACGAGCCCTGAAACAGTTGGTTCGAATTTCTTTTCCAGTGATTTCTTTTCCTTCTTCACCTTAGAGGTTTGAGGGGCAAGTTTCCGATAAGCAGGTATGGCTTCCAGGTTCGACACCACTACATCCGCTTCGTGTATCGTTCCATCTTCTGTTTCTACACCGATAACTCGATCGCCTTCCACCACAAATTGTCTAACAGGAGTATTAAGTTCCACTTCTATTCTCAGTTCCTCCATAAGACGACCCATACCTTCCGCGATTTGGTACATACCACCTTTCACATAATGAATACCTAATCCGAGTTGCACATAGACAAGCTGATTCAAAATTGCCGGGGTAGCATAAGGGTTGGACCCTACATACATGACGAAATAATTGAATAGCTGTTCCAAATATTTATTATTAAAATGTTTGTGTGTCGCTTTAGCAACTGTATTGAGAGGATCCATTTGGAATAACTCACTCAACTTATGGTGTTTTTTCAGGTCTTTCAAATCTTCGATACTATACTTGTAGAAACTCTTTCTACAAAGTTCATACATATCCTGACTATAAGATAAGAAATCTGTCAGTTTCCGGTTCGGGCGATCGGTGACCTTTGCCATTTCATTCAGCATGTTCGGAAGATCGCTCGTTACATCAATTTGGGTACCATCTTCAAAAAAAGTACGCCATTGAGGTTCCACTCGTTCAACTGTAATATAATCTTCCAGACGCCGATGGACACTTTCAAAAAGTTGTTCAAGTACCCATGGCATCGTCAAAATAGAGGGTCCCGTATCGAAGGTGAACCCTTTCCCTTCCCGCCTATTCAATTTACCCCCGATATTGCTGTTTTTCTCAATGACCTTCACATCGTAACCATCAGCTGTTAGTCTGATGGCCGCTGACAACCCTCCTAATCCGGCACCTACCACAATCGCTGTCTTCTTTTTCAAACCGTCCACCTCCAAATTAATAAACAAAAGGAATCAACCGATACTGTCTACACTTTGCCTTTCCCATGGCTCTCCACCAACATAACGTCGTCTTCCAGTCAAATTCTATGTAGCGATGCGACGATGGTGGGTATTCCGCATAGGAACGCAGCAATCAGGGGTGCAAGATCCCTACAAGAAAATGAAAATATAAAATAGCCTCGTGTATAACGAATAGCTTCACCTTCGATGCATTCCTATACTAATCGACATCTCTCTAACGGGAGGGTCATTTTTCGTAATTTCTCTCCCATAGGAAAGGGAATCCCTGAGCGAAGCCGGCATGAAGTACGGGTGACCAACACTAGATCGACCGACGGTCAGACATAGAGCAAGGAACGCTTTACACTACCTTTCATCCTTCCCTTTGCCCCCTCCTGATAAACCGTTCAAGCGTCTCCCACACTAAATGCCGGAAACTTTGACCTGCAGGATTCTCGCAGAATCTTTTGTAATCCTTTACAATATCACCAACACCTTTTATCCGAATTAAAGATAAAATGGGATGCGGAGGGAAAACCAATGGATATGTTTTATAGTCTCTTTATAATTTCAGTGGTCATCGCAACTTTTTTCGTCATATTCAAGAAGCTTACAAGAGCGACCTATTGGACGATGGCAATTATCGCTATCCTTTATAGCGCTGTTTTACTTTTCAGTTTTTTATTTAATTTTCCTTAGAGTTCCTTCCTCTGTTTGTTAATCGCCTCTCTGATATGGTAAAGTTCTGCATACATAGCTGTCGCATATACACTAAGAATACTTAAGAACATCGACAGCACGAACACGGAGCCATCAAGCCCAAAACCAAGCACCGATGAAAAGCCGACAATGGCACCTATAATGATTCCGATTCCTGTCAAAAAGATTATCTTTTGAAAAGTTACTGAATAAAACACCGTATCACCTCTTCCAAATTATCTATCTACTACTATACCCATAAGAAGCTATCGTTACACGTTAACCATCAATCCAATCCTTCCATTACTTCGTTCTTCTCTATTGCAAATAAACCCTTTCTAAAAAACATAACCTCCACGACCTCTTATCCATA
This sequence comes from Halobacillus dabanensis, assembly GCF_900114165.1. Classification (GTDB taxonomy): domain Bacteria; phylum Bacillota; class Bacilli; order Bacillales; family Halobacillaceae; genus Halobacillus; species Halobacillus dabanensis. The sequence continues at coordinate 89,498 of NZ_FOSB01000012.1, forward strand.
AGGTTTACTACATTACTTATAACTGCAGAAACCCTAACAAATTCATTTCCTTGTATTCCCCCCATGTAAAAGCACCGTCTTCGTAAATATTCGGCAAACCTGAAACAATCTTTAACAAAAAAAGTGCACCCCAGAGGGATGCACTTTTTACTATACTTTATGCTTGCATACGTTCGGCATCTTCTTCAATGCCATGTTTTCTTTCCGATTCAGCTACAACGACTGCACATGCTGCATCACCAGTAATATTCAAGGATGTCCGCAGCATATCAAGCAATCGGTCAATACCGATGATTAAGGCGATCCCTTCAACTGGAAGGGAGACCTGGTTGAGTACCATAGCAAGCATGATCAATCCGACACCTGGCACACCAGCTGTTCCAATACTTGCAAGAACGGCTGTTAGAACAACCATAACCAATTGAGCAAATGAAAGGTCAGAACCATATACCTGAGCGATGAAAATCGTCGCCACACCTTGCATGATCGCCGTTCCGTCCATGTTAATGGTTGCACCTAAAGGCTGGACAAAACTACTTACCGGCTTCGGCACTTTCAAGTTTTCCTGGGCGGCTTTCATGGAAATCGGCAGTGTTGAACTACTGCTGGATGTACTGAATCCAACTGTCATCGCAGGGAAGAAACCTTTAACAAATTTAATTGGGTTCATCTTCCCTAAGAAAGCAACCGCGGATCCATAGGTTACGATTCCATGGATAACCAATCCAAGGATGACGACAACCATGTACATGACCATCCCTTTCATGCCATCGATTCCCATTGTTCCAATTGCAGAAGCAAGGAGACCGAACGCACCATATGGAGCGAACCGCATGATCAGGTTAACAAGGAACATCATAATTTCATTACCTTGTTCAACAAGCTTATAAATACCTTCAGCTTTCTTACCGAGCATAGCTAAAGCAAATCCGATAAAGATGGCAAAAGCGATGATTTGAAGCATATTTCCTTCAACCATAGCCTGAATAGGGTTTGTCGGGATTATGCTTGTAAAAGTTTCGACAACACCAGGTGCTTCCTGAGCTTCATATTCTGCACCGGCAGGGTCGATGTCGATATTACCCGGTTGGAAAAGATAAGCAAGAGAAATGGCAATAGAAATGGCGATAGTTGTTGTGACAAGGAAAAACCCGATTGTCTTTCCACCGATGCGCCCTAATTTTTTAGGATCACCAAGGGAAGCTGTACCTAGTGTGATAGAGAAGAATACAATCGGTACGACGAGCATTTTAATAAGATTTAAAAATACAGTTCCTAAAGGACTGAATATATAAGCATCTAAAGTACTGAACAGATCTGGTGCAGCTAAATGCAGAGCCAAACCTATAACAGCACCAAGAATCAAACCTATAAAAATCTTAGTTGTTAGTTTCATGACGCAACCTCCTGAAGACATTATGATAACGCTTACTTGTTATTTTGTTTTAAAAAATGAAAAATTTCAAAATGGTAGCACACCTATTCAGAAAAAGCATAAAAAAACCTTACAGTATTGGGGTCCTTACCTAGCACCTATGCTGGATGTATACCTGGACTCTTTTGATGCTTGCAACTAACGCAGAGGGAATTGTGCTTTATAAATCATATCATAAAATGAGTGAAAGTTGAATAGAATTTGCTGGTAGTTTCTTAATACAACTATTAAAGCAGCGTTGTTGTACAACTTTCAATGGCCATTGAACCGCTAGATTAATAGTCATTTCTAGATTATGAGAATGTTTAGAATTTATTACATATTCGTGAATTCTTTACTAAGTATGTATATAATCTTATCCTGTTGCATAAAAAAACGACCGGCTTTATAACGGTCGTTTTCTATTAAGAACAAACACTATCTTTCTCCTTTAATTTCCGGCGCAACACTTTTCCACTGATTTGAGTCTTCGGAAGTTCACTAATGACTTCTATTTCTCTTGGAGCTGCGTGGGCTGCAAGATTAGCTTTGACAAAGGCCCGGATATCCTGCAAAAGCTTTGCTTCATTTTCAAAACCATCATTCAGGACAATAAAAGCTTTCACAATTTCCCCACGGATTTCATCTGGTTTACCGATGACTCCTGATTCGCGTACAGCAGGATGTTCAAGCAACTTACTCTCCACTTCAAACGGGCCGATTCTTTCCCCTGATGAATTGATCATATCGTCACTTCTACCTTGAAAAAATACATACCCATCTTCATCTACATAAGCCAAATCTCCAGCTAAATACCATTCTTTTCCATAAGGGAAATACGAAGCGAATTTTTCCGGATTCTTCCACACTTCTTTCATGAGTGAAGGCCATGTAGCTTTGATAGCCAGATGACCAGTTTCAAAAGCTGGAAGTGGATGTCCATGGTCATCTAGTACAGCAACTTCAATCCCCGGAATAGGGCGTCCCATAGAGCCTGGCTTGATGGCTCGCGTAGGTAAGTTCGCAACAAGCTGAGCTCCCGTTTCGGTCATCCACCACGTATCGTGGATTCTTAAGTTCCAATTTTCATAAGCCCAATGAATCACTTCAGGGTTAAGTGGTTCCCCGACACTTAATATGTGCCGAATTCGGGATAAGTCATAATTATGATGCAAATGGTCCGGTTGGGCTTTCAACATCCGGAATGCAGTTGGTGCGCTGTACCAGACGGTGACTCGCGCCTTTTCCAACACTTCATACCAAGCTTCCGCAGAAAATCGGCCTCCATGTATGACTGTTGTTACCCCATTCAGCAATGGAGCAAAAACTCCGTAAACTGTCCCGGTCACCCACCCAGGATGGGCTGTACACCAATATACATCATCTTCATGAAGGTCCAGGACCCAACGGCCTGTCTGGTATTGTTGAATCATATTTCGATGCGCATGAATAATCCCTTTCGGTTTCCCTGTGGACCCACTTGTATAATGGATGTTCAGTCCGTCTTCGAGATCCACCCATTCGGTGGCCAATTGATCGCTGTTTTTTTTCGCTTCCGTCGTAATAGATATATTGACACCATGTTTTTCATTTGTGGTAAATACTTTTTCAAGACTTGGGATTTCCTCCCTTTTGACCCGGTCCAAGAATGTGTCATCTGTGATAAGAAATCTTCCTTCACAATCGTTGATTCGATCTTTCACAGCCTCTTCCATAAATGCTTCAAATAGCGGTCCGACGACCGCCCCTATCTTAATAGCAGCAAACATAGCGATATGACAATAAGGATGTTTCGGTAAAAAAACGAACACAAAATCACCTTTATGTACTCCGTGATTTTTTAATACGTTTCCCCAACGATTGATTTCTGCTTGCAATTCAGAGAAAGTGTAGATCACTTCTTCTTCATCGGCAAAATAATGGAGCGCAATATGGTCACCTTTTCCCTCCAGCACATGCCTGTCAATACATTCATGAGCCATATTGACTCTGCCGCTTTCCTTCCATGTAAATCGATCATGCACTTGCTCCCAATCGAAAGGATCCCCTTCTTTCCACTCTTTCTCTATCTGGTGTCCTGATGTTTGAGGTGGGATGATTGATGCTGTCATTGTGACTTTCCTCCTTAGGCCTTCGTAAAATCCAATTCTCGCAATACTTCCTCTTTCAATTCTGCAAGATGGACGGCCTCCCGTTTTCTAGGTTTCGGCCTGGCTCATCGTCTACTTACTAAATTAGGTTCCCTGTCGGCGCGACCAGCCGACGGGGAACCTAAAGTGATGGAGGTCCTTTTCATTCCCATGTTCGTACCCCCTCCATTTAGCTTTTATATTTCACACGCATAAGTGTCGATCGTACCACGCAGTCGTTGTGCCTCTTTATACGTACAGCGATTATGAACGACTTCCAACCCGGCTTCGCTTGCAATTTGAGCGGCTTTCGGTGCAATGACCCCTTCTTGCAACCAGAACACATCTGGTCTAACTTCCGCTGCTTCCTTAGCAATCTCAATGGCAGCTTCCGGGCTGCGGAACACTTGAACCACATCCACTTTGAACGGAATTGACTTCAAGTCTGGGTAAGCCGTCTCTCCCAATACTTCCGTTTCTCTTGGGTTTACCGGTACAATTTGATAGCCAAGTCGCTGCATTTTCCTAGCCAGACGATGGCTTGGTCTCGATGGTTTGCCACTTAATCCCACCACCGCAAGTCGTTTCGGTCGGGTTTCCCCATCTTCTTGTGTTTTCGAAGAGCTCAATGCCCATTTAATGACACCTTCATCATTTTCTGTAATTGCAGTATCCTTACTATCACGACCTGTTGCTTTGGCTATCGCACGATCAAGGTCATTGATTAGGTCTTTGCTCGATTCTAGACCAATCGATAAACGGATGAGTTCTTCTGTCACCCCGCTTGCAGCCAAATCTTCTACAGAAAGCTGCTGGTGAGTGGTAGAAGCTGGGTGAATGATCAGGGATTTTGCATCGCCGACGTTAGCAACATGAGACCAGAGGGATATGTTATTGATTACCTGACGTCCTGCCTCACGACCACCTTTTATTCCAAAGTTGACAATCGACCCATATCCACCCTCTAGATAACGGTTCGCAAGTTCGTGTGCTGGGTGAGTTTTCAAACCAGGGTAAGAGACCCATTCTACATCAGGGTGCCCTTCTAAGTATTCAGCAACTTCCTGAGCATTGTCACCATGGCGAGCCACACGTAAATGCAGTGTTTCTAGTCCTTGCAGAAGTAGAAATGCGTTCTGTGGGCTCAAACAGGAACCGAAATCTCTCAGTAACTGAACCCGCAATTTTGTAATGTAGGCAAGTGTCCCGAAGTCTGCTGTGTAGACGATTCCGTTGTAACTATTATCAGGCTCCGTGAAGACCGGATATTTTCCATTACCCCAGTCGAAGCGCCCGCCATCAACAACGACCCCACCGATGGTTGTACCATGACCACCGATCCATTTTGTTGCGGAATGAACAACGATATCAGCTCCGTATTCAATCGGGCGACAAGTATAAGGGGTAGCAAATGTATTATCGATGATGAGCGGAACCTCATTGTCATGTGCAACTTCGGCTACTTTCTCAATATCCAACACATGTAAGCTCGGATTACCTATTGTTTCAGCAAAAAAAGCTTTTGTCTTATCGTTAATCGCTTTCCGGAAGTTCTCAGGGTCTTCAGGGTCGACAAATTTAACTTTAATACCATACCGCGGCAAAGTGTTGGCGAATAAGTTATACGTCCCTCCATACAAATTAGAAGCAGCTACTACTTCATCTCCAGAACCTGCGATATTGAGAATAGACAATGCGATTGCTGACATCCCAGATGCGGTGGCAACGGAAGCCACCCCGCCTTCCAACAGTGCCATCCTTTTTTCAAATACATCTACGGTCGGGTTTCCAATTCGCGAATATATATTTCCAGGTTCATCAAGCCCAAACAATCCTTGCGCATGCTCTGTATCGTGGAAAACGTAAGAAGTCGTTTGATAAATGGGTACGGCACGAGATCCTGTCGTCGGATCCGGCGACTGCCCACCATGTAAAGAAACCGTTTCAATGTCATAACTCTCAAATGATTTTGTCATCCTAACTTCCTCCTTAAATGCTTTCATTCGGATATATACTCAGTTTTTAAGTTACATATAGCTTTTGGAACCAGATGTTTAACCGAAAAATAAAAGCTTATGTAAAGCCCCGCCATAACGATACTGTTACAGCAGGAATTGATTTAAAGTCTGGTGAGAATAGGTACTTGGGTTTTCCTGGTATTCTTATTCCAGAGACTTTCTTCAATTCTCAGACAATCAAAAAACCCTCTTCTAAATAAGAAGAGGGTTGATCATATCGGTTCCTCCCCTTATCTGCCAGATCACCAGAATCTGTAGGACTTGGCACCTTTTCAAACCGTTGTTTGAAGGTTGCCGGGCTTCACAGGGCCTATTCCCTCAGCCGCTCTTGATAAGAGACATATTCATTTAAATGGATTATGTTGAGAATTATAAAGGATAGTAATCAGAAAAGTCAACGATTTTAGAATTTTTATTCTATTGAGTCAGCAATAGTCGAGGTCAACTGCTGGATAATATCCTCATGATCTTCAATTCCAATCGATAACCGGATGACATAATCATTGATACCAATCTTCTCGCGCTCCGCTTCTGAGAGTGCACGATGAGATGTTCGAACAGGGTAAGACACTGTCGTTTCTACGCCGGCAAGGGTAGGGGCGATTTTAATCCAGCCCAATGTTCGGAAAAATGTATCAATATCGACGGCATCAGAAAGCTCAATGGTTACGATTGCGCCGTGGCCTCGTTCAGAGACATACGCTGGATAGTAAACGGTATCAACTGCATCGTTTTCACGGAGCGCCTCCGCTACCTTTTGCGCATTGTATGATTGTTGCTTCATCCGAAGACCTAACGTTTTGGCCCCACGTTGGGTGAGCCAGGCTTCGAAAGGGCTTAAGTTCGCTCCCAAAGTGACCATCTTTTGTTTAGCTGCTTGAATCAAGGCTTCGTCACCTACAAGCACCCCACATGTGGCATCACTATGACCACCGATATACTTTGTACCACTGTGTACGACAAGATCAATGCCGCTCAAATAGGGTTGTAACAGATAAGGCGTGGCAAACGTATTGTCGACCATCGTTTTCAATCCTTTTACACGAGCAAGACCCACAATTTTTTCTAAATTTTCTACACGCAGGAACGGATTCGAAATCGATTCCGTATAGAGCAGTTTCGTTTTATCCGTGACCGCCTTCTCCACTTCTTCCACATCGGCAAAGGAAACCATTGTCACGCCGATTCCAAAGTTCGGAAATTCTTTAGTGATTAATTTATGGGATCCTCCATAAACATCTTCGGCAGCGACGATATGATCCCCAGGCTCAACGACAGCGAGTATCCCTGCGAGGATGGCGGACATTCCTGAAGATGTAGCCACACCTGCAGGCGCTTCCTCAAGCTCCGCAACCGTTCCGGCAAGCTCATCTGTATTAGGGTTCCGTTCACGCGTATATAAGTAAGGGCTCTCTCCTTCATAATAGCTTTCCAAATGATCAAGGTCTTTGAATGTAAAAGCGGACGTCTGATAAATCGGTGTACTTTTACTATTTGGGACCTGCCGCTGATCTGCTTTATGATGAACGATTTTTGTTTCGAATGATGGTTTCGTCATAGTTCGTCTCCTCTCTTTTCACTTAATCAAAAATTATATAGAAGATGCGTGAATTTTGTCAAAGTTTTGTGATATAGCTGTGAACGGAATGTAAGATATATTGCATATACCCATACTCATGAGGTACGAACGATTCCTTGGTCAATGTTTGATCTTTTCCATTTAAAACAGAAATAGCTGTAACCGACGTATTTTCACCCTTTAGCATCGACGCGACCTCCTTCAACGAGACACGAACGACATCCTGCACTTCTTCTCCTACACTGAAAGTAGGGAGGGAAGTACAAGGGAAAAAATAAAGTCGGCAAATCTCACGGTCGTCCCATTTTCCATGCGACAGTTGTTCTCTATACCTTCCTATAGATAATAGATCCTCCGCCTTCAGCTTCAACCCTAACTCTTCTTCAATTTCACGAAGACCGGCATCCATCAAATTTTCCTCTGCTTCGATATGGCCGGCTGCAGTAATATCATAGAGTCCAGGGAAATCTTTTTTATCCCACGCTCGCTGTTGAAAGAGAAGGTGTATATCACATTCATTTCTCAAAAACATCCAACAATGAAACGTCTCATGCCAATCCCCTTCACGGTGTACGTCCTCTCTTTCTTTTATCCCGATCGGCTTTTCTTCTTCGTTGAAAACAGTCAACATTTCTGCCATTTTCCATCTTCCTTTCTTTGTGTATTTAATAGTCAAAAGCCCTTCTTTTTCCAAAACAATCAAGAACACATAAATTAAAATCTGGAACCTCTTCCACAGAAGAAGTTCCAGCAAATAATGTTTCTATTAAAATTCCTTTGTCTCTATGGGTGAAGTGCGAGAGGCGATATTCTGCATTTTAAGCTTATCTTTGTCTTTCCAAAAAGTTTTTCTATTCTTTCCAGGGGTTTTATTATATCCATCTCCACTCCCTTTATTGACTAGAGGGTCACAAGATGTGCAGGGACTGGCTTGCTGAAGTAATACCCTTGATATTCATAGCACCCCTTTCTTTTCAAATAAGAGATGTGTTCCTTCTTTTCTACACCTTCCGCAATCACTTGTAAGCCGAGGCTTTTTGCCATACTGATAATGGCATTGACGATAGCGACGTCATGTTTTTCCTCTCCGATTTGCCTGACAAAAGAACGGTCAATTTTAATGGCGTCGATAGGTAACCGATTTAAGTAACTGAGCGAAGAAAAACCCACCCCAAAGTCATCTAAGTGAACTTTTATCCCCCTGTTACGCAGACGTTCCATTGTTTCAATACTTCGATCAAAATCCTGAAGGACCATTGTTTCGGTAATTTCTATAATCAGACTTTCTGGAGAGAGGCCGGAATCTTCTAAAGCCCGGAAAACTTTCTCCGGCAGCATCGAATCCACAAATTGTTGTGCAGACAGGTTTACAGCCACCTTCAAATCAGGCTGACTTGCTTCCACCTGCCACTTCCTTGTTTGATGACACGCCTCTTGTAACACCCATTCGCCAATTTCTATAATCATTCCCGTTTCCTCCGCTAGACTAATAAAATGATTGGGGGAAAGCACCCCAAAGTCCGGATGATTCCATCTTATCAGCGATTCATAGCCGAACACTTGTGAGGTCCGTGCGGAGACTTGCGGCTGATAGTGAAGGACAAACTCGCGGTTATCTAAGGCGTGATGTAGAGATTGTTTCAAATGGAGCTCTTCTCGCATCTGTTCACTCATCCGTTCCTCATAAATCGCATACCTATTCTTTCCATCTCTTTTTGCTTTATGCATCGCTGCATTTACATTCCGTAATAAATCCTCTCCACCTAAACCCTCTGGAAGATTCAAGGGTTTAAATACAGCGCCTATGCTTACCGTGCTATAAAACTCTTTTTCACCGATCAAAAATGGGCGGCGCATAGAAAGGATGACATGGTCACTCAGTTCACGAATATCCTCCATACTTCCGATATGTTTAATTAGCACAACAAATTCATCACTGCTGATTCTTGAAATGATAGTATCGTACGGAGCAAATGTCTGTCTTAGATAACGGGCGAATTGTTTAAGCAGTTCGTTTCCTTTCGAATGTCCCCAAGAATCGTTGATCAATTTAAAGTTATCAATATCCAGCAAAAGGAGCGCTAAATTTTTCTCCTGATTTGGTGCTGAGGATATTTCTTCTTCGATTCTGTCTGAGAGATAACTCCTCGTCAACAAACCTGTCAATGGATCATATAGCGACAGTAGCTGTAATTGCTTTTCTGCCTGCATTCTTGACAATTCATTCGCTGTTCGATCTGCAAAAATTTGGAACAAAGCCTTACCGAGTGGTCCACTCGTTTGAGTCCCACTATCCATTATCGCGAGGATACCGATAACATCGCCATCCGGGTTCAGCAATGATTTCCCAAGGTAACTCTCCACTCCATATTCTTGCAGTAAAGGATCCTCAGGAAAAAGTGCCCGCACCTCACTGGAGTAACAACAGTCATGAATGTTTGTTACTTTTTCACACGGAGTCCCTTTTAGTTGATAATGAACACCAGATGTAATTTCACCTTTATGATACATAGAGATGGCAGTGACTTCATCTTTTTCAGCTCCTGTCAATTCCCCGACCAAAACCGAGTCGACCTCCAGAACTGTCGCTAAGTATTCGACAAGAAAATCGAAAAAACCCTGCCCGTTATAAGAAAGAAAGGCTTCACCTAACTCGATCACTGATTTTTTAATTCGATCCAGCTCTTCCTTGTGAGCAATATCCGGAGCATCTACTCCTGTATAACCGATTAAACGGCGATCCCCGTCGTAAAAAGGTGTAACAATATCTTTCCTCCATTTATAGTGACCATGCTTCAGCAATCGGTAGCTAATATAAAAAGGCCGTTCTTCCTTTCCCTTTATCATTTCCCTATGATTTATATAGAGTATATCTTCTTTATGTAGGAGTCCATTCAATTCTTGACGATTCAGGACGATCGAAGCAATTCCCAATTCTTTTCGTAAACTTTCACTCACATAGATATTCTCTTTTTCTATATCAAAGAACCATATAGGGATGGAAAGCTTGTTGAGAGTATCCCAAGGATGTTCCATTGTCTGAGCCATTCCGTTCACCTACTCTATATAATATAATCTACCCATCCTAAATATCGGAAAATTACAACTAAAGTTTAATTCTTTATACTCGAGGAAAACTACCTAAAAAGGAGGAATTATTTTGGAAAATCGAAAGTTAAGGCGTGGGAAGGTAGAGCAGACAAATGAGATAGCCGAAGTTTTCAATCGTAAAATGAGCTACAACCAAGCATTCTCCCATCAGACAGAAGATAGCGAACCCCACTCTGAAAGTGAGGCCCTATACCACCATTATTCTGATGATGAAGATTAGTGGGTGATCTCCGATGTGAGGTCACTTTTTTTATGCCTTACTCCCTTAATTACCGAAAATTCTGTTATTATAAAAGTAATTACCGACAAATTTTAACAGATGTTTAACAGAAAGGGTTATTTTTATATGAACAAAGGCACCAATAAGAGCAAGTGGATTTTGATTGCCGCTTCTCTAATTATCTTTGTAGTGGGAGCTTATCTTTTCACCGACAGCGGGGAAGATAAATTGGTACTCAGCACAGATTCCAAACCGATGCGAAAAGCGAAACCAGTAGATCTCGAAGATTTTCCACTTCAGTGGAATGAAGTCAAGAGCTATGAGGAAGTGAACCAGTTCTACGAAGAGCGGATCCAAGGTTTAAAACTGGCCAGGGAGGAAGGGCTGACCACCTACCCAAAAGAGTCTTTCCCCATTCCAGACAAAGACGGTCGGATGCAAGTAAATGAAGTCTGGCATAGTGGACATATGATTCATATTTTGTATAGTATCGACCTTTCCGCTTTAACAGAAGAAGATCCCGACGGGGAAGGGAGTCCGTATCTTTCCCGCCCCCCTGCTCTTGAGGCTGTACATATAAAGGAGTCAACAGAAACGAATGAGCAATCATTTGAAAGTCATTCCAGAGAGTTGAACCCCCATGAGACTGTCGTTTTCGAAAATCGTGTCTACAGTCTTATCCAAGTTCCTCCAATAACAGAGGAGTGGGGATACAATTACACTCGTGAAGATATCGGAAACTATGACGAAGAATTTTCAACTTCCTTCCGATTGCGTATAGACCTTGAAACTATAGAGACAGAAGGCATTCCTATACGTTACAAACATGACCTTGAAGGACACGTCCTCGATACTTTCACAACTGATGAGGTGTACGAAGACGGAAATGTAACCATTGAACCGCTCGAAGTGAATATCGGTGTCGCTTCCAGCCATGTCAAAATGAGAGTGGAAGCAGAAGACGAAGAGATTGGGCAATCCATTCAGGCCGTAATTAAATCAGAGGAAGGTGCCCGTCATCCAATCTCTCTTTTCCTTAGCCCGACACAAGAAGGAAATATTTATGAATCATGGTTTCATCCAGCTTCGGAGCTCCCAGGTGATGTAAGTATGGAATTAGAATCCATTCACCTCAAGGATGAGACTCCCTATTCCTTTGATATCGACATGACTCAGTTTGAAGATGAGCGTAGAGTTTCTAAGACCTTTGATAAAAAAGTTGGCGAAGCTTATGATACAGATATCATTCTTAAGCGAGTGAATATCCATAATCGCCAACAGATGGACATTGAACTTAGGTATGAGCCGCACGAAGAGCAACAAAATAAAAAATTGGTCGGGGCTCAAGTGCATAGACTAAACACTACTCCAGAAGAACAAAAAAAATATGGAGAAGTTGTTAGTGATAATGGAAAAACAGCAGAAGCAGTAATTTGGGGGCATGACCAACAAGGAAATATTAACTTCCCACTCCGACCTTTCAGAAACTCAGAAAACCTCACCATCACTGTAAAAAGAACGATTTACTCTCAGCGGCTTGACCATACCTTCGATTTTCAATAAGGAGAAAACAATGGATCTTCAGAGATATTTAATTTGATCCACAAACCTTGAATGGATACGAAAAAGCAGAGGCTCCTCTGCTTTTTCTATGCTTTCTCATGTACAAAACGTACTAATGCAGCATTGAATCGATCAAAGTGGGTGGCCGGTGATTGATGGTACGCATGCTCGATGACTTCCAACTTCACGTCCGGACACTTTCGGTAATATTTCGCGTGTTCATTGATCCAAAATTCTTTATTCCCATACACAAGCAACAATGGCATGGACAACTCACCTAAACGTCGGCTGCAATCAAACGAAAGGGCATGCTTGTAATAGGTATACCACGCTTCAGGGTCGGATTTTGCCATGTGTTCATTCAACTCACGTTTAATTTCCATATTTTTAAAATGGGAGTGGCTAAGTAATTTCGCCAATGTTTCTGGACTTTTTTCCACCCAGTACATCCCCCCTAAAAATTCAAAGCGTAAGCCTCCTGTCGCCACTTTCGGGAATCCACCAGCAAGTATGACCGCCTTCGTCCGTCCTGGAAAAGTAAGGGCGAATTCCTGGGCAACCATTCCCCCGCATGAATAGCCGACAATGATGGCTTTTTCCAGTCTCAGGTGATCGAGTAGTTGTACAATTTCACGAGCATACATCGACACGTCAGGGGCGTGAGAAATCACTTCCGAATCCCCATTCCCACTCAAATCCGGAAAGATAACCCGGAACTCCCGCGCTAATGAATGTTGCATTATGAACACTTTTCTCCCCATTCCAGGGGGATGGATAAAGATCATCACTTCCCCGTTCCCGCGATCATCATAATATAATTTTTTCCCTGATTTTTCTGTATAAAAAGGCATGATGTCATCCCCTAATCGATAGTCATGGACTCTTAGATTTCCCTTATTATAAGAATTTATGCCGTAAAAAAAAGCAAGGGAATGATGGTATGCCTATTTCTACATCAAAATATTCTCTTGCTTGTGAATAACCATTTCAATTTATGGAATAATATGTAAATAGGAGTGCTTTCAGGAAGGAACGAATATATGAAAATTTCCCATAATGCGAATTTGACCTCTTCAGAACAAGCGAATCTATGGAACACCTACATAGCTGACACACTATCTTTATGTGTACTAAAACATTTCTTGGCAACGAATCACACACCTGAAATTGATACTATCCTAAAATATGGAATATCCATTTCAGAGAATCACCTCCAAGAAATCACCACCATCTTTACTAGCGAAAATATCCCTGTTCCGCATGGTTTCAATGAAAAAGATGTTGATCTAAATGCCCCCAAACTATGGTCGGACACCTATTACCTCAGGTACCTTGAATATATGGGAAGAACCGGACTGTCCACATACTCATTAGCTAAGTCTATAGCTACAAGAAAGGATATAAGGGTTCTATTTAAAAAATGGATTGATCAAACCGATCGATTATTTGATATGGTCACTGATTTATCTTTAGAAAAAGGAGTTTACGTCAGACCCCCTTATACAGCCTACCCGACAGAGGTCTCTTATGTGGACGATGAGCGGTTCCTTGGTGGAATCGTAGGGGAGAAAAGACCTTTGCTCAATGTGGAAATCGCCCATTTGGGGACTAATATCGAAGTGAACAATGTAGGAAAAACGTTACTACTAGGCTTTAGTCAAGTGGCCCAGTCAAAGAAACTGCGGGAATATTTCAAAAAAGGCTATGATATAGCAGGCAAACATGTATCTGTATTTCTGGACCTCTTAAAGAAAAATAATACATCACATCCATCATCATGGGATGGTGAAGTTACTGCATCAACGAATTCTCCATTCTCTGATAAATTATTACTTTTTCATACTAATATGATAGGAGCTGTCGGGCTAGCGGATTATGGAACAGCTTTGAGTGCAAGTTTGAGAAAAGACTTAGGACTGAGCTATTCCAGACTGATAGCAGAAAATGCCCAATATGGAAATGAAGGAGCAAAGTTATTAATTAACAATGGCTGGATGGAAAAACCACCTTCTACTATTGACAGAAAGAAATTACAAAAGAAACCCAAATGAGCTTCCCCTGAATGTACAAAATCCCCTTTCGCCTTCTCAGATGAACACGGAAAGGGGATTTTGTAGTTTTTTCGCCTTAACAATTGGGACTGTGCATACATAAGCACCGTCCTCTATTTAATAAAAATTGAGGGAATCTCACTATCCATCTCTGTAAAAAAACTAGTTCAAAGGATAGCTCGTTAAGCATGAAACCTTAACTGAACTCAATGCCACCATCAATCATAACCGCCTGACCTGTCATATAATCAGAATCGGAAGAAGCAAGATAGGATACAAAATTAGCAACATCCACTGGTTCTTGCGTCCTTCCAAGGGTAATCCCTTCGGCGAACTTCTCAAACGCTTCTCCAGGTTCAAGTCCCATATATTCAACCATTCTGGCATCAATACGGTCCCACATGGATGTACCAACAATACCAGGGCAGTAGGCATTTACATTAATATCAAATTGCGCTAGCTCCTGAGCTGCTGTTTGAGTTAGACCACGGACAGCGAATTTCGTTGAAGAATATACTCCGAGGAAGCTATAGCCTTTATGGCCTGCGATACTGCAAGCGTTAATGATTTTCCCACGTCCATCCTGTTCTTTCATTTGCTCTGCAGCTGCTTGAATACCGTAAAGTGTACCGAACACATTAATATCGTAGATTTTCTTCAAGTCCTCTTCTGTTACTTCTAGTAAAGGGGCAACCTGATCGATACCAGCATTATTGACAAATACATCCACGGAACCGTATTTCTCTACTGTTTGCTTGACTAAGGAGAATTGATCGTCTCTTTTGCTGACATCCCCCTCGACTGCAAAAGCTTCTTTGCCCTGGTCTTGAAGTTCCTTTGCAGTTGCTTCAGCGGTTTCTTTATTGACATCATTGATCACAACTTTAAATCCGTCATTTGCCAATCGTTCTGCAATTCCTTTTCCAATTCCTTGACCTGATCCCGTAATAACTGCAACTTTTTGATCAGCCATCATCTACCTCCTCCTTTAACTTTCCATACACAGTACAATTTACCCACTTCACCCTTCATAAAAACCAGGCAAGGTAGTCAGGGTCCTAAAAAGGAAGAACCATTCCATAAAACCGGATTTTTCTCGGAATAATTATAGGAAATCACAAACAGTCTCTGTGCTTAACTCTCTATCTTCCCAAACTTTTATTATGGACAAAATTATTAAGTCCCTGGCCAATTGACCTCCACTTAATGCAAGCGTAAACTAGACTTGTAAATTGAAATCAGGGAAGGAGAAACATTATGAAGCGTTTCCTTTTACTTATCGCGTTTGCATGCCTGGCGATATTGATTGCTGCATGCGGCTCGAATGAACTTGAAGATACATTAGATTGGGAAGTCCAATCCTTTGAAGGTACGACACAAGAAGGGGAACATTTTTCCACCGATGATATGGAAGGAGAAGTATGGCTCGCAAACTTCA
Source organism: Halobacillus dabanensis (assembly GCF_900114165.1). Lineage (GTDB taxonomy): Bacteria > Bacillota > Bacilli > Bacillales > Halobacillaceae > Halobacillus > Halobacillus dabanensis. The sequence continues at coordinate 105,021 of NZ_FOSB01000012.1, forward strand.
TCTTTACGAACTGCAACACCGTCTGCCCGCCTATGACACGCAACATGGCTCAGGTCCAAGAGCAGTTGAAAGAAGAGGGGGTTGATGCACAAATCGTCTCGTTCAGTGTGGACCCTACAGTCGACCACCCTGATGTATTGAAAGAATTCGGTAAACAACATGGGGCCGATTTCAGCAATTGGACTTTCGTTACGGAATATACCCAGGAAGAAATCAAGAACTTCGCTCAAGAAAGTTTCCAAACGATTGCAGTTAAAACAGAAGGAAACGATCAAGTCGATCACGGGACATCTTTCTATTTGATCGGGAAAGATGGGCTTGTGAAAAAGAAATATATGGGCAACATGGAAGTGCCGTTTGAACAGATCGTTGAAGATACAAAAACACTTGCAAACTAGATGATGAACTCCCCCTCCCTAAAAGGCGTGGGAGTTTTTCACTGGATAAAAAAACACACCAAGCCGCCCGTCCACAGGAAACTTGATGTGATAGAGTTTGTATAATAAGCTCGTCAGTTAAATAATGAGCTGATAAAGTTACTTAATGATTTAAAGAAGTCTTGAATAGCGTTTCGCAAATTATTCCAGAATCCATCATCATTAATCAAATCCTGGATATTCCCGGTTAAGTCGTCTAGCTGATTACGTACTTGATCGAAGTCAATGTTCAAATTGCGCATCTGTTCGAACAAGTCGATCAGTCGTTGACGTTCTTCTTCGCTCAGCTCAATGTTCAGCGATTGAATCTGTTCCTGAACAATTTGCTCAATTTCTTCTCTAGTCGCCGGATCCTGTTCCGCGATTTGCTTTTTGATTTCCGTTAATAGTTCACTGATCTTGTCGCGGTCGATCCCTTCTTCTTCGGCGATATCAGTAGCAATATCAAGCTCATCACTTGCAACTTTCATCCGCTCTTCATCGAGTTTTACGCCTTTTGCATCATAAGCTTTGTAAATACCCGTGAGTGCGGAATGTCCACTTACTTTAACAGAGGAGGCCACAAGCACATCCGCATTTTCCACCCCCGCCGTTAACAATGCATTTGTGTACATTTCTTTCGTCACCTGTGTTATGTTAGCAGGTGTTACGATATCGATATTCAAACCGGCACCATTATCCTGGTGGATGATTTTTACGGAAGAGTACATATTCGAATTCGGATTTCCACCGATGTAATTAGCTAGGTCCTGACCGTTGACGGTGAATTCATCGACCTGTTCATGTTGATTCACTTCAAGTAAATCTGTCACTTCCGCTTTTTGTGACGGAGAAAGGGCTTCACCATAAACAACAATCGGCAGTCCTAACTTCTCATTAATACCTTGATCCCCTGTCGAAGCGAAGGTGTTTGACGGCAGTGCAAATGATGCAAATAAAACAACGATCAACATCCATAAACCGATACGTGATTTCATTTTCTCGACCCCTTGTAAACGTGGTAGATTCCCCATTACGTTATGCGGAACCTCCTATCTATTATACCCGCTGCGAATCTGCTCTTTCAGAAAAATAATCGTAAATGTACGGGTTGTCTTAATAGACGTAAAAAGTCATATAAAAGTTTCAACCTATATAAAAAGATTTATCATAGGGAAATCTTCCTTCATAATAATTATAAATCCTTCCTACACAAACTGGCAGTATTCCGGAAGACTCAGTTTCGAGATAAACGGGATCCGTTGCCGTATGAAGCGTAAGGGGTGGTGAGGAAGCTTCCTCGGGCGGTCTGCCGCACTACGGGATCTCGCCTACCTCCTTCTCCCACGGGAGTCTCGCAGCTTCTCCACCACCCCATTCAAAGTTAATGAGAAACGAATCCCTTTACCAGGAAGGAGCGTCTTCCAGCATCCCTGTCCTATGGGAATATAACGCTCTATAGCAAGGTTTCCAACATGGGAGCACCTTATGCTCATCAGCGTGTCCCCCTAATAATTTCCACTTTTTCTTGAAGCGGTTTTGAGAATCGATCTTGGCAAGGTGCAGAGGGGAATGGCGAGACTCCCGCGGAAAGTTTTCAAATGTGGAATCGATTGGCATAAGCAAAAGATTCACGGTATGTGCTCTTTCATTCCATGGATCTTTTGCTTATGACGCGAGTGTCTGGGCGACGGAGCTGGACGAGTCATTCCCCGCCGCACCTATCCACCCATAAAAAGTCGCGAAACTGAGTCTTCAAAATAGGGAGCTTTTATGGAAGTGTAGGATATAAAGAAAGGATAGATATTATGAGTATTCTCCGCCAAATCGGTCTATATGTATTTGCAATTGCCTTGTTCTATGCGGGTGTCACTCACTTTATGTATGATCACGGATTTGCTGCTATGTTGCCGGATTGGATGCCACTTAAACTGATTATTGTCTATGTGACAGGCATCACAGAATGGCTTCTTGCCCTTTTGCTCATCTTCCCACAAACTCGAAGAGCTGCGGGCTTTGCAACAGCGGCTTTTCTTCTGATTGTGTGGCCGGCAAATTTTTATGCTGCAATCTATGCTATCCCTGCCCCGTGGAGTGAAGAAACAAACCAGACGGCACTTTGGATCCGGATCCTTTTCCAACCACTTTTGATCTGGTGGGTTCTCGTCGTATCCAAAAATTCGAATCAAGTGTGATCGTTTGATAAAATGGGAATAGGGAAAGACAAGGAGGTTGAATATGCGATTAGAAGGAAAGAAAGTCATTGCCTTAGTAAGTAAGGATTTCGAAGACCTCGAACTGTGGTATCCGCTTCTCCGCCTTCAAGAGGAAGGAGCGACGGTCCATCTCGTGGGTGAAGAAGCAGGGGTTGAATACCCAGGGAAATATGGTGTCCCTGCAACATCTGACCTTGCCTTTGATGATGTGGATCCTGCCGACTATGATGGCATCCTCGTCCCAGGAGGTTGGTCTCCGGACAAATTACGCCGTTATGAAAAAGTGATGGAAATCGTTCGCCACATGGACGAGAAACGCAAGCCGATTGGTCAAATATGCCATGCTGGCTGGGTGCTTATTTCAGCAGATATTTTGAAAGGGCGCAAAGTAACAAGCACCCCAGGCATTAAAGATGATATGATGAATGCAGGAGCCGAATGGTATGACGAAGCGGTAATTCAGGACGAACATATTGTTTCCGCGCGTCGTCCACCTGATTTACCTCCATATGCGAAAGCCTTTGCTGACTTACTCGCAGAGAAATAAACGCAACAAAACGCTCAAAGCATAAAAGCTTTGAGCGTTTTGTTCATTCATCATCAGAGATGGCTTGTTTCGCAAGCATAGTTACTACTGCATCGTCCATAGGTGGGTTATGCAACCCAGCACGTACGTCCCGGTAATATTTTTCAAACGGATATTTTTTCGACAAACCTCGACCACCAGCAATACGCATCGCGAGATCGACCACTTCATTTGCCGTATTTGTCACCGCAAGCTTCACAGCAGCTAAATCCGCTCCCATCCCTTTACGTTGGTCAGGGTTTTCATCCCATTTTTCAGCTACTGAATAAAGAAAAGCATGAGCCTGCATCAATTTCCATTCCATCTCGCCAATTTTATCCTGAATATGAGCGACTTCAGAAATCGGCGTATCTAAGCTGTTAGGTTGAAAGTCTTTCGCAAAAGCGATGGCATCATTCCTAGCGGCAACCGCGATACCAAGGTAGCACGCAGGAATATGAAGCAGCCAGCCTTTCGGTAAAGGTTTGCCTTCTGATTTTACTTCTACTAGATCCTCTTCTCTCAGTTCCACATCTTTGAGAACAAGATCATCACTCGCAGTTCCACGCATCCCGAGAGTATCCCATGTTTTATCTACTGACACACCTGGTTGATGGCGGTCAATCAAAAACCAGCCAACCGTATCTTTATCTTCAACATAAGCGGAAACGATATAATAGTCAAGATGTTCAGCCATTGAAGTGAATGATTTTCTACCATTTACAATATAACGGTTCCCGCGTTTTACTGCTTTCGTTTCGGGAACTCCCCCTCGTGTAGGACTGCCTGTTGCTGGTTCCGTTGCCGCGCGGTTGACGACTTTCTGTTCTCGCACCACTTCTTCTACTAAATGGTCGTAAGCAACTTTCTCCCAAAGATTATCCTGAGAAAGTTCCATCATGACTCCCATATGCCAGCCAATAGACAATGCAACTGCACCATCGCCTTCCGCAATCTTCTCCTGCATCAATAAAAACTCATATAAAGAAAGATTTTCTCCACCTTCCTCTGAAGGCAGTGAAAACGAAGGATACTTTTCCTCTTTAATCACCTTTAACGTCTCATAGGAGAAAGACGCACTTCTATCGGTTTTCACGATATGCTTTTGCGCTTCTTCTGATATACGAAGAGCTTTTTCATAAAGCTTTTCGTGTCTAGCGTTTTTAATCAATGATTTCCATACACCAGCCATTTCAACCACTCCCAATTCTTTATATATAAATCATACCTAACAACTCGGGATGATTCCAATCCCACGCTTATCCCTTTTCTTCACCAATCAAACGAAATCTTATCGTCTATAACTAACTCTAAAAGTTTTTATTGACCCCTAGGTGATGAATCATATTTCCTCGACATTTCCCGGGAAATGTCGAGGAAAGTCAATTACAAATAACCGCTAGAAAAGTACAAAATGTTGTTGATGTTATGGTATTTTTTTAAGGCGACCTCCTTTTCGAATGACTAAATAAACGGCAGCATAGCTTAAATATACATATATTTGTTAAGACCCGGAGGCGCAAAAACTTCCCCTTTATTCTGTCCGTAGCGGTATAATCATCATAAGGAGATACAAGAACTTGCACTCCATCTCCCTCCCCGTTTCACCCTTTCTTTTTAAGGGAAGATAAGGTATTAGATAAAGGAGGATTTCTATGGAAGGAATAGCCACCAACCAGAGCACTTATTGTGAGTCTGAATTCACGGACCTTGAAAAAGTGATTGTCGTTAAACCTTCTTATATGAAAATCACGGAAGTCATCAATGAAACACAAAAGCATTACAAAAATACGAACATTGATATATCATTAGCTTTACAACAGCATAAAGCATTTGTCCAAACACTTAAAAACCATCAAGTGGAGGTCATCGAATTACCAGCAGACCCCTCTTTACATGAACAGGTCTTTACAAGGGACATCGGTTTCGTGATCGGCAGCCAGCTCTTTGTCAGTTCCATGAGCGAAGCCGTCCGACAAGATGAAACGTCCGCCTTACGCCAATGGATTAAGGAAAATAATGTACCTTTCCAGGATGGTCTTCCCGCTTCTATAGAAGGCGGAGATGTCCTTTTAGATGGATCTAAACTTTGGATTGGAGAAACCAACAGAACTTCTAAACAGGCCATACTAGAAATTCAACAAAAACTACCGTCTTATTCTGTCCAGTCGCTTCTCCTTGATGAAGGGATTCTCCACCTTGATTGTGTTTTCAATATCATCGATGAAGAAACAGCTCTACTCTATCCACCAGCTTTTACAACGAAAGGGCTGGAATCTATAGCCGCTCACTACGACACTATTGAGGTGAATGACAAGGAACAATTCCAGATGGGACCGAATGTACTTCCCCTTGGAGATGGAAAAATAATCAGTCTTCCTCAGAATGAGAGATTGAACAAGGCTATGGAAACGAAGGGATTCACAGTAATCCGTGTCGAATTCTCAGAAATTATTAAATCAGGAGGTTCTTTCCGGTGCTGCACCCTTCCTTTAAAAAGATCAGGTCAGTAAAGAACGCTATGATGATAGAGAGGGTTGGCTTACGACTTCAGGCGAGGCATTCATTGCTGCTCTTCCCATTTCAAGAGCTCTAAAGATTAATACACTTGTAATCACCATTATCCCGATTCATGAATTTTTATAATTTTTTATGGTATAACAAAAAAACATTGATTCCGAACAATATCGTGATATACTGTTCATATCATTCGAATATTCATTTCATATAATAGTGGGAATATGGCCCACAAGTTTCTACCGGTTCACCGTAAATGGACCGACTATGAAAAGCAGTAAATGATCAGGGATTTCTTTATCTACAAATCCTACGATCATTCTCTTTGTTATTTTCCAAAGCGCGAAAAGACTTGCTTTCCATAGTGGAAACAAGCTTTTCGTGCTTTTTTATTTCCAGGAAAGGTGTGAACGTAATGGAACGGTTACAGGAGAAGATTATCAATGAGGGAAGAGTGTTATCTCCATCGGTCATCAAAGTGGATTCATTTTTGAATCACCAGATCGATCCGATATTAATGAAAGAAATTGGAGAGGAATTTGCAAGATTATTTGCTGATGACGGGATTACAAAAGTATTGACGCTCGAGTCTTCCGGCATAGCACCTGCTCAGATGACGGCTCTCTCGCTTGGTGTACCAGTCATTTTTGCTAGAAAAAGAAAGTCACTGACGCTTAGGGACCACCTATATACCTCTAAGGTACACTCCTTCACAAAACAGGAGATAAACGAAATATCGGTATCGAAAGACTATTTATCCAGTGAAGATCGTGTATTGATTCTTGATGATTTCCTTGCCAATGGCCAAGCAGCAAAAGGACTGATCGATCTTGTCGAGCAAGCAGGGGCTTCAGTTGCAGGCCTCGCCATAGTGATTGAAAAAGGATTTCAGGAGGGCGGCCAACTTCTACGTCGGCAAGGAATTAGGGTGGAATCACTCGCAACGATTACGTCTTTAGTAAATGATACGATTACTTTCAAAAAAGAGGAGGCCCCTTTTGTATGAAAACGACAGCTTTAGCAATCCAACACTTGTTAGCCATGTATGCTGGTGCAATTCTAGTTCCACTGATTGTCGGAGGAGCACTTGGTCTTTCATCTGAGCAACTCACCTACCTTGTTGCCATCGATATTCTAATGTGTGGGGTCGCAACTATTTTACAAGTCGTCCGCAATCAATTCTTCGGAATCGGACTGCCTGTTGTACTTGGCTGTACGTTCACAGCGGTAGGACCTATGATTGCCATCGGTGGCCAGTACGGCGTTTCCGCCATCTATGGTGCAATCCTAGTATCAGGTTTGTTCGTTATCGTCATCAGTCGCTACTTCGGGAAGTTGGTCAAATTTTTCCCACCAGTCGTGACTGGAACAGTTGTTACTATTATAGGAATTACTCTCATTCCTGTAGCCATCAACAATATGGGCGGAGGTCAGGACGCCGCCGACTTTGGGTCATTCTCTAATCTCGCTCTTTCTTTCGGTACGCTTTTATTCATTGTCTTAATGTATCGCTTCACAAAAGGATTTTTGCGCTCTATTTCTATTTTGATCGGTATTCTCGGGGGCACACTTGTGGCTTCATTCTTCGGTAAGGTCGACTTCTCTGCTGTCAGTGATTCCGCGTTTTTCCATATGGTCGAGCCCTTCTACTTTGGCACCCCGACATTTCACTGGTCTGCGATTCTTACAATGGTATTGGTGGCGATGGTTTCTCTCGTCGAATCAACTGGTGTCTACTTTGCACTAAGTGAAATGACTGATAAAGAGATTGATGAAAAAGATCTAGCAAATGGCTATCGAGCTGAAGGAATCGCGATACTTTTCGGAGGGGTCTTCAACGCGTTCCCATACACTGCCTTTTCGCAAAACGTAGGTCTTATGCATATGACTGGGGTGAAATCCCGCCGTGTGATTTTTGTCATGGGAGGCATGCTAGTCGCTTTAGGATTCATTCCGAAGATAGCTGCCTTTACAACAATAATACCTACGGCCGTCCTAGGAGGTGCTATGGTAGCAATGTTCGGTATGGTCATCTCTCAAGGCATTAAAATGTTAAGTCGAGTGATGGCTGATTCCCATGAGAATTCAATGATTGTCGCTTGTTCCGTCGGTATGGGCCTAGGGGTAACAGTTGTACCAGAATTATTCGCCAAACTTCCGGATAGTGTTCAAATTTTAACAAGCAACGGAATCGTGGCCGGAAGTGTAACAGCGATTGCTCTAAATATCGTATTCCATATGCTCCCGACCCGCCAAAATAAAAAGGTTGATATATTACACGAAAAGAGTGCATAGTTACTGACCAGGTCATACAGAAAATGGTAATTATGATTCACACAAAAGAAAGAAGGTCCGCTCGATGAGTGGACCTTCTTTCTTTTAGTTATTTATTTCGTGTCTTAGCGTTTCTAAAGCTTGCTTCACCGTAGCATATGTCTGTAATGACAATTCACCAAAGTCTGCATAAGGTGCACTCTGGATGGCAAATGTAGGTTTAATCCCTGTAATGACAAGTTTCGTCCCCATCAGATCCAGGAGCTGATTCATTTGATAAATGCCCATATGCACGGCCTCATCATAGGAATATACTGCAGACATATCTAAAATTAAATAGTCTTCTTTCGATTCTTTCACATGATGACTGACCGTTTCTAGCATCTGGTGTAACCGGTCATCATCAAACGTTCCAACAAGTGGAAGAACAGAAATGCTATCTTGGATCGGCACAATCGGAGTCGATAACCGTTTCACCTCGGACAAATAATGGCCAAGTAATTCCTCCTGCTCCCGGCGATAGGTGACATCTTTTTGGACACCGACAAAATACACTTGATCCATCTGTTCGATATGGACAGGGAAGATATGTAACTCATTCCAAAACATCGACCCATCTTTGCGATAATTCTTCAATTCGACGTGGACGGTTTCCCGTTTTTCAAGACCATTGCGAATTCGCTCTACATCAACAGAATTTGTTTCTTCTCCTTGAAGAAAGCGACAATTCCGGCTCAAAATTTCCTCAGCTTCATACCCCGTCATTTCCTGAAACCCTTTATTGCAATATACCATTGGATTATCTTCTTGTTCCGGGTCTGTAATTACGACGCCCGTTCCCACGCGATCGATCGCTGCTTTTATAAATTCGTTTTGCTGGATTTCTTCTAACCTAGCAAACATTTGCTCCTCTTTCACGGTTCACCAGCACCTCCGAATTCGGTATGAATACTATAATAATAAAATGAACGCCTTTCCTCATGCAAGACCTCTTATTTACCAGGGGGTAATGGTAAGGTCCGGCCACCTTGCTTTCCATTTCTCTGCCTTTTTCCTATAAACATCCTCTGTAATTAGACGTTTATTAGGCCGAACGACCATAGCGAACAAATCTTCCAAACCAAAAGGTGCATAAATACTGAATTCCCCTGCCCTCCCCCTTTTCACTCCTACTGCAGATGCAGTTGTGGGCCATGTGTCGATCGCTGCTTCTGCAGAAGTATACGGACTTATTGACTTTCCGAACTTTTCTTCATACCAGAAATGAACCAGGGCTTCATTCGTTACATCTATCGAGAAAGGTAAGTCACCTAACCTTTTGTTCAACCTCTCCTCTAACTTTTGCTCCTCATCCAGTGTCCCTTTTTCATCAAAATAGATGATGTCTGCATCGCCGATTCCATAGGACGGGGGATAGCCATGCAAATAGTTCCACACAGATTGGGTGATGACTCCTGCACCAAGATAGTAATTTTCAAGAAAAGGATCGACGGCCTCAAAAATAGGATGGATGTATGGTGTCCAATTTAAGGAAATAGACAGTAGCTGCTTTTCTAACTCACTCATTTTGACCCCTCTTCCGTTAAGTGTTTGATAAAAGCATCCACTTGAGGCAAGTGACTGATTCCTGATTTCATACAAGCCCATGTCTCTCTTGTAATTGCCCCCCCATCCCTATGTAAAAGTTGATATTCATAATCGTCTTTCCCTTCCTGGATAATGCTCTCAGGCAGGACAGTCATTCCTAGCCCACGCTTCATCATTTGTTTTGCCGTTTCAAAATGATCCACTTTAATCAAACGTTTGACCAAGAGCGAAGGATGGCTCTCCATCCACTGTTCAATCAACCTCTGGAAGTCTGGATCGCTTTTGAACTCTATGAACGGCCGTTCTACATCCTTAGAAAATGGAAGTAAGTCTAACAAATAAAGACGATCACTGAAAAGATGAAGAGACTGATAGTCTTTAAGCGGCTCGCCACGAACGATAGCGATATGATAGTCATCAGCGGATTGACGGATTTCTTCACTTACTCCTGTTACTAAGTCGATCGTTACATTAGGATACTCCTTCGTGAACGACTGAAGCAATTCAGGCAAAAAATATTGACTATAAAGGGAGGACGCACCGATGGATAATGTTCCTGATACCCTACCTTCCGTTTGAGCAAGTCGCTGACGGAGTTCTTCTTCCGTTTGCAAAACGTTTCCAGCATGATTCAGCACAATCTCGCCAAACGGTGTTGGTACGAGCTTTTTGGAGGTTCGCAAAAAAATCGATCCTCCCATATAATTTTCAATATATTTTAATCGTTGTGTGAGTGCTGGTTGAGAAATGAGAACTTTTTTTGCTGTCGCCCGTATCGTTCCACATTCTTGCAACTGCAACAACAATTCATAATCCTCTATCTTCATCTTGTCTCCCCCATAACTTTTCCTTATCACTTTTAATTGTAATACAGTATTATCCAAATATCTAGAAAGCGAGTACGATAGAATTAGCTGGAGAGGAGGGGATCCCTATGAATGGGGATAATACTAAACGGTTGATGTGTGGGTATTTTTTATATGAATCGGGACGCGCTATGTACTTTGTTTTGATTACATGGTTCTTATATCAATGGACGGAAGACGCTTTGTACACAGGTCTCTTCGTTAGCTTCGGCTTTATTCCAGGGCTTTTTTTGAACATTATTTTCGGGGTACTCGTGGACCGTAGTAACCGTAAAGCGTTGGCGGAAATCGCTGGAGTCTCAAGCATTTTCTGTTTACTTTTGTTAACAGGTACTTTCTTGATCGGATTAGTACATCCGTGGGTTATGATCGGGGCACATATGATTCTACAATCCGCGGGATCACTGTTCCGCCCATCTTTACAAGCCCTTGTAGCAGAAGTTTTCCCCAAAGAGGACTTACCTCGTATTTTTTCATGGTCAGGTTCGTCGACGGTAGCTGGCAGTTTGTCCGGAGCAGCAGCGGGAGGGGTGCTGGCTGGGTTAGTGGAAATCGAGATGTCCCTAATTGTTGTCATTCTTTCTTATGTCGGTGCAGCGATTACTGTACATAAAATCCAATACACGCCACTACCGAGAAAAGGAGGACAGGGGTCTGTTTCTTTTATAAAAGAAATAAAAGAAGGATTTGTTTACATCCATCATCATTCCATGCTTTACGGCTTGTTTGTCATGTTGATGCTGGGGCAACTTACTTTCCACACTACACTGGGTTTCATGAGCGTGTATACAAGTGCTCATTTGCAACAATCTTCTGTAGTTTACGGTCTGCTTGACAGTACATTTTCAGTAGGTGGGATCATTGCCGGACTTCTTGGTACATGGTGGTGGGCAAAGTGCCAGAATCGCATTGCCGTCTGGTCGCTATCCTTGATGGCAGGAGGTCTCGCTATAGTTGGTTTCACAAAATTACTCCCTCTTGCATTTCTCGGTTTTTTACTAATAGGCATTGGAACATCGTTTGTCAGAGCCCTTTTGCAATCGGTCCAGCAAATGGCGACAGACCCTCATTTTCATGGTCGAATGTCCAGCTTACGTATGCTATGTAATCAGACCTCTGTTGTAGTAACAGGGCCTATTTTCGGATTGTTAGCCACAAATGAAGGAGCCGCTTCCGTATTCCTATGGTTGCTTATCCCTGTCCTGGGCGGTTTGGTTTGGGCAACCATCCAATCAAAGCAGACAGCATTCCAGCATATCACGAAGTCCGCTTCCTAGAGTGCAGCAAAAAGGTATGCTTCTTATATGTAGGAGCATACCTTAAATGGTGTCTATTCTACTCTTTTCTGCTTATCTTGTCTCTTCCTTCGGTGTACGGTAAACCTTCTCGACCTCTACCCCCAGCGTCTTCAAATAATCGACAATCTGGTCTAGTCTCTTCATTTTTTCACCTCAGTATTTGAAATAAGATTTGGCACAGAAACACATCCAACCTCTTTACGAACAGGATGACGAAAACGTTTCATTTTTCTATAATGCCCAATACCCTGAAAAACAGTTACTTATGCACGTTTTGGAACATTAGCACTATTTATCGATATCTCCCAACACACTTTGTCTGCTGCTTCACTTAATATCAAAAATACTAAGCAACAATCCCCAGTCGTCTGTTGGAACTTAAGAGCGTCTAAATAATATTTTGTTTCTGGTAATGTTATATACCCCAAACCAAGCTTCTCTCACCTTTCCATCATAACAGAGGCTAGCCTTTATGGGTCTAATAATTTTGTGACAAGTCATACAACTCCAATACTTGCTCTACAAATGCTTTTACATGTGTTGTAATTTCTTCCTCATTAATTGGAGTAACAATAGAAAAATAACGGGCCGTCGATTGTATATACGGCAATCTCATAACCAAGTCATCGGCACCTGTATGCTCGACGACCGTTTTTGAGAGGAACGACAAACCAATACCCTCGTTCACCGCCTGGACAACCCCATGATTGCTGCCAATCGTTATTAACTTCCGTGGTCGGATATTGGAGGATTCTAACATCGAATCCAACATGGCCCTCGTCCCGGACCCTCCCTCTCTTGTAATCCAGGTATGGTCCTGCAAATCTTCGAAAGAGATCTTCTTGCATCCGTTCAATGGATGATGTTTTGGAACAATGACAACCATCTCATCTTCCATAAAAGGGAACGAGCGTAAACCTTGATCCGCGACTTTACCTTCGACAAGGCCTACGTCAAGCTGGTGCAACTGAACTTCCTTATTAATCCTTTCTGAATTCGCAATCCGTACTTGTAAATCAACTGTAGGATATTTATAATCAAAAGCTTTAAGGATCATCGGAATGATATATTCACCTACCGTATAACTGGCACCGATATGGATATTACCTCCAATCTGTCCATGGTACTCCAGGACTTCTGCTTTTGCCTTTTCCAATACCCCTAGCATTTGTCTCGCCCGCTTATAAACAAGCTCACCTGTCGCCGTCACTTCGAAGCGTTTCGGTGATCGATCAATTAGTGACGTCTGAAAAAAGCGCTCAAGGTTTTTAATATGAGCACTGACAGTTGGCTGGGATAGATTCAATAACTCCGATGCTTTTGTGAAACTTTTTTCATCGATAGCGGTAACGTAAGTTTTTAAAGCTTCTAAATCCATAAGTGTTCTCCAATCATCAGTTTTTTCTATTATTAACATTATAAAGTTTCATTTTACTAATGACTAGCAGTGGCGTATGATAAACGGAGTGTAAAAGGAGGTTCATCTATGACTTTAACTTTTTCCAAACCTCTTCTCACAGGTATCGGATTCACTGCTTTAATGGCTGCCGCCGGTTTCCTTATTACGATGATTCCAATCTTCGACCAGATAGGGCCACTGGCAGTCGCCATCTTATTAGCCGTATGCTACCGGCATTTTTTCGGATATCCGGAAAAAATAAAAACTGGTATCCGTTTTTCAGCAAAGAAATTGTTACGCCTTGCCATTATATTGTTCGGTTTGAAGTTAAATATCAATGTCATCTTTGATCAAGGCTTACCATTATTATTAAAAGGCTCTCTTGTAATCCTTGTCGCCATCGGCTGTATGGCACTATTAGCAAAAATATTTAATGCTGATCGGTCGATGATGACTTTATTAGGTATAGGTACAGGGATTTGCGGGGCGTCCGCCATTGCAGCCGTCACCCCGATATTAAAAGCAAAGGAAGAGGATACTGCCATTAGTGCAGGCGTCATATCTCTTGTTGGTACACTCTTCGCAATTGGCTACACAATTGTTCGCCCATTTTTATCCGCCGACATGGAAACGTACGGGCTGTGGGCGGGTTTGAGTTTACATGAAGTTGCAAATGTTGCTTTGGCTGGGGAACCGGCCGGGGACGACGGTCTTGGCATGGCACTCCTCGCCAAGCTGAGTCGTGTCTTCCTACTCGTCCCTTTCAGCCTGCTTCTCATTTGGTACATGAAAAAGAAGGGATCTAACGAAAGAGATACCTCTATTCCATTTCCATGGTTTTTAGTCGGATTCGTTTTCATGAGTCTTTTTGGAAGTTTTGTGCATGGCACTTTTTTTACGATCCCAGATGGTTTCATGAACGGCGTTTCTTTCCTCACTTCATTTATATTGACAATGGCGATGGTTGGTCTTGGGTTGAGCGTCAGTTTGCATGATATAAAGCAACGAGCTTTGAAGCCAATGTTCTTATTAGTCATTACATCCATCTTTTTATCCTTACTCACCTATTGGATTGTTTGATTTCTACCATTCTAGTAATCTAAAAAAGTGTATATCGCCCAGGCGAGCTTATGCTGATTATCGTCTATCACATAAAGTACAGGCAATTTCAGTTAAGCATCCCTAATTATTCAAATTGATAATTTTGCCAGCCAAAAAAGGAAGTGAAGAAATTCCACTTCCTTTTTTATCTTTCATTTATCATTTTGTATTGATCTTCTTCTTCAACAAAACGGTTGTAACGCCTCTGAAACCAGTAAAACATGTGGGATACGACAACCTTCAGAATCGCATATCCCGGGATTGCCAGAATAATGCCAACCACTCCAAATAAGTGACCAGCCGTCAACAAGACAAAGATAATCGTCACTGGATGGATATGGAGACTTTTTCCCATAATTTGTGGAGAAATGAACTTTCCTTCTAACAATTGTACAACCGTCCAGACAATCACCAACTTGAGGACCATAAATGGAGACGTTACAATCGAAATAATCAATGCAGGTGTAATTGCAATCACTGGCCCTAAATAGGGAACAACACTCGTAACACTAGCGATAGCAGCAAGCAGCAAAGCATATTCTAATCCGATGATTAAAAAGCCAATATACATCATTACTCCAATACAAAAACTAACGATGATCTGACCTTGAATATATGCACTAAGTTGATGGTCAATCCCCTTGAACACGCTCGCTACTTCAGTACGCATCTTTGGCGGGAAGATACGAATAATAGAACCCGGTAAACGATGGCCATCTTTTAATAGATAGAATAAGATGAAAGGCAGCGTAACAATAGCCACTACTACATTGGTCACCGTGGAAATGATATTCGTAATTCCTTCCACTGTCTGTGACGCGTAAGTAGAAATATAATCAGGAATTTGATTCAACATGCCATCAACATCCTGGAATAGATTCGTATAGTACACAGAAAAAATGGAATTTCTCAACCAATCATCTGCTGTATTAATGAGGTCTCGAACATAACTCGGTAACTCTTCAGCCAGACTGATCAACTGTTTTTCTAAGAATGGGATGATCAGCACTACTAATAAGGTAATAATCCCGACCAAAGCGAGCAACGTGATCAAAATCCCCCAAATTCTCTTGATTTTCCATGATTCTAGCTGATTAATAATCGGACGTAACAAGTAATAGACCACCACAGACAATATTAATGGTAAAGCCACGGTTTCGACGAAAATCCACAGTGGGTCAAAAATGAAACCGACACTCGAATATACAAGAATATTCAATCCGATCATTAATAATATTCCCAGCAGATATAAGAGCTTCCGACCTCCGAAGAAGCGGATGGCGGGTGTAGAATCCCAGCGGTTCATATACATGTCTCCTCAACAGCCTAGTTTCTTTTCTATATTCTATCACACTCGTAACAATTTAAACTTTAACATGCTTTCCTTTCCATTACTTGATTTCCAAGCTTTCTCTTCCATGTCGATAAAAACACACCAGCAAAAATAACTGCAAGACCGAGGATAAGGTTACTGGTGACAGGTTCTCCTAAAAGTACGCGCCCCCAGAAGAGCGCCGTCACAGGAACAAGATATGTAACCATGCTTGCAAATTCGGCTCCACCATGATCAATCATATAATAGAATAATAAGTGAGCGATCCCGGATCCCATGCATCCTAAACCGACCACACTTAATACAAAGGAAGAATCTACAGAGTTTTGCAATTCCTTAAAAAAGCCAGGGTCTGTAAAAAGGACCCCTAAAGCACCGATTGCTGCACCGACTAATAACGCTACGGAGGTAAGTAAACTTACGTCAAACCCACGCAAATGTTTTCTCGTATAATTGGATACGAAACCATAACAGGACGTAGCTAAAATCATTGTACCTACCCCTACGAAATGATCTGAGAGAATTGCCCCAAACTCAAACCCGGTCAGCACTAAAATACCAAAGAACCCGACCATAATACCACCCCACTGCCTCACGTTCAGAAAGACAGAGAAGGCAACAAAACCAATCAATCCCGTCATAATAGGAGTGAGAGCATTTAGAACAGCAGCAGTGTTACTTGTGACAACCGTTTGACTCAACGCTATTAACCCCCAAGGTAAACCTGCATTAAATACTCCTACAATTATCAATACTTTCCACGGCATCATGGAGGGAAGGTTTCCACGTTTCCATTTCTGAATAACTAACGGGAGAAGAATGACGGCCCCCGCTAAGCAGCGTAAAAAAACTGTTCCCCAAACACCAGACGTATCAATTAACGTCTCTATAAAAACAAAAGATAACCCCCAAATTAAACTTAACGTGAATAGAGCTCCGAATAATTTCATGTTTCTATCTCCTTTTAGGAAAAGTGGATTGGGATAATTATACAATATCTCTATACTTTATCAGATTAACTTATCCTCCACAATACAAAAACACCCTTTCAGGATAAATCCTGAAAGGGTGACAGTTGATGTGGCGGCGTCCTACTCTCACGGGGGTAAACCCGACTACCATCGGCGCTGAAGAGCTTAACTGCTGTGTTCGGCATGGGAACAGGTGTGACCTCTTCGCCTTCACCACCACATCA
>NZ_FOSB01000017.1 GCF_900114165.1 Halobacillus dabanensis
AAATGCGCCTGTATATTATGAACATAAACAACGCCAGGAAACCAAAGAATTTAAAGAGATATACAAAGAACGTGCAGCACAAGAACGAAAGAATGGGGAAATGAAGAATTTCCATGGTTTAGATCGTGCCGAAGGGTATGGTCTAAGAAGTGTGTCTTCACAAACCAAGTTAACGGCAATAGCGGTTAACTTGAAGAGGATAGCGAAGATAATATCCTCTACCTGAGGCCACCAGCCTCTCCCAAGATCCATTTTTATGGACCTTGGGAGTTTTTTTATGGGCTGAGCCGTATTCTCACAAAAAATACCGTACTTTTTCAGTGGTCTCATACTGACTCAGATTCCTCATCACTTTTTTGAAGCTCAATGTGAAAAAGAAGATATATACCTTCCTGAAGCCGGAAATTACGGCATTGGAATGGTTTTTCTACCAGAAGACCATGATACCAGAATCGAATGCATGGAAGCGTTCGAACGGATCGTAAAAGAGGAAGGTCAAGAGTTCCTCGGTTGGCGTACAGTGCCAGTCAACGATTCTTTCGTCGGGAATGATGCGAAGAAAACAAAACCTTTCATCAGACAAGGGTTCGTCGCTCCATCAGATCAGATTCAAACACAAATGGATTTAGAACGCCGTCTTTATATCATAAGAAAGCGTGCCGAGGTTGAAATTGCTACGAAAGATGGGTTTGATGATTTCTATATTAGTAGTCTTTCAACAAACACTATCGTATATAAAGGGATGCTGATTCCTGAACAGCTCGACTCCTTTTATATCGATTTGAATCATCCGGATTTCAAAACGGCCCTCGCTTTAGTGCACTCCCGCTTTAGCACGAACACATTCCCGAGCTGGAAACGGTCACACCCGAACCGTTATACCATCCACAATGGAGAGTTCAATACACTACGAGGCAATGTGAACTGGATGAGGGCACGCCAGGAACTTTGTAACTCTGAATATTTTAGTGAGGAAGATTTGGAGAAACTTCTTCCTGTCATCGATTCAAATGGTAGTGACTCTTCCATGTTTGATAATGCTTTTGAATTCTTATACTTGTCTGGCCGTTCCCTTGCTCATACGGCAATGATGATGGTCCCTGAACCTTGGTCGAATGATGAAACCATCCAGGAAGACAAGAAGAATTTCTATGAATATCATAGTTGCTTGATGGAACCTTGGGATGGCCCGGCTGCCCTTGCTTACACAGACGGAAAGCAAATCGGTGCTTGTCTTGACCGTAATGGTTTGCGTCCTGCACGTTATTACGTTACAAAAGGCGGCATGATTGTACTAGGCTCAGAAGTAGGGGCATTGGACATTTTTGCGGATGACATTTTATATAAAGATCGTTTAGCGCCAGGGAAAATGCTGCTTGTCGACTTAGAAGAAGGGAAGATCATCCCTGATGATGAGATTAAATTGCAGATTGCCCGTGAGCACCCTTATAAAGAATGGCTCGATGAACATAAATTCGAGTTGGCGGACCTTCCGGAGCCGATGGCGGAACATCGCCCAGTAGATAATCTGCTTGATCAGCAACTGGCATTCGGTTATACCACAGAAGAATTGAACAAAATTCTTATGCCAATGGTCAATGACAAAAAGGACCCGGTCGGATCTATGGGATATGACTCCCCTCTCGCGGTATTATCTAAGAAACCTCAGCTGCTGTATAGCTACTTCAAGCAGTTGTTTGCACAGGTAACGAACCCGCCGATTGATGCGATTAGGGAAAAGCTGATTACCATGGTCGAAACGACTATCGGGGCAGAAGGGAATCTAGTTGATCCAAAGCCGGATAGCTGTCGTCAGATTCGCTTGCAAACTCCGATTCTGACTAATCGTGAATTGGAACAGCTTCGTCAACAGAACATTGAAGGGTTCCGTGCACGTAACCTCTCTATTCTTTTCGACGCAAAAGAAGGGGGATTAAAGCCCGCCCTTGACCGTTTATGTAAGGAAGCTGATCAGGCGGTAGAAGAAGGAACAACATTACTAGTACTTTCCGACCGTGGCATCAGCGAAGAATTTGCGGCGATTCCATCGTTGCTGGCTGTGTCAGGTTTGCATCATCATTTGATTAGAAAAGGCACACGAACAAAAGTGAGTATCTTGATAGAATCAGGGGAAGCACGCGAAGTGCATCACTTTGCAACTTTACTTGGATACGGAGCGGAAGGGATCAACCCTTATCTTGCTTATGAATCCTTAAGAGATTTACTGGAGAGAGATCTTGTTCAAGCAGAATCACATGAAGATGCAGTCCAAACTTATATCAAATCTGCGACAGACGGAATTATTAAGGTTCTTTCCAAGATGGGTATTTCTACTATCCAAAGTTACCGTGGAGCTCAAATCTTTGAAGCGGTCGGGATTCATAAAGATGTTATCGATCAATACTTTACAAGGACGGCTTCTCGTCTGGGCGGCATTGGTCTTGACATCATCGAAAAAGAAGTCCTCATGCGTCATGAAGTAGCATATGGGGAAACACGTGGATCTAACCGTACACTCGAAGCTGGTGACGAATTCCAGTATCGTAAAAACGGGGAAGACCATCAATACAATCCTCAGACGATTGCTACCTTGCAACATGCGTGTCGCTCCAATGATTATGATCTTTTTAAACAATATTCGAAAATGCTTACAGATGAAAATGACAACTTGCAGTCTCTACGCGGTTTGCTTTCCTTTAAGGAGCGTCCATCTATTCCCGTGGATGAAGTAGAGTCTGTCGAAGATATATGCAAGAGATTTAAGACTGGTGCAATGTCCTTCGGGTCCATCAGTGAAGAAGCCCACGAAGCCCTTGCTATCGCGATGAATCGCATCGGTGGCCGAAGCAACTCAGGGGAAGGTGGAGAGGATCCGAAGCGTTTTACGCCAGAAGAAAATGGTGACTTGAAGCGAAGTGCGATCAAGCAAGTCGCATCCGGACGCTTTGGAGTGAATAGCCATTACCTTGTGAATGCCGATGAAATTCAAATCAAAGTGGCTCAAGGAGCTAAGCCTGGAGAAGGAGGACACCTGCCAGGTAAGAAAGTATACCCATGGGTAGCGGAAGTCCGTGGCTCCACGCCTGGTGTGGAACTGATTTCTCCACCACCGCACCATGATATTTACTCCATTGAAGATTTGGCAGAGTTGATTTACAACTTGAAAAACGCGAACCCTCAAGCACGTGTGAGTGTGAAATTGGTTTCCGCAGTCGGTGTCGGAACGATTGCTGCAGGTGTAGCAAAGGGACGTGCTGATCTTGTTTTGATCAGTGGTTACGACGGTGGTACAGGGGCCGCTCCACGAACGAGTATTAAACATACCGGTCTCCCTTGGGAAATCGGTCTAGCTGAAACTCACCAAACGCTTGTGCTCGACCGTTTGCGTGACCGAATTGTCGTCGAGACAGATGGTAAAATGATGACAGGGCGAGACGTCGTTGTCGCATCCTTGTTAGGGGCAGAAGAATATGGATTCTCAACTGCACCACTTGTAGTCCTTGGTTGTGTAATGATGCGTGTCTGTCATTTGAATACCTGCCCAGTAGGTGTAGCGACACAGGATCCAGAACTTCGTAAGAAATTTACGGGCGAAGCTGATCATTTGGAAAACTTCATGCGCTTCATTGCACAAGAAGCACGTGAAATCATGGCGGAACTTGGTTTCCGTACCATCAACGAAATGATCGGCCGTACAGATGTACTGGAAACCAACGAGGCCATCGATCACTGGAAAGCCAAAGGTATCGACTTGTCTGCTCTCCTTTACCAGCCTAATGTTCCAGCTGAATATGGGCGCTATGCTGTTAGAAAACAGGATCACGCGCTAGAGAAGACTCTTGATGTAGAGGAACTTCTTCCTTTATGCAAGAAAGCGATTGAGACAGGTGAGCCGGTAGAAGGCACAGGTTCCATCCGTAACATCCACCGTGTCACCGGTACAATTCTGGGGAGTGAGATTACTCGCCGTTACGGGGCAGAAGGGCTTCCGGATGATACCGTCAAACTTACTTTCAAAGGATCTGCTGGTCAAAGTTTCGGTGCATTTATTCCAAAAGGGGTAACATTGCGACTTGTCGGTGATTCCAATGATTACGTTGGAAAAGGTTTGTCTGGAGGTAAAATCATCGTCCATCCATCGCAGAAGTCGTCCTTCAAACCAGAAGAGAACACGATAATCGGTAATGTATCCTTTTATGGAGCATCCGACGGAGAGGCTTATATCAACGGTTTAGCCGGCGAACGTTTCTGTGTACGTAATAGTGGCGCAGAAGTCGTGGTCGAAGGAGTCGGTGACCATGGTTGTGAATACATGACCGGAGGTAAAGTCGTCGTACTCGGAGGAACAGGACGTAACTTCGCTGCAGGTATGTCCGGAGGTGTCGCTTACATTCTTGATGAAGGTAAGCAGCCATTTGAAACAAAATGCAACAAAGAACTTGTCCATTTGCATCAGCTTTCGGATGTACAAGAAATTCAAGAACTCTATGACATGATAGAAAAACATGTTTCTTATACAAATAGTCCATTAGGTCAAAAGATTCTAGCTAATTGGGGCGATTATGTATCTAAATTTGTCAAGGTCATCCCGAGAGATTACTTGGCTATGCAAGAGAAAATCAAGTATTTGAAAGATAGTGGTCTTGAGAAATTTGATGCAGAAATGACCGCTTTTGAAGAAAGAAACAAACCGGTAGAAACAGTCAAATAATGGCGAAGGGGGAGATCTGATGGGTAAGTCTACTGGATTCATGGAATACAATCGCCAATCAACACCGGAGCGCGATCCTGAAACACGAATAAAAGATTGGGAAGATTATAAACTTCCCCTGTCAGATGAAGAAGCACAAAAGCAAGGGGCACGCTGCATGGACTGTGGCGTTCCTACTTGCCACTCCGGAATGGAGATCAACGGCATCACAACAGGTTGCCCTGTGTATCACCTTATTCCAGAATGGAACGACCTTGTATATCAAGGAAAGTGGAAGGAAGCTTTGCAGAAGGAACATGAAATGAACAATTTCCCGGAATTCACAGGTTTCGCCTGTCCGGCACCTTGTGAAGGGGCATGTGTCTTAGGCATCAACGAACCTCCTGTGGCTATTCGTAGTGTCGAACGTTCCATTATCGAAAAAGGTTTTGAAGAAGGGTGGGTTCAACCACAACCACCAGCTTACCGTACGGGTAAACAGGTTGCTGTTGTCGGTTCAGGGCCTGCAGGGCTAGCAGCAGCAGCTCAGCTGAACAAAGCCGGTCATTGGGTCACCGTTTACGAACGGAACGATCGTGTAGGCGGGTTGCTGACGTATGGCATTCCAGAAATGAAGCTGCCTTATTCTGTTGTGGAACGTCGGGTCAACATTTTGAAGCAAGAGGGAATCAGATTCATGACGAACACGGAAGTAGGAAGAGACTACCCCGTGTCCCGTTTGAATGAAGAATATGATACCGTCATTCTTTGTGGTGGTGCTACTACTCCAAGGAACCTTGAGGTGGATGGACGGAACTTGAAAGGCATCCATTATGCAATGGATTTCCTTCATTCCAATACAAAAAGCCTTCTTGATTCCGATCATCAGGATGGAAATTACATCAGTGCGAAAGATAAAAATGTCATCGTTATCGGTGGTGGGGATACCGGAACCGACTGTATGGCTACATCTATGCGTCACGGATGTAAGACATTAACTCAATTCGATATTTATGATAAAAAAGGTTCGACACGTGATAACGAAGTCAACCCATGGCCACAGTTCCCTATCATTCACCGCGTCGAGTATGGTCAAAAAGAAGCAGAAGCGAAGTTTGATAAAGATCCACGTGCTTATGCTGTCATGACAAAGAAATTTGTAGGCGATGAAAACAACCGTATCAAAGAAGTGCATACAATAGATGTTGCGCTCTCTTATGATGAAAAAGGCAACAAAGTCCGTACCGAGATTCCAGGAACAGAAAAAGTATGGGAAGCAGACCTTGTCTTGCTTGCTATCGGTTTCAGTGGACCAGAACAAGATTTGATTGATAAGCTGGGTATTGAAACGACGGTGCGTTCGAACGTTGCTGCACAGTATGGGAAATATACGACGAATGTGGAAGGTGTTTTTGCAGCTGGAGACATGCGTCGTGGCCAAAGCCTAATTGTATGGGCAATTAATGAAGGGCGTGAAGTGGCCCGCGAATGCGACCGTTATATGATGGGAAGCACTCAACTGCCATAAACACTTCTATTTGAAGTGACTGGGGGATACACTTGTTGTCTTTCCTAATTTGAAATAAAGACGCGTGAAATCAAGATGATCCATTCTGATTTCACGCGTTTTTTGTTGTCTCCGCTTCTTTTGGTTATTTAGAAAACCATACTTGTACACTACTCCCTGAGTGTGTACGTATCCAGTTCTAATGTACAGTGGCTAGCTGACGTATTTCTAATTAGTATGGAAAGTAAGGTCAAATCGGTAAACACACCTATAAAACTATATGGTTGTGTTTATTTTGTCGAATGGATGGGTACTTACATTGTAATGGTTATTAAATACTTACCGTTCCAATGAATGGTTTACAAGGAGGAGCTCAATGAGTAACAAACGTACTAGTAAAGACGAGCAGCTTGATCAGTTTAGGGTAGACGACTCTGGAAAGCATCTGACGACAAACCATGGGGTCAAAGTATCGGAGGATGAATTCTCTCTGAAAGCCGGTGAACGTGGACCGACTCTTCTGGAGGACTTTCATTTTCGTGAAAAAATGACCCATTTCGACCATGAGCGTATCCCGGAGCGTATTGTGCACGCAAGAGGATTTTCCGCTCACGGGGAATTCCAATTGTATGAATCTCTTGAAAAATATACGAAGGCAGACTTCTTGAATGATACATCAAAAACAACGCCGACTTTTGTTAGGTTCTCGACCGTCGCCGGTTCCAAAGGTTCGGGAGAAACTGTACGTGATGTACGTGGTTTTTCAACGAAATTTTACACAGAAGAAGGGAACTATGATTTAGTCGGAAATAACATACCTGTATTCTTCATCCAGGACGCTATCAAATTTCCTGACCTTGTACACGCGCTAAAACCAGAGCCACATAACGGAATGCCTCAAGCGGCATCAGCCCATGATACATTTTGGGATTTTATTGCTCAAAACCAGGAGTCCGCTCATATGGCCATGTGGGCAATGTCCGACCGTGCCATTCCCAGAAGCTTTCGAATGATGGAAGGTTTCGGTGTCCATACCTTCCGTCTCGTAAACAAAGAAGGGAAAGCTCACTTCGTTAAGTTCCACTGGAAGCCGGTATTAGGTACACATTCCCTCGTATGGGACGAAGCACAGAAAATCAATGGTAAGGACACGGATTTCCACCGTGGTGATCTATTTAGTTCTATAGAGGATGGTGACTATCCTGAATATGAACTGGGTATTCAGGTTATACCGGAAGAAGACGAGTTCAATTTCGATTTTGATGTCCTCGATCCGACTAAAGTGTGGCCAGAAGAAGATGTACCGGTCCAAATCGTCGGTAAAATGACATTGAACCGAAATGTGGACAACGTATTTGCTGAAAACGAACAAGTCGCCTTCCACCCTGGAAATGTAGTACCTGGAATCGACTTTACCAATGACCCATTGCTTCAGGGGCGTCTATTCTCCTACACAGATACACAGTTGATTCGTTTAGGCGGACCGAACTTCCACGAGCTGCCGATTAATCGTCCTGTGTGCCCGTTCTTTAACAACCAGCGGGATGGATATGGCCGTCAGACGATAAATAGAGGGCAGGTCAGTTACCATAAAAATTCCTTGGCGAAAAATACACCAACCCCAGCAAGTGAAGAAGAGGGTGGCTATTCACACTACCAGGAGAAAGTGGAAGGGCATAAAGTACGCGCGCGGAGTGAAAGTTTCAAAGACCATTTCTCCCAAGCGACATTGTTCTGGAATAGTATGAGTGATCATGAAAAAGAACATATCATTCAAGCATTCAGTTTTGAGCTAGGAAAAGTAGAAAGTGAATCGGTCCGCGAGGATATCGTAGAAATGTTCTCTAACGTCAGCTTGGAGCTTGTCCAAGGATTCGCACCGAACATTGGTGTCACCCCTCCACAAAGTGGTGGTTCCGATGTAACTAAGGCTTCCCCAGCGCTAAGCCAAGCGAATACCGTACACAAGCCAGACACGCGTAAAGTTGGTGTCATATTGGCAAACGGATTCAATGACAAAGATGTGAAGAAGACGCTTGAAAAGCTTTCTGATGAGGGAATTGTGACGGAAATAATCAGTGAAAAGCAAGGAACCATCAAAGGTGAGAGCGGTACTGAATTAAAAGTGGATCATACATTCCTTACAATCGATTCCGTCCTGTATGATGCTCTCTATGCAGTCGGTGGGAAGGAGGAAGGAGAAGCGTTCAAAAAGCATGCTTCTCATTTCCTGAATGAAGCCTTTTCTCATTACAAACCACTTGGTGCCACTCATAATGGTATCGAATGGCTAAGCCTCAATAAACTGGACGGATATAATGGTGTGGTGACTGGGGATGATCCAAGTGGATTCGCAAAAGAATTTACGCAAGCTGTAGCCGCCCACCGTTATTGGGATCGACAAATGGTATAAATATGAAATAAAACCGACCTTGGGCCACCACCCAAGGTCGGTTTTTTTATGAAAAATATGTTGATTTCCCCCTTCCTATCTTCAACAAAATGGCAGTATTCCGGAAGACACAATTTCGAGTTATTGTGAGCGCTCTAGGGGCTACGGGAACGTTCCGCCCCTGGCCTATATGTGTTTCTCGAAATCACCTTACATGAACCTGCCATATGTGACTGGAAGAATTATGCTATAACGTCGGGGGGATAGCATTTTCCGCCCCCAATGCTTCTCTCCTGTGAAGGTAGTTTCGAGCATCTCTTTATCCGTATGGTGGGTGGGGAAAACGGGGAGACTCCTGCGGGAATGGATGGGCAGGCGAGACCCCGCAGAGCTTTAGCTCGAGGAGGCTCACCGCCCGCCCCACGGAAAGCGAACCTTTTCCCGTAGACCCTAAACTCCCCCTAAAGTCTCGAAACTGAGTCTTCCCTTAAAGGGAGCTTTAGTGGAGGATAAAAAGCCTAGTAGATAAGATTTTATGGGGGAAAAGGAACGATATTTCGTATAGATTGTTTAAATGGCGTGAATATAAGGGAAAGGAAGAACAAACACAAAAAAAGACGAAGAGGTGATCCCATGATTCGTACAATTTTAATGATCATTGGTTTAATCGTTGTGATTAGCTTCATTATTTCCATGCTATAATATCCTACTTACCACATGTATTATTAATCATAGGAGTGTCCAGTATAGATGACTGGCCACTCCTATTTAGTGTGCTGAGGTGCCTCGTAAAGTATGGGGGCTTATTTATGTTAACCTTATTATCATATTTAAATTACTTCCTGCCAATGAGGTCGTTTCATGCTATTCGGTAATCTCTTGTATAATAGAATAAACAGAATTTAGGAGGGCCTATGATGAAAGAAGCAGTGCAATTACATAAAGATCAGTTTATTGAGGAATTGAAACAGTATCTAAGCATTCCAAGCATATCTTCCTTATCGAAACACAAAGAAGACGTACAGCGAGCTGCAGATTGGACAGCAAATGCCTTGAAGGATGCAGGAATGGAAAATGTTGAAGTCATTCCGACAAACGGCCACCCTGTTGTATATGGGGACTATCTTCATGCTGAAGGAAAGCCTACTGTCCTCGTTTATGGTCATTATGATGTTCAACCGGAAGATCCAGTTGACTTGTGGGACACTCCTCCGTTTGACCCGGTCATACGTGATGGTAAATTGTATGCTCGTGGGGCTACAGATGATAAAGGCCAGCTCTTTATTCATATCAAAGCCGTAGATTTACTGATGAAAGAAGAAGGCGAACTTCCAGTCAACGTCAAATTCGTCATAGAAGGGGAAGAGGAGATTGCCAGTCCGAACCTTGCTCCGTTTATTAGTGAAAATGAAGGGAAGCTTGCCTGTGATGCTGTGGTCATAAGTGATACGTCCTTCAGTGAAAAAGGGCAGCCAGCTCTATGCACATCTCTTCGCGGAGCGCTTGCCATGGAATTGACTGTATCGACAGCTAATTCTGACTTGCATTCAGGAACTTATGGTGGCGGGGTGCCGAATTCCATTCATGCCCTCGTGCAATTGCTTGATTCCTTGCATGGGAAGGATGGGAAAATTGCAGTCGATGGTTTTTATGATGGTGTCCCTGAGCCCACGGAAGCTTTAAGAAATGAAGTGGCAGAGGTACCATTCAACGAAGAGCGGACAAAGCAGGAGCTAGACCTTGAGGATTTATATGGGGAAGAAGGGTTTACCTTCCAGGAGAGGGTCGGCATACGTCCAACTTTGGAGATTAATGGAATTACAGGTGGATTCCAGGGAGAAGGTTTGAAGACGATCGTCCCTAAACAAGCGAGTGCGAAAATCAGTTGCCGACTAGTCGGAGAGCAAGACCCTCAGGCGGTTTACGAGGCGATCGAGAATCATATCAATAAAAATAAGCCTGTGGGTGCTAAAGTGGGTCTCCATCAGTATATTAAGGCAGATCCTGTGGCGATCGATTCTCAAAACTCTTATATTCAAGCAGCAGCTGATGCTTTTGAAAATGTATATGATGTGCGTCCATTGTTCCCGAAAGAAGGCGGATCGATTCCGATTGTTGAAGTATTCGGGCGGGTGTTGGATGCTCCCGTCGTCTTGATGGGGTTCGGGTTGCCTACAGAGAACTTGCATGCACCTAACGAACACTTCCATCTTGAAAATTTCACAAAAGGAATAGAAACGGTTTGCGAATACTTTAAGAAGTTATAAGGTGGAAAGGTTGAGGGTCGTCTGTGATTCTCAACCTTTTTCTCTGGATTTTTTGATAATGGATAGTATGAACGGGCCTTTCATTTCTGTATATAAAGACCGTTGATGCTTATAGTCCTTTGCTAGTTGTTTTTTTAATGCGGTATACTCGGAAGCTTCCTCAGGATTTAATCTTAAATAATCTCGAAAAAATACTTTCTCGTTCCATTCTTCTCCATTCCATTCACATAGGTGCAAGTGACAGATGCCACGACCAGGAGCCCCTTTTCTAAAGAATCGACGTGTCTTTAATTCAGGTTTGGGAATATATTCATATCCTGCTCTTGATAGAGAGGGAATCAATCGAGAGAAATCGGTTAAATCATCCACCCCTAATAAGATATCAATGATTGGTTTAGCAACCATTCCTGGTATCGATGTGCTCCCGATATGTTCCATGGGGAGAGGAGATGGATCCAAAGTTCGAGTGATGATCTCCTTTTCTTTTTTAAATCTCAACTGCCAATCTGGATCGTAAGGGTAGAGCTCGACTGTATTATTCAACATCCTTTTTCTTCCTTTCTTCACAAGGGAAGCAGACTAACGTATGGTCGTTCTCTAATATAGCGTTCAAGAAGCCATTTTCACAGAAAAGTTCTTTACCACAAATTGTACAATATCCAACTTTTTCTTTCATAACGTACTCCCTTTCTTTTCCTTGTGTAAATGTTCAAGAATATTTACACTTTCATTCTAATAAGGAAACTATGAAACATCTGTCTTTTTTTGTCAAAAGGAATGTGTGAAATGTTAGAATAGTAAGAAGATACCAGTTAGGAGGATGAGTATGGAACAACCACAGACAAAGCCAAGATCATTTGGTGAGATACTTGATTATACATTCAGTATATCAAAGAAAAATTTTGGTCCACTATTTCTCGTTTTATTGATTTTAAGTCTACCAATATACATAATCGATTACTTGTTCATGGTGTTAAGCGGGGTCAGTATTTTCCGGGATTCTTTAGAAGGTGGTTTTACAGAAGGGTTTATCAATAATTTGGATTCGGCTGCGACGACACAGGAGATTGTCGCTAACAATCTTGGTTTGGGAATGGAGGTCATCTACCTAGTCCTGTCTACTGTACTCGCATTTATTCTCTACCCGATGGCACAAGCTTCCATTATTATCGCCACAAGTAAAGTAATGAAACAAGAAAGTTGGAAGAAAAGCCAGGTTATGAAAGGGGCATTTTCAAGATTTTTCCCACTAGTCGGTAGTACTGCATTGATGGGCGTCATCTTTGGGGTTGTCTTCTTCCTAGGTTTTCTCCTCCTTGGCATGATGGGAGGCGTCAGTTTTGCAAGGGATGGATTTGGTCCAGGCTTGATCATCACGATTATTCTTGCACTCGCCTTTTTGGGAGTTCTAGCTTATTTCGCGGTTAAGTTGAGTATGTTTTTTGGTTCTGTCGTTTTTCAAAAAGTTGCTCCAGGATTTTCGAAAAGCTGGAAACTGACAAAAGGAAGGTTCTGGGCAACATTAGGGTTGTTCATCGTATTCATGATCATCGCCTTCCTGCTTACCTCCGTTATGGAAGGAGTATCGGTGCTGTTGTTAGGCGGCAGTGTACTTGGCCGCATCTTTACAGATATAGCATCAATTATTACGACTTTATTCCTGATGGTGGGATATACCGTGTTGTTCTTTGACTTGAAAACGAGAAATGAAGCGGATGATTTGAAGGACATGATTGCCTCTTACAAAGAATCATGAACGTAGGTGAAACATATGAGCCAGCAAAATGAAGGCAAAGAGCGACTGAAAGAAATACTCGAAAAATCAGAGTACCAGGCCTATGAGAAGGAAACACAAACTGCCAGCCAACGGTTGATTGACTTAATTGGCCAATGGGTCGAAGGCCTGTTAGAGACATGGTTTCCTGATTTCCATATATCAGGAAGTACGATCAACGGCTGGATTTACTTCTTTGGCTTGATTGGTATCGGTATTCTAATATTTTTGATGGTAAAACTATCAGGTCGAATATCAGGGGAAAAAAAGCTGGCACAGAAGCGAACATTTTCTTCATCTGAAGATTTATCATGGTCACAGGAAAGACATTGGCAAAAGCGGATGAATTAGCTTCTAAAGGGCAATGGACTGAAGCCGCCCGCCATTTGTTCCTCGGTATGTTGGTGAACTTCGACGATTGAGGGTTAGTCGAAGCAAAAGCATGGAAAACAAACAGTGATTATTTTAAAGAGGTTGACTTTCGTCTCTAATCCCATTACTTTCCCTTTTCCTGACGCTTTTGAATTTCACCCAATATCTCCGGGTAGAGAAACAAGAAAACAGGACACCCCTTAATGGGTGTTCTGTTTTGGATGAAGGTGTATGAGGGAGTATTTTAATGCGTTTAAAAGAATTAAAAAAATATATTTACTTAATCGTAAAATCTGGTATTATATACTAGGATTTATTGATATATCCAGATTATTATTATTAGGGAAAGGGGATTATAGCATCATGCTTACATCTCTTTATATATTATCACTGACAGTTTTGCTTACGTTCCTTGTATTATATTCGGTTGATAAAGTCGTACGTCGCGTTAAGAAGGTTGAAAATACCACTGTCTCCCAAGAGCCGCTCCCTACTGAAATGGATTTCAGCCATCAATCGTTTAAATAAATACTAGTTTGTCTTTCAAAGTGACCCTGTCAGCCGGGGTCACTTTTTATATACCCTCACAAACTTTTTCATAGGAGTTCCCTATTCTTGAGGACTCAGTTTCAAGACGGGTGGGTTTACGTTTTGTTACCTAGGTGTTTGTGGTAGAATAAGAATGTTTACATATATGAAGAAAAAGCTGATGGCGATAGTTATTTATAATAAATGATTACAGATTCTAACTGATGGAAAAGGGGATTTCTCAATGGGAAATAAAGCGGTTGTTTTAGGAGCTAACTATTATATCGGACTAAGTACGATCAGGTGTCTTGGGGTGCACGATGTTCACGTAGCAGCAGTGGATTATGCCTGGGAAGGTGCGTACGGATTGGAGTCCAAATATTGTTCTGAAGCATTGATAGGCCCTCATTATAAAGAGGATCCAGCAGGCTTGGTTACTTTTTTAATTGATTATGCAAAAAATCAAGACAGCCCGCCTGTACTTATTCCGACAGCGGATCCATATGTCGAGTTCGTTGACGATCATCTTCCGGAATTACGGGAACATTTCCTTATTCCCCAAAAAGAACAAGGGTTATATACTAAGATAATGGACAAAGGCACCCTTCATACTTTGGCCTCCCGACATGGAGTAGCCGTACCTGAAACAGTCGAGATGGATGATGAAAACCTCGTTGGAAAAGTGGAAGAGGAAATCAAATACCCATGTCTGGTAAAGCCGGTCGATTCCCCAGCTTTTGTAGCCAAATTCAGAAGAAAACTTTTCAAAGTTTATAACAAGGAAGAACTGTTAGAGAAAGTACAACAAGCGAAAGAGGAAAATATAGAAGTCATCGTGCAAAGGATCATACCAGGGTTCGATGACCATATGTACACATTTGATGCTTATTTGAATCAAGACTCCAAAGTTACTCACTGGGTCACTTGTCAAAAGCTTCGTCAGTTCCCTGTAAATTATGGGGCTTCTGTGTATACTCAGCAGAAGTATGTGCCGGAACTCTATGATCTTGGTTCGAAGTTTTTAGAAGGTATCCAATACAAAGGATTCGCAGAAATCGAGTTCAAAAAAGATGCGGAAACAGGGGACTATTATTTGATTGAGATCAATGTTCGCATTACTAATTTGAATCATTTATTACAAAAGGCGGGGATCAATATCCCTTATATCACCTATCGTGAGCTAACCGGCAACCCTATAGAGCCTAAAGCGATAGAAGAAGATCAGAACCTCGTTTTCTGGTATGCTTACGAAGATTTATTAGCCGTAAGAGAATATATAAAAACAGGGCAACTGTCACCGCAGAAAGTACTCAAATCATATTTCAGGCCAAAAGCTCACGCGATTTGGGATCCGAAAGATCCGAAACCGGCTTTTGCCTTTGGTAAGAAGCTTGCAAACCTAGTTGTCGGTAAAGTGACGAATAAGAAATAAACTAGTGCTGCATGTTGCGGAGAATAGGAATAAGTGACCGTAGGAAATGCTAACCAATAGACGAACGGTGTGTACGGAGGAGAATCCATTTATCCAATCTAAATGGTAAAAACAATGGCAGGGAAGGTAGATACGAATGGCTAAGTTAAAAGAATTATTATCATCCATTGAAGTGCTTGAAGCATGGAATGATGTCGAATTGGAGGTCCGAGGGCTTGCTTACAATTCAAGGAGTGTGGAAGAAGGAGATGTATTCGTCTGTATAAAAGGGTTTAAGACAGATGGACACATGTATGTCGCAGAAGCGGTTAAAAATGGAGCCTCTGCAATTGTGGTCGAAGATTATCAACCCGGTTGGGATTCATTGCCACAATATCGTGTAAGTGATAGTCGTCGTGCCCTGGCAGCTTTAAGTGATGCCTATTACAACCATCCTTCCCAATCAATGAAAACGGTTGGGATTACAGCGACAAATGGTAAGACATCAACATCCTTCATGGCCGATGCAATTTTGGAGGAGCATAAATTGAAGACTGGCCTGATTGGTACAGTGGTGGTTAAATATGGGGATTACACGGAACCTACAGAACTGACAACGCCCGAGTCATTGGACTTGCATCGCTATTTCGCCCAAATGAGAGATAATGACGTGTCCCATGTCACTATGGAAGTATCCTCCTCTGCACTTGATTTAAGCCGTGTCGGTAGTGTGGACTTTGATATTGTGAGCCTTAACAATATCAGTCGCGAGCATATCGATTTACATGGGTCTTTTGAAGAATATTTCAATAGTAAAGCAAGCTTAATCCGTAATGCAGAAAAAGGGAAATGGGCAATCCTGAACTTGGACGACCCTTACTCTGCTTCTCTCGTAGAGGAAACGGAGGCGAACTTGCTGACCTTCAGCGTTGAAACAGGTGATGGCGATCTTATTTGTAAGAATCTCGATCTTTCTACTGGGCGAGCAAAATTCACTGTTGAAATCAGGAAGCCAATCATTGTGGAGGATGAAAGAATAGAACCACAGGAATTTACGATTGAATTATCTACACCTGGCTATCATTCCGTTTATAATTCCATGGTTGCTATAGCTGTTGGGTTGTTGAATGAGGTACCGATTCCAACAATCCAATCCGGCTTGAAAGGATTTGGTGGAGTAGAGCGTCGATTTGAAATGGTCTTTGAAGATGAATTTAAAATCCTTGATGATCACTTCGCGAATTACGGTAATATAAACGTTACACTGAACACACTGCAGCAAATGGATTACGAAAACCTTAAACTTGTCTATGCTATCCGTGGGAGTCGAGGGGTTACAGTAAACAGAGAGAACGCCAAGGCTATTGTTGAGTGGGCTCCGAAACTTGGACTAACTGAAGTGATTGCAACAGTCAGTCACTCTCATGTGTCGGAAAAGGATGTCGTGACAGAGGAAGAGTTGCGTGTCTTTCAGGAAATGATGAAGGAAGCTGGCATCCATGTTGACCTTTACCGGGAATTAGATGATGCTATTCACCATGCTTTGTCAGAAGTACAAGAGGATGATGTTGTCTTGTTAGCTGGTTGCCAAGGTATGGATCCAGGTGCTCAAATTGCACTTGAACAATTAAACAAAACACGACCAGATATAGATGAAGAGAAATTGTTTAAACCATTGAAAAACAGAGTAGCAGGAATCCTATAAGTCATCTTAGAAAAAGGTTCCGGTCTTTTGTAAGGAGGCAAAACAGTGAATGATAAAATCATCGGCATACTTGGGGGAATGGGACCTGAAGCTACAGCCGAATGTTATTTGAAGATCATCCGTGCGACGAACGCCAGTAAAGATCAAGATCATTTCCGGGTCATTATTGACAGCAATGCCAAAATCCCTGACCGTACGGAAGCGATTTCCGGCAGAGGTGCAAATCCTGTTCCAGAAATGATTCATACTGCTAAAAACCTTGAAAAGCTGAATGTAGATGTAGCATGCATCCCTTGTATGACATCCCACTATTTTATAGAGGAAGTCCAAAAAGCCGTCTCGTTCCCGTTACTGAATGCTTTTTTGGAGTTAAAGAAATATATTCAAGATTATTATCCTCATGTAAAGAAAATAGGAGTGCTTGCTACAACGGGGACGCTTGAAACAGGACTTTTTAACGAATATTTGGATTACCTTCATGTAATCAATCCCACTCCTTACACTCAAAATGATAAAGTGATGCGTGCGATTTATGGGAAGAATGGTATTAAAAGTGGCAATACAGGCGGTGAGCCATTACACCTTTTAAAAGAAGCCTCTCAGGAATTGATGGATAATGGTGCCGAACTCATTATCTCCGGTTGTACAGAAATTGGGCTTGTTTTAAAGCCTTACCACTTACCTGTACCATTGGTTGATCCAATGGAAGTCGTTGCTAATGTAGTCGTCAAAGAAACTGTATATCAAAAGTCATGAATGGCTCCTTGTGGTCTTATATTATAATGTAAAACCAATCTTCAAAGGGGTGCTCACAATGGCAAAAAGTGGATTTGAGCAATTTTTGTCAGAATCATTCAAGGAAGGCATCTACTTTCGGGAATTAAGGCTATCAGAAAGAGAAGTCGTCCGCTTGAAGTCTCACTTTCCTCTCGCTAATGTAAGACGCACAAGCGAAGTGAATGATGCGTATTGTAAGTCTTGGTATGAAGTTAATTTGTTACCTGTTGAAAAGAAATCGGAGAGTCTGAATTCGATACGGGAGGAAAATATGAGGTTGAAACGTGAGCTGGAGACCTTGAAGAAAATGAATATGGGAAAAACATAAGACAATTCTTTTGAGTTGTCTTTTTTTTTATCTTTATGCGGGCATAAAGACCTATTTAATTTAATGGGTCAGGAAAGGCACTTACGCAAAATTTGTCGAATAGACGACAGGGGATTCAGCATTCTGTAATGCTATGAAACATAAATGTAATAATAATTTGTCTTTATTTAGCGAATTTCTTTGATATAATGAATAAGGTAAATGAGACAGACGAGCAGGATTACATAGAATCGACATCATAGATAAACAAAAATGAGAGTTTAGTAGGAAGTGATATAAATTGTTCGATCAACATCACCGCAGTCAAGCATCTTATGTTTTGAGGGATACCGTTCAAAAAGAGAGAATGATTGAACGGATTGCATGGGGTGACCTGGGACATGAAGCTTAAAACATTCGGTCGCCATGGTAAAGAAGGGGTCAAAAGCTTGACAAGAAATAGATGGATGTCACTAGCTTCCATATCAGCTGTGACAGTCACTCTGTTGTTAGTCGGGGTATTTGCCGCACTCCTTTTGAACTTGAATGACATTGGAACACAAATAGAAGAAGACGTGGAAGTACGTGTCTTTATTGATAGAACATCAGAGGAAGCCAGCCAGGATCAATTACAAGCACAAATAGAAGAATTATCAGCTGTATCCTCTGTAGAATTTCAGTCGAAAGAAGAGGGTTTGAACCAGCTCATTGAAAGTCTAGGTGATGATGGAGAAGCCTTCGAATCATTAAAAGATGAAAACCCATTGAATGATGTTTTCGTTGTGAAAACAGAGCAACCAGAAGATACCATCATGGTTGCGCAGACAATTGAAGACTTTAATAGTGTGGAAAAAGTCGAGTATGCAAAAGAAACCGTGGAACGGCTATTTAGTGTAATGGACGTAGCGCGAAACGTCGGATTAGCGATTATAGCGGGACTTTTGTTTACAGCAATGTTCCTAATTGCTAATACTATTAGGATTACGATTGTTGCACGTAAGAGAGAGATTGAAATCATGAAAATGGTGGGTGCGACCAATTGGTTCATTCGTTGGCCATTTCTTTTTGAGGGAATATTAATCGGTATATTGGGATCAGCAATTCCAATTGTTGTAGTCGTATTCGGGTATGATTATCTCTACACAGAGATAACAACGAGATTTCCAACCCTATTCATCGAACTACTACCGGCTTACCCTTTCGTGTTAAAAGTATCCGCACTTTTACTCGCAATGGGAGTTCTCATTGGACTTTGGGGAAGTTTTACATCCATTCGTAAATATTTGAAAGTATAAACTATAAAACTACTATTCTATACACAGGGAAGGATCCGGGGGAGGAAAAGAAGTGAAGCTGAAAGTTTTAATAGCCGCTATGACCGTTAGCTTAGTTTTATCTGGACTACCAATCGATTCTAATACTGTTGCAGCTGAATCCAATCAGGAGAAGCTTGAGAAGAACCGGGAGAAACAATCGGAGAAAGAGCAAGAGAAAAAAGAAAAGCAAGAAGAGATTGATAGACTTCAAAAAGAACAAGAAAAAGTGAATGAAGAAATTGCTCGCTTGGACAAGCAAGTGATGGAAGCGATGAATGAGATTGAAACAAAAGAAAATGAAATTGCACAAACGAAAGAAAACATAGAGCAATTGAAAGCAGATATTGCAGAACTAGAAAAGCGGATCGCAGAACGTGATGAGTTGTTAAAAGACCGTGTGAAATCCATGTACCAAAATGGTGGGGCTGTTGATTATTTAGATGTCCTCATGGGTGCGGAGAGTTTTGGGAACTTCCTAGAGCGTGTCATGAGCTTGAACACTATCGCTTCACAGGATAAAGAAATATTAGAGCAGCACAAGGCAGATAAAGAAGAAGTCGAAAAGAAAAAAGCACAAGTAGAAGAAGAGCTAGCCTCTCTAGAAGAGAAGCTCGGAGAACTTGAAGGTTTGAAACAGGATTTAGAAAGTAAAAAGCAAGAAAAAAATGAATTAATGGAGAGCCTGGAGAAAGATGAAGAAATGGCTCATAACCATGTGATGGACCTTGAAGAAGAACAAGAAACATTAGCCGCACAAGAAGCAGCGATTCAAAAAGAAATTGAACGTCAGAAAAAGGCTGAAGAAGAAGCGAGAAGAAGAGCCGCAGAAAAAGCTGCCGCAGAAAAAGCAGCTGCAGAGAAGAAGGCATCTAATAGCTCTAGTGCTTCAACTACGAACAGTAGTTCAAGTTCCAGCACAGACTCTAGCTCAAGTTCGTCCAGCCAAGCATCATCGAATAGTGGATCATTTTTTGCTTGGCCATCGAGTGCACCTGTTAACTCTGAGTTTGATCGAAACAGAATTCACCCTATCTATGGAACTCCGAGACTTCACTCGGGAATAGATATGGCTGCAGGTGGTACAGTACCAATCCGTGCGTCTGCTGATGGAACCGTAATCCGAGCAAATTATTCTTCCAGTTACGGAAATGTAGTTATGATTTCTCATAGGTATAAAGGACAAACATTTACTACTGTGTATGCTCATATGAGAAGTGCTCCAGCAGTATCTGCCGGGCAATCCGTTTCTCAAGGACAGTTCCTCGGTAACATGGGAAGTACAGGTGACTCTACAGGACAGCACTTACACTTCGAAATTCATGAAGGTTCTTGGAATGGCAGTCGTTCTAACTCTGTAAACCCTCGTAAATACTTGCCTTAATGATAAAAAAAGGTTGCGCAAACATTGCGTAACCTTTTTTATATACAATTCCACTAAAACTCCCTTTTCCCTAAGACTCCATTTTCTTTAACAGGTAGGAGAGGAGAAATTTCAGTATAGAAGTATGTTATTCACATGTTGATAACTCTAAATAGCTATATACTTTCATAAAGCATTCTTGCTTTTATAGTAGAGGTGGATAGCTTTAGTTTTGGGTGTCTTGGAAGTGCGGTTGATAGCCGGGAGTGGTGATAATTGAGTCAAGTCTTCTTTACAAATAGGACAAATCCAGCGACCATTACTGCTACTAAAGGAGGAACGCTGACATTTGGTGCACACCTTTTTAATCATGCCTTTCAACCCTTTTATCGTTCTTTATAAGGAACATTATACTGTATATTTCTTGATTTACAAGTTTTATCAAGAAATTCAGTGCTTTTTTAAGAACAACAAAACCCGTCCCTAAGTCTCATTTATTCAATATAAGATAATAGAAGAGGGGAGGGTGTTATAATAAAATCAGAAGCGCTTCATGACCAGTCCTCGATCATTTATATTCTCATAACAATAGGAGGCAAAATATGAGTGAAATGAAGTTGATTCCTTATCGGATGGATGCAATCCTGGATAGCGCTAAAGAAATTCCAAGAGGAGTGCAGATGGTTGAAGCACAAAGTTTATGGGAAGAAACGGATCAAGGGGAAGGGAGTGTAGTTGCTGTCATTGATACAGGGTGTCAACTGGATCATCCTGATCTGGCTGGCCGGATAGTTGGCGGAAAAAATTTCACTAAGGATTATGATGGGGACCCTGAATTATTTGATGACAACAATGGCCACGGCACACACGTTGCTGGAACTATAGCTGCGATCGAGAATGAAGAAGGCGTTGTGGGCGTGGCACCTAAATCAAAACTTCTTATTTTGAAGGTGTTAGACAAAGAAGGCAGTGGAACTTATGAAGCGATTATTGATGCTATTAAATACGCTTCTGAGTGGCGAGGACAAAATAATGAACGTGTCCGGATAATATCTATGTCTCTAGGAGGCCCAGAGGATACCCCTGCGATGGAAGCATCAATTAAAGAGGCTATAGATAAAGGGATATCTATTGTTTGTGCTGCCGGTAATGAGGGGGATGGGCGAGAGGATACGATGGAATTCGCTTATCCTGGTGCTTATAATGAAGTCATTCAAGTAGGGGCGATCGATGAAGGACGCAGCTTAGCGGAATTTACCAATACTAATGACCAAATTGACCTTGTTGCTCCGGGTGTAAACATTATAAGTACCTATATAGAAGGTAAGTATGCACGCTTATCAGGTACTTCTATGGCTACTCCTCATGTAGCTGGTGGTCTTGCATTAATCATCCCTCTTGTAGAGAGCCAGTTTCAGAGGTCGATGTCCGAATCAGAGATCTTTTCTCAGCTTATCAAAAGAACAACCCCTCTAGGGCATTCTAAAGTCGCGGAAGGAAATGGCCTTATGACTCTAGCTCTTACTAAGAAATTAGAAGATTTATTCACACCTTATAATATCCATCAATAATAAAAACCTTTTCCCTGAAGGATCTATCTTTCAGGGTTTTTTATTTCAAGAATAGTAAAGTTTAAGGTTATTACTTTACTCATTTTAGTCTGCCCAGTCTATTCTCCCTGTGTTCCTAGAGTAAGAGCAAGAGCTTATCTTAGTAACCTAGGAAAAATAAGCTTACTATTTTCGTTTAGTGGAGCCACCTTGTGATTTTACCCTGTTATTAGTCCAGCATATTGAAAATAGGGAGAATTCTAAGTCCGTATATTTGTGTCGTTATAACTTATTTATTGTAAAAATATTATTTGTGTACAATTATGAATACATGTACGCAAAAAAGAATGCATGAAGTGTGCAATTATGTTTACATGCATTCAATTCTGCATGCATGCTGTCATATGAGTGTGTGTGCAAATGTGTGTGCATGTACACGTAAAAGTATACATAATATGCAATAATAAACACGTAAAAAAGCGTATTGACTATTTTCTGATTGATCACTAGATTTTATTAATGTCTCTAGGAGTCCTTAGGAACACGCCTGAGTTGGAAGCATCAATAAAAGAGTCTTATAGATAAAGACATATCTATCGTTTGTGCTGCCGGTAACGAGGGCGATGGGAGAGAGGATGCGATGGAATTCACTTATCCTGGTGCTTATAAGGAAGTCATACAAGCAGGAGCGATCGATGAAAGACGCAGCTTAGCCGAATTTACAAATACGAAAGACCAAATTGACCTTGTTGCGCAGGAGGTTAACATTTTAAGCACCTATT
This sequence comes from Halobacillus dabanensis, assembly GCF_900114165.1. Lineage (GTDB taxonomy): Bacteria > Bacillota > Bacilli > Bacillales > Halobacillaceae > Halobacillus > Halobacillus dabanensis. Next base: position 22,739 of record NZ_FOSB01000017.1, read on the forward strand.
TAGAAGGTTAGTATGCACGCTTATCAGGTACCTCCATGGCTATCTTTCATGTTGCGGTCTTGCTTTAATCATACCTCTTGTTGAAAAACAATTTCAGAGGTCGATGTCCGAATCAGAAATCTTTTCTCAGCTCATTAAAAGAACAAACCCCTCTAGAGCATTCTAAAGCCGCAAAAGGGAATGGTCTTATGATTCTAGCTCTTATTAAGAAATTAGAAGATTTATTCAACACCTATAATATTGATCAATAATTAATTAATACATTTTCCCTGTAAGGACCTTTTTTTGGTTGGGATAGTAAATTTTCAAGAATAACATTCCTTCCTCTCTTTTTGTATCCTCTTATTTCCTCTCTCTCCCAGAATCCTATATCAAAATCTCATTTTTAGAACCAAGGGGAAACCAGCTTAATATTCTCGCTCGGGCTAGTCCGGCATATAGAAAACAAGGAAAATACTAAGTCCGTACTTTTGTGTCATAAAACCTACTTTAATGTAAGAATAGAGTTTGTGTACATTTTATGAATACAAGTGTACAAATAAGTTTACATGTGTGCGAAAAAGAACACCTAAAGTTTGCAACAGTGTTTTCATGTATACAAATGCGTGTGCATATTGGTATGAATGGATGTATGCAATTAAGAATACAAGTAAACAAAAATGCACACTTGTATGCAATAATGAACACGTAAAAAGGCGCATTGACTATTTTCTGATTGTTTAATAGATTTAAAGGAAGGTGAGGTCAAATATAGCAAATAAAAAGGAGAGCTGTTTAATGACAAAATCAAGAATTGCAGCTGTTGATGTTGGTAATGATGCTTTAAAGGCGAACTTTGGAAACTTGGAATCTTCTTTATATATTCCTAACGTACTCGCTAGAGATTTGGAGGATCGACCAGTCATTGGTATTGAAGATCTCGATGATAAGGATCCACTCGATAATTTACATATTCGAGTGCACTCCCCTGCTTTGCGTGAAAACAATGCGATTTACCGTGTAGGGAACTTAGCGACGAAAACAACAAATTCAACGGAGCTGGATCCGGGTAGTTATAAGTCAGAAGAAGATCAAACATTGATTATGCTATTTGCTTCACTGGCTTTGGATGCTGTGAATGGTAAGGATGCTTCATCTGCCAATAATAGCGTTGTGGAAGCGAATTATACATTGGGGACAGGCTTGCCTTTACGTGAAGTTAAAGAAGGTAAAGATGTAGGTTATCGCTCTCAATTACTAGGTTCTGTGCACCAGGTAGAGTTTCTGGTTACACCGAAGTATCAAGGGATGAAAGTTAATCTGAAGTTTGAAGAAGTGAAAGTATATCCAGAAGGATTTGCTGCCTATGTGAACCTTGTCATGGATAATGATTTGAATATCATCAATAAAGAATTAGTGGACAAGCAAATTCTTATCCAGGATATCGGTGGTCTATCCACAGATATCGCAGTTATTCGTAACCGCAATGTAGATGATGATAAAGCCCAAGGTTTCAATCTTGGAGTATCTGAATCTCTAGAAATGATTCGTGATGAAATTCTTACAAAGCATGGGGTAGAACTCGACAGCCGACGTGATGTGGTTGATATAATTACGCGTAAAAATGATCGTCATCACATCATGGTCCGTGGTAGCCGTACGAACGTCCACGATATTACGGATCGCATTTTACTTGAGCTTGCGAAGAAACAATATCGTTATTTGAGAAATGTCTGGCAGAAAAACTCTCAATCAGAAATCTGCTATTTCGTTGGTGGCGGTTCAGCTGTTCTGAAAGATTATATCAAGTCATTAAATAACAAACTGGATGGCTTCAATATTGAATTTTTTGAGGATGAAGATGAGAGCATCTGGATGATGGCTAACGCTTATTATAAGTTGATCTCTGATTATATTCGCAAGAACAAGAAAGTAGAAGAAAAACCAAATAAAAAAGTAGAACAAAAAGCCGGATCATCGAAGTAAGGTGATTTAGATGAGTCCTTCTAGAAAAAGTGTGGAGAGGGGACAATCGATTACGTTCCGAGTCCCCTCGGATACACCTGATCACTTATTGAAGCAACTATCCCAGTTGAAAGAAAATGAACGTAGAAATTTTTCCAGCAAAATTGCTCAATTCGTCTTAGAAGGTGTAAATGAATCGATGACGAAAGAAAAAGAGACAGTAACGATTCCACTGCCCAAAGCGCTTACGAAAGAGCAAAGGAACTGGATCAAACATGAACATTCCGAAGCATTAATTGGTAGTATCCTTTATCAACTCCTGATGGACCCTGTGAGAGCCACAACCTTATTGGCTTCTTTGAATAGCAATGCCTATGATATAAATGATGCATTATATTTACAGGAAGATGCAGCGGCAACAAAGGAAGAGGAACAAGACCAGGATCAGGATCAAGTCGAGAAAAAGTCTTTCATGCCTGAAACACCCCTTGAACTCGAAGATGATAGTGATTTGGAGGATATGAGTCTTGATTTGCTTCAGGAAGACCTTCATGAACAAGGAGAGGCCCAAGTAGAGGAAGAAGATGATGATGATTTGCTAGGTGATTTCCTATCAAGAATGAATAAGTAAAAGTAAGCCCCTCGTAAAAGAAGAGAGGGCTTATTTTTATACCTTTTATGGATAATTTTGAAACGAATTCACTTTTGCTTCGTAAGTAATAAAAAACGGTAGGGGGAGAATTAATGGAAAAGGCCGCCTTAGTTGTGAATCGATGTTGTGTGGATATTAGGAAAGAACGGATACTAACGGACATAGATTTTCAGGTGAATCAGGGGGAAATTTTAGCCCTCGTCGGCCATAATGGCGCAGGGAAATCCACTCTTATCAAAGCAATGATCGGGGCACGTGAGAAGGCATCCGGCACCTGTAAGATTGGAGACTATGACCAGGATAAACAATATAAGGAGTATAAAAGAAGTTTTACCAATATTCCAGAAGAGCCGGTTTTATTCAGTGAACTTACTGTTTTTCATCATTTCAAGCTTTATCAAAAAAGCTACAACATCGAAGAGGGTTTGTTTAACGAGAGAGTCGAGTATTATACCGGGGCCTTCGAGCTCACGGACAAAATGAACTCATTTCCGGAGTCGTTGTCAAAAGGGATGAGACAGAAGGTACAGACCATCTGCGCTTTACTTCCTGATGTACCGATTATCTTCATTGATGAACCTTTTATGGGTCTGGATGTCTATGCAGGCGCTACCCTCGAGCAAGTATTAAAGGATAAACGAAGGGAAGGTGTAGGATTTGTGTTGACGACTCATCAATTGGAAAAGCTTAGTACGTTAGCGGATCAATATGTCATGCTTTCAAATGGGAAGGTTTCCTCGAAAGGTACGGTTTCCGACTTCACTCAGTTAGATAGAAGGTTTACATGATGGCTATCTCAGATTCCATTTCCGTGTATCGTTGGCTGAGGAGAAAGAGACATGAAAAAAAGAAAACCCTTTATAAACAATCTTGGCAGTTGGTCGTTGATCCCGTGGTTCTGTTTTATAGCGCTCTGTTTGTCATTTTTTGTTTTTTTATTGGATATGATTGGCTGAAACAACTTCTCCCACTTGTTCAGGCAAGAGAAGGATTTGTAGAAAGGTATGTTCTAATCCTTCCTTTTATTATTGGATTCAACGCCACTCTTCAGGCATGGACCGATCCGTGTCTACGGTTTACCACGTCCGAATTACTGCTTAGCTTACTGCCCCACTCTCGACAGTCTATCGTAAAATATCTGATAATAGAAAAAATAGCTGTACAGTCTATCATAACTCTATGTATTGCCCTATTCGTTGGAATTCTCATGCCTTTTACACCCTCTGACCTCCTTTTATGGACACTTCTTTATTTATCCAGCATTCCGTTATCAGTTTTAGTGCAATGGAAACTGTTTTCTCAAAATAGATGGATGAAAGCGTTAGCCTTTCTTTTTATTGGTGGGCTCATACCGCTATTTTTTGTAGGAACTACTCCACTTATTTTATATAGTCTATTGTTGCTGGCTGTACTTCTTATCCTTTTTAAAAAAGGGGAACCTTCCTGGGATAGGGTGGCGGAAGTCAATGATGCAAGGGTTTGGAACATGTGGATTGTTAGCCAAATGACCAATGTGCAGGTTAAATCAGGACGGCGTTTTGGTGCAACGCAAAACGATTCGGAAAAAGACCGAAATCCAGACCTTTCTGTTCAAAAGTTATATGAACGAATTTGGATAGGTCACTTCAGACGTTCCTCTAACTACATTTGTCAAACTATACCAGTGTTGATGGTGATCACTGCAGTGGTACCGTGGCAGGTCAATTGGATGCTAGTCTTCACGCTTCCGCTCGCGGTACTTATTTATCAAGAAGTGGCTACAGGTATTTTTGCAGACCTTTTTCAGCAAGAAAATGCATTCCAATCACTTCCAATTGATGAAAGGAATAGTGTATCCAGCTATTTGAGATGGGTCTATATTGGATTTTTGCCTATACTTATGGCATTTGTCGGAGTCCAGTGGGCCCTCGGGGAACCTATAGTTGTATGGGTGATTCAGTTACTTGGAATCTCCCTTTGGGTGTACCATGACATGAAAAAAGTCATACATGAACGGCTAAAAATAATATTAAAGGAGAATTTTTTCCGAAATGAATGGATGAGGGGATTAGGTTTCCTGATTCTTGCCGCAGGAATCTACCATCCGTCATTCATGATATTCCTCCCTTTATTACTGCTATATCCTAATTTGCGTGCAAGGTTAAAACCTCAACGAGAAATGAAAAAGCCCTCTGTCTAATGTCAGAGGGTTATTTCAATTGATTGTGTTCAGCAAAAGCAATAAAGGATTTTTCTTCCTCTATCAAACCGCAGGCGCCGCACTGGACTTTCCTTTGCGGACCTTGATAAGCCATATGGAATGGATCCATATTTTCAGAGGAATATGTCTGGTCTAATTCCCCTGTTCTTGGATTCACCTTTATTGCTTTTGCTTCTTGTTCAATAAGGTTGAAACGGGAACGATTCGTTTTGCAATTGGGGCATAAATAAGGTTTTATAGCGTCCACCTCCATCCTTACGTTTCCCGAATCCCTGCCTTTTATTATTATTTAAGGCAGAAAATCGGGGAATGCCCTAATATCCCCAATATCATGGGGGAGGTATGATAGGAATAACATTACATTCGATAGAGGTGGATGAGAATGGACTGCACGAAAGATTCAAAAGTGGATACTTTAGCAAATATGTATGAAAGGATGATGTATGATTTTTCTTACGATCTGCATGAGAGGTACAGTCATCTGTTGACAGGAGTGCTCCATCAATTAGAGCAGGACGATAGTAAAAAAGGGATAGCACTACTAGTCTCCCACATCATTGAGGATATGAGAAATAAATCGAATGAAACAACACCGCTTTCTTTATATCGTAAAGGGTTATGGGCTGCTCTCAAACAGGTGGGAAGACAATTAGAAAACCGCTTTGGTGTAACCATCACTTTTCTTTCTACTAATCGTTGTCCAGAGATCTCTGACGAGGAAAAGTCAGTGTTATTCCGTTTGCTGCAAAGGACACTACAAACCATTGTGGAAATCGGAGATACAGACAAGATAGAAGTAAGAATTGATATGGAGCGTGTCACCTTTTCCTTTCAATCGGAACAAGAATATATTCCGAATAAGCAAAAGGATTTATTCATCCTTTTAGAGAAGAGAACAGACACACAGAGTAAATTGGAACGAGCAGGTAGACACTGGAGTTGGACCTATGTAATGAGAAAGGGGGAGACGGCGGAATGATATCTATTGTGATTGTTGATGACCATGCAGTTGTACGCTCAGGTCTGACTATGCTTTTAGAGGCTGTTAATGATTTTAGTGTAGTTGGAGAGGCTTCTGAAGGAGACGAAGCCTACGCTCAAGTGGAAGAAAAAAAGCCTGACGTGGTATTAATGGATTTATCGATGCCTCATGGTAAGGACGGTCTCTCAGCTACTTCAGAAATAAAAAAACAGTTTCCAGGCACTCAGATATTAATTTTGACTATGCATGATGATGAAGAATACTTGTTTCGGGCGATTGAGTTGGGAGCCTCCGGTTGTATTTTGAAGAATGCTCCTCATGAAGAATTAGTAAAAGCAATTCATCAAGTGGCTAGTGGGGATGCGTATCTTTATCCTTCAGCAACGAAACGGTTGATGGAAGAGTATATGGACAAGTTGAAAAACGGCTCAAAAATGGATTCCTATCGTTTACTGACAGACAGAGAACGAGAAGTTCTTGCCCTTGTAGCCAAAGGGTTTGCTAATAAAGATATTGCGCAAAAACTAGTGATCAGTGTAAAAACTGTCGAAGCTCATAAAGCGCATGTCATGGAAAAGCTTCAATTAAAAACAAGACCGGAATTAGTCGAATATGCCTGGAAAAAAGGGTTGATTGGCTATTCTTGATATAGGAGGGAAAGGGATGGGGGAGACGATGACTATCGAGAAAATTTGTCTGCACATTTCTCAAGTGACAGGCGCTTCACTTATAGCTGTCGCTGAATATAATCCTTCTTCTCAAGCCATTGAATGGGTCTATGCGGATCATCCATTGAATAATCGGTATAAACGCATGACGGTATCCTATGGTAAAGGTGTTGCCGGCAGAGTGATGCAGACGGCTACCCCTTTTTTATGTGAAGATACTGATCATCTTCCAGCACCGTTGAAAGAATATCCGATTATTCTGGCTGAGAAATTGCGTTCATTTATTGCTCTGCCCATATCCACATCATCTGTTTTCGGAGCCGTGCTTTTAATTGGTTACCGCACAACACAATCATTACCGGATATTGACACCTGTCGTCACCAAGTATCTTTACTCACCCGGTTTCTTCAGGAAAAGGAGGCAATAAAATGAAAGATAATCAATCCATACCTGTCGTATCCCCTCGGCAGGAAGGCTTTTTAATTGTCAGGGAGGACGGGATCATCACAAGTCTGAACGAAAAGGCGCAAGACCTTTTTCAATGGAAGGGGGGAGAAGTCGAGGTAGGAAATTTGTTTCTCCACATGTCTCTTGAAGATCTACATAAGTGTGAAAAAGGCGTATTGTTACAGCATTACATCAATCCTGAAGGGAGAAATCCTTATCCCGTTTTTATGGTTGTCCACACAGCCCGTACCAATGGCGCTTTATACTTTTATATTAGTATTCATAACCTTGTGGAAAGAAGTTTAATGGATCGTCAAGTTTATGAACCCTTAAAAGAACTGCTGGATACCAAATATGCGTTAGACGAATCTTCTATTGTTGCCGTTACAGATCAACGTGGGACTATCCGTTACGTAAACAAAAAATTTTCAGAGATATCGAAATATGAAGTGGATGAATTGATCGGTCAAGATCACCGGATTTTAAACTCTGGATATCATTCCAAAGCGTTTTTCAAAGAGCTTTGGAGAACGATTGGTACAGGGAACGTTTGGAAAGGAGAGGTGCGGAACAGAGCGAAAGATGGGACGTATTATTGGGTGGATACGACTATCGTGCCTTTTTTAAATGAAAAAGGCAAACCTTATCAGTACTTGGCGATAAGAAATGAAATCACAGAACGAAAACGGGTAGAAGCTGAATTACAACATATGATGACACGTCTTATTAACGTCCAAGAAAATGAACGAAAACATGTTTCCCGTGAACTTCATGATGGAGTAGGTCAAGAATTATATAGTTTGCTGATCAGTATGCATCGTTTGGAGAAGGAGTTCGGCCACCCATTAATTCAGCAGATGACAGCAGATATCAGTGGACTCATTCAAAATGTGAGAGACATGTCCTGGGAATTACGCCCTTCGGCCCTGGATGAATTAGGCTTGATCCCGGCTGTCCGATCCTTTTTGAACCGACTTGGTACATCCTATGGCCTGAAGGTGGATTTTCATACAGAAGTCCGTTGTCGTTTAGCTCCAGAAGTAGAAACGAGTATTTATCGTATCATTCAGGAAGCACTGACCAATGTACGGAAGTATTCGGGAGTAAAAAGGGCGAGAGTGAGCATATCAGAAGAAAATCAACGTGAGCTGTTGGTCTGTATTGAAGATGGAGGGGCTGGCTTTTCTCCCGATGAGTACAGGAATGGTGTAGGTTTGTTCAGCATGGAAGAGCGGGCTCGGTCGATCGGAGGTTTCCTTCAAATTCATTCCTCATACGGACAAGGTACAAAAATAGAATTAGCCATCCCCTTAGAAGCTTGAGTTGTTTCAAGCTTCTTTTTTATGGAAGAAACCTCTACCACATAAAGAGGGAGTATGGTCTTCTGGCTATTTTTGAATTGATTCCAGGGCCTTGCAATTAAGGGAGGCTTCCATTTAAGGGATTTCACTATGGAAGATGGGGGGATTCCCCAATACTTTCTCGAAAGGCCTCCCGATACAATGAAAGTAGGTCAAACAAAGATTGTAGGGGGCGGGGAAATGAAGAAAGACCACGATTCAAACCTGAATTTAAAAGGGACGTTCATCAGTGTCATGGCTGTTGGAGTAATCATCATCATTATGTGGGTGAGCATTTACTTTTTATATATCAACCGTTTGTAGGAGGGGATACTATGCATTTACACAAGTATGAAAAAAATTGGCTCATTTTCGGGATTGTAGCACTCATTCTATTTTTATCTGTCGTAGGGGTCAGTGCTTTTCATCAAGGCCATACACCTTCAGGGGGGCATATGAAGATCGACCCTGAAAAAGTGAATGAAACGGCACCATTCGATAACCCTGGGTTATATCAAAGGGAGGATGGAACTTATGAGGTCATCATGACTGCTAAAGCCTTTGGATATGACCCTGGTAAAGTCCAAGTTCCTGCAGGGAAAGAAATCACCTTTACCGCCACTAGTGAAGATGTGGTCCACAGTTTTTCCATTGTTAAAACGAATGTCAACATGATGGTCGTGCCAGGGGAGATCAACCATAAAAAACATACGTTTGATGAGCCTGGCACGTACTTGGTTGTGTGTAATGAGTATTGTGGATCAGGTCATCATTTCATGAGTACAGAAATCGAGGTGATAGAACAATGATTAATTCTAAAGTTCCCAAGGGGGAAAGAAAACTCGCGTTAGCAAACTTGGGTTTTGCCTATACTGCCTTTCTGATCGGTACATTATGTGGATTGTTCCAAGTTTTTATTAGAAATGATGCGTTAACCTTACCTTCATGGCTTGATTATTATCAAGTATTGACAGCTCACGGTTTGTTGTTAGCCATTGTTTTTACGACATATTTCATCTTTGCTTTCTTTCAAACAGGAATGAGTAGAACGCTTGGTGCGTTCGGTCCGAAAGTGCTGTCATGGAACTGGATTGGTTTTGCTATTACATCTGTAGGAACTATTCTTGTTGTTATTATGATCATTGCTGGTGAGGCTTCGGTGTTGTATACATTTTATGCACCACTACAGGCACATGGTTTGTTTTACATTGGTCTTGCTCTTTTCGTCATCGGTACATGGGTGCAGGGCTTTGCTCTTGTAGGTCACTACAGGGTATGGCGGAAACAGAATAAGGGAGAGCTTAGCCCTTTATTTGCCTTCATGACTGTCGCCACAGTCATCCTCTGGGTTATTGCTTGTCTTGGTGTGGTTGCTGCTGTCCTATTCCAGTTCATCCCCTGGGCCTTCGGTTGGGTAGAGGGCATTAACGTCGAGCTTAGCCGTTCATTATTTTGGTATTTTGGACACCCACTTGTCTATTTTTGGCTATTGCCCGCTTACATGGCGTGGTATGTGATTGTACCAAAGATTTTAGGGACGAAAGTTTTCAGTGATTCCCTTGCACGTCTATCCTTTGTACTGTTTATTCTGTTCTCCATTCCTGTCGGTTTTCACCACCAGTTAACAGAACCGGGGATTGCAAGCTTCTGGAAGTTTCTCCAGACGGTACTTACATTTATGGTTATTATCCCATCCCTTATGACGGCATTCTCCATGTTTGCGACATTTGAATTACGTGGACGTGAGCTCGGAGGGAGAGGGGTGTTCGGTTGGTTTCGTAAATTGCCATGGAAGGATGTTCGTTTTACTTCCATCTTCATTGCAATGGCGTTCTTTATACCTGGAGGTGCAGGGGGAATCATCAATGCTAGTTTTCAAATGAACGAAGTGATACACAATACCTTATGGGTGGTCGGCCACTTCCATATTACAGTAGGCACACCGGTGGCAATGACCTTTTTTGGACTGACATTCTGGTTGATTCCATACTTGACAGGGCGCAGGTTCACAAAATCACTTCAGAGGTTAGCTTTCATCCAGGTGATTTCCTGGTCAGTAGGCATGGTTTTTATGAGTACAGCCCAACACCTATTAGGTTTATTGGGAGCGCCGAGGCGGACAGCCTACACGGGTTATGCTCATGATGATGCCCTAGCCTGGTTTGACGGCATATTGTCCAATCATGTGACAATGGCTGTCGGCGGGTCCATCCTTTTTCTCTCGGCCGCATTGCTGGTCTTCATAGTAGTCCAACTATGGTGGATCGCTCCTCAGGCCAATGAAAAAAACAGGGAAACTTTCCCTGTTGCCCCAAGTGATTCATCTGCTACCCCGCACTTCTTAGAAAATTGGAAACTATGGATTGGAATAGCTTTTGTCCTTATAGCTATTGCGTACACGGTTCCGCTGGCTGACATGATTCAGCATGCACCACCGGGTTCTGGACGCTTTCAAACTTGGTAAAGGGGGATGGGGACATGACATTTGCTTTTGCATTTACAATATCGATGGTTCCTTTGTTTATCGTCATTAGTACTATTTTGGTAGATTTACAAACAGAAGAAGAATGAAAGAAAAAACGGCCGGAGTCAAATTCCGGCCGTTTTTTCTTTCATTTCCTGGGGAATAACAACCTTTCATTAAATAAAATTACTAAGCAGCAGAAGGAGTATCTCCTTTAATAAGACGAGCCTGGATAAGTCTTCTTCTAACGGTGATACCGATCCAACTGGCAAGAAAAGCTTTGATTAGACCGACTGCTATGAATGGATAAACACCGGCAGTTAGAGCTTGACTCCATGTCATATCAAGTACGAATTTTAGTTGGAAGGTGCCACAGACTAGCGTAATGATCATTCCGACCATATTGGCAACAATAGCCATTGGCAAACTGAAAGTTGTTTTCTCGAGGGTATATCCGGTAACGAATGCTGTTAAAATGAAGCCGAATATATACCCTCCTGTCGGTCCTGCTAGTACTTGCGCACCTCCGCTGAAACCAGCAAAGACAGGTAAACCCACTGCCCCTAACGCAGCATAGCCGATCATCGCTACAGCCCCTTGTCTACTTCCAAGAATGGTTGCGGTCAGACCTACCGCTAATGTTTGACCGCTGATCGGTACAATTGGCAGAGGAATTTCTATCTGAGCCATGATTGCAGTGAGAGCTGCGAAAATGGCCCCGTTTACTATGAATCTTAATTTTTCACTGTGACCTGACATTTGTGCCTCCCTCCTTATGTAAACTTATTTTTATATAGGTTAACATATAAAGTGTGAAGGAGATAGAGGGTATTGGTGGAATTGGATGATATAGGAAAAATGTCAGGGTGGTAGGTAAAGAGTTTCATTTTTTATGCAGGAACCTTTAATGTTAGCGTTGCAAATGTGACAGAGTATTAAAACTATCCGTAGAATGGTACAAAAAAGCTTTGATATAAGGTAGAATAGGGTAATGTAATTTAACGGAGGTTTTACAATGTTTACAAACAATAAATATATTAATAAAAACACAGGATTTAAACTATTAGTCTATGCACTTGTAATAGGTTTATTTTGGCTGAAGATGTCCTACATACAAGGGAACATTTTCTCGTTGAATGTAGAAAACTCGAATGAAGCAAAGATTTTAGCATTCAACCCGTTGAGTAGTATCTTCCTTATCTTCGGTATTGGAATATTATTAGGCGGACGCCGCGGAATGTTCGTCTCTTATATTTTGGGTTCCATCCTTTTGTATGTGAATATTCTTTTTTACCGGGAATATAGTGATTTCATTACAATCCCTATGTTGAGTCAGGTAGCAAACTTGGCTGATTTAGGGGGCAGTATCGGTACCATTCTTGAGTATTCGGATATTTTGCTGTTTGTAGATGTGTTGATTGCTGCTTTTCTATTATTCTATTTGAAACCTTCTCGATTTCAGGTATTCAAACCGAAACGTAGGGAAGGGTTCATTCTAGCGATTATAGCGATCCCTTTGTTCATGATTAACTTACAGTGGGCCGAAACGGAGCGTACAGACCTATTGGAACGTACATTTGACCGAAATATGCTGGTCAAATACATTGGCTTGATCAATTACCATGTGTATGATGCAGTTCTTCAAGGTCAGACGGAAATGAAACGGTCTTTTGCAGATAGTAACGAATTAGTACCCGCGATTAACTACCTGAATGAAAATAAACAAGAAGACAGTAACAGGTTGGAAGGTGTCGCGGAAGGTAAAAATGTTATTGTCCTTTCTCTTGAGAGTACACAAACGTTCGTTGTTGACAATACTCTTCATGGGGAAGAGGTAACACCATATTTTAACGATTTGAAAGAAGAAGGAATATACTTTGATAATTTCTATCACCAGGTAAAGCAAGGACGAACATCAGACTCTGAATTCTTGCTTGCCAACTCCATGTATCCATTAAACCGTGGAGCCGTATTTTTCACTCATTCGGGGAACGAATATAGAGGCTTACCAAACCTCTTGAGTGAAAATGGATACTTCACCAATGTGATGCATGCCAACGACAAAACGTTTTGGAATCGTAATGTCATGTATGATTCATTGGGATATGATGAATTTTTCTCGAAAGAAGATTATCCTGTAACCCCTGAAAAATCCTACAGTTGGGGATATTTGGATGAATACTTTTTCCAGGATTCATTGAATATGATGAAAGAGATGGAACAACCATTTTACTCGAAAATGATTACTTTAACGAACCACTATCCATTTACGCTTCCAGAAGATAAAAAGTATATTGAAGAAGGTGAAACAGGTAGTGGAACATTAAACCGTTATTTCCAAACAATCCGCTATCAGGATGAAGCGTTGAAGCAATTTGTAGAGGAATTCAAGAACTCTGATTTGTATGAAGACACGATTCTCGTCATCTATGGTGACCACTTCGGTATTTCTGAAAACCACCAAAAGGCAATGGGAGAATACCTGGATAAAGAAATCAATGATTATGAGCAGTTCCAGTTACAACGAGTACCACTATTGATTTATGGTAAAGGAATTGACGCTGAGAAGAACCATACCGTTGGCGGTCAAATCGATCTTCGCCCTACTCTGACAAATTTGTTAGGGATTAAAGATGAAAACCCTATTCAATTCGGTCATGATTTAATGGATAAAGATAGAAGAGAGTTGATGGTTACTCGCGAAGGTAACTTTGCCAATGAAGACTATGTTGGTATTCAAGGCACATGTTACGATCGTGAAACAGGTGAGGAAATAGAAAGTGATGTTTGTGAGGAAGGTTTTGAAAAAGCACAAGAGGAACTGGAAACATCTGATTCTATCATCTACGGTGATTTGCTGCGATATCTGGATGAAACAGAAATGATAGAAGAGGAAATGAAGAGTAATAAAAAAGAAGAATAGTCAATAACCCCTCCTTTTGCAGAACGGTGCAAAAGGAGGGGTTTTATATGCTCTTTTCTTTTGTAATTGGCAGTATTGTGTAAGACTCGATTTCGAGATATTTGTGGAATTTACAGGGCGCACAACCCGAGGAGGCTTGCCGTCTTCCCCGCGGAAAGCGAGTAGCTTCCAAGCCCCCATTCGCATTTCACCAGATGCCTCGAAACTGAGTCTTAAGCAAACTGGAGCATTTGTGGGAAGGTTATCTTCCTTCAGCCGTTTTGGTTTATACGCTTTTCTTAGTGATAGGTGAATTTAAAAGATATCCAGCCAAACTTTTATAGTTGTCCCTAATATAAGCAGGGCGAGTATGGTTTGAAGGGCCTTTGTGTTTACTTTCTTACCGGCCATAGCCCCAAGTGGCGCTGCGATCAAGCTAGCTACTACCATGATCGCAGCTGGTAAATATTCGACCTGACCAGTGGTTACTTTACCAACTGTCGCTCCAATGGACGATATCAAGGTAATCGCAAGGGAAGAAGCGATTGTCATACGTGTTGGAATCTTTAATACGACAAGCATGATTGGTACTAACAAGAACGCTCCTGCAGCACCAACAATACCAGCCCCGACACCTACAATTAAAGCGAGTACCGCTGCTAGTGGTTTGTTGAATGTTACCTCATCTAATGGCTTGTCATCAATACCTTTTTTAGGTATGAACATCATGACAGTAGCTATTAGTGCAAGAATTCCATAGATGATGTTGATTCCGTCTTCGGTCATGAATCTTGACCCATATCCTCCAATGAAGCTACCGATAAGAATGCTGACACCCATGTAGAGAATGAGGGATTTGTTCAAATAACCGCCTTTCCGGTATGCCCATACACCACCGATGGTCGCAAAGAAAACCTGAACGGCACTGATGCCGGATACTTCGTGGGCGGTGAAGGCTGTGGAACCTACAAGTGAGGGAATGTATAATAACATTGGATACTTAATGATGGATCCGCCAATCCCAAGCATTCCCGAAATATAAGAACCTATGAAGCCGATGAGAAAGATCGTGATAATTAATCCGAATTCCATAGTCTGTTTACCTCCTAAAAAAGGGAACCATCCGAGGTTCCCTTTTATCCATAATGGTTGTAATCAGGTGTCTACGATTACTCTCCCTTTTTAATCCAAAACTTGAATACACCGTTGTCTTCTTCTGTCTGTAGAAGTTCGTGACCACCGGATTTCGCCCAAGCAGTCAAGTCAGCTTTTGCACCTTGATCTGTTGCTTGGATTTCAAGTACATCTCCAGCTTCGATATCTTTCATCGCTTTCTTCGTTTTTACGATTGGCATTGGGCAAGCTAGTCCTGTTGCATCAAGTGTTTTTGTTACGTTCATAATTGAATACCTCCAAAAAGTGATTTAAATAATTTAGTGGGAGCCCGGCTAAACCAGGCTCAGGTGTTGTTTATCTTACGGCACAACGGTTAGGGCCGATTTCCATTTCACGCTGTTCTTCGTTTTCTGGGTTGATTTTACCCATGTTTGTTTCGCGGATTTCCTGATATGCGTTCGGTTGTGGCGGCAGGTCCTCTGTCACCATTTTTCTGAACTCATCTTGATTATCAATATTCAAACCGTGGTTCTTTTCAAATAGTGTACCTAGTTTTTCTGCTACAGTTCCATCTTCATTCAGCTCCTCCATAATCATGAAGTGAGCAGGAAGAACGATTAGCTCGTCTGAAAGGTCTTTATAGCGTGTATAAAGGGTTTCTCTTAAATCCATCACCCAGTCGTCCGCTTTACCGGCAAGGTCTGGACGTCCGATAGAGTCGATGAATAAGATGTCTCCTGTCATCAAGTATTGATCATCCACGACGAAAGAAGTGGAACCTTTCGTGTGACCAGGGGAATACAGGGCATTGATATCGATGTTGGTATTTCCAACAGTGACATTGTCACCGTCACGAAGGGGTTTGTACTCAAACGTTACTTCTCCGGCATCCTCAGGAGGCAACCAGTAAGTGGCGCCTGTTAGTTCTGCAATAGTACGTCCGCCAGAAATATGGTCGGCATGCAGGTGCGTATCAAATACGTTCGTGATTTTCACTCCGAGTTTTTTAGCGAAATCTACATACACATCCGTCATTCTTGTAGAATCAATGATTGCGGCTTCCTCGTTGGAAACAACCATGTAAGATAGGCAGCCTTTTCCGATACGGACGAATTGGTAAAGCTCTCCGCCGTCTTTCAAGTCGCTGATTTTAATTGGCTCTAAGTGCTCACTCCAGGCTTTCATGCCACCTTCAACGGAGTAGACATTTTCAAATCCTTCTTCATCAAGCATTTCTGCAACCATCTGAGAGGATCCGCCTTTGGCACAAACGACGGAAATCTCACTATCCTTTGGCAGTTGGTCGACAATTTCTTCGACACCATCAAGAAGGTCAAAGTAAGGTACGTTCAAGTAAGAAAAGTTTTTACCTTCAATTTTCCAATCCTGATATGCATCTTCTGTGCGTACGTCAAGAAGGAAAAGCTCTTCGTTATTCAACACTTTATTTGTGATTTCTTTTACCGTCATGTTTTTAACAGTCATTTTATTACCTCCCCGGGTATTTATTTTCTTAAAAAAATCAATGTTATAGATTGGTAGTTTCTCCGGACCAGCCAATCATGCCTGGCACTACATTATAAACATTCTGGAAACCTTTTTCTGTTAACTTTTGTGCAGCAAGATCACTGCGATTCCCCGTACGGCAAACGATATATACATTTTTCAAGCGATCGAGTTCCTCTGCACGTTCATCCAGCTCACCTAATGGGATGGATATTGCTTCAGGGATGTGTTCAAAAGCGTACTCCGCAGATTCACGGACGTCTAGTAAAAGAATATCATCGTTTTTGCGCAGCGAATCTAAGTCTTCATTGTCAACGATATTAGGATGTTTGATCTCTTGTTCATCTTCGCCGCTTGATTTGCGAACATAGTGCTTGAGTACGTCTCCCTCTTCAATCGTACCCAAGTATTGATGACCTGCACTTTTCGCCCAAGCTTCGAGGTCTGCTTTAGACCCTTTATCTGTGGCCTGAATTTCAAGAACTTGCCCATCTTCGATATCTTTCATCGTTTTCTTAGTTTTAACGATCGGCATAGGGCATGCCAATCCTTTGGCATCTAGCGTAAGATTTGTTTTCAGTTCCATTCTTACATTCCTCCTCTACCCTTACAGGTATAATGTTTGTGAAAAATTATTTAGTAGGACCTTCCCAGCTCATCATGCCGCCTTCCATGTTCGTCACATCGAACCCTTTTTCTTCAAGGATTTGTGATGCGCGGCCACTACGGCCACCAGAACGGCAAACCATGATATACGGTTTATTTTTATTCAATTCACCTGCACGCGCTTCTACAGTATCTAGAGCGATGTGTTTGGCGCCAGGAATCATTCCTTCCGCTACTTCCTCGTCTTCACGAACATCGATAATGTTCAGTTCTTTTCCTTCCGCTAATTGTTGTTCCACTTCTTTTGCTGTCATTGTTTTCATAAATCATACCTCCTATTAGATGAACAGGTTAACATTGCCCTCTTCTGCATCCGCTAGATAAGCAGCAACACCTGCGTATTCAATTTCATCAAGCAGCTCTTCTTTCTGTAAGCCCAGAAGATCCATGGTCATCGTACATGCAACAAGGTTTATCTCCTGTTCCTGAGCCATTTCAATAAGATCAGGTAAGGGCATTGCATTGTGTTTTTTCATAACATCTTTAATCATCTTTGGACCAAACCCAGCAAAGTTCATTTTAGAAATGCCCATTTTATTAGCCCCGCGAGGCATCATTTTGCCGAACATCTTTTCTACAAAGCTCTTTTTCACTTGAATGTTTTCCTCTTTCCGAAGTGCGTTCAGTCCCCAAAATGTGTGGAATATGGTTACCTCGTGATCGTAAGCTGCTGCTCCGTTCGCAATAATATAAGCAGCCATCGCTTTATCATAATCTCCGCTGAACAGAATAATATTCGTCTTTTTTGTCTCAGACATTTTTCATCCTCCTATTTTGTAAAAGTACCCGCACGGGTATTTAGATTTGCAAAAAAATTACCTGCTTTTGACAAGCATTTGAACAGCTTCGTTAATAGAATCTTCTTTATTTTCTTGATTACCAGCATCCTGGATGCACTCCACAAGGTTTGAGCTTACAATAAGCCCCATCGCGCGGTCAATAGCACTTCTGGAAGCGGAAAGTTGCGTGATGACATCTTTGCAGTCTTTATTATCTTCCATCATTTTCAGTACCCCTCGGAGCTGACCTTCTAATCGTTTAACTCTGTTTTTCATGGCATCATTGTATTCCATTCAAGTGACCTCCCTTGTGAAGTTTTTTATTCATTGTTGAATAGTACAAGACCAATAATATACCCCTAGAGGTATAATGTCAACATCCTGGTATTTATTTTTAGGATAAGTAGAAAAACGTGTGCAAAGATAAGGGGAGAGGTGATGGTTAGTATGGAAGATGTATGGATGGATACGTTTAAAGTGCTCGGAAGAATAGTAACGATATTGCCATTACTGTTAGGGGTAGGATTATTTATGGGGAAAAGGTCAATCGGAGAATTACCGGTATTCGATTTTTTGGTTGTCCTTGTCCTGGGCTCTGTAGTAGGGGCTGATATAGCAGACCCCAAAATCAACCATGTACATACTGTAACGGCTATTATCGCTATTGCTCTTTTACAAAAGTTTATTGTGTGGATGAAATTACGTAATCGAACAATCGGTAAAGTGTTAACCTTTGAACCTACGATTGTGGTCTTTCGGGGAGAGATGGTGGAAGAAAATATTTCACGTATCCATTATTCCGTCGATAATATTCTTCAGATGCTAAGAGAGCAACAGGTGTTTGTCCTTAATGATGTAGAGCTTGCCCTCATAGAACCGAATGGACAGTTATCAGTAAAATTGAAAAAAGAAAAAGAAAGCGCCACCCGGGAAGAAATGGGCGTTTTGTATAGGGGCGGGGGTTATGATGTACCTCTTATTCTGGACGGAGAATTACAAGAGGATATCTTGTTTCGGATGGGGAGGGATCAAGAATGGTTACAAACTGTTCTTGGAAATTATAAAGTGTCAGAGGTTTTCTATGGTGCGCTCACGAATCAGGGAGAGTTTCATTTTTCTTTAAAGGGGGAGAAGGTGGGAGATCTGCCCCCGATTGAACACTAAGAAAGAGTTATGGAAGAATTCGACATAGCAATTTAAGAATACAATAAAGTTATTTAGTAATTTGGCTGAGGTATTAAAGGAGCTGCTCAGTAAAAGCAGCTCTCTTTATTTATACGCTTTCGTCCATACAATGCATTAAACGGTGTTCAATGTCACGCGCCATCTCCTGGATGTTGGCATCTTCGACCATTTGAGTAAGGGAAGTCGGTTTAGGCATCCCGATTTTCGTTTTTTCTCCGTCTTCATAAATAACCATTTTACAAGGTAAGAAATAACCAGCCATCACATTTTCGTGCAATACACGCTGAGCCTCTTTAGGATTACAGACTTCAAGTACTTTGAATTCTTTTTCGAAAGCCAGGCCTTTCTCATGAAGCTTGTCTTTGAGGTCGAAGTTCCATAAAACTCCGAACTTTTCTTCCTTAAGGCTTGCTTCCAGCGCCTCCACTGCGTCATCAATCCCTTTATTTGTTTCCACTGTGTAGTGAAACATAGAATACCTCCTTAAAATGACTTCTCTTTAAATATACCCGTCGCCGTATTAAATTAATCATCTCCATTCCCTTCCACAAACACTCCCTATTCTTGAAGACTCAGTTTCGAGACTTTTTATGGGTGGATAGGTGCGGCGGGGAATGACTCGCTTTCCGCGGGAGCGCGGTGAGCCTCCTTAGGCTAAAGCCTTGCGGGGTTTCACCAAGCACTTTTTCCCGCAGGAGTCTCGCCATTCCCCTCTGCACCTTGCGAAAATCGATTCTCGAAACCACTCCAAGAAAAAGTAGGATTTAATGGGAGCGGGCTGATGAGAATAAGGTACTCCCATGATGGAAACCTTGCTATAGAGTGTTATATTCCCATAGGACAGGGATGCTGGAAGACGCTCCTTCCTGGTAAAGGGATTCGTTTCTCATTAACTTCGAATGGGGTGGTGGAGAAGCTGCGAGACTCCCGTGGGAGAAGGAGGTAGGCGAGATCCCGTAGTGCGGCAGACCGCCCGAGGAAGCTCGCCAGGTCCCCCACAGGAAAGCGAGTAGCTTCCCCACCACCCCTGACTCTCCATACGGCAACGGATCCCGTTTATCTCGAAATCGAGTCTTCCGGAATACTGCCATTTTGCTGAATAAATTTAAGGAATAAGTGTCTTTTGTCATATAACAAAGATTTTTCAAAAAAGTTTAGTGAGTTAAATTGACAAAGGTTTAGGAGTGTATTATGATTGGCAACATCAATGAAAAAAGCAAATGACTTTTCTTCTTATCTAGAGAGGTGGAGGGACTGGCCCTACGAAACCTCGGCAGCGGAACTGATCCGTCGAAAACGATCAGAAACTGTGCCAACTCCAGCATGTGCTTATGCACGTGAAAGATGAGAAGAGACGGCATCTCATAAATTTTGGGAGCCCCTCTTCTTATTTTTTAGAAGAGGGGCTCTTTTTGCATCTAGGAGGGACAAAATGATTCAGTTCGAAAAGGTATCAAAGGTTTACCAGCATAATGGCAATGATTTGCGTGCAGTGGATGGGGTGGATTTTACCGTACATAAGGGAGAAATTTTCGGAGTGATCGGGTTCAGTGGAGCTGGTAAAAGTACCTTGATCCGATTAGTCAACTTACTGGAGCGTCCTACGGAAGGAAGAGTACTCGTCAATGGGGAGGATTTGACGCAGCTACCTAAACCGGATTTAAGGAAAGTAAGAAAAAGAATTGGAATGATCTTTCAACATTTTAACTTGCTTGAATCCAAAACCGTTCATCATAATGTTGCTTTTCCTTTATCTTTATCCGGGACACCGAAAAAAGAAGTGGATCAAAGAGTAAATGAAATTCTGGAGTTTGTCGGGTTATCGGACAAAGCGAAACAATACCCGGAGGAGTTATCCGGTGGGCAGAAGCAAAGGGTAGGTATCGCTAGAGCATTGGCAACTTCGCCTGACATCTTACTGTGTGACGAAGCGACATCAGCTTTAGACCCTGAAACTACTAAATCGATTCTTAAATTGTTGCAGAAAGTCCGGGATGAGTATGGGATTACTATTCTGATGATTACACACGAGATGAACGTAGTCCGTGAGGTATGTGATCGGATTGCAGTGATGGAAAGTGGAAAAGTGATTGAAAAAGGATCGATCTTTGACTTGTTTTCTAATCCACAGCATCCGACTACACAAAATTTTGTGCGGACGGTGATGGAAAATGATATCCCTGCCTCTATTCTTAATGGGATTGAAGAGAGAGGGGCATCAAGGAATATTTACAGGGTTACTTTTGTAGATGAAAGTGCAGGTCAGCCTGTCCTCTCCCAAGTAGCGAAAAAATTCGATGTGGAAGTCAATGTATTATTTGGCCAAATCACCGAGCTCCAAGGTATCCCGTTCGGTCACCTTGTCGTAGAACTTCAAGGAGAAGATCAAGAAGTCCTACGAGTAATCAATCACATTCAACAAACCGTTTCCGTTCAGGAGGTGACTTCAAATGCAGGTTAATTTAATGGATTTTTGGCCGCGGATTTGGGAAGCGACGTATCAAACGTTACTGATGGTAGGGATCTCTCTATTAGCAGCCACATTAATTGGATTGCCTTTAGGGATTATCCTTGTAGTGACAAGGCAAGGGGGCTTACTGGAAAATAAACCAGTCTTTAATGCGTTTAGTACTGTGGTGAACTTTTTCCGTTCTATACCCTTCATCATCTTACTCGTTGCCATTTTGCCTTTTACCAGATTTGTTGTCGGCTCTTCGATTGGAACAGCTGCTGCGGTGGTACCACTCGTGATTTTTTCCGCTCCTTATATAGCTAGATTAGTAGAAAGCAGTTTATTAGAAGTCAAACCAGGAGTCATTGAAGCAGCGGAAGCCATGGGAGCGAGTCCTTGGCAGATTATCCGTCGTGTATATATACCCGAGGGTTTAAGTTCTATCGTTCTTAATTTGACGATTGCCACGATCGGCTTAGTTGGTGCATCTGCTATGGCCGGCTTTGTCGGTGGAGGAGGTCTTGGAGATCTGGCAATCTCTTATGGTTATCAGCGTTTTGAAACAGACATTATGATTGCCACAGTTTTACTACTTGTATTGATCGTACAAATCACTCAAACTATCGGAAATTTTGCATCTAAAAAAATTCGCAGACAATAGGAGGATTCATCATGAAAAAATGGATTATATCATTAAGTATTTTATTAACAATAGGACTAGTATTAGCAGGTTGCTCAAATGAAGGGGACGCTGCGTCAGAAGAGACGAAAAAGGTCAAAGTAGGATTGAACGGTTCCGGTGTTCCGATCTGGGAGAAAATTAAAGAAAAAGCAGCAGAAGAGAATATTGAAATTGAATTGGTTGAATTTGCTGATTATGTAAGACCTAACATGGCACTTGCTGATGGAGATATAGATTTGAATGCTTTCCAAACCGTCTCTTACTTCGATTCTTTTATCGAGGAACATGACCTCGATCTCGCTCCTATTGGTACAACCTTGATTGCACCTATGGGTGTCTACTCTGAAAAATATGAAGATGTCAGCAATATTCCTGAAGGTAGTTCTATTGCATTGCCGAAAGAAGCAACAAATATGGGACGTGCACTACTTTTACTAGAACAATCCGGTCTCATCGGCTTACCGGAGGATTTTGATGGCAATGGTGATTTAAGCAAAATAGAAGATAACCCGAAAAACTTAACATTTGAACCAATAGTAGCTGCTCAAACACCACGCGTCCTGCCGGATGTAGCAGCTTCCATCATTAACAATGGTGTAGCTGTGGAGGCGGGTTTTGTCCCAGTGGAAGATGCGATTGCCATTGAAGATGAAACAGCTCAACCTTACATCAACATTATCGCCGCTCGTGCAGATGAAACAGATAATGAAGTTTATCAAACGATTGTAGACCTTTATCAAGAAGAAGACGTCGCGAACCACATTGAAGAAGTTTACAATCAATCATTAATCCCTACATTCGTCCCGTTGGAGGAAATCGGGTGGTAAAGGAGAGGTCTTATGGGAATCGATGTGAAACAGTCATTCGAAGAAGCCTTAGCTGACAGTATAGATAAAAAAAGGAAAAATATATCCAAACAAGTCATCTCATTCATGCCAATCCGGAAATAGGAAATGAAGAATATTATGCTTCTCAACAATTGATAGCTCTTCTGGAGGCAGCTGATTTCGAAGTGGACGATAATATTCCGGAGCATCCGACAGCTTTCAGAGCACGTAAAAGTTCAGGTATTCCTGGACCGAAGATTGGTTATTTGGCAGAATATGATGCATTACCGGGGCTCGGACATGCCTGTGGTCATAATATCATAGGTACTACTTCTGTAGCTGCAGCGATTGCATTGAGTGAATTTTTGCCAAAAACAGGCGGAGAAGTAGTTGTGCTCGGAACTCCGGCGGAAGAGGGAGGACCGAACGGGAGTGCAAAAGGCACATTTGTAAGACATGGTCTCGTTCAGGATCTCGATGCTTGCATGATGGTACATCCGCTTGGCCGAACGATAGGGTCTGCACCTACACTTGCGGTAGACCCGGTGGACTTTGAATTCTTTGGAAAAGCCGCACACGCAGCGAGTAACCCAGAGGATGGAATTAATGCCTTAGACGCGGTGCTTCAGCTATACAACGGTCTGAATGCTTTAAGACAACATGTAACAGAGGACGTCCGCATCCATGGGGTGATTTTAAATGGTGGAGATGCTCCGAACATTGTTCCTGAATATGCACGCGCGCGTTTTTATTTGAGAGCCGCTACAAGAGAAACGTGTGACACTCTGACTCAAAAGGCAGACAATATCGCTAAAGGAGCAGCTGATATGACAGGTGCTTCCTACAAAATGACTCGGATACAAAATGGCGTGGATAATTTTAAAGTTACTCCCCGGTTCGATCGTATATTCCAAGAAAAAATCACAGCACTTGGTGAAGAGTATTATGAAGAAAGAAAAGGCTTAGGCTCCACAGATGCCGGGAATATCAGTCAAGTAGTGCCAACCATCCACCCCTATATTAAAATTGGTCCTGAAAGTCTAGTGGCTCATACAGACCAATTCAGAGAAGCGGCCTGCTCTCAAGAAGGGGATGAGGCTCTGATCAAAGGTGCAAAGGCACTAGGGCATACAGGCCTTGTGTTATTGACAGACCCAAAGGCGTTAGAAGAAATAAAAATAGAATATAGAGGACAATAATCATCAGCCAGGCCCAAGAGGTCTGGCTGATGAATTGTGTAGGAGTGCTCGTTGTATTAAAATGGGGTGGAGAGAAGAGAGGACGTGACATTAATGACAAGAGAGATAAAATTAATCGCTCTGGATATGGACGGAACCCTCGTCAATAATGAGGGGGAAGTTTCACAAGCAAATGCTGCAGCTATTAAAAAAGCAAAAGAAAAAGGTATTCATGTCGTACTCAGTACAGGACGTTCGTTATCCCGTTGCCGTGATATTGCAGAATCGCTTGGACGCTCTTCCTACATCGTGACGATCAACGGCGGAGAGATTTATGACCACGAGTTTAACCTCGTAGACCAAAATATATTAGCACATAAACATGTCGAACGCCTGTGGGAGTTGAAAAATGAGCATGACCTTTATTTCTGGTCTTCGACAGTTCAAGGCTTATATAACACCCAAAATCCTTTTGATAAAGAAATTCTGGACTATGAGTGGCTTAAGTTCGGATACGATATAGAGGATGACGAGGTAAGACGGGTGATCCTTGATGAGCTGAATGCGAATGAAGATCTGGAAGTAACCAATTCCAGTCCTACAAATATTGAAATTAATCCGGTCGGTGTCAATAAAGCGGCAGCCCTTTTAAAGGTTTGTGAATGGCTGGATATTGAGATGAAGCAAGTGATGGCTGTAGGAGATAGTATGAATGATATGGCTATGATAAGAGAAGCTGGCCTTGGTGTCGCTATGGGTAATGCTCAGGATGCTGTCAAGAAAGAAGCAGCATTTGTTACAACTTCTAATCAAGAAGATGGGGTAGCTTTTGCTATAGAAAAAATTATCGGGTAGTCCAAAGAAAAACAGTCCAAACCGGGCTGTTTTTTCATTCCCCTTTACATAAAAGCTCCCTATTCTGTAAGACTCAGTTTCGAGGCTGTGGTTGGGTGCGAATGGTTTGTTGGGAACCACTCGCTTACCGTGGGCAGGTGTTGAGCTTCCTCAGACTTCGTCTTCCGGGATCTCACCTATCATGTTCATCCCACAGGAGTCTCCCAATTCCCCACAAACCATTACTTAAATTAGGATATCGAAATTATATAAGAACAGTAATAGGGAACTTTCATGGGAGGGGCTATTATATGCTTTCCTGCAATGTTGCACCAGTAATGTATTATGGAAAGTATCAAGAAGAATGATTTCACACTCAAAGCCTCGAAATCAAGTATTCAAGAATACTGCCATTTAACTGAAGAGTATATGGAGGGGGGGTTATTTGTCTAAAAAAAACTAAATAGGTAAAAGTGTAAGCGTTTTCTGAATTAGGCAGGAAACCCAAGGTGGGGGAGAGAAATACATGAAGTAGTTAAGAGATAACCATCAGGGAGGACGAAAATGAAAGCATCATACATAACAGAAGAACATGAAATCCTACGTAAATCATTAAAGCAGTTTTTAGAGAAAGAAGCTTACCCGTATTACAAAGAGTGGGAGAAGAAAGGTGAGATCCCCCGCTCGTTCTGGAAAAAGCTTGGAGAGCAAGGATATTTGTGCCCATGGCTGAGGGAAGAGTATGGAGGTTACGAGGCTGACTTTGGGTATTCCGTTATTATCAATGAAGAATTAGAAAAGGTCGGCACAGGTTTAATTGGAATTGGCTTGCATAATGACATTGTTGTTCCTTACCTCGAAGCTTATGGAACAGAAGAGCAAAAGCGGAAGTGGCTTCCTAAATGTACGACAGGGGAGTGTATAACAGCAATAGCGATGACGGAGCCTGGAGCTGGATCTGATTTAGCTGCTATTCAAACATCTGCCAAAGAAACCGGCGATTATTATACCGTCAATGGTGAAAAAACATTTATCACGAACGGTATTCATGCGGATTTAATTGTCGTCGTTTGTAAAACAGATCCTAAAGCGGAACCTGCGTATAAAGGAGTCAGTCTTCTAGTGATTGAAAGAGATACTCCTGGTTTCACCAGAGGAAGGAAATTGGAGAAGATAGGACTGCATAGCCAGGATACCTCAGAACTTATTTTTGAGGAAGCGGCTGTCCCTAAAGGAAATCTATTAGGAAAACAAGGGGAAGGTTTTTATTACTTGATGAATCAACTACAACAAGAACGATTGATTGTAGGAATCGGGGCGATCGCTTCTTGTGAGCGTATGCTTGAATTGACAATCAATTATGTAAAAGAACGGAAAGCTTTTGGAAGTACGATTGCTTCCTTCCAGAATACTCAATTTAAGTTAGCGGAATTGCACACAGAAATAGAAATTGGACGGACGTTTTTAGACCGGACGATAGAAGCACATATGAAAGGTGAAGATGTGGTTAAGGAAGTATCTATGTCCAAATGGTGGACGACTGACTTGGTCAAAAAGGTGGCCGTGGAATGTATGCATCTTCATGGCGGTTACGGCTATATGGAGGAATATGAAATTGCTAGGAGGTTCCGTGATGCACCAGTGACTGCCATTTATGCAGGATCTAATGAAATTATGAAAACGATTATTGCTAAAAAAATGGATTTAGTTTAGGGAGGGTACGTAATGAATGAAGTGGTGATCGTAGAAGCCATCCGGACTCCTGTCGGGAAAAGGAATGGTGCCTTGAGTGAAGTCAGACCTGATGTTTTATTTGCTGATTTATTACAAGAGTTGGTGAAGCGAGCGTCATTAGAGCCTTCAGAGGTGGAGGATGTTATTGCTGGTTGTGTGAGTCAAATTGGCGAACAAGCAGGGGATATTGCAAGGATTGCTGCTTTGACAGCAGGATTTCCTATAGAAGTTCCGGGGGTTACCCTTGATCGTCAATGCGGATCGAGCCAGCAGGCGATCCATTTCGCCTCTCAAGCGATCGCTTGCGGAGATATGGATGTAGTTATTGCTGGTGGAGTTGAAAGCATGTCGCGAGTTCCTATGTTTTCAAATATGAAAGGGACCACTTTCAATGACAGATTAACCTCCCGCTTTGAAATGATCAATCAGGGTCAATCTGCAGAGAGGATTGCCGAAAAGTGGGGATTAAGCAGATATGATTTGGATTCCTATGCAGCCGAAAGTCACGAAAGAGCACTGAAGGCAACAGAAGAAGGACGTTTTGAAAGGGAAATGATGCCTGTAACGGTCGGAGGAGATGGCGGTGTATTGTATCAGGATGAAGGCCCAAGACCGGGTACAACAGTAGATACTCTTGGTGCTCTGAAGACTGTCTTCCAAGAAAACGGAAAAATAACAGCTGGGAATGCGAGCCAAATTAGTGACGGTGCGGCGGCTGTACTTTTAATGTCCCGGAAGAAGGCAGAGGCATTGGGGTTGAAGCCGCGTTTCAGAGTGTTATCACGTGCTGTCGTCGGTTCCGATCCCACTTTAATGCTTACAGGACCAGTACCAGCTACATATCAAGCACTACAAAAAGCTGGGCTGAGTATGGGGGATATAGATTTGTTTGAAGTAAACGAAGCCTTTGCTCCAGTTCCTTTATTCTGGATGAAAGAAACGGGAGTGACTCATGAAAAGCTCAATGTAAATGGAGGTGCAATTGCTCTCGGTCACCCTCTAGGAGCCACGGGTGCGAAACTTATGACGAGCTTAGTCCATGAATTGGAAAGGTCGGGGGGACGTTACGGTTTGCTTGCAATCTGTGAAGGTCATGGTATGGCGAATGGTACAGTCATTGAAAGATTGGAGGGGTGAAAGTGGAATTAGAAGAAGTAGTAGCGGTTGTGACAGGTGGCGCTTCAGGACTTGGCGAAGCTACTGTAAGAAAAATCGTTAGAAATGGTGGCCGGGCAGCCATCGTAGATCAAAATGATCGAAAGGGTGAAGAACTGGCTCAGGAAATTGGCCCTAGCGCCATTTTTGTGAAAACAGATGTCACTTCCGAAGAAGAAATCAATCGGATGTTGGATGTTTGTTTAGCTACTTTTGGCAAAGTGAATACCGTCGTCAATTGTGCAGGTATTGTCATTGGAGAAAAAGTGGTGGGAAGAGAAGGTCCCCACCATCTGGAGTCTTTTTCTAAAGTGATTGAGGTGAATTTGATTGGCACATTCAATGTCATCCGTCTTGCTGCCTCTAAAATGCAAGAAAATGATGTGAATGAATATGGAGAGCGAGGCGTGATTATTAATACAGCTTCTATTGCCGCTTTTGATGGGCAGATAGGGCAGGCAGCCTACAGTGCATCCAAGGGTGGTGTTGCTGGAATGACCTTGCCTATATCAAGGGAGCTAGCCCGTCATGGTGTGCGAGTCATGGCGATAGCACCAGGACTGTTTGAAACGCCTATGTTTGAGCAATTGCCGGAAGAAGCACGCGACGCATTAGGGAAAATGACGCCATTCCCTCAAAGGTTGGGTAAACCATATGAATTTGCGAAGTTAGCTTTAAGCATCATAGATAATCCAATGCTGAATGGGGAGGTGATCCGTTTAGACGGAGCCATACGTATGCAACCGAAATGAGTTGGGTGTCAATCTTGCTTTAGAGGTAGGAAGGTAGCTTTTTTGATTCGTTTCACTCCTGTAAGACATTTTTGTAGGGAAGGAAAGCGCGCCTTGCCTGCACTGTTCATCGACCTCTGTCTCTTGGCAATGTTTCTGGTTAATTGAATGAACTCTGATAAACGAAGGTTTTCTATGCTCTATATTCTATACCTTCGTTAAACAGAGAAAAAACAAAGAGGAGTCGATAAAGATGGGACCAACACTACGGAGTATGTTTGAGCAGACGGTGGCTAAGTATGCGGATAAAGAAGGTTTAGTGGATCTTCGTTTGGGAACACGGTGGTCATATGCGGAATGGGATCGGGAAGTCAATCGTGCAGCTAATGCTCTCCGTGCTTCCGGGGTGGAGAAAGGAGATAAAGTGTCGACAGTCCTTTTCAATACTTCGGAATTTGCGACAACATTGTTTGCATGCATGAAGATTGGTGCTATATTCAATCCAATCAATTTCCGCTTGACGGAACAGGAGATTGCGTTCATTTTGCAGGATGCTGATCCGAAAGTGGTCGTATTTGAAAAAATGACATCAGCTCCAATCGCTCCTGTAGCTAAAACAATGTCAAATGTCGAATTTTGGTCCATCGATGAAGAAGAACTTCCTTACGCTATGAACTATTATGAGCGGATTGAGGGTGTGACTTCAGAGCGTCCAGTGTGTGAGTTAGATGAAAATGATCCTTATGCCATTATGTATACTTCAGGGACTACCGGCCTTCCTAAAGGTGTCGTTCATACCCACCGACATATGGTGGACCAGGCTTTGATAATGACAGCTTGCTTGAGGCTTACAGAAAAGGATCGTGGGTTGACAGTCGCTCCGATTTTCCATTGTGCAGAATTACACTGCGCTTTCTTCCCTCGTGTCATGATTGGAGCAACGAATGTACTGTTGCACCACTTTGAGGCAACTGAAGTTATTGAAACGGTGAAGCAGGAACAAATCACCTCTTTCTTTGCAGCACCTACGATGTGGAATATGATGTTGCAGGAAGACTTTTCAAAAGAGGACTTCCAAACACTACGTCAAGGCCTCTACGGAGGAGCGCCAATGGCTCCGGCTCTGACGATGCAGCTGCATGATGCCTTAGGAGTCCAACTCCTCCAGGCATATGGTATGACAGAGATGGGGCCAGCAATCACTGCTTTGACAGAAGAAGAGCAAGTGTCTAAAGCTGGTTCAGCAGGAAGGGCGTTACTGAATCATGAAGTACGAGTAGTAAGAACAAATGAACATGGACCAGCGGAGCCTGAAGAAATATGTAAACCGCGAGAACTCGGGGAAATTATAGTTAGAGGACCGAGCATGATGAAGGAATATTACAATAGGCCGGAAGCGACTGAGGAAGTTTTATACAAAGGCTGGTATCATACCGGAGATATAGGGTCCTATGATGAGGACGGATATCTCTGGGTGAGCGACCGGGTGAAAGATATGATTATTTCTGGTGGAGAGAATATTTATTCCAGAGAAGTGGAGGATGTCTTATTTGACCATCCGAGTGTTTTAGATGCGGCTGTCGTAGGTGAACCGGATGATATGTGGGGAGAGCGTGTTGTTGCATATATAGTGAGGAAAGACAGCGATATAACAGATCAGCATTTGGATGAGTTTTGTACCTCTGGAAATAGATTGGCAAGATATAAGCGGCCACGTCGGTATGAATTTGTCGATGAACTGCCGAGGAACGCGAGTGGAAAACTGCAGAAATTTAAATTAAGGGAACGAAGCGCAACGGTGAAAGAATAATGGCTTATCAAAAACAAGGCTGCTGGTGACGACCAGCAGCCTTGTTTTTATTAAAGTAAAGCTCCCTATTCTTGAAGACTCAGTTTCGAGACTTTTATTGAGTGGATGGGGCTGCGGGGAATAGCTCGCTTTCCGCGGGAGCGCGGTGAGCCTCCTCAAGCTTTGCTCTTCGGGGTCTCACCAAGCACTTTTTTCCCGCAGGAGTCTCACCATTCCCCTCCGCCCCTTTGCCATATAAGGGTCTCGAAACCACTTACGGAAAAAGCTGCTTCATACACATGGTAATTGGAGAAGAATGAGCTCCTAATAAGCTATTCTGCACGCGGAAAGCCTGTTATAGAGCGATTTACGCTTATAACAACAG
>NZ_FOSB01000018.1 GCF_900114165.1 Halobacillus dabanensis
ACCAAAGAATTTAAAGAGATATACAAAGAACGTGCAGCACAAGAACGAAAGAATGGGGAAATGAAGAATTTCCATGGTTTAGATCGTGCCGAAGGGTATGGTCTAAGAAGTGTGTCTTCACAAACCAAGTTAACGGCAATAGCGGTTAACTTGAAGAGGATAGCGAAGATAATATCCTCTACCTGAGGCCACCAGCCTCTCCCAAGATCCATTTTTATGGACCTTGGGAGTTTTTTTATGGGCTGAGCCGTATTCTCACAAAAAATACCGTACTTTTTCAGTGGTCTCGGAATAACTCGCTTTCCGCGGGAGCGCGGTGAGCCTCCTCAGGCTACAGCCTTGCGGGGTCTCACCAAGCACTTTTTTCCCGCTGGAGTCTCAACATTCCCCTCCGCCCCTTACCTATATGTGTTTCTCGAAATCATCTTGCGTGTACCTGCCATATGTGACTGCAAGAATCAGGCTATACCGTCGAGGTTATAGCATTTCCGCACCCAAATTTCCTCTTCTGGGAAGATAGTTTCGAGCATCTATCTATCATATGGTGGGTGGGAAAACGGGGAGCCTCCTGCGGGAATGGATTGGCAGGCGAGACCCCGCAGAGCTTTAGCTCGAGGAGGCTTGACGCCATCCCCGCGGAAAGCGAGACGTTTTCCAAACCACCATATTCGCACAAAAATATTCCGAAACTGAGTCTTACACAACAGGGAGCTATTGTGATGGAGGGATTTTATATTGGTGATTAAAAGTTTAAATTTTCTTACAATTTACGTGTGACTAGAGTAAACTAAGGGTATGGGATTTATAGTAAGTATGAATGGAGGAGAGGACGTGTTAACAAATTACCAAACAGGCATTTATTTTGATGAAATGATGAAAAAAGATGGTGCGCCCAAAAGCCACTACCAATGGTTTTACCAGTTGGTGAATCAATTTACAGAGCGGGAGCTACTGAATAAACATGAAACAGCCCAACTGAATTTCCTGCGACAAGGAATCACCTTCACCGTTTATAACCATACAGGGGGAACGGAACGAACGATGCCTTTCGACTTTGTTCCGATCATTATCCCCAGGGACGATTGGGAGAAAATTGAGGCAGGCATGAAACAACGGATGACAGCTCTCAATCTTTTTTTAGACGACATTTATCATGAGCAACGAATTGTAGAGGCAGGGATTATCCCTAAAGACTTGATCGAGAATAATCCGTACTATTATAGCAGACAAGTCAGCGGTTTGGATATACCACTGAAGAACCATATCTTTCTTGCAGGTGTCGATTTAATAAGAGATGAAAAAGGACAATATCGAGTGCTGGAAGATAACTTAAGAAATCCATCTGGTATGTCTTATGTATTTCAAAATCGTTATGTAATGAGACAAGTTTATCCTGAATTGTTCTTTCAGCATTCGATAGAAACGCTAGAACATCAACTCTCTGAACTCCATCAAGCGGTTACCAGTCATCTGCCAATGAATGCTAACCCAACCAAACCGCCGACAGCTGTCTTGTTAACGCCAGGCATCTACAATTCTGCTTATTACGATCATGTTTTTCTCGCTCAACAGATGGGGATTGAGCTTGTCGAAGGGAGAGACTTGACCGTTAAAGATGATGTCGTTTATATGAAAACCATTCGTGGACTCAAACGAGTCGACATTATTTATAGAAGGATCGATGATGACTTTTTGGACCCAGAAGCTTTTCGTCCAGATTCAGCACTAGGTGTCTCAGGGTTACTTAGAGCATACCGGAAAGGAAATGTCTCCATACTTAACGGAATCGGTAATGGAGTCGCTGATGACAAAGCGATGTATGTGTATGTGCCTGATATGATCCGATTCTATTTGGATGAAGATCCCATTATTCCGAATGTGGAGACGTATTCCTTAAGTGATCCCGAAAGACTTGAATATGTATTGGACCATATTGAGGAACTCGTAATCAAAAATGTCGGGGCCTCAGGAGGGTATGATATGTTAATTGGACCTCAATCAGAAGAAAGTGAGAGAGAGGAATTCAAGAGGAAAATTATCGAAAAGCCGCACCAGTATATTGCGCAGCCGACTATTAAATTGTCACGGGCGCCAGCTTACCAGGAGGGTCGTTTTTATCCATGTCATGTCGATTTACGGGTGTTTGTCATGCAAGGGAAAACAACGAATGTGCTTCCAGGTGGGCTCTCGCGAGTTGCCCTTAAAGAAGGATCATTAGTCGTGAACTCTTCGCAAGGTGGAGGCGGGAAAGATACATGGATTTTGGCGGAAAGTGGTGAGCAACATGCTTAGTCGTGTAGCGGATTCTCTTTATTGGATGTCTCGAAACATAGAGAGGGCCGAAAATAATGCAAGGGTGCTAAGTGTCCAACTTATTCACATGTTGGAGGCTTCGAATCAAGAAACCGTAGACCGAGACTGGGAAGAAATTTTGGAGATTTGTGCTTCCGCTAAGGATTATTACGGGCTTTATGAACGTTTAGATCGTGATACCCTCATCCAGTATCTCACTATCAGTCCATTCAATCTTAATTCTTTAATGAATGGCATGAACTATGCTCGAGAAAATGCCCGCTCGACAAGGGATATCCTTCCTGAAGAATTGTGGGAAGTATTGAATGAATTCCATTTGGATCAAAAAGATTGGCAGGAACTTCCGAGCACCAGGCAACACACTCAAGACTATTTGAAAAAGGTGATCAAAACTTCGATGACTTCACAGGGTGTCATTGAATCAAGCATGAGCAGGGGAACCCCTTACACATTCATCAAAATTGGCAAGTGGCTGGAGCGCGCAGAAAAAACAGCTCGAATTTTGAATGTCACTTGCGAGAAAAACAGGAAAGAGACGAATGTTGCGACAGATCATTATTACTATTGGTTGACTGCACTTCAATTTTTGAATGGTTATGATGCCTATATTAAAGAACATCCGCCAACGATGGATTCAAAACATGTGCTCAGCTTTCTCATTAAAGAAGAGACCTTCCCTAGATCCATTTGTTATTGTATGGACCATGTCCTGGAAGCTGCCTCCAAGCTTGAGGGTGGGAAAGTATCCCATTATTCTGAAGACCTATTTCAACTGCTGGAACTGATCCAGGAAGAAATATCCCAAACAGATATCAACGAAATGGATATGAATCAGCTAATGTCTTTCCTTGATCATTTCCAGAATCGGTGTTCGACACTCAGCCGCATGTTCTCTGAAACTTATTACCTAATAGAGCCAGTCCATGCCAAATAGAAAGACGCAAAGATACACAGGAGGAATAGGTAGTGAAATATCATATCCAACATACCAACACTTTTTATTACGATAATTACGTTGATCAGAGCATGAATCATATTCGACTAAAACCACGTACTGATGAATGCCAACGATTATTGGCATATCGGACAGAAATCACACCCGGTTCTATGACGAAGGAACATATTGATCTGTGGGGAAATCATGTGGAGACATTTTTCATTCCTGAAAAGCATCAACATCTCACATTGAAGACCATTTCAACGGTCAGTATCCAAAAAAGCCCATTAATCCGCATGTTAGAGTGTTCGGACGAAATGAGGTCCATTTTCCATTCAGAGCTTTTCCGACATCATTATCTTGCGTACTTGAATGAGACACCCTACACCTTTTTATATAAAGAACAAATACAGGAAATTATGAATGAAGTCGGTGATGCTAATGATCCTATCCGTTTTTCATTGAGGTTGATGGAATATATTAACCGGTCCATCCGCTATGATACAACGGTAACGCAGGTGAACACTAAAGCATGTGAATCATGGCCGCTTCATGCTGGTGTTTGCCAGGATTATGCTCATATTATGATAAGTGTCCTGAGATCCCAGGGGATCCCTTCCAGATATGTTAGTGGTTATTTATATGTTGGCGAAGATTCAGCACTTATCGGAGATGCGGCGACACATGCCTGGGTAGAAGTAATGGCTCCAGGTATCGGTTGGATTGGGCTCGATCCTACCAATAATGTGGAGGCCCTAGAACAGCATATAAGAATTGCCACTGGCAGGGATTATGCAGATGTCAGTCCTCTTCAAGGTGTTTACCGCGGTGGCGGCCAGAACCTTGATGTGAAAGTCAGTGTGGCTTTATTGGATCAATAACGAGCAGATCAAGTTAAGAACACCTAAAAAATCCCTCTCCAAAATGGAGAGGGATTTTCATAGGTGCTAATTTTGATAACTTTCTTTAGGTGGGAACTCTCCTTTTAAATATTGGAAGAGAAAACCGATCAATCCGCCAATCAGGGCAGGGAAGACCCAGCTTAGATTCAACTCAAATAAAGGAAGTTGGCTGATCAAAGGTTCTATAGCACTTACGTCCGCACCGAAAGCGACAAGGCCATCATAAATCCCGATGACGGATGTAAATAGAATCGCCCCTCTATATACGTATGTGGAATGACGGAATAGACGACTCATGAACGTTAACGCCACTAAAACAATCGTAATTGGATAAACGAAAACAAGCACGGGTACAGAATAAGCAATAATCTGGTTCAATCCTATGTTAGATATTCCAAAACTGATCAACGATACGATAATAATCACATGTTGATAGGAAAGTCCTGGTACTCGTTTAGAAAAGAATTGGCCACAAGCAACAGTCAAGCCGATGCACGTGGTCAAACAGGCCAGCCCGACAATCAATCCTAGTAATATCGTACCGACATCTCCATAAAGGATTTGAGCTGCACCGGCCAAAATAGCGCTGCCGTTATCATAGGAGCCTTCTGTCGCCATCTTAGCACCAATCCATCCTATGGAAACATATACACTCGTTAAACCGACAGCTGTAACCAATCCTGCTTTTAGCGTGAGGGATGTTATCTGCTTGGGATCTGTGACCCCGCGATCGCGGAATGAAGCTACAACAATGATTCCAAAGGCTAAGGAAGCAATAGCATCCATGGTTAAATAGCCTTCAATGAAACCGGTAAAGAATGGTTGTGCCTGGTATTTTTCACCCGCTGGTTGTATGGGACCATCCAGGATAAAGAAACTGCCGATAACTAAAGCGAGAATTGCTATAAAAAGAACAGGTGTCAGGATTTGGCCGACACGGTCAACTAGTTTTGAAGGATTTCGGCTGACCCAATAAACGAATAAAAAGAATAAGACCGTAAAAATGAAGAGGGCCATTGATTTTCCGTTTGTAAAAGGGGCGATTCCTGTTTCGAAGGCTACGTTCGCCGCACGTGGTATTGCGAAAAATGGACCGATGACTAAATAGACCATAGCGGTGAATAATAGACCGAACATCGGATGAACTCGTCCGGCTAATTGAACCGCACCATTTCTTACAAGAGATATAGCAGCCACAGTTATGATCGGCAACCCTACTCCAGTAATAACGAAGCCGATGATTGCAGGTATATAAGAAGTTCCTGATTCAATGCCTAAGGAAACAGGATAAATTAAATTTCCAGCACCAAAGAACAAAGCGAATAACGTAAATCCGACAAAAATGGTGTCTTTTGCTTTCATATCTCGCTCCTCCTCATAGATGTCTATTTATTTTGCGTAAAAAAAGCGCTCTTATCCAGAAGGCGAGCGGCAATGTAGTGGGGGTTCATAAATTCATGATATAATGAATTTTCTTTTGGCACGACCGTAATACTATCAATGTCATACCTTTCTGTCAATTATTTTTTTAGAAAATTTAAAAAGGTTATGATTACCAGTATGAATAATACTTTATTAATGGATATGCATTTATAAAGACAAGTTAGTTTACAGAAGGGGGAACGGGATATAAAATATTGTCTATATCAATTTGTGCCCGTACATATACCATATGAATACAAGGGGAATACCCAATGATTGATTCCCTACTATTACAACTGATGTTGATCGGTTTTCTCGGTGTCGGCTCCCAATGGGTGGCATGGAGGTTCAGACTTCCGGCGATTGTAGTCATGTCGATAGCTGGTCTTTTAGCAGGTCCTGTACTGGGAGTGATGAATCCGGAACAAGACTTCGGTGATTTATACAAACCTATAATCTCTTTAGCAGTAGCTGTTATCCTTTTTGAGGGCAGCTTGAATTTAGACTTCAAAGAAGTTAAGGGACTGGGACGACCTGTATTCCGTATCGTTACTTTCGGAGCATTTCTAAGTTGGATTTTAGGCTCTTTGGCCGCTCATTATGTAGCCGGATTATCGTGGGCTGTTGCATTTACTATCGGCGGACTGTTTATCGTTACAGGTCCTACTGTCATTTTACCGCTATTGAGACAGGCGAAGCTAAAGCCCCGTCCAGCTAAGATTCTGAAGTGGGAAGGCATTATTGTTGACCCGATTGGGGCGCTATTAGCTGTATTCGCTTTTGAAATTATAGTTTTCTTAACAGATAATGATCCGTCTGCTCTAATGTTATTCTTCGCGGCGTCCGCATTTGCCGTTTTCCTGGGATGGGTCTGCGGTAAAGGTGTAGGCTGGATGTTTGAAACAGGGTATATCCCTGAATTTTTGAAGTCTCCTGCCGTGTTTGCAGTAGTTATCGCGTGCTTTACCATAGCTGATGAAATTATGCACGAGACAGGGTTGCTTTCTGTTACTGCAATGGGGATGACGCTTGCTAATATGCACATCTCTTCGATTGCGGATATGAGGCACTTCAAAGAAAATATATCATTATTATTGATTTCTACCATTTTTGTCATGTTAACAGCATCTTTGACGGTTGAAACACTTCTTGAAATCTTTAACTTACAGATCATAGGTTTTGTTGCATTGATGCTATTCATTGTCCGTCCATTATCTATATTCCTCTCCACAGTAGGTACGGACTTATCGAAATCAGAAAAACTTTTGGTGGGATGGATTGCTCCACGAGGGATTGTTGCCCTAACCGTTGCGAGCTATTTTGCTAGTGTACTGTTGGAAGAGGGATTCGAGGATGCGTCGATTTTAATTTCCTTGACCTTTGCGCTCGTCTTCACAACAGTTGTCGCTCATGGTTTTTCCATTGGATGGCTTGCTCGTAAATTGCGTTTATCAATGGAAGGACCACCAGGTGTCCTTATTGTTGGTGGAAGTGCTTTTACTACAGGGTTGGCCAAAACATTAGAAGAGCTGAAAATCCCTGTCCTTATTACAGACTCTTCATGGGAGAGGCTGTCCCGAGCTCGCTCACGAGGAATGAAGTCCTATCATGGCGAAATATTATCTGAACAAACGGAATATTATTTGGATATGACTCCTTATGAATATTTGGTTGCTGCAACAGAGTTGGATTCCTATAATGCGCTCGTTTGTACGACGTTCGTTCCGGAGTATGGGCGAAATAACTCCTTTCAGCTCAGCTTGAGCAATAAAGAGGGAGATAACTTGGAAGACTTGGTCCATACCATCGGAGGGAGAGTACTTTTCCAGGAAGGGGCATCATGGGAAGAACTGAATGCACGGGTGGAAAATGGATATGTGTTCCGTAAAACGACAATTACGGATCAATACCCCTATGAAGATTATGTGGAGAACATGGATGAGCACGCTTTGATGTTATTTGTCAAACGCTCTACCGGCAAAGTGGACTTCTTTACACCAAACATGGAATATAAAGCAGAAAATGGCGATGTGATTGTTTCGCTGATGCCTCCTAGTAAGGAATTTGAGAAAATTCAGGAGAAGCTGGAAGGGCAAAGGAAAGGTAAAGAAAACAATAAGACAAAATAAAAATGACGGAGGTGATATCACCTCCGTCATTTTTATTTTTCAGCTTTTGCAAGTTGCTGATTTAGCTCTTTAAGCTCTTTCTCCATACGAGCAAGCTGTTCTTCAGCATTTTGAATATTGCCACCAGCAGCTTCTAGTTTATCCAAATCTCCTTGAATGCGAATATAATCGGATTTCAGGAATGCGATTTGGTCTTGAATCTCTTTTTTTGTCATTAAAGACCTTCCTTTCTTGTGTTGTTCTTCTTTCCGTAAGAAAGTATAATAATAGGAAATTTAACTATATTCAGAATATTAACAAAAAAAATGTTTCAAGCAGAAAGAAAAGGGGTATGTAGTTATGACTATAAGTTATGAGAGCGATCTAATCAAGTTTTTCACAGCTGTGGAACCGTTGTTGTTGAGTAAGGAAGCAGAGAACAATCTCCCACTTGGGATTTTAGAAAGAATGAAAGAATCCGGCGGAAAAAGGAATTGTGATCTCATCTATATTCAAGAAAACGATAAAACTACATTCATGTCGATAAGGACAGCCCCCCATTTATGGATTATTCCATCTTTGGAAAATGGCCACCCTTCCCACCTCGAAGCATTTGCAAAATTTTTATTTGATGGAAAGTATGAAGTTCCAGGCGTTATAGGAAATAAAAAGAGTGTGCAAGGGTTCTTGGAAGAGTGGGAAGCCCTTACAGGTCAGAGAGCTGAATTGCAGATGGAGCAAGGAATTCATCAATTAAACAGGTTGAAACAGATCCCCGAACAACCAGGTGAATTAATTGTAGCAGATTTTTCACACCAGGGATTTTTAGAAAAGTGGATCCAACAATATGGAGTGGAAGTAGGGGAATCTTATGTGCGTGAGCGTGTCCCGGAATTGACAAAAGAGTTAATTGAAACTCAACGATTACATCTTTGGGTCATAGATGGCCAACCTGTATCCATGGCAAGTCGAGCAAGGTCGACAAAAAACGGTGCTACCATTAATGCGGTATACACCCCAGATGAGTTTAAGCGAAACGGATATGCCTCCCAGGTTGTATGGCATCTAACGAATAAATTGCTAGGCCAAGGTTACTCCTTTTGTTCACTTTACACTGATTTGGCCAACCCGACTTCCAATTCAATATATAAAAAAATTGGATATGAAAGGGTCGGGGACTCTGTAGTCTATCATTTTCCATATTGAGATATAATATTTCCAAAATAAGGAATAAGTATTAGTGATTTTGGAGCAATTAGTATCTATAGTGAGGTATGAGGATTATATATGCCTGCAACTTTTACATTTCTTCTACAATGTAAAATATAATCAAAATAGACGAAAAATTCTGTTTTAAGAAATTTGAGAGAATTTACCTTATTCGGTATGATGTTTAGTAATTGACCTAAAAACTACTACAACACTAAATTTAGGAGGATTACATACTTGAATCTTTTAAAAGTAGTAGACAAAATCATATTAAAGATCGAAGAATTCATATTAAGTTATGCTGTCATCATCATTGCTTTGATGGTGGTAGGAAAAGCAATAATCCGCGAAACCTTCAGTTATTCTTTGCCATTTGCTGATGAAGTCAGTCAAATAGCTGTAGTTGTAGCAACTTTTATGGGGATTAGTTATGCAGCAAGAAAAGGAAGGCATATCAGTATGTCCGCCTTTTATGACCTGGCTCCATTTAAGGTTAGGAAAATGTTAGCCATATTCATACCCTTTGTAACAGCGATCGTTTTATTCGTCCTTGCGTACTATTCATCATTATATGTGTTGGATGTTTATGAATCAGGCCGAGTTACATCTGCACTACAGATGCCAGCCTATTTCTTGTACATCTTTATTCCGATCGGCTTCCTGCTCGGAAGTATCCAGTTTTTGCGAAACATGTTAGTGAACATCACCCATCGGGATGAAGTCTATCTAGGGACGGATGCAAAAGATTATAACGATCAAGAAACAAAGGAACTTGAAGGCACACATCTATAATAAAATTTGGTGAAGAAAGGGTAACGATATGATAGCGACTATGCTCATAATCATGGTGATTCTTCTCTTCTTGAATTTTCCTATGATGATTCCGCTGATGGTAGCACCATTGATCATCATATTCATCTATTTTCCAACTTTGGATCCCATGATACTCATGCAACAGTTTTCTACAGGAATAGAAGCTTATGTGCTTCTAGCTGTACCATTGTTCATTTTTGCCGCAGATATTATGACAACAGGAAAAACGTCTAATCGTCTGTTGGATTTCATTGGTTCTTTTATAGGACATATACGTGGGGGCTATGCCGTAACGACTGCCGCCGCATGTACTCTATTCGGGGCGATCTCCGGATCCACGCAAGCGACGGTTGTTGCCATTGGTAAACCGATGCGTCAAAGACTGTTGAAAGTCGGGTATAAAGACTCGTCAGCCATGGCTTTAATCATCAATTCCAGTGACGTCGCATTACTTGTTCCACCGAGTATCGGCATGATTATCTATGGTCTTGTATCAGGTACATCGGTCGGAGATTTATTTATTGCCGGAATTATCCCAGGAGTGCTTGTCTTTTTATGTTTTGCCATCTACAGTATCATCTATGCAAAAGTGGCTGACATCCCACTTGCCGATAAAGCAAACTGGAGCGAGCGTTTGAAGCTGACAAGGAAGGCTCTTTTGCCTCTTGGATTTCCTGTTTTGATTATTGGTGGTATTTATACAGGGCTCTTCAGTCCTACGGAAGCAGCCGGGGTATCCGTACTATATGCATTCATACTGGAAGTGTTGGTTTATCGATCCGTACATATTAAAGAAATGCCGAAAATCGCGAGATCTACCGGACTAGTAACATCCGCTGTATTTGTATTAGTGGCAGGGGGGCAGGCATTCACATGGGTCATTTCATTTGCAAGAATCCCTCAGATGATTACTGAAAGCGTATTGGGTACAGACCCAAGTGCCATGTATGTATTATTGATGGTTACAATTTTCTTCTTTATCGGTTGTATGTTTGTCGACCCGATTGTCGTCATACTCATCTTAACTCCGATATTTTATCCAGCTGCAATGAGTGCTGGTGTCGATCCTATCCATTTAGGTGTCGTCATTACTTTCCAGGCTGCTCTAGGGTCTGCAACGCCGCCGTTCGGAGTGGATATATTTACGGCAAGTGCCGTATTCAATAAACCTTACTTAGAGGTTATCAAAGGCACACCTCCATATATTTTAATAATGTTTGGTATC
This sequence comes from Halobacillus dabanensis, assembly GCF_900114165.1. GTDB lineage: Bacteria > Bacillota > Bacilli > Bacillales > Halobacillaceae > Halobacillus > Halobacillus dabanensis. Next base: position 10,930 of record NZ_FOSB01000018.1, read on the forward strand.
TCTGCTTTATTAATATTCTTTGAGGAACTTTCACTCATTCTTTTATAAAAACAAAGAGTGAAAGCAAATATACAAAAATTGGGGAGGTCATTTTTATCTTAAAGAAAAAAAGTCTATTAGCACTAGTGTCGTTAGTTGTGTTGAGCTTGATGTTAGCCGCTTGTGGCGGTGGTGATGACGAAGGAAATGCCGCGGGTGACGGGGAAACGTATAACTGGAAGTTCGTAACAGAAGAAATTGACGGACAGGTCCAATACGAATATGCGGAAGAATTCGCAAAACGTATGAATGAGAAATCTGATGGAGCCGTCAATATTGATGTATATGAATTTGGTGGACTTGGTAGTGAATCAGACCAAGTTGAGCAGCTTCAAAGCGGTACAGTGGAAATGGCTGTTATGTCTCCTGGTTTTACAGGTAATATGGTTAAAGAAGGACAACTATTCGCTTTGCATTTTCTATTCCCTGATAGTGTAGAAACTACTCAAGAAATTTTGAATGATAGTGAAGCATTGAATACAGATCTTCGCGAATTGTATGAAGAGCACAGTATTTCTCCTCTTTCTTATTGGTCTGAAGGAGCGATGCAATGGACCTCAAGCAGGGAGATCTCTGAACCGGCAGATTTTGAAGGACTAAAGATGCGTACACAAACATCTCCTTTGATTCTGGAATCTTATAAAGCTTATGGTGCAGATCCACAATCCATGAGTTGGGGAGAGTTGTACACAGGTTTGGATCAAGGAACAGTGGAAGGTCAAGAAAACCCGATCTTCTTCATTGGTGACGCTTCGTTCCATGAAGTACAGGATTATATGACGCTTTCCAACCACAACAACTATGTGGCTATGACAACAGTGAACACAGACTGGTATAACGGATTAGACGAAGAAATGCAATCCATGATCGATGAGACAGTTGAAGAAATGCAAAGTTGGGTATTCGACGAGCAAACGAAGCAAAACGAAGAATATTTGGAAGTCATCAAGAACGATGAAGAAAACCCGACAGAAATCATCGAACTGACAGAAGAGCAGCGTAATGCATTTAAGGAAAAAGCTGAGCCTGTGCGTGATTTCTACCGTACTGAAGTATCCACAGTAGATGGTGAAATCCTTGATAAGCTCCTCGAAGAAATTGAGGCAGCAGGTGAATGAATGTTAATCAACAAAAAGGTCCAGAGCACCCAGCTCTGGACCTTTTCTCTCTTCCAAAAAGCTCCCTATTCCGTAAGACACGGTTTGGAGATGTTTCCGCGGTTCGTTGCCGTGTTGGGCGTCAGGGGTGGTGGGGAAGCTACTCGCATTCCTGGGGGAAACTGGCGAGCTTCCCATCCCCATTACCATACTGAGTATCTCGAAACTTTCGGACGCACAGGATAGGGAGCTATTGGTGAAAAGGCTCAATAGCAGACGTTGTCCTGGGATTTTCTCATGCAACGAGGGATACCATGCAGAGCGATTTCGAGTCTCATTATACGGCTGAGGGGCGGAGGGAAACGGGTTGACTCCTATGGGGCGTGTGGGAGAGGTGAGACCCCGGAAGGCGAAGCCTGAGGAGACTCAGCGGCCACCCCAGGGAAAGCGAACCGTTTTCCGAAGCCCCTAAAGCACCAACAAACATCTCGTAATGAAGTCTTGTAGTATCCTGCTATTTAGTTTAAGGAAATACTTTAGGTTTTATTGAGGAGCTTGCCATGGCTCGGTTTGCTTTCGATAATCGATCACTGTCAGTACCATGACAATGATGAATAGGAAACTGGAAAGCTTGAATAATGTAGCAGTCGTTACAAATTGATAGATAAAACCTAAAATCAAAGCGCTTGATCCGATTCCAAGGTCGATGGATGAATAGTACATACCATTCGCAATACCACTTCGCTCTGTAGTGGTTTTTGAAATGACCCATGCTTGCAGAGCTGGCATCATGGATCCGAATCCAATTCCGAATAAAGCACCAGCAATGACAAGGTGAAGGTTTGTGCTTGCTAAAGCGAGAATCCACATGGCGATAAAGGATACGAAGGAGCAGATAATAATTAATTTCCAAGGTCCACGTTTATCAAAGTAGCGCCCTGTGATAGGACGAGAAATGGTCGCAAACAAGGCATTGAAGAAATAAAAAAGAAAGGTGCCTGTTAAGCCTTGTTCATTCCCGAAAATCACAATATAGGTCACGACCGACCCATATCCAAATGTATTCAAAATAGTGACGAGAGCTGGATACCAGCTTCTTTTTTCAATTAAGGAACCAGTGAAAGAAAAACGTGGAGGGTCTTCCTGGTTCTTATACACTTGTTTTGGAGTGACGAAGCTTGTCACGGAAAAGAGAGCAATCGCAATCAACCCGAGAGCGATCGCAATGATAATCAACAAATTAAAGGAATAATTTTGATAAAGGTAAATACCTAAACTGGGAGCCATAATCATACCGACAGTCACTGATAATCCGAAATAACCCATTCCTTCGCCGACACGTCTCCTCGGAACAAGGTCGACAGCGGCCGTTCCGTTAACGGTCGTTGACCACCCCCATGCTAATCCATGGATAAAGCGGATGACCAAAAGAACGACAACGATTTGTGTGATCGGATAAAGGGCGGTCATGATCAATAAAGCTCCCGCACCAATAAGGACAAGGGCCTTCCGTGGTCGGGTCATGAGAATATGACCGATGAATGGACGGATTATGATTGCCGCAAAAGCGAAAGTGGTGGTGATCAGTCCGATTTGCAGACTACTGCCACCAATCGATTCAATGTAAGGTGGAAGGTTAGGTAGAAGCATCTGGAAACTCATGAATGTGAACAGGTTGGCCAGTATCAAAAAAATGAAGGGCCATGTCCATAGTTTTGGTTGTGGCATTTTAAAATCTCCTCGTGGATGTTTTTTTACATAAAAAAGGAAACCCACTATCCAGTGGATGTAGCGGGCTCCTGTTTTCTATCTATTTAGAGTCTGAAACTGCTTTTCTGTCTAACCATTCCTCATAAAAGTGGCTGATAATAGCTTTTAGAACAGCATAGGTAGGAATGGCGAATAAGAGCCCAAGAAAACCTGCAAGGCTTCCGGCTGCGAGGATCAATGTAATAATCGTGAGCGGGTGGATACTTAAGGCTTTTCCCATCACGTTCGGCGATACAAAATTACCTTCCAGCTGCTGTGCGATAATCGTAATGATCACTACCCATACAGCGAGCATAGGATCCTGGAATAAACCGACAAGTAAAGCTGGAATAACGGCTAAGAATGGTCCGACGAATGGGATTACATTCATTACCATAGCAAACAAAGCTAATGTAAGAGCGTAGTTGAGATCAATAATCATATAGCCGATCAAAAGGAGCAGGCCGACGACGATACTGACGGTCATCTGTCCTAAAATAAATGCGTTTAACGTGTAATCGATAGAACGTGCCAATTTTTCAAAGCTTTTCCCTGCTCGATCATTCAAAAATTGTTTAATGAATGGAATGAGCTTATCTCCATCTTTCAGCATGAAAAAGAGGAAGAATGGAATCAAGACAAGCGCAAAAATGAAACCGATCAATTGACTGATTACATTAATGACTATTTTGGATGCATCTTGTATATAGGTTTGCATATTCTGAGCAACATTCTCAATGGTGTCATTGAACTGGCTCGGTATAATGTCTTGATTTTGTTGCCAGTAAGTCACCGTTTCGGTAAGCATCTCAGCCATATCAGGGATATTATTCACAAGTTTCGTAAATTGATCTTGCGCAATTGGTGCAATGAAGCGTGTAATCAAAAACCCAACAAAAATGAATAATAGGAAGATAATCAAAATACCAAGAATACGGGGAACGCGGTATCTTTCTAATAAATGCAAAATTGGTCGTGATATGTAAAAAAGGATTCCTCCACCGACCAGCGGCACTGCAATAGCACCAATATAGATCAATATAGGCTCAAAGAAAAACTGGATTTTATTCAATAATAAAATGAATAAAGAGAGTAATATAGCTGTTACTATTACTTGGAACCAACGCTTATGAATCAATCGTCAACACTCCTTCAATTATAAAAATCTTTATCCATTCTCTCCTATTGATGGGGTAACCATCTTCGAACAACCTCGGGCTCTTACGTAATGAAGGTCGAGGCGATGCTTTTTCATTTTCTAAACGCAATTCTTATGCTTGATCGGAGCTCGCTCGGAATACAAACCGACCTGGAAAATACAACTAGTTTAAGAATACCAAAGATTGGAGTGGAAGCAATACATTTACTTTTAATCATCGTACGCCTAAACTTAGGGAAGAAGAATCAGTATGGAGGATGATGACAATGAAACAGGAATTACTTGAACGTTTTACCTCTTATGTGAAGATTGATACACAATCAGATGAAACTAATGATCAAACACCGTCTACCGAAAAACAATGGAATCTCGCCCATAAGTTAGTAGAAGAGCTGAAAGAAATCGGAATGAGTAATGTAACTGTGGATGCGCATGCTTACGTGATGGCGACTCTACCATCGAATACAAGTAAAAAGGTACCTACAATTGGGTTCCTCGCTCATTTGGACACTGCAATTGACTTTACAGGTGAAGGTGTAAACCCTCAAGTGATAGAAAACTATGACGGTGGGGAAATTACGTTGAATGAAAATGTCCGATTATCTCCAGAAGAATTCCCAGAACTTCCTACATATAAAGGACAAACGTTAATCACAACTGATGGAACAACTTTGTTAGGCGCCGATAATAAAGCGGGAATTACAGAGATTGTGACAGCAATGAACCACCTCATTCAAAACCCTGAAATCAAACATGGAGATATCCGTGTTGCTTTTACTCCTGATGAAGAAATTGGCAGGGGGCCCCATAAATTCAATGTGGAGAGTTTTGGAGCTTCTTATGCTTATACGGTCGATGGTGGTCCACTTGGTGAGCTTCAATTTGAAAGCTTTAACGCAGCTACCGCAAAGATCATCTTTCATGGACATAGTGTCCACCCTGGAACAGCGAAAAATAAGATGGTCAATGCCACTAAGTTAGCAATTGAATTCCAATCTGCCTTGCCGACAGAAGAAGCCCCGGAACATACAGAGGGGTATGAAGGGTTTTATCATCTCCATTCGTTCAAAGGGGATGTAGAAACGGCAGAGCTTGTTTATTTAATTCGTGATCATGATAAAAATTTATTTAATGATAAAAAACAGAAGTTAGAAAAAATTGCTGACGACCTTAGGAAAGAGTTCGGGGAGAGTCGCGTGTCACTGACCATAGAGGATCAATATTTTAACATGGGAGATAAGATTGAACCGGTCAAACATATCGTTTCCACTGCTTATGAAGCAATGGAAAACAAAGGTGTTTCCCCTCTAGTAAAACCCATACGTGGGGGGACAGATGGATCTCAACTTTCTTATATGGGGTTACCTACTCCGAATATATTTACAGGAGGAGAAAACTTCCATGGTAAATATGAATATATTTCATTGGAAAGCATGGAAAAAGCAACACAGGTGATCGTAGAAATTTCACGATTGTTTGAAGAAAAAACAGAAGGGTGAGGAATGTTGCGGTTTCATCAAACGTCCGTTTGATTTTGAATAAGGAAAGAGTCCTGTTCCATACTAAAATTATTCGGTAAAGTGGGCAGGGAAATAGTTGACAATATCATGTTGCATGCTATGATTAAGGGTAGAATTAGCATTCCTAAAGGGGAGTAGCTGGGACAATAAAGTCGTCATTTCGGGAGGAATTCCCCGGCTTTATTGGCAACGGAAGTTGTTAGCGAGACCTTTACCCGCTGTGGTAAAGGTCTATTTATTTGGTCCTTACCATGGTGGTGAGGGCCATTTTTATGGAGAAAAGGAGAGAATTATTGTGGACGCTCAATTACTGATTGAATATGGTTGGGTACTGCTTGTCCTTGTAGGATTAGAAGGAATCCTGGCCGCGGATAACGCACTTGTCTTGGCAATCATGGTCAAACACTTACCAGAAGAACAACGGAAAAAAGCTTTATTTTACGGATTAGCAGGTGCATTCATACTTAGATTTGGGTCCTTGTTTATCATTTCCTTCCTCGTAGATGTATGGCAAGTCCAGGCGTTAGGAGCTGCTTATTTACTCTTTATATCAGGTAAACATCTTTTTGACCGCTGGAGAACACGGGGAGATGATATAGAAGAAGAGGTGGAAGAAGACGTCGGGAATCAGCGGGGGAAAGGTTTCTGGGTTACAGTATTGAAAGTCGAGTTAGCTGATTTAGCATTTGCAGTCGACTCTATTCTAGCGGCCGTTGCCTTGGCTGTCGCCTTGCCTGAAACCGATCTTCCGGCCATTGGTAGCCTTGATGGAGGGCAGTTTGCTGTCATCTTAGCTGGTGGTATGATTGGTATCATCATCATGCGTTTTGCTGCAGGTTACTTCGTGAAATTATTGAAAGCTCGTCCCGGGTTGGAAGTGGCAGCGTTCGTTATTGTCGGATGGGTTGGTGTAAAACTTGTCGTATCCACACTCGCCCACCCGAATATTCAAATTCTCGATGAGCACTTCGCCCACTCTACAGGATGGAAGGTCTTTTTCTATTCCGTACTCGTATTGATTGCTGTGCTCGGCTGGTTCCTTTCCAATAAAAAAGAAGTTAAAGAAGAAGCATAAAGGAGGAAGCTGGGGGATAGGATATCCTCCAGCTTTTTGGTTCGTTCCTTTCTGTGCCAAGAATTACAAGCTTCCCTCTTACACATGTGGGTGAACAAGACACCTGCGTTTTATATGCAGAATATTTTACATTCCATAGGATGCAGGTAAGATAAAAGTAGGGAGCATGAATAAGGAGGGGTTATAAATGGGAAAAGCAGCTCAACATCCTTCCCAACAATTTCAATATATAAAAAATAGAATCCAAATGCTTCATCAGGTAGTATCTTCGATGGATGAAGAAGATGTAGACCTTAATGATTTCAACCGTGTCCTTGAGATGATTGAAAAACTGCAAGTGAAAATGGCCCGGTTCAAAAAAGATTGGGATCAAGAGGATTCCTAAAATTAGGATCGAGTCAAAGACGTTCAATAACGGGATGTTTCAGTTAATGAATTTGCTGGTTATACAAGGAAGCATACGTTTATCCGGGAAAACAACGGTGGGAATATTGAATTTGCGGCAAGGGTAAAATAACGAGAAAGGAGTTTGGACATGTCTTTACACCATTTTCATTTGAAAGCAGACTGGCCTGGCGGTAGAAATGAAGTCGGTTATATCGAGTCAGATAAGTTGAAAACGGAAATATCAATCCCAAAAGAAATGGCAGGACCTGATGTAGGCACAAATCCTGATGAAATGCTGTTAGGAGCAGCAGCAACCTGTTACATAATAAGTCTTGCAGCTATGATTGAGCGAGCAGGGCTTCCTTTGAAAGAAATGGATATGCAATCAGAGGGGATCGTAGATGTCACAGATGGTGTCTTCACCTATAAAAAAATCATTCACCGTCCACGTGTAGTTTTAACTGTTGAAGCAGGGGAAAGGGATCTTAGCAAGTTGAATCGCCTTGTAGAAAAAGCTGAAAAAAGTTGCATGATCTCAAAAGCTATCGGGGGAAATGTAGAAATCGAGATGCAAGCGGACACATATATCGGAGAATGACGAAAAGGTCTGGCTACCACGCTGGGAGCCAGACCTTTAATCATGTGAAAGAGAATCTTTTTACAGAAAGGTATAGCTTCTGCTCAAGAGCCATCATCCTTGAAGCAATTCGTCTAACAGGAAGCGGGGCCGTTCGGTGTTACAACAGGCCGCTTCGAACTAACCGAACTTCTTTTTTCATCATTGCAGACCAAAAACGTCACGATGAATCTTGTTTTAAGCAAATATGCTTGCGCTTTTAAAATTAACTGTTTATTAGATACACTCTTGCTTCAAACGGTTTAAGCGGAAAGTGCTTCCCTTGTTCGTGTGGATCAACAATAATGTTAGAAAGGATCAAATCTTCGGTGCTTATAGCATAGGAAGACTCGAAACTTGCCGTTTTATTAGTCAAATTAGTGATGACAATGGCTGTTTTTTCACCCATTGTGCGAGTGTATGCATAAACTTGTGGATTATCTTCTGAAACCAACTGATAGGTGCCGTATGTGAAAAGACCATATTTCTTTTTCAAACGGATCATGTCTTTATAATAGTTCAAAATGGAATGGGGGTCGCCGTCTTGTTGTGCAACATTGATCTCTTTATAATTCGGATTGATTTTCATCCATGGAGATCCCGTTGTAAAACCTGCATTTTCCTTACTACTCCATTGCATTGGAGTTCGGCTGTTATCGCGTGATGTATTCCAAAGGATTTCCATGATTTCACTGTGAGATAACCCATGTTCTTTTTTCGCCTTATAAAGGTTCTTCGCAGCAACATCATCATAATCTTCAATCGAAGGAAAAGCCACATTCGTCATTCCGATTTCCTGTCCCTGATATATGAAAGGAGTCCCTTGCATAAAGAAATACATTGTGCCGATGGACGTTGCACTCTCCCGCCAAAATATTTGGTCATCTCCCCATGTAGACACGACTCTTGCTTTATCATGGTTCTCAACGAACAAGGCGTTCCATCCATCACCTTCTAAAGCTTTTTGCCAGCGAGTCAGTACTTTTTTCAATCCCAGGATATCCAGTTGTTGTTCGGCTTTTTGATCCCAAAGATCCAAGTGTTCAAATTGGAAAATCATATCCATCTTCCCATTGTCACCTACCCATAAATCTGCCTCATCTGCACGGACACCATTCGCTTCTCCCACCGTCATTACATCATAATTATCATACGTTTTCTCTTTAAACTCTTGGAGGAATTCATGGATGCCCTGTTGGTTCATGTGCATATCAAAAGAGGACACATATTTTTCTTTGTTAGGGTTCGGCATATTAGGGAATCCTGGACGTTTTTTGATGTGACTGATAGCGTCAATCCGAAAACCGTCGATGCCTTTCTCCAACCACCAGTTGACCGTGTCATACAAAGCGTTACGGACCTCGGGGTTTTCCCAGTTCAAATCCGGTTGTTTGGTAGAGAAGACGTGAAGGTAATATTGTTCGGTTTTCTCGTCGTATTCCCAGGCAGATCCCTCAAAAATACTCTCCCAGTTATTTGGTTCGCCTCCGTTTTTGCCATCACGCCAAATGTACCAATCACGTTTAGGGTTGTCCTTAGAACTTCTTGATTCTATGAACCAGGGATGCTCATCACTGGTATGGTTGAGAACTAAATCAATAATCAATCTCATACCACGCTTATGGACTTCTTTTAACAACTGATCGAAGTCGTCCATTGTCCCGAATTCCTCTAAAATATCTTGATAATCGGAGATGTCATATCCATTGTCATCTTTAGGGGATTTATACATGGGGCAGATCCAAATAAAATCAATGCCCATATCCTCCAAGTAATCCAGTCGATCGATCATTCCTTGTAAATCCCCGATTCCATCTCCATTTGAATCCTGAAAACTTCTCGGGTAAACCTGGTATCCAACAGCTTCTTTCCACCATACACGCTCCATAAAAAATCCCTCTCTTTCCTTATTGTTTTTTTTGGCATACATAAATCCATGGTTATGCAATCGATTGCATAACCACTTGAAAAATATAGCTGTTTATCATTTAATCATGTGTATTTATTCTAGAAGTTGTTTATACGACAGTATCCGTCATTTTATGCAAACGTTTTCCTTATGTAATTTTATGTTAGCTGATGTGATGTTTTTTTACAATAGGTAGATAGGTGAAAAAATAAAAGGAGCAGTTCATTTAAATTGCACTTCTTGCTTATTTGTTTTATATTAAATATGTAAGAATCCAATTCAATATCGAACCTTCGGGGTCGGGTGAAAATCCCAGCCGGCGGTAAGGAGTTATACTCCGAGCCCGCGACGGAGAATCAGTGTTAAGCACGGTTTTCCCTGATTTGGTGTAAGTCCAAAGCCGACAGTCAAAGTCTGGATGGGAGAAGGTTGTAGAAGCGTAAAAGGTACTAATCTTCATTGATACGTGTACCCTTATTTGGTGTATGCGATTTTTTACGTCATGACCCTGGGGAAGTCTGTCTTCTTCAGGGTTTTTATTTTTTCTAAACCTTTCCAAAAAGGATGTTGTAACAAAGAAATAAAACCGAGCTCCATAATCTTTAGGGAGACAGTGTTTGAAAAAGGTGGGAAAGACATGAACCGGGATCAAGTTTATATGGGTATGGCGATCCGAATGGCACGGGAAACAGTAGGGCAGACAAGTCCGAATCCTTCTGTTGCGGCCGTTGTCGTCAAAGAGAACCAAGTCGTAGGCATCGGGGTTCATGTAAAGGCAGGAGAACCACATGCAGAAGTTCATGCACTAAGGATGGCTGGGGATAAGGCGCAAGGCGCTGATATATACGTTACTCTGGAACCTTGCAGTCATTACGGGCAAACGCCTCCTTGTGCGGAAGCGGTTGTTGAAGCCGGCATCCGTCGTGTAGTAATTGCTTCCAGTGACCCGAACCCTAAAGTTTCAGGAAGAGGCATCCGTATGATGACGGAGAAAGGTTTGGAAGTGAAAACTGGTGTACTTAAGGAAGAAGCGGATGAATTGAACCGATCGTTTTTTCATTTCATTCAGACTCATATGCCATATGTCCGATTGAAGTCTGCGATGAGCTTAGATGGAAAAATTGCCACCTCGACTGGTGAGAGTCAATGGATTACAGGAGAAGAAGCTCGCTTGGACGGTCACCATTATCGCCATCAATCGGATGCGATTCTCGTAGGAATCAACACGGTCCTCATGGATAACCCTAAGTTGACGACAAGGATTCCCGGAGAGGGTGAAAATCCCATTCGTATCGTTCTCGACACCCATCTCAGAATGCCGCCTTCCTCTCAGTTAATTCGCGATTCTCAAGCCCCGACATGGATTTTTGTAGGAAATAACGTAACAGAGGAAGAATTGCAACAGTTCAGAAATGATTCTCATGTCCGTGTCATTCCCGTGTCTAGTGAAGAAGTGAAAGTAGAGGAAGTCCTGCGTTATCTGGGAGAGCACAAAGTCACCTCCCTATTAGTTGAAGGAGGAGCTACCATAGCAGACGCTTTTGTCCGCGCCGATCTAGTGGATGAAACCATCACTTATATAGCACCAAAACTAATCGGTGGAAAAGAGGCACTGACCCCGGTGGCGGGTAAAGGAATCGAACAATTGAAAAATGTCCGGTCTTTGGAAGTTGTCTCCACAGAGATGATAGGACAGGATATAAAAATTGTTTCCGTAAGAAAAGGGGAATCTTAATGTTTACAGGGATAGTAGAGGAAATCGGAACACTTAAGTCTGTAAAAAACAAAACAGAAGCACTGGAAGTGAGTATCACTGCCAAAGATATCTTAAAAGATGTGAAACTTGGAGATAGTATTTCAATCAACGGTGTTTGTTTAACTGTAACCGATTTTACAGAAAGTGCTGTGTCGTTCGATGTCATGCCTGAGACTTATCGTGCAACGAACATTCATGAATTGAAGCAAGGCGACCCCGTAAATTTAGAACGAGCAATGGCTGCAGGCGGTCGTTTCGGTGGCCACCTCGTTTCTGGACATATTGATGGTATTGGGAAGATTGTTTCCAAGCGGCCAGAATCCAATGCAGTTTATTATGAAATCGCCTTACCACAAGAACTAATTCATTATTTTGTTTATAAAGGGTCTATTGCTGTAGATGGAACGTCCTTGACTGTGTTTGGTGTAGAGGATGATAAAGTGACGATTTCTCTTATTCCACATACGATGGAACACACGGTACTCGGAGGAAAAGGTCCTGGTGATCGAGTGAATATCGAGTGCGATATGATCGGGAAATATGTCGCCCATTTCTTAAATGGTCAAAAAAAAGAAGAGCCGAAGTCAGCACTGTCTAAACAGTTCCTTTCTGACAACGGCTTTGCATAAGAGGGTGAGTGTATGTTTGATTCTATTGAGAAAGCTATTGAAGATTTGAAACAAGGAAAACTTGTCATTGTATGTGATGATGAAGACCGTGAAAATGAAGGGGATTTAGTGGGTATTGCGGAGTATGCATCTCCCGAGATGATCAACTTCATGATTAAATATGGACGCGGTCTTGTATGTACACCAATATCGGATGATTTGGCAAAAGACCTTGAGCTTATGCCAATGGTGGATAACAATTCAGACCCAAACCAAACGGCCTTTACTGTAAGTATCGATCATAAAGATACGACAACAGGAATTTCAGCAGATGAGCGTGCTTTGACAATCAAGGAGATGCTTAATCCTGAATCAACTGCTGCTGACTTTCAAAAGCCCGGCCACATTTTCCCGCTGATTGCAAAAGAAGGCGGCGTGCTTAGACGTGCAGGTCATACGGAAGCTTCTGTCGATCTTGCACAACTTGCAGGTGCGCGTCCTGCCGGGGTTATCTGTGAGATTATCAAAGATGACGGTACAATGGCACGTGTTCCTGATCTAAGAGAAATGGCGGATGAATTTGATATCCCGATGATTACGATTGCCGATCTCATTCAATATCGCCATAATAAAGAAAACCATGTCAAACGGGAAGTAGAAGTGAAAATGCCAACAGAGTACGGGGACTTCCGAGCTGTCGCTTTTACCAATGACATTGATTATAAAGATCACATTGCTCTAGTGAAAGGAGAAATAAACCCGGATGAGCCAACGCTCGTACGCGTTCATTCTGAGTGCCTAACAGGAGATGTCTTTGGTTCCTATCGCTGCGATTGTGGCCCCCAGTTGCACAACGCGCTAAGACAGATCTCTGAAAATGGAAGCGGGGTCCTTTTGTATATGAGGCAAGAAGGGCGGGGCATCGGTTTATTGAATAAGCTACAGGCCTACAAGCTTCAAGAAGAAGGACTTGATACAGTAGAAGCGAACGAAAAACTAGGCTTCGGTCCTGACCTTCGAGATTATGGAGTAGGAGCTCAAATTCTTAAAGACTTAGGTGTCACAAAACTTCGCTTGCTGACAAACAATCCAAAGAAAATCTCAGGGTTGGGCGGCTTCGGGCTGGAAGTTGTCGAGCGTGTGGCAATCCAAATGGAATCGAGAAAAGAAAATGAATTGTATTTAAAAACAAAGCAATCCAAAATGGGACACTTATTCCACTACTAGAAAGGAAGTCGTACAAATGGTCAAAACAATAGAAGGAAATCTTGTCGGAACAGGATTGAAAGTAGGGATCGTCGTCGGTCGATTCAATGATTTCATTACAGGAAAGTTATATGAAGGGGCTGTAGATGCTTTCAAACGCCACGGTGTTGAAGTGAATGACGTGGAAGTCGCTTATGTGCCAGGCGCTTTTGAAATCCCTCTAGTAGCTGGTAAAATGGCGAACTCAGGAAAATACGATGCAGTCGTCACACTTGGAGCTGTTATTCGTGGGTCTACTCCACACTTTGATTATGTGTGTAACGAAGCAGCAAAAGGTGTTTCTCAAGCATCTCAACAAAGCGGTATTCCTGTCATTTTTGGCGTCATTACTACAGATACGATTGAACAGGCGATTGAACGCGCAGGAACAAAAGCAGGAAACAAAGGCTGGGAGGCAGCAACAGCTGCAATCGAAATGGCTACACTATTGAAAAACTTTGAATAATAAGCTGAACTGACCAGTATACCCTGGTCAGTTTTTTTATTAGATAATACTAAAATGGATCTCAAGCGAGTCGGCATCCGTATAGAGGATGCCGACTCGAGCGAAAAAAGCCTGTCTTTGTGCATAACTCAAATCCAAACGTTTATGTCCTCAAGGATAAAGGAAGGATAAAGGGGAGCAATGACGAAAAAAGCTGAATAGTTGAGGCAGTTGAAGGAATGCTTCATTGGAGAAACATTAACTAATTATGGAATAATAGAGTAGAAGAAATGGTGTGGGAGGGATTTATGATGAATAAGTTACAAAAACAATTAGAAAAGTATGCAGATCTAGCCTTAAATAAAGGGGTGAATCTGCAAAGAGGACAAGGGCTGATTATTAATGCACCGATTGAAGCGGCTGAGCTGGTTCGGGCTATATCTGCAAAGGCGTATGGCAAGGGCGCGAAGAATGTTCATCTGGAATGGAATGATGAACATTCTCAGCTATATGAAAATGAAAAATGCACCACTGGAAGTGCTGGAAAATTTCCCGAAATGGAAAGCGGAAGGTCTTGAAGAAATGGTCTCAGATGGATATGCCCTATTATCCATTTATGGTCCGAATCCAGACTTGTTTAAAGGGTTGGACTCAGAACGGATAGCTAAAGCAAACAAAGCAAGTGCAGAAGCATTATCAAACTATCGAGACTATATTATGAATGATAAAACAACATGGTCGATCATTGCGTATCCACAACAAGCGTGGGCACAGAAAGTTTTCCCTGATTCTTCTCCTGAAAAAGCACAGGAAAAGTTGTGGGAGCAAATTTTCCATATCACGAGAATCGACCAGGAAGACCCTATCAAAGCATGGGAAGAGCATAACGAAAAGTTACGTAAGGCCAGAGAGTACCTGAACAAGAAACAATACAAAAAGTTACACTATAAAGCGCCTGGAACAGAGTTGTCGATTGAACTGGTACAAAACCATATATGGCATGGAGGCTCCACCACATCGGAAAAGGGCACGGAGTTCAATCCGAATATACCGACAGAAGAAGTGTTCACAATGCCGCACAAAACAGGTGTCCAAGGGAAAGTCACAAGCACGAAACCGCTGAATTACGCGGGGAACTTGATAGAAAACTTTACTTTAACTTTTGAAAATGGAAAAGTCGTTGATTATTCTGCTGAATCAGGAGAAGAGACGCTCAAGCACCTGTTAGAAAGTGATGACGGTGCTAAACGTCTAGGTGAGGTGGCGATTGTTCCGAATGAATCACCGATTTCGCAATCCGGACACATCTTCTACAATACTCTTTATGATGAAAATGCTTCCTGTCACCTTGCGTTAGGAAAAGCCTATCCGACGAATGTCAGAGGGGGATCTTCGTTCAATAAAGAACAGATGGATTCTCATGGGGTTAATGACAGTCTTGTACATGAAGACTTTATGATGGGATCTGCTGAACTTGATATTGATGGAGAAACAAAAGAGGGCGAGTATGAACCGATTTTCCGTAACGGTACATGGGCCATCGACTTTGAATAACCATCACAAGACACCCTGAACAAGGGTGTCTCTTTTTTATTAAAGATCTCAGCTTTATTCAACAATATGGCAGTATTCTCGAAGACTCGATTTCGAGACTTTTATTGGGAATAAGGGTCGGTGGGGGATAAGTCGCTTTACGCGAAGAGCGAAGCGATTCGATGTTGACTTATCGTACAGAAGCGAGGGAAGTCTCACTAGCCTCTAGGTACTGGAGCTGTATAGCACTCGTACTGTTTAAGATTTCAGAAAAAGATTTAATCTCAAATGGTTTAACAATTGGGATCTGCGGGACAGGTGAGACTCCGCAGAGCTCGAGGAGGCTCAGCGGCCGCCCCACGGAAAGTGTTCAAATGCGGAATCGCCCTGGGCGATGGAACTGGACGAACCTTTTCTCGCAGCCCCAAACTCTCATTAAAGTCTCGAAACTGAGTCTTCAAGATTTGGGAGGTTTAATGGAATAACATGGTAGGTTAAAATGTAACAGTGCGGTTACAGTGTAGTTAAAAATTGATGAATCAGTCTTAAAAAGCAGCGAAATGTGATAAATAAGGAGTAGAGGAATTCCAATGAAAAGGATGAGACCAAATGAAGCGTGATGCTTTTTTCGATAACGCAAAAATTTTATTGATCTTTCTCGTTGTTTTCGGCCACATGATCCAACCTTTCACAGACGGATCAAGGCCTATGTACACGTTATATACATGGATTTATACATTTCACATGCCAGCATTCATATTTCTTGCTGGTTTCTTTGCAAAAGGATCCGGAGAAAAAGATTACATTTTTCAACTTGCAAAAAAACTGATACTTCCTTACCTTATCTTCCAACTCGTTTATACGGGGTATTACTTCTTTATAGGTAAAGATGAGGGCCTGAATGGAATTTTCTATCCGCACTGGTCCCTATGGTTTTTATTCAGCCTTTTCTGCTGGCACATTTTGCTCTATTGGTTCAAAAAGATTCCACCACTGCTTGGTTTAATGATTGCATTGCAAATTGGTGTGTTGGTCGGATATTTCAGTGGTATTGGCCACCATTTCAGTTTATCTCGTACATTTGTATTTTTCCCTTTCTTCCTGGCGGGATACTGGCTGACAAAAGAGCAAGTCCACAAATGGCGGACTCGGCGTGTAAAAGAGTTCAGTCTCGTTTTTATGGCTGGGGTGGCCGCAGTGATTGCACTATTTCCAGAATTCAGTTCCGGTTGGTTGTTGGGATCTAAATCCTACACTGACCTTGGTAGTGCAGAGATGGGTGGCCTATTCCGTTTAGGAGTTTATGTGCTTGCCGCTATGATGACAATAAGTGTTCTTTCCTGGATTCCTAATAAGCAGTTTAAGTTCACTTACTTGGGTGGAAAAACATTGTACGTCTACCTATTGCATGGATTCTTCATCCAATTTTTCCGTCAGGCTGGTTGGTTCAAAGTCGATCATATCTTTGATGTGTTAGGGCTTGCGATCATTTCCGCTTCTATTGTTTATGTACTATCCAGCAGTATGATTCGAACGCTTACACAGCCATTTATCGAAGGCCGGGTTCAATTAATGAAAAAGTGGTGGCACAGGATGAACGATAAAGATTCAACGTTTCAGCCGTAAAAATCACTTCCCCCTTTATAGAAAGGTTTTCTATAAAGGGGGTTTTTAAAAATCCCTAGCAATCGACATTTCGGAAAGAGTGAGATATATAGTGCGATAAGAGAAGGCCTTCGTTGATCCAACAAGTTCGCTGGAAGAAGACCTGTATGTTCTTGTGGTTTGAAATGGCTTCACTTGGTGAATAATAGGAGTGACATTCCTAAGGAGGTTGGTTCGTATGGATAAGAAAATTTTAATGATAGTAACGAGTGCCGACCAAATGGGCGGAGAGCATGACACAGGTTTATGGTTGCAAGAGTTCGTTGAGCCTTCTACGGAATTTAGAGAGGCTGGATATGAAGTCGTCGCAGCAAGTCCTAAAGGTGGTAGAGCGCCTATTGATCCAAATAGCTACAGCAATGAGCTGCCGAGAGTGTGGGACGGCGTCATGGAGCCGATTCATGATATGGTTCCACTATCAGAAGTAGATCCGACAACGTATGCTGGAATCTTCCTTTGTGGTGGTCATGGAACAATGGTTGATTTTCCTGAAAATAAACAACTGGAGGAATTACTAAGGCATTTTCTTACGGAACAAAAAGTCATTGGTTCCGTTTGTCATGGTCCTGCAGGGTTTATCGGAGTAAAGGATCACAATGGTCGTCCACTTGTTGAAGGCAAGAAGATCACTGGATTCACCAATGAAGAAGAAGATCAGACAGGCTTAACTTCTGCCGTGCCTTTCCTGCTTGAGGATAAATTGAAGGAAGATGGTGCAGAATTTGATTCAGGGGAAGCCTACAAAGATCATGTAGTGGTCGATGATCCATTCGTAACCGGACAGAATCCACAATCGAGTTTAAGTACTGCACAAAAAATGCTTGAGTTACTAAAAAACCGCTAAGCCCGCCCGGCTCAGCGGTTTTTCAATTATTCAACAAGATGGCAGTATTCTTAAAAACTCGGTTCCGAGATATTGTGAGTGCTTTTAGGGGTTACAGGAAGTGGTGTCCAGTTCCATCGCCCAGACACTCGCATCATAAGCAGAACATCAAAGGAATGAAAAAGCCCATTCCGTTGATGTTCTGCTTATGCCAGTCGTCTCTCCCAGGTCGATTCCACATTTGAACACTTTCCATGGGGCGCGCGCTGAGCCTCCTCAGGCCCGAGGAGGCATGCCGTCTTCCCCGCGGAAAGCGAGTAGCTTTCAAGACCCCATCCGCACTTCCCCAGATGTCCCGAACGGAGTCTTCGAGATAAGAGCTTTTGTGGTATACAAAGGACCTTCCTTGGTTGGAAGGTCCTTTCATATTCATTAAAATAGTAAATGAGCGATTATAGTAATAACAGGCAAGGTGATGATCGTCCGAAGAAGGAAAATGATGAATAGATCCTTAATATTGACGGGAACCTTTGAGCCTAGTAATAGACCACCGACTTCAGACATGTAAATCAATTGTGTTACAGATAGAGATGCGATAATGAAACGAGTCATTTCACTTTCAATCGATGAACCGATAATCGCTGGTAAGAACATGTCCGCAAATCCGACTAGAATAGTTTCTGATGCTTCTTGGGCGTATGGTACTTGCATCAGCTCCAGTAATGGAATGAATGGCATACCTATCCAGGTGAAGAATGGTGTGAATTCAGCAATCACAAGTGCAATGGTGCCTAAGGCCATAACGATTGGTGCTACGCCCATCCACATGTCAAGAATGTTCTGACCACCTTGCTTGAAAAAGTTAGCGACTCCAGGAGAATTGCTCCCTTTTTCTACCGCTTTGGTGTAGCCGTATGTGATTAAGTTGTGCTGCTCAGGTACTTCTTCTTTTTGATCTGCAGGTTCTTCCGTGACGTACGTATCTGCTTTTTTAGAAAGAGGTGGGATCCTTGGCATAATTAAAGCGGCGATAAAGCCTGCAATAGCTACGGTAAGGTAAAATTGACCGAACATATCCCCGAGCCCTACTTCTTGAATGACGACAAGACTGAACGTGATTGATACTACGGAGAAGGTTGTCCCAATGACAGCCGCTTCTCGCTTCGTATAGTAACCTTCTTCATACTGCTTACTCGTAAGAAGGACGCCAATGGTTCCATCTCCTAACCAGGAGGCGAGAGAGTCGATGGATGAACGGCCTGGCAGACGGAATAGTGGACGCATAATTTTAGTTAAAATAACGCCAAATAGTTCTAGAAGTCCGTAATTTAATAGCAAAGGTAAAAATAACCCAGCAAATAAAAAAACGGCAAATAAGACATGAAGTAGGGAATCTAACAATAATCCCCCTGTGTTTTCACTGATAATGGCTTCTGGGCCGATTTGGAAATATACCATAATGGCAAAAATCATACCTAGTACACGAGTGATTACCCAAACAGGTGGGACATTAAATAATGATTGGAAAAAAGGATAATCTTTTAAGGAGTCTTTTCCTGCCATTTTTACTAATAACGTTCCAATAGCTGTAATCGTAATGATAATTGTCATGATTAATGACAAATAATCAGCTAAACCAGTTTCCACCCAACCGGCTAGGACAGCGATAGGAATTGTGATGGCACCATTTTCACCAAATATCGGAAACATAAATAAGAAAATTCCGATTAGCGATGGAATAATGAACTTGAGGTGTGATGATGCTCTGAAATCTTTAGCTTTCATCCGAAATCTCTCCTGACATCGTCTGTTTTATTTATGAAATACTGAGAATAAATATGCAACACTCTTTATTCTATTATGTTTCTCGACAAAAACCAACAGGAAATTTGTAGTGATAGTCGCAACAACGTTATAGGAACCAAAAGTAGGGAACTTTGCTAATATTCGATGTTGTAAAAAAAGGGGAGAATCCAATTGAGAAGTTTTCCTAAACCAAGAGTGGTCGTCAGTCGTTGCTTAGAGTTTTCGGAAGTTCGGTATATGGTGCCGTCATACCGGATAAGGCTGTTCAGCGTATGAGCCCTTTTGTTGAATTTATTCCTATCTGTCCAGAAGTTGAAATTGGCTTGGGAGTGCCTCGCGAAGTCATTCGAATTGTCGGTGGGGCAGAGGAACAGCTGGTCCAACCTAAGACCGGTGAAATTTTAACAGCATCCATGAATCAATTTTCAAAAGAATTTTTAAATCATTTACCAGATGTGGATGGCTTTTTGTTGAAAAATCGCCCACCTACATGTGGAATGCAAGATGTTAAGGTATATCAAAGTGCGGAACACTCTCAAGTTGTAGGGAAGACTTCAGGCTTTTTTGCAAAAGAAATCTTACGACATCATAGCGGGTTAGCAATTGAGGAAGAAGGGCGGTTAAAGAACTACACCCTTAGACATCATTTTTTGACAAAATTGTTCACATTAGCAGAGTTTCGCTACGTCAAGGAAGAGAGCACCGTGAAAGCCCTCCAAAAGTTTCATGCGGCTAATAAGTACTTGTTCATGGCTTACCATCCTGGAATATTGAAGGAAATGGGGCGCACTGTCGCAATTCATGGACATCTCCCATTTGATGAGATGATCAAGGAATATGAACCCTTACTTCATAATCTGATGTGTGGTCCGGCGAAGCCAGGTGCACATGTCAATGTCTGTCAGCATATTGCAGGATATTTTAAAAAGGAATTGTCTAAAGAAGAGAAGGATGGTTTTGCAATTTTATTAGAACAGTATAAAGAGGAGAAGGTTCCATTAAGTGCGGTCATTAGTGTGCTGAACAGTTGGGTGGCTCGTTTTCAGAGTGAGTATTTACAGAGTCAAACGTATTTTCAACCATATCCATTGGAGCTTGTGGAAATATCAGATTCAGGAAAAGGCCGGGCCTATTCCTGAACTATCCGATATAATGCTTGAGAATCCGATCCACAGGTGGTCCGTAAGACTCTCCGAAAATATTCAGATGGACAAGTAAATAAAAGAGCTGATAGACAGGTTTCGTATCTTCATAATTATCAGGAAGCGGGTGGTGAGTGTTGTATTCGTTGTAAAAGGCGTGCGGGAATCCGCCGAAAAGCTCAGTGAAAGCTAATTCAAATGCGTGGTCGCCATAAAGAATAGAAGGATCAATAAGTACTGGCGTCCCCTCCTGATCTAACATCCAATTTCCACCCCATAAATCACCATGCAGAAGGGAAGCTTTGGGTCGGGCAGGAATGAAATTGGTCAAACGTTTGATCAATTTTTCCAACCGCTCATGCCTTTGTCCGGTGATGGTTCCTCTGGAAATTCCGATTTCTAACTGCTTTTTTAAACGATAATGGCTATAATAGGAGGTCCATGTTGTACACCATTCATTAGGTTGATCCAGCTCGCCGACGAAGGTTGGCTTCCCGTAGCCGTATTTATTGGAAGTGTGGTTGTGCATCTCTGCTAATTGGCGGCCGAAGTTGGATGCAGATGCAGAAGAACCTGACCCTGGTTCGATCCATTCCATGGCAAGGGCTGCTTTTTCTCCTTGTTGAGGAATGTCATAATGGTAGACCTCCGGAACTTTAATGGCTCCTGTGTTTTGAATTAGTTTTAGACCTTCCGCTTCGACCTCGAAAAAGTGGGAAGCGACCTTTTCGTTACATTTAATAAAGTAAGAGCGCTTTTCTGTTTCTACATAGAATGATTGATTTATATCTCCGCCACTAACGGGAGTAAGCGATTGAACTCTAGACTCGTCTCCTTGCTTTACCAATGTTTCTCTAATGAATGCTTCCATTCAAACACCTCCTCAATGGATGTTGGTCGAAATAGGGGATGCAGGCTTCATTTCTTTTTGGTAGGCATGAATCGTATGAATCTCTCTGAAGCCGAACTGCTTGTAAAGGGATTCCGCCTGTTGATTTCCCGTCCTTACAGATATGGTGACCACATCTAATTCCAGTGCGAAAAAAGCATATTGCAAAGCATGGTGTATTAAGGTGGAACCTATGCCACTGCTTTGGTGATCTGTCGCTACATTTACAAAACAAATTTCTCCCTCATATTCAGGGATAATGGTTTCGAAATAAATATAACCATGGAGTTCCCCGTTTTGCTGGTACCCCCATAAGTGATTCCTCTCTTCATTGGAGAGGTGTAACATTTCTTTTGTTGTGTAGTAAGCGGCAGAAGGGTGGATGGCATCTAAAGCAGAGTAATCCTCATTATTGAGTTCTACAATCGAATTATTTTGTTCGTTCGAGGGGGCATAAATGGATTTATGCAAAGCTAAAGTCCGCTCCACATTATACAATTGAAACTTATGCCGGTCTGTAAAAGAGACAAGTGACTCATTTGCAGCAAAACACGCCACTTTTACAATTTCAAAATGGAGTTGCGCTGTTAAGGAGGCTTTGTCCCACAAACCTTCAATCACTTCTTCGTGATCCTTGATAGCGAAAGGGCCGAGCAAACGGCATAATTTTTGCTCGAAAAATGGAAGGAGGCCAAGAAATCCAATGATTTTTTCCCCTTCCCAGGCAACATAGGCAAGTGGCTCTTTGAATTGTGTCAATGTCCAAATTTGTTCGAAAATTTCGTTCGGATCAGAAGCCATCCATGCTACATAGTGATGGTCCTGTTCATTCATCTTGAACAACCATTCCGCGACATTATGTAACTCTTTTACTTCTAGTTCGCGAATATGCATAAACGACACTCCCTTCTATATTGAATTTTTACACAGTAGAGTATGCCAGCGCAACTATTCTGTTGGGGGAGGGTGTCATTATCTTTTTTCATAAATAAAACCAACCAAGCAATGCGCTTAGTTGGTTTCATTCCCTACTTAATTCTTTTTCTTTGGTCCTTTTTCTTTGTATTCCACTTTGTATTCGAAATCTACAGGGTTCAAGCTATCCTGCGGTGCGGCATAGTATGTGGTCATATATGTCTTACCAGGACGGAATACTTGCTGAAGCTCTAAAGCTTCTTCTTCTGTCACATTGAATGGATCGACTTCCACTACTTGATACTTCCCGTTTTTCTTTTCTTTAATAAACGTAACCCCATAGTTGACATAGTTTTTCAGTAGTTCAGCTTTAGACATGAACCCTTCTTTGGAATCTCCATCATAGCTTAATCCGATTTCAGGAATTTCAATGTTATCAATGAACCAGCCACTGTCATTGTATCCCCAGTCAGTCAGGTAACGGAAGGAGACATGGACTTTTTGACCAGCATAGTCAGAAAGATCAAAAGTTTCGTTTTGGAATTCGTCATAGTGGCCAGTGAATCCGGGAACATTCTCTTTAATTTTAGGGTACCCTTCTTCCACTACGTCTGATCGAGTATTCTCATTTTCCAGGGACGTCCATGTTTGTCCATTGTCTGTAGATACTTGGACAACACCAAAGTCCCACTCCTCTTCAATGTCAATATAGTTATCAAAGTTGAGGGTCGCTTCCTCCACATTTGTCAGGTCGGCTTCGAAGATTAGGTTATTATCTAATTCATGACCTTCTCCAGCCCAGAGGACTTGATTCTCGCTATTTAGTGGGCTTTCAACAGATTCCCATGTGTTATCTTCAAAGTCTACACCATTAAATTCAAAGGACTCTACTTTCTCTCCCGGTTGGAAATCAAACTCTTTGAAGTCTGTACCCCAGGCAGGGACACCGTCTTTTTCATAGTCTTTGGCTTTTTCAAAGTTTACAGTAGTTCCACGCTCATCGCCATCCTCACCAGGTAGACTGCGAAGGTCGATGTTTTCAAATCCATATTTACCGCCTTTGAACTTTGGATCATCTACGACTAAAGCTGTAGAGAAGTCCTGGTATACCTCATTGAATGTTACATTCAAGCCAAATTCTTTATAAGCATTTTCAAAGCTTTCGATACTGTTCAACTCATCTGTTGCAACAGAGCGAATGAACTCTTGTCCAAATCTTTCATAGTTATAAAGGGTGAACAATTGGACAAGACCGTAATCTGCAATTGTTTCAGGTCCCGTTTCTGCACCTACATGTTCGTCCCAATTTGTCAGGGAGTTCTCAGGATGGTCGAGTAAGAAGTTAATGGAACCTTCACTCAATCCGTAACCACCAAGGTATTCCGAAAATGTAGACATTCCTTCATTCAGCCAAGAAGTTTCATCTCCATCATTATCTGCGTGAATCAAGTGTTGCAGTTCATGAATAGTAGTTCCGAAAAAGGTGCTTTCCAAGCGTTCTTCCCAGTTGTTAGTATCGATTGTGATAATGTTACGGTCCATGTAGTTTTCTAATGTCTGCCAGAAGAACCCGGCTACAAAGAATGGATACTCCGGATCATTATAGTTTTCATCCTGGACGTTATCTACGAGAATGATGACTTTATCACCATCCCCTTTGTAATAGCCTTCAGGAACAATCCCCAGGTCTTCAAGCTGGGCATTCGTTCCATCTAAGGTCTCTGGAGTGCCGAAAAAGTCAGTCGCAACGGGATACATGTTGCTATCAAATTCTGCGGCCATTTTATCCACTTGTTCCTGCGTTACGACATGGGCTGCACGTGGGTCACCTTCCGGGAAAGATAGATCATTGGCCACCCAAATTTCTACATTTTCACCGACTGCTCTTTGGGTGAAGGCCTTGAATGATAAATTTCGGTCAAGGAATTGTTTTGTTCCACCGTCAAACGTAAAATTCTTATCGCTGTTTGCAGTGGAAGCAGAATTTTCTTCTCCATCAAAATTAATCTCAGAAGCATTCTCTTTAATCTTTTGTTTGGCTTCTTTCTGGAAGCTCTCATTCTCATCAAGAAGGTTTAATTCACCGTCAATATCGATTTTGTCTCCATAGCGTTCTACGTTCCAGCTTTCTTGTACTTTACTTGCACTTACATCAGTAATAGCTGCAGGTGACAATAATGATAGAGTCAGAGCTCCCGCAGATAGTAAAGCTGTCAGTTTTTTATTCTTCAAATTATGATCCCCCTAATGAAATATTTGTCAAATCCTCCACTATCAATTATGAAGAATATTCTGAAAAATAGAATAGTCTTTTTGTAATGAATTTCGTTACCCGAAATAGTGTTTTCGGGTAAAATATCATGGATAATTTTACCTGTATAGAAAGGTGTGAATTTTGATGATTGACGAGACTATGGGAAGGGAAGGATAAAATACAGAAGTCTGAAGGGGGAGGACCATGAGTCAACGTTTGAAATACATATCTATATATAGAATTTCAATCATTGTATGGATGTCTTTAAAGTTTTTGCTGCAAATTTTCTGGTTTAAAAAAAGGCACCGAATCTGGGATGAAAATACAAAAAGAAAATGGGAAGATATGCTGTCAAAGCAGGCGGAGGAGTATCGGAAAAAGGCTGTTTTGCTTGGGGGTCTTCTTATAAAATTCGGTCAGTTTCTCAGTTCACGAGGGGATCTGCTACCACAGTCCTTTATCAAAGAATTGGAAGGGCTAGTCGATCGGGTGGAGCCCGTTCCTTTCCATCGCTCCCGCCATACGATTGAAGAAGATTGGAACGCTCCTATCGATGAATATTTATCAAGTATTGAAGAAAATTCTATTGCTTCCGCTTCCATTGGAGAAGTCTACAAAGCCTATTTGAAAGATGGTACACCTGTAGCTGTAAAAGTGCAGCGGTACCGGGTGAGGGATACCTTCCGTATGGACTTCAAGGCATTGAGAATCGTTTTCTGGATGCTTGATCGTTTTACGTTTTATGGAAAGAAAGCTGATCTCCAAGCATTGTACCGAGAAGTGGTAAGAGTCATTAGTAATGAACTGGATTTCACAATGGAGTTGAAAAATGGGAATCATTTCAAAAAGAGGTTTTCAAATTTCCCTAATGTTTACATTCCAGACTATTATACAGATCTATCAACAAGGCGAGTCCTTGTTATGGAATGGATTGAAGGAACTAAAATAACGGACTTATCTTTTATTAAAAAACATAGAATCGACCGCGAAAAAATAGCCCGTACACTTTTTGACTTGTGTGTGGAACAATTTCTTGAAGCGGGGATGTTTCATTCCGACCCTCATTCGGGAAATTTGATGCTGAAAGAAGACGGAACTGTTGTCGTTATTGATTTTGGTATGGTCGGTGAAATTAAGAATGAAGATGCTAATTCTCTCCGGAAAATGATCCGGGGATTCATTCTTGATGATTATGATCGTGTCATAGAATCGTTACAGGAAATGGACTTTTTACTTCCAAATGCAGATACGGAAAAAGTGAAGAAATTAATGAAACAGACTACTGACATGTATTTGGATGGGAACTTTGACAAGTTAGATGCGCATATGATGAATGATATGCTTGGTGATTTACAAGAGTTCGTCAAAGAACAACCCATTCAATTACCAGCCGATTATGCATTCCTTGGCCGTGCGACATCCATTATTGTTGGTGTGTTAAGCACTGTCTACCCTCAAATTGATTTGATCCGCTGGGGTCGTCCAGTGATAAAAGAATGGATGTCAGGAGAAGATTCCAGTTACTCTTTGTATAAAGAAATTGCCAAAGAGACGGCCCGGCCATTCTTATCACTGCCTCGTGCCCTGGTCGAGTTTCTAGAAGACGGAGACAAGGAGAGAGAATGGAAGAGCTATCATCAAAAGAATCACCTGTTTCATCAGTATTACTTATTTTACACACTTCTCTCTGTGCTATTGACGGGGCTTGGGGCAGTAGCCCTTTTCTATACAATGATTGTCCCAGTACTACCTCACTTATGGATTGGCGGTGTACTGACAGGTATCGGGCTTACCGGCTTTCTTGTATGTTCATGGAACCATTTAAGGATGCTCAAACGAATTCATCATAACAGGAGGAATGAAGGATGAGTGATTTGTTGAAGAAAGGATTTCACTTAGGGTTAGGTGCTGCTATTAGTGGAAAAGAAAGATTTGAAAAAATGGTCAACGAGATGGTGAAGAGAGGAGAGATCAGCCCCTCTCAAGCGAAGGCTATGGTCAATAACTGGATGACCAATTGGATTGAAAAAGGAGAAAGTAAAGATAAAGAATGGAATGAGCAAGCTAAAGCTAAATACCAAGATCAGATGAAAGAGCTTGGCTTTGTGTCGAAAGAAGAGTACGAAAAACTTGAAGCTCGAGTACAAAGGCTGGAGAGCTTCCATAATCATCACTAAAACAAGGCCCGCTTCCTATTTGTTTGGATAGGAAGCGGCTTTTTTATTATTCATAAAAACGTTATTGCACTAAATGGCAGTATTCCGGAAGACTCGGTTTCGAGACTTTTATTGCGAATAAGGTCGGTGGGGGATAAGTCGCTTTCCGCGGGGAAGACGGCAAGCCTCCTCGGTCACTTCATGACCTGCGGGGTCTCGCCAGTCTATCCTTTCCCGCAGGAGTCTCCTCATCCCCCACCTCCCCTTGCCGTAAGAGTTACTCGAAATCGCCTAACAATAACCCTGCCATAAGTAGAGGGAGAATAGCACTTCAAGCTTGTGATTACCGCATTTTCAATTACATCATGCTGCTTCCTTTACTTGAAGAAGGTTTCGAGATATTTATCATGGAAAGGGGCGGAGGGAAACGGTGAGACTCCTGTGGGATCTGCGGGACAGGTGAGACCCCGCAGAGCTTTAG
>NZ_FOSB01000002.1 GCF_900114165.1 Halobacillus dabanensis
GCCTTGGTGAGCCGTTACCTCACCAACTAGCTAATGCGCCGCGGGCCCATCTGTAAGTGATAGCAAGAAGCCATCTTTCAACTTTCCTTCATGCGAAGAAAAGTATTACCCGGCATTAGCCCCGGTTTCCCGGGGTTATTCCGGTCTTACAGGCAGGTTGCCCACGTGTTACTCACCCGTCCGCCGCTCGTTCCACGAGCTTCACCTCAGATGAGGATCCACTCGCTTCCCGCGCTCGACTTGCATGTATTAGGCACGCCGCCAGCGTTCGTCCTGAGCCAGGATCAAACTCTCCATAAAAGTTAAGTTTGACTTGCTCATTCGCACACCGAATGTGCTTGTTTAAAATCTCTTCTATAAAAGAAGAAAAGTTTTGACGTACTGGTTGGTTCGTTCAGTTTTCAAAGATCAAATGTTTTGTTCGCCGCTTTAAAAAAGCGACTTAATAAATATATCATTTCCAGTTGTTTTCGTCAACAACTTTATTATGATTTATTTTATTAAGCTGTTTACGGTTCGTCACTTTCTTAATGCGACAGTGATTAAATGATAGCATAGTAAACTATCAATCGTCAATATCTTTTATAGTTATTTATTCCAAAGCTTTCTTTTGCGCTTTCAAATGAGCAACGTTTACTATAATACATGTCTTAATTAAGTTCGTCAATAGTTTTATAGATTTTCCAATATATAATTCACTCACCTCAATTACCTCCTATTAAAGGAGGGGTTATAATATAAAAAAAGAGACCCTCATAAGGAAGAGGGTCTGCGACCAGAGTGAATATAATAAACTGATTTGTGTCTTTTTTTTCTAATCATTTTAGCTGCCAACTTCGCTCCGCGCTTATCATCTGTTACGAGAAGAACTTGTTTCGGGCAATCGAAACTTTCCTTTAAAAACCTTGGCAAGTAACTTAGAGGGATATTTTCAGCTCCCGGGTAAGGTGAACGATAGGCGCTTATATAATCTCTAATATCGATTATACAAAAATCAGACCCGGGAATGAATTGTTGATGGTAAGGTTTCAATATCATTTTTTCATAGTAATGATGAATAATCAGTAATACTAAAATAACAACAGATCCGTATATTAACCCCATGTTTTGTTATCCTTTCACAACTAAAAAACTAGCTCTCCATCCCATTTCAACATTCCGCCTTCCATATTTTGCACCTTGGAAAAACCTTTCCCTTGCATGAATTCTGCTGCATTCATACTACGGCGTCCAGAACGGCAAACCATTACATACTCCTGTTCTTTCGGAAGTTCCTCCACTTTTTGCGGAATGTCAGCCAATCGGATGTGTTTAGCATTTGGAACCATGCCTTGAGCAACCTCTTCGTCTTCTCTTACATCTATAACTGTAATATCTTCATTTTGTTTAATTTTCTCTTCCACTTGTTGTGGTGTTATTTCTTTGATCTGACTCATTCTTATCCCTCCAATGTATTTGTTTGCACCTACATTTTAATTCAGTATATCTCAAAGTCAAGGTATCTGTTCATTTAATCTGCCGAGAAAAAGGAAGCACCTCGTATTTTAAATACAAGGTGCCCCATTATTAATTTGCTACAATGTTTACCAACTTCCCTGGAACAGCGATCACTTTACGTACCGTCTTTCCTTCTAGCCATTGTTGCACATTACTATCTTCAAGTGCTTGTTTTTCTAAGTCCTCTTTGGAAGCATCTTTGTTTACCATCATTTTCGCTCTCACTTTACCCATCACCTGAACGACAATTTCAACTTCGTCTTCCACAAGCTTAGACTCATCAAACCTAGGCCAGTTTTGGTAACTAACCGTTTCTTCATGCCCTAATTTTTCCCATATCTCCTCCGATAAGTGTGGAGCAACAGGGGACAGAAGTTTAACGAAACCTTCTACATACTCTTTCGGTAGTACATCTGCTTTATACCCTTCATTGATGAAGACCATCATTTGGGAAATGCCAGTATTAAATCGTAGCTCTTCGAAGTTTTCAGTCACTTTCTTCACTGTCTCATGATAAACTTTTTCAAGTGTTGTGTCACTTGTGTCTTCTTTGACCGCTTCAGACAGTTCTCCCTCGGTTACGAATAATCTCCATACCCGGTCAAGGAAACGACGAGCCCCATCTAAACCATTTGTAGACCAGGCTACAGAAGCATCCAATGGACCCATGAACATCTCGTACAGTCGAAGGGTGTCTGCACCATGGGAATACACGATGTCATCTGGGTTTACGACATTTCCTTTTGACTTGCTCATCTTTTCATTGTTCTCCCCAAGGATCATTCCCTGATTGAATAGTTTTTGGAATGGCTCTTTGGTAGGTACTACACCTGCATCGTAAAGGACTTTATGCCAGAAGCGAGCGTAAAGTAAGTGTAGAACAGCGTGTTCAGCCCCACCGATGTATACATCGACCGGAAGCCATTTTTTCAATGCTTCATAATCAGCAAATATTTCGTCATTATTAGCATCAATATACCGCAAATAATACCAGCAACTACCTGCCCATTGTGGCATCGTGTTTGTTTCTCTTCTACCTTTCATGCCCGTTTCAGGATCGACGACATTTACCCACTCATCAATATTAGCAAGTGGAGACTCTCCTGTACCCGAAGGTTTAATCTCTGTCGTTTTTGGAAGTTGAATAGGAAGTTCTTCCTCTTTAACAGGAGTTATTGAACCATCTTCCCAATGAATAACCGGGATCGGTTCACCCCAATATCTTTGGCGACTGAACAACCAATCCCGAAGACGGTAAGTTGTCTGCTTTTTCCCTTTACCGTTTTCTTCCAACCATTCAATTGCTTTATTAATGGCTTCTTCTTTATCCAGACCATTTAAAAAGCCGGAATTGATATGCGGACCATCTTCCGTGTAGGCAGCTTCTTCGACATTCCCCCCCTCAACCACAGGGATTATTGGAAGCTCAAATTTCTGAGCAAACTCGTAATCTCGTTCATCATGAGCAGGAACTGCCATAATAGCTCCACTACCATAGCTCATCAATACATAATCGGCTACCCAAATCGGGAGCTTTTCACCATTAATCGGGTTGATTGCATAAGCCCCTGTAAAGACACCGGACTTGTCTTTTGCCAAGTCTGTACGTTCAAGGTCACTCTTGTTTTGTGCTTTTTCAATATATGTCCCTACTGCTTCTTTCTGTTCTGATGTGACAATCTCATCCACCAATGGATGTTCCGGTGCTAGTACGGCATAAGTTGCACCGAACAATGTATCTGGACGAGTCGTAAAGACATCAAAGGAACGTTCCGTATCATCGATTTCAAAAGATACTTCTGCCCCCTCTGATTTTCCAATCCAGTTGCGTTGCATATCTTTGATGCTCTCTGGCCAATCCAACTCTTCCAAATCTTCCAGGAGGCGATCAGCATATGCTGTAATTTTCAGCATCCATTGTTTCATCGGACGGCGCTCTACAGGATGGTCTCCCCGTTCACTTCTACCATCAATCACTTCTTCGTTTGCAAGTACTGTTCCTAGCGCTGGGCACCAGTTGACCGCAACTTCGTCAATATAAGCCAATCCTTTTTCATATAGTTTCAAGAAAATCCATTGAGTCCATTTATAATAATCCGGATCTGTTGTATTTACTTCACGATCCCAGTCATAAGAAAACCCAAGTTCCTGTATCTGACGACGGAACGTATCGATATTTTTTCTTGTAAATTCTTCAGGGTCATTCCCAGTGTCAAGAGCATACTGTTCTGCAGGTAAACCAAACGCATCCCAGCCAATTGGATGCAGGACTTCATAACCTTGCATACGCTTCATACGGGAAAGTATATCCGTAGCTGTGTATCCTTCCGGGTGTCCCACATGCAATCCTGCCCCTGATGGGTATGGAAACATGTCTAATGCATAGAATTTCTTTTTGTTCGAATAGGTGTCTGTCTTAAATGTCTTTTCTTCAAGCCAGAACTTTTGCCATTTCTTCTCAATCTTTTTATGATCAAAAGCCATTTCTTTTCCTCCTCATGTTCTCTATAAAAATATAAAAAGCCCCTCATCCCTATATGGGACGAGAGGCTTGATTCCCGCGGTACCACCCAAATTAACACATATTAGTGTTCAACTTGACGTCGATAACGGCGACCAAACCGGCAGAAACTACTGGTGTTCATTCCTGCGACATCCAAGGCGAGTTCATGATATCCAAGGACAGCTTTCACCAGCCGCTGCCTCTCTATTTCTTGAATAAAAGCATTACTACTCCTTTTCTACGTCATACTATTTATATTCGTATCTTAATGAATTGAACCCCCTTTGTCAAGCAGTGGACGCCCACACAAGGTATTTGTTGAAATAATCCATTTTGGAAATTTCATGCTACAATACACAGGAAAATAAATAATGGAGGAGTCCTGATGATATTAGATCGAATATTAGATTTTGCTCATTCACTAATGGAGAGAGCTGTTCAGAAAGGTGACATTGTTGTTGATGGCACCTGCGGAAATGGATACGATACAGCGTTTCTTGCAAAAATTGTCGGTGAGACAGGCCATGTGTATGCTTTTGATGTTCAAGAAGAGGCGATTAACAATACTAAGGAAAGGCTAAGAAAAGAAGGAGTTAGTGAACAATCCACTGTCATTTATGATTCACATGTACATGTCCAAGAGTACTTACAGACCGAACATAAAGGAAATGTTCAGGCAGCCATTTACAACTTAGGCTATTTACCTGGTAGTGATAAAACAATTATCACGAAGCCTGAAGGGACGATTGAGTCTGTGAAAAGTGTGCTTGCCACATTGAAAAAAGGTGGACTTATCGTCCTTGTCGTCTATCACGGACACCCAGGAGGAAGAAAAGAGAAGGATGCACTCTTAGAGTATGTCACATCCTTAGATTCAAAAAATCACCAAGTTTTAAATTATGAGTTTATTAATAAAAAAAATACACCACCATTTATCTTGGCTATTGAGAAAATCTAAAAGCGGGTGAATAGAGAAACGAACGAATAGCAAAAGCATCTCTTTCCGAAGGGGTGCTTTTGTACTTTTCTACATTTACTTTATAAGATAACTAATTAAATTTCCAAAATGATTCTATTGTAGCAGGAGAAAAGTACAAGAAAACCATGGGAATATCAGGAATAAAGGTCTTAAGTGGTATAGACGACTATAGCACTTCTCCGTTACGCTTTTATTACAATATGTAAACGCTTCCAACAAGTAGTCTCATGATTCTTCTTTTCTACCTCTCTTCAATTACTTTTATATGACAAGAAACAACTTCTTTTGGCTTTGCGAAGGTTGGACCGTTAGGATAACGGCTCGACTTTTACAAATAGATATATCAAGGAGGAATGTTGAATGAGAAAGCTTAGTAAAGGGTTGTTCATTGCGACACTGTCCCTTTGCATGTTGCTGCCGCAGGTTCTGACGGGTCAACAGGCGAAAGCATCTGAAATAGGAAAAATTCCGGATTTGATCATCCTGCAAAATGTTCCCCAGAGCGATGTAACTTTGGAAAGTGATTCGTTTACTCTTGACGCCTTGAACGTCTATGAAGATGGCCACTTTAAATTAGTAGAAGATGGAATCGAGTGGTCGTCGAAGAACCGCAACGTCGCCACAGTTGATGGGAACGGAAAAGTGACATTCACTGGTAAGCCAGGAAGGGCATGGATCACTGTAAGCGACGGCACCCATGAAGACCGCATAGCTTTTGATTTCAAACCGGACCGTTCTACCAAAGGGAAACCTGATTTTAAACCAACCATTATTAAAGAACAAGGAGATCGCTATGACCTCATTTCTCATGCTCTTGAGAACATGACGATGGAGGAAAAAGTCGGCCAGATGATCATGCCGGATTTCCGCACTTGGGATGGAGAGAATGTCACGGAAATGCTTCCTGAAATTGAAAACCTTGTTGAGCAGTATCATCTCGGAGGTGTGATTCTATTCCGTGAAAATGTGGTCACAACAGAACAGACAGCTAAGCTTGTCTCTGAGTATCAACAAGCTTCTGAAAAATACGGACTGTTGATGACGATCGATCAGGAAGGCGGAATCGTGACGCGTCTGCAGTCGGGAACGGATATGCCGGGCAACATGGCTCTTGGTGCCACACGTTCAGAAGAAATAACTCAAAATGTCGGACGAGCGATCGGTGAAGAGCTTACTTCTCTAGGCATTAATATGAACCTTGCGCCTGTGATGGATGTGAACAATAATCCTGACAACCCGGTTATCGGAGTTCGTTCATTTGGTGAAGATCCTGAACTCGTCGGTCAATTGGGCGTGGCTTATACAAAAGGTCTGCAAGAGACAGGCGTAGCGGCAACTGCTAAACACTTCCCAGGACACGGAGATACAGCTGTTGATTCCCACCTCGGCTTGCCGGAGGTACCTCATGATCTTGAACGTTTGAAAAAGGTAGAGTTGTACCCTTTCCAACAAGCGATGGATGCAGATATTGACGCGATTATGACAGCTCACGTTACCTTCCCGAAAATCGATGACACAAAAGTCATCTCGCAAAAGGATGGGACTGAAATTGCATTGCCTGCTACCTTATCTGAAAAAGTTTTAACAGGTCTTATGCGTGATGAAATGGGATATGAAGGTCTCGTCATTACAGATGCATTGAATATGAAAGCCATCGCTGACCATTTCGGTCCTGTCGATGCCGTGATTCGTGCGGTGAATGCTGGGACAGACATCATCCTCATGCCAGTAGGATTAGAAGAAGTCGCAGAAGGACTTTATGATGCGGTCGATAATGGAGAAATACCTATGGTAACAATCGAAGAATCCGTTGAACGCATTTTAACTTTGAAGTTGAAGCGCGGGATCATCAAATCAGAAAGCCCACAATCTGTAGAAGATAAAATAGCCGAAGCGAAAGAGATTGTCGGTTCTGAGGAACATAAAGAAATAGAAAAAAAAGCAGCCGAACGTTCCATTACATTAGTGAAAAATGATAATGTCTTGCCACTTAATGATGCAGATAATGAAAAAGTGGTAGTCATCGGGAATTCGTATATCGGATCTCTTGGGGACGCGTTGAAAGCTCATCAACCGAACACCACGGTAATCTCTTCAAGCGATACCGTGCTGACAGAGGAGCAAAAACAAATCGTAGCAGAAGCTGATCAAATTATATTTGGCACGTACACCTATAATGTGTCAAGCCGCTCTGCAGGTAATCCCCAAATGAGATTGATGGACGAAGTAATGGCCAGTACAGAGGCACCTGTTATAGGAGTAGGAATTCGTAACCCTTATGACGTAATGACCTATCCAGAGGTGGATGCGTTCATCGCTCAATACGGCTTTAGAAAGGCAAGCTTTGAAGCGACAGCTGCAACCATCTTTGGTAAAAATAACCCGGCAGGTCAATTACCTGTCACCATCCCAGGTCAAGACAGTGAAGTATTGTACGGGTACGGTACAGGGTTGAGTTATTAATTCAATAAAGGGAGAGGTTATTTTGAAAAAATGGTTCATGTTAGCGATTGTTTTACTGATGACATGGTCGGCAGTCTCCGTAGTATTAGCGGATCACAATGGAAATCCGGGGAAGCACAAAGGACACGATAAGAAAAAAGGAGAAAAGTTCAAACTTGGAGTGGAAGTCCTTTTAGATGAAGAGAAGGATCTCATTGAGGGGGAAAATGTCGGTCTGATTACTAATCCGACGGGAGTCGATCAAGACTTGAACAGCATTGTTGACCTCCTTCACAATGACGAAGATATCCAGTTAACAGCTCTATATGGACCTGAACATGGCGTCCGGGGAAGCGCTCAAGCTGGAGAGTATGTCGAATATTATGAAGATGAAAAGACAGGTCTTCCTGTATACAGTCTTTATGGTGAGACACGTAAACCGACACCTGAAATGTTGAAAGACATCGATGTGTTGATGTTTGATATCCAGGATGTCGGAACAAGATTCTATACGTACATTTACACAATGGCGTATGCAATGGAAGCTGCTCAAGAGAACGACATTCCATTCATCGTCCTAGATCGACCGAACCCGATTGGCGGCGATAAAGTCCAAGGACCGGTCCTTGATGAGGATTACAAATCTTTCGTTGGAAACTACCCGATTCCACTTCGCCACGGCATGACCGTTGGGGAGCTTGCGAAATTCTTTAACAAGGAATTTAATATTGGTGCTGATTTGACAGTGGTTGAAATGGATGGCTATAAACGGAGTATGGATTATGATGATACAGGTATGTCTTTCATCGCTCCATCACCGAATATGCCGACGGTTGAGACTGCCTATGTCTACCCGGGTGCTGCTTTAATTGAAGGTACGAACGTATCAGAAGGACGCGGCACGACACAACCGTTTGAACTAGTTGGTGCGCCTTTCATCGATAGTACCGATCTGGCAGCTGAAATGAATGATTTCAACTTGCCTGGTGTCAAATTCCGAGCTGCATCGTTTACTCCATCCTTTTCGAAACATGCGGGCACGCTTTCACATGGCGTACAACTTCACATCCTTGATCGCGATGAATTTAATCCGGTTCTAACCGGACTGCACCTTGTGAAGACGATTCACGACATGTATCCAGAAGACTTTGAATTCCGTGCAGAGAATGCCTCCGGTATCTCTTTCTTTGATAATTTGATCGGTAACGGCTGGATCCGCGAAGCAATTGAAAATGGAGACTCTGTCGATGCACTGCAAGATCGCTGGGAAAATGACTTAAAAGACTTTGAAAAAGTAAGAAAACACTATTTGTTATATAAGTAATAGGAAAAACCCCTGCCCTCCTCCATTTTCTGGATGGGGGTAGGGGTTTTTATTTCCAATGGAAGCCATTTCACATAATCCCTCTTTACTTATATGAAAGTGACCATCTTACATACATATGCAAAATGTGATAAAATTCATAAATATTCTAACATATTTGATAATTTATATAAAAGTGAGGGGAAAACGTATGAGTTACCAATCGATATTAAAGAATTATTGGGAGCGTTTATGGGAAATGCACCACCAAGCGAAGGACTTGATGAAGTTCATGGGGAAAGGCGACACTGGGGCAACCAATTCGTCCACCTCTACCGATAAATCCTCGGAGGATAAGAACAAAGGACCATCATTCGATACGAGGCAAAAGGTCGGTCTTATTTTAGGACCTTTATTGTTCGCGCTTACATTGATATTCCTTGAAGCTGATGGTTTATCAAACAGTGCGGTCGCAATTCTGGGTAGCACCCTTTGGATTGCCACCTGGTGGATCACTGAAGCGATGCCGATTCCAGCTACATCATTACTGCCTTTGGTCTTATTTCCAATCACAGGAGGATTGGATAGTGGAGCGACGTCCTCTTCCTATGGAGATGATACCATCTTCCTTTTTATGGGCGGATTCCTGATCGCTTTAGCGATGCAAAAATGGAATTTACATAAGCGAATGGCTCTTTTCATCATCTCTTCTGTCGGCACAAGCACCGAGCAGATCGTCCTTGGTTTCATGGTTGCGACGGGAGCACTTTCGATGTGGATTTCCAACACAGCTACAGCGATGATGATGGTGCCCATCGGAATGGCGGTCATTTTCCAAGCATCAGAACAACTGAAGAAAAAAGGAGAAACCGTCGACCATTCTGATTTCCACTTCGGAAAGGCGGTCATGCTGGGAATCGCCTATAGTGCTTCTATTGGAGGGTTAGCGACATTGATTGGTACACCTCCGAACACGATTTTTAAAGGAGTCGTCGAGCAAACTTATGGAATCGAAATCAGTTTTGCTGGCTGGATGGCTTTCGGAGTACCTTTGTCCTTTATATTCTTAGCCATTGCATGGTTTTATTTAGTAAAAATTGCGTACCCAATGCGAGTCAAAGAGCTTCCAGGTGGTCGGGAGGTCATCAGAGAGGAACGACGCGCACTCGGTGCTATGATTTCAGAAGAAAAAATCGTAATGACCATTTTCTCGATTACGGCTCTTGCATGGATTTCGAGATCCTTTATCTTGGTCGAAATAAATGAAAACATAAATGACACGATGATTGCTATGACAGCAGCCGTCCTTCTTTTTCTAATCCCATCGAAGACTAAACGTGGCGATTATCTTCTTGACTGGGAGACAGCCAAAGGTCTGCCGTGGGGTATTTTGCTGCTTTTCGGAGCCGGGTTAGCCATTGCGGAAGGGTTCCAGGAAACCGGTCTTGCCGAATGGATTGGTATGCAATTAACCATTTTCCAAGGAGTTCACTTGATTGTGATAATCGTCATCGTTGCAGTTCTTGTCATTTTCTTAACGGAAATTACATCGAATACTGCGACAGCGACGATGATGTTTCCGATCATGGCATCCCTTGCAGGTGCCATTTCCGTTCATCCTTACAGCTTAATGATTGCAGCAGGAGTGGCCGCCAGCTGTGCATTCATGCTCCCTGTAGCAACGCCGCCAAACGCCGTGGTCTTCGGCTCAGGCTACTTAAAAATCCCTGACATGGCTAAAGCTGGATTTTTGCTGAATATAGTGGCCGTTATTCTTGTTACTATAGCGATTTACTTTTATTTACCTCTCGTATGGGATATCGATTTAACAACATTCCCCGAAAGGTTCCATTAAAATCTAAAGGAGGATAATGATGGAAGCGATAAATGAAAAGGCTACACCATACACGCCTGGAGAATCGAGCTTTTGGCGTATCACAATTGCTTTGATGCTCGCTTCCTTTTCCATTTTCTCTACGCTTTATGTGTTTCAACCACTTTTGCCTGTGTTTGCAAGCCAGCTGAACATTTCCGCAACAGAATCGAGCTATCTTATGTCGTCCTGTGTGTTAGCAATGGTGATGGGACTCTTCGTGCTAGGGTTTTTGGCCGATCGTTATGGACGTTCACTTGTCATGAAAGGATCGCTGTTGATTACCGCCTTGTCCTTGCTCGCCCTCCCTCTTACCGCATCATTTGAATGGATGGTAGTATTGAGATTTGTCCAAGGGTTCTTCCTTGCCGGAATCCCTGCAGCTGCCATGGGATATTTAGGCGAAGAAATGTCACACAAACATCTGGGACTTGCAATGACTCTATATATATCCAGCAATGCGCTCGGCGGAATGGGAGGACGGGTGGTCGGAGGTTACTTAACTGATATTTTTGATTGGCGTATCACTATCTGGTCCTTCGGGGTATTCGGTTTTCTGACAATGATTTCGTTTATGTTCATGTTTCCAAAAGAACGTTTTTTTAAAAAAACGGACCAAAGAATGACGGAGGATTTACGTGGTATGCTCGTTCATTTAAAAAATGTACACATGCTCGTCCTTTTCCTTCTGGGTGTTTTACTACAAGTTGTGTTCACAGCCATTTGGACGTACATTCCTTTTCATCTTAACGAAGAGCCTTTCTCGTGGTCCTTGAAATCGATTTCCTTTACTTACTTTGCATATGTTTTCGGGGTGCTGGCACCTCCCATAGCAGGGAGATTTTCTGATGCAATTGGGTTGAAAAAAGTGATGTTCACTGGTGTACTCATTTTGATAGCAGGGGTTTTCTTCACAGCTATACCTTCAGAAATTTTTATCATGATAGGGTTATCCCTGATTTGTATGGGATTCTTCGTCGCACATTCTATGGCAGCCGCCTTAGTAAGTAAGTCAGCAACTCATCATCGGAGTGGGGCCTCCGGGTTCTATTTGATCAGTTATTACCTCGGGGTCGCTATCGGGAGTACAGCGGTGGGGACGCTTTGGGAAAAGTTCGAATGGTATGGAGTACTCAGTGTGACAACCTTTCTGATCTTCCTATTTATCTTTTTGCCATTCTATAAAAATGAATGATGATCGCCTCCCCTCCAGCAGTGAATTTTAATATTTCTTAGATAACTATATAAGCCTGGTCGATTACAATTCCCGTCCAGGCTTCAATCTATTGTACATTTTAGTATTATAGTAAAAGAAGGTCGCTTTTCTGCCACTCACCTTCAACATATCCTTCACAAA
This sequence comes from Halobacillus dabanensis, assembly GCF_900114165.1. GTDB lineage: Bacteria > Bacillota > Bacilli > Bacillales > Halobacillaceae > Halobacillus > Halobacillus dabanensis. The sequence goes on from NZ_FOSB01000002.1 coordinate 11,955, forward strand.
GCTTTTGGCATTTTTAAGCCTTCCTACCTTGCGATCAGCTAAATACATACCGACTAATCCCTTATGAATCATTTGATGGAAGAAAGGATCAGGGAGTTTTCGTACCTCTTCATTCGTCTTCTCAACAAAGTATTGGAAACGTGCTCTCATTTGTTCTTCGTGATCATAGTACGAACAAAAATTGAGGTCACCCTCTTCCTCATCTTCTTCCTGGTCAATATAATAATCCAACAAAATATGCAGCCCCTGCATATAAGGAAAATAACTCCGTTCAATCTGAGTTGCCAATGAGGTATCCATTTTCCCACTAAGAGCATAAGAAACTAAACAAAAAATCCCCAATGTGGATCCTGTACACGCTGAAAATTCAAACCAACTCAATTCAGGCCATTCCTCCTGGTGATGACTGAACCAATTTTGCAACCTCGGGATTCGTTCTTCTTCTACAACATGCTTATGTACCTGCAAATCACTATAAAGCCCCCCAAGCTTGAGAGCATGTTCATGCACATGGTTAAATCCCTCCGCTGTTTGAAGTACTTCTTGACAGGTTTTCACCAAATCAGAAAGATAATGACCATCCTCTTTTTCTTCCCGATAGAAATAGTAATCCTGCGGTTGGTTCCCAGGAGTCAATGCATCTGTCATAGCTTGATGAAGCATTCGGAAATCGTCAGGATCCAAAGATGTACTTCTATCGCAGAGGTTATCAAGGTAATCACTTATTGTCTGATATGCAACAACGAAACGAATCGCCTTATCAGATTCTGCTCCTGCTAAAACAGAGTAAATCGATCCTCCTTCACAATGGAATGTCTTCTCTTCTATACTTGCTAATGCCTGAGTTCTAAGTTCCTCATCAGGAATCGATTTAGCTCGTTCAATCCAATAGGATAGCTCTGCATGGACGGCAGGAAATACATTTCTATAAACCTTATACATCAAGTGGAAAGCATTGTTCGGAACAGAATGAATCAAATTGGACACTCCTTCCATTCATTTCAATTGATCATCCAAAAAGGAAAGCGTATATTCATAAACGTCTCGCCATTCCGGCTCATTATAAATCTCGTGGTAAAGACCAGGCCACTGCTTATACCTCTTCTCTTTCACGTTTACTTTGTCAAACCAATCAGACGTTTTATTTACTTCAACCATATAATCTTCCTCCGCCTGCATAACGAGTAGCGGCACATCGGGAAAGAGATTGATATCATTGAAAGCCTCTATTATCGCTTTTTGAAATTCACGATACCAGCGGACGGATACTCTATCAACAATCAGAGGATCTTGTGAATACTCTGTGATTTTGTCCTTATTACGTGTTATGTATGCCGGGTTTTGCGGGGCTTTAATTCTCAGTGCAGGAATTAACATATTCAAAATGTAAGAAGCAGCATTCAAAGGAGCACTCGCTTTATTTAATATGCCTAGAGCAGGGGAAGATAGCACCACACCATCAACATCCGGTTGTACAACCTGCATGAAACGGACTACCGCTAATCCCCCCATGCTGTGTCCGAGTAAAAAGACCTTTTTATTCGGGTCCGCCTGCTGGAGCCACAGTTGAATGGTATTTACATAATCATGAAAAGAACGGATGTGGCCTTTCTTACCGCTTGACTCCCCCTGACCAGGAAGATCCCCGTAAATAACGGAATAGCCATCTTTTTGTAACTGCTCGACTAAATCATGATACCGGCCTGAATGTTCGAATGCGCCATGCACGAGAATTACCGTCGCTCGATCATGAGCAGATTCTATTTTCCTCACAGCTTCTCCTCGCTTTCCTTCTGTTATACTATTATTAGTCATATTATAAGGGGGTTTATCATGATTTGCGAATATAAAGGAAAGATTCCTGAAATTCATTCAAGTGCTTTCATTGCTGAAGATGCTGTGATTACTGGGGATGTAAAGATTGAAGAGGATGCTAGTATCTGGTTTAAAACGGTCATACGTGGAGACGTCGCCCCCGTACATATCGGTAAGGGCACCAACATTCAAGATTTGAGCCTTCTCCATCAGAGTCCTGGCCAACCGCTGATCATTGAGGATGGGGTTACAGTTGGACACCAGGTAACACTTCATTCCGCTCACATTAAAAAAAATGCCTTGGTAGGCATGGGATCCCTCATTCTTGATGGAGCTGAAATCGGTGAGCAAGCCTTCATAGGAGCAGGCAGTCTTGTTCCACCAGGAAAGGTCATCCCACCTAATACCCTCGCCTTTGGTCGACCTGCTAAAGTGATAAGGGAACTGAATGAAGAGGATATTAAGGAACTGAACCGCATTAGAGAAAGTTATGTTGAAAAGGGCCAGTACTATAAACAACATCAAGATTGATTCTTTCAATAAAAGACTCGATTGCATTCTGTCAACGAAGATGTGAGAAACGACTAGATTCCCACAGGCGTTTTCTCCAACCACCTATGCCATACCAAGTTCCTCGGAATCACTCACCATGTTATCCTTTGTTGACAAGATTAGAATCGTGAAAACCACCGATGTCATGCTATGTCTCAGGGAACACGCGGACAGGAAAACTCTCCTAAGAGCGGATAACCATAAGCAAACGATACAGTGCCACAGAACATAATACAAAAGTCCCCGTCGAATGGCGAGGACTTTTGTGTTATTTCAAATGATCTTTCAATTCTTGGGCTTTGTCGGTGCGTTCCCATGGAAACTCTACATCTGTACGTCCAAAATGGCCATAAGCTGCTGTCTGACGGTAAATCGGACGTCTTAAATCCAACATTTTAATGATTCCTGCTGGACGAAGATCAAACAACTCCCGCACAGCGGCAACAAGTCTTTCTTCAGAAACTTTTCCAGTGCCATTGGTATTAATGGAGATCGAGACAGGTTGAGCAACACCGATGGCATAAGCAAGTTGAACTTCTACCGAATCAGCTAAGCCTGCAGCTACAATGTTTTTTGCAACATAACGGGCAGCGTATGCAGCAGAGCGATCCACTTTCGTTGCATCCTTACCACTGAAGGCGCCACCGCCATGTCGTGCATAACCACCATAAGTATCTACAATGATCTTTCTTCCAGTTAAACCTGCATCTCCTTGGGGTCCACCGATAACAAAGCGGCCTGTAGGATTAATGAAATATTTTGTCTGTTCATCAATGTAACCTTCAGGAACCACAGGACCAATCACATGTTTTTTCAAGTCTGTTTGAATTTGCTGTAATGTCACTTCTTCCGCATGCTGGGTGGAAATGACAATAGTATCAACCCTTACCGGTTGGTCATTTTCATCGTATTCAATAGTCACTTGGGTTTTCCCATCCGGGCGTAAGTACTCTAGAGTACCATCATTTCTTACATCAGATAGACGCTTGGAAAGTTTGTGGGCCAAGGAAATAGGAAGTGGCATCAACTCTTCCGTTTCGTTATTTGCAAAACCGAACATGAGGCCCTGGTCTCCTGCTCCGATCGCTTCAATCTGGTCGTCACTCATTTGACCTTCTCTGGATTCAAGGGCTACGTCTACTCCCCCTGCAATATCAGGTGATTGTTCGTCTATAGCCGTTAAAACGGCACAAGTATCTGCATCAAAACCATATTTAGCGCGCGTGTACCCGATATCTTTAATCGTCTGACGTACGATAGCAGGAATATCGACATAAGTATTGGTACTGATTTCGCCCGAAACCAGCACTAGTCCCGTTGTCACTGTTGTCTCACATGCAACCCTAGCATTTGGGTCGTTTTTTAAAATTTCGTCTAAAATGGCATCAGAAATCTGATCACAAATTTTATCAGGATGTCCTTCTGTTACAGACTCTGATGTGAATAACCGGCGATTGGCTGGCATTCTCAAAAACTCCTCCTTCTGTAAGTACAAAGTATTAGACGGAACTCTTTACCAGTATGTGCAGAAACTCTCAACAAGTTTCATATATATTCAGCAGTATTTTTCACAACCAATGGAGCTTTTACATAGGAATATCTACAGGCTATTCTGCTTGGATATTTCTTTATAAAAAAGAAAAAACCCTTCCTATACCGAGGAAAGGGGCTGCTTCCTTTCGCTCTTATCGTCCAAGGAGCTTTAACTCCTTGCTTCAGGTTAGCACCGTGTCATTACGCATGACGGTTGCTGGGTTTCAAAGGGCCTGTCCCTCCACCAACTCTGGATAAGAGAGTTTCCGTTCTCCGTTATCGTACCTAAAACCTCTTTTATTGTCAATCGAATTCCTCCGTTCAGAACCGTAAACGTTTCTTTAATTAAAGTCATACAATAAAGGAAGTCTACGTTAGCTTTCTTAATCCTTTAAATAAGTGGAAAGGGAGTATATAAACTGCCATCATAAACTTAATCGAAAACATATTCCTTCATAAAAACAGTGTAATGTTAATTACTATTTTACAGAAGTCAGAAACCCCTCTCTCCACAAAAAATACAAATAAAAAACTTGTAAGCATTTTCACATATAGTGTGGACTAATTGTTTTAATGTGTTATACTAATCTCACATTAGGTGGATCATAATTAAATGTAAAGGCGGGTCGACAATATGAGTACCATTAATCAAATGTCTGAATTGAATATTTTACTAGCTCAAGATAATGTGCATCATCAATTATCTGTTCCACACCTCGTGGAAAAGATTCTATATCGGAACGAAGGAACCCTGACTGAAAAAGGGGCCATACAAGCAACAACTGGTACTTATACAGGAAGATCTCCGAGAGATAAATTCATAGTCAAAGATGATACCACAACTGACAAAGTCCAATGGGGAGCTGTCAATCAACCGATTGATGACGGAACCTTCGTGAAGTTATATCATAAAGTATTGGAATATTTAAAGGATCGGAACGAGCTATTCGTGTTTAAAGGATTTGCTGGTGCGGATGAACGTTATCGTCTCCCCCTCCAAGTCCTTACAGAGTTTGCCTGGCACAATCTGTTCGCTCAACAGATGTTTATCCGTCCCGAATCTACAGAAGTAAAGGAACATGACGCTGAGTTCACAGTTGTGTCTGCCCCAACATTCAAAGCGGATCCAGAAGTGGATGGAACGAACTCAGAAGCATTCATCATGATTTCATTTAAACATAGAATCGTGCTAATCGGTGGCACGGAATATGCAGGAGAAATCAAAAAATCGATTTTTTCAGTGATGAATTATTTGTTGCCTGAAAAAAATGTGCTTCCCATGCATTGTTCGGCAAATGTCGGTAAGGAAGGCGATGTCGCTCTTTTCTTCGGCCTTTCAGGAACTGGCAAAACTACGCTATCAGCAGACCCTCAACGGAGGTTGATCGGGGACGATGAACACGCATGGTCCAATTATGGGATTTTCAATATAGAAGGTGGGTGTTATGCGAAATGCATAAACCTATCCAAAGAAAAAGAGCCTCAAATTTATGATGCCATTCACTTCGGGTCTGTGCTGGAAAATGTTGTTCTTCATCCGAGTAGCAACCAACCTGACTTTGATGATACAAGGCTAACAGAAAACACGCGGGCCGCTTATCCTATAGAACATATTGACAACATCGTTCAACCCAGCATTGCCGGTCATCCGAATGCGATAATCTTTTTGACAGCAGACGCTACTGGAGTTCTTCCACCAATCAGCAAGCTGACCAAGGAACAAGCCATGTACCACTTCTTAAGTGGATATACAAGTAAACTTGCTGGAACAGAACGAGGTATCACAGAACCACAGGCAACTTTCTCTGCCTGCTTCGGATCCCCCTTCCTTCCTCTTGCTCCATCAACGTATGCAGAAATGCTAGGGGAGAAAATCGACCAATTCAATACAGATGTGTATCTTGTAAATACCGGTTGGTCTGGAGGAGCATATGGAGAGGGACAACGAATCAAGCTTAGCTACACCAGAGCGATGATTCATGCAGCTCTTGAAGGGGAACTAAGCTCTGCAGAAACTTACCGCGACCCATATTTCGGTCTAAAAATACCTGCCCATTGTCCAGGAGTGCCTGATGAAGTATTGTTCCCAAGAAAAACATGGGCTAATACAAATGATTATGATAAAAATGCTAAAGCTCTAGCTGAGCAATTTCATAAGAATTTCCAAAAATTCACCTATGCCAGTGAAGAAATCAAACAGGCTGGACCGACCTATAACGGCTCTTGAAGAGTGTTTGTTCCAACTTCTTAAATAATAAAAAGAAGCCACCGCTATTAGAATAAGCGGTGGCTTCTTCTTGGTTTTAATAAAAACTCTCGACCCTTTTTAAGCACTCCGGCAGTACTTCATCCTTCATCATAAAACTGAATCGCTCATTCCCCTTCAAATTTCGAGGAAGGTGACGGAATAGGACAGGACCATATGTTTCAAAATAATGTTCCTGATCATCCAGAACATCAATGATGGCAAAGTAAACGTTCTTAACCACTGTGCCACCTTTCCCGTCTACATGATATTGGCCGATATAAGATAACTGAGATATTTCTGCACCTGTTTCCTCTCGTACTTCTCGGACTGCTGCTTCTTCGGCCGTTTCTCCTTCTTCCACTTTCCCTCCTGGGAACTCTAAGCCCCGATCTTTATGTTTGGTGAGCAGCCATTGTTCTTTGTAACGGCAAATCACCCACACATGCTTCGGCTCTTCAGAAAAAGGATGATCTTCAAATGATAATCGGACAGGGTTGTGGTAAAAATCATAAAAAGTTTTCATGTCTGCGCTCAACTGCCTTTATTCCTTTTGTATGCGTTCTGTCTACTACCTGTTTAAATCGTACCACAAGCCGGTCCAAATACAAACCAGTGCGCAGATAAACTTAAATAAATCCCGTAAACCTTCTCCATGAAGCAAAAAAAGTAAAAGATATGCCAGGTTTATTTTATGTATCAGATGAAGAATCGACTCCGAAAGAATATGGAACGTTAGGAGCTACGGAAACTGCTCGCTTCTCGTGGAGGGTACTGAAGCTTTTCGCTACAGAAATTATTCAAATGCAGAATTGCACCGATTCACCCGACAGACATAAGCAGAAGATCAGCGGAATGTCCGGAGACCTTCTGCTTATAACTCGTTTGGTTTTGGTGACGGAGCTGGCCTGGATCCTATTTTTATCTAAAATATCTCAAAATTGAGTGTCCAAGATAATGTAAAAACCGCTTCTCGTCAGGAAGCGGTTTATTTAATCCTCCAGTATTCCCATTTTAGTTATATGATCCTTAGTCATCTCATCACCAAGGTCATAAATCTTTTGGAATGCTGTTTTCATATCGACGTCTGAATTATCATTATCTTGATCGAGATGATAAGGCATAAACGGAATATGGGAGCGGTAAAATGACCGGACATCTGAATTATAGATCTCATCGAATACTTCCCTCAATGCTTTCACTTCGTCTTCTGTAGCATAAATAATAAAGTCATCATTGTTCGCATCGTGATTCAAAGAAATTTCTCTTGTGCCCATATTGATGAAATATTTTTCCTTGTTCATGATTCAACCTCCTTAATGGTAGTGTGAACCATGATCAGGAAGTCTATTACACAAATAAATTAACAAGAAAACACGCTCATTTGATGGGTAACAGCTTCTAAGTACTCCCTATCTACATCTACGCCGATCCCTGGTGCATCAGGGACATTGATTTCCCCACGATTCATGGATATTCCCGGAGATATGAGATCCTTTTCGAAATACCTCGTGGAACTGGACAAATCCCCAGCTATCGTAAAATTCGGAAGGGATGCAAGAGCTAAGTTATGTGCTTTCGAGATCCCTGATTCGACCATCCCCCCACACCACACTGGAATATTATACTCCAAACAATAATCGTGGATCTTCTTCGCAGCGGTCATACCACCGACTCGGCTTATTTTGACGTTAATGATTCGGCAACTTTGCAATTGTACTGCTTGAATTGCATCATGGACAGACATAACCGATTCATCTAAACACAAGGGGGTCTTCATTTCCAGTTGCAATTGTTTATGCAAATAAAAATCTCCAGCTTTAAACGGTTGTTCAATCATCATCAATCCATAAGTATCCAAAGCAATCAGGTGATCCATATCTTTTTCGTCGTATTGTCCATTCGCATCAATCATAACAGGTAAGCTAGGATCGAAGTGTTGAACTGCCGAAATGGCCTCGGCTTCTCTTCCTTTTCTCACTTTCAGCTTATAACGCTGATAACCATCCTTTTTCAAATTTTTGATATCTGACTCCCAGTGATTAGTTAAACTGATGACAGCTCCTGCAGGAACGACCTGTCGCTTTCCTCCTAAAACACTGCTCAGACTCAGACCTTTTTCTTTGGCGTAGAGATCCCATAAAGCTCCCTCTAGTCCTGCTTTCGCCATTTGGTGTCCCTGTATATCGTTTGTTAGGTTGACAAAACCCGTTGGGTATACCAGCTCATTTTCCAAAACTCGTGGAACGATAAGTTCCCCAAGGACATACCAGGCTGTCTCAATTGTTTCATAAGTGTAGAACGGTGTCGGGAATGCAGTAACTTCTCCGTACCCGACAAGCCCTACTTCATCCATCGCCTCTACAATAATCAATGGTCTGTTTTCCAGATTGATCTGATGGGTAATAAAAGGAGACTTGAGAGGCAATTGTACTTTTCGCAAAGTGATTTTCTTCACTCTCATTCTGATGTTTCCCCATCTAACAAATGGAACAATTTTCGTCTCAACAGTTTGTTCGAAGCATTTCTCGGAAGAGCGTCTACAAAATGAATTTCGGCTGGATTCTTAAACTTTGCTAACCTTTTATTACAAAATGTTCGAACGTCTTCAACAGTTACGCCTGCCTCTGTTACTAAAAAGGCGACGGGTACTTCTCCCCATACTTCATCATGGCGACCAGCTATACCGGTTTCTCTTACTCCAGGCATCTCACTCAACACACTCTCTACTTCAGCTGGATATACATTTTCCCCTCCAGAAATAATAATATCTTTCACACGGTCGACCACGTATAAGAACCCATCCTCATCTTCATATCCAAGATCGCCAGTACGCAGGTAAATGCCGTCTTCTTCCTTTCGGTTAAAATACCCTTTAGAGACCATAGGACCTCGTACGAGTATTTCCCCTACTTCTCCTCTCTTGTGGCTATCAATCCTCAATTCAGCAAGACTCAGCGCTTTTCCAGCTGACCCTATTTTCGAAAAGGCATAATCCGGACCAAGCGTTGCTATCTGAGAGGATGTTTCTGTCATCCCATACGTTTGAAAAACAGGGATATTCCGCTTTGATGTTTCTTGTAACAAACGTTCGGGGACGGGGCCTCCGCCCAGAAGCATACAACGGAAACCTTTTGGATACGTTTCTCCATCTAACAATCTAAGTAATCGTTGCAGCATAACGGTTACGACAGAAACATGGGTTACACCTTTTGCTATGATTGCGTCGTGAACCAGCGGAGCATCGAATTTTTCCAAAAGGTGGGTAGACATTCCATAAATAACATTTTTCATAAGCACTGAAAAACCGCCGACATGGAATAACGGTAGACAAATAAGCCATTTATCATTTGAATTGATTCCTAAGTTAAGCGCAGAGGCAATGGCACTATACCAGTGATTCCCGTATGTATGCATAACCGCTTTCGGGTGGCCAGTAGTCCCCGATGTATACATCATGGTATAAACCTCTTCAAAGGGAAGCTCTCTCCTTAATGGATAATCGAGCTCGTTTAGGATAGGTAACTCTTCAATCGCCTTTACCTTCATCTCCAGTCCAACAGCTGATTTGTCGGCAATTCCCTCATAACCTTTCCCTATATAAAAGTGAGATATATGAGCATCCTTCAATTGAAAAGCAATTTCAGGTGCTGTCAACCTTGTGTTGAGTAGCACAGCAACAGCTCCAATATAACTAATAGCATGAATGAATATTGGGAAGTACGGGGTGTTATCAGAAAGAAAGGCCACATGGTCTCCAGGTTTCACACCTTCATCAATCAATGCCCGGGCCATGCCTCGACTTCTTTTTCTTAAATCTCTAAAGCTGATTTGTTCCCCCATATATGTTTCGACCGCCAAACGATCAGGATTTAATTCTGCTTGCTTATCTAGCCAATGAGGAATTTGTTCGCTCATTCTTATCCTTCCTTTTCTTGTAGTATTCAAAGGCTCACCAACTTGATTGGACATATGAAAAAGGGGCGCCCCTTTTCAGGATGCCCCTTTCTTGCAATCATGATTTATATGGCTTTCATCAAGGGAAACGAGGGAACTGATCGAAATCAGGTTTTCTCTTCTCCTTGAAGGCGTCACGACCTTCCTTTGCTTCTTCCGTCGTATAGTAGAGCAATGTAGCGTCTCCACCCATTTGCTGCAGACCAGCAAGGCCATCTGTATCCGCATTGAAAGAAGCTTTCAAGAAACGTAAGGCAGTAGGGGATTTCTCAAGCATCTCTCTGCACCATTGTACTGTTTCCGCTTCTAAGTCTTCCAATGGTACGACAGTATTGACTAACCCCATATCTTCCGCTTCTCTTGCACTATATTGACGGCATAGATACCAAATTTCGCGAGCTTTTTTATGACCGACGATACGAGCAAGGAGCCCTGCACCATACCCGGCATCAAAGCTTCCAACTTTAGGACCAGTTTGGCCGAAGATAGCGTTGTCGGCAGCAATCGTCAAATCACATACGATATGTAAGACGTGTCCTCCTCCAATAGCATAGCCGGAAACCATTGCAACAACCGGTTTAGGGATGACTCGGATCAGGCGTTGTAAATCCAATACATTTAAACGAGGGATATGATCGTCACCAACATAACCACCATGGCCTCTTACTTTTTGGTCCCCACCTGCACAGAATGCGTCATCTCCAGCTCCTGCTAGAACAATGACACCGATTCTCGAGTCATCACGAGCGTAAGCAAAAGCATCTATCAATTCATGGACGGTTTGCGGACGGAAAGCATTTCGTACTTCCGGGCGGTTGATTGTAATTTTCGCAATCCCTTCAAATCTCTCATACATAATATCTTCGTATTCACGTTCACGAACCCATTCAAAAGACATTACATTTCCTCCTTTTTCTTTCAAATATACATGTTCTTCATGAAAAACGTATTCATACACATTTTATTCTATCATGAAGTCATCTACAATTTTAGCAAAAATTATCGGTTTCTCAAGGTGGACGGTGTGTCCAGCTCCTTCTACCTCTCTCCAAACGACTTCAGGAAGCAGTTCGGACATCCTTTGATTAATCTTTCGGAACTTCTCATCCCACCCCCCGGTGATGAGCAGAACTGGAAGCTTTAATACGGAAAGCTGTCCCCACCAGGAAGGCTGATGCCCCGTTCCCATTCCAAGCAATGAATCACTGAGACCTTCAGGAGAATGGCTCATCCGTTCTTCCCTTAAAGTTCTTTTAACATCTTGTGAAAGAGCCTGATGAGATTCGAACAAAGGGATTTTTTCCCAATAAGAAACAAAAGCTTCCAGACCGTCACGCTGGATCATTTCTGAAAGTCCCTTATCTTTTGCTTGTCTTGTCAGCTGTTCTTCTGTGGTCTCAAGTCCAGGAGAAGAACTCTCTAAGATAAGTTGCTTCACATACTCAGGATAGAGCATAGTGAATGAGAGAGCCGCACGTCCTCCAAGAGAGTACCCTAGAAGGGTTATTTCCTCGATATCTAACTGGTCCAGTAATCTCTTAAAATCATGACAGAACTTTTCCATTGTCACTACTCCAAGAGGTCCGGTTTTTCCATGGCCGGGTAAGTCAATCTTAATCAACCGGTAATCAGCAGATAGATGGTCCAGCATTACATCGAAAGTGGACGCACTACCTGTGAATCCATGCAATAAGACTAGAACCGGCCCATCGCCATGGTCTTCTACCCAATAGTCACGGCCTCTACTATTAATTTTCATTCACTCTCACTCCAGTCGACCACTGCTCTTTCCACCTGATTCCAACGTTTCTTATGGAAATCCACATGATCCTCTCTGTTTGTAATGACCTCAATGACATGGAGCTGACTGGTATGGAAACTTTCTCCAAGCGCCTGTTGATAGTCTTCCCAATTCGTGACTTTTTTGTGAATCCCCCCGTACATCTTTATAGCGTGAGAAAGATCGATACCGAGTGGCGTTCCGAAAAGCTCCTCAAAATGGTCGGGATGATTCGATTGAGGCAAATAAGAGAAAATGCCTCCGCCGTCATTGTTTATTACAATAATCGTAAGCGGGATCCTCTTACTTTGCGCCATCCAAAGTCCGTTCATATCATGAAAGAATGAAATGTCCCCTAAAAGGAGCGTCGTTTCCGTTCCTGTTGCTGCACTACCCACGGCAGCGCTGACAACTCCATCAATGCCATTCGCTCCTCTATTTGCCATCATCCTTATATGCTTAGGTGTTGACATAAAAAAGCTATCCACATCACGTATCGGCATACTGTTCCCGATAAAGAAGTTCGACTCATCCGGCAAAGACTCTGACAGATAAACGACTGCATGTCCCTCATTCATTAGATCGTCAGGTTCGCTTAACATATGTTGTTTAGCTATCGAATTCATATGTCGCCATTTGGCTACCCAGGACGTTTCCACATTATCTTCAGGCATGTATGCGGAAAGACCCTGGCAGAGTCTGACGGCATCACTCCAGAGAAAATGAGTGGTTATCCCCGCAGGTTCACGGTATCCCGGAGCATCATCGACTACATAATGATCCAGGAAATTTTCATACTTCTGGATCCATTTCAAATAAGCTTTCGATACCGGCATGGCCCCGAACCGTAAGATGTAATCCGGCACTACTGTCTCTTGTATCTTTTCAGACCTCAATAGTGCATCATAGTTTTCAATGATGTTCCTTTTATCATGGTCCCCTGCCCGCAATTGTGACAGTGGATCCGCAAATACAGGGACACCAAGACGTGATGCTAATTGAGTCACTTCACCAGCCAATGCGGGATCAGTTTGAGGACCTACGACAATCAACCCTTTTTCTCCTTGAGCCAACCGTTCAAAGAGATCTTTCAATTCATTGTCTGGAAGGACCGCTTTCCCTTCTTTAGCTCTTGGGGTCGGGCGGACCTCCCCACGCCAAATTCCTTCCATAGTAAAATCAGGAATTAGAGGCTCACGAAGCGGAAAATTCAAGTGCACAGGTCCTGGATGACCGCTGACCGATTCTTCAAAAGCCCTTGCTGCTTGCTTTCTTGCATAAACATAATTATCTTTTTCCGGTAAAGCAAGATCTTGATACCATTTAGCATAACGACCAAACATGCTAATTTGATCAATTGCTTGCGGAGCACCGACTTCTCTTAATTCATGAGGGCGATCGGCAGTCAAAACTAAAAGGGGTACCCGACTATAATAAGCTTCCACAATCGCGGGATAATAATTAGCTGCGGCGGTTCCTGAAGTACAGACGATAGCGACCGGACAATTCTCTTTTTTTGCTATTCCTAAAGCAAAAAAAGCAGCTGAACGTTCATCGAGATGAACCCAATGATTCACCTCGGCATGTTCAGCGAATGTCATCGCAAGTGGAGTCGATCTTGATCCAGGGGAAATGACCACGTGTTCTACCCCCGAGTAAGCAAGTTGATCGACAAAATGTGTTACATATTTTGTTAATGCTTCTACATGTCCCATCATGAACCTCCCAACACAGACAGCATCGGCTTCAATTTGACAGAGGTCTCTTCATATTCCGCTTCTGGGTCAGAATCTTCCACAACTCCGCAACCTGCGAATAAAGAAGCCTCGTCCTTCTGAATCAAGGCTGAGCGAATCGCTACGGCGAATTCTCCATTGTTACCAGCGTCAAACCACCCGATTGGTCCCGCATACCAACCTCTATTCAGCGTCTCATGGATGCGAATATATTCGACCGATTCCTTTTGCGGCATACCACCTAAAGCAGGGGTAGGGTGCAGTTTTTCAATCACATCAAGTAGAGTATAGCCTTCATCCAATTTCGCTCTTACAGGCGTATATAAATGCTGCAAGTTTTTCAGTGGATAGAGGACTGGAGCTTCTGGAATACTCACATGACTACTACATGCCTCTACAGCTTCTCTGATCATTTCTACAACAAATTGATGCTCTTGCCTATTTTTCGGATCATTCATCAATTCCTGACCGAACAGCTGGTCTTCCTCCTCTGTTCTTCCACGAGGTATAGTGCCTGCGAGACAAGTGGAAACAAGTTCCCGTTCTTCCAATTTTGCAAGTCTTTCAGGTGTAGCACCAACAAAATAATCCCCATCACTTTCATAAGCGAAAATGTAGCTGTTTTGCTGGGTGTCTGCCAACGTCTTCAGGATGGATGCTATATGCGCATCTTCTTCAAAAGATACACGGAGTTCTCTTGCCAGTACGACCTTCTCTATCAAACCTGCCTTAATATCCTCCGTTGCCTGTTTGACAGAGTTCTTCCAATCGTTGGGCGCAATTTCATATGCCTCTTTAATAGAAGGTAAATGAGTAGTTGAATCTTGTTGTCTCAACAACATTTCCCTGTGACTAAGCACTTGATTTGATATTTGTTGGAGGTGGTCTTCTGGGAAAATCAAGGCATTGATCGTCAAATAACTTTCGCCGTTAACTTGCGTCATTAAGTACGCGGGTACTGTCATCTGAGTATCAAGGAAAGAACCCCAGGGAGATTGGTCTTGTTGCTCAGGATCGAAACTGAATCCCCCGATAGCGACCATTCCTGTTCCTTTTATATTGTATTCATCATGGACCATAGCGTTTTCCTGAAGTTGGTTCCACAGAGATTGAACTTCTTGAAAACGGTGTGTACTTTTTGCATACAATTGGCTTGCTTTCCCGACACCGACAATTGTAAAGTCGCTATCAGCACTTTGCCAAAACGTACGGTGCTGATCTATATCCTTTCCAGCATCAAAAAACTGGAATGGGTCTTGATTATCTATTTGTTCAACTATACTAATAAAAAGAGGTTCCCCAAGATGATGTGCTTTCTGAAGAGCTTCCCCGATCCATTCTTCTATTATAGGGGTCTTCGTATGAAGCATAACAATTCCTCCCATTCTTTAAGGGACGTGATCTAATCCATCTATCATCATACAGCAAATCAGTAAGCACTGCTTGCATGCATCACTCTCTATTTTATTCTCTTTTTTCTCTTGACTCAAGGAATCTTACCTTTCAATCCTCAATTTTTTACATCAATTGACACTCTGCCCCTCTTTCCCTAAACTTAAACTGTTATCATAGATATAGTATATTAACAAGGGAGAGAACACCAATGAGCTCTGTGCAAAATCAAAATGTAAAAACTTCCTTGAATGAACGTGAAGGATTTCAAGTGTGGTGGAGGCTCCTCCGCCCTCATACGTTGACCGCAGCCTTCGTTCCGGTTTTTGTAGGTACGATGTTAGCTGCTATGGAACAATCGATTAATTTTTGGTTGTTTGCTGCAATGTTGCTCGCATCCATCCTCATTCAAGCCGCCACGAATATGTTCAATGAATATTATGATTACAAGCGAGGCTTAGATAATGAAAACTCCGTCGGAATTGGCGGTACAATTGTAAGGGATGGTATCCGCCCGAACACAGTAATGGCATTAGCTATTTCTTTCTTTATTATCGCGGGTATTTTAGGAATTTATATATGCGCCGCATCCAGTTGGTGGATCGCAGTCATCGGATTAGTGTCCATGCTTTTCGGTTACCTTTACACTGGAGGACCACTACCAATCGCCTACACTCCATTTGGCGAAATTACAGCCGGGTTCTTCATGGGGACCATTATCATCGGGATCAGTTACTATATTCAAACCGAGGCGATCTCTAGTGAAGTCATCATCGTATCTGTTCCTGTCGCTATTTTTGTTGGTTCTATTCTATTGGCCAACAACATCCGCGACCGTGTAGGAGATGCGGAAAATGGAAGAAATACATTAGCGATTCTCTTCGGTCACAAGGGGGCCATCCTTTTCCTAACGTCTCTTTTTGCTATCGCTTTTATTTGGACAGGGGTTTTAGTTTTCCTGGGCATTCTGCCTTTGTGGTCCTTGATTACTTTCTTTAGTGTAATAAAAGCAAGAAAAGCCATTCAGGGATTTATAGGAAAACAACAGCCGCTTGAAATGATGCCGGCTATGGTAGCTACAGCTCAGACAAACACCATTTATGGATTATTACTCGGCCTTTCCTTGCTCTTCCATCTGTATTTACCTCTTGGGTAGGGAATGGAAACAAAGAAGGACAACGTTAAATCACTCAACTAGAAGGATGGCTCCCACCATCCTTCTTTTTCTTAAGGTTTGACCTTTTATACAATGGGAATATAAAAAAAGGATGGGATGATTATGAAAGATTCTATGTTGCAAAATACACTGATGGAAGCTCTAGGCATGGAAGTCATAGAGGCCAACCCAAAAGAAGTCACTATTCGTATGCCTGTAGATAAACGAACTCATCAGCCCATGGGCTTTTTACATGGAGGCGCAAACGTCGCATTAGCTGAAAGCGCGGCGAGCATCGGAGCATACTTGAATGTTGATCCTGAAAAATACCAGGTTTTTGGCATAGAAATCAATGCGAACCATATCAAAAGTGTCCGTGATGGTTATGTGAAAGGTACAGCAACCCCTGTGCATATCGGAAGAAACACGATGGTATGGGAAATCAAAATTTTCAATGAATCAGAAGATTTAATTTGCCTATCCAGATGCACCATCGGCGTTGTGCCCATTAAGAAGTGAAATCATTGGAAAGAAAGGAGTTTTCAAGTATGTTATCAGAAAAACAGAAGAAAGAATTCAAGGAACGTCTCTTACAGATGAAAACAGAAGCTGAAAATCAAATGGAAGAATATCAGCAAGATCAAGCCAAAGAGGATTTCGAAAATGATAGGACAGGTGAAATTTCAAGCATAGCCGACCATCCGGGAGACCAAGGGACTGATCAGTTCGAAAGGGCTAAAGAGCAAACATTTTATGAACAAGCTCGCGAAAAACTGATGGAAGTGGAAGATGCACTGAAACGGATGGAAGAAGGCCGTTACGGACTTAGTGAGAAATCAGGGGAGCCTATTCCTATCGAACGTCTAGAAGCGATGCCGACTGCTCGATATAAAGTAGAAGAAGCAGAAAAAATAAATCAGCAATAACTCATTATAAAGGCGCTCTCTGACATGCTTATGGTAAAATCCCCTTTTGTCATATATGGACTTAGGAGTGAGTGCGCTAAATTATTTCCTAATCCTCCCTGCCTTTAGCTGGTTTATGGGAGAAACAATGAGGGCGCAAGTAAAATGGCTTATCTTTTAGTCCCTTTGTCATATATTTATAAAAATGGGAATAGGGAAGAGGAAAAAGTTGAGCATTTCAGCCGCAGTACAATTTCGTAAAAAGAGCGCTTTGTGGCGCTCTTTTTTGTTTGGCAATTTTCAGGCTCTACAATATTTGTTGGGGGATTAGAAAATTTGGCATAAAAAAATGCACACAAGCTCCTTGTCTACTACACTTGAATTGTCCAGAAACAAGAAAGTAAGGAGTTGTGTGCAGATGCATTTTAACATGATATTACCTGGATTAGAAGACGTGAAAGTAACGAAAATGGAAGAAAAAGATGGTGTGTTCCGAATTTATGTAGAGCTTCCCAAGCAAATGCACACTTGTCCGCAATGTGAAGAACGAACTTCCAACGTTCATGATTACCGTATTCAAAAGGTTCAACACCTGAAACTATTTGAGAGAACCACTTACCTTTACTATAGGAAGCGTCGCTACAGCTGTGTTTGTGGGAAGCGATTTGCCGAGTCAAATCCCATTGTCGAGCGTTATCAGCGACACACGAAAGAATGGAATCAAGCCCTTGGGATCCGTGTTATTCAGGGCATGAATTTCAAAGATACAACCGCCCAGTTTCGCACATCCCAAACCACCGCCATACGTCGCTTTGATGAGATCTCGGCACCAATGTTGAAGAGGGTGGATAAGCTGCCTGAAGTGATTGCGATTGATGAATACAAAGGGGATACGAAAGCTGGTAAATATCAAGTCATTATAGGGGACGGTTACACAGGAGAACCGTTGGATATCTTGCCGGATCGCTCCGTGAAAACCGTCAAACAGTATCTTCAAGCTAAAGGGCAAAACGTCCAAATGGTGATTATGGACATGAGTCATTCCTTCAAATCAGCTGTTCAAAAAGCGCTAGGAGATCCGATTATTGTCGCGGATCGCTTTCACTTCTGTCGTTATATTTACTGGGCTTTAGAGAAAGTGCGTCGCAGAGTACAGAGGGAGTTTCATGAGTACGATCGTAAGAAGTGTAAGCGTATGAAACATATCTTCTATAAATCCTATGATCGATTAAGTGATAAGCAACATTGGCATTTGAAGAGGTATCTAGGAATGTCCGAGGATTTACGCACAGCATATGGATTGAAAGAGGCTTTCCGAAGCTGGTTCGACGATGCGAAAAAGAACGGTACAGAAGCGATTCATGAAGTGAAGACCTCGCTTTATGCGTATTATGAAAAGGTGGAAAGGAGTGGTTTGAGAGAGTTCATTCATGCCATTCAAACCTTGAAGAATTGGCAAGTAGAAGTGTTAAATAGCTTCGCCTTCAATTACAGCAATGGATTTTAGAAGGATTGAACAATCAGACCAAAGTCATTAAAAGGAATGCTTTCGGATTTAAAAGGTATGATCGCCTTCGCCTGAAAGTGTTATTACATCACCAATTTAAAGCATTTAAGAACTTTCAAGTAGGATAGGGAGTGGGAGTAGATCTCCCACCCCAACAATTGACGCAGAACCAATTTTCATAAGGGGTCCCCTACATTCTTTGCAATTCATTCACTATAACCCATAGTTCATCCACTTATGGAACCTATTTCTTAACCATCCCTATAGATACTTTAAGGGACTCTTCTATATATAACAATAAAAAGAAAAGTAAACTTATATTATTTCAAAAAAATTCAGTTCTGTTATATCGAATAGCGAAAAGATAATTATGAAAAGGTGTGTCTATTACTTGAATAATTCAATTTCCTGAGTACCACACTAAAAAAATTGTTCCTTGAGAGGATGGGAAAAATTATGTTTGACTCTCCTATTATCATTGATGCCATTATAAACGGGGAAAAGCATAAGACAGAGAAACAATCCGCACGTGAAAACCCTACACACCCAGATCAAATTGTTGGATATGCGCCAGTAAACACATTAGAGGAAACGGTCATGGCCATTGATGCGGCCCATGATACATTTACGACATGGCGGGAAACTTCTATGGATGAACGGATAGAGCGAATGAGAAGGGCGATTCAAAGAATCAAAAAGACGACGCCGGAAATTGCAGAATTGTTATCCAGAGAGCATGGAAAGCCACTTTATGATTCCGAAGGAGAAATCGGTGTTTCCTTAATGTGGATGGAATATGCTTGTAATAACGTAAAAGAGGTCTTGAAGGATGATGTGCAGGATCACGAGAATGGGAAAACCATCATTTCCAACGATGCGATCGGTGTTGTTTCTGCTATTACACCATGGAATTATCCAATCTCCCTTTCCACCATTAAAATCGCTCCAGCCCTCTTAGCGGGGAATACGATGGTTTTGAAACCGAGCCCATTAGCACCGCTTGCGGTGAGTAAGGTTGTGGAGATAATTGCAGATGAATTCCCGCCAGGAGTATTGAACCTTGTTCATGGAGAGTCGGATGTAGGCGTAGAATTAACCTCGAATCCCAAGATAGCTAAAATTGCTTTTACTGGTGGAACAGAAACGGCAAAACATATTATGAAAGCAGCAGCAGAAACGATTAAACATATGACCTTAGAGTTAGGAGGAAATGATGCTGCACTTGTCCTAAATGATTTTGATGTGAATGACGAAAAGGCAATGAGACGTTTAGTCATCTCTAACTTTCTTACGGCTGGTCAAATTTGTATGATTGCAAAGAGGATCTATGTGGATAGATCTATTTATGAGCCCTTTGTTGAAAAGTATATAGAGGCAGCGAACAAATGGATTAGAGTTGGGGATCCTTTTGACAAGGACGTCACGATCGGCGCTGTCAATAACAAGAAGCAAATCGAGTTTGTTCAAGGTTTGATTGATGATGCCGAAAGTAAGGGCGCTAAAGTCGTCAGATTGGGTGAAATCCTTGATCAGGCTCAATATGAGAAAGGCTACTTTATGCAGCCGACAGTTGTCTTAGGTGCAAATCAGGATGACCCTATTGTCGTTGAAGAACAATTTGGTCCTACCGTTCCCATTTTACCTTTTGATGATGATGAACATGCCATCAGGCTTGCAAACGATAGTATATTTGGTCTAACTAGCTCGGTATGGGGAAATAACGAACATGCGATAAAAATCGCAAAACATATTCAGGCTGGTACGACGATGATTAATACCGCTGCCATTCAAGGACTCGATGTACGATTCCCGTTCGGCGGCGTGAAACAGTCTGGAATAGGCCGCGAATATGGCAAGGAAGGGCTTCTTGCGTATACCGATACGCATGTAATTAATATCCCTAAAGAGCTGGATTTGCCTTATATACCTGAGTAACTATGGGGGAGCAAGGTCATTAAAGCTCTATTTGGAATTCTGAATAAGAGGCTTAAGAACCACTGGTCTAGAGTTTTGAAAATGCGTGATTTGAATGGCTGAAAAAGGAAAAAAAGGTCTAATAAGTCTGTAAAGCTGTTTCTATCAATACCTTTGAATATCTGCCCATCTTTCATAAGAAGAGGTTCCTTGACAGTCTGCCCAACCTTTCTGTTTCGACTTAAACATCAACTTCCCGAGCTTATCCTGGGTATGCGGGCTGCTATATTTGCACATTTTCCAACGTTTCTATTATAGATGAGACAACCACCCACTCCCCTTTATACCTTTTACATATTCTATTAACAAAAGGTATAAAGGGGGGAAAAATATGAGTTGTAAATGTAAAAAAAGTAACTGTGTTTGTGAGAAGGTAAGAAGAATTGCTGCTGCACAGGATGAGGTTGCTAACAACGACTGTTGTAGTGCTGGATCATGTGAAAGGTCATTGAGAGACCTGGTTTCTCCTGCAGGTGCGAACGGAAACGATACGATTCCTTTCATGCTTCTTTGTGGATGTGAGGGAGCACTTTCTGGGTTGCTACCTTACTTTGCATGGGGAGTTAGAAGAGTCGACACTTCGTGCTTCGGTCCTATTCCATCTCCATTCTTCCGAGTGAAGAAAATTAAAGAGGATGATGAATGTTGTGCAGTCCTTGAACTATTGTATCCTAGCCTTTGCGATGAGACTCCGGATTCGTTGCTAGATTTGATCGAATTTGATGGATGGTTCGCTACAGGGGCTTGCGTAGAAGTAGACCTTCGCAAATTCACAGGAATTACTTGCTTCCCGCCAACAACAACTATGAACCCAACTACAAGTGATATGGCAGCAGGAGTTAAAGCTGTTAAAGCATTACGCGCTAATGCAGGTCAATAATATAGGATGATCTATGAAAAGAAGCGATCTTGTCATGAACGACAAGATCGCTTCTTCTTTTGTATAAATTTTATTATGATGGATAGTGATGTTTTTCTGTTGCATCAATGAACAAGCGGAGTGTGGAAGAAACCGTCGATACATCTACAAGACCATCATCACTGTCTTTCACTTTATCCAATTGCATGAGGATATAATCGTCATATCCTTGCACATGCAACTGACCCGCGCAAATTTTCCCTTTCAGCTTCAATATCTGTTGATGTAACATTTCCCGATCCATGCAGATCACTCCTTACAGTTATGAAGATTATATCTGCTATTCTTTCCAAATATGATACAAATAAACAAAAACGCCAGGGAATTTCCCTGACGTTGGATGATTCAATCTTCTAAAGGATTTAAACTTTCCTTTCCACTCATATTCGCTATCATATCAACAATCAAATCGATTTCTTCATCTATATCTTTAATACTCACCGTTTCCACTGGAGAGTGCATATACCTAAGTGGCAGAGACACCAGACTAACAGGAACTCCCCTGCCAGTAAGACGCATTTTATCTGCGTCAGTTCCTGTTAAACGCGGGGTCAATTCGTACTGTACTTTCATATGGAGAGATTTTGCGGTCTCTTCCAGCAACTGGTTGATTTTTCTATTGATCGGCGCCCCTTTAGCAAGGACTGGGCCACCATCGAGACAAATATCCCCGTGTTTATTTTTATTTACACCTGGGTAGTCTGTTGCAAACGTTACATCACAAGCAATCGCCATTGTAGGCTCTAGACCTGCTGCCGCAAAATAAGCACCTCCCATATTCGTCTCTTCGTTCACAGTGCTCGCTGCATACACACCAACATTTATATTTTTGTCCGATAGCCTTCTCAATACTTCACCGACAATGAACTGCCCTGTACGATTATCTAACCCACGACCGGCTATGTATCGATCCATCAAAATTTCCGGTTCTCTTTTGTAAACAGCCAGGTCTCCGATTTGGACGAATGTTTCCATCTCTTCTTTGGATTTAGCTCCGCAATCGATAAATAGATCATCTAAATCGAAATCGCCTTTTAACCCACCATGATGTTGGGCATTCACACCAATAACCCCTGTCACTTCTTTTTTAAAGCCAAGCACCCTCACCTTCATACCGACAGCTGCTTTCGGATTAATTCCCCCTATTTTATCAAAATGAAGATACCCTTGTTCATCAATCCGATTGATTACGAGTCCGATCTCATCACAATGACCCGCTAGCAAAATTTTAAAATCAGCCTCCGGGTTTAAAACTGCAATAGCATTCCCAGCGTGATCCGTTATTATTTCATCAGCCACAGGGCGCATTTCTTTGATCCAGCGCTTTTGTATATCCATTTCCATACTTGATGGTGAAGAGATTTCTAATAACTCCAATAAAAAGTTCAATCGTTCCGTTTGCATCTATTCTCCCCCTTTTTCCTTTTATCATATCAAAAAATAAGATATTAATAACGAACAGATGCTTATTCTTCCCTGAATTAGGGAAGATTATTATGTATGTAGTTTTTAGAGGAGGCGTATGGAATGAACTTAGAAGAGTGGTATAACAAAGGTATGACTGCCCAGCGCTATGTGGACCAAATGCAATCACATCAGACGGACTTCATTTATATATATGAAAATTTTTCCGTATCCATTGAAGACCAGCCAATATTTGAGCAACTTCAGGAAAAAAAACTGCGTGCCATCGTTTTAACAGAAGACTGGTGTGGCGATGCCATGCTGAATCTCCCTATTTTCCTTCGAATTGCTGAAGCCAGTCACATTCCTACACACTTCTTGTTAAGGGATGAGAACGAAGAGTTGATGGGTCAATATTTGACGAATGGTTCCAAATCGATTCCTAAACTCATCTTCATTGATTCAGAAGGAAAGGAAGTCGGAACATGGGGTCCTCGAGCTCCTAGAGTGCAAGAATTCATCGAAGAATCTTTTGCAAAGCTTCCTGATAAGAGTGCAGAAGACTTCGAAGAGAAACGTAAGGAAGTACTAACATTCGTTACAAAAGCCTATAGGGATAATCAGGATATATGGCAATCTGTCTATCATGACTTCAAAAAAACATTGCAATAGTAAAAAACTTGCCTGAGCATTTGTTCAGGCAAGTTTTTTACGTTTGAGGGAAGTTATATTCAGCCATACTAAAGGTAAAAAGGGAGCGTATGCCATGCAGCATATCATTCGTCTTTACTTTCAACTTCCATTGTTCATACGCTTGATTGGAACAGTTTTTCTAACCATGGGCTTTTTCGGATTCATAATACATCTCCTGGAACCCGCTACTTTTCCCACATTTTTCGATGGATTGTGGTGGGCATTTGTAACAGGTGCAACAGTGGGGTATGGCGATTATGTTCCTTTAAGTACAACAGGAAAAATCGTTGCTCTTTTTCTCATTCTATCAGGTGGTGGTCTTGTCACATTTTATATGGCAACCATCTCCGCCTCAACCGTCAAACATGAGGCTGACTTAACAGAAGGAAAAGTGACGTTTAAAGGGAGCGACCATCTCGTTCTAATTGGTTGGAATGAACGGACGAGACATTTGATCATCATGCTTCAAGAACAACACCTGCAGGAGCGAATCGTCCTTATCGACCGCACAATGGATCGGCTCTATCAAGATATTTCCAACGTTCATTTCGTACGCGGATCTGCAACAGATGAAGAGACCTTAGAACAAGCAAACCTCAGCCGTGCAAGAATAGCTATTATCACAGCCGATCCTTCTCTTGAAGAAGAGCAATCCGATCAGGCAGTGATCCACCAAATTGTTTCTTTAAAAGGTCATCACCCTGGTCTATTCATCATTGCAGAAGTGTTGACCGAAAAGCAAAAAATCAACGCAGAAAGGGCAGGAGCTAATACAGTCATCCGTTCGAATGATTTTATGAGCAGCTTATTTTATCAAGAACTTTATCGAAACGATCCAGTAAAACCATTCCAACTTCTTTTGAGTTTATTGACAGAAAGGCAATTTCATGAAGAAATCATTAAAGGGGAATTAGTCGGCAAATCTATTTTGACAGCTTATGAACACTTTTTGAAGCAACATTACCAAATCATAGGAATAAAAAAGGGGGAAGACCTTTCGTTTGATCTTCACCCAGATATTTTATTGGAGGAAGGAGATGTTTTAGTCGTCTTTTCACCCCTTCGAGATTAAAACTTGTTCTACTTCTGCTAACAATTCTCTCCCTTTATTAATCATTTCTTCAGGAAAAGAGGCATCTTTATCAACAGGTTCCTGAAATTGATCGAACATAGCCCGCACATTCCCTTCTTTCACGTTATCGTCGAGACCGGGATTGTATTTATGAGAAAGAAGGAATGGCTCTTTCATCTCAATCATGGCATAATCACCTGGGGCGTCAAGAGATCCTGATGTAACGACGAAGGGTAACCGAATGAACTGGTAACCGACATGGTCATCCAATTTATAGTCAAAATAACCGTGTTCATAATCCCAGTTATCAGAAAGTTTAAATCCTAGAGCATTCAATTCATTTTCAACGTCATTGAAAGTGTACACATTCCCTGTAAGTGGGGTTTCTAAAGGGATCACCATCATCACTCCTTTATGTCTTACTATGCCCAAAGAGCAAAAGCCCATGCGTCAAAGGAAAAAGAGGCATGGCTGGGCTCTGGAGTAAGGTGTCACTGTGCATGATAATATAAAACTATTGAATTTTTTAAGCGAACAAGAAAAGCTCCGACCATTTATTTCATAGATGATCGGAGCTTTCATTTTTACTTGAGACGTTTTTCTAATTCTTCTTTTTCCTTTTCAAACCCTGGTTTGCCAAGTAGAGCAAACATGTTCACTTTATAAGCTTCTACCCCAGGTTGGTCGAACGGGTTCACACCTAGCAGATAACCACTGATTGCACATGCCTTTTCAAAGAAGTACACAAGATAACCGAAAGTATAAGCATCTCGCTTAGGCAGATGTAAAATCAAGTTCGGAACATCACCATCTGTGTGGGCAAGCATTGTTCCGAGATAGGCCTTTTCGTTGACCTCATCCACCGTACTACCCGCAAGGAAATTCAGACCATCTAAATTTTGGGCGTCTTCCTCTATTGAAATATCAGAAGAAGGAGTTTCTACATGAAGAACGGTTTCAAATAAATCTCTTCTCCCTTCTTGCACATATTGACCAAGAGAGTGCAAGTCTGTAGAAAAGTTTGCTGATGCAGGGAAAATCCCTTTTTGATCTTTGCCTTCACTCTCGCCAAATAGCTGCTTCCACCATTCAGCAAAATATTGAAGAGACGGCTCGTAGTTTACCAGCATCTCAATCGTTTTCCCTTTATTATACAAGACGTTTCGGACAGCAGCATACTGATAAGCAGGGTTTTCCGACAGTTTTTCTGTACTCAGTTCCTGGCGAGCCTTTGCAGCACCTTCCATCATTTCATCAATGTCAATACCACTTGCAGCGATTGGAAGCAGTCCTACAGCAGTAAGTACAGAATAACGCCCACCTACATCATCCGGAACGACGAATGTTTCGTAGCCTTGTTCACTGGCAAGAGTTTTTAATGCACCTTTTTCTTTATCTGTTGTAGCATAGATACGCTTACGTGCTTCTTCCACTCCATATTTATCCTCAAGGAATTTACGGAAAATGCGGAAGGCGATCGCCGGTTCTGTCGTCGTTCCACTTTTAGAAATAACATTAATAGAAACATCTTTCCCTTTAAGCACATCAAAAAGCTCATTCATATATGGAGCGCTGATACTGTTACCAATGAAGAAAACTTGTGGTGTCTGGCGGTCTTCTCCAGAAAGTTCATTGTAGAAACTATGGTTCAGCATCTCTAACGCTGCACGGGCACCTAAGTAGGAGCCACCAATCCCGATGACTAACAATACATCAGAATCTGATTTAATCTTTTCAGCAGATTTCTTAACGCGCGCGAATTCTTCTTTATCGTAATCTTCTGGTAGATCCAACCAGCCTAAGAAGTCGTTACCTGCGCCAGTTTTTTCATGTAAAGAATTATGAGCCAGTGATACAGCTCCTTCCATATATTCAAGTTCGTGCTCACTAAAGAATGGCAATGCTTTTTCGTAATCAAAACGAACATGTGTCATGTATGACCCTCCAAATCGTCATTTTTTTACTTGGACCAATTTCACTTTATCGAAACCTCACCATCAAATCAAGCAATGCTACAATTGTAAACGGATACATAACGAAATTTTATTACATCTTAAACTCCCCCTCCACGAAAGCTCCCTTATCTTGAAAACTCAGCTTCGATACTGTTGTGTCCATTTTGGGGCTGCGGAAAAAGGTTCGCTTTCCGTGGGGCGGGCGCTGAGCCTCCTCGGGCTAAAGCTCTGCGGCGGGGTCTCACCTGTCCCGCAGACCCCACAGGAGTCTCACCGTTTCCCTCCACCCCTTTCCATATAATTATCTCGAAACCATCTTCATTGACAGGGTGCTGGATGAAGAGGAAGTTGCTTTGATCACATGCCTGAAGTGCTATACTTCGGCTTCTAGAGTAAGGTTGTTGGTGGTCGATTTCGAGCAACTCATATGGCAAGGTTCGTGGGGGAAGGGGGAGACTCCCGCGGGAGAGGGAGCGAGGCGAGACCCCGGAAGGCAGAGCCAGAGGGGGCTTGCCAGTTCCCCCCCAGGAAAGCGAGTCCCTTCCCCCACAAACCTTAACTCCCCCCAACATCCCGAGATTATGTCTTCAACTAACCTGCCATATTGTTTAATGAGCATATAAAGGAAAGCTCAGAGCAGGATACTCTGAGCTTTCCTTTTTTGCTACCTATAATCTTACTTGGACAATTGTAGAATTTTCTCCACATCGTCTTCATGCAATTTATTAAAGTTACCAAATGGTCCGCGTTTCATTGCACGATCAATGATGACATCAAATTGGTCATCACCAATATCATAGTCTCGCAACGTTTCGGGAGCACCGATAGATGTCCAGAACTTCCGTAACTCCTGAATACCTTCTTCTGCTACTTCACGGTTACTCTTACCCTCTGGATTCACACCGAAGACTTTCGTTGCCAACTGAACAAAGCGCTGTTCATTCACATCGATATTATGTTGCATCCAGTTCGGGAATAATATAGCAAGACCCCCTGCATGCGGAATATCGTATACAGCTGATACCGCATGCTCGATATTATGACTAGCCCAGTCTCCACGGTACCCCATTTGCAGCATCCCATTCAAAGCAATCGTTCCTGCATAAAGGATTGTTTCCCGGTGTTCTATAGACTCTAAATTTTCAAGCAGTTTCGGTGCTGTATCGATAACAGCTCTTAACACACCTTCCACCATTTCATCTTGTACAGGGGATGGAGTTGGATTATGGAAATATTGTTCGAATAAGTGTGTCATCATATCAACAATACCGTATATCGTCTGGTCCTTTGGCACACTCACCGTGTTTGCTGGATCTAAAATAGAAAAAGCAGGGTTCGTAAGTGGAGCTGCTCCCCAACCATATTTCTCATTCGTTTCCCAATTGGTGATGACTGCTCCAGCATTCATTTCAGAGCCGGTAGCAGCTAAGGTCAATACAGTTCCAAAAGGTAATGCAGTCTCTGGCGTCGCTTTTCTTGTCACAAGATCCCAAGGAGCACCGTCGTACTTAGCCCCTGCCGCAATTGTCTTCGTGCAATCAATAACGCTTCCGCCCCCTACTGCAAGCAAGAAGTCAACCTCTTCCCTTTTGCAAAGGTCTACACCTTTCTCAACGGTAGTCAGCTTAGGGTTGGGTTCTACACCAGATAGTTCCAGAACTTCCACGTCCACTTTATTCAATTGTTCCATGACTTGGTCATAGACACCATTTTTCTTTATGCTACCCCCACCATACACGACGAGAACTTTCTTAGTTCCAGAAGGAAGTTGCGTTGGTAGTTGTGTAATTTGATCCTTACCGAATATTAATTTTGTTGGATTATGAAACGTAAATGCATCCATAGAAATACTCCTTTCTTATCTGAGCGTACTCTCATATTATCTCCGAATTTTTATGTATTCTCAAAAGATATGCAATTTGTATAATTATTTTTCCCATGTTCAAGCTATAAAAGAAAACAACGGAAGAAGGAGGTTTTTTTATGAATTGGATCAACCGTGTCGCCCTGTTGTTAATCATAGTCGGAGCGATCAACTGGGGGTTGATTGGATTATTCCAGTACGATCTCGTCGCAGGTTTATTCGGTGGTGGTGAACAAAGCGCAGCTCTAGCACGTGTTATCTATACGCTCGTCGGCATTAGTGGACTGATTGCTATTTCCCTCTATTTCTTACCTGTTGCCGAACAAGAAAAAACAACTGCGGCAGAGTCCTCCAAATAAATTCCCGGAAAGAAATAATTTAACACATAATGAGGGAGAAAACGCAGTAACTTACTCGACTTGAACAACACTCTATGACTCGCTGGGGCTCCTTGTGTAACAAGAGGACCTTGATTAAAGAACAAAAAAGGACCGGTCAAAAAAATGACCTGGTCCTTTTCAAACTATTATTCCCACTTGTTATTTACGGAACTTCTCACGGTCGTCGGACTGTTTGATCCAGTCCTCCAACTTGTCTTTCAACGTGTTAAATCCAGCTGTTGACTCTTCTTGCTGTTGCTTTGGAGCAGCTTGTTTACGTGGACGACTTGCAGCTTTCGGTGCTTCTTGTGTCGCACGGATGGAAAGAGAGTATTTGTTGCTCTTTTCATCAATGTTCAAAATTTTAACTTGAACTTCGTCACCCTCTGAAAGGTGCTCATTGATGTCTTTCACATAACCATGAGTCACTTCAGAAATGTGCACCAAACCTTGAACTTTCTCATCTAGAGCAACGAACGCTCCGTATGGCTGAATCCCTGTTACTTTACCTTCTAATACTTGACCTTCTTGAAACTTATCTGACATGCTATACAACTCCTGATTTATTTAATATTCGCTTCTTTTCACGCAATAAATGATTTTATCACAAAACGATGTATTTAGCAAAGGTGGATACAAACTTCAGAAAACGTTCATAATCCATGGGAGGTAATAATGATATAATAAAAGAAAGAAGGGAGGAGGATGTTATGTCTATAGGTAACAATATCCGGAAATACCGGGAACTGAAGAATTTCTCGAAAGAAGAGCTTGCCCTCAAAGCCCGAATAGGTGTGCAAACACTCGAGAGTTATGAATCAGATGAACGACTACCGGAGCTTGATACAGTTCTGAAAGTTTCAACCGTTTTGGATATCCCCGCCTCTGAATTAATGGAAACCGAGGAGGAAGACACAACATTAATTGACCAAGAATTGAGAGAGCTAATTCAAGAAGTCGGTGTGAAACGTACAAAGCTTATTTTAAGAAAAACCCGGGATTTCTCAGAACAAGATGTCCTTAAAGCTATGAATCTTCTATATGATCTTAACCAAAATACAAAGGAACAAGAACATACCCTCGATTGATATTCATCTCCCACCTCACAGAGTTCACCATCCATGATATAGTAATGTATTTACTAACACGTCAAACAAAACAACCTGCATATTTCTGACTTTTCTCAAAAAAATAAAAAAATAGGTTTATAATCTATGAAATCTGGTTATATTAAGTAACGTAAGACTTTCTCGTATTCCCCCTGTGTAAGCAGAGCGAACGTTCGCTTTGCTTTTTTTTTGCCTTTTTTAACTTCGACCACCTGCCCAACATCCTGCAATCCCCCAAATATTAATCAATAAAAGACGAGCCATGAGGAATCACCCGCCTTCGAAGTTATTAGATTTAATAAAAAACAGTATATTTTCATTAGGCTATTTTTTTCGGTTATGATATAAAAAAAGATAATGGAGGTATTGCACATGGAACGATTTGATGAGGTTATATCAAGAAGAGGCACAAGATCCGTCAAATGGGATATGGCTGAAGATTTATATCAGGACAAAGATGTCCTCCCAATGTGGGTAGCCGATATGGACTTCAAAACCCCTGAAGCTGTTACAAACGCATTAAAAGAAAGAGTCGAACATGGCATTTTCGGATATACATTACCTGATCAATTGGTGAAAAATGAAATTACGAATTGGTTGGAAAAACGTCATCAATGGAAAGTTGATCCGGAATGGATTACTTACAGTCCCGGCGTCATTCCTTCTTTACATATGATCGTCCAGTCCTTGACCGACATCGGTGATCATATCCTTATTCAAACACCTGTGTACCCACCCTTTTACAGTGTAGTGAAAGATCATGGCAGACACATCGTCAAGAATCCGCTAATAATGAAAGGGGAATATTATGAGATAGATTTTGAGGATTTCGAAAGAAAGATCAAAGAGAACCATGTCACTATGTTTATCCTTTGTAATCCTCACAATCCTGTTGGTCGCGTATGGACGAAAGATGAATTGGAAGAATTGGCAACCATCTGTTTAAAACACGGGGTGAAAATTGTTGCAGATGAAATTCATGCTGACCTTATTTATAGCAACCAAAAACATGTACCGATTGCAAATTTATCTGAACAAGTGAATCAGCATACGATCACTTGCCTTTCTCCTACTAAAACTTTTAATTTAGCCGGACTCCAAGCTTCTTACCTTGTAATAGCGAACAAAGAAGACAAAACGAAGGTAGATAAGCAATTCAAGAACCAGGGGATGATGATGCTTAATACTTTGGGTTTGACAGCTTTGGAAACATCATATAAGTATGGCGAAAGCTGGTTGGAAGAACTGAATAAAGTTTTAGAGAATCATCGTGATTATGTAATGGAAAGGTTCCATAATGAAACTTCTTCCATCCGTGTTATCCCGGCAGAAGGTACATATCTTCTCTGGTTAGATTGTCGAAAACTCCACATGGAACAAAAAGAATTAAAATCATTTATGCAAAAACAAGCGAAAGTAGGGTTAAATGATGGAGCCAGTTTCGGGGAAGAAGGTAAAGGGTTCATGCGCTTGAATATCGCTGCCCCAAAGTCCATTCTGGAAGACGGAGTTTCTAGAATTATTAACGCTGTTCAATCACTTTAATACAGTTTTTTCAAATAAAACATACACTCATCGATGAGGGTAATCTTCATATTCAAAGCCTATATTACCGAACTCGTCAGCGGATGGAGACAACAAGTGTCATGACATCTAGTAAACCCTATTATTCCATAATAACTTTCTTTATATAAACAGGAAAAAGTCTCCGGATTCGGAGACTTTTTAATTTCCTTCTTGTTTTTTGTCAGGCTCAGTCGGATCACTCGTTTCATCTTCATCGGCATTCAAAGTGATTTTCCCGCATGCAATACGCTCCCCTGAGTTTCCTGCAGGCTGAGACATCCCATCATCTGGTCCACTGTGTATGACAATGGAGGTCCCTTCTTTTCTTAGTAAAGACATCTGATCTTCTTTAAGTTTCGCTTCTGGTAACATCAACTCCGCATCAATCATTCCGCTGGCGTCGGCCTCTACGTTCGGCATATCTCCTGCATGCGCACCCGTAGCGTTCATCAACCCATGATCTTTAGAGAGTGGATTGAAATGATTTCCTGCAGTTTTGAAATCAGGCGGATCGCACTTAGGAAATTCATGAATATGCACAGCATGCATCCCTGGTTCAATACCTTCCACCTTCAACTTAACCTGAACTCCTCCCGGTTGTTCTGTTAATGTGGCCGTACCGATTTTGTCATCCTCCGCATTGTAAACGGATGTCTCTAAAGGTGACCTTTCTTCTCCTGAGCATCCCACCATCAATAATAGCCCTATGCTAATAACACCAATCCAAATCTTCATTATGATCCTCCGTTCCAAGGGATATTCCATGGCTAGTATCCCCATGTCTCTGCAAAAATATAACAAAGCCACGTAAGGCTATCTGCCCTGACGTGGCTTTTCGTTTTGATCATCCCATTGTTTAGTAGCTCCGTATGACTGATCCACTTTATGTTCTTCCTTTTGCGATACTTTTATAATCCAAATCATCGTTACAGCAGCACCGACAATAAATAGCATCAACATAATAACTGCGGGAATGTATTCCGTTTTATCTTCTGGAAAATAAAGGAATTCCATCATCGTACATCACACCCTTCTTTGTAAGTATATCAAAATAAAACTCCGCGATTAAGTGTGTCACGATTTCTTCACATTTTAAAAATTGATACAATGAAAGAGGTATGCTGAAATGAAAGGAATGAGCTCATGTCAGATATGGAACAAGGCACCATCGTAAAAGCCCATTATAAAACAGGAATTTATATTGGAGAAATTGTGGAGGACCGCAACCGCTTTTATCTTGTAAAAGTTCTAGCTGTTGAGAAACACCCGATGCAAGGTGACCTTCACAATCCAGGCAAGACTGAAAATGTTTTCTTCCACCAACGGAAAGCATTAAGTTATAACGAAAAGGCAAATGTACAAAAAGAGGCCGTCAAACCTCATGATGGAGTTATTCCAAACTACAAAGATTCTCTGAAAGAAGCCGTAAATGCTTTGAAAATGAAGTTGACACGAAGGGAAACGGAATTCAACCAAAGTGCCAAAAGTCAACTTGATGATTTAGAAAGGCAGTACTTCAGGGAATAAACGAATGATAGCGCTTTTTTGTATTTGTTTTCTATTAGAGGGTATGGTAATTTTATAAAGTCAAAGGCACTCTGATAGAAGGAAACATAGCCTGTCAATAAATGGAGGAGGTCATTACGATGACAACACATATCGGTGCAAAACCCGGAGATATCGCAGAAAAAATTCTTCTTCCCGGGGATCCGCTACGAGCAAAATACATTGCAGAAAATTTCTTAGAAGATGCAACATGCTACAACGAAGTCCGTGGCATGTACGGCTATACAGGTACTTATAAAGGAGAGAGAATCTCCGTTCAAGGAACAGGAATGGGTGTTCCTTCCATTTCTATTTATATCAATGAGCTGATGGAAAGTTACGACGTACAGAAACTGATTCGCGTAGGATCTTGTGGTGCCTTACAAAGTGACGTGAAAGTGCGTGACGTCATTCTTGCTTCCACTGCAACGACAGATTCACAAATGAACCGTATGGTCTTCGGAGGGATTGATTTCGCTCCAACTGCTGATTTCGTCCTTCTCAAAAATGCCTATGATGCAGGAACAGAAAAAGGGTTAAAACTAAAAGTCGGTAACGTATTTACGAGTGATAGTTTCTACCGTGATCAAGCGATGGATCTTTTCAATCTGCTAGCTAAATACAACGTATTGGCAGTTGAAATGGAAACAACAGCCCTATATACATTAGCAGCTAAATACAATCGTCAGGCCTTGTCCGTTCTTACAGTAAGTGATCATATCCTTACAGGAGAAGAGACCACATCGGAAGAACGTCAAACGACATTCAACGAAATGATCGAAGTAGCTCTTGAGGCTGCTATACAGGATTGATCACAATGCACTCCCTACCTCTGTAGGGGGTGCTTTATTTACCCTCGATGTTAGTAATATCTTTTACTTTTAAGACTGCGATACGATCCCCTATACCTATAAGGACTTCTTTGTTCCAAACCCGTTCTATTTTGCCATAATAAGCTTCATCTGCTGTCTGAATTAATAGAACTGTCCCGACATTCTTTTCCATAACACTTAATAAGGAAGCGGATTTCCATGGAGACAAACGAAGGAATCTTTTCCACACCGTTAAGAAAAAAGCCATGCTTCATCCCCCCAACAAGCCTTCCTACATCCTATACTCCTCGCACGATGAAAGCTTGGGGTAATGCCTAGTAAAAAGAACAAAAGCTTCATGTGGTTTGCTGATAAAACTTGGCCGTAACTTTATATCCGCCGCTTGGATCAATATATCCGCCACTTTCGTTAAGATATCCGCCAACCGCCCTCCGAAAGTATGTCATAAAAAGCCGGCCTTCAAAAAAAAGGACGTCTTCTCCTACTCTGGAGCTTGGAGATATCCTCAGTAAAAAGAGCCTCCCCCAAAAGGAAGGCTCACAAGGAACTATTTTATAATATATCCAGCTAAAGTTTTTGCCATGACACCTGTAGGCCCTTTTGGACCAAGCTCATGAGCATTCTCTGACATCGAAGTTCCAGCAATATCCAGGTGGACCCATGGGACTTTTTCTACAAAAGCTCCTACAAAGGCTCCTCCCATGATAGCATGTGCCTTCCTAGTCGGTGAGTTATTTAGATCAGCAATATCACTTTTCTTTACTTGTGCCTTGTAATCTTCATTATATGGCAGTAACCACATTGGTTCTCCGGCTTCCTTACCTGCTTGTTCAATATCTTTATAAAAGTTCTCTTCATTTGTCATCGCACCAGTCATCCAGGAGCCTAAAGCCGTAACCACTCCCCCTGTCAATGTAGCTACATTGATGACACGGGAAGCACCCCTTTCTTGCGCGTAAGTTACTCCATCAGCCAAAGCAAGACGGCCTTCCGCATCTGTATTGAGCACTTCAATCGTTTTTCCACTCATGGATGTGATGACATCATCTGGTTTGAATGCATCTCCGGAGATCATGTTATCAGAGGATGGGATCACAGCTAAAACATTCTTCTTCGGCTTCATTCGGCCAATCGTTTCCATCGCACCAAGAACCGCTGCTGCTCCTCCCATATCCCCTTTCATACCTGGCATCCCTGTTTTCGACTTGATTGAATAGCCACCAGTATCATATGTTATTCCTTTACCTACTAATGCTGTTATATCATCCCACTTTTCAAGCCCCTGATATTTGAGGACAATCATTTTCGGTGGTTCCGTGGAGCCTTGATTGACAGCAAGTAAAGCCCCCATCCCTAGCTCTTCCATGTCCTCTTTATCTAAAATATTTATCTCGAAATCATAATCCTCCGCCATTGTTGTAGCGAATTCTGCCATTTCAGATGCAGTCAATATGTTTGCCGGCAAGTGGACCAAATATCTAGCTGTATTCACTCCATCAGCGAATGCACGCCCTTTTTCAAAAGCTGCTTGAATGATATGCTGCTCCTGATTCGTCCAGACCACAAGCGAATCTGTGTCCCTTTCATCCTTTTGATGCGTTTTAAAAGAAGGTAGACGAAACGTGGAGGTCAGCATTACCTCAGAAATCAATGCCGAGCACCGTTCAGCACTCCAGCCAACCGGAATAAAACTATCAAGAAAAATAGCTGGAGATTCTACCTCATCCTTCTTCAACCTCTGAAAAGCAAGCCCCATGGTTTTTCTATAATGTTCCTCTGACATATCATGAGAGGATCCCATCCCAACAACATAGATTCGTTGAAGCTTATCATTTTCAGGCAATAGCACTTTCTCCAGTTGCCTTCTAGTGGAGCTCAAGTGTCCAGTTTGTATGTAGGGATTCAAATCAACACCAATTTCATCCTTCACTTTCATTAAGTGATTTTCGTTTACATTTTGGTCCTCGAAGAGTCCAAAAAGCAATGCATCAGATTCTGTCCATTTATTATTTATTGTGAACATGGAAAACACCTCCATCCCAAGTATACATAAAATTCGTTTCTTTTCCTCCCGAAAAATATCACCAATACCACTCTTCACTTCTCATATAAATTACCTTGAAAATCAAATTATGATATAATAGCGATGCTCCATTTCTAAAGAAAATCACGCATGAAAACTACATAAACTTCATTTTTTTATCCCCCGGAGATTAGAAAGGGTGTCAAAATGCTATTAGATCTGCTACATAATTTCCCTCTTTGGGCATCAATTGCTGCCATTTTATTTGCCCAAGTCGTCAAAATTCCAATTCAATTTATAGCTTCGAGACAATTCAATGCAAGTCTTGCCTTTAGTACAGGTGGCATGCCGAGCAGCCATTCCGCTGCCGTAACTGCCCTTGCCACGGGTGTAGGCATCGAGCAAGGATTCGGTTCATCCGTATTCGCCATTGCTTGTGTCTTCAGTATTATCGTCATGTTTGATAGCACTGGAGTCAGACGACAAACAGGTGAGCAGGCCATCATGCTCAATATACTGTTGAATGATTTTAATCGCTTTATGAGCGAAGCGAAAAACTGGCAACAAAAAGAGGGGTATCAGAAAAAAGAAGAATTGAAGGAACTTCTTGGACACCAACCGATTGAAGTATTTTTCGGTGGCCTGACAGGTATTCTATTAACATTCCTCCTCCATTCCCTCCTCTATTAATGGTGAATGGATAGCACACAACAAGCTGGATAAAAAAACAAAAATCTCTTCCGCTTAAACGTACGGAAGAGATTTTTTATTGCTTCATTTGAGATCGAAATACTTGCAAGGACTCATTCTGATTCAACTTTTCTAAATCTCCTTCACTCAATTGGCCGGAACCTTCTTCGATCACATAAACCTCCAGCGTTTGTTTTCCCCATTGTTCATAAACATCACTCACAGTAGGAAAATATAGATCGACTTTATTCCCTTCAATGGCACCGCCGATGTCGGCTACTACTCCATATCCATAACCAGGAATAAACAAAACAGTACCTAAAGGAAACAAATCCAAGTCAGCAGCAATTGTAGAATATAAGTCTCTCTTAACATTCACACCAGAAAAGGTAACCCCGCAACCCGGGTGTTCAGGTGTTTTCCCCGTAGATTCAACACCAGCTGTGTAGCCCGTTGCAACTACTTCATGCGTAGGGTACTGACTTAGATCTAAAGACTCTTCTAAAGTTTTTACTGCTTCTACAACAGC
Source organism: Halobacillus dabanensis (assembly GCF_900114165.1). Taxonomy (GTDB): domain Bacteria; phylum Bacillota; class Bacilli; order Bacillales; family Halobacillaceae; genus Halobacillus; species Halobacillus dabanensis. Next base: position 49,089 of record NZ_FOSB01000002.1, read on the forward strand.
ACTGGAAACATAGGTCTGTTGCGCCTTTTTCACATTTAAACTTTTCTCATCAAGATCCTGGCCTTTATCCCTGAGTGATTCTCCATCAAGAGTTTCTCCCTGGAACTTGGTTGCAATCCATTCATCAAAGTCTTCTATCGATAAATTCGTCACATTGGTAACCGTACTGTATAATGCCAAAAGGAATAACAAAGAGAAAAAGGTGTACTTGGTACGCTTTTTCATGAAATCACCTCTAGGTGTAATCATGTCCAAGCTGTCCAATTTTATTCAATTCTTTATGGATTACACAAAAAACTGCTGGAAACAAAAGTGTCTCCAGCAGAAAAATCCTAAAACATTTGGTATCCATTTTTTCGAAGTTTCCTTATAACAATTCCTGCTACAATCGTACCAACAAAACCACTTGCCAAAATAATAATATCAACAGGCTTTAAGTTGACCAAATCCTCAAAAGCTGCAGGTATAGCTGTACCTGGCTGTGAGAAATACTCTGTCCAGGGAAAATCATCAATGATAAGTAAAACGATAACCGGATATACGAAAGACATAACCCAGGATGATCTTAAAAGCATATTCAATAAAAAGGAAATTCCGAAAAATAAAACAAAAAACAATAGCATAGATACGACGAATTGCACAATATTCAAAATCGCTTCCCCCTAAAATCTGTAGAACCGTACACATTAACCCAAACCTCATTCTATAACGGTTGCATAAAAAGCGCAAGAGCCTTAGAAGATCCGAAACGGATACGCAAAACGACCGGACGAAGGCGTTCTTCACCTCCATTGGCAGGGTGCTTTTGTTGCAAGGTTGGGTGCTGGAGTTGATTTACAATAAAAGGGGCGTTTCGCCTTTAACAACTTACAATGGTACCTTCTATGGTTTTGTCATTCCCTGGTGGGTAAAATATCGCACCTAAAAAAGCGAAAACAGCACACTGTTTTCGCTTCTTATATAAGATTTATTGGAAGAAATTCAGTTTACCTTTTTTAAGCACTAGTGGAATACCACCAAGTTTCAAGAGGTAGCGGTTGTCGATGATTTTCTTCATCGCTGTCGCAGACCAACCGAACAATTTCTTATCATCAAAGATTACACCAATAGCATCGTTGTGACCAAGAGATGCTACCGTACCCTTCAAGTCCGGCTCGAATGGTTCTAAGTGGCTGTCCCCTTTAATTAGACGAGTCAAGTTCGCTGCAGTATGTTCCGCTTCTTGAATTGCAATCTGTGCAGTTGGCGGGTAAGGGCGTTCTGTCTCCTCGTTCATGATCAAGGCACAGTCTCCTACAATGAAGACATCTTCAAAGCCTTTAGGGCGAAGGTCATCTCCTACTGGTATCCGTCCCCGATTCGCTTCGAATCCTGCTTCTTCAACCAGAGAGTTTCCACGTACTCCTGCAGCCCATACGACTGTATTTGTTTCAATTTCTTCCCGCTGCTCATCTTTTTCAAATACAAGCTTGTTTTCTGTAACTTCCTTAATCATCGCACCGATTTTGAATTCAACGCCACGAGCTTCTAATGAGTTCATCGCATATTCAACAAGTTCAGGGTCAAATCCAGGAAGGGCCGTAGGAGCAGCCTCCACGTTAATAATGCGGACTTGTTCACGCGGGACATCATACTCTTTACATAGTTCAGGAATACGATTCGCAAGCTCACCTACGAATTCAATTCCAGTGAACCCTGCGCCACCAACAACGATGTTCAAGCGCTCTTGTTTTTTATCCGCTTCATTATTGTACTTCGCAAAATTATATTCGATATGTTGACGAATCAAACGGGCACTGTTGATACTCCCAATTGTGAACGCATTTTCCTTCAAACCAGAGATCCCGAATGTAGCTGCCTCAAAACCAAGCCCGATGACAAGATAGTCGTAGGACAACTCACCATTTTCAAGCAAAACTCTCTTTTCTTGTGGTTTTATTTCTGTCACTGTATCCTGGACGAAATTAATCTTGCTTGTATTGACGACATCATTAATTTGAATGCGTGTACGATCATGATGAAGGGTGCCTGCTGCATTTTCGTGTAACCATGTCGTCTGATAGTGGTAACTATGTTTGTTGACCAACGTCACATTCGCATCATTGGCCCCTAAGCTTTTTTGCAATTTGACAGCTGTCATGATGCCGCCATAACCGGCACCTAGAATGACAATATTAGGATTTTTCATGAATAATCACTTCCATCTTGTAGTTTTAAAATCCTTCATCTTTCTATTTGTGACTCATTTCACACAAAAAACCAATAAAAAAACCTGTGGAAATCAGGGGATAATTGTCACAAATTATTAACATATAGTCTAACCTCATCTTAGACCTTTTTAAATTCATTTTCAACAAAAATATAGTTGTCGAAATAATAGGATAATTCACTTTTGTGAAAGGGTTTACAATCGTTCATTGTTCCCATTGCAAATTTTTTTATGATAGAATGTATTTTAGTGAAATTTTCATCAGGAGGGTAATTATGAGTGATAAAATATATGATATTACGGTCATCGGTGGGGGCCCTGTAGGTCTGTTCACTGCTTTCTATGGCGGTATGCGGGAAGCCAGCGTCAAAATTATCGAAAGCCTGCCCCACCTTGGGGGGCAACTGACAGCATTATACCCTGAGAAATATATTTTCGATGTGGCTGGATTTCCAAAAGTACGCGCACAAGATTTGATCGATAATCTTGAAGAACAAGCAATGGCTTTCGATCCCACCATTGCCCTGAACCAAGAAGTTGTATCAGTCGAGCGTATGGAAGATGAAACCATTAAATTAACGACAGATAAAGAAGTTCATTATACAAAAACGATCATCATTACAGCAGGAAACGGAGCTTTCCAACCTAGAAAACTGAAGATTGAAGACACAGAAAGGTTCGAAGGTACAAACTTGCATTACCACGTAAGTAACATGGACCAATTCCGTGATAAAAAAGTGATGATTGCAGGAGGCGGCGATTCCGCTGTCGACTGGTCCTTGATGCTTGAACCCATTGCCAAACAGGTGACCCTCGTCCATAGACGAGACAATTTCCGGGCTCATGAACATAGTGTGTCCCAATTAAATGAATCGCAGGTAAGAATCATGACACCATTCACTCCTGAGAAGATGATTGGTGAAGAACGCATCGAACAGGTAGAACTGAAAGAAGTCAAAGGAGAGCGCGTGGAAACAATTGATGTGGATGATGTCATTGTAAACTACGGTTTTATCTCATCTCTTGGACCGATTAAAGAATGGGAGCTCGAAATCGAAAAAAACAGTATTGTTGTCAACTCCAAAATGGAGACAAATATAAAAGGGATATACGCAGCGGGAGACATTTGTACCTATCCAGGCAAAGTCAAATTAATTGCTTCCGGATTCGGTGAAGGGCCCACTGCCGTAAACAATGCAAAAGCGTACATCGACCCTGGTGCACGCGTCCAACCTAAACACTCCACTAGTCTGTTTTCATAATTACCAAAAGGAAGAAGCAACCTCTCAGGGGTCTTCTTCCTTTTTTGCCTTTATTTAACTATATAGCAGGATTGTTGAAGAATTGAATTCGAGATGCTTGTGGGGGGATTATGCGACTCGGGGAACGGCGATACTCCTGCAGGAATGGATGGGCAGGCGAGACCCGCAGAGCTTTAGCTGGCTTGCCCCATTCACCCAGGAAAGCGATTCGTTTACCCACCGACCATATTCACAAACTAACGTCTCAAAACTGAGTTTTCAAGAATAAGGAGCATTAATGCTGCAGGATATAAAAAACCTTTCTGTTTGAACAGAAAGGTTTGATTAATGTTAGCAGTTCGGATCTGGAGTGCCTGCATTTGTCGCTGTTTTGAAAGAAGATCCACAGCCGCAGGAAACAATGGCATTCGGGTTATCAATCGTGAAGCCACCGCCCATCATATTTTGTTTAAAATCTATCGTCGTACCTTCAACGATTGCAGCGTCCTGCCTGTTAATAACAACCGGAATTCCAGCTGATTCCTCTGTCAGATCAAGCTCTTCGTTTATTTCATCCTCGAAGCCCATGGCATAAGACAACCCACTGCAGCCTCCACCTTTTACACCGAAACGAAGACGCACGTCTCCTTCTTCCTCTTTCATCATCTCTTTTATCTGGTGACTAGCGGCATCTGTGATATTTAGAATCATACCAAGCCTCTCCTTTCTAATCTTATTATTAGTATACTAAATCGAGAATCTTTTTATCAAACTTCCTGTATCAGGAATGAACAGCAAAAGGCATCCCCATCCAGGATACCTTTTGTTTTCATCATGGTTTCACCTTCTATAGGGTTTCGTCCATATGTTGATATATTTTATCTACGAGTTCTTCAGGTGTATCGGCCATGATGCGTTCTCCCTCTACAAGAGCATATAAAGTCTGTGAACAAAGTCCGCAATTACGCAAACAACCATATTCGACAACATCAAGGTCAGGATCTTTCTCCAGTATAGCTTTTGCTTCCTGTGATCCGCTTACCAGGTTGTTGATACAAAATTCAATCAATGGATTCATCCGCTTCACCTCATAACGTGGATGAAACCCTATTCTTTTCCCATTTTACCATATTCACAGTGAAAACTGTTAGGAATGATCCAATTGTTGCAAACCATGATTTTCTAAAGCCTTGTAGATGTTTTTCAACCTAGGATTCCCTTCACCGACAATTTCGTTCTCCACCAGAACAAGTGGATAGAATAATTCATCATCTAAGATCTGTTGAATAATCATCCCATCTGCGCCCTCTTGATGGACAGAATTAATATCATAATATTCATAGCTTATTCCTGTCTCTCCGTACTTTCTGGCAATAGCTGCTTGAAGCCACTCATACGTTTCTCTTGAGCCTGGAGCATTCACACAACTTGCACATTTCACTTCTGCTCCATAAACTGTTAGACGGACATTTTGTTCATTCATCGACATAACCCCTCAAGACCTATTATTTTCTTTCATTTTACAAAAGAAGTGAAAAAAGATAAAATGATAATAGTTCTCAATAATCATAAGAAGAAACAGAGACAACCATAGATTTTTTTTGAAATTCGTTTTATAATAATACTTAAGAAAGGGGAAGATTGAACATGCATGAACAGGTTCAAGAAGTACTGAATAAACTTCGCCCATTTTTACTTCGTGACGGGGGAGACGTTGAGCTCGTCGATGTGGAAGACGGAATTGTACGTCTGCGACTTATGGGTGCTTGCGGAAACTGCCCTAGTTCCACAATCACGTTGAAAGCAGGAATCGAACGCGCGCTCGCTCAAGAAGTACCAGGCATTTATGAAGTGGAGCAAGTATTCTAATACAACCATGACAAAAGGACCGTACATTTGCGTGTACGGTCCTTTTTTTATGTTACCGGACTAATTAACGGCTTTCCTTCAAAATGATGGACAAGATTATCTAAGCTCATGCACATCATCTTATACCTTGTTTCCTTAGTTGCCGACCCAATATGTGGTGAACAAATTACTTCAGGAAGACCAAGTAAGGGATGAGCAGCATCGATTGGCTCATTTTCGAAGACATCCAGTCCCGCCCCCGCAATTTCTTTATCTACAATAGCTTCCTGCAGAGCTGTTTCATCCATTGTCGCTCCTCGAGAAACATTTATAAAAAAAGCGGTATCCTTCATCTTCCGGAATGCTTCTTTGTTGAACAGATACTTCGTTTCGTCTGTGAGTGGGGTTAAACATACAACATAATCCGCCTGCTCCAGCAATGTATCAAAGGAAACAAACTCTGCACCGATCTCTTCTTCCGCTTCCGGTTTACGGCTACGATTATGATACAGTACATTCATATTAAATCCTTTCGCTCTTCTTGCAACAGCTTCCCCAATCCTCCCCATACCCACTATTCCAATTGTCTTATGGTGGATATCACTTCCTACAAGCATCAACGGAGCCCAATGGTTCCAATTATTTTCTTTAATGAACTGATTAGCTTCCAAAAGGCGTCTCGCTGTTGCCATCAAGAGGCTAAACGCAAGGTCTGCAGTGGTTTCAGTGAGGACATCTGGAGTATTTGTGACAGCAATCTTATGTTTTTCAGCAAGTGGAACATCAACATTATCGTATCCTACAGCCATGTTAGCAACGATGGAGAGATTTTTTGATTGTTGGATAAGTTCCTCATCCACCTTATCTCCCAACATCGTTAAAAGACCTTCACATGTACTTGATTTCTGCAGCAAAACATCTCGAGTTACTGGCTCTTGCTCTTCCGGCCACATTTCAATATCAAATTTGCTTTTATAAGGATCTATCACCTCTTCCGGGAGACGGCGTGTAATAAATATTTTTGGTTTATCCATTGAGAACACCTCCAGTATCTTTTCCTAAGTTTACCATACAATCGAGTCCAAAATGGGCGCAAACATTCAATCTGCTTTGCACCCTGTGTCAGAAAATTTGATATAATAAACATAACACCTTCTGTTTGTGCAATAATAAACGCGGGTATGGAACAGGGCAAGTCATGACGAGTTGGGAGGTTTTCAATATGGCAGAAGAAAGAAAAATATCGCACCTTGAAAAGACCGCAAGAGAGTGGTTAATCGAACGAGGAGTGTCGATCGACGATATCGCTGACCTCGTCTATTATTTACAATCGAAGTACCATGATGAACTGTCCATGGATGATTGCCGCTATAATGTCAATAAAGTTTTGACAAAACGTGAAGTACAAAACGCGGTTATTACTGGAATCCAGATGGATCGTTTAGCTGAAAAAAACATGTTAGAAGAGCCCCTTCAATCCACCATTGAAGTGGATGAGAGCTTATATGGAATTGACGAAATTATCGCATTCTCCATCGTAAACGTATATGGCTCCATCGGCTTTACCAATTATGGATACATCGATAAACAGAAACCTGGAATTTTACAGAAGTTAAATGATAAGTCATCCGGAGAATGCCACACATTCCTTGATGATATCGTGGGGGCAATCGCAGCTGCAGCATCAAGCAGACTTGCTCACAGCATTGCAGGGGATACAGAAGACTAATAATGAATATACCTTAAAAAACACTATGACACTGCATAGTGTTTTTTAATTTTCTGAAACCTTTGCATGACTAAGAACGTATGATATAAAAGACAAAAAAAGGAAGGGGAAAACGGAACATGAAAAAAGTGAAGCAGAAACTTGTCTGGCTTCTCCCAACGATGATTGTATTAATTGGTATCAGCCTGCTTTTTTCTCAAAATTACGATAAGGTAACACAACCGCCAGATGAAGAATGGAGTCGGGAATTAGATATAGGAAAGACTCCTGTTCTTCGCCGACCAAATGTAAGCTCACAGGATGGTCAACCGACTATATCATTTCTTACCGAACAAGGAATTCAGCAAAATTTTTATGATAAAGATTTTAACATGACGGACCAAGTAACCTACGATGTCCCAGTAGATAAATTCACTCAGTTTTACATAAATGGAAACAGAATGATTTATGCAGATTATTATAGTCTGTACGATGAAAAAACTGGCGATAAAATAACAGATATTCAATCTTTTTATCCTTTAGAGAGTCAAGCGCTTTATATGAACGATCAAAAACTTTTCGCTATTGAAATGGATAATTTAGAAAGTACAGAACTCCTGACAATAGAAAACACTCATACTAAATTGCTAGCGGAAGAAACACAGTCAGGAACCTATTTATTAACAAGTGAAGTAACTAAAGCAGGAAATCAGCTGAACTATTACATGTTGGAAAATAACGAAGTGGAAAAATTAGGAGAATCTCAATTTTCTCTTAATGACTCCGAAGAAATCAGAGATATCCAATTCACTATTCATGATGATACTCTTAAGTTGCTTGTGTCGACGGTGCTTAAACAAAGCGCTTCAGGAAAAATGCAAAATTTCTACTATTATAGTGAAGGCCCTGTAAACGAAAATCCGAATTTAAGCAAAGTGACCTTTAATGATCCCTTTACTGATGGTGAATTAAGGGAAGTTTCTGATATAAAGATACAATCACTCAATAAGGGATCTCTGCTCTTTTTTAAAGCGATTGGTGCCACCGAAACAACCTTTCGTGAGTCAGATCAATTCAACATCTATCAAGCACAAATTCAGTCAGAAGGTCAAAGTGTTGTGACCAGATTAAGTAATACCCCTGAGTTATCTAATTTTCCGGTCAGTATTGATGATCGGACCGTTGTCTGGGTCGATCAAGACGGCGAGGGACACCGCCTTTTGTTAGCTTCCCAAAACTCAGATGTAATTGAAAAAGCTGATCAAATCACCAAACGATCACTATTACACGCTCTCGGTAAAACCATGGGGATGTTATCATACAGCTTATTTACCTTTCTGATTTCAATTTTCTGGTTCCTCTGGCCGCTACTATTCATCATAATACTTATGTTCATCAAGAAAGATGCCCTCGATCAGGATCGTCCATGGGTACTATATTCCGGAATCCTTATTTATTTGGTAGCAGCAGTTCTTGTCAGAGACCCTATGTTCCCAGATGCACTAAATCGGTTTGCCCCCTCTTACTTAAGTTTCCCTGGAAGTCCACTCTTTTTCTTATTGGGATTTGCGCTGTTATCCTATGGGATATTAAGGACTGGTGCAAAAGTCAGAGACTGGTCCATCCCGATACAGCTCACGTATTTTATCAGTATGCACGTGTTATTTATAGCCGTGTTCTTCGGTCCCTATCTAAGTCCATGGCAATAAACTTGAACTAAGTCAAACAAAAAAGAGCCCTCCCCGGCTCTTTTTTAATGGATCAACCATTGTAACAAATTATCACATTTATAGGTGGGTTGATGCTCCATGTCCTTAATTTCATCAAACGAACTCAAACCTGTCTCTACCATCAATGTGTCTATACCAGCTTTCATACCTGCCTTGATATCCGTATTATAGTTATCACCGACCATTAGAACCTCTGCTTCGGAAAAACCTAACCTTTTCAAAGCGCGTTTCATAATCAATGGCTCCGGTTTACCTACAAAGATAGGCTCAGCCCCAGTACTAACTGATATCACAGAAGTTAATGCACCATTCCCAGGCATCATTCCCCGCTCCGTAGGGATAGCAATATCTCCATTTGTACTAATAAAAGTCGCACCCGAGCGAACTTGCAAACAAGCTTTGGCGAATTTTTCATAATTTATATTTCGATCAATCCCGATCACCACATAATCTGCATGATCCTCCACAAGTTCCAGGCCTTCTTGCTTGATCGCATGGGAAAGCCCCTCTTCACCAATCACAAAAACACGAGCACCTTCTTTTTCATTTCTAATATAGTCAGCTGTGGCAAGGCTACTAGTATAAACCTGGTCTGGTTTAGCTTTAACTCCGAGGTTGTTCAATTTTTCAGAAATTTGCCCTACTGTTTTGGAGGAGTTATTAGTCAGAAATAGGAAAGGTGTATTTTTACTTTCCAAGTATTCAACAAATTCAGATGCTCCGTGAATTTGCTTTGATCCTTTATACATTGTTCCGTCAAGATCCACCAAATAACCTTTATATTCTTTCATTGCCATCACACCTTCCTCGTCTTTCTCACCTCTTGGTAAAAGCGGAGACCGGTCCTAATTCATTTTCTAAATAATAACGTACCCGGTCCGGAAAGGCAGTGATGGAAGACCAGTGCTTTTTCCATCCTTCTAACAATTGTTGATGATCCACTGCTGTATAATGCTGAACAACCATCTTTCGCATTTGTATAAAATGCTTATAAGCATCTTGCTCCTCGGCAGGTAAAACTTTTTCATCTGTTAAAATATCTATAATATCTTCATAACTGCCTGGATCACGCATAATGAACCCATCAATCATCATATTGCCAACATCAATAATTGCTTCGATATTTAAATGTGTCATTCTTTCAAGAAGAAGATATTCAGAAAAGCTTTCAAAGTGTCTTTCCACCAATTCCTTTTGTATTTTCTCCATATAAGATAAGATCTCTTCAATTTTTTCTCTATTTACGAAATACATATCCTGCCCTCCATTACTTATGCATGCTTTTACGCTTATGATAACACAATCATACATTCAATCGCTCACTCTCTCCTCTAGAATTAATCTCCCTTTATTCGGACATAATATTGGCAAAGCTTTTTACAGCTGCGGAAATATGGAGAAAAAACAACGATGATTCAAGAAACAGGAGATGATGAAGATATGGCAGAACGCCCTCTTCTAGAGGATATTACACAAAGCACAAGCACCCGTTTCGTATCTTTTACGGCCGGAAGCCACAGATTTGAACTTGCGTTAATGAAGGCGGACTATTTCAACAACCAAACAATGGTTATCAACTTACCTAAGAACCGGCAGGCCTTGCTCGATCACGAAGCGATTAACAGAGATGGACACCTTGAGCATATGTTTCAACTAAGTGCAATGGAAGCGGAAGAACTACGCAATTACCTTCCTTACCTGCTTTAACATGGAATAGGTAGGAAGAAATATAAAATAAAAAACGGCGTGCTATATTAAGCGCGCCGTTTTTATTGACGAATTCTTTTTAATACAAAATAAGAGCAACCGAAATTACAGTATTCATACAAATAATCTTCTAACGTACTGATCTTCGTATCGAAAGTGGCTTTGGAATTTTGATCATCATAAAAACCTTTCAACCTTAATTGACCATATCCCCAGTCACCAACAATGAAATCATATTTATTTAAAATATCGCTAAATCGGCTTTCTACTTCTTCCTGTTGGAAGCCTTCTTGAAAGTCCTCTAAGATGTCATAGGTTTTCCCTGAAAGTTCAATCATTTGCATCACCTCTATCCTGCTCTCAGTGTATCACATTTCACCATAATGGAGAAAACACAACTTTCTTATAAAGGTATGTTTCCAATGAAACTGCTCACTCTAAATACTATAAAACCAAACAATTATAAGGAGGAAGTATGTTGAATAATTTTTGGAAACTCATGGCACCCCTTATGGTGATTGTACTCCTTGCCGCAGGATGTCAAGAAACAAAAGAAGAAGAAGCACATAACAAGATGGATGATGACACACTAAATGGAAATGCAATGGATGGCTATAATGACGAACCAGAGGATGGACAAGTGGGTTACGTAAGGTTTAATAAAAATCAATTAAACCAGGATAATGAAAAAAATCGGGAAATCAAAGTGAATCGAGAGCAAATGGCAGACATGATCTCAAGGATGATTCTCCGATATGATAACTTTGACGATGTAGCTACGGTCGTTACAGATAACGAAGTCCTTGTAGCTTATAAAAAGGCAGGAGATATGGAGCGTGAACAAGCAGCCGAAATGGTCCAGAAAACAGCTTATTCTTTAGTACCAAGTTTTTACCACGTGTATGTTTCAGATAACCCCGCTTCCTTCGGTGATGTCCAAAGTTTAGGCAACTCGACTGTATATGACCAGGGGTACAATGACACCATCGACAGCATAATCAAAAAGATGAAAGAATCACCGCAAGGCAGAAACAGGAATACTAAAGAAGACACGGGTATGGAAAACTGATACCCAACCCATTTTTTCCATTCATAACACAAGAGCTGTTGCCTCATGCTAAAGGTATCAAAATGTTGAAGGTGAAATTATGAAATACATTGGTACAATGATTGTATCTCTTTGCCTCTATAGCTTTTTGTTTGCTGGTGTAATCCATGCAGATGAGGAAAGTGATGCACGCATGGCTCTTTATAAAAAAACATCTGCTGTCACTGATGTACCGTGGGAGTATCTAGCTGCAATCGATCAATATGAAAGACAGGTCCATGACGACCCCAAAAAAGGAAGGGTCACAGCTATTGAAGCCGATCCTATGTTTTGGACTGGTTCTGCCGGTGAAATGCCATCTGCTCTCTTCCCTGATGGATGGGGAGCAGATGGGAACGGTGATTCGAAAGCTGAGTTAAATAATGATGAGGATGTATTGTGGTCGATTGGCAATTACATTAAATCTTATGGCACAACGAAAGAGGATATTAAAATTGCATTATGGAATTATTACAAACGAGACCTTACTGTCCAAACCATCATGAATACAGCTAAAGTGTTCCATAAGTTCCAAACCGTCAATTTAACGAATCGCGATTTCCCACTTCCAACTCAATCGAATTATAGCTATAGGAGTACATGGGGCGATGCAAGAGGATTTGGCGGACGTAGAATACATGAGGGGACAGACATTTTCGCCAATTATGGAGTGCCAGTCAAATCCACGACTTATGGAGTAGTGGAAATGAAAGGCTGGAACAAGTTTGGTGGATGGCGAATCGGTATTAGGGATATCTACAACATTTACCACTATTATGCACACTTACAGAACTTTTCGGAAGATATAAAAGTAGGGGACATCGTCCAGCCAGGCGATGTAATCGGTGCTGTGGGTGCCTCCGGATATGGTCCTCCTGGCACTTCAGGGAAGTTCCCACCTCATTTACACTATGGAATGTATCAAGATAACGGGAAGAACGAGTGGTCTTTCGATCCTTATCATTTTTTAAGAAAATGGGAGCGAATGGCAAAAAACAATAGCTAGAAACGAGCGAATAAAATCAATGACAAGAGCGGCTTAGCGTTAGAGACAGAAGTCGCTCTCAAGGAAAATTTCAACCACATAATATCCTCACCAAAATGAAAGCGTCGCACTGTTTAAGTGCGACGCTTTTTTATCATTTGGATTTTTTCACAGCGTTCGTAATACTAGCAGCGAGGCCACCCCATATTACGATCATCCCGATAACCATCATTGTAATTGCACTAGCTGTCATCTCAGCTTACCTCCTTCTTCACCTCATCAACTGCCTTAGCATCCCAGCGTTTTAATGTCATAAAGAAACCGACAACGAGGGCGAACGCTGCGACGAACCAACCACCGAATAAAATGAAACCATCGGTATATCCTTCATAGTTACCTGTTTCTGTTTCGAATTGTTTAAGAAGGTTGGTTTTGAAAAGATCGAACATCATAAATCCAAGGACAATCGGTGTGATGCCACCAAGACATATTTTCCACCAGCCTCCTAGGCGGATGTCAGAAATTCCATTGGCATGGTTTTGGAAATCACCAAGCTTACGCAGGAACCATGCAATGACTACAACTTCAACAAGTCCTACAAAAGCAACTCCGAATTGGTTGATAAAGTAATCGGCCGCATCCAGGAAGAATAACCCTCCCTGTGTTGCAAATAATAGAGAAATCAGAGCTGCAAGCCCTCCGCCAAGTCCTACCGCGGCTTTCCTTGAAAGACCGAATTTCTCACTCAAACCAGCTACATACGTCTCAGATATGGAAATCAATGAAGACAACCCAGCCAACACAAGAGATGCAAAGAATAAGAAACCAAATAAACCATTCAGTGCCGGGAACTCATTAATGATTTGTGGGAAGACCACAAACGCAAGTCCTACACCCCCACTTACAACTTCCCCGACAGGAACATTACTTTGGGAGGCCATAAAGCCCAGGGCTCCGAATACACCTATCCCCGCCAAAAGCTCGAAGCTGGAGTTACCAAAACCAGCAATAAAGGCATTGTTCGTTAAATCTGATTTCTTTGGAAGATAACTTGAATAGGTGATCATAATGGCAAAGGCGATGGAAAGACTGAAGAAAATCTGTCCATAAGCTGCAACCCATACAGAACTATCCATAATAGCGCTAAAGTCAGGTGCGAAGAATGTCTGCAATCCTTCTGCAGCACCAGGCAGTGTAATTGCCCGGATGACAATAATTAAGAAAAGGACAACTAATGTTGGGATGAAAATTTTATTAGCAACTTCAATCCCTTTTTTAACACCCTTGAAGAGAACACCTAAGGTAACCAGCCATACAATAAGAAGTGGGATCAAGACACCAGGTACAAGGCTTCCTGTTTGACCAGGATCAACGGATAATTGCAAATACTCACTAAATAAAAAGCCTTCTGTATCGTCTCCCCAAGAAAGGTTGAAAGCAAATATACTGTATGATATTGCCCAGGCAATGATGACAGCGTAATAAGTGGATATTACGAATGAAACTAGTACAGCCCACCAGCCAAGCCATTCTGTTTTCCTGTTCATTTTAAAGAATGAAAGTGGTGCTGAACCACGGTATTTATGACCGATGGTGAATTCCATCACTAGTAACGGAATACCGGCAGTCAAAAGGGCGAAAAGGTACGGAATAAAAAATGCTCCTCCACCATTTTCATAGGCTACTGCTGGGAAACGCCAAATGTTACCTAAACCGATTGCTGAACCGACGGCTGCCAGTATAAAACCGGCCCGTGTTCCCCACTGTGCACGATTTTCCATGCGAAAGACCTCCTGTTGTTAAACATCTCAAACCAAAGACTCAAAAGAGATGTTTATCAATTTTTATTTTTCTGATTATTCTGCTTAAATTATAACCATGAGCAAGCGGCTTGTCAAAGTTATTTTTAAATTTTCAGAATTTGGAAGCAGGATAAATGAATTACGAAAGAAGGACTAAAAAGTATAAATATTTAATAAAACTTTTAATTATGAAAAAAGTCCCTATATATGGTTATTGGTTGATTTATTTTTCGACAAAGGAAGAATATATGGTCAGCTACCTTATCCATTTATACACTATGAGCAGAGGAGCTTCATTTATACTACATGTAAGATCCTCTCCCTTCTGCTTATTAGTTAAGTAATTATTAACAGAGCTTAATTGTATTTTTATGCTTATCCAGTAACCTGTTAGACCAAAAAAATAACGAGCATAAAACATAAAGTTTCATGCTCGTCATTACTATTAACGTCAATTATTTAGAAGTCTGCGGATTGAACTTATGAATGATCAATGCAATCCCTGCCACAATAATAAGGGTAAGAACCAATGGTAGCCATATTTGACCGGACAGTCCTAGTATCACATAACCGATAGATGAGGCAACTGCTGCGATAATTGCATAAGGAAGCTGAGTCAATACGTGATCGATATGATTGGACCCCGCTCCAGTAGAAGAAAGGATTGTTGTATCAGAAATCGGTGAACAATGATCCCCAAAGACGGAACCTGCCAATACGGCAGATAGTGCCGGAAGAATCAATGTTGGATCCGATACAGCTGCAATCTCCCCTGCAATAGGTAGCATAATACCAAATGTACCCCAAGATGTCCCTGTAGATAGTGCCATAAACCCTGACAATAGGAATATAATCAATGGCAAATACGCAAGATTAATATCTGCTTCACTGAACTGTTGGGCAAGGTATTCACCCGTTTGCAATTGTCCAATGATATCTCCGATCATCCATGCAAATACCAAAATATATATGGCAGGCAGCATGGCTTTCATACCTTGACCAAAGACAAGCGGCAAACCGGATTTAGGCTTCGGCTGGCTCAAGTAGAGAAAGAGGGCAATCAATACAGATACAACACCACCCGTGAACAAGGAAATGTTTACATTGGTGTTCGCAAATATAGACAAAAGATCAGCTGGACCTTCCGTGTTCTGAATTCCCGTGATTACCATCATGGCTACTGTGCCTACAATCAGAGAAATAATCGGCCAAACCAGATGGGAAATCTTTCCGTTTCCATGTTCTTTGAATTCATCACTCAAATCACCTGGAACATCTCCTTTTTCCGGGTCATTCAATTCCCCTGTTTCCAAGGCACGTTTTTCATGGACTTTCATTGGTCCAATATCCAACCTTAGATATATTGTTAAAAATACGAGCAGCAATGCTGCAAAAACATATAAATTAGCCGGAATCATTAGGACGAAAGCTTCTAAGGCTTGATACTCTGTTATTTCATTAGTTGCAAGAATGCTACCAATGGTCCCGATGATATAAGCTCCCCAACTTGAAATTGGAGATATCACCGTGATTGGAGCGGATGTTGAGTCAATAAAGTACGCAAGTTTCGCTCTGGACACCTTATAACGATCCGTCACAGGCCGGGCTACTTGTCCAACTGCCAGAGCATTGAAATAATCATCAATAAAAATAACAATCCCAAGCATAGACGGGACAAGCTTAGCCCCCTTCCTTGTACGAATGCGTTCTACAGCCCAACGCCCAAACGCACGACTGCCTCCTGATGCTGTCATAAAAGCTGTAGTGATACCCAGTAAAAATAGGAAAGATAATAAATAAATGCTCCCCATATTAAGCGATCCATCACTCACAAAAATACCTGCAAAGAGCGACCAGATCAAGGCAAGCCCTGCTCCTATATCCATTTGTGTGAGCATGAATGCTCCTACGATAATCCCAATCCCTAAGGATAGGATAACTTTCCTTGTAAGCAATACAAGGACTAACATTAATACTGCTGGAATTAAAGAAAAGATGGTTCCTTCCATGTGTTTCCCCTCCGTAAATCTTGATGTAACGGGATTTGGAAGGCTACTGCGGATTAAAATTGAGGAATAAAAAAAGACAATGATAGAAAATAACCTACCATTGCCTTTTGCGGCAATTTGATTATCCTCCATTTCGATCAGTAGCGCCCCATGCACCCAAAAGCATGCATGACAGTGTAGCTCTTGTTCAGATATACACCAGCATCACATAGCTTGACTCGCTATGCTATACTTCGGCAAACTACCCCTTTCATCAATCATCCTCGCTTGTCTTGGCTCCAATTGATTACTGATGGTGTATGCACCTCTACCTCACCGATCTGATAAGGTCACGCATATTCAATTCTTAGCCATTTTATCAGGGGTTGATCATTATTGCAAGGGATCCATTGGATAGGAAAAAGATGGATTCCCCTCTTCTCCCGCCATACCTCCGTAAAATTGAGGGACTTCTCCTATTATAGTTGCTTGATCAATAGGGATATTATTTGTCACTGTCGTCGTTTCAGTGGAAAAAGGGATAACAATTCGGACATTGACTTCAAAATGAATCGTTAATTCAAATAAAGCTGCATTAATCCCATACTCAGTAATTTCACTTTCAACTTCCGACTGTACGTCGCCGATTACACGCAATTGCACAGGAACTTTTGGTCCTAAGTTGGCAAGCAAGCTATTATTCGTAGCCATTCCTATGGGGAGTTCAATAAGAGTGGCGGGTTGTTCTCCCAACTCTTCTTGTGACATATCAGGATCTATATCCGGTTGAAGTGATGTATCTTCCATGGGAAGTTCCCCTAACTCCATACGGCGCAAATAATTCTGCACGCGTATCGTAGTATTTCTTAACGCTCTATTCACGACTACAGAATTCCACCCCATATAAACTATATTACCTTGCTCATCCTGCTCCATTTTCACAAGATCATTAAACTGTAAATCCTCAGCAATCTGTTTACTGACCGCTTCGTTAA
Source organism: Halobacillus dabanensis (assembly GCF_900114165.1). GTDB lineage: Bacteria > Bacillota > Bacilli > Bacillales > Halobacillaceae > Halobacillus > Halobacillus dabanensis. The sequence continues at coordinate 66,389 of NZ_FOSB01000002.1, forward strand.
TGGCATCTCTCGCAAGTTGTTGAGCCCTTGTTTCAGCAATTTCAACAAGTGCAGGAGTTACTCCTCTATTGATGAACCACAGACTTAACGCTGTGAATATAGCAAAAAACAATAAACTAAGTACTAGTCGCTTTCCTATTGAGGATTCACTTGTCGCACTTCTTTTTGTCATAGAACAACCCTCCTCTCCTATCTATATGATGGAAAAGAGGGTTTAAGCATTAACTTACCGATGTTGTGTGGCAATTGGTTACCATTATATTCAATTCTTTTGATAAATCAAGATCCTGACCTATAGTGCGATCGTCATTTATTATTCTGACTGTGGGACGATCACAAAGGTGAGGATGCTGTTTAACAACAATACCTTTCCTCCCGTCGCCGAGTCTGACCGATAACCCATTTGGATATACAGCAATACAACGTCGGAAAGCTTCGACCATATCTTTATCAAAAAGAGTACCGGCACCTGAATATAAGATCTCTAAGCCTTCATGTGGAAGCATAGCTTCACGATAAACACGGTTACTAGTCACTGCGTCAAATACATCTGCGATCGCTAATATCTTTCCAAACAAATGTATATCTTGACCATAAATGCCGCGTGGATACCCAGAACCATCCAGCCTTTCATGATGTTGATATGCACAATGAGCGGCTAGAAGAGGGATATTCGGAGATTGTCTCAACATTTCAAATCCAGCTTCTGAATGTATTTTAATCCATTCGAACTCTTCCTCTGTCAGCTTGCCACGCTTCTGAAGTATTTCTCTTGGGACACTGATTTTTCCTACGTCATGAAGGATGGACCCAAGTCCCAGCTCTTCTAATTGTACAGTTGAAAGCCGTAATTCCTTACCAAGGGCAAGAGCATACATTGTCACATTAAGGGAGTGGGTAAATATATAATCATCAAAGGTAAAGACATCTGAAAGTAAAGAAACAACTTCTTTATGGTTCCGAAGTTCCTCCATTAGAGATCTTACGACGCCCCGCATTTCAGTCCCTGAACGCTCCAACATATAACTCTTTGTAGTAAATGAATGATTTGCGGCGGAAAACGTTTGTTTTATAGATTTAATAGCTTTCATTCGCATTTGTTCTGATATAGGCGAATGGGCGATTACATCTTCTGTTCGTCCATCTTCAATGTAAACATATGTAATATCATAAGCTTTCAACCGATTAATGACTTTTTCTGTGAAAGAAACACCTTGATGAAGAAGGGCTTGTCCATTTTCATTATATATTGTCTTTGCCAATACCGAACCTGGTTCCAGTGATCTTGTAGCGACAACTCTCATGGTATACTCCTAACAGACTTATTATGTAACAAAGCTACCTTCTTAGGTAGCTCTTATATTATGGTTGTAGTGCTTCGGTTAAAAGATCCCGAAGCAATTCCGGCATATAGTATGTTTTGGATTTTGCATAAGCAATTTCAGGAAAAAACCTTCCGAATGTAAACGTGTCTGCAGTCGCAAAACGATAAACACGATCGTGAGCAATTGGTTCCCCGTCAAAACTCACGTTTACTACATGTTCTCCTCCATCATCATCCAATTCCAAGGCAATGTCAACACCTGCAAATACCATTTTTCCTATAACTTCCCCTCTAAAACCAAATCCCTTTAACCTTGTTTCTGTAAGTTCCTTCGTGTGAGCAGCGCGAATAACTTCAAGAAGTTCAACCCCTCTTAAGTCTACACGGCAAGGATTCATCGGATGGGGGCAGATTCGATGGATATCCTCATAGGTGATGGTACCTGCTGGAAGATGATCAAGCAGAACTCCTGCATTCAGCATAGCGATATCGGAAGACGTCCACACTCTTAATTGCTCTGTCAGTCTAGCCATTAAGGGCGTATCTTGAAACCACGCTATATGAAGAGGTTCTTCAAGAGTCGCAACTGGAGTACCCAATTCATGGACAGCTTTAGAACGGATTTTATTCACCTCGTGGGATACAACCTCATCTTTCTTCAATTGTTCGGTGGGGATTGCATAAGCCTCTTTTCTTTCTAAATGTCTTGTATCAACATTCCATTCCAGAGCAATTTCACCTAAGTGAGTACCATGCTTACCCGCCGCTGTCAATAAGGTCCCGTCGATATACTCCCCATTTTTAAAAAGATGGTGGGTATGCCCCCCGATAATGATATCAACGTTCGGATATCTTCTCGCGATCTCCTCATCTTCATTAATGCCGAGATGAGAAAGTAAAATGATAATATCTGTTTTACTCGAAAGCTCCTCTACGACCGTATCCAAGACTTCAAAGGGAGAAGTTACATCCCACCCTAACTTGTCATAAAAAGCTTGAAATGGCGCTGTCAGTCCAAAAACGCCTATTCTCGTTCCAAACTTTGATTCCAGGATTTCATAACGTTTTAGCCAATCAGGTGAATCCATACTCCTACATTCCAGGTTGGCACATACCACGTGAAATGTTGCTTGATCATACAGTGCATGAAGATCTTCACTAGCAAGAGTAATCCCTTCATTGTTACCAATGGTGGCAACATCATAACCAGCCTGGTTCAATAGCTCTACGTTCCCTTTGCCCATCAACCCTTCAGCGATAGGATGAAAACGATCGACATGATCACCATTGTCAAACAACCAATATTGTTCACCCTTACGCTCATGCATCTTTTTTTTCTCATTGAAATAGCCTACTATTTGGGGCCAATTCTCAAAATGGCTGTGTAAGTCACTTGTATAGTAAAAGTATAATTTTTCCTTCATTATCCATCAGTCTCCTCACCCTAAACCTTGCCAAATTAAGCGAATTCCAATTAATACTAGTAAAACTCTCAAGAACCACTCAACTGCTTGTCCATTAAGATGTCGATTGATCCTGGCACCGAGCGTCCCTCCAAGGTACGCCCCCGGGATGAACCAAATGGTGTGGGCCCATTCAACATGACCAAGGATAACATGTGTCGCTGAGCTACTAATGCTTGCAAAAAAAATCATAAACATCGAGGTAGCAGTAGCAATATGTGGAGGGATATTTAAAAGCAAGATCATAGCAGGGACCATAAGCGATCCGCCCCCGATGCCTAATAACCCTGACAACATCCCAACACTAAAAGATAATATTAAGCCTATGATAAAGGGCATACGATAAGTATAAGTTTTCCCATCCACCGTTTTCTTTCGTTCTATCCCTGTCTTGAACAGCAGACTTCCTGAAGTCCTTCTCGGGATGAAAAACAATAGAGAAACAATAATCATCATAACACCGAAAAACAAGGAAAACCCATCTGTCTTAAAAAATTGATTCAACCAGGAACCTAAGATCCCACCAGGAATACTACCATATAAAAAAACGAAACCGATTTTTTTATCTACCCTTTGATGTTTCATATAAGATATTGCTGAAGACATCCCGGTAAAAATCATGACGACTAAAGAAATTCCTACAATCGATTGCGGATTGACCCAATCAAAAGAAGAATAAAAGTCCCCCAAGAACAAGAGGACTGGAACAAGTATTACTCCACCACCAAGCCCTGCAATGCTTCCGACCAGGGCGGTAATCAATCCTATAATAAACATAACAAAAAACATATGGTACCTTCCTTAACTCTTAATAGATAATATTATAGTATCACGTTTTGTATTCATAAAACATCTTCCAAACTGAATGGCGATCAAAAGTTAACTCCGACAAAACATACGCATGCGTCTTGCTTATCCCTCACCACCATAACACTTATAATTTTCCACACAAAAAAGCCGTACAGACAATTATCTGTACGGCCCAGTATCACTTAACCGATAGAACCTTCCATTTCGAATTTAATGAGACGGTTCATTTCAACAGCATACTCCATCGGTAGTTCTTTTGTAAACGGCTCGATGAAGCCCATAACAATCATTTCTGTCGCTTCTTCTTCCGAGATTCCGCGACTCATCAAGTAGAACAACTGCTCTTCAGATACTTTAGAAACTTTAGCTTCATGCTCAAGAGAGATGTTCTCATTCATGATTTCATTGTATGGGATCGTGTCGGAAGTGGACTCATTGTCCATGATGAGCGTATCACACTCAACATTTGAACGAGCACCCTCAGCTTTACGACCGAATTGAACAATTCCACGATAGGTTACTTTACCACCATGCTTAGAGATCGATTTAGATACGATTGTTGAGGAAGTATTCGGTGCCAAGTGGTGCATCTTCGCCCCTGCATCCTGGTGCTGCCCTTTACCTGCAAGAGCAATCGATAAAGTCATTCCTCGTGCGCCTTCCCCTTTAAGCAATACTGCTGGATACTTCATTGTGAGCTTGGAACCTAAGTTACCATCAACCCATTCCATTGTCGCATTAGACTCTGCAACTGCACGCTTCGTTACAAGGTTATACACGTTATTCGCCCAGTTTTGAATAGTAGTATAACGGCAGTATGCGTTGTCCTTAACGAAGATTTCTACAACAGCACTGTGCAAGGAACTGGAAGAATAAGTCGGTGCTGTACAACCCTCTACATAATGAACCGAAGAACCTTCATCTGCAATAATCAGCGTACGTTCGAACTGACCCATGTTTTCCGAGTTGATTCGGAAATATGCTTGTAGAGGTGTTTCCACTTTGGTGTCTTTCGGTACATAAATAAAGGAACCTCCAGACCAAACCGCTGAGTTTAGTGCAGCGAACTTATTATCAGATGGAGGGATGACCTTACCGAAGTACTCTCTGAAAATATCTTCATTTTCTTTAAGAGCAGAATCTGTATCCTTGAATATAACACCCAACTCTTCGAGATCCTTCTCCATGTTATGATAAACAACTTCAGATTCATATTGAGCTGAAACACCAGCAAGATACTTCTGTTCTGCTTCAGGAATTCCAAGACGATCGAAAGTGTTCTTGATTTCTTCCGGCACTTCATCCCAAGAACGTTCAGAACGCTCGGAAGGCTTCACATAATACGTGATATCATCAAAGTTTAGTTCTGAAAGATCGCCACCCCACTGTGGCATTGGCATTTTATAAAATTGCTCTAGAGACTTCAGACGGAAGTCGAGCATCCATTTTGGTTCTTCTTTATAGTTGGAGATCTGTTCAACGACTTCTTTCGTCAAACCCTTTTGCGTACGGAAAATCGAAACATCTTTCTCGTGGAATCCGTATTGGTATTCTCCTACTTCTGGCGCTTTTTTGGCCATGTTATATACCTCCTTTTGGTATTGACAAAAGCTTAGTCTTGCTTCTCTTCATCGACACCCTTTTCCATCGCTTTCCAGGCTAGTGTCGCACATTTGATACGAGCCGGGAACTTTGAAACCCCCTGGAGGGCTTCAATATCTCCCAAGTCGATATCTCCTTCATCAACGTCCTTGCCTTGCATGATTTCAGAAAAGAGCTCAGACATTTTCAATGCTTCGTCAACGGGCTTCCCTTTGATAGCCTGCGTCATCATGGAAGCGGATGAGAGGCTGATGGAACAACCTTCGCCATCGAACTTAGCTTCTTTGACATGACCATCTTCAATTAACAACTGAAGTTGAATGCGGTCCCCACACGTTGGATTATTCATATCCACCGTCATAGGGTTCCCTTCAATGGATCCGCGATTACGCGGATTTTTATAATGGTCCATGATGACTTGACGATATAGCGTATCTAAATTATTAAAAGACATCGCCAAAATACTCCTTTGTTGTTTGTAATCCTGCAACAAGTCGATCAATATCTTCCTCGGTATTATAAAGATAAAAGCTTGCTCTAGCTGTAGCGGATACGTCCAACCAGCGCATTAGAGGCTGGGCACAATGATGACCAGCACGGACAGCGATTCCTTCTGCATCCAATACAGTAGCTAAATCATGCGGATGAACATCAGCTAAATTAAAGGTTACCAACCCAGCACGCTGGTCTGGACCGTATATTTTCATACCATCCAGTTTGCTCATTTCCTGAATTGCGTAAGCAGCTAATTTTTCTTCATGATCCCTTATTTCATCCAGCCCGATATTAGTAAGAAAGTCGATTGCTGCACCTAGTCCTACAGCACCGGCAATGATCGGTGTCCCACCTTCGAATTTCCACGGCAGTTCTTTCCATGTTGAATCATAAAGGTTAACAAAGTCAATCATTTCACCGCCAAACTCGACTGGCTCCATTTTATCAAGAAGAGACTTCTTCCCATAAAGAACGCCGACGCCTGTGGGACCACACATCTTATGACCGGAAAATGCATAGAAATCGGCATCCAAATCTTGAACATCAATGCTCATATGAGGAACACTTTGTGCTCCATCGACAAGCATGACCGCTCCCTGTTCATGTGCTACGCGTGCTATTTCTTTTACAGGGTTGATGGTTCCAAGTACGTTAGAAACATGCATCACAGCAACAATTTTCGTTTTTGGCGTGATGGTTTCTTTTACGTCCTCTATACGGATGGTCCCATCTGGTTGGAGCGGAATATATTTAAGATTAGCTCCAGTTTCTTTTACAATCTGTTGCCAAGGAATGATATTACTATGGTGTTCCATCGGAGTAATGATTACTTCATCTCCTTCACTCAAGTTAGCACGTCCGTAGCTTACCGCTACAGTATTTATGGCTGTGGTTGTACCTCGAGTGAAAATTACTTCCTCCGTGCTTGAAGCATTGATGAAACGTCTCACCTTTTCCCTGGCACCTTCGTATTCGTCAGTGGCTCTTGTTCCGAGAGTGTGAACACCTCTATGAACATTCGAATTATAGCCACGGTAATATTCATCAAGCTTTTCGATTACTTTGATGGGTTTCTGTGAAGTAGCCGATGAATCTAAATACACGAGCGGGTGTCCATTTACTTCCTGATGCAGAACGGGAAATGCTTCGCGTATTGCTTTTACATCCATTAATATACTTTCCTTTCAATCACTTGCCTTAACTGACGTTTAACAGCTTCAACAGGTAACTGGTTGACCACTGGCGCTAAGAAACCATGGATAATTAAACGCTCTGCTTCAAACCTGGAAATCCCACGGCTCATCAAATAGTATAGTTGAATTGGATCTACACGACCAACAGAAGCAGCATGGCCAGCTGTAACGTCATCCTCATCGATGAGTAGAATCGGGTTCGCATCTCCACGCGCATCACTGCTTAACATGAGAACACGTGACTCTTGCTCTGCATTTGACTTACTCGCTCCATGTTCAATCTTTCCAATACCATTAAAGATGGCTGATGCTTTATCCTTCATCACCCCATGTTGGAGGATATAACCGTCAGAACCTTTACCGAAATGAGTAATGTTTGCTGTGAAGTTCTGCTTTTGTTTTCCACGGCCGATGGCAACCGTCTTAGCGTTGGAGTGAGAGTTATCACCAATTAAGTGTGTAATGTTTTCAGAGACTGTATCTCCTTCATTCATCTGGCCAAGTGCCCATTCAATGACAGCATCCCGGTAGGCAACTCCACGGCGGTTGGTATACACGGTTGTACCTGCATCAAAGTTATCCACGGCACCAAAGGACACTTTCGCACCATCTTTTGCAATAACTTCTGTAACGATATTCGCAGAAGTTTTTTCCTCTTTGTTGTGAGAAATATAATTCTCTACATAAGTGACAGAACTGTTTTCTTCAGCTACTACAAGGATATGATTAATTAAAGAAGCTTTTGAATCCTCCTGCCAGAAAATCGCTTGCATAGGATCTTCAATTTGAACATCTTTAGGAATGTATAGGAAAATCCCACCGTTCATAAGTGCTGCATGAAGTGCTGTCAAGCGGTGCTCGTCCACATGAACTGCATCATTCATATAATATTTCTCTACTAAATCACTATGGTCACGAAGAGCAGTAGCGATATCAGTAAAAATGACACCCAGATCTTTCAACTGCTGATCGATAGTCGCATACGCAACTGTATGATTACGTTGAATGACTAGGTTTGGTTGGTCTTTTTCTTCATCTAAAAAATCTTTGATTTCTAAAGGGAGCTCATCTAAAGAATCGATACGATCACTTTTTACATGATGATCGAATTCCGTAAAGTTCCATTTGGAAATATTCGTTTTATCTGGTTTCGGAAGTGAAAGAGATTCCGATTTCTCCAAGGCATTAAGACGAAGGTTTTTCATCCATTCAGGCTCTTGAAGGCCTTGAGAGAATTGTGTGACATATTCTTTGTCATATGGTAGTGAGACTTCTACTGTCATGATTACCCTCCTATCTGAATTACGCGTTAACGGTTTCGTCTTCGATGCCTAGCTCTTGCTTGATCCAGTCGTACCCTTCTGCTTCAAGACGCTGAGAAAGTTCAGGACCACCGGATTTAACAACACGACCTTGCATCATAACGTGTACTTTATCAGGAGTGATGTAGTTCAATAGACGTTGGTAGTGAGTGATGATCAGGCAACCGAAAGAATCATTACGCATTTCGTTGATTCCTTGTGCCACTACTTTCAGTGCGTCGATATCAAGACCAGAATCAATTTCATCAAGAATTGCAATCGCTGGTTCAATCATCATAAGTTGAAGAATTTCATTACGTTTCTTTTCACCGCCGGAGAAACCTTCATTTAAATAACGCTGTGCCATGTTCTTATCCATATCAAGGGTATCCATTTTAGCATCCATGTCTTTGATGAATTTCATCAATGAAATTTCATCGCCCTCTTCACGGTGTGCATTAATAGAAGAACGCAAGAAATCGGAGTTCGTTACCCCACTGATTTCACTAGGGTATTGCATAGCAAGGAACAGTCCTGCTTGTGCACGCTCGTCCACTTCCATTTCCAGTACGTTTTCACCGTCAAGCAAAACTTCCCCTTTGGTAACTTCATATTTAGGGTGACCCATAATTGCGGAAGCCAAAGTAGATTTACCTGTTCCGTTCGGTCCCATAACAGCGTGGAATTCACCACCGTTAATAGTTAAATTTACACCTTTAAGGATTTCTTGACCTTCTATTTCTACGTGAAGATCTTTAATTTCTAGAGTTGATCCTGCCATAATGTATACCTCCAGTATCTATTATTATCGAATGTCCTAGTTGAACTGAATCAAAGAACTATTCTCAATTTATTCTCATTACAATCTTATATCATTTAGTATTTGTTATCAACTTTTTCCCACCAAGCAGTAAGGAAGGTTTTTTGCATAGATGATTTACAGCTTCCAACATTTTTCAACACTATTATAACATGAAAAAATCAGGTGGCTAAAGGCACCTGATTTTATAATAAGTAAAAATGTTATCTATGCAATTGACGGTCAACCTGGGCAATCATCTTCTGACTCTGTTCGAATTCACGTTGGCGTTTTTCCTCTACTTTTAATCGTGTATCCAACTTTCTGCTGTATTCCGCATAACTCATATTATGCGCTTGGTGCATGGCTTTCTCCATATCAGCAGTATAATTCAAATCCAGATGGTCACTAATAACAAATCAACCCTTTCAGATTATTTTCACAATTTAGGATACCACAGGTTTCCCTCCAGAAAAAATCCCTTAATGCATCAAATGTAGTTATCATGGTCCATCCATTCTAATGTAAGCGTTTGTATCAATTACACATGTAGAATACATCTCTTTTTCTTTAATTTTCAAACAATTCAATCAGTTGATGTTTGTTGTTAGATCGGTATATGCATCTTGGACAAGGGTGACTGCCTGACTTAGAGCGGCTCCTCCCCCAAAAGCTGTCGCTACTCCACAAGCTTCCAGGATTTCTTTTTCTGTTGCTCCTTGGTCTACACAACCCTTTGTATGATAAATCATGCAATATTCATCTTGTGCAACAATACTGATTCCAAGAGCCATCAATTGCTTATCTTTCTCTGAAATTTCCCCCGCTTTAAAACATTCCTCCGTAAACTCATTGAATTTGTGAGCCACTTCTGGCATGTGTTCAGTAAAAGCTCCCATTCCTTCTTTAAAATCATGCAAATAATTCTGCGTCCATGTCATATTTTGCTCATGCATCTCTCGAACCTCCCAATAAAAATAAGTGACTGCAGTTAGTATAAACCACAGTCACTCTTTTTATCCTTTATTCAGATTCCCCGGATACTGGTACTACAGCACCATCGTATTCTTCTTTAATAAAGTTTTGAATTTCTTCAGAACGCAGGACCTCCACCAGCTTGTTGAGTGCCTCATTATCTTCATCTTTACTTTGAGCTGCTACTACATTCACATAAGGGGAATTAGTACCCTCAAGAATAATTGCATCCTCTTTTGGTACAAGGCCTGCTTCAATAGCATAATTCGTATTAATAGCTACAAGTACATTTTCTTCACGCTTATAAACTTCTGGAAGACCTGCAGCATCAACACCTGTATCAAATTCGATGTTTTTAGGGTTTTCAACGATATCATCTACTGTGGCTTCTACTTTTTCAACACTCTCATCCAAGGTAATCAATCCTTCTTTTTCTAATAAGGAAAGAACACGGCCATGAGTAGAAACAGAACGGCTCATAACAAGTGTCGTACCTTCTTCAATATCCTCAAGATTATCATATTTTTGAGAGTAAACACCGATCGGTTCAATATGAATACCACCAAGGTTTACAAAATCATATCCATTCTCTTCTTCTTGTACTTCTAAATAAGGAATGGTTTGGAAATAGTTTGCATCTATTCGACCTTCAGACAAATCTTTGTTAGGTAAAATGTAGTCTTGATACTCCTCAATCGTTAGTGTAATACCTTCTTCCTCAAGAAGTGGCTTTGCTTCCTCCAAAACTTCGGCGTGAGGTACGCTAGTTGCACCCACTTTAATTTCAGAGCTTTCTTCACCGCCCTCTTCTTCAGAACCTGAAGTATCATTTTCAGATGAACCACATGCAGCAAGTACAAGGACAAATAATAAGGCAAGTGCGCCTGTCCATATTTTTTTCATTTGATAACCTCTCCCTTAAAACTATATTTTTATCTTTTATCCAATTTACGGGTTACTAAATCTCCGATGAATTGGAAAATAAACACAATGATAATTATGAGTATGGTGCACATAAACACTACATCCCAATTACTACGCTGGAATCCATAAAAATAAGCAAAGTCACCTAAACCACCAGCTCCAATCGCACCTGCAACAGCAGTATACCCAATCAAAGCGATGGCCGTTACTGTAATGCCTGAGATAAGAGCAGGCATGGATTCTGGAAGTAATACTTTGAAAACAATCGTGGAATATTTGGACCCCATCGATTTCGCCGCTTCCACAACCCCTTTATCTACTTCCTTCAAAGCAATCTCAACTAAACGAGCGTAAAAAGGTGCTCCGCCAATGATTAGCGCAGGTAACGCAGCATTAGGCCCACGAATTGTTCCCATTAAGAAATCAGTAAACGGGAATAATAACAAAATTAATATAATGAATGGAATGGCACGGAACACATTGACTAAAGATGCAGTAATCATGTTCAAAATTTTACTTTGCCAAAGTCCTCCCGGGCCGGATAAAAACAGAAGCAAACCCAAGAGAAGACCAATAATGAATGTGCCCGCTACGGAAATCAACGTCATGTACAACGTTTCATTTGTAGCTGTAACCATATCCTCCATGCTCACATTAGGAAACCATTGATTAAGCATTAGGGTTCACCTCCACTTCTACTGATGTGGATCGAATATACTGGATTGCCCGCTCTATTTCATCCTGTTCTCCTTCAAATTGGACATACATTGTACCGTATGCCCCTTTTTGAGTTTGGGTTATTTTCCCATGAAGGATATTGACATCAAGGGTGAATTTTCGTGAAATCTCACTAATCAACGCTTGATTTGTACTCTCCCCCACAAAGTGTAAACGGATGATTTCACCTGCTTGATAATTGTCCTTAATGAGTTTCATTGATGTCTCTTTCTCAGGATCTCCCATCACTTGGTCGACGAATTTCTTGGTTACTTGCCTTTGGGGATGGAGAAAGACGTCCAGTACATCTCCTTGCTCTACAATCTTCCCTTGCTCCATGACTGCAACTTGATGGCAAATTTTGCGGATCACATGCATTTCATGGGTGATTAATACGATAGTCAACCCTAGTTTTTCATTAATATCTACAAGCAGGTCTAAAATAGAATCCGTGGTTTCAGGGTCTAAAGCTGAGGTAGCTTCATCACACAGTAATACTTTTGGATTATTAGCAAGCGCTCTTGCGATTCCTACTCTCTGCTTTTGTCCACCACTCAACTGAGAAGGATAGGAACCTCCCCGCCCCTTTAGACCAACAAGTTCAATTAAATCGTCGACCCGTTTTCGTCGTTCTGCTTTTGGTACCCCCGCAATTTCCAGAGGAAAAGCGATATTGTCATGGACCGTTCGAGACCAAAGTAAATTAAAATGCTGAAAAATCATGCCGATTTCCTGCCTCGCGAGTCTTAGCTTTCCCTTGCTTAAAGAAGTGAAGTCCTGATCATCGATCCTGATACTACCTTCTGTAGGGTCTTCCAAACGGTTAAGAAGACGAATGAATGTACTTTTACCCGCCCCACTATAACCAATTACTCCATAAATCTCACCTTTATTGATATCCAGACTTAGATCGTCTACTGCTCGGACTTCCTGATCTTTGGTCTGGAAAATCTTCGATAATCCTTTGATTGTAATCATGCTGCATTTCCCTCCAATTCAAAAAACGCCACTCTGTTAAGAGAACAGAATGGCGTTTCACGTTACCTTTGACCTGTTCTCTCATCTGCCAAAGTTCGAACTTTGCAGGAATTGGCACCTTATCAAGCATTTCACTTGCCGGTTGCCGGGCATCACAGGGCCAGTCCCTCCGCCTCTCTGGATAAGAGATTTTATTATGTTAAATTATTATTACTTTAATTCACTTCAGTAGCACAAAGAGAATTTTAGCACCGCCCTAATTTTATGTCAACTAATAAATGCGAGTGTTCTGAAAAAGGAATATCTTCTGTTTTCTAGATCCCTCTACTAGTTTGGAAAAAATTCAAAATTAAAAAATCCCTTCAATAAAATAGAAGAGATTGCCGTTTCAACGCTTCTCATCTATCAAAGTCTTAGACTCCGCAGGAATTAGCACCGTACAAATAATCTGCCGGTTGCTGGGCATCACAGGGCCAGTCCCTCCGCCTCTCTGGATAAGTGAAGATGTCGATATGAATTTAATGGATATGTTAGCATGAGGGTGTCAAAAGCGTCAATTGATAAATTCCACCAAAATTAAAAGGAGAATTACGTTGCATAAACAAGCCCCACTTTTCGAATTGCCTTATATCAACAACTCTAACACCTATCAATTACAACAAGATCTAGGGAAAGTAATCGTTCTCACTTTTTGGGCTTCATGGTGCCCGGATTGTGGAAAAGACTTACCAAAAAAAGAGCAATTATATCAGACGATGGATCATGAGAAGGTTGTTATGATGACTGTGAATGTTACCGGACGAGAACGATCCAAAGAAGAAGCGATTCGCTATACAAAAGAATTTTTAACCCAACCCACACTTGCTGACTATAATCGCACCATCTATGATTTGTATGAATGTGATGGTGTTCCTTCCACAATCATTATCGACAAAGAAGGAAATATCCACGCCCAATTCGGTGATCAGGCTCCCTTTCTAGAAATAGTGAAAAAACTCGGAGAACTCATTTAGCAAAAATTAAAAAAACATGGGGGAGATAATCCCTCATGTTTATAAATATAATACACGTAAATCTAACTATTACTTACAGTTTTTTCGTCATTACCCAGGAAATTTTTTGTTTATTTTACAAAGTTCCCTAACTCTTCATACATGTGAGAAACAGAATGAAAAGCATAGATCTTTTTCTCCACTATTCCTTGTTTTGTCACAAGAAGACACGGAACACTTTTAATCTGGTACCTTTCCATAAGGGAAGGATGAAGAGAAGCATTCCACTCCAGGAAAACTTCCTGTTCAACAACAGCTTCCAATGTCTGAAGCATTCGCCTAGCTAAATGACATGTACCACAAAAAGGACTATGAATAAAAGAGAGAACAGTATCTTGTGACCGTAAAGTTCTTTCTACCTCAGACACTTCTATCTCTTGCACGAGAATCCTCCTAAATTAAATAGATCGACTTTACAATAAAATGCCTGCTGAGTAATGCTCTTGCCAGTTCAGGCTCAGGTGTTGCAGCCACTTCTCTGAAAGCTTTATCAATGTATATATGCTCTGCATGAGGTAACTCTTCGGTCAGTTGTTTTCGAATTTTGTAGCCTGAATCATCTTCATCTACGAGGATATACACCGTTCTATCATCCAGATTATGGTCAAAAATCATTTCTTCCATCCGCTCAAGACCCAGTGTCCCATAAGTACATATGATTTCTATCTCCTCGTCTAATACCTTGACTAACTTTTTCTTATCTGTGATACCTTCAACTATGACAATGCGTTCTCCATCCACCTTCATCACCTACTATATAGAAACAGACCATACCCCTTGAGGCATGGCCTGAACATGATTAAGATCAAACGTGATCATGTCAGACAAGGAACCCTGTGTAGCCCTGCCTGTACAATAGTTCTAAAACATTATCACTCAGTCTTCGTTTATCATTGCTTCATATTCTTCAGGACTCATCAAGTTATCCACCTGAGCATTATCACTAGGTTCTACAACGACCATCCACGCTTTATCATAAGGAGACTCGTTCACGAATTCTGGGCTATCTTCCAGTTCTTCGTTTACTTCTACTACTTTTCCGCTCAGCGGAGCATAAAGCTCAGATACCGTTTTAACAGATTCTACGCTACCAAATGGCTCATCTGCTTCTATTTCATCCCCAACTTCTGGTAACTCTACGAATACAATGTCACCTAATTCAGATTGAGCAAAGTCAGTAATTCCAACTCTTACTTTCTCTCCCTCATTTTTAACCCATTCATGTTCTTCCGAGTAACGCAAGTCTTTTGGTAAGCTCATCTAAAAAACCTCCACAATAGTAGTTATAGTTTAACAGCAATCTAAACATAAAAGCTCATAGCTTTTATTTCCAATGTTCTGCTCAGGAAACCCAGACCTTCTCATATTCCTCTTCTTTGAAACCGACCGTTGTTGTCGTGCCGTCTGTCAACAAAGGCCGCTTAATGAGCATTCCGTCTGAGGCTAGCCATTGAATCATTTCCGTTTCATTTGCTTCTTTTAGCTTTTCCTTCATATTCAACTCTCTATACTTCTTCCCACTCGTATTGAAGAATTTTTTTGCTGGTTTATCACTGGAAGCAATTAAATCCTTCAACTGATCTTCAGAAGGGGGATCGTTCACGATATGTATTGATTTGTACTCCAGCCCTTTTTCATCCAACCATTTTTTCGCCTTTTTACATGTCCCACAGTTCGGGTACCAATAGAAGGTTAAAGACATATATTCCTCCTCCTTCCACCTTATTGTTTTATATTTTATCATAATGAAGCCAAATATTTCATTCATTTCTATGATTGTCTATAAAATGTAATTACCCACACCTCACTCTAACACACTATAGCTCCCTATTCTTGAAGACTCAGTTTCGAGACTTTAGTGGGAGTTTAGGTGCTGCGGGAGAAGGTTCCTCCAGTTCCATCGCCCAGACACTCGCGTCATAAGCAGAACATCAAAGGAATGAAAAAGCCCATTCCGTTGATGTTCTGCTTATGCCAGTCGTGTCTCCCAGGGCGATTCCACATTTGAACACTTTCCGTGGGGCGGGCGCTGAGCCTCCTCGAGCTAAAGCTCTGCGGGGGTCTCATCTGTCCCGCAGATCCCAGTTCCTAAACCATTGGAGTCTTTATTTTCAGTTGGAGACCATAAACCGTCCGAGTGCTATCCAGCTTTAGTGCCTAGCGGCTAGTGAGATTTCCCTAGCTTCTGTACGATAAGTCAACATCGAATCGCTTCGCTCTTCGTATTTCCTTTACCTCCTCCAGCTCTAGGCTAGTTCCGTTGTCTAGCCTCTCGAGGTCTTAGGCCTCACAGGAAGCGGGGGCGTTCGGTGTTGCAACAGGAGGTTGCGAACTTAACCGAACTTCTTTACTAGTCATTTCAGGAAGAAGAACACTCCCTGTAATGATTGTTCTTAAGCTTATCGAGTCTGAACAAGACACCTCCACATTTGAATGTCCAGTCCATACGCCGCTGGTCAAGGCACTTCCGCTTTCAAAATAGGAGTCTCACCGTTTCCCTCCGCCCCTTTCCATATAAGTGACTCGAAACCAACTTCAAGGAAAAGGAGCATGATTTCAATGAAAGTGCGGTCACAGGCTTGAGATGCTATTCTCCCTCTACTTATGGCAGGGTTGTTGTTGGGCGATTTTGAGTAACTCTTACGGCAAGGGGAGGTGGGGGATAAGGAGACTTCTGCGGGAAAGGATAGACTGGCGAGACCCGGAGGCCACATAGACCGAGGAGGCTTGCCGTTTTCCCCTGGGAAAGCGACTTATCCCCCTCCGACCCTTATTCACAACTAAAGTCTCGGAATTAAGTCTACAAAAATACTGCCATTTAGTTGAATAGGAAGGATTAGGGATAACGAAGGCCTGCACCTTCGCTATTTGGAAGATGCAGGCCCTGTGTCACATTTATTCTTAAGGAATTATACAGTATATTTCTCTGCGTCAATTAAAGCTTTTGCAATTTCCCGCTTCTTAGGAATAACATTTGTAGGGGTATGACGCGTCAATTTACGTAAGGCTCCGAGCATCATACGAAGTGAATCACCTGATTCTGCTGCAATCAAGGTTTCTTTTGCGTGCCCTTCTATACGGTTGAATGCTTCTTGAACATACACCTGAGTATAAAGAAGTTTTTGTTTATTCTTCTCTTCTCCAGTCTTGTTGATTGCCTTTTCAGTACGTAGTACAGCTGATTCCATATTGTATATTTCACCAACCATATCAGCGATGTTAACGAGTAACTCTTGTTCATTTTCAAGCTTTTCACCATACTTCTGTGCAGCAAGACCTGCCGCAAGCAAGCCAATTTTCTTGGCATTTTTGAGGAGATACTTCTCTTGTTCAAGTACCTCGATACCAGGTTCTTCCGGCATCATCATCATGATTTCCTCTTGAAGTGCTTCCGCCTTTTGTAATAACGGCAGTTCACCTTTCATCGCTTTTTTCAGCAAGGTGCCTGGAACGATCATACGGTTAATTTCATTCGTGCCTTCAAAAATCCGGTTGATCCGGGAATCCCGGTACATTCTTTCTACTTCATACTCAGCCATAAATCCGTAACCACCATGAATTTGGACAGCTTCATCGACAGCAAAGTCCAGCAACTCTGTTCCGAATACTTTGTTCAAGGAACATTCGATCGCATATTCAGCGATAACTTTTGCTACGGCAGTACCATCTTTCAATTCTTCATCTGACAGTTTCCCCATACTTTGTTCAAAGAGACCTACAGTGCGGTAGACGGAACTTTCATTAGCGTACGTATTTGCAGCTACAGACCCGATTTTTTCTTGAATCAATGGGAAACTAGCGATTGGTGTTTTAAATTGTTTTCTTTCCTTGGCATATTTGACAGATAGTTCGATTGCACGTTTGGATCCACCCACGCCCCCAATCGCAAGCTTATAACGACCTACATTCAAAATATTAAAAGCGATCACATGTCCCCGACCGATTTCTCCGAGCACATTCTCTACAGGAACTTCCGCATCTTCTAGAATCAGAGTACGAGTAGAAGAACTCTTTATCCCCATCTTTTTCTCTTCTGGTCCCGTAGAAACACCTGGGTAATCACGTTCAATGATGAAAGCTGTGAATTTATCACCGTCGATCTTAGCGTATACGACGAATACATTAGCAAACGCAGAGTTCGTTATCCACTGTTTTTCACCATTCAATATATAATGGGTTCCTTCATCATTAAGCTTTGCTGTTGTTTTTGCACCAAGTGCATCTGAACCGGATCCAGGCTCTGTCAGTGCGTATGCCGCAATTTTTTCACCCGTAGATAAAAGTGGAAGGTACTTGCTCTTCTGTTCATCATTTCCGAAAAATACGATTGGTAGTGAACCGATTCCTACATGTGCTCCATGAGTAACGGAAAAACCACCCGCCCGAGAGAACTTCTCGGTAATTAGGGATGAGCTAATTTTATCTAATTGAAGCCCACCATACTCTTCCGGAACATCAGCACCTAAAAGTCCTAATTCACCAGCTTGTTTCAGTAAAGCTACAGAGTGTTCAAATTCATGATTTTCTAGGTTTTCTATCTTGGGAACTACTTCACCTAATACAAAATCTTCAGCTGTTTTCGCAATCATTAAGTGTTCATCCGTAAAATCCTCCGGAGTGATGACATCTTCTGCTCCTAAATCTTCTACAATGAATCCTCCACCCTTAATCATCTCTCTCAAATCGCTCATCTTATGTTCCTCCCCGTTTCATTCGATTAAATTAACTCAAAAACTCCTGCAGCTCCCATTCCGCCGCCAATACACATAGTGACAACACCAAACTGTTCATTTCTCCGTTTCATTTCATGTATCAAACTCAGGGTCAGCTTCGTTCCTGTACATCCAAGTGGGTGTCCAAGTGCGATGGCTCCCCCGTTTACATTGACTTTTTCTGGATCTAAGCCTAGTTCACGAATAACTCGCAAAGACTGAGAGGCAAATGCTTCATTCAACTCAAAAAGTCCGATATCAGATAAAGACAAACCAGCCATACGTAGAGCTTTCGGTACAGCTTCAATCGGTCCTACACCCATCACCTCAGGTTCTACTCCTGCGACAGCAAACGAACGGAATTTGACGAGAGGCGTAAGTCCTTCTTCTTCTGCTTTTTCACGTTCCATCACTAAGACAGAAGCTGCTCCATCACTCATCTGGGAGGAGTTACCCGCTGTAACCGATCCAGTTGTAGAAAACGCTGGTCTTAGACTACTTAGAACCCCCGTTGTTGTCCCAGGACGGACACCTTCATCCATGGAAAATGTCAGCTGTTTTTCCATGACTTTATTGTCTTCTCCTAGTTCACGATGTGTTACTTCGACTGGGACAATTTCATCATTGAATTTCCCTTCCTTGATTGCCTTTTCTGCACGTTCGTGACTTTGGGCTGCGAAAGCATCTTGATCTTCTCGTGATATTTCAAAGCGATTAGCAACTTCTTCTGCTGTATGTCCCATCGACATATAATATTCTGGCGCATTTTCCACCAACTGGATGTTCGGTTTAATAACATGACCACCCATTGGAATGAGACTCATAGATTCTGCTCCTCCAGCAATGGCAGCATCACTGTGACCTAACATGATTTTTTCGGCTGCATAAGCAATACTTTGAAGTCCGGAAGAACAATAACGATTGATTGTGATTGCTGGTACTTTATGGTGAAGGCCTGCAAGACCAGCAATATTTCTAGCCATGTTCATGCCTTGTTCCGCTTCCGGCATTGCACATCCGATGATGACGTCATCGATATCCCCTTCATAATGATTTGCCCTTTTTAACGTTTCTTTTATTGTCAGAGCCGCTAGATCATCGGGACGGGTATGTGCGAGCGACCCTTTTTTTGCACGTCCGACCGGTGTTCTAGCGCCTGATACGATAACTGCTTCTTTCACGATTCTTCCCCCTTCAATTATTAGTTACGTAGTGGTTTACCTTTCATAAGCATGTGCTGCATACGTGCTTGTGACTTCGGTTCACCAACAAGACTAAGGAATGCTTCCCTCTCTAAATCTAACAAGTACTGTTCATCTACGAGGGTTCCTTGCTTCAAACGTCCGCCAGCCAACACGAAAGCAAGCTTTTCTGCAATCTTCAAATCATGCTCACTTGCATACCCGCTAAGTGCCAGTGACTTAGCACCAAGGACCATCGTAGCGTAACCTTGTTCTCCTACCACAGGAAGTTTCGTCCGCTGTGGTGCTTGATACCCCGCTCTTGCTAATCCAAGCACTTTTTGTTTCGCATCATGAAGTAAGTGGTCGCCATTAACACTGATGGCATCCTTTTCATCCAGGAAACCATTCTCTTTTGCTTCCGCTCCTGATGTTGAAACCTTAGCCATAGCGATTTTCTCAAAGACACTGTTGGCCACTTTCTGGAGGTCGATATCTATACCTTGAGGAATATTCCTCAAATGCTTCATATAAAGTTCTTTGTTGCCTCCACCTCCAGGAATCAGCCCTACACCTGCTTCGACTAAGCCCATATATGTTTCTTGAGAAGCTTGGATTACATCTGCCGGCAAGCATACTTCCGCTCCACCACCAAGCGTCATGCCGAAAGGAGCTGCAACTACTGGCTTATCGGAGTATTTCATCTTCATCATGCTATCTTGAAAATTTTTAACGACCATTTCAATTTCGAAAAAGTTATAATCTTGAGCTTCCATCAAAATCATGCCGAGGTTTGCACCAACACAGAAGTTCTTGGCCTGATTTCCAATGACTAAGCCTTTGAAATTTTCATCTACATGGTCGATAGCAAAATTGATCATCTGGATAATATCTAAACCGATCGCATTACTTTGAGAGTGGAATTCCAGTCCCGCTACCCCATCACCTAAGTCAATCAGACTGGCTCCTGCATTCTTCTTAATCACATCTTTCTGCTCTTTCAACAGCTTCAGATTGATATTTTTTGAATTAAAGGATTTTTGCTTGTATTCACCTTCATGATAGAAGTAAACGTTTCCATTTTCTTTCTTATAAAAGGAATCATTCCCGTTTTCAAGCATTGTATCAATCCACGCAGGAACGGTTTCTCCTTCTTTCTTCATCCGTTCGACGGAAGCAGATAACCCGATACTATCCCACATTTCAAATGGTCCTAGTTCCCACCCGAATCCCCACTTCATCGCTTCATCAATAGAAGGAACATCATCTGCAATTTCCCCATGAAGTTCAGCAGAATAGATAATAACAGGCTTTACAACAGACCAAACCAGATCACCAGCACGGTCTCCCTCTGCTTCGACAAGAGCTTTCAGCTTGCGCTTCGGACCTTTTTCTTGCTTAGCGATTTCGGTCGCTTTTGTCTTTAGTTTGCTTCGCTTTTCATATTCCAGTGTTTCCGGGTTAAGCTGCAGAATCTCGCTTCCTTTCTCTCCTTTCTTTTTCAGAAAGAATCCTTGGCCGCTCTTCGATCCTAACCAACCTTTTTCAAGCATAGATTTCATAAAAGGTGGCGTTTCAAAAGCTTTTTTCTCTTCTCCTTCCACTTGATCATAAACATTGTTTGCTACATGGATGAACGTATCTAATCCAACAACATCTAGTGTACGGAAAGTCGCGCTCTTCGGTCGGCCAATCATAGGCCCTGTAACAGAATCAACTTCGCCTACAGAGTAGCCTTTTTCGAGCATTTGCTGTACAGTCACCAGCAGTCCATAAGTTCCGATTCTATTAGCAATGAAATTAGGTGTATCTTTTGCTTCTACGACTCCTTTACCAAGTACATCTTCTCCAAACTTTTTCACAAATTGAAGAACTTCAGGGCTTGTTTGTTTTGTCGGAATAACCTCTAGAAGCTTTAAGTAACGTGGTGGATTAAAAAAGTGAGTACCTAGAAAATGCTTTTTAAAGTCTTCACTACAATCTTCCGACATTGCTTCAATGGAAATCCCGGATGTGTTCGAGCTTACAATTGCCCCTTTCTTTCTATTGCGATCGACATCCGCTAACACTTTCTTTTTAATATCCAAATTTTCTACAACGACTTCAATCACCCAGTCGACCTCTGATAAGCGTTCCATATCATCAGAAAAGTTCCCGATCTCGATCAGATCAAGATTTTTCTTACTTGTTAATGGGGAAGGCTTTTGTTTTAATAGTGACTTTTTACTTTCTGCTGCAATCCGATTTCTTACCGTAGAGTCTTGCAGTGTCAGCCCCCTTTTGGACTCAGCATCTGTCAATTCTCTTGGAACAATATCCAACATTATTGTAGGGATACCTACATTAGCTAAGTGGGCTGCAATTCCTGCGCCCATTACCCCGGATCCGAGAACGGCTGCCCGCTTGATTTTATGATTCATTATATTTCCCCCTATCTCGTTTGAATGAATACTCATTCATTTTACAGCCAAAAAAATAAGTACGGCTAATTCGTATCTATGTTTAATATAAAATATTTTCAGACATTTCGCAATCCTTTTCTCCATAATTCTGTAAAAATTCTCCTAAACATCTGTCGCCGATTAACGTAATCCCCTTTTCCTAACTTTATGTTTTCAAATTTAAAATGTGAGACTTTATTTCCGTATGATACCCGCACTAATGGCGGGCATCCTTATCATTTGCCGAATATCCCCTTCAGAACAAAGGCTACATTCGCAGGTCTCTCAGCCAGACGACGCATAAAGTAACCGTACCAGTCATTTCCATAAGGAACATATACACGCATTTTGTAACCTTCTTCGACTAATTCTTCTTGCCGTTCCACCCTAATGCCATAAAGCATCTGAAATTCAAAAAGATCTTTAGAAATACCATGGTGCTCGACGAGTTGTTTGGTGTATTCAATCATTTTGTCATCATGACTGGCAACTGCGGTATAATTCCCATTTTGCAAATGGATTTTAATGATTTTTTTCAAGTTATTATCTACATCTTTTTTATCAGGGAAAGCCACTTTCGGAGATTCTTTATAGGCCCCTTTTACAAGGCGTAAGTTAGGATTATATCGGTTGAGCTCTTCAATGTCATCCACTGTTCTATACAGATAGGACTGTAACACTGTTCCAATATGCTCATACTCTTCTCTCAACTTTTTAAAGATCTCTAGTGTTTTTTCGCACCTTTCGAAATCTTCCATATCAATTGTCACGAATACATCTTTATCTTCTGCAACATCAAGTATTCGCCGCATATTTTCCAATACGAGTGCTTCAGAAATGTCGAGCCCCATAGAAGTCAATTTTAACGATAGTTGGGAATCCAACTGGTGCTCTGCTATTGCTTCTATTGCTTTTATACATCCCTCGGCAGCTTCCCGGGCTTCAGACTCACTATCAATAAATTCACCAAGATGATCTATAGTAACCGCCATTCCTTTTTCATTCAACTCTTTGATGGTTTTTACGGCATCCGGTATGGTTTCACCTGCTACGAATTTACCAGCTCCAAAACGGAGACCGTATTTTTTGGCTAACTTCGTAAAGAAACGATTTTTGGATAAGAAAAGGAAAAAGTTCCTAAGTACGCGTTCCATGATACAAGCCCTCCCCCTAAATTCAATCCTATTCCCTTCAATATTCTGATTTTTGCAACCGTTAACACACTACTATTTTATCATTTTCTTGCAAAAATGGGGCGGAATTTATGCGCTCTTCGACAGGATTTTTATCTTTTCTCTTATCTTTTGATTATTTTTATAGAAATGCTACGTACGGTCATAATAAAAAGGAATAATGAAAAGGAGGGAACGAGATGCAACAACAAAATCAATCACAAATGCAGGAAGCACCTATGTCTCAGGTACCTAACATTGTAAGTACAAAAGACCAGCTTTATCTTTCTGATATGCTGTCCTGGAATTTGAATGCTTGTAAAAAAGCCCATTTTTTTGCTCAAAATTGCCAAACCCCTGAGATTCAGGCTGCTTTAGAGGAAGCAGGTCAAATGCATCAACGTCATTACAATAAACTACTTAAACACCTGGATACACAATCCAAAACAACCAATTAAGGAGGTAGAGCATGAATCAGCCACAAAAGATTCAAAACCCTGAAACCACCGTTCCTAAAACCCCTCAAATGAACGAGAGGGACTTTATTAATGATCAATTGACCACCGAGAAATATATGACATCTTCTTATAATATTGCTTTGAATGAAGCAAGTAACCAGAACATTTATCAAGATTTGGCTACCATTTTTAAAGAAACACAAGATTGCCAGCGTAACTTATACAATTTAATGTTCAAGAATGGGTGGTACTCTCTTGAATCAGAAGACAAGCAAAAGATCGATCAAGCATATCAACAATTTACAGGATATAAATCACAACTTCCATACACCGTGCAATAATCACTAAAGCACAAGACCCCCGATTTGTTTAATACAACACTCGTTTGTGACATTCTTGCTACGAAGAAGATTGGCTTAAGGCTACGAGAGCAAAAGAAGCTGGAGTAATTTAAAAGGAGCCCAACATCAGTTGGGCTCTTTCCTATTATCCCACAGGCTCATACCCCTGGGCTTCGATTGTCTCTTTCATCATAGACTTGCTTACGTAAGCTTCATCATAAGCGATGTTTACTTTACCACTATCCAGTTGAACTTCCACTCCGTGAACACCTTCCAATTTATTAAGTGCATCTTTTACGGATTTTTCACAATGATCGCAAGTCATTCCATTTACTTCTAAGGTCATTTCCATATATTTCTCCACCTTTCTCTCTTTGATATTGAAAAAGTGTTATATATCTCTATTCCACAAAAAGCGATTAAACTAACACAATCATGGAATTTAATATTTTCCTGGGCATAAAAAAATACCCCAGAATAGGAGCACTTTTTTAAAATCAAGTGGTGCAATATTTTTGTATCGCTTGTTGCAAAGAATTTAAGAAGCTGATTTGTGATGGGAATTGCAATACGTGGAAATTTTTCACTTGTTTCGGTTGAAGCCCAACGACAACTACACTTACTCCCATATAAAAGAGGGAACTCATAATATCCTTTAATACTCTGGTGCCTTCTGGGTCCATTTCGCCTACTGCCGTAAAATCGAAAAGAATACGGTCAATTTCATCATCCTGTGAAGATTGTAATAACTCCTCTTCTACCGCGTACATTTTTTCTACTGTAATTTGCCCGAACAAGGGAACAAGCGCTGTATCGCAGGTGAGGTTAATGAATGGAGCAGAAAGACGATTTCCATGTTGAATTGCTTCTTCCAACTTTTCTTTCTCTTCAAGCAATGCAAAGTTTGTATCATCCAGCCTCGACCGTAATTGATCCATCGTCTTCGTAACCTTCAGCAATTGAGCATCCTTCATGATAATCAGAACTTCTGCATACAAATCATTTTGCCAATTCACATGCAAATCACACGTGAGAGGATTTCCCTCTGATTCAAATGGCTTTAAATGGATTTCAAGTGTCAATTTCCGGACATCAGGGACTACCCATTTTCTAATTTTCGGTAAACTCTCTTCATCGACAATATCCAAAAGATTCTCCGTGCTACCAAAGGTTTTCTCAGCTTCTTCAGAATAAGCCTGGATAATGAAATTCTTGTTGATTGTAAAATAAGGCAAAGGGAAGGTACGGTTAACTCGTTTCATTGATTGTTTCGTCCCTTCCTTCATTGAACCATTGATTTAAATGACTTAAATCTTTCACGACCATCACTTGATTTGATTCAAATTCTTTTAAATCGAATTTCGTTGCCATACGACCACCTACCATAATCAGTGGTTTCCATTCCAAATGAGAAAAACGTTCCAGAAGGATTTTCATTGTGGGTAAACGGTAAGATAATGCAGCTGATATACCAATAACATCAGGACGATATTTTTCAATCTGCCTCAGAGAATGCTCCATAGGAAGGTTTGGGCCTAAATAACGAACCCTCCATCCATGTTCCTTAAAAGTGTCCGCAACCATTTTCAATCCTATATAATGCTGTTCTTCTTCCACACCAAATAACATTGCCTTGAAATTTTTCTGATGCTTTCTACTAACATTACTTATTTCAGCTTCCAACTTTGACAAGACGAAATCGCAAATTGCTGTTGCAAGATGTTCATCCGCTACCGAAATCTCATTCCGCTCCCACAATTCTCCTATATAATACATAGCCGGTGTAAGGATATCTTCATAAAGATAAGCTCTTGGATGTTTTTCCAATAAATGTTTTGTATAATATAAGGCTCCCTCTTCATCACCTGCTAGGAAGAATTGGGACAAATGTTCGTGTTGCATTACCAAACTGTTCACCTCTTTAAAAGAGAATGCAAATGCTTCAACGCATTTTCCAAATAATGGACGAATACTCTTTTTTCATTTTCATCAACCAAATCCATTTGGTTGATTAACCTTATAAGCCGCTCGTAGTTATCAATGATCAAAGAGGTAGAAACATTTCTTGAAGTCAAAACCGTATTCAACCAATCGGTATAGTCAATGAAAAAATCAACACTATCCATTTCATAAGCAGCCTGAAGGTGGTCTAAATGATGATAGTTATCTTCCTCTGTACGGTCTCTTCCATTCTGCCCGAACTTTTCCCACAAAAATGGATAAGCTTCGTAAATTTCATCAGCCACTTCTTGAACTAATCGACTTTTTTCAGGCTGAATCACGTGGCCACCACCTCATACTTTGATACTTTTGGTACAATCCCTTGTAACTCTTCATCTGGATAATGCTTTTCCAGTTCATGAATTTTTTTGAATTGTTCGCTCCGTGCCCAGTTCAAGTATGCTTCTTTCGATTCCCACTCTAAGTGTACAGTCAATTCTCCTGGTTTTCGATGATTTTGGAGTAACTGGAACGATAGAAAACCTTCTGCTTCATCTACCAGGCGGGAACGTTTTCTGTATATATTGATTAAATCGTCTGCTTTATGATCGGGGACGACCACAGTCGAATCTACTACGAACATTCAAATTACTCCTATCTCGATTAATTTTCATTGTATAATATTTTATCATACCTATTTCCATTATGTATAATGTTAAAGTTGCCCTTTACAGTCGCTCTCCCTCTATAAAACCATTCATCTATCCTTCTTCCCTTTCCAAAAAAACTTCTATACGTATGCCTGGATTTCGTATCTTGTTTTGAGTAGTTTTCTGAAAAAACCTCGCTTCTTAAGCTCTTCTCCCCATGTTTCCCCTCCCATCCCCTGAATATATTGAAGTATTTCTACGTACATATAAAAAACGCTGGTTTAAGTAAACCAGCGTTTTTAGTGTATTAATATTGGACAACCTCTTCAATAACATGCATTTCCTCATGATCCAGGAGGTTTTTGTTAATCATATCACTTGCTTCTTTGTTCATATTATCCTGCAAATCTTTTAACTCTTCCTTATCACCTACTAGGTAGAGACGTTCCCATTCATAATCTTTGGCTAGTTTATCGATTTTAGGTGCTACACTCTTATACCAACGATAACGATTAGCTTCAAAACGTTCTTCAAATTGGTCGCGTTTAGATGTTTTAGCACCTCCGGACCCCATGGATGGCTGGGCACGGTGTGGTCCCTGGTGCTGTCTCCAATCCTCGGTATCGAGATCCAATTCAAATAACTGAGTATCTTTTAACATGCCAAGTTGTGCATCTATTAGCTTAATTTCATTTTTTTGGGTCAAAACAATACCTGTTTTCGGAAATTTATTTTGCATTTCTTTCAACTGATCCAGAACAGGTGTTTCTTCCCAATAGAATTCCGTTTTGACTGGCATTTGAAAGCGTTCTGCAAACCAGATCGTTTCGTCTCCTGTCGCAAATAGGACGACACTCTTAGCAAAGTTTTGCTCATTTTCTTCTATAAACTTTTCAACCTTTTCTTTTACTGCCCAATAATTTCTTTTCTCATCAGAATCTCCATCTTCCTGCAGGTAGGATTCAAAGTTATTCAGTCCATTCTTTAAATGAATTTTCCATTCTCCACCCTGCTGGTCTGGATCGGAAGGGTCGGTGTTTAAATACATCGTAAATACTTTCTGAGGTTTTTCTAAATGCACATTTTCTAGTTTCTTTATTTCTTTATTTAAATCCATAACACAGCGACTCCTTTCAAGTAATAAATCTAATCTACAAAATATGTTTCCTAAAAAAGGAGCCGTTAAACCTTTTTTAATTTCTGTATTATTTTCGCATGATGATTTGCTGCTTCAGCTTTTTTTCACTATAAAATACTTCCAATGGGCAGAAGGGGACGTAAAATATTGATGTTGCACCTCTATGCAAAGAAAAATATAGCATCCGGGAGAGAGGATTCGTGTATTTCTCCAAAAAATTTCAGAACCAAACATTCAAGAAACACAAAAAGGTCCACTTTTTTTAAAAAAGGTGGACCTTTTTGTGTATTTCGTTATTCCTTTGTCCATTCCTCAATTAAATCCTGATGTTCATCAATCCATTTTTGAGCACCTTCTTGTTCATCGTCTGCTTCATTAATAGATGCCATAAGGCTGGAAAGCTCTTCATCACTTAACTTGAAATTATCGAACCATTTTACAACTTCTGGTTGGTCCTCTTCCAGCCCTTTGCGTGCAGCATAGGAAATATCTTCAGAGTCACCATAGACATTTTTAGAGTCTTCCAAGAATTTGAGATCCATCTCAGCAAATACCCAGTGCGGCTTCCATAGGGTTGCTACAATCGGCTCTTCACTTTCCAATGCACTCTTCAGTTCAGTAATCATTGTAGGCTCGGAAGAAGAAGCAAGGGAATAATCCAAACCGTATTCATTAATGACTTCATCCGTCAATGACATTATACTCGCACCTGCATCAATCCCTACTATTTGTTTATCAGGGAAGGCCTCCGACCCCTTAAGATCCTCGATGGAGTTGATGTCTTCCATATAAGATGGAACAGCTAGTCCTAACTCCGTTCCTTCATACCAAGTCTCACGCCAGTCGATCTCTTCTTCATATTTTTCATAAAAAGCTTTATCGGTATTCGGTAACCATATTTCCATCCCAATATCCAAATCACCACTGGATAGGGCTTCATATAGGAATCCTTTCTCCACCTGATTCAATTCTACTGTATAGCCTTTATCTTCAAGGATAAGTTTCCACATGTTGGATACAGCCACATTTTCAGCCCAGTTATTCATACCAATACTGATTGTACCTTTTTCATCTGAAGATTCAGCTTGATCACCGTCCCCATTATTCTCATTTCCATTTGTCGCATCTTCCTCTGATTCGCCACAAGCAGCAAGGATCAATAGGATTCCTAAGAATACTGCCGGCAGCCATTTGCGCAATTGTTTCATTACAAGCGCCCTCCTCTAAGTAATATAAGTTTGTCTACGGTAATTTTTTTGAACACAATAAAGAATTATAGCATAAAACCAAATAAGTTGAAACAGAATGAACTGTACAGCTTTTTTATACTATTCTATATATAAACATTTACAATATATTACACACCAGGTCATCCAAAATTTGGATGACCTGGTGTGACATTAATTTACATTACTGCCTTTTATGAGCGCGACGATCTGCCGCCTCAGCTCTTTCTTGGGCAATTTTATCTTCGCGGTCTGCCAATTCTTCAGAGAACTCTACATCGATGTTCTTCTGGTTTTTTGGTGTTTGAGGTAATTTCCGTTTTTGTCTTCCTTTATTCTTATGGTGTTCATCTCTACCCATGTTTTTCTCCTCCTTTTCAATCATTCAATGATAGTATGAAGTGGAAATTTTCTTTTTATTCTTTGGAAATCATCAAATATATTCGAACTCATTCACGTATAAAACCAGAGAGAATATAGACCAAACTCCTCCAATAGAAAGAGGTGGTGAGGTCTAATGGCTCACTTGTGGGCACCATAATCATTAAATGAGCCCTAGACATAAATAAAAACACCCCCACCGCTTTATAAGCGATCGGGGCTGTTTCACTGTTTTATTATTGTTGCAATGCTTCTTGATTAACAGTTGCTTGGCCACGAGTAATAGAAAAATAAGCCGTAGCCAAAGCAAACAATACAAAAAAACCTCCAACTGTTGCATTATGGACCACTGACGTTTGTTCGATGACAATACCTCCAATGGATGATCCAAAGGCAATACCGAAGTGTAGAGCAGAATTGTTCAAGCTTTGCTGTATATCTGATGTCTCTGGAGCTGAAGATATCAAATAATTTTGCTGTGCCGGTGTGACAGCCCAGCTTAATGCACTCCAAATAATCATAATAATCAGGAATAAAGGAAGGGAAAACGTCACGTAAGGAATACTGAAAATGGCGGTGGCAAAAACAATGATGATTCCTAGAATACTTTTTTCCGAACCGAACTTGTCTGACAAGATACCACCAACTCCGCCACCCATCACCGCAGCGACTCCAAAGATAAAGTAAACTATGCTGACCCAAGTACCATCCAACCCCATCTCTGATTTAAGAAAGGGAGTCAAGTAAGCGTACAACGCTAAATGTCCTGTTAAGAACAGGAAAGAAGTTAATTGAGCAGAAAAGATTTTTTTGTCTTTGAGGGTCCGCAACTGCTCCCTGACAGAAATGACTGGCTTTGGTGCAATTTTTTCTAAAGATATAGCAACAGCCACGAAAGAAACAAGACTTAATACACTAATCAATAGAAAAGGCGCTCTCCATCCGAAACTGTTTCCAATCGTCAAACCGATCGGTACTCCGAGCACAAGCGAACCACTGATTCCCATGAAAATTGTCCCAATCGCTCGACCTCTGTATTCTTTCGTAACAATAGCAGAAGCGATTGTTACTGCAAGAACGACTAGCAACGATCCACTAGCTGCAGTCAGAATACGAGCTAACATGATAGTGGAATAGTTGGGACTCCAGTATGCAAGCATATTTCCAAAAAAGAAAATAACTAAAGTGACAAGCATCAATTTTTTCCGATCGAATCGGGCTGTAGCCGTCAACAAAACGGGAGATGCAATAGCAAATACCAGGGAAAATATGGTGATCAAAAGTCCCGCTTTTCCAAGCGAGACATCCAGATCGTTGGCCACTAGATCAAGAATCCCGCCAATTATCAATTCAACTGTTCCTACAACAAAAGCAACAAGCGCTAGCAAATATACTTTTTTATTCATAAATATTATCCTCTCCGTTTTGGTTACCACTATAATGGTAACCATTAATTGAATGGAAAACAAGAGAAAATATTTTATGTTTTTTATAAAATCCATCGCAGGGCCTATCAATCATTTGATTTTCAAGAAAAATCCTAGCAGATCCCCAATTTTTCCTATACAATATCACCAACAAGCTTTTAATAAATATATCTGTAAAAACGAGACGAAAAGTGAGGTCGCCCTATGTTACAAAAGTTCGGTTTCACCCAATATGAAAGCCAAGTCTTTGAGGCGCTCACCGCAAGTAAAGAACCGATGAGTGCAACAACGATCGTCAAATATTCTCAAGTACCTAAATCTAAAGTCTACGAAGTACTTCAACGACTAGGCGAAAAAGGTTTGATTTTAACATCATTCAGTGAGCGAAAAAAACTCTATACCGCTCTTCCACTTGAAACGACTATCGAAAAATTAACAGCGGAGTTTGAGGCGAATGTGGAAGAAATGAGAAACAAGCAAATTTCAGTGCCAAACTCAGATGAGCGAGTCTGGACATTACAGAATGATGAATCCATCCAGGCACTTATCAAAGAACGGCTCCAAAAAGCGGAAAAGGAAATACTTATCACAGGGTGGAACGATGAGCTTTTTCATTTGATTCCACTACTCGAAGATAAAAAGCGTCAAGGAGTAAAAGTCGAGCTTTTATCTGTAGGAGAACTGAAAACAGGCAATTTACACGCCCATGTTCTTCTTCCAGATGAAAAACATGAGGCGCTTGAACGCCACAAGCTCATCATTGTGGATCATGAGGAAATATTATTTGCTGGAGTTGAACAAGAGAACTTTCAAGGTATTCACACTTCTTCAAAACCTATGGTGAAATTCTTTTCTGAATTCTTTTACCATGATGTGGCACTTACAGAGATCACTAAAAAATACCATGATATCTTAATGGCTGATGAGGACATCAAAGAGATACTCATGAAGTTAAGATATTGATCATTTCCACTAAAGCTCCCTTATCTTGAAGACCCAGTTTCAAGACTTTAGGGGGAGTTTAGGGTCTAAGGGAAAAGGTTCGCTTTCCATGGTAAGTATCTCGAAACTTCTTCAAGTAAAGGAAGCAGCATGATGTAAGTGACTATCTCCCTCTACTTATGGCAGGGTTATTGTTAGGCGATTTCGAGTAACTCTTACGGCAAGGGGAAGTGGGGGATGAGGAGACTCCTAATGTTAAAGCGGAAGTGCCTTGGTCAGCGGCGTATGGACTGGACTGAGCTAAAGGAGATAAAGGAAACACGAAGAGCATAGCGATTCGATGTTGACTTATCGTACAGAAGCGAGGGAAGTCTCACTAGCCGCTAGGCACTGGAGCTGGATAGCACACATATGGCTTATGTAATCCTTTTGAATGTAGGTCCATTCAGGTGTAAGAACAGGAAAGGATAGACTGGCGAGACCTCGCAGGTCATGAAGGGAACGAGGAGGCTTGCCGTCTTCCCCGCGGAAAGCGACTTATCCCCCACCGACCCTTATTCGCAATAAAAGTCTCGAAAATCGTGTCTTCCAGAATACTGCCGGTTTGTTGAGTAAGAGCAATTTCACATAAAAAAGGGAAGCGCTGATGAAACTGCGCTTCCCTTTTTATTTGTTTCTTAATGTTAATGTCTACGCTTTTTCCACAATGTACGCCTTCTTTTCCCGGTAATACTTTTCGCCATCCTCTGATGAATGCTCAAAAAAACCATCAAAAGTATCGACTACTTTGTATTCCCTTTCCGGATCGGTAAATAATTGTTCATTATTATTGGAAAGAACGACCACGTCTGTAGTTGATACAAAACTATCTAATTCTTTCGCTTTATAATTTTGACCGACTTCTACATCACTTAAACGATATTGTGTCATCTGTTCATTCCACCTTTCTATTCAACATTTTCCCAGCAGAATGAGAAACAAAACACAAATTTAAATTGGTAGCAAACGTCTTCGATAAAGCCTGATAATAAACTCGATAAAAAAACGCGGTATCTTTTTCGGCACAAAACGTCGTTGGTAAAACGTTTGATAGGCTTTTTTAAGATCACGCCAGTGGGGGCAATCAAAGTTTTGGGTGAAACGAACAACATCTATTACCTTCACTTGGCCATCTGGCGTCAATAAGATGTTTTTCAAATGAGTATCCGATGGATTGAACCCAAGGTTATAAGCAAATTCCAATGCCCGATCGACATACTCAACCATCTCTTCTGTTATAGGAACACCGTTGACTAAACAATCATAAAAAGTGATACCTTCCACATATTCCATCGTCAAGTATCCCTCTCCCTTTTCATAAAACGCAGGGAAGAAGTCATGATTATTAAGTTTCTTATACACTTCCCCCTCTATATCGGCAAGGTCTTTGAAGTCCGGATAGAAAACCTTTACCGCTACTCCAGTTCCTTTCACTCTAAAAACAGCAGCACTACGCCCTTGTCCAATGAGCTCTAGCTCTTCAGGTTCATGTATTGGTTGATTATCTTTAAACACTACTTTTCCAACTAAATCTTTGGTTTCCATAAAGATTCTCCTCTTTGAAAAAGCCATTATTATTATGATTATACCAAAATTTCAGAATTAAGAAGTAAGTTTTGTTTGACATTGATAATCATTATCAATTACTATGGTGGTAACAGATGGAAAGGAGAATGGCTGTGGAAAAGATACTAACTGTTTTAGAACCGTTTGAATATGAAAAAGGTAATACGGAATGTTCTTGTCATGAGATCGTCCAACTTCAATACGGTGATTATCTGCAAATTCTGGAGGATCCTTTTTATGTAGAAAATACCGGTTGGTATATCGCTGTTCGTATAAATGAAGGAAATCCTTTTTACATGTCTATCCCATTTATTGATGAAAAATATGATGAACGTATGTTATATACAAAGTTAGACCTTGACCTGGCCATTAATTATCACGAATATCGTGTGGAGCAATCATTGATCGCTAAAAATAAAGAAGATTTTTTCCTTCACAAAGAAAAATTAGACAGCTTAACAAACATACATCCTAAAATGTGTTCTTTTAAATAAATAGTAAAAGAGGCGCTCTTTGCGCGCCTCTTTTACTATTGGTTACTATCCATTTGCTGTTGTGCTCTCCGAATCAACTCTTTAACCATTCGACCACCAATCTGGCCACCGATTTTTCCGGCATCCCTTGTCGATAAATTTCCATTATCCCCTTTGTTCAAAGTAATGCCTTGTTCTTCTGCAACTTCATATTTAGTTTGATCCGGGGAAGAGGAATTTAGTAACTCAGCCTTCAATTGGTCCAACCCTGCTCTCGCTTCTGGGACAAGCAATTTATTTCTTCTTGCCATCCTTAGCCACGCTTCTTCCTTTTATTGATAGCCTTGCCTTTATGACTGATCAGCTGACCATTTTCATCTACTTCGTCTATCTGGGCATCATAAGTCCCTTCTGTTAAGGTGTCAGACACTTGTTCATGTGTGTTCGCCAACCCCTGGGAAGTAAAATCATTTTTTTCATAATCAGAGGGCTGGTAATTCCTTATTTCTTCTTGTTGTTTTTTCTTCATATTATGAACCTCCTCCTACTTTTGTTTTAGCTTTAGCCTTTTCGGAAAAGACATTCGTTGTAACCATTTCCTCCGAAGAAATAGGATAAAAAAAGGAAGATTGTTTCAGACTAACAGTAGGAGGTGGGCGAATGAGTAAAAAAAGTAATGCCTATAAGCGCAATACAGGCAACACCGTAAATCCACAGGGCTTGTCCGAAGATGTAGCTGATCAACAACCACGCTCCCAATTAGAAGACAAAGCAAAAAAAGCGAATGCTAAACGCTAAAAAGCTGACTATTTTCAGTCAGCTTTTTTTGATAAAAAACGATCCACTAAGGAAGCAGAAGAGGTGTCATCATATATTTGGAATATTGTTTGTGATAGCCTGATTGGATCACCGAAGAAAAAACGTTCATAAAGGGTTTGCCTTGACCCAAAGTTGCTCATTGTCAAATCCCAGGCTAACCGGAAAAGCTCCACCCGCTCTTCTCCATTAACTTCCCATCCTTGCAAGAAATGTTGGAGTTGTTCTCCAATTTCACTGTAAAACGCCTCTTGCTTAGGAATTGTCATCATTCCACTTGCCCCTAATTGCTGAAGGATTTCAGTAAATCGCGGATAAAGTTCTTGGAATTGATTAACGGCCACATAAAGCGGCTGTCTGTTAGGAACCATAATCCCCGTATGATCGACATTCGCCTCATACTCCGCTTTTATAACCAAAGCCTCCATCGTTTCCAGCCCTTTGATTAATTCAACAACTTTGCTTTGGACATGTTGGTATTCCCCAATATTAATTGTTTCCACCATTCGTTTGGATATCCCAAGTAGAAATTTTGTTTTAATAATTTGTCGTGAAACTATTTGATGTAAGGTAAAAGCCACAAATTTTCCTTTTACATATAAATTTGTGGCAGCCCTGATATTGTCATGTAAAAAGACTCTATCCCACGGAACAGTGACTTCATCAAATAGAACGATTGTATCCATTTCTTCAAAACGGGAAGAAAGTGGGTAATCAAAAGAAGAACCTTGATTTGCAAATGATTCTCTACAAATAAACTTTAACCCTTTGGTATTACTAGGGATGGAAAATCCGTATGCTTGTGAGTTATCCTGGACGCCGGGCGCTGAAAATACAATAATTTCATCTGTAATTCCACCTTGGGTAGCTAGTAATTTTGCCCCCTTAATAATAATTCCTTCATCGTTTCTCTCAATAATTTTTGCATTCGTCACATCCTCTTGCAAAAAAGCAAGCTTAGAACGGTTATTTTGTGGGTTGACGAATGTGTGAGTAAACGACAAATCATTTTCCCTTGCGAATTCATATAGGTTAAGCAATCGCTCAGGATAACAATGCTCCTCTCCATCCAGCACATCGACAGAAGCTGCAAAAGCGGCGAGAACCGTATTCATGTAATCAGGGCTTCTTCCCATCACTCCTCCAGAATGACGAGCCCAAAGTTGAATCATCCTCCTTCTTCTCTCTAAATCCCCTTTCGTTCGTGGGATTAAATAAGAAAGGCCAACCTTATTGCCTGTCGTTTCGGAGGCGAATGTCATTTGTTTTTGAAAAGTATTCTGCAAATCATAAAGTTCCGCCTGACTTTTGATTATTCCAGCAAATGCTGGGTGTTCGGAGATATTACCATTTAATTTATTTCCACCAATCCACACTTCTGCCTTCAACGCATCAATCCGATTTTTATATTCATCTCCTGTTATCACCGGCATAAAATATCACTCCTGATTTACTAACACACTGAAACCAGCTGATAACATACCATATTAATTCACGCCAAAAACTGTGCCTCCACACCACCTGCCACTATTAAATGGTAATAAATGTATGACCTGGTCACCCAAAATATGGGTGACCAGGTCATACATTTATTGGTAATCGTTACACCAAAAAAGCCCACCTATTATGATGGGCTTTATGGAACTATGAATTTGTTATTGTATCAGATGTAAATTGCTCTGCTTCTGTCGATCCTTTCAGTGCTGTAGTAGAAGATGTTCCACCTGAAATCACTTGAGCAACTTCATCGAAGTAACCCGTACCGACTTCCCGTTGGTGCCTCGTTGCAGAATAACCATGAACTTCACTCGCGAACTCCGCTTGTTGCAATTCCGAATATGCTTCCATTCCCCGTTCCTTATAATGGCGAGAAAGTTCAAACATTCCATGATTTAAAGCATGGAATCCAGCTAAAGTCACAAACTGGAATTTATAACCCATTTTACCGAGTTCCCGCTGAAAATTAGCAATGGTCTCGTCATCTAATTTCTTTTTCCAATTAAAAGAAGGAGAACAGTTGTAAGCAAGTAATTTTCCTGGGAAATGTTCATGAATG
The DNA here is from genome assembly GCF_900114165.1 of Halobacillus dabanensis. Lineage (GTDB taxonomy): Bacteria > Bacillota > Bacilli > Bacillales > Halobacillaceae > Halobacillus > Halobacillus dabanensis. The sequence goes on from NZ_FOSB01000002.1 coordinate 102,982, forward strand.
GCTTCTGCAAAACGACGGGCTTCTTCCAGATTCGGTTCAGAAGTTTCACACCAAACAAGATCTGCATATGGGGCATAAGCTAAACCACGAGCAATGGCCTGATCAAGTCCGGATTTTGTTTTGAAAAATCCTTCAGCAGTTCGTTCACCTGTTAGGAACGGTGCATCATAAGAATCTATGTCGCTTGTGATAAGATCCGCAGCATTGGCATCGGTTCGGGCTATGATGATCGTAGATGTCCCCATCACATCAGCAGCGAAGCGGGCTGAAATCAAGTTTCGAACAGCTGTCTGTGTAGGCAAGAGCACCTTTCCACCGAGATGACCGCATTTTTTCTCAGAAGAAAGCTGATCTTCAAAATGGACAGCAGCGGCCCCCGCTTCAATCATCCCCTTCATCAATTCGAAGACATTCAGCTGTCCTCCGAAACCTGCCTCCGCGTCAGCAACAATTGGAGCAAACCAATCAACCTCTTCGTCTCCTTCCATATGATGAATTTGATCAGCCCTTTGAAGCGCCTGATTGATTCTCTTCACTACTTGTGGAACACTGTTGGCAGGATAGAGACTTTGATCAGGATACATATGTCCGGAAAGATTGGCATCAGCAGCTACTTGCCAACCACTCAAATAGATAGCTTTCAGTCCTGCTTTCACTTGTTGCATGGCTTGATTCCCTGTCAGCGCTCCGAGAGCATGAACATAATCTTCCTCTTTCATCAATCGCCACAATTTTTCTGCCCCTTTTTCAGCCAACGTGTGTTGGATGTCCATCGAACCTCTCAATCGGATAACTTCTTCCGGCTCATATGGTCTTGTTACTCCACCCCAGCGACCTTCATCCTGCCAATCCTGGCGCAACTTTTCTACTCTTTCATTCATATTTTCATCCCCCTTATGGTAGTTCGTTATATGCCTCTAATGTTAAAAATTCAGCAAAATCATCATTACGGATCAATTTATCAAACAGACGAGCAGCTTCTTGATAGGGACCATTTTCAAAAACTTCCTGACCGACTTCCCCACGAATAGCTTCCAATTCTTCCTCTTTCAACCCAGCATAAAGTTCCATGGTAATGTCTCTGTCATCCTCCAATTTCCCTTCCGGGTGTCTGATCCATTGCCAAACCTGGGCTCTTGAAATTTCTGCGGTAGCAGCGTCTTCCATCAAATGATGAATCGGAGCTGCCCCTTTTCCATCTAACCAGGAAGCAATATATTGAATGCCTACGTTTATATTCGTTCGCAACCCTTGTTCGGTAATTACCCCCTTAGGTACTTCCAGAAGTTGGTCAGCATTAAAATTTTGTGAAGAATGCTTCCTATTCAATTGATTTTCTCCCGGCATATGTTTGTCAAATATATCCATCGCTGTCCTCACCATGGCCGGGTGGGCGACCCATGTCCCGTCGTGGCCATCTTTCACTTCCCGCTCTTTATCAGCCCGCACTTTTTCATAGGCCGCTTCATTCTTAGTAGAGTCATTTTTCACTGGAATTTGTGCTGCCATCCCTCCCATAGCATGGGCATTGCGCCGGTGACAAGTTTGAATCGTTAAGAGGGAGTATGCACGCATGAACGGAACCGTCATAGTCACATCGGCACGATCTGGCAGTAGCATATGTTTATCGTTACGGAACTTTTTCAAATAGCTGAAAATGTAATCCCATCGTCCACAATTCAAGCCTGCTGAATGTTCTTTCAACTCATAAAGAATCTCATCCATTTCAAACGCAGCTAGAATCGTTTCAATTAAAACCGTCGCTTTGATTGTTCCTTGGGGGATATTCATGTATTCCTGAGCAAAAACAAATACTTCATTCCACAACCTTGCTTCCTGATGATTCTCGAGCTTGGGTAAATAAAAGTAGGGGCCTGATCCATTTCCAATCAGTCGCTTAGCATTATGATAGAAATAAAGACCAAAATCGACGAGACTTCCTGACAGGTGTTCCTGCTTGTAAGAGATATGTTTCTCTTCCAAATGCCACCCACGTGGGCGGACCTTCAGTACTGCGACATCTTCATTTAGTTCATAGACCTTCCCTCGATTGTTTTCATAGAGAATCGTCCGGTTAATAGCATCTTTTAAGTTCAACTGTCCATGAATGATATTTGACCATGTCGGCGAATTGGCATCCTCAAAATCAGCCATAAAAACTTTCGCACCTGAATTCAGCCCATTAATGACCATTTTCCGATCGACAGGGCCCGTAATTTCTACTCTCCGATCTTTGAGGTCGTTCGGAATGGGGGCAATCGTCCATTCCGAACTTCTAATATCAGCTGTCTCCTTCAAAAAATCTGGGCGCTCCCCTTGATTTATTTTCTCTTGGATAGTTTTACGATTTTCTAGTAGCTGTTTTCGTTTTTCATTGAAGTTCTCATGTAAATGTCTTAAAAACTCCAATGCTTCATCTGTTAAGATTTCATTGAATCTTTCATTCATTGAGGCGTGAATATGCATTTCCGACAATTTTGTTTCCATCGACTCGCCACCTTCTGTTATAGGTTATACCGAATAAAAACTACTGATATATAACAGTCAAAACAAAATTATTCATCTTTCTTTGATAGGCAATGATCACATTCCATCATATAGTTATAGGTGTGACCTTCAATCTTTGAACCACATTGCGGGCATGGGACATTCTGTTGTTTTTTCATTTAAAATCTCCTCCTTCTTTGTTATAACAGAATTATTTTTTGTTATCTGTTATGGTACAGTGTACTGTGCCTAGATTAAAATTGCAACCGTTTTCTGAAAACTTTTTTATTTTGGGCTGTTCTTATATGTATAAATGCTTTGATATCAATGGATGAAGCCTTGAAGTTTTCTTGGACAATACAGTTTTTATTTATTGATCTTCGAACATTCATAAACTCTTTTCCGCATATTTTTGTACGATATCAAAATCGAATTAGGTGCTCCCTCCTTTAATACCTTGACTATAAGAACTGTTTTAGTACAGGTTTAGTAGGTTAGATAGATTAAAATATTACTCGAATAAAAAACGAACGGATGTTCTTGTTTCATAACCTTTAAAGATGTATAATGAATTTGGATAAAAATTCTAAAAGGAGTGTTCACTTATGAAACATCAAGCTACCCCTTATTTCACGTTCAACGGTGAGGCCAAAGATGCTCTTAACTACTACAAAGAAATTTTCGATGGGGAAATTTTGAGCATACAGACATTCGGCGAAGCAGATTTCGAAACACCCCCTGAGATGGATGATCGTATTATGCATGCCCAATTTAAAAAAGAAGCTCTATTTTTTATGATATCGGACTCTTTTCTAGATCAAACCATTGAAAAAGGGAGTAACATTTCATTAGCTTTAGAATTGGATAGTGCTGATGAAATTCACACTTATTACAACCGACTTAAAGAGAATGGAACAGTTCACATGGAATTGCAGGACACCTTCTGGGGAGCTATGTTTGCTAAAGTGGAAGACTCTTTTGGAGTTACGTGGGATTTGAACTTCACAAAAGATCAATAACACGGGGCTGGACAATATCAATTAGTCATCTAAAATACCAGACAGAACTTTTATTTTTGATTAGAAAAGCGGCTCCTTTGTGAGCCGCTTCTCTAATCAATATGAATTGTACAATTAAACCGATCGCAATTCCATTTTCCTTCCCGGAATACGATTTCAGATAAAGATGTATTTTTCATATGTTCGTCTCCTATGTTCTCCTTGTCTAACTCTCTTAACAAATGACTGATCCAGGCCCCGTGGCTGACGACGATAATATTCTGTCCATCATGTTTTTTCAACACTTCATCCATGAATTCTTTTCCACGTGATACAACACTCATAGGCTTTTCCATACCTAAATCCAACATTCGCCAATTTATTCCCCATTTTTCAATTCGTTCCGCTTCGGTAGTCCCTTCAATTTGTCCTCCGCCAGCTTCTTTCAAACGAGAATCAAATTGAACCTCCAGACCAACTTTTTCATGGATAAACCCAGCGGTTTGCTTCGCTCGCAGCAAAGGACTAGAATACAATAGATCCCAATTTTCTTTTTCTAAGCGTTTCGCCAATTTCCTGGCATCCCTTTCCCCCTCTTCGTCTAACGGGATATCCGAACTGCCTTGAGCCCTCTTCTCCTTATTCCATTTGGTACTACCATGTCTGATTAATGCTACCTTCGTCATATGTTCACCAACCTCCTGTCCCCGTTTTCTACAAGTTCCATGAAAAACCCTTCTTCTGTCTATTATTTGCATGATCCCAGGGGAACTAACTAGGTGTTATTTGAGGAAAGGGACCTTCCATTTCGCCCATATTAACCTAGCCTCTTCTCCCCTTAGGCAGCAGCTATTCTAAACTTTTAGATTTAATAAACATAAAAAAAAGACCGCGTTTGAGTGGCGGTCTTCTTTATCATCAATCCAAGTCTAAGTCTGTTACGGCACCTTTAGCAGAGGATGAAACGAGTCTTGCATATTTCGCAAGAACTCCAGACTTATGTTTATGCTCCGGACGCTTCCATTCCTGCTTACGACGCTCATATTCTTCCTCATCAACTTCAAAGTTAATTTGCTGGACATCACTATCAATGGTAACTTTATCACCATCTTGTAACAAGCCAATCGGACCACCTACAAAGGCTTCAGGGGACACGTGACCAATTACAAATCCGTGAGATCCTCCTGAAAAACGCCCGTCCGTCAGCAAGGCTACTTTTCCTCCTAGACCTTTACCAACAATCATTGCCGTGATCGATAACATCTCTGGCATCCCAGGTCCGCCCTTTGGCCCGACGTTACGTATGACAAGCACATCGCCTTCCTTAATTTCGTCATTAACGATGGCTTCTGTCGCTTCGTCTTCACTGTCATAAACACGAGCAGGTCCTTCGAAGCGGCTGATTTTCTGACCTGACATTTTAGCAACAGCGCCTTCAGGTGCCAGGTTCCCCTTCAGAACCACTAACGGTCCCTTTGGTTTGATCGGCTTGTCAAAAGGAACGATCACTTTCTGCCCTTCTTTTAATGAAGGGACTTCTGCCAAGTTTTCAGCCACTGTTTTCCCTGTAACAGTCAAACAATCCCCATGCAGTAACCCTTCTTCTAAGAGCAGCTTCATCACAGCAGGTACGCCACCACTCTCGTATAAATCTTGCATGACATATTTACCACTCGGTTTCATATCTGCAATATGTGGAACCTCTTGTCTAATTCGTTCAAAATCATCCAAATCTAGATCGACACCCGCAGAATGAGCAATGGCTAGCAGGTGAAGGAACGCATTTGTCGACCCGCCTAAAGCCATCACAACTGTAATTGCATTTTCAAAAGCTTCCTTTGTCATGATGTCGCGAGGATAGATTTCCTTCTCAAGCAGTTCAATCACCATTTCACCTGCTTGTTCACACTCCGACTCTTTATAATCATTTACTGCAGGCGTGGAGGAAGACCCCGGTATACTCATTCCTAGAGCTTCCACCGCTGAGGCCATCGTATTAGCCGTATACATCCCGCCACAGGCACCTGCACCAGGACAAGCATTACATTCCACTTTATGGAGTTGCTCTTCATCTATATTACCCTCATGATACTGGCCTACAGCTTCAAAGGAAGAAACAAGATCTATATCTTTACCGTCTAACTTTCCAGGTTGAATCGTCCCCCCATACACATACACAGAAGGGATATTCAACCGTCCGATGGAAATTAAACAGCCTGGTGTCGTTTTGTCACAGCCTCCAATCGCTACAATTCCATCCAAGCGTTCAGCATTTGTGACGGTTTCGATTGAATCGGCTATTACCTCTCGACTAGGTAGGGAATAGAACATCCCTTCATGCCCCATCGCTATCCCGTCTGCAACAGTTATAGTATTGAAAATCATCGGGGCTCCACCATTATTACTAGCACCGCTCTTTGCTTCACGAGCTAATTTGTCGATATGTACGTTACACGGGGTCACCTCACTCCATGTACTCGCAATACCGATCATCGGCTTTTTGAAATCTTCATCGGTAAACCCTACGGCTCTTAACATAGATCGGTTCGGGGCTCGATTGACGCCTTCACTGATGACTTTACTTTTTATTCTCAAATCTTTTTTTGTTTTATCCATCCCTTACACCCCTTATAGAATAATTAAGACATATAATTTTTTGTTAATGAAAACAACTTACCATGATGATACTAACAAGTGAGAGGCATGGCAATGACTTTTCAGAAAATAGTAAACATTCCGCACTATTTAAGCGCTTTCATATACCGAAAAAAATGAAAAAAAGGCCTGCTCCATGAGCAGACCTCTATCTATAGGGGTGAACCTACACATTCGCAGGTTTAAATGTTTTACAATCCGTCTCTTCGCTGTGACTTGCTCGTTTCCCTTTATGGCTGACGACGAAAATTTCTTCAGCACCACAAATTTCTCCATCACGGTTATATACACAGTTTCGAACTTCACATTTAACATCCTGAGCCATCTTCCCACACCTCCCTATAGCTATTATTGTCTATCCGATCGCAAACGAATATTCTTGGCAGTAATCCCCATTCCACATTGTAAAATCTCCTACTCAATGACCAGAAGGATTTATGGTAAAATAGAGAGCGTGATTAAAATACGCAAAGTGAACCTTTCGCCCGTAACTTCATAAATTGTGATAAGAGACGTGCGTAAGTTAGCCCCATCAGAATTTAACAACTAATATAGGACTGGTGTTCATGGATAAGAAACAAAAAATTTATAACAAGCTGATGAAACTCGTCAAAGAGGAAAATGTGAAAGTGGATGAAATGCTGAAAGACCATTTGTACACGAGGCTAGGAGGAAAAGCAGACTTTTTCATCACGCCAACCTCTTATGAGGAAGTGCAAAATGTTGTGAAGTTATCAAACGAAGACGATATTCCTTTCACTCTGCTTGGAAACGGCTCAAATTTGATTATTAAAGACGGAGGAATTCGTGGAATCGTGATTAATTTAAAACATCTCGATTCCATATTCTCTGATGGTGACACGGTGGTGGCCCAAAGTGGAGCCCGTATAATCGACGCTTCCCGTTATGCTCTTGAAAAACATTTATCTGGACTAGAATTTGCCTGTGGGATTCCAGGAACTGTTGGCGGCGCCTTATATATGAATGCAGGAGCTTATGGAGGAGAAATTAAAGACGTGCTGGAATACGCTTATGTGGTTGATAAACACGGAAACTTAGTAAAGCGAATGGCGTCTGAACTCGATCTTGATTACCGCACGAGCAACATTCCGGATAGCGGAGATATTGTCGTGGAAGCTACTTTTAATTTAAAGCCGGCTCAATACAGTGAGATTAAAGCTGTCATGGATGATTTAACTAATAAACGTGAATCCAAACAGCCTCTGGAATACCCGTCATGCGGAAGTGTCTTCAAACGACCTCCTGGATATTTTGCAGGTAAATTGATTCAAGATAGTGAACTTCAGGGAACGAATATCGGTGGGGCTGAAGTCTCCACAAAGCATGCAGGGTTCATTGTCAATAAGGACAATGCATCCACCTCTGACTATATTTCGTTGATTGAACATGTGCAAAAAACAGTCAAAGAAAGATTCGGGGTGGACCTCGAAAGAGAAGTACGGATCATCGGGGAAGATAAAAAATAATCTTAAAGAGCCTGCGTTATTGGAAGCGCAGGCTCTTTTTCGTTTCTTTTTAGATAGATCTTTTGATTTTGATCCCAACCGCATTTCTGGAATATCCTGAAGCAGGTGTCATGCAAGACAAAAATAAACAAAAGCGATCCCGTTCGGGGTCACCTTTGTTGTTAAGACATCCATTTCGGAGGAGTATTCTTTTCCCAATATACCTCTCCGATTTCATGGTGTTTTGTGAAGTTATCCTCTTGCAAGTGATAATGGAAGTTGAACCAATATCCTTCGCTGGGACGTTTATCTCTGCGTACATGGAATCTGGCAACTTCCTCTTGAGTCTGTTTATTATAGATATTGAATATTTTTTCACCATAACCTGGTGCAGGTTCTTCTGTTATTTCATAATAAGGGACTGCATCTGTATCCGCTGAGAGAAGGATGTCTTCCATAACCTCTTCCATCTTAGGTAAAATTGTCGCAGTCATATCTTCATCGACCTTACTAATAATGCGAGGTCCCATTTTTGCCATTGTTTGTTTTTTCGCTTCATTAGTAATCGCATCAATCCACTCACCCGTAGTAACTGATTGTTCCGGTAATTGTGGATTAAAATCCAGCTCTTCTTCGGTAAGCTGATCTTCCTTAGAAGCAATCGTTGCATTGTCAGATACTGCTTTCTTCTCTGCAGCGTCCGTATCTATTTGCGTTGATGGCACATACATGCCTAACGTCAACAATGATATGAGAACGACGAATACTCTTCGCATTAAAGGTTTCATTGAGGATATCTCCCTTTTATGTATTCTATCTTTTATTGTATCACTTTTATAGGTGTTGTCCATAAGTCAAAAAAACCGTTTCCAAAAACCCATTTACTTTAAGCCTTCCGTTCTGTTTAAGATGCATGGAGTGACTCAGTATTTTTCTCCTTTATGACGAAATAACATCTTTCCAAATATACAAAAACGTAACAGATTTGATCACTTCTTTTCCTGGAGCATTGCTATTTTTTCAAGGCTGAACTTTCTCCTCTCCTGCCTTCATTTCTTAAATCCCTATTGAGGAACGATCTTGTTTCATCCTAGGATTTTTCCTAATGCCCATACATGTTTGCCAAAGATAAGGAAACCTTAAGGAAGAAAAAGTCACAAGGAGGATGGATTATGAATCCAAACCAAAATCAGAATCAAAATCAACAACAGGGAATGCAAATACCTTCACATATGATGAACCCGAATCATGGCGGTCATGAGTTATATGACGCCCACGAGGTCATTGCAGGCATAATCAGCATGCTAGATCAGTACCAGATGTATGCCCAGCATATACAGGACCAGGAATTACAATCTATCCAGCAGCGTCAACATGCATTTGTCACGCAGATGTACAATACAATCGTGCAAAGTTTTAGTAGTGGGCAAGATCCCTCACAGAAAACTCAGCAATACCAAATGCAGCAAAGCAATGATGTCGTATATGGCCTGAAACCTGGTCAACCGGAAAAACCGAACCAATCTGTTAATGAATTATCTGATAAAGGTCTTTCTGCCTATATGCTTGGTCATACCAAAACGCTCGCGACATTACTGTCCATGACAGCCCTGGAAATGACAAACCCTGTGTTGCGAAGAGTGATTGCGGACAGCGTTCCTAACTTTATCGAAATGAGCTATGAAATCTTCCTTTATCAAAACAAAAATGGGTATTACCAAGTCCCTCAATTACAACAGCAGGACATGAAACAAATGTTACAAGGCTATACAACTGTTTCTCAAGGAAACGCAACCCATTAAATGAACAAATATATCATGGCGTCCTGGAAAACGGGCATTTTATCTATGATCGTTTCCCTCTATACGTCAACGAAGCCGCTCCCCGGTCAGAGAGCGGCTTTTTTGATTTGTGAATGAAATCTCCTATTTTCAGCTGAATGGGGAGCTGTACACCTAAACTCACCTACAGAATCCCGCATCCTGTTCGTCTTTCCCTTCATATTTTTCGTTCGTTTAAGTTCGATATAAGTAGTGAAGAATGATTTTCCACTCAACGGAGAAAGTATCAAAGAGAGAAAAAGGAGTGTAGTTGCATTATGCTAAAACCAAACTGCTGGAATGAACATGATGAACTTAAATCTGTGATCGTGTGTTCGCCCACTACCCTTAGTATTCCTGACAGCCAAACAGCTACGGATGTACGTTGGGGAAAAAAGGCGGACAATAAAGTAATGAGGGAAAATTTTCATGAAATGGTCCAAACTTTAGAAAGAGAAGGAGCTCAGGTAACGGACTATTCTACTTTTCTTTCTGAAGATGATCATTCCTTTCACGAACAACTGATTGACAGAATGTACGTTCGGGATCTTGCTTGTGTATTCGGATCGCAAGTCATACCGGGGGAGGCAGGTACCTCTATAAGAAGACCAGAATATGTGCACGCCCATAAAATTTTCGCCAAATGGTTTTCTGAAGACCAATTCTTATTGGAATGGAAAACTTCCGCCAATGCCCTCGAACATGGGGATGTATTTGTTCTTAGCAAGGATGCTGTCTTCATTAACGTTGGGTTGCGATCGAGCTACGAAAGTGCCCTTGTACTATATAAAATATTAATACAACTCGGATTCTCTGAGATAGGCATCATCGACCTTCCCCGCCGCGCGGATAGCGTTCATTTGGATATGACCTTAAATGTGGCAGGTCCTGGAATAATTTTAGCGAAAAGTTATTTGCGCTATTTCCCTGTAGAAATCTTAACAGAAACAGGTAACACTTATGTAATGATGCATGAATTCCTCCAACGTCATGGTTTTGATGTCATTTGGAATGATGAAATTAAAAATACCGCAGCCGATATTAATTTTATTAATCTCGATCCAGAAACACTGCTCCTAAGCACAAAAGCGAATAAGAAAATTTTCCGTCATGAAAAATTAAAGAAAAAACGGCTCATTGAGATTAATGTAGATGAACTAGAAAGCGGTGGTGGTGGAATTCGCTGTATGACCTTGCCGGTCGAACGCCGACCATAGAAAATGGACATCCTAATATGGGATGTCCATTTCCTTATTGGTTAAGGTTTTAGTACGACTTTAATACATCCATCTTTTTTACTATTAAACATCTTGTATCCTTTAGGGGCCTCATCTAATGGCATTTTATGAGTAATGATTCGAGTCGGATCCAGTTTTTCTGCAACAATTTGTTCATAAATGGTATCCATGTAGGTTCTAGCATGAGCCTGCCCCATTTTTATTTGTATATTTCTAGAAAAGAATGCTCCTAATGGAAACAGATTATAATTCCCTCCATATACCCCGGTCAATTGGAGAGTTCCACACTTCTTCACCGCTTTTGATGCAATTTGGATCGCCCCTAGTGTCCCACCTTGCAGTTTTAACTTTTGCTCTGCCAACTCTAAAGCCGATTTTTTTCCATCCATACCAACACAGTCAATGACGATGTCAGCCCCACCCTTTGTTTCCTCTTTCAGCACTTCCCCCATGTCTTTATGGACAGTGAAATTAAATACTTCGCTATGATTCACTTTCCTGGAATGTTCTAACCGTTCTTCCACATAGTCAACTGCGATTACCCTTTCGGCCCCTTTTTTCCATGCAAAATGTTGAGCCATCAAACCTATTGGACCGGAGCCTAAGACAATCACCGTGTCACCTTGTTTCACACCAGCATTTTCCACACTCCAATAAGCAGTCGGTAATACATCAGACAAAAATAACAAAGATTCATCTTCTAGTTCACATTCTTGTGGAATTTTAAAGGGCGTGTAGTTTCCAAATGGAACGCGTAAATATTCTGCTTGTCCTCCAGGATGATTCCCAAATTTCTCACTATAACCAAAATAGCCTCCTGAATCATAATGAGGGTTGGCATGATCACATTGACTTTCCTGGTGGGAGTTACAATAAATACAGTTTCCACACGCGACCGTAAATGGGATAACGACTCGATCTCCAACTTTCACCTTTGTTACTTTCGGCCCCGCCTCTTCCACGATCCCCATTGGCTCGTGCCCGATAATATATCCTATAGGCAACGGATAATTTCCCTGGTATAAATGGAGGTCTGACCCACAAATCGCCGTCGACGTGACCCGTATGATTATATCGTCTTCTTTTTCAATTTTCGGGTAGGGTACTTTTTTAACAGCTACCGAATACTTCCCTTGATAAGTCACAGCTTTCATTATTCCTTCTCCTTGCTTTTCACTTTTATAACTTTCCTTATAGTTGCCAATATCTTTATATTTCATGCGCACATTTTCTTTATTTAAACAGTAACCAGAGATGTTTTATTCAGGCATTCAGAACAGCCTTCCCTTTGCTTTCTTTAGTGACTTGGATAGTGGGGAAAGCACAATCGTAAGGGAGTACTTATATCATTTGCTTTTCAAATCCTGCATATTTGTAGGGCGGCATCTAAAATTGTTATTTATTTTTATGAATCAGGGAAAGGTTATGAGCAAATGATACAGTAAAGGAGGTGTATTTATGGAACACGTAAAGTTACTAGCCATGAAGTTTTTGTTTACTTTTGCCATCCTCTTCATCATTCTAGGGGCCGGCTTTGATGTATCCTTCGGGAATGTATTTTTGATCACTTTAGTGTTAAGTGCTGTCGGGTATTTTATTGGTGATCGGATGATCCTCTCCAGAACTAAAAATACGACTGCTACCATCGCAGACTTTGTATTAGTCTTTGGTGTAGTGTATTTTATGACAGATGCACTTACCGTGGGGGATGATGTCTTTGAAGCCACAGCTATATCCGCCATTTCTCTAGCTATTTTTGAATATTTCTTCCACCAATCTGTAGCAAGGACACTAGATGGAGAAGAAAGAGAAGAGAAAAATGAAGGTGTTGCTCCTACAGGTGAATTAAGTACAGAAGCGTCGGAAGAAATTTATCCTTACGATGAAGATAAAAAGTAAAAACACGAAGCGGGAGAATGATTCATTTTCCCGCTTTTTATTTTTTCCGATAGTTAAAGCGAGTGAGCCATTTCCATATATGATCTATTACACCCCGGATAGAGCATGTTCCGCGTGGTTCTTATCACCAAAATATAGAAGAATAATTCTTCTCAACACACTCATAATAGCTTTGTAAGTTACTTTAAGGAGTGAATCCAGATGGGAATCATGAGTGGAAATCAACAAAATGAACCATTACACTACGGAGAGGTTTTTAGCCTTTGGAGTTACCTTTATGTTGCAAAGGGAAATTCAGCGAGCTACCAAACATTGTATAACCACGCTGGGGATAAAGAATTAAAGAGACTTTTAGAAGAATTGATACAAGGAATCAAACAAGAGACGAAAGAGATTGAAGAGATCTTAAAAATCAACGGTGTTGCACTGCCACTAGCCCCTCCAGAAAGACCAGTAGCTGATGCAGAAGACATTCCTGTAGGAGCAAGAGTGAATGATCCCGAAATAAGTGCGGCAATTTCTTTAAATATCGCTCAAGGTCTGGTTGCTTGCAGTCAAGCGATCGGACAATCGAGCAGAGAAGATATCGCCATGTTATTCGGCCAGTTTCATATGAATAAAGCACAAGCAGGAGCGAAAGCTTTGCGTTTGAATAAAGAAAAAGGCTGGTTAGTAATACCTCCTACACATAAGACAACAAAATAACACTTAGTAAAGGCACAAGCTAATGCTCGTGCCTTTTCTGTATTTTCAGGTGAGTTTATCCTTACTTGCAGTAAAATTCATTATAAGATTTTAATGTAAAGACAAATGAATTATTTGATCGTAACTTTATTTTCCACTAAACTCCTTTTACCTTTCCAGGCTTGATAGTGGTATTTTATATAGTTTATCGTCATTATCTTCCGGATTGCCACGACCATCTGTATTATTACTTATAAAGTAAAGAGAACCATCTACAATTAAGACATCCCGAAGCCTCCCCAGTCCGGTTATCACTTCCCGATGTTCCTTTTCATCAAGGTCAAATTCTAATAATGCAGATCCTCTGAGTGCTGCAACATACAATCTTCCATCATAATAATCCATGCCAGAGGGTGCCCAAGTCTCATTCTCTCCGGAAGTAAATAAAGGTGGAACCATACCTTCTTGTTCCTCATGACCTTCTATAATAGGCCAACCATAATTTTGACCGGGTTCTATTAGATTGATTTCATCATTTGCGTTATCTCCGTGCTCACTGGCGTAAATAAACCCCTCAGACGACCAGGTGATTCCTTGAGGATTACGATGTCCATAACTATATACATAAGAATTTGGAAACGGATTATCACTTGGGATAGATCCATCAAGATTCATCCTTAGAACTTTGCCTCCAAGAGAATGAAGGTCCTGGGCAATATCTTCTTCATAACCATCCCCTGTTGTGGCATAAAGGTTTCCATCAGGGCCTATTTTGATTCTCCCTCCATGATGCCATGAACCACTTGGGATGTTATCCAGAAGTAAGCTCTCTTCTCTCCATACATCATCTTCCAAACGCAGTTCAATTATACGATTAAATTGCCCCTTACTGTTTTCATAAGTATAGTAAGCATATGCTGATTTCGACTCAGAAAAGTCAGGGGATAGTACAAACCCTAATAATCCCGCTTCTGAAGCTGTCGCGATTTCTTTCTCAAGCTCTACATTTTGGCGTATGACTTCCCCCTCTTCTATTTTCACAATATTTCCTGGTCTTTCTATGATATAGAAGGTATCGTTATGTTTTTCGATAGACCATGGGACGTCAAGGTTTTCAGTAACCACTTCGACTTCTGGATTTTCCTGTCCATTAGTAGTTTGTTCACTCCCAGAGTTTTGTTGCTCATTCTCTGAACATCCACCGATAAAAAGTAATGTTAAAACTATTATGGATAGAATTTTTTTCAACTAGAATCCCCTCACCTTTGCCAAATACTTTTAGCTATTATCAAAGTTAAAACCTTCATAATGAAATAAATGGATTTTCCCAGGAGGAAGGAATGTTAAAATTCTTCCCCAGTTTTCTTTTTGTTAATCTTTTTCTACAAATTACACTGTCTTTCTCTAATCTTCTTAAGAAAAATCAACCTTCTTGTTTGTAATACCTGTTTTTTAAAAGGTTCTTACTGTTTAACTTTTAGTAAAATATCTGAGGTCCGACCGAATGTTATAGAGCCAATATACAAGTAAAAAAGCCTGCAAACACATAATGTTTACAGACTTAGATGGTCATATATATTTTCTTAGTTCAAGTCACCTATATAAAAAAACCACCAATTTATGTATTGGTGGAGACGGTGGGAGTCGAACCCACGTCCGGAGATATCGGCACTCGGGCTTCTACGAGCGTAGTCGATATATTATATTTCGCTACCTCTTCGACCTATCGACAGGCTTCCAAGGAGCTAGCCTGTTTAGTCTCTTCGTTTTTCCTCAGGCGGTGGAAAAACGCGTAGCCCACTTTAGTTTGAGACCCTTCATCTAGCACATGGGCGATGCCAGGAAGGATCAGCTATAGACTACTTACGCAGCTACAGCTAGGTTTTCGTTAGATTCGCCAGTTATATTTAGGCAAATGACGGTTTTACGAGGCGTCGCTCGACTCGCGACCCGAGCTCGACCTATCCCCGTCGAATCCGTAACGTCCCCGTTAGGATTAAAGGGATAACAGTCAAGCTGTTCATCCATGTCGTGTTGACGACAATTACTATTATAGCAGAAAAATATTATTTTTCAAGGGGTGCAGTTATTTTAACGCAAACTATCCTTGATAGCGCGATCAATTTCACGCTTCTGCTGTTTACGCTTCAAGTCTTCCCGCTTATCATATTTTTTCTTACCTCGGCCGACACCAAGCAACACTTTTGCTACACCGTTCTTAATGTAGACCTTTAATGGAACTAAGGAATACCCTTTTTGTTGTGTTTGTCCAATCAGCTGGTTAATTTCCTTCCGATGCATCAATAATTTGCGGGCACGCGTGGGATCATGATTGAAAATATTGCCTTGTTCATATGGAGAGATATGCATATTATGCACATATACTTCTCCTTTATTTATACGTGCAAAGCTGTCTTTTAAGTTAAGACGACCGTTGCGAATTGATTTGATTTCCGTCCCTTGCAATACAATACCTGCTTCGAACGTCTCTTCAATCGCAAAATCGTGACGGGCTTTTTTATTTTGCGCTAACGTTTTTCCATGTCCTCGTGGCATACGGTTTTCCTCCTCTATTGCGTTCCTTTATTGTATCAAATGTAAATGCTATTTCCAATTCTAAAGGACGAGTGAAATATAATTTATCTGAATAGACTTTTGCTGTCAGCATGTGAGAATATATGGATGCAGAACGTTATCTTAAAGGAGATCGATCTTATGGAACAAGTGATGAACGTTAAACCATTGACAATAGACGATTACACTGCTCTACAAGCGATGGAAACAGGAATAGAAGATGATTATGTCGTTCGAATTTTCGATCGCTTAATTGAATCAGAAACACACGAACTTTTCGGACTTTTTCATGAAGGACAAATGCTTGCCGTGGGAGGCTATAGTTTATTCGGGCAAGGGAAGTTTGCGATGTTAGGCCGATTACGGAGTGACCGCCGTTTTCAAATGAAAGGGAATGCAACCGAACTTTTAAAACCTATTGTTGATCAGTTGAAAAGGGATCCACGGGTAGGTTGGATTGGGGCCAATACCCATTTAGGGAACCTGCCGGCAAGAAGAGTCCTGGATAAATTAGGAATTAATCAGGGGCCTGCCATTCATTATCTAACTTTGAAGCGTCCTGACCTATTATCAGGTCATACCAAAGGTCCTGTCTGGAACCCTGTCAATGATTTACAAAAAAACGCACACTCCTAAACCGACTGAATGAAAATGCCCTAGGGATGTTCCCATATGAATGTTATTATCCTTTGCCATTCGATGATAAATTGTTTACAGATGAATATTTAAATGAGGCTGCTTTTTACGAAAGCCTTGATCGAACTCGTTTCGTGATTATTAAAAATGATACCAAAAAATATGATTACTCCCACGTTAAATATTTCTGGAATGATCATTATCAACAACCAGGCTTTTTTGAAACACTCCTCGAACATTGGAACAACAATCCTGACAATGTTGGGTGCTGGATTGATTTTTCTGACGAGGGATTTAAGCATATACCTGAACTGACCGCCTACGATGTACAAGAGCCCTGGGTTCTTTATGGATTGTGGAAAGAGGATGAATAGTCATTTAGAAGAAACAAAAGTGAAAATTCTTTTGCATATATTGACAAGCTGCTTCATAGTATTTAAAATCCTCTAAGGTAAAATCAACGTAAGAAAGGATTAAAGACTATGAACTTTATGAAAGCCGCTCAGCTGTTAGATGAAGGTCATGCTTTGACACGCCAATCATGGAACAACTCAGGATATATAGTAAAAGACGAGCAGGGAAATATTAACTATTTCGACCATAACGAACCATCTATTTATCAACTCAAAACAGAAGATGCCCTGTCCGAAGACTGGACCAAAGCCGAAAAAGATCATTGGACGATTGTTTCTGTTTCTCATGATCGTGAATTGATGCAAGGCAAGCTCTTTATCTCTTACCAAATTTGTTCAGAAAATGAAGGGAATATCAGGAACAATCACATTGTAGAAAAAGATGAATTATCCCAATGGTCCCGATACGTCCATTTGGATCTGGCTACTTCTGCCCGCTATTTAAACGAACAGGATGTAGCCGTTGTCCAAAATACGCTCAGTGCATAAGGTTAGAGAATCAGAAAACGCGCGAGGAAGCTCGCGCGTTTTTTTATAGTTAATAACGGATTACAGCTATTTTATATTAGTTGTACCCTGGATATCCTAAACCCTTCCTCTTAATAACAGAACGTTCAAGTAGGTTTAGCTTCCCGAAATGAATATGATCTCATTATTTTTTCTTTTTACTTCCTTTTTTCGGGACACCTTTATTTCTATAAAAAGGCTTGTTGCCTTTTTGTTTATTTTTCTTTTTATCTTTTTTCCGTTCGGGGCCTTTAGACTTGATTTGTTTCGGTCTTTCCGGACGCGTTCGTTCCTTTCGTGGCTTCATCCCATCAATTTCGAAGTCGACGACCCGTTCTTCTATATTGACATTCGTTACACGGATGGTCACTTCATCGCCTATACGGAAAACATTACCTGTGCGCTCCCCAATCATTGCATACTGTTTTTCATGGTAGTGATAGTAATCATCGGTCAGTGTACTGACATGGACGAGGCCTTCGACTGTGTTCGGAAGCTCGACGAACATTCCGAAACTGGTAATAGAACTAATGACACCCTCAAACTCTTCCCCTATTTTATCTTGCATGAATTCTGCTTTTTTCAAATCATCCGTTTCACGTTCTGCATCGACTGCCGCACGCTCCATTTCCGACGAATGACGAGCAATTTCAGGCATCTGATCCTTCCAGTGCTTTCGTGTCTTATAATCCAATTTTTCTTCCACAAGATAAGTGCGGATCAAACGGTGTACGATTAAATCTGGATATCGACGAATAGGGGATGTGAAATGGGTATAAAAATCTGTCGCAAGCCCGAAATGTCCAAGACCTTGAGGATCATACTTGGCTTGTTGCATCGATCGCAACATCAGCTTGGAAATGATCATGTCCTCTTGTGTACCCTTCACTTCTTCCAGGACTTTTTGCAAGGCTTGCGGGTGTACATTGTCCGCAGAGCCTTTGACGACGTATCCCATATTCGCTACAAACTCGAAGAAATTTTGCAATTTATCTTCATCTGGATCCTGGTGAATACGGTGAATGAAAGGAACGTCCATCCAATGGAAGTGTTCTGCTACAGTTTCGTTTGCTGCAAGCATGAACTCTTCAATCAAACGCTCAGCAACAGAACGTTCACGTAAACGGACATCAACGGCTTTTCCTTCTTCATCGACTACAACACCTGCTTCCTTAAAGTCAAAGTCAATCGCGCCGCGCCCCATACGTTTTCCTCTTAAAATACTTGCAAGCTTCTCCATTTCACGGAACATCGGGACAAGGTCTTCATACTTCTTCATCAACTCAGAATCTTCATCTTCCAGAATGCTATTAACATCTTTATAAGTCATACGCTCATTCGTTTTAATCACACTTTGGAAAATTTCGTGATTGACAACCTCCCCTTGGGCATCGATTTCCATCTCACAAGTCAGAGTTAAGCGATCGACTTGTGGATTCAATGAACAAATCCCATTGGATAAACGGTGGGGAATCATCGGAATGACGCGATCAACTAAGTATACACTTGTCGCACGTTCACGAGCTTCCTTATCGATGGGGGACCCTTCTTCAACATAATAGGTAACATCGGCAATGGATACCCCGAGTTTGTAATTACCATTATCAAGCTTCTTGACCATGACAGCGTCGTCCAAATCCTTTGCGTCCGCACCATCAATTGTCACAATCGTTTCATCTCTTAAATCACGGCGATTTTTAATCTCATCCGGATTGATTTCATCAGGCGTATCTGCTGCTTGTTGTAAAGCTTCCTCTGGAAAATCCATTTTGATGCCATGTTTGTAGATGATTGAAATGATATCTATCCCTGGATCATTTTTATGACCAAGGATTTCAACGATTTCCCCTTCCGCACTCATTCGATCCTCAGGGAACTTCGTAATATTTACGATGACTTTATGTCCATCTATCGCACCGTTGGTTTGACCTTTAGGTATAAAAATATCGTTTGGAATCCGTTTATCATCTGCAATAACGAATCCGAAGTTACGACTAGACTCATATGTCCCTACAACTCTTGTAGTAGCTCTTTCTAAAATACGGATGACAGTACCTTCAGGGCGTGTTCCGTCTTCTTTTCGTTTCTCGATTCGAACGAGAACTTTATCGTTATTCATTGCTGAATGCAGGTCGGAGTGATGGATGTACACATCATCTTTGTCTTCTTCATCAGGAATGAGGAAAGCGAATCCCTTTGCATGCATTTGGATACGCCCACGGATCAAATTCATTTTCTCCGGAAGTCCAAACCTATTCTTACGGGTACGGACTAACTCCCCTTCTTCTTCCAACTCGTTCAGTGCCTTCATGAGAACTTTGAATTCATTGGAACCGTTAAGCTCCAACGTTTCTTCGAGCTCTTGTACAGATAGTGGTTTTGAAACAGTTTCTTTAAAATAATCCAATACTTGTTGCTTTATTTCTGTGCTCATTGCCTTACCTCCTTATAAATGAAGGACAAGACTCTAAAATCAGGACCAATCCAGGGATTCAAGGAATTCGAGAATATCCTCATGCAATTGTTCTTTTTCCTTGTCCATCGTGATCACATGACCAGAGTTTTTGTACCATTTAATATCTTTTTGATCTGCTTCTACTTCTTCGTATATATAGTTTGCACTTTCTGTGTTAATCATTTCATCATTTTCTGCTTGAACAACAAAAGTAGGCGTATATATCTGGTCGATTTCATCATGAACTTCCGTGATGAAGCCACCTAATTGCTTGAACATCTCCTCTGATTCATTAAGAAGCTCCTGGACTTCCTGATCAATCGTATCTTTATCTTTTCCTTCTAATTGTTTATACTGCCTTGCTTTGAATTCAAACCCTTGGGTCAACTGTTTTTCATTATCAAAAAACATCGGGGAACACATCGTTACAATACCTTTGATTGGTTCCGAATACGCTAGTTTCAATCCAAGGACTCCTCCAAGTGAGAGTCCAGCGACAGCGATTTTTTTGTAACCAAGCTCATGCAAGTGGTTCATAGCTTCTTGAACATCTTTCCACCAGTCTTCTGGTCTTGCTTCGATCAAAGCTTCGAGTTCTTTTCCATGCCCTGCATATATTGGAGCATGGGTTGTGTAGCCGTGTTTTTGTAAAAAGCGACCGAGCATCCGCACATCAGCAGAATGACCAGTGAATCCATGTAGTAACAATACCGCACGTTCTCCTTCTTCAAACGTAAACGGCTGGGGTTGTTTAATTTTCATGACATTCTCTCCTTACTTCATCTATGTCCTTAATTTGAAATAGTATTCTTATCCACAATGTATTCTATTTTACCAAATTTAAGTTTTCCTGCCACTTTTTACGTTCAAACCTCTATTTATGACTCAGCAATGATTATTAAACAATATGGCAGTATGCCGGAAGACTCGATTTCGAGACTTTTATTGCGAATAAGGGTCGGTGGGGGATAAGTCGCTTTCCGCGGGGAAGACGGCAAGCCTCCACGGTAACTTCATAGCTCGAAGAGGCTCACCGCCCGCCCCACGGAAAGTGTTCTAATGTGGAACCGCCCCGGGAGACACGACTGGCATAAGCAGAACATCAACGGAATGGCATTTTTATTCCTTTATGTTCTGCTTATGACGCGAGTGTCTGGGCGATGGAACTGGACGAACCTTTTCCCGTAGACGCTAAACTCCCCCTAAAGTCTTTGAAACGGAGTCTTCATGAATAGAGAGCTTATCTTGAAGAGATAAAAAAAACCGCGCTTCTGTTTTTCTCAGAAGCGCGGTTTTTTTATTAACCAAGAATATATGCAGACAAAAAGGCTAATACAAAGAAAAGAACACCAGTAACAATTGTGGCCTTATGCATTACAGCGTCAATTCCACGGGCTTTTTGTTTTCCGAATAATTGTTCCGCTCCACCAGAAATAGCTCCTGAAAGACCGGCACTTTTCCCGGATTGTAATAAAACAAGTACAATCATTGCAATAGTATCAATCGCCAACAAAGTAATTGCGAGTGTTTCCATGATGTGCCAACACCTCCTAAAGACGTACAAATAACTAGTTTAAATGTAGCATAAAAGCGTTTCATCAGCAACCTAATATCACCTATGTGAAAGATATTCTAATCACCAACTATTTGATTGATTGTTTATGAATGTTTTTGATAGATTATGCTTGAATGTGAAAGGGTTTTCTTTTATCATAGAATTAGTTAATAAATGAGGGGAGCATGAATTTCTTTTATCATAGAATTAGTTAATAAATGAGGGGAGCATGAATCATGCTTACACCAGAGAGACAACAACTCATTATAAAAACTGTCAAAAACGATCATACAGCAAAAATAAAACAGTTGGTGGAGGTTACTGGCGCTTCGGAATCTACTATTCGCCGTGACCTGGACCAATTAGAAGAGCAAGGGTTGTTACGGAGAGTACATGGTGGTGCATCTATAAGGAACCCAGCGAGCGAAGAGTTATCGATGGGAGAAAAAATAACTAAATATCACAAAGAAAAGCAGGCCATCGCTAAATTTGCAGCTTCTCTTGTCAAAGATGGAGACTGTATTTTCATTGATGCAGGTTCCACGACATATGAAATGATCCCCTTTTTAAAAGGGAAGAATATCATGGTCGTTACAAACGGTTTAAGTCATCTCGATGCCTTGAATGAAAACAAAGTTATGACTTATGTACTTGGAGGGCTAGTAAAACATCAAACGGGAGCCGTTGTTGGCCCTGGAGCCATAAAGAACTTGCAGCAATATCGCTTTGACCAATGTTTCATAGGGGCAAACGGCGTGACGGTAGAAGATGGATTCACTACACCAGACCCTGAGGAAGCTGCCATCAAACAAACAACTTTAAACCTATCAAGAAAACGATATATATTGGTTGATCACTCTAAGTTTAATGAGGTTGCTTTCTTGAGATTTTCCGATTTGTCTGAAGCGGAAATCATTACAAATTATCAAGGAAAGTCAATGGATGACTACTTGAAAAAGACGAATATAAAGGTTGTGACAACATGATATACACATGCACGATGAATCCTTCCATTGATTACATCATGAATGTGGAGGCATTCGAAGCAGGAGATTTGAATAGAGCCACCCAAACATATTTTTACCCGGGCGGAAAAGGGATCAACGTTTCCCGTGTCGTTTCACGGTTTGATGTCCCAACAAAAGCGCTTGGCTACAACGGTGGTTTTACAGGTGCTTTCATCAAAGAATTTCTTGATAAGGAAAAAATCCAGCACCAATTTATCGATACATCCCAGACCACCAGAATTAACGTCAAGTTGAAGAGCACAGAGGAAACGGAAATCAATGGCCCAGGGGCAGAGATATCCGAAGAACTTCAGAAAGAGTTACTGGACCAAATCAAGCTTTTATCCAATAAAGATACTCTTGTACTGGCAGGGAGCCTCCCTTCTTCCCTTCCTACTGATTTTTATGTGCAAATGACCTCTCTCTGTAACAAACAGGGAGTAAAAGTGGTCGCAGATACATCAGGGGGAGCTTTAGAACAACTGCTTGGTCATCCTCTCTTCTTATTAAAACCGAACCATCATGAACTCGGTGAGTTGTTCAATGTAACCATCGATTCTAAAGAAAAAGCAGCTGAGTATGCACAGAAACTAGTAGACAAAGGCGTGGAACATGTCATTGTTTCCATGGGAGGTCAGGGAGCAGTTTATGTCGGCCAAAACAAGAAGCTCTACGCAAACGTCCCTGAAGGAAAAGTGAAAAATTCCGTAGGGGCAGGAGATTCAGTTGTCGCAGGATTCTTATCTGCATTAGAAAAGGAAGAAACACTGGAAACCGCTTTTCAATATGGAGTCGCTACTGGAAGTGCTACCGCTTTCCAAGACGATTTATGCAAGAAGGAAGATGTCGAAATCCTTCTCAGTCAAATTCACATATACAACATGAGTAAAGGGGAGTGAACAAAATGAAAATTACAGATTTATTGACAAAAGACACCATCCTTTTAAATATGTCAGCCGCATCTAAGCCTGAAGCGATTGATGAACTTGTAGGAAAATTAGATGGTGCCGGAAAACTTAAAGATCGTGACGCATTTAAGCAAGCCATCAATGATCGTGAAGCCCAAAGTACCACTGGAATCGGAGAAGGAATCGCCATTCCACATGCGAAGACATCAGCGGTCGATACCCCTGCTATTGCATTTGGTCGATCACAGGAAGGGCTTGATTATGAATCCCTGGATGGACAACCTACCAACCTATTCTTCATGATCGCAGCTTCTGAAGGTGCAAACAACACGCATTTAGAAACATTATCTCGCCTTTCTTCCTTCTTAATGGATAATAAATTCCGGGAGAAATTGGAAGCTGCCAAAACGGAAGCAGATGTTATCGAAGCGATTAACGCAAAAGAAGCAGAAGAAGATGATGATGAAGAGACGGCAGATCAGCCGGCAGGAAAGATTTTGGCCGTCACTGCATGTCCAACCGGTATTGCACACACCTTTATGGCCGCTGATAAATTGAAAGCTACGGCTAAGGAAATGGGTGTGAACATTAAAGTACAAACCAATGGCTCTGGCGGAATTAAGAACCGACTGACAAATGAAGATATTGCAGAAGCAGACGCTATCATCGTTGCAGCTGATACGAAAGTCGATATGGAACCGTTCAATGGCAAGCCTGTTATTGAAGTTCCTGTCGCAAAAGCGATTCACGAACCAAAAGAACTGATTAATAAAGCCGTAAATAAAGATGCCCCTCTATATCAAGGCGGAGGGAGCAATAAAGAATCATCTGATGAAAAAGGTCAGCGTAAAGGTGTTTATAAACACTTGATGAACGGTGTTTCTAATATGCTTCCTTTCGTTGTCGGCGGAGGAATACTTATTGCCATTTCCTTCTTCTTCGGTATTGAGTCAGACAACCAGTTTGCACAAATGTTAAGTACAATCGGTGGGGATGCAGCCTTCTTCCTACTCGTCCCTGTATTGGCCGGTTTCATTGCGATGAGTATTGCTGACCGTCCTGGTTTTGCTCCTGGTATGATCGGTGGTTTTATTGCTATTACGCAAACGGTTGAAGGTGCGGGTAACGGTTCTGGTTTCTTAGGCGGTCTGATTGCCGGCTTCTTAGCTGGTTATTTGACACTGCTTATTAAAAAATGGTTAGAAGGTCTACCTGCAATTCTTGATGGTATGAAAACCGTCCTTTTCTATCCGGTCCTTGCGATTTTCGGAACAGGTATGATCATGTTACTGATCAACCCTGCGTTGACTAGTGTTTACACAGCTCTATTCGGGTTCTTAGAAAGTATGAGTGGTTCAAATTTAGCTTTGCTTGGATTGATTGTCGGTGGAATGATGGCTGTTGATATGGGAGGTCCTGTTAACAAAGCCGCATACACATTCGGAATTGCCGCTCTGGATGCTGGGAACTATACGTTTATAGCAGCAGCTATGGCAGGGGGAATGGTCCCACCATTAGCGATGGCCTTAGCTACAACATTTTTCAAAAATAAATTCACAGATCAAGAAAGAGAAACGGGTAAAGCAGCCTATCCACTTGGAGCATTTTTCATCACAGAAGGTGCGATTCCCTTTGCTGCTGCCGACCCAGGACGTGTCATTCCATCTATGGTAGCTGGTAGTGCCTTAACAGGGATGCTGACAATGCTATTTGGAATCGGCTTACGAGCTCCTCATGGTGGTATTATCGTTGCTCCACTCGTCGAAGGCGGCTTCATGCAAATCGTCCTTTATCTTGTGGCAATTATTGCCGGATCTATTCTTGGTGCAATTATTGTAGGATTCTTGAAAAAAGACCTGCGAAAGGCTTAAAATAATAAAGTTAGGGTAACTCAATGATAAGATATTTTTTAAGGAGGAATTATAATGGTAGAAGTAACTTTTAAAATCACATCGTCAGACGGTGTTCACGCTCGTCCTGCAACAGTACTGGTACAAAATGCAGGTAAATATGAGTCAGATATCAATCTTCACTACAAAGAGAAATCAGTCAACCTGAAATCGATCATGGGAATCATGAGTCTTGGGATTCCAGCTGATGCTGAGGTTAAAATCACAGCAGAAGGCAGTGACGAACAAGAAGCAATCGATCATTTAGAAACAACGATGAAGAACGAAGGCTTGGGGGAATAACAGCATGACACAGCTTCAAGGAATAGCAGCTTCCAGCGGTATAGCCATTGCAAAGGTCTACCGCTTGGAAGCACCTGACCTTTCTTTCAGTAAGAAAGATATAGAATTACCCGAACAAGAGGTCAAACGACTACATGATGCTCTGGATACGTCTAAATCAGAGCTTGAGAAGATCAAAGAACATACAAGAAAATCATTAGGAGATGAGCATGCAGAAATTTTCTCTGCTCACCTATTGGTGTTGAGTGACCCAGAGTTGATTCAACCAATCGAAGATAAAATCAAGAGTGAAAACGTCAATGCAGAAGCAGCGCTTTCTGAAACAGCAAATATGTTCATCGACATGTTCAAAGGCATGGACAATGAATATATGCGTGAGCGTGCCGCTGATATCCAGGATGTGACGAAGCGTGTGATGGCACACTTGCTTGGTGTAACATTCCCGGATCCTGCACTGATCAATGAAGAAGTTGTCATCGTAGCTGACGATTTGACTCCTTCTGATACGGCTCAGCTGAATAAACAGTTCGTCAAAGGATTTACGACAGATATCGGTGGACGCACTTCCCACTCCGCTATCATGGCTCGTTCTCTAGAGATCCCTGCAGTTGTCGGAACCAAAAACATCACTTCCCAGGCAGGGAAGGATACGATGATTATTGTAGATGGAATCAACGGGGACGTTATCGTCGATCCTAGTGATGATCAGATCAATCAATACAAACAAAAACAAGAAGATTTCGAAAAACAGAAGGAAGAATGGGCGAAGCTGAAAGATGAAGCAACCGTCACTTCTGAAGGAGAACATGTAGAGCTTGTTGCTAATATCGGGACTCCTGACGACGTGGAAGGCGTCCTTAACAACGGTGGTGAAGGTGTCGGCCTATACCGCACGGAATTCCTTTACATGGGTAAAAGCCAACTTCCAACAGAAGAAGAACAGTTCGACGCCTACTCTTCTGTCCTGAAACAAATGGGTGACAAGCCTGTCGTTGTTCGTACACTCGATATCGGTGGAGACAAAGAGTTGGATTATCTGGATCTTCCAGAGGAAATGAACCCGTTCCTGGGTTACCGTGCCATCCGCCTTTGCCTGGAACGTGACGACATCTTCCGCGTCCAACTTCGCGCATTGCTTCGTGCTAGCGTACACGGTAACTTGAAAATCATGTTCCCAATGATTGCTACACTAGAAGAGTTTCGCCAAGCGAAAGCAATTCTAGAAGAAGAACGTACAAATTTGAAGAATGAAGGACAAGACGTCTCTAACGATATCGAAGTCGGTATGATGGTCGAAATTCCTGCTACTGCTGTCATCGCTCGTCAATTTGCCAAAGAAGTAGACTTCTTCAGCATCGGTACCAATGACCTTATTCAATACACCATGGCTGCCGACCGTATGAATGAGCGCGTATCCTACTTATATCAGCCATATAACCCAGCAATATTGAACTTGGTCAACAATGTTATTGAAGCGGCTCACGCGGAAGGCAAATGGGCTGGAATGTGTGGAGAGATGGCAGGAGATGAGATTGCAATCCCTATCCTTCTTGGACTTGGACTGGATGAATTCAGTATGAGCGCCACATCCATACTCCCAGCACGTACACAGATCAGAGACCTTTCTAAGAAAGAATTAGCTTCTTACAAAGATGAAATTCTTTCCATGGGCACTGCAGAAGAAGTTGTCGCTTTCGTAAAAGAAAAGACACAAATGAAGTAGTATTCTCGGCAATTCTATGGGAAAATAGGTGTGATCCAAAGACACCCTCTTTGGAGTATGTTCAATGAGAAAGAGATGTGTTTCCATGACTTTTACGGTTATCATGCTTGTATGTATCGCTATAGTCATTGGGATTGCTGCTATGTTTGGCATGGCTGTCTCTAAAGGTTATGACTATAAACACACTGTTGATCCGTTGCCAGATGAAGATCATCCTAAAGATGTTCATAAAAAAGCTGAAAGCTGACACTTAAATAGTGTCAGCTTTTTTCATTTCCATCAAAGATATGGAGTTTTTTATGAATGGGGGTTCTTCTTTTAGGAACTGGGATTCTTTTTGGGTAACCGATTTGCAGGACAGAAACCAGCTTATAGACCTTTGGATCTAAACCTATGTCTTCCGCGAATTGCGGATCGTGTAAGTAAGGACTAGTTGTCCATAATACACCTACATGCTCCTGCCAAGCCAATAACTGGAAGTTTTGAATATAAGCACAAACCGCTGCATAATCCTCTTCATACTTTCGTTGATCTTCATCCTTTTCCATGTAGATCAATGCATGATGCGGAATATTCCAAAGAAAGTCTTCAATCCCTTGCTCTAAGCGTGTTTGCTTATCCTGGTCATACCCTTCAAAAAATCCTTGCCTTCTATAACTCCTCAAAACGGATTCCACATAACTCTTTTTGCCATTCTCCTGGTAAAGCCGGATATTCCAAGGTTCTTTCATACGATGATTTGGTGCCCAGGCAGCCTCTGAAAAGAGGTATTCCATTGTTTTTGCTTCTACCAGGTTCCTTTTATATTCATGTATAGAACGACGACTTTGTATCGCCTCTAACAGCTCCATAAAAATCTTCCCCTCATAAAATCATCAACTTCGTTATTGGGTGACCAAGCCAGTATCCCCACTCTTTTAGAAAAAAAGGAACCTTCGTTTCCAGACTCTTATAAGCGGAATATTGAGTAGGTACACCTTTAACATTCATTCCTAGATTTTCAGCCATAGCGACTGCTCTTTTTAAATGAAATTGATCACTGACTAATAGGTAAGAATGAATGCTATTTTTCTTTGTCACTTCTTTAGCATTGGAAAGGTTTTCTTCTGTCACCACTGAAAGATCCTCATACAAAATATCTTCCTTTGGTATTCCCTTTTCAATGGCGTATTCTCTCCCTACTTCTGCTTCCGAAGAAACTGCATCTTCACTCTTTCCGCCTGTCAGGACCAAGTATTCGACGACCCCTTCTTCATAAAGCTCAATTCCTTGCTTTAATCGCCCTTCAAACACTGGGCTGGGTTTCCCGTTCCATTGCGCGGCCCCAAGAATAATAGCCGCATCCGCCTTATTTGATAATGGTGTCTCATCTCCATAGGTCCATATAGAATATCCCGTATACAGGCCATAAATAACCATTACAAATAAAGCAAACTTGATCAACCTTTTCATCATTGTTCGTTCTCCTACTCCTGATTGTATGCCTTTATCATATCATAGAAAAAAGCCCCTCTGAATCATCAGAGAGGCTCATTTTAAAACTTATTTATTCAAGTTGTAGAATGCTTTCTCGCCAGCGTAAGTAGCTGTTCCAAGCAACTGGTCTTCGATACGAAGAAGTTGGTTGTACTTCGCTACACGGTCGGTACTACTAAATAAAAAATAGCATAAAGCCTTCTATATCAACGTTTTCAAAGCATAATTACCCTGTTTATATGTGTTTGTATGACTAAGTACACAAGCACCTAAATTACCATTATTCAATATGTGTACGTCACAATTCAATTATATCAATACATCATACAAAAATAAAGAAATTGGAAGACGGACTTTTGATAATAATCGATCTCGATAAATCCATTAAAGAGCTTTCGTTTTTTGTTGCGGGCATACCGTAAAGCTTCTCAAACACTTAATGGTAAGTGAGAGGCCAAAATCAAACAATAAAAAACTCACCTATGGCGGTAGGTGAGTATCCCATTATAAGAACATTGTTCGTGGATTTTTAATTTTTCAATGGGACATTTACAACTATAACACAGTCGAACGTACGTTTCTATATTAAAGAGTTTCTTCTCTAAATAATGTTTATTCCTCGATTGTAGGCATCATAACTTCAATTTTATCTACACTGCTTACAATGTTAGTAGATAATTCATCAAACTTTTTATTAAACTCTAATAATGAACCAGTAGGGCTTTCTGCTAATGAAATAAATTCATTATAGTTAGCGTACAATTCAAGCGTTTCATCATAAACCTTCTGGAATTTTTCAGGTGGATCATTTAATTCCTTTAAATTACTTTCAATTTTAGAAGAAGCACTTTGCAATTCCTCTACCTTACCATTACCGTTATAGAAATTCTGAATGCCAATGATAACTGAATCAAAATCACCTCTAGTAGCAACTGGAAGGGGGTCATAAAAATCATATTTAAAATACTCTTCCATATCACTAATAGATATATCTAATACTGTTTGTAGGTCATCTTTTGTAATGTCACGTTCGATCGCCGTACTCCAAAATTGAGAATATATATTTAGCATTTCCTCAGCAGTAGCTCCACTATTTACGATGTCAGTTGAAATTTGTTCTAACTTTGCACCATACTCCGCTTCAGTCAAACCTTCCTCTTCTTTTGCACCTTGAGTTTCTTCCGCTCCACAACCAAATAGTAATAAGAGACAGAACAATATTAAAAACTTTTTCATTAGACTCCTCCCTTTTTATATCTATTTCTCCATAATAATTCCATATACCTCCTTCTATATGACTAAAAAACAAAAATGAGGCTACAATTTAATCTTGTAAGACATTACTATGCTTCATACTCTCCACGCCAATATTTATAACCTGAGCTGCTGCTATCGGTGGTTAGATACAACCAAAAACCATCTCTACTGTTTATAGCTATCATATCTTTTGTGGCATAGAGAGTTAGTCATAGGCTGCCCGATAAAACTACTTCCTGATTGGGTTAGTTTGGGATTTATCCAAACCAATAAAAAACACCCCTATTGGGGTGTTTAAATATAGATATTAATAATTAGATACAGTAATAGGATAAATAGACCTTCCGCTTTCTAGAGCTATTACATCTATATGTTTTGTTTCTTCGTTCAAAGTCAATATCCGATTTTTGTTCTCTGCAAATACAATATCAGAGGAATATAGATGATTGCCTCCTTTATCCTTCTGCACTATTCTCAAAGGAATTTCAGCGTAAACGGAAAGTGATCTGGCTTCAACTGGGGTATTACTTTTAATATACTCGCCTTGTTGATATTCAATTTGATGATTTTCCACGTTTATACACCCTCCCTTCTATTATACAATATTTCGATAAAAGGGAAATTATAACCTGCCTTAAGACAATAAAAAATATAAAATTAACTATGTAATACTAAGCTAAGTTCATCCCATTAGTTTAATTGTTTTTTAGTATTATTCTCTTCTTCATGAATCCAATCAATTAGCTGATACCTATCAACCAAGGTCGCATTATTGACTTTTGCTAATTTTTGAGCAGGTTTTGTAAAGTAGTTATTTGTTATAACCCAGCACTCATCAGCTTGATAGTAGCTTTTCGCAGAAACAACCTCTTGAACTGCTCCTACCCCAACCTTTTTAGCATATCTCTTTGATTGGACTACAATAGTATTTAAATTATCATCTAATATTAAATCAGCACCAAAATCACCGGATGAAAGAGTCATACGAACCTTGTATCCCCTAGACTTCAACAAAGCTTTAAGGTATTCTTCGAACATGATGCCGGACATATTGTCAACTTCAGCAATGGCTGCACTTCTAAGCTTCCGCAATCGTTCTTTCTCCCGTTTTTTCGCCTTAATCAAGACGTAGACGCTTGCTATTAATATAAACAGAACAAATACTTCCATATAAAAAGTCCACCTCCCACCCAACCCTCTAAAATGATTGTTCGACAAAGGAATACTTTTCCTTCTCCATATACCAATCTTAGATATCCGTGCCTGTTAAAACTGCATTTAGTTAACTACATTATGTCTATATCATTTGTGTCAAAATCAATTAATTCCGCATCTACTTGTAATAAATTGGCTAATCTCTTGGATAGTCCTCTATCCACATCTACCAGCCAACCTACAAGGTTGTGTTTTTCAACTAATTCCTTAACTCGTTCTTTTTCTTGAGAGTCTTTTATGTTTACAGTTACATCCGAAATCATAAAATAATCATCTTCGTAAGAATGATCAAGAAGGACTTCTATCAATTGATATACCACCTTTTTGTTTTAATTCTTAAACTTCTTTTCACTTAATTCTTTAAGTTTTTCCTTTTTAATTTTTGGATCTGTTACAAAATGAAAAGTGGCTCCTCCAATTGAATAAGGCTCATCGTACCAAAGACTTTTATTGATGGGTGTCCACCTGAAAAATTTATCATTAGTTCTTTCCTTAATAAATCGTGCAGCCTCTTGGAGACTTGAGCATTTTATTAAAAGTCTCTCCCCTTCATAAATAGTTACGGGGTATTCTCCCTGCTTAACTTGCGTGGGGGACTCCTTTTCCATATCCATCACCTCTAAACATACCTTTCGACAAGAGGTGATTTTTTCCTGCAACTATCTATCTAACTAAAGATATCCTGTAGTCTCTACTTTTCTGCTTAGTAGTCATTTCATTTTATTTGTAATATATGCACCAACTAAGCCTATTGTAAAGAAAACAATATAGAGTCCGTATTGATCAAGAACCCCTTCACCTTTAGCAAATTCGCTAGGGAAAAGGATATCATTAATGAAGAGAAATAAACTTGGACAGATCCCTCCATGAATTATATTGTTATTTTTAGAAATAAAGAATAGTAATCCCCCGCTGGTAAATGGGCCAATCAGAATTATCAAAAGTAATAATAAAACTGGTGTTTCATCATTCATAATCAACACACCCGCATATGAGACAATATAAAGCCAAACAAACCCAACCAAGTAAGACACTGGGGTATTTAATTTACTTTTTAAAATTCCACCCACCACCCTTTCTGACTGATTTATCTTATTCGATAGCAGAAAGGATATACCTTTAACAAATAAAGTGAATTAAGAAAATACTTCATATTATCTTTAACCTGTCGCCGATGATCAACTAATTGCATTGGTGAATTCCATTTATATAGCACACCTGTAAACCATCCCCCCTTCAGGAATTTCATATAATTACAGTTATGTGTGTATTTAAAATTGACCCAAACGCCCTTAAGTAACATCCCCTACTCCACTTTCAGATGAGGATAAACTACTAATTTATTACATAGCTAGGATAATATTCATTTTTATCTTTAACTGTGATTCTAACTATCTGGCTTTCACTTATATGCATTTGATGTCCAGTAAAATTGGATATGTTATTTGATTTGTTATCCCATTCATAATATTGGATTAAAAATATATCATCATGTACCTTTCGACATTCATTGAATTTGATTACATGTGTACCTTCTCTTTCTGGGAGTGTGAAATGTAGATAATAATTATAGTCGAATTCTGCTTTAACACGGAAATGATTGAGGAAATTGATAGAGGTTATTCTATTATACAACTTACGCACCTTCTTTTTTAAATATAGATAGGTAAATTATACCACATTTAATATGTATGAGTGCTTTAATTTACTGAAATTCAGACTCTCTTTAACCGCTAACCATTATGGATATACAATCAAATGAAAATATATAACCACACTCACATCCCTTACAAATGGTAGAATTATGTAATATACTTAATAACGAACACAATAATAAAGGAGGAATAATAGTGAAACAGCTTTTTTCTATTTTGCTTTCACTCGCATTTGTTTTCTCACTCAATAATACGAGTGTAAAAGCTAGTAGTTTTCCAGATTTAGAGCACGTCCCTTGGGCTAAAGAAGAAATCATTTACTTGACTGATGAAGGGATTATTAATGGTTTTCCGGATGGTACTTTCGGTCCCCAAATGGATGTGACAAGAGGACAGGTTGCAGTAATGCTTGTGAGAGACTTATTCCCTAATGCTAGTCCTACATCTACTCCCCCATTCACTGATCTATCTAAAGGGAAGTATTACTATAATGAAGTTGCAGTGGCGTATGAAAAGGGGATAATTAAAGGGTACGACAACAAAGTCCGTCCAACAGACCCTATTAGTCGTGCTGAAGCTGCTGTAATGGTTGATCGTGCCTATGACATTAAGAGAAATGGCTCTGTTAATGGCTTGCCAGACGCTCAAAATATCTCATGGGCTACAGGCAGTATTATGGACTTGTACTCTCAAAATATAATTAACGGAACACCAGATGGCAGCTTCAAGCCATATAAAGATATCACACGTGCTGAATTCGCTAAAGTCCTAGCAGCAACAATTGAGCCTTCATTCCGTTCTATGGATGATTTAGAAGTTCACTTCATTGATGTTGGACAAGGGGATAGTACATTAATAGAATCTCCATCTGGAAAGACAATCCTAATCGATGGTGGCCGTAAATCTGCAGGGGAAGAAATTGTAGATTACCTAGCTTCCTCAGGAATTGACAGTATCGATATAATGGTAGCAACTCACCCGGATGCCGATCATATTGGCGGACTAATTGATGTTCTTGAGCAAGTGGAAGTCAAGAAAGTAGTAGATAGCGGTAAGCCTCATACTACTGATACTTATATGGAATACTTAACTCTCATTGACCAGAAGAACATTCCATTTGAAACACCATCAGCAGGAGATTCCTTGAACTTGGATGATACTTTAGACATCAATGTACTTAACAGCTTGCATAGCTCAAGTGATAACAACGAGTCGTCTATTGTTTTGAAGGTATCTCATAATCAAATAGATTTCATGTTAACAGGCGATGCCTCTGTAGACATTGAACAGGAAATCATCGAGCAGTACGATGTTGAAGCTGAGATTCTTAAGCTGGGACACCATGGAGCATCAAATTCTACATCTTCTGCATTTGTAAATGCTGTTGATCCTGAGGTTGGTATTTTGTCTTATGGTCCTAACAGTTATGGGCACCCAGATTCTACCGTTGTAAACCGTATGTGGGATGCTGGAGCAACGTTATACTCAACTTGTGATGCAGGAACTATCACTGTAACTACGAACGGAAATAGTTACCATGTGGATGCTAGTCCATTTGACGGTTCTGATAATTGCGGAACAAATATTAATCCTGAACCAGAGCCTGAGCCTGAACCGACTCCAGATCCTGATCCACAGTATCCAATTAACGTAAACACAGCGGATTACGAAACACTTCAACTCATTAAAGGTGTTGGACCAGCAATCGCACAAAACATCATTGATTATAGAAATACCTATGGTCCTTTTACTTCCTATAATCAACTCTTAAATGTAAAATATATTGGTCCAGCAACTCTTGAAGAGATGAGACCATATATAACTCTGGGGTGATATTATTAAATACACAATTGATCGCTTTGAAGGAGATATTGCAGTCCTTTTAAAAAAGGGTGAAGAGAGTGTGCAAAAAAACGTTCCTAGAGAACACTTTACCGAAAATGTCTCAGAAGGAGATATAGTTCAAGAAATAACCATAGATTCTACAGTAGCTTATCGACCTCTTAAGCAGGAAACACAAAAAAGAAAGCAAAAAGCGGAGGATTTACTAAATAAAATCAAAAATAAAAAGAATTAGCTTTTAGGAATAGCAAAACCTCCTCCCTTTTTATTAAGTGCCGTGGAATAAAGATACAAATCTAATGGTTTTGACTTATCAATGACCTTCAATTAAAATTATAATTGTACCTATTCGTAAACTTGTCAGGGTCTAGGATGGGTATATTATAGCTTCACTCAAAGAAAAGGAGCGGTTAGTAAAATCTATACCGCTCCTTTTTAATATTAAGCCTCTACCGATTACTGTTCAGCAATACTCAAAGTCTCTTCTACCAAAAAAGCTTAAATTTAGGAAGGGTTTAGACTGATAAGTTTAATTAGCCATGTTGAATTATTTGTTTATTATCAACAAAATCTTTAAAAGTCTAAGCTCCAAGATCAACTTCACCTGTATCATCGTAAAATGGCATA
The DNA here is from genome assembly GCF_900114165.1 of Halobacillus dabanensis. Taxonomy (GTDB): domain Bacteria; phylum Bacillota; class Bacilli; order Bacillales; family Halobacillaceae; genus Halobacillus; species Halobacillus dabanensis. Next base: position 138,271 of record NZ_FOSB01000002.1, read on the forward strand.
AGATACTATTTGATAAGGTTTGCCAATTTTAATACTGAGAGAAAAAGGTGTCATGGCAGATGGTATATTAGAGAGAGGCGTAACAGGAATATATCTTCTTGAATTTGATTTAAGAATGATACTGAAGACTACTTAAAAAGCGAGAGATTTAGACAAATTATGGGAAAAATGGAATCATAAGTTAATCAAGTCTCTCAAAGCAAAGGTAAGCCGCCACAGTTATACAACAAATGAAAGACAATAGCTTAATGTATCCATTTCGATATTCATTTCCAAGGTATGATACTGACCAATACCCCATTTGTTTAGATACACAAAATCTTTTTAGTACATCACAACCTTAGTGAAGATATAAAATTAAAACAGCCACAATCCTTTTAATAAAAGGATTGTGGCTGTTAAAAGAATCTTTTTAGTAATGCTACTCACAATTTCATACAAAGGTATTTTTCTTTTAGTAGTTAAATAAACTGTAGACATTTTTAATAACTTATCGACCAATATCACTTGGGTAATTTTCTTCAACAATACTTATCCAGTCTGCTACTTGTTTCAACATTTCTTGAACTTGTTCTTTTGTCAGCCCTTCATCTTTAGCTCTAATCCAAATATCTTCCATAACCCTCGGGAGATTTTGAGGATAAGAGACACTATCGTGCCGCAATATATAGCTTAAAATTGGTTCTGCATTTTTTCCGCCCTGACCTTCATGAGATAAATGGCTAATATACCACCCGTCTTTATTACGGGTAATATTATACAAATCTTCGTGTCCCCATCTTCTAGTGTAGACTTTAAATTCAAATTTTTCATCTAAAGTAACATCTTCTGGGTCATCATTTGCATGTGGATCATCCAAATATTTCAACAAGTCTTCTATTGGATGGATGTGGTAATAAAAATCAGGATCTTCTGGTTGCATACCGCTATTTTCAATCATATATCTATGATGTTTAGGTTTAGGATTTAATTGCATATGTAGCTTATGACCTAAAAATCCCAATTCATTTATAATATCCTCCATACGGCTTGAAGGAATATTTGTTGGTTTATTTTTAAAATAATTCATTGCCTCATTATATAATTCTTGTATGCGCAATCGCATTTTTTCTTGCTCTGAATTTAATTTTACTTTCAAGTTAATTACCTCCTACCATGCATCAATATATGAGCGTAGTTCGACTTCTTCAAGTATTGATCGGTAATGATTATAGTTACTCTCACCGTAGTCTAATTCAAAATGTAAGATACGATTTTCATTTTTATGGAGTAATAAATCTAAATTATCCTGTTCTACTATTAAAGTTTGCTGTTGATTGTCCTTAAAATTAAAAATTATAGAATCTATCTTAATTCTATCCTGAGTAGGATTGATAACTCTTAAAGCAACGTCTAACTTCCCTTCCCTATTCCTACAACTTTCAATATTAGAAGTTGCATTCTCCATATTAACTTTTTCATCATAACCAATTTGATTTACATTTTGAACAGTAGATGTAACTAAATCTGCAAATTGCATCGTTGGTAATCCAGTTGTATTAAATTCGCTTTTTATGCCCTCAATAAATTCACTAAGCCTGTCTGTATCAGTTAATTTAAATGACATTTGATTTGGGTTGACAGCACCTGCTATCTCTTCAAACTCAAAGTTAGGAGTTAATATTGTGGTATAATTCTTATTCAAAATCCAACATGCTCCCATTTCATTTAAGCATGCGACACTATCGTAATAGTTTTTTGATAATACAAAGACAACACGTGCGTTCCTATTAATATTTTGAGCTAAATATTCATAGATATCTGAATCATTTGGAATATGGTACCCATAAAGTGAGCTACATACTATATTGGGGACATTTAAAGGGGTTAATAAATTTACTAGTTCTTTCACATATTCTTTATCTTTACTAGCATGGCTAATAAAAATTGTATCTGGAACACTATTTTGATTTTCTATTTCAGACATATCTACTTCTCCTTTAACCCTTTTCCTTGATATATATTATCCATGAATTTCTAATTTTCCACAATACTATTTTATAAGAAACATCTTTTGGGGCTATAAAACAGCAGCCTCTCATTCTCATAAACTACCCTTTACCAAGACTATTCTTAGGATAAATTTCACAAGTATTAACTATCAACTATAACAGAGTTATAATTAAAATAAAATTCATGTTTTATTTATAACCAACTCCTTTAGAAGACACTCATTGCGCCACTTAAGTAACTGTATATTTACTTTGAAGTAAGCGACCGCACACAATTCCATTATCGCTCGAATGAACTAACAAACCTCAATCTTCAACTCACAACATGACGCCACATTTATCTTAATACAAAAATATACTCTATAAATGCAGGAGTTAAATCAAATAAGAGTACAGGGCTACTCCTGTACTCTTACTAGATACGTTGTGCGTTGTGTTAAAGGTTATATTAACTTACAACCTTCCTTCTTCCAGAACAATAAGGACAGCCTCTGTTTAAACAATTACGATTATTAACCGTGGCTTCCCATTCATGACCTTTAGAGCAAACCCACCAAAAATACTTATTAGAATTTACTGCCACCTCTTTTGGGACCTTGTCATTTAGTTGGTAATTCCATTCTCTTGCAAGGTGGGGGTTGTTCTTTTCCAAGGAATTAAGGTCGCTAACCCTCCTCCCGCTACAGTCAGGACAATTGGTTCCCCTGCTCCTATGACCAAGAGTTGTTTTCCATTCATGTCCATACTTACAGATCCACCAAACTTTCTTATTAGAATAAGGTGAGAACTGCCCTAATGATAGCCCTTCGTTTTTTTCGCCATTCCATTCTTTCTCTAGGTGAGTTAGTTCATCTGTATTCTTTGTTTTCTTGAATTTTAAATACTGGCTGTATATCTTTACAGCGGCCTCTTGAGTATTGATCGAAAGTTCTTTGATCTTTTTTCTGTGTTTTTCACCCAAAGAAAACATTTCTTCAAAGCACTCAAACAACGCAGTGATGCATTGATCAAGACCTAATTCTTTCGAGTGATTAATAGTGCAAGCACTATAATACTCCATAAACGGAAGATTCTCTGTTCGTATTCTAAACAAAGGAACACACAGTTTTTTTAATATTCGATTTTTATTCTTGTCTCGTATTTGCTGCTCCATCCTTTTGTGCGTATATCCATCATACTCAATAGCGACATTCAACTCAGGTATATAGACATCTACTTCACATTTATTAGAACCTTCATTCATTTTATGTCTATTCTTGGCACTGCCAAAAATTTGTACTACATAAAAATAAATCGCTTGCTCCGCGAATGAAGTTTGGGTATAGATTTTACATTTAGGACACCCTTGTCCGGCAACCCTTTTGTTAACAGCTGTTTTCCACTCATGACCATGGTTACATACCCACCAAACTTTCTTCCCTGATCCAATTGATACCTCATATGGAGAAAGTAACCCATTTTTATTATGATGCCATTCTTTTAATAACTCCTTTCTTAGAGATCCTATTGAACTTTCTATAGTAACTTTTTTGTTTGAACAATAAGGACATCCTCTCCCTTTTGATCTATTGTTACAAGATGCTTTCCATTCATGACCAGATTTACAAATCCACCATACTTTTTTAGTGCTTCCGTAAGAAACATCAGAAGGTGACAGTACATTTTTCGTTGAATGCCATTCTTTAGCTATATCTGGATGAGTAATCTCAAGGGAATTTTCAGATAAGTTGTTTTCATTTTTACAAGTAGGACAGGGAGCACCATTAGTCCTACTTGCTATTTTCATCTTCCATTCATGACCATTAGAACAAATCCACCATACTTCTTTATTAGATCTTGGAGTGAACATGTTAGGAGAATCATTTCCATTTTTTTCATAATTCCATTCTAACGCAACATCTGGAAATAGCCCCATTAGTGACTCTTTTGGTACTACTTTTTTGCCATTGCAAAAAGGACAACCTGTTCCTCTTGTTCTATTACATACCCTTGCTTCCCAATGATGACCTTTCTCACAAATCCACCATAGCCGCTTACCTGAATTAGGTGCTAATTCTTCTGGATTAATACCTTCGTTTTTCATATAATCCCAAGTTTTCATTATACTTGGGTATAAAACACCGAAAGATTCCTCAGGCAAGACCCTTTTACCACTACAGTATGAACACCCTCTTCCTTTTAAGAAATCCTTACTGCTCATTGAAAACACATGGTTCTTAGGACATTGCAGCATAACCTTTTCAGTTCTGTTTTTCACCTCTGGGGAGAGAAGAGAGTACCCTCTCATTTTTAATTGTGCTAAAAACTCTTGATATTCCTTCTTATTCAAATTGGACACCATCCTTTTTTTATTTTGTTAGGATTGTGACCAATCTGCTCATGAAATATACACAAAGTATTTATTATTTCCAAAAAGTAAAGAACAAATACTCAATTAAACACTTTTTTTGTAAAATTCTCGATTAACATTATGTTTATATTTACGTTTCTTTATGTTTTAACCTAAGGTTAATCGAAAATTTCACTTTGCAATCTTTTATTACTTAGGCTTATGTTTTTCTACTATAAACTTTTAATTTATGTAATATCGTTTAATACTTCTTCATTTATAATTATAGTCGGATACCCCTTACATGGAATATCTAACTCTTCTTTAATAACCTTATTTAGTCTCTGTTTTACCATTCCATATTTGATACATACCTCACTCATAGTTCTTTTGATTTTAGTTTCAACTAATGATTTAGTTTCTTTCACAACTGGGTTCACATTTTTTATCACTTCAGTCTCAGTTGTCCAGCCCTTTTTCTCCACCAATTCCATAGTTACTCGTTCAATTGTCTTAACAAGTTGAGTATCTACTACCTTTTTATTTTTCATTTGGGGAAATACTCGATCAGCTTCCTCTTGACCTAGTGTACGCAGTATCATTTCTCGACTAAATGCTTTCATGGTAAAACCGCAATCTACGAACTCTATAGCTTTCTCTTCGCATTTACTTAGTGTTTCATGATTATATTCGGGAATTGAATAGTAAGTTGTTAAATATGTTTGATTTTTTTTAGCCGCTTCAAACTTCGCTTTCTTCAATAAATGTTCAGGTATTTCCTCTTCAGGCACCTTTTTTATAAGTCCTAGGTATGTAAGTAAGGCAATTCTGTCAGTCAACCTTCTAGCATTGATTCCAAGTGCCTTAGCAATATAACTTATACTAGAATAAAACAAGGGTGTACCAGTGATGTCTGTAAAATATTCCGTTTGCAGGTGTTTTCTGGAGAGAACCTGAAAGAATGTAAGTAGCTTTATGTACCTTTTTATTCTTTTATTTAATTCTGGATACAAACTTTCGATTTTCTTACCGTTTACTATGCGTTCATTATTTTCTAAGATTTTTCTTCTATCCTTTTTCCAATCACTTTCTATGTATTCTATTTTGTAAACTCTTTTAAGAAACTTCATCGATTGTTCTTCATTAAGACCTGTTAACTTTTGAGTTATAGTGATCATGGTGTAGCTAACACCACAATTACTACTCAAGCAGTTGTACACGTTTTTCTTATGTGATGTTTTGTTCTTCACTATACCTGCACTTGGGTTTTCATCATCATGGAAGATGCAATTAAAGCTATTACCACGAATCCCTAAATATTGATTCATATCACGTTCTTTAATGTATTGCCAGAGATCAGCATGGTTACTAACTCTCATCTCTTGAGGATTTAATATAGCCTGCAACGCTTCTACGTTTTGTTCTTTAATATACTTGAGGTTGTTTGTACCTTTTATTTCTTGTGTATTTACTTTATGTTCACTATTTGTATCCTTTAGGTTATCCTTTTTGTTTGATTGGTTCTTATTTTTTAATTCACAATTGGGTAGTTCACTTAATATTTGCTTAATGGAGTATCTATTTCCATTAAGCTCCAATAATTCTACCAAGAATCTTTCGTTTGGATTTTTGCACCAATAGGTGTTGGGAACTCTCATTAATCTGTTAGGGGTGGTAACAGCAGGATCAGCATCAAAGTAATTTATAAGTCCTTTTTGACACTCTTCAAACTCATCCCTCGTTGCTCCATCATTTAAAAACCAGTACACATGGTAACCTCTTCTCGTTTCAATAATGCAAGAGGGGTTGTAGACAAACTCTTGAACCTCCATAAGTTTTGAATATTTGTACTCAGTGATTTGGTTGTGTACGCTTGTTTCGAGCTTTTCATCAACTTCACAGTCTAGATCCATGAACACAGCATTAAATTTGTGGATACGTGCACTTTTGTAGCCTCCCGAGTTAACCACAAAGTATATTTCTCGGTTTTGAGCGTTATTATGTTCTATCTCTTCGACCACTCGTTTATAATCTCTTTCTACGGAACCTTTGCAATCAACGACATCGTTTTTCTTTTTTATGAATCGAAAGTTCGTACCCTTATCTCCATGTAATGCCTTGAAAAATTCTTTATGCATATGCATCCTCTCCTTATCCTCTTCTTTCGCAACACTCCTTTCATGTTTTGACCAATACAAAAAAGCTAACAGCTATTAAACGATTAGTTAAACTAACACCATCCCACTTCCCATTGGACATACTTCACCCAAGAGTAATGTTGATAGTGATTCAGTTTGTTCATTTACGTTTTGAGCTGTTAGCTCTTTTTATGTTTTAAATTGGTTTATGTTTGTGTTGCATGTATCACTTTACAACACCTCTAGTAGTCTGTCTAAATTACTTGCACCTGCGAAAAATATTTTTTAGTACGTAGAACAGCTTTAAGTCAAGTCGTGGTTTTAGTGTCATAGATAGGTTCTTTATGAATTTATAGAGCCTATTAGTGACACTAAAACTATAGCCATCAGTAGCTGGATATTATATAGGTGATACTACTTAGATTGTAAAACACACGCCTACCTTAATTAGTTATCAGTAATTAATAATCATAGACTTTATATCTTCTATTTACTAAAGGGTTTATCTGATTACCACAACACATTTTCCAGTTTTTTCCCCTCCATATGCCACTGCAGCAGCTGAAGTCAAGTCGTGGTTTTAGTGTCATAGATAGGTTCTTTATGAATTTATAGAGCCTATTAGTGACACTAAAACTATTAAGCTAGAGCATAGACGTATATTCTATGTATCTCCATTAAAGAAATTGAAGTACACAAAGAACATTTCAATTAGGCATAGATGGCATTTAAAAAATGTAGGCTTCGGCAGTCGGGGCTATACATCAATTCCTGTATAAATACAAATTTACATGGAGCAGTGGGTTCGTTAGGCTGAGTAGCCTGCATCCCCCTACTGGCTCCACTGCAAAAACTCATAACCAAAAAGGCCCATATCAAGATATTCTGGGATAGAATGAACTGCCCCCCATATATTGAATACCATCCCTACATTCCTTGATTTCCAAATACCAATTCTGTCAACAAACTCAACCCTCTCTCATAGCAAAAAATTAAACTGTTATAGGGCTTATCTTTCTACATATCCTCATCCACATATTGTATTCACATCTATTTTCTTGGAAATGGCTGATTTGTATTTAGAGGTGCTGAGTGTTTGAGGAAAATCATGCGTAACGTATTGCCGAATATACCACCTTTCTATTTTGACACATGTTTTTGAGACACTATACACCTTATCAAACCAGATAGCACAGAGTGTCTAAATTGGGTGTACATAAATGAGACGATATCGCTTACTCTTTTGTATACTTTTATCTTAAGTCTACTTCAACTAATCTTAAGTATTTTAAGGAAAATTTTGAAAATAAGGAATATTGTTGTAAAATGTCATTGAGACTTTTGAAAGGGGTGTTTTCGTGCCTGATAGTGCATTATTCTCAAATGGAGCAACATCTGTAAGGGAAATAACCGCTGATGACATTGATCCTTCTTCTTATAAGGACACTTATAAAGGTCAGTTATATTGTACCTCTGAAAATTGTAACGCAAAATTAGTAGTAGTCTTTAGATACTCGAGAAGAAACTATTTCAGAACACTACAAAATGAGGACCATGACGAAGATTGCATCCACTATTTTGAACGATCTGCAACCAGAGGAGGGATAGATACCCAAGAAACGATAAATGTAAGAATGTCTGAAAAGCAAAAAAGAAATGCTTTAAAAAGAGCATTCTCTCTTTCACAAATGACCGATGAACAGATTGAAGAAATGAGAAAAAAACAGAAAAATCGTAAGAAGAACACTACTACTAACAATAGAAAGGATACTCAAACAAGGATAGAACCAACTCTAAACGGAGAAGTAGATGAAGAAAAAGAAAGGGAGGCGTTAAAAAAGAAGAAAGCACCTAGTCTATTCAATAGAGGAGCAGATGCACTTAGTGAATCTGACTTAGGGAAACCACGAGTAGTAAGTGGTGAAGTAATTAGTGTTTACTCGAAAAAAAATTTTGCTCAAATAAAAATTCGTAGGGGAAATACGACTTTAAGTGTTAAATTTGAAGAGGCATTCTTTGCTGATAGTCCAAACTCAGATGGACTTTTCGGCAATATAACTAAATACTCAGAAAAACACGGACCTCTTATTTTCAATGGAATAGGTGAAGTGCGGGTTTCATCTACTACAGGAGAATATGAAGTAGCAATATTTAATGGCAACGATTTTACAGTCGAGGGACGTACATTGCAATCATTATCAGCTATTGTTGCAACTTGGGGGTGAATAATAAGACACCTTTTTAACTTGGTGTCTTATATTATTACTCACTCTTATAATAACTAATGTCCTAGATGACTCACTTTATGGTATATTTTACATGTAATGTTATTATGAGGAGGTCTCGAATTGTCAGTCTATGAAGAATACCTCGATAGTTCCCTAGCAAGGCTAAGAACTGTTCTTGATGATAGTGGAAGTAGACCAATATTGTTTATGGGGTCTGGAATGTCTATCAGGTACTTAGGTGCACCAGATTGGTTAGGTTTACTTGAAGAACTCATTAACCTGAACCCTAACAAACGCTTTCCAATAGGCTATTATACTCAGAACACGAATAATGATTATCCAGAGGTAGCTTCTGCAATTATTGATGAGTATCAAAACTATGCATGGGAGAAATATGGCGAGGGCGTTTTTCCAGAAAGACTATATGACCACCATTATGATAAGAGTATTTTCCTCAAGCACCAAATTTCTGAAGTGTTAAATAATTATATGCAAAATTTTAATATAAATGATAATACGTACAGCGAGGAATTAGATGCATTCAGTAATTTGAATCCGCATGCAGTTATCACAACTAATTATGACACCCTGATTGAGCAGTTACTACCAAGTTATAAAGTAGTAGTCGGACAACAGGTGATAAAACGCAAGGAAGCCACAGAAATAGGTCATCTATTAAAAATTCACGGTTGTATGTCTACACCTTCAGAGATTGTCGTGTCGACTCACGACTATATTGGGTTTAAAGATAAGCAGAAATATCTTATTGCAAAATTATTGACTTATTTTCTAGAACATCCAGTCATCTTCTTAGGCTATTCGTTAAACGATTCTAACATCAAAGGAATATTGTCCGATGTTGCTGAAATAATTAATGAAGATGTAGATGAAGTTGTCAATAATATTTGGTTCATTGATTACAAAGATGAAATACAAAGTAGCGACAATCCACCTACAGACAAAACAATCGACTTAGGTGGAGGTAAAAGTATTAGGGTTAACTATATTCAGCTTAATGACTTTACTCCCTTATACGAAAGTTTATATCAGCGTAACTCTATGACAATGGACACTTTAAGAGAGCTCCAGAATAATATTTATAACATCGTTAAAAGTAGGAGTATTACCAATCTCGAAGTAGACATGCTCAGCATTGAGAGTATAAAAGATGAGGAAGAATTAAGTAAGTTACTAGGTTTAACTACTAGTAGCCCAGATGAGTTACCAGATACAGGTCACGATGGTGTGAAAGTTATAGGCATAGGTAACGTATCAAGTACAGAGCAACTAATGGGGCTGTATCCTATGAGGATTTCACAAGTAGCCTCTAAATTGGGACTGTCACATTGGCACCCAGTGGATAAGATGATTAAACAGATTGAAGGTGAAACTGGGTTTGGTATAAAAGACACCAATAACCTATACCATATTGACATTGGTATTAACCAGTCTGAACATCGTTATTCAAAAAAAGCCCTTCAACTTTTTGAGAAGGTTTTGAATGATGAAGAGTATCAAATCATCAATGAGGAAGAAGAGATTGTTACTCCTTCTCAACAACAAATTTCAATGTGATAGATTGAAATCGAGAACTATTACACAGGCAATAACCCCCGAGAAAGTCCTGTAATAATAGAATGGTTACAAAACAGTGAGCACTCTATTTATATCCCTATATTGATCGGGTACTTTTAAGCTGCTTCTATAGGCAGAACCTTGGTAAATCTTTTTCAAAAAGTAAAGTGTATTTTGAATTATAGGATACTGAAAGGCTTGTGGTGATATTAGCCAATTGGGTGCGATTGATGAATAAGCTAATAAATACAACCAATGGACTTCCAATAAGGGAAGTCCATTTTACTAATAAAAACCAATACTAAACTCCAACAGAACCATTAATAAAAAAGGAGTAGAATCAACTACTCCTTTTACTACATTACACTTTCTTTATAGGATTTATATATCTAAGTTATTTAGTGGGTTATACCTATCATTTTGTTCTTTCAAGGCTGTTCCCCACAAGTTCATATACCTTTGAGTCATTCCCAATTTCTCATATCGCAAGATTTTCTCTAAGGTTAACACATCCATACCATTTATTAGAGAACGGTGAGCAAAAGTATATCTAAATGTGTTACAGGATAGTCGAACGCTTTTCTCGATAAGCGTGTTCTCTAGGTCGCCAAACTGAGACGAACATGGTTATTTTTTTATGTTCATCAATGGACTGGACTTCTTTGCCATTTCTAAAATGTTCTCTGTTTCTAATCCTTGTAAGTAACGCTTAGTAATTTGGATATTTTCATGCCCCGCAATCTTTGAACAACTATATAAATCCAAGCCATTCCTTAAATTTGATTGGATGGAATAATGTCTCAAGGTGTGCGGGGAACAACGAATATCCGCCCTTACTCCTGCTCTCTTTCCTGCATTACGAACGACCTCTTCTATGGCTACTGTCGTTAATTGGCTTCCACTCCTAGACAAGATATAATTGCCGTACTCCAGATTCTTCTTGCAGAAGTAATTCTCCTTAATACGTTCATAGCGAATCATGTACTTCTTCAACATTAAGCTGATTGGCACGTGTCGCCATTTCTTTCCTTTACCAAAAACGCTTAAATTCGTATCGTACACCCATTCGGTCTGCAAATTAATTAACTCAGATAATCGAATACCCGTATCCACAAACATGGCAATGATAACTTTGTTCCTAGCGTTTAAGTACGTTCTAAAATCGTAAACATCGAGCAATTTTGCTACTTCTTGGTCGGTGAATGTTTTTATCACTGGTATTTCTTCTTTAAGAAACTTTACCTTCTTCATCACGTTCAATGTCACATATTCCTCCTCGACCAGATACACGTAAAATGCCCTGAGCGATTTAATTAAAGAATTGATGTAAGTTGGTCTGTTTCCTATGCTCGTTTGGTGCTGAATAAATTTTTTTACATGAAGCGTGGATACTTCCTCAATATCTTCAATCTCAAAATTATCTCGAAGGTAATAAACCAATTGCGAGCAGTTATATTTGTAAGTATCAATCGTCCTTTCAGAATAGTTTTTAATCTGCAAATCAAATAAAAACTCCTTCAATAGTGATGAAATCATAAAAAACCCCCATTTACATGTGATTTAACACATATAAACAGGGGTTTCTGCTTCATTATTTGTACGTCTAAATTCAAGTCGTGGTATGACTAAATCCAGCATTCAAATAAATGGTTTGTACGACTTAGTTCAGCCGCATTTTACGCTTTTAAAACTTATTTATTCAAGTTGTAGAATGCTTTCTCGCCAGCGTAAGTAGCTGTTCCAAGCAACTGGTCTTCGATACGCAGAAGTTGGTTGTACTTCGCTACACGGTCTGTGCGGGAAGGAGCACCTGTTTTGATTTGACCAGCATTTGTCGCAACAGCGATATCAGCGATTGTTGCATCTTCTGTTTCCCCAGAACGGTGGGAAATGACAGCAGTGTAACCTGCACGCTTCGCCATTTCAATCGCTTCGAAGGTTTCAGTAAGTGTACCGATTTGGTTCACTTTAATAAGGATAGAGTTTCCTACACCTTCTTCAATTGCGCGACCTAACTTTTCCGTGTTCGTAACAAACAAGTCGTCACCGACAAGCTGGACACGGTCACCGATACGATCTGTAAGAAGTTTAGTACCTTCCCAATCGTTCTCATCAAGGCCGTCTTCAATAGAAACGATCGGATACTTATTGACAAGTTCTTCATACCAGTCGACCATTTCTTCAGACGTGCGCACGACACCTTCGCCCTTAAGGTTGTACTTGCCATCTTCATAGATTTCAGAGGAAGCAACGTCCATCGCAAGCTTCACTTCAGCGTCAGGCTTGTAGCCAGCAGCTTCGATTGCTTCAATGATTGTAGATAATGCTTCTTCGTTAGATCCTAAATCAGGAGCGAAACCACCTTCATCACCTACACCAGTGTTATACCCTTTGTTACTAAGCACTTTTTTAAGAGAGTGGAAAATCTCCGCACCCATACGTAGTGCTTCTTTGAATGTTGGAGCACCAACCGGCATAATCATGAATTCTTGAATGTCTACATTGTTGTCTGCGTGCTCTCCACCGTTAAGGATGTTCATCATTGGTGTTGGAAGCGTAGCTGCAGTGAATCCACCAAGGTATTTGTAAAGTGGAAGACCTACAACGTCTGCAGCTGCGTGAGCAACAGCCATGGAAACACCAAGAATTGCGTTCGCACCAAGGTTTCCTTTATTTTCTGTACCATCCAGCTCTCTCATCATTTGATCAATGATCACTTGCTGAGTTACATCCATACCTAGAAGGTTTGGAGCAATTTTTTCATTAACGTTATCTACGGCGTTTTGTACACCTTTTCCAAGGTAGCGTTCTTTGTCGCCATCACGAAGTTCTACAGCTTCATATTCACCTGTAGAAGCTCCACTTGGAACTAATGCTGTTCCGAAAGCTCCGGATTCCGTATAAACTTCTACTTCAACAGTCGGGTTACCACGAGAGTCTAAAACTTCGCGTGCATATACGTCAGTAATATATGGCATTTAATATCTCTCCCTTATTTTTTGATTAGTGTTTTTCCTGTCATTTCTTTAGGCTGTTCAACATTCAATAATTCTAAAAGGGTCGGGGATAGATCACCCAGAATTCCTCCATCACGGAGTTCTGCCCCTTCTTTCGTCACAATGACCGGTACTGGGTTAGTCGTATGAGCCGTCATAGCATCTCCATCCAAGGTCGTCACCTCGTCAGAGTTCCCATGGTCAGCTGTAATAATAGCATGTCCACCTTTTTCATGGATTTTATCAACGATTTTACCCAAACATTCATCTACTGCTTCAATCGCTTTGACAGTCGGCTCAAGCATTCCTGAGTGGCCGACCATATCTGGATTGGCAAAGTTTAAGATGATGGCGTTATGCTTATCCGCTTCAAGCTCACTAAGCAAGGCATCCGTCACTTCATAAGCACTCATTTCAGGCTTAAGATCATAAGTAGCGACTTTCGGAGAATCAATGAGGATGCGCTCTTCCCCTTCGAATTCCTGTTCTCGGCCACCACTCATAAAGAACGTAACGTGCGGATATTTTTCTGTTTCTGCAATACGTAATTGTTTCATATCATTGTCAGCTAGTACTTCTCCAACTGTATTTTTTAAATCGTTTGGAGGAAAAGCGATTTTGCTTTGAACCTGGTCACTATATTGCGTCATACCGATGAAATGAAGATTCTTCGGTGCTTTGTCACCACGCTCATAATCATCGAAGTCGTCGTTCGCAAAGGCACGGGACAACTGTATCGCACGGTCGGGACGGAAGTTAAAGAAAATCACACTATCCTCATCCTCTACCGTTCCGACTGGCTCTCCATTGTCATCCGTCAATACGACTGGTTCGACGAACTCGTCATACACTTCTTCACTATAAGAATCGTCGATGGCTTCGATTGGGTCTTTATACGTCGGCCCTTCTCCATATGCAATCGCATCGTAAGCTTTCTTAACCCGTTCCCAGCGATTGTCACGATCCATTGAATAGTAACGTCCGGAAAGAGTAGCGATTTGACCGATTCCTACTTCTTCAATCGCTTCCTGCGTTCGTTCTACATACGTTTTAGCGGATTTCTGACCGACATCACGGCCATCCAGAAAGGCATGGATGAAAACTTTTTCCAGACCTTCCTTTTTCGCAAGTTTCAGTGTGGCAATCATATGATCGATATGGCTGTGAATGCCACCATCTGATAACAAACCGAATATATGAAGGGCTTTGCCTTTTGCTTTCGCTTCACGCACACCGTTCAAAATGATTTCATTACTGAAGAAATCACCTTCACGGATAGACAAATTGATTCGTGTCAGACTTTGATAAACGACACGACCTGCACCAATATTCAGGTGACCCACTTCTGAGTTACCCATTTGACCTTCTGGTAGTCCGACTGCTTCCCCGCTCGCTGTTAATTGAGAGTGAGGGAACTGGTTCCAGTACCGATCAAAGTTCGGTGTGTTCGCTTGTTTGACGGCATTGCCTTTTTCTTCGTCGCGAAGGGCATAGCCATCAAGGATGATCAAGGCTGCAAGGTTTTGATTACTCATGCTTACCTGCCTCCACAAGTTTTAGGAAAGAGTCTGCTTCAAGACTAGCTCCTCCTACAAGAGCACCATCGATGTCAGACTGAGAAAGTAGCTCATCTACGTTGGCCGGTTTCACACTTCCACCATATTGGATACGAACAGCTTCCGCAGCGTCTGCATTGACAAATTCGCTTACTACTTTACGAATATGTGTACAAACTTCATTCGCTTGTTCAGAAGTCGCTGTGCGGCCTGTACCAATCGCCCAGATAGGCTCATATGCGATGATTGTCTTGGCGCACTGTTCATTCGTAAGACCTTCCAATGCTTTCTTCACTTGTGTTTCTACAACATTCATTGTCTCATTCGCTTCACGCTGATCAAGAGATTCTCCAACACAAACAATTGGTGTTAACCCATGATTAAATGCCGCGTGGACTTTTTTATTTACTTCTTCATCTGTTTCATTGAAAATTTCACGACGCTCGGAGTGGCCAAGTACTACATAAGAGACACCTAGCTCTTTTAACATAACTGGACTTACTTCCCCAGTGAAAGCACCGCTTTCTTCAAAATGCATATTTTGAGCACCGATTTTCAAGCTCGTCCCCTCTGTTTCTTCTACAAGTTTTTGTAGAAAAGGGAATGGTGCACAAACAATAGATTCCACTTTGTCTGAAGATGGAACCTCATTTTTTGCTGTTTGAATGAAATCTTCCGCTTCACGGTGGTTTTTATTCATTTTCCAGTTACCTGCAATCACTTGTTTACGCATGTCTGCTTCACCTCTCCTTTATTATTTATCCTTTAGCAGAGCGACCCCTGGAAGTTCTTTCCCTTCCATGAATTCAAGAGATGCTCCACCACCTGTGGATACATGATCCATATCATTTGCATAACCGAATTTCTCCACAGCCGCTGCAGAGTCTCCTCCACCG
Source organism: Halobacillus dabanensis (assembly GCF_900114165.1). Classification (GTDB taxonomy): domain Bacteria; phylum Bacillota; class Bacilli; order Bacillales; family Halobacillaceae; genus Halobacillus; species Halobacillus dabanensis. The sequence continues at coordinate 153,980 of NZ_FOSB01000002.1, forward strand.
ATAACTGTGTAGCCATCTGTTTCAGAAAGAGCATTCGCTACTGCTTTCGTTCCGTTAGCAAAAGATTCGAGTTCAAATACGCCCATCGGTCCGTTCCAAATGATCAATTTGGAATCTTTGATAACTTCTGCATACTTTTCTCTCGTCTTCGGTCCGATATCCAGCGCTTCCCAGTCAGCTGGAATACTGTCGATTGCGACTTCTTTCTTATTAGCAGAATCAGAAAAATCATCAGCAACAACGACATCCTCTGGCATGTGGAATTTCACGCCTTTTTCTTCTGCTTTCTTCATATATTCTTTAGCAAGCTCGATTTTGTCTTCTTCAAGCAAGGATTTACCGATTTCATGCCCTAGTGCTTTAACAAAGGTATAAGCAAGTCCGCCACCAATAATCAGGTGATCGACTTTATCAATCAAATTATCGATGACTCCAATTTTATCTTTCACTTTAGCTCCGCCAATGATTGCTGTAAAAGGACGCTCTGGATTAGATAGTGCTTTACCAAGAACGTTGATTTCTTTCTCCATCAAGAAACCGGCTACTGCTGGAATGTGCTCAGCAACTCCTGCTGTAGAAGCATGGGCACGGTGAGCAGCTCCAAAAGCATCATTGACATAAAGATCAGCCATGTTTGCAAATGCTTTTGCAAGCTCTGCATCATTCTTTTCTTCACCTGGGTTGAAACGGACGTTTTCGATAAGAAGAACATCGCCGTTCTCCATTTCAGAAATCGCCTTATTCACTTCGTCACCGTGTACTTCATCCGTTTTTGTTACCGTTTGACCGAGAAGATCGCTCAGACGGTCAGCCACAGGATCAAGACGAAGTTCGTCTACGACTTCTCCTTTTGGACGTCCAAGGTGACTGGCAAGGATGACTTTGGCCCCGTTCCCTGTAAGGTGTTTGATTGTCGGAAGAGCAGCTTTGATACGAGTATCATCCGTTACCTTTCCGTCGCTCATCGGTACATTGAAGTCAACACGGCAAAAAACCGTCTGTCCGTTCACTTCAACGTCACGGATTGTTTTCTTATTCATAGAATGACAACCTCCTTGGTTTGTGGTCAGGTTCATCACCCGCCCTTATGTACGTTTCCACAGATTAAACCAGCAGAAACGCCGATAAGCAGGATGGAAAAAAACATGGATAAAGGAGGAGGACCTGAGACCTCCTCCTTTCCAGCTTTTTCATAGTATTTTCAAAAATGGCTCAGATATTACAAGCCCTGGTTTTTAAGATATACAGCTAGGTCTACGCAACGGTTAGAGTAACCGAACTCGTTATCGTACCAAGAAACAACTTTAACCATGTTGTTTTCAAGAGTAAGTGTAGATAGTCCGTCGATGACAGAAGAGTGAGTGTTGCCATTGTAGTCAGTAGAAACAAGTGGCTCGTCACTGTAACCCAGGATACCTTTAAGTTTACCTTCAGCTTCTGCTTTAAGCGCTTCGTTCACTTCTTCAGAAGTAACGTCTTTTTCAAGCTCAGCAACGAAGTCTACGATAGAAACGTTCGCTGTTGGAACACGCATAGCCATTCCGCTAAGTTTACCATCAAGTTGTGGAAGAACTTTTGCAACAGCTTGAGCAGCACCTGTAGTTGTTGGAATGATGTTTTGAGCAGCTGCACGGGCACGACGATAATCTTTGTGTGGCAGGTCAAGGATCTGCTGGTCGTTCGTGTAAGAGTGTACAGTTGTCATCATACCGCGCTTAAGACCGAACTTCTCGTCAAGAATCTTAGCGTATGGAGCCAAGCAGTTCGTCGTACAAGAAGCATTGGAGATTACGTGGTGGGAATCTTTGTCGTACTGATCTTCGTTAACTCCCATAACGATTGTAAGGTCTTCTTGCTTAGCTGGAGCAGAGATGATGACTTTCTTAGCACCTGCATCCAAGTGTTTCTTCGCATCGTCACGCTGAGTGAAACGACCTGTAGATTCAATAACGATATCTACACCAAGATCTCCCCAACCAAGTTGAGCTGGATCTTTCTCAGAAAGTACTTTGATTTCTTTGCCGCCAACGATAAGGTTGTCACCGTTAGTCGTTACTTCTTCAGAAAGAGTACCGTGAACAGTATCATATTGCAGCAAGTGTGCAAGCATGTTTGCATCAGTCAAGTCGTTAACCGCTACTACCTCAACATCGTTATTTTTCAATGAAGCACGGAAAACGTTACGTCCGATACGTCCAAAACCATTAATACCAATTCTTACTGTCATGCAAAATTCCTCCTTAGGATGATTGAATCATTTTATTTAAAGGGAAAATCCCCTTATTAACTGTTGCGCAGCACCTTCATCGGTGATCAGGACATTGCTTTGCCCCGGTTGAAAATAAGATGAGATAGCTTGTGCTTTCGAGCGGCCTCCAGCGACGGCGATCACATGTTTCGCACGCTTCAGATCCTCTAATTGGAGACCCAAAGTACGGACTTTGTGAACGATCTCACCATCTGAATTAAAATAATAACCAAAAGCTTCGCCAACGGCTTTCTGCTGTTTGATCACTTCCAATTGTTCAGGGGATGTTTTTCTCCGTTCTGCCATCGTCAATGCATCTCCGACACCATGAATGACGATTTCGGCATGGCGAATGATGTCTAACACTTCCTTGATGGAAGGTTCCTCTTTAATCGTCTGATACGATTCCTCACTCAATGGATCGGGTACATATAAAAGACGATAATCACCCTTCGCTTTCTTTGCCATTTCTGCGCATATCGTATTGGCCTGGTTTTCGACCCGTTCTCCAAGACCACCACGTGCAGGAACAAACAAACACTGATCCGCTCCTTTAAGTGGGCTCATTACTTGCGCAACAGATGCCATTGTAGTTCCACCTGTAATGGCAATCGCCTGGTTAGGTACCATATGTTCTCTCAAATACTGGACACATGCTTTTCCCATCTCTTGTTTTACCCAATTAAGCTCATCACTATCACCAGGAACAACAACGACATAGTCTAGGTTTAATTTATCCTTTAATTGTTGTTCTAAAACCTTTATCCCTGAGACATCCTTGATAAACTCGGCTAGCTGTTCAAGAATGTTCTGTCCTTCGTAGCTCAAATGCATACCTCTGGAAGTAATCTCAACCGCACCTTGTTTATTCAAAAAGTCCACTTCACTTCGGACAGTGCGTTCCGCTAGCTCTACACTTTCGGCTAACGCTCTTCGCCCCACCGGTTGCAGGATTTGAATGTAATACAACAACTGATAGCGGCGTTGTATAACGTCCAGGACATCGGGGAATAATTTTTTTTGTAAGTCGATGAACGCTCTCATGGAAAAAGCCCCTTCTTTGAAATGGTGCCAACTGGGATGTTTTACGTCCCAGCCAGTCGTATTATGTCCCGCTCGGAGCAAAAAAATATCTCATTTCAATTTTATATTAACAGTGGGGTTGTCCGTACGCAAGCGGAAAGCCAAACGTTTTTTATTGTAAGCGCTTTTCTAGTTCAAAGTAATCAATGGATCGATAATCCAACTCTTCCCCGCCGATTTTCACAACTGGAATTTCAAGCATATACTTCTCCTGTAAGACAGGGTCCTTTTCGATATCCAACTCTTTGATTGAGACCTCAAACAGGGATAACAGCTCCCTCACCTCATCGCAAAGCCCGCAATTCTTTTTTGAAAACAAGACAACATCAGCCATATTCAACCTCCTCAAGACTAAGACGTTTTAATCTTAGCAAATGAAAGTCAGAGAATCTATCCAAAGTCTAGCGGTGACGACTTGCTCACTTCGAGTAACTAAAGCCTCCAGGTGACGGTTAAGGTTAAGGTTAAGGTTTCACTTAAACCCTGAAGGAGTAGGCCATGGGCTATACAATAAAGGTGCAGTCACATGCGCAGTTATGATAAGCGGAAAGGAACCTAACTATAAAATAGATTTTTGATCATTGAATGGATCACTTCTCCAACGACAAAAAAGACACGCTTATGAAGCATGTCCTTTTTTATCGTAAAAACCATTATCAATTTTCAACTTGCGTTTATTCACGAAACCCGCTAATTCTTCGTCTACATAACTTTTTGGCGTTCGCTTGAGTGACTCGTAATTGAAGGACAACTTCTGTTGTTCCTGCATGTCGAACACGTGAATCCGTCTGTCCTCAGAAATTTCCTCGGTCGACAACATTTTGTAACGGATTAGCTTTGTCATAAATACCCCTTTTCTAAATAAAGCGAAAAGTCTGACTCGTTTATTCATTTAATAATAACATAGATTTTAGAATTAGGAAACTACATTACGATAACATAACCAAATGAATGTTCGTATAAATAATGTAATAGTTTTGTTAAATGATTATTTAAATAACATTCTTGTCACTGTAAAACTTCCTCATTTACTATACTTATATAATGAAAGTATGATAAAAAAACAGGCCTTCCTCAATGAAGGAAGGCCTGTTTTTTTATAGCGCGCCCGAGAGGATTCGAACCTCCGACAGACGTAGAACCGGAATCTACCGCTCTATCCAACTGAGCTACGGGCGCAAAATCCGTCTGTCTCAGGGCGTGCTACCTCTCGTTCTCTCATCGAACAACCATCCGAAATGAAATAACGGGGACTCGAAAGTCTCGTTATATAGTAGACGGTTGCGTTCTGTACTTCAGATTATAGCATTATAACGTGAAAAAACGCAAAGCTATCGAGAACATGACAACGTGGTCCATCCTTAGTGGGAAGTTCCTGGTAAACCGAATGATTTTCTTAGGCCCGCATCTTGTTTACTTGTATAATTAATCTAATACAGGTAATTGGAGGTAAATGAATATGGACGATGTCCTCAAATTTTTAAACCAAGTTACTCCGGATGCTTGGATCCAATCAATAGGGGCATTATTAGGAGCTAGTATAGGAGCCTTCTTAGGTGGTGTGTATGCTAGTAAAATTTCGTTCTGTGTGCGAATGAATCAATCGTAAGCCTAACCTTATCTAATTACGCTGTGGGGCCCGTGTGCACCGGCTAATATAAAAAGAGTCGGCAACCCCGAAGGGCACCGCCTTAATGTTAACCGTTACCGTCTGCCTGCCAATGGATCGTTGGCTTCGGGCTTTCGACCGTTCTTGGAAACGCGTTACATGGGCCGTGCTTGCCCGTGGGATCTCGTAGCCGTCCAAGTAAACCGGGGCTTCTACGGCCATACGGTCACGGCATTTTGAGACACGGACCGACATCCTTTTTGCTTTATGGAAACCGTCAATACTCTTGATTTCTCTACATGCGCTGCATTCTTTTGCTATGATCTCACCTGATTCGTGCTATATATATCGCACCTTTTTGTTCTTTTTATCGATGTACTGCCTGTTACTGACCTCCTGCAATATTAAAAAAAGAGCGCTAATTTACGCCCTGTTACTTCGAGTGATATGCTCAATCTGTTCAAACCGACGTCTTGTCGTGTTTGTTGTTGTCCGAAAGTAGGGCCGGAGGGAGTGCATTCCTTCCGGTCCTTTTTGTTTGTCAAGGTGCAATTCCTACTCTTGCTGATTGCTTTTGAGCTCCTCACTATCCTCATTTTCTTTAACTATCGGGTCCATTCCACGGAACTTATATATACGTTTTGTAACGTTTTGTTTTGAACCACTTACGCCTACAGTTACCGAATCTTGTTTCGCAGATACTCCGACTGTTCCGTCACCACTCTTGCCATAATACTCTTCGATTTCGACTTCTGTCGCAGATTCAATTCTATTGGCGATCGCTACTTCTTGCGCAACTTTTGCTTGATACTCTAATAATGCCAATTCCTTTTTCTTCTCGGCAAACTCTTCATCACTAGAGCTTTTTTGCGCAGAGGCGCTAATTATTCGACTAGCTAATTCAGTAATTAATGGGTCTACTCCTATGATGTTAAAGCACCTTCTTTCATATTTTTATCCCTTTTTTACTTTTTCTTTCGCTGATTGCTTGTTTTATTATTCCCTCCTATTTTAGTATGTATAGCATTTGCACACACTTCGGTAAGAGGGATACCAATAGCCTCTTTATAATTGAATCCTAATAATTGCATAGTTTTTAAAGTGTCTTTGTTTATTAGATTAATAAGAACATTGAAACTTTCTTGCTGAGCACTCACTTTGGGAGATGTAGAGCTTAGCAACTCTACAACTTGTTGGACGGTGCTTTGAAGGTATTCTATATCTTTATCACTGATAGTCACACTCTCATATAATGACTTATATTCCCGAGCGATAGCCTCTAAATCCATTTTATCCTGCAATAGACTGTTAATGATTTCATCGTAAATTACTTGTTGTTCTTCTATTTTTTCTTTTCCTTTGCTTGTTGGGTTTTTGTTGAAACCCACTCATATGTGTTCCTTCCTAAAGTCTCCGCAAAAGATGTAGCTAGTTTCATAGAAGTTTCATCCATATTTTATTCTCCCCTTTTTAAGAGTTTTGGCTCGTCCCTTTTGACATAACCCAAATCCAATTATTTCAAATTAAAAACTTTTCTACAACGTATTGATCTTTCAGTCCTTCAATCAATACCCCTTTACGGTGTTAGAATGTTCTAATGCCGTTTAGCGTTTACTTGATAGGAGAAAAAGGGAGGACGGTGCATGACTATGAGGAACGTTTACCATCAAAACGGGAACAATATAAGAATAAAGCTCACTGATATCCTGAAAGAACGAGGATATACGCAAATGAGACTTGCTCAAGAGACCGGTATCCGTCCGAATGCCATCTCTCAACTTACGGCCGGCTTCCGGAAACAAATACACTTGGAGCACATCGAGAAAATTATGAAGCATTTCGATATTACCGATTTTAATGAGATTCTGGAGATACTGCCAGAAGAAAATGAGTAAGTATTCGACCTTGCTCTGTACATAGAAAAAAAAGAGCGACCGCATCGGGACGCCCTCGTATATTCTTCATATCATCATAGCTTACTCGCTTAATTGAATTTCAGTCGATACTGTTCCCCAGAAGCCAGGAGACGCTTTTAGAATTGCCTCGGAGACTTCTACGTCTTTACCTACCTCGAAAGCGATCGTGCCGGACTTCTCGAGCCCCGGATTTACTTGCGTGAGGAAAAAGTCATCCTCGGAACTTAGAGCCATCGTAACCTCACCGGAGGTCGTCGGGTCATACTCGGAACCGCCTGCGTTAAGTTTGAAATAACTTGAGTCGATCGTTAGAGCATCCTTCTTTTCGTTCTTCACGGTTACATTAACGAGAACGAATTTCCCAGATGTTGTCGCATTCTCAATAAATTCATTTCCGGAGTCGATTTCGCTAGTCTCTCTTACGTCAGTAACCGTAAAAGTAACGTCGTCAACTGTGGACGGCTCCCCGATCTTTGCGGTTTTAGTTTCCGTATTCTCCTCGGAGGATTCTTCTTCTCCGCCTTCGTCGGTGGAAGATGCCTCGGCATTTGCTTCAGTGGCCTCTGCGTCATTTCCTCCGTTATCGCTTGCGGTATCTTCTTCGTCTCCGCCTGTTGCGACTGCGCCGATAATAATTACGGCTAGAACCCAAACCCAAATCCTTTTGTAGAATGGTTTCTTACTCTTTTTTTCCTTTGCCATAGTGTATGACTCCCCTTTTTCTTAATTTATCCGGTTGATTTTCCTGTCTATATACCAACCAAAAACCTTGCTGGCTTGATTTTTGGAGCTTGTCTGCCCTTCGACACCCTAATGTTACACCCATGCGTAACGGGGCGTCAATACTTTTTTTACCAAAATTATTTCTAAATTATTTCTAAATTATTAAGGCATGTAACATTACGCAATCACGTATCGTTTTTTTTGAAAGTCTGTGGTAATGTTATCTTGTCAGGAGGTTTTGATTTTGGCAATTAGAATTAGATTGAAGGATATCTTGGAGGAGAGAAATGTCACCCAAAGAGGGCTAGCAAGGGAAATCGGGCTTCGTCCTGCTTCTATCAATAACCTCGTCAATAACAATCGCAATTTTGTTTATTTGTATCACTTGGACTTAATAGCAAGATACTTCGATATAGACGTTTGTGATCTTATCGAATACGACCCGACGGAACCACATGAAAAACCGGATGCATCGAACAATAATAACGACGCTGATTCGATCTAATCGAGAGGGCGTCTTTTTATTTACGCTATTTTTGGCCATAAAAAAAATAGGCAGCCGCATAAAAAGCGACTACCCTACTAATTCGAGACCCTGCTGCGCTCTCCATAACGCAATAGAGTCGAGCTCCTCCGTTGCCTTCACTTCTTCGAGGTTTCTTGGATGATCGTAGCACCAATTCACGAATGACCGGAACTCCTCGACTGTGAGGCCGTTGATATCTGCGAGCTCCTCGACGATCTCCTCGAGCTTCTCCGCATCCAGACTATAGACACCCTTGTAACGATCGAACCAACGAAAGGGATTCCGACCCCCTTTTGATACGTTGAGCCCTCTTTTTAACGGGAGCATGTTCCCTCGAGTAGTCCCTCCGTGACCTGTTACAGTCGGAGAGATGAAGTGCTCGGCCTCTACGTTCTCTCGCTCCCCTGTGAGGCTGCAAGGCTGCGAGCTCCTTCTCGTTTAGCTCATTGGGTAAAGCTGCAAGCATCGAACGCCTGCGATAGTGCCTCTCATTTTCTCGTTTTCTGTTATCTGCTCGCCACTTGCGATAATAGTCTTTATTCTTTTCGTATGATCGTCGGGACCATTCTCGGACCTTCTTAGGATTCTTCGACCTGTATTCCGCATCATACTCAGATTGACACGGCTTGCATCGAGGTTGCCGTCCCTGCCTCCCGAGTTTGTTTTTATGGAACTCCTCGAGCCCCTTTACTTCGCTACATTTGCGGCATTTCTTCTCGTTTACTCCCTGCGTTTTCATCGTTGCTCTCCCCTTTTTTAGATATAAAAAAAGAGGCCCGAAGGCCCCTCGTTTGTGTTCGTTTATTTGATTGCTGCTTTTACTTTTCATGTAGTGCGATGTGCTCTCGACTCATTCGGAGCCTCCCTCACTGCCCTGGCTTTCCTTCTGTTCGTCTAATGCATGCTTGTGGTTGACGTATAGGACTTTATCACCCATACTCCCACGACTTCGAGCGACTTCTGCCGCCTGCTGCAAGTCCTCCCTAGTTCGGCAACCATTTTCGAGAATATCGCTTTAACACTAACTAGTCGGATGTTAACCGTGGTCGGCGATAACTCGTGCTGATTTAATAGTGTCGTAATGTAACGCCGGAAGTCTTCCTTTGTAACGTCGAAAACGTCGGTCTTTTTGATGACCTCGAAGAACTGCCGCCAATACTTCATATAGTCTCTTATAGTCCGGTGAAAGGTAGCCCTCCGACTCATAGATGCGTATAAGGCGTTCAGCGGCTTTCTCATACGATAAATTTGTCTTATGGAGCTCGAGTCGATACCGGTCTCTCTGCGTCTCACAATGCCTCTGCGTCTATTTTTTCGCACAACAAAAAACCTCCCGATTTCTTATTTCTAAGAAAACGAGAGGCTTCGTAGTAGGTTGGTATGCGGTCGCTCGAACTCGACCAAAAACGGCTAGGACGGATTTGTTAGACCGTGTCTCTTCGCACAACCAACGGTGCGAAAAACGTTCAATAGTCCGTGTCTCTTTGCCGTCATACCAACGTTTATGAACTTATAGCGCGCCCGAGAGGATTCGAACCTCCGACAGACGTAGAACCGGAATCTACCGCTCTATCCAACTGAGCTACGGGCGCAAGTCGACATGCATTTAATATTATAAGGATAAAAACTCAAAAATGCAACCCATTTTTAAAAAGTTATCCTCCCACACTATTATCTCAGATTTCATGATTCAAAGATATGCTCTTGTACAATGTTTTATACACGCCTTCTTCCTAATACAAAGGATGATGGCAGCCCAGGTGTAATTCAAGGATTTTAATCTGTACGTTTATATAGGTAAAATAAGGGTATGATGGTAGAAGGAATTGCAATACATCAAAGAGAATACAATTAATAACCATTCATTATCCTACGGCATTAGAAGATCTAACAGGGTCAATTTTGTTGCTTGTCCAAGTGCAAAATATGCTCGACCTTTTTTGTTTGACCTTCACTGACCTTAAAGGTATGATGAATATATTCCATCATAATTAACTTGATGATAAGGAGGATTTTCAAATGAATTTAGTCCCAACAGTTATTGAACAAACAAACCGCGGAGAACGTGCATACGACATTTATTCCCGTTTACTTAAAGATCGGATTATTATGCTTGGAAGCCCGATCGATGATAACATCTCGAACTCTGTTGTAGCCCAGCTACTTTTCCTTGCTGCTGATGATCCAGATAAAGATATTTCTTTATACATCAACTCTCCAGGAGGGTCCATCACAGCTGGTATGGCTATTTACGATACAATGCAGTTCATTAAACCGAATGTATCTACAATCTGTACAGGAATGGCTGCTTCCATGGGTGCTTTCCTATTGAATGCAGGTGAGCCTGGTAAACGTTACGCACTACCAAACAGTGAAGTTATGATTCACCAACCACTGGGTGGAACACAAGGACAAGCTTCTGACATTGAAATTCATGCGAAGCGAATCATCAAAATGCGTGAGAAATTGAACAAAATACTCGCTGAACGTACAGGTCAGCCTCTAGAAGTAATCGAACGCGATACAGATCGCGATAACTTCATGTCTGCCCATGAAGCTGTGGATTACGGCTTAATTGATAAAGTCATGGAGAAAACATCCGATAAATAAGAACGAAAAAAGGCCGTTGTGGAGACCACAGCGGCCTTTTATTCGCGCTCATGAAATCGTTCCCTTATGAAGAACGTTCATTCATTCACATAAACACCTATTAAGATTCCTGGACAAATTCAGTCAACAACTTGATAGCTTCTTCTTCATCTGAACCATCTGCAATCAATTTGATTTCTTCATCCGTTCCGACAGCTAGACTCATCAATCCCATAATACTTTTTGCATTGACACGCTTTTCATCTTTCTCAATGAAGACATCAGCTGAAAACTTATTCGCTTCCTGCACAAACTGGGCAGCTGGTCTTGCTTGCAAGCCTGTCTCAAGCTCTATTTTTATATTCCTTTCAATCACCAGTCATTCTCCTCTCTACATATATCCTGCATCTTTTGAAAGCGGATTCAATCTTTAAGAAAAAGAACGCTCTCATTTAGAAAGCGTTTATAATTGTATTTCATTATAGCATGAAATGGTTAAGGAAACATTAATTTCTTGTATTTTCTGTAACTTCGCCTTTCCTTACTTTTTCAGCAAACTCATCAATCTTGCGCAACCTATGATTGATACCTGATTTACTAATCGCTGCCCCGGAAACATATTCACCGAGTTCTTTTAGGGAAACCTCTTGATGTTGCAACCTCAAGCTGGCAATTTCTTGTAATTTATCAGGTAATGCCTCCAATCCTACCGTGCGTTTAATGAACTTGATGTTTTCCACCTGACGGAAAGCAGCACCAATTGTTTTATTTAAATTAGCAGTCTCACAATTGACTAATCGATTAACTGAATTACGCATATCTCTGACTATACGTACATCCTCAAATTTAAAAAGAGCCTGGTGAGCACCGATATTACTAATTAACTCTGTAATTTTATCTGCTTCCTTCAGGTAGGTGATATACCCTTTCTTTCTGCTTAATGTCCGGGCATGCAATCCAAAGCTATTCATCAGCTCACACAACGCCTCGTTGTGTTCCTCATCAGAGGAATAAATCTCAAGGTGATAAGAGGATGTTTCCGGATTGTTGACAGATCCTCCAGCTAAAAAAGCTCCTCGCAAATACGCACGTTTGCAACAAGTGTCTTCCAGGTACTTCTTAGGAATTTCATGATTGATCGAGAATGGCCCTTTCAAAATTTCAAGATCCTCAAGGAGCACATTCGCTTTCTCTGTCATCCGTACAATGTAGACATTATTCTTCTTAAGACGCATCTTTTTCCGTACGAGCAGTTCTACCGGATAGGGATACAATTTTTTGATCAATGTGTATATTTCTCTTGCGATGGCCGCATTTTCTGTCTGAACGTCTAAAATATACTCTCTATTGGAAAGAGAAAAAGTACCATTCATCCGTACGAGTGCTGCCAATTCAGCTTCCATACAGCAAGTGTCAGCTTCCACATTGGTCAATTCTTTTTTTATCTCTGATGCAAATGACATGGATGTTCACCCCCCTTTATTCCACAAAACAAACGGCCCCTAGAGCATAGAATGCAATAGTTTCGCCAATTTATCTGTGTCATGTCGTAGCATAGACTTGCTATGGTCTATAATATCTTCTTCTATTACTTTTAAGCCCATGGATTTTATCCGTTCGATATCATATATAACAGGCTCTGCATTTTCTTCCGCATAAGCCTTCCTTACCCCTTGATCAATCGGCTTATTGTGTACAATCACAGACTGTAACACATCCTCACCAATATGGTCGAACAATGCCTGGATATGGTCCCCGGCTGTGTAACCAGATGTTTCGCCAGCTTGTGTCATTACATTACAAATATAAGTGACTTTCGCATTTGTATCCCTTAATGCCTGGCCAATTTCCGGTATGATAATGTTCGGTAAAATGCTTGTATACAGGCTGCCTGGAGAAATGACAATCAAGTCAGCCGTTTTAATAGCTTCGACAGCCTCTGGAAGTGGCTGAACTGGTGTCGGACTCACATACACCCTCTTGATCCTCTTATTTTGTTCAGGGATGCTTGACTCGCCTGTAACAATTGTACCGTCCTCCATTTCCGCATGAAGGTTCATGGAGTGGTTTGCAATGGGATAGATATTACCGCGCACATTCAACACCCGGGAAATTTCTTTAATTCCTTTATAGAAATCACCGGTCATAGATGCCATCGCAGCTAGTAGTAAGTTTCCCATAGAATGACCGGAAAGACCATTTCCACTAGCGAACCGGTGTTGGAAAAGTTCTAAAAGCATTGGTTCAGCATCCGATAAAGCGGCGACAACATTACGGATATCCCCCGGAGCGGGAATTGCCATCTCCGTTCGCAACCGGCCAGAGCTTCCCCCATCATCAGCAACTGTCACAATAGCTGACAGGTCGATCGGTAAGTTTTTTAGCCCGCGTAAAAGCACAGGCATCCCGGTCCCGCCACCAACGACGACGACACGCGGCTTGGTTTTATGATCCATCCATTACAAACCCTTTCTTTTATCGATATCTCTGTGGGTGACATGTGTAACAAAATCTGCAGAGAAATATTCGGATAAGTGCTCGGCTAGAGCTACAGAACGATGCTGTCCTCCTGTACAACCGATAGCAACGACAAGCTGACTTTTCCCTTCCCTTTTGTATTGAGGAAGCATGAATTGAAGCAAGTCCTTGAGTTTTTCAAGAAATTTTTGTGTATCCGTCCATTTGAACACGTAAGAAGACACTTCCGTATTCAAGCCTGTCAATGGACGCATATGTTCCACATAGTGTGGATTTGGTAAAAAACGCACATCAAACATTAGATCGGCATCAATCGGGACGCCATATTTAAAGCCGAAGGAAACCATCTGGACGGAAAAGACTTGCTGCTCTTTTTGACGATATGTTTCTATTATACGTTCTCTGAGATCTTTTGGTTTAAGGGAGGTCGTATCAATAATCGTCTGGGACCGTCCACGGAGCTCATCGAGCATTTTTCGTTCTCTGCGGATCCCCTCTAATGGTAGTCCTTCTTTCGCAAGCGGATGCGAACGTCTGGTCTCTTTATATCGAGAAACAAGCGACTGGTCTTCCGCATCCAGAAACAGAATATGTTCTTGCAGCCAGTCTTCTTTCCCCAGTCTGTCGAGAGAATCAAAAAGTGCTTCAAAAAATTCTCTGCCCCGCAGATCCATTACCAATGCGACGTTTTGAATGTTGTTGCTCGAATCTTTCATTAGTTCAAGGAACTTCGGTAACAAAGCCGGTGGCAAGTTATCGACACAAAAAAAACCGAGATCTTCAAAGCTTTGAACTGCCACGGTTTTTCCTGCTCCTGACATTCCTGTGATGATCACTAACTGAGTATCATTAGTATCTACCTGCATCTTTCATCGCTCCCCATTAGTCAGGTCGTGACGGATCCAAATCCTGATCGATCAATCGGAAATCCGTCGTATATACAAATGTTCCATACACTTGATCTTCATTATTCAAGATATGCTTGAAAATCTCCCGATCTCCCTCTGCCATCGGTTTCTGAAGAACTTCATCAACAGGGACCCATTCAAGCTCCCCCTCTTCACTTACATCAAGCAAGTCCCCGGAATAGCTACTGCTATAAAAAGTAAACATCATCCATTCTTGGGCGGTCATTTCTTCCTCGCGCATAATGAATGTAAAAGAACCCTTCAATTCAGGATTCTCAATGTGAAGACCTGTCTCCTCTCTGAATTCACGGACGACAGAATCCTTTATATTCTCTCCTGCTTCCATTTTACCACCAGGGGCTACATACCAGCCTCTTCGCGGTTTTTTCAACATTAATACAGAATTATTCACTTTCAGAATACAATTCGCTACACGTTGCATCGTTACGTCACCTCATTTTCTTTCTAGAGGGCATCTCTCCCCATTATACAATGAATACACAGCACGCTACAATATTATGTTCACACCCTCCTATAAAATGGCAATTGCTTAGAAGGGTAAGGTGCGAAGACTACAAGAGGAGAATGATACCCGATGTTCGATTAAGTCCTCAGAAAAGACAGTGTTTCTTTTTCTACCATGTAAAATCAACGAAGCAGTTCTTGTGTGCCAAAATCGGATGAGGCCTTTGCGGAAAGCGACTTTTTCCCGCCCCGCCACTCAAATAAAAGGTACGAAACTTGACCCTATACAACAAAAAAAGACACAGATGACGAGCACCTGTGCCTCATAGAGATTAATCTATTAAATGGGGGTCAATTAATTATAATCATCATAACAAAAAATTATTTCATATGTGTTACAGCTGAGTTAAGATGGTGTTTCTTTTTAATTGACGACCTTCAATTCCTCTAAGAGATTCTCAATATAGTGCTGAACGGATTGAGCGGCAATACTTCCATCTCCAGTAGCCGTTACAATCTGACGCAATTCTTTTTCACGTATGTCTCCGGCAGCAAATACACCGGGTACTTTTGTTTCCATATTTTCATCCGTTTCAATATACCCTTGTTCATTAGTGATTCCAAGGCTCTCGAAAGGGGTGCTTAATGGAATCATGCCAATATATATGAAGGTACCATTAGTATCAAAATTGTATTCTTCATCTTTTTTCTTATTGTAAAGAGTTACACTTCCGACTTTTCCATCTTTTTCATTAATGGATTTCACTTCTGTGTCCCAAATAAAGTCGATTTTTTCGTTATCGAACGCACGGTCCTGAAGAATTTTTTGAGCACGTAACTCATCACGACGGTGGACAATAGTTACTTTGCTCGCAAAGCGCGTCAAGTACACACCTTCTTCAACCGCCGAGTCTCCGCCACCGACGACGACAAGCTCTTTATCACGGAAGAAAGCGCCATCACATACCGCACAATAAGATACACCACGACCTCCCAGTTCTTTTTCCCCAGGCACACCAAGTTCTTTATACTGTGCTCCCGTTGTCACGATGACAGCACGAGCTTTATATTCCTTGTTTCCAGCCTTGACAGTTTTATACTCTTTTCCGTCCACAACTTCCTTGATATCACCATAAGCATATTCAGCACCAAATTTCTTTGCATGGTCGAACATCTTATTAGATAAATCCGGACCCAGAATACTCTCAAAACCAGGGTAGTTTTCTACGTCCTCTGTATTTGCCATCTGGCCACCTGGAATTCCTCGCTCAATCATCAAGGTATCCAAGTTTGCCCGAGACGTATAAACGGCAGCTGTCATCCCTGCAGGACCAGCTCCCGCAATAATTACATCATAAATCCGATCTTCACTCATCCATCTCAACTCCTTACGATTCCAATTGATCTCAGTTGCATTTTCATGTACATATCATAGTAAATCATACGAAAACCGTCCATTAATGTGCTTATAGAAAAGCGGAAGTGGCTCGTTCAGCCTCGACTAGCATAAGACAAGCGTTGCAGGGAAGTGGACTTCCTTCACGGAAACGATTGTCTTATGACCTCGAAAGGCTAGAACCTTAGAGGACAGAGACATTTCCTTACTCCGTCACTATTCTTGTTTCCAAGGTCCGCCTTCTTCTCCCATCTTCGGAAACTGTTTACATCCTTTTTCCCATAAATGCAATGCTTTCGAAGGGTTTCCTGTATGATAAACCGCTATACTATACCATTTATAATAAACTCTACGACGCACGACCTGTTTATCACGTAGCATACGGAAACGATCGACCGCTTCTTTATAATAACCTGCTCTCGAAAGTATCTCCGCTACAGCTAGTTTTTGCTGTTCATGCATTGGAAATACATTACGAAGGCGTTCAATATGGAAAGATGCTTTTTCAGACATTCCTTCTTGCAAATAAAAAGTAGCCAGATTAACGTGGCTATGGATATTAGATGGATCCTTTTCAAGATGAGCGTGTTCGCACTGAATGGCTTCATCCCTATCTCCGTTCATGAATAAGGCATAAGCGTATTTGTGCTTTGCTATTGTAAACTCTGGGAATAGTTGCATCATTTCTTCAAGAACACTTAACGCCTGATCCCACTCTTCTTGCTCTATATGGTAAAAGGCTGTTTCCTGATAAATAAGCAATTCATCCTCATCTTCAAATGCCCAATCATCATCTTCATCCTCTTCCTCAAGAGAATCCAACATATCTTTCAACTGTTTGGCCGCATCCTCAAACTCACCATCGCCCGGCTGTTCAAGATAGGTGTCCACATACTTTTTCGCATCACTAAGAAGACCAAGATGAGCGTAATTGTTCGCCATTAGATAATAACAATCCACGTATTCTTTGCCAAAGTCCGCCAATACCTCGGTGAGTACCTGGTTTGCGGCATGATAAGAGCCAACTTCTGTATAAACAACAGAAAGTTGGCATCGGTATAAGGCTTCATCGGGAGAGGCTTCGATCGCTTTCTTCAGCCACTTGACAGCAGCACTGAAACGACGCTTTTGGAAAGCCTGTATCCCATGAGAAAAATAAAATGAGCCTGTCGGTACAAATGGGATGATGTTCGTATCCTGTTGTGCTGTTGTCCCTTTAAGTGTAGTCGTCATGACTGTCCCCCTATTTCCGTATCAAATCTCACTAATTATGCAGTATAACACAAATAATGGACTAGAAATAGGAGAAAAATGTAATCCTTTTACGAATGACGTTCCTCCAGCACAGCTAAAACGTTATCCAGAGGCACTCCACGGTCCGTTAAAATCAGTAACAGATGGAACAGAAGGTCAGCAGATTCAAGAGCTATTTCTTCGGCATCATCATTTTTAGCTGCAATAATCACTTCTCCTGCCTCTTCACCGATTTTCTTCGCGATACGATCCACGCCTTCTTGGAAAAGCTGGGAGGTATAAGACCCTTCTGGCAATGTCGCTTTTCTCTCTGCTAAAACAGATTGCAGTTGATCTAGAATCTGATAGCGATTTTCCTTCGGAGTAGCGTCCGTTCCAGTCAGTGATTCCGAAAAACAGCTGTAATCCCCTTTATGACAGGCAGGCCCTGCTGGCACCACCTGAACAAGCAATGCATCCTGGTCACAATCATAACGAATGCTTTTCACTTCCTGTGTATTCCCTGATGTTTCCCCTTTATGCCAAAGTTCTTGACGGGAGCGACTGTAAAAAACAGTTTCACCGATATCCAGCGTCTTCTTCAGTGATTGTTTATTCATATACGCCAAAGTCAAAACAGCTTTGGATCGGGCGTCTTGAACGATGGCAGGAACGAGCCCTTGCTCATCAAATTTTATTTCTTCTATCTTCATCGGACAGGCACTCCTTTTTCCTTCAAGTAAGCTTTCACGTTTTGTACGGATGTTTCTTTATAGTGGAAGATGGAAGCAGCAAGCGCAGCATCCGCATCCACCTCTGTAAAGACTTCATGAAAATGTTCACTCGAACCTGCCCCGCCAGAAGCGATGACCGGGACACTTACGACTTCCTGCACGACTTTCAATAACGGAAGATCGAAACCAGTTTTTTCTCCATCCTGATTCATCGACGTAAGTAAAATTTCTCCCGCTCCAAGCTTAACGGCTTCTTTCGCCCAGTCGGTCACCAACCATTCAGTCGGAGTACGGCCACCATGAGTGAAAACGCGCCAATTACCAGCGTCCTCGTCGTACTTAGCATCAATGGCTACGACGATACATTGACTGCCAAAATAATCAGCCCCCTGTGTAATCAATTCCGGTCGCTGTACGGCTGAAGAATTTAAAGAAACTTTGTCCGCTCCGTTTCTCAGTGTCTCCTTAATATCTTCTAATGTACGGATGCCTCCCCCTACGGTAAATGGGATAGCAAGTTCCGAAGCGACGGACCTTACAACATCAATCATCGTTTTTTTCCCTTCATGACTGGCGGAAATGTCCAGGAAAACCAGCTCATCCGCCCCCTGCTCATCATATACTTTTGCAAGTTCGACAGGATCCCCTGCATCCCGGATATCAACAAATTGGATGCCTTTGACGACTCGTCCTTCTTTTACGTCGAGACATGGGATGATTCGCTTCGATAACATTAGCCCACCTCCACTTCGAGGGCTTCTTTTAACGTGAACTGTTTGGTATATAAAGCTTTTCCAACAATCGACCCAATCACGTGTTGATCTTTGTACTCCTTCAATTCCACAAGATCTTGCAAACCTTTGATTCCACCAGAGGCAATAACATCCACACCCGTTTCTTCTGCTAGACGGACGATTTCTTTTGTATTCGGACCAGAAAGCATTCCATCTTTAGCGATATCTGTATAAATGAATGTTGCTGCACCAGCTTCAGCCAGCTCTTTACCAAGGTCGACGGCTTTTACTTCGGATTGTTCCAGCCAGCCAGCTGTGGAAACATATCCATCACGAGCATCTAGACCAATGGCGATTTTGTCTCCATATTTCCGCAACAGTTCTTTAGTCGTTTCCAGATCGCGAACAGCAAGAGAGCCGATGATGACCCTGTCTACCCCCTGATCCAAATAAAAGCGCACATCTTCCTCTGAACGGATTCCCCCGCCAATTTGCACGCGGCAATCCAACTCATCTGCTACCTTCAATACATGTTCTGCATTTTGTTTCGATCCTTCTTTTGCTCCATCAAGATCCACCATATGAATCCAGGAGGCACCAGTATCCGCAAATCCCTTCGCCACCTCAAAAGGATTTTCCCCATAGATGGTTTCCTTGTCGAAATCTCCTTGCTCTAAGCGTACACATTTCCCATCACGCATATCGATCGCTGGATATATCGTAAAGCTCATTGATAAAAACTCCTCACTGTTTGCACATTACTTTACAGAAATTCTCTAATAATTGCATCCCGGCTCTTCCGCTCTTCTCCGGGTGGAACTGGCTAGCAACCAAATTCCCTTTGCCTATGACCGCTGGAACTTCCATATGATAATCAGACGTCGCATATAAAATGGAAGCATCCTCTGTTCTTACTACAAAGGAATGAACAAAATAAACATGATCATCCTTTACGTCTTTCATTAATGGCTGCTCAGGCTGATGGATTTTCAGTTGATTCCAGCCCATATGAGGAACTTTGTAGGAATTTCCATCTTCATCGATTCCAGGGAAACGAGAGATGGACCCTGGAAGAAGCCCTAGTCCGTCTGTCTCTCCACCTTCCTGGCTACTTTCAAACAAAAGCTGCATGCCCAGACAAATTCCATATACCGGAGCTCCTTCTGCGACTTTTTCTTTGATAAAACGAATGAATCCATGTTCACCAAGAGCTCTCATCGCATCCGGAAACGCACCTACTCCAGGAAGGATAAACCCATCACAACCTTCGAGATCTTTCGGACGATCTGCTATTTTATAATGTACGTCGATTCGTTCGAGCGCTTTAGAAACACTGAAAAGGTTTCCCATGCCGTAATCTATGATTCCTATCATTATAAACTTCCTTTCGTACTAGGGACTCCTTTGACGCGTGGATCGATTTGAGTCGCCTCATCCAGGGCTCGGGCCAACGCTTTGAACATTGCTTCAATAATATGATGGGTGTTATGCCCATGATGGAGGACGATATGTAAGTTCATCCGTGCCTCAACAGCAAGTTTCCAAAAAAACTCATGGACATTTTCTGTATCAAATGTACCGACACGGTCTTTCGGAAGCTCCGCTCGCCATTCCAAATGAGGACGGTCACTCAAATCAACGGCAACTGTCACGAGTGTTTCATCCATCGGCAAGGTCATCGATCCATATCGCTTCATTCCGAATTTATCTCCGATTGCCTGTCTAAGTGCCTGGCCAAGACAAATACCGATATCCTCGGTCAAGTGGTGATCATCCACCTCCACATCACCGTGTCCCTTTACAGATAAATCGAAAAGGCCATGTTTGGTAAAGAGCTCAAGCATATGGGAGAGAAAAGGAACTTGAACATCCAGGTCTGCTTTTCCTTCTCCATCAACTGAAAAATCAAGCTTAATCTCTGTTTCTCTTGTATTTCGTTCAATAGATGATGATCTAATTTCCGTCATTTCCATCGCTCCTTACGTGTCTCTACTGCGCGTGCATGTGCTTCGAGCCCTTCTAACCGGGCAAATCGGGCAATTTTGTCGACATTGTTCTCAAGCGCTTGTCTGCTGTAAGAGATGACGCTCGATTTTTTTGTGAAATCATCAACATTCAGAGGGCTTGAAAATCTTGCCGTACCATTTGTCGGAAGAACATGATTCGGTCCAGCAAAGTAATCACCTACTGGTTCACTACTATACGGTCCTAGGAAAATAGCTCCTGCATGCTTGATTTTCCCTAGTTCTTGAAAAGGATCTTCGGTTACAACTTCTAAATGCTCTGGCGCAATCTCATTAATCGTATCCACAGCCTCGTCCCATGTTTCGCAAAGAACGATCATTCCATAGTCTTCTACACTCTGCCTTGCAATATCAGCTCTCGGTAAACGGTCCAGTTGACTTTGAACTTCCTTTTGGACGGATTGTGCAAGGGGTTCACTGTTCGTCACAAGCACGCTGGAGGAGCGGGCATCATGCTCCGCTTGTGAGAGAAGATCGGCTGCTATTTCCGACGCACGAGCCGTTTCGTCAGCAAGGACCGCAATTTCACTTGGTCCGGCTATCATATCAATATCGACATCACCGAAAACCTCACGTTTAGCTAATGCTACAAAAACGTTACCTGGTCCAGTGATTTTATCGACGGCAGGGATCGTTTCCGTACCATAAGCCAAAGCGGCGATCGCTTGTGCGCCTCCTACTTTGTATACATCCTCTACACCTAAAATGTGTGCAGCAAGTAAAACACCATCGGGTACATTTCCATCCTCATCTGGCGGGGTGACCATGACGATTTTTTTCACTCCTGCAACTTGAGCAGGTATGACGTTCATAAACACAGAAGATGGATATGCTGCGGTTCCGCCTGGCACATAAACACCTGCTGCATCAATCGGTGTAATCTTCTGTCCGAGGATCGTTCCATCTTCAGAACTGTCGAACCAGGAGGTAGAGCGTTGTTTTTCATGAAAAGCGGTGATGTTTTTGGCAGCTTCCTTCAGAATTTCCACAAACTCTCCGTCAAGAGAATCATAAGCTTGCTCAAATTCCCCTTTTGTCACTTTCAAGGCATCAAGCTTGGCTTTATCGAAACGTTCCGTATACTCTTTCACAGCTTTGTCGCCCTGTTGTTTCACCTGGGCTATGATTTCCTGTACCGTTTTCCGCTGTTCTTCCGTGCCCTGGTCGACCGAACGTTTCAAAGATTTCAAGTCCGATTTATTGATGATCTTCATTGACGCTCTCCTTCCATGACTTCACTCAATTTCGCAACCATTTCTTCAATGTCGTTACTTTTCAGACGATAGCTGACCGGATTGACGATCAAGCGGGAAGTAATATCCGTAATTTTTTCATATTCAACGAGTCCATTTTCTTTCAACGTCCTACCGGTTGATACGATATCCACAATCCGGTCGGCCAACCCTATGAGCGGTGCAAGCTCAATGGAACCATTCAGAGGGATGATTTCGATTTGTTCTCCCTGCTCACGGAAATAATCGGAGGCAACTTTCGGATATTTGGTCGCGATTTTTGGTGCGATACGACTTAATGGTTGATCCGGAAGCCCTGCAACAGCTACATAACAAGGGCTGATTTTCAAATCGAGCACTTCATATACATCACGATCCTGTTCAAGCAAGACATCTTTCCCGGCGATGCCGATGTCTGCTGCTCCATATTCGACATAGGTGACAACATCCATCGGTTTAGCCATCATCACTCGAATGTTCTGTTCAGGAAATTCTAAAATCAATTTTCTTGATTCATCCAAGTCTGCACCTAGTTCATAACCTGCTTTTTGCATCAATACAGCCGCCTCTTCATAAATACGGCCCTTCGGCATAGCAATCGTCAATGGTTTACTCATTTCGCTCACCTCCGCCTTTGGTAAGATCAACTGTTTTCGTCAATTCCAGTTGAAAAGCTTTTACGTCTGGTATTTGATCTACATGTTGCAGCAGTACAGCGTAACCTTCGTCTCTGTACCGCTTCGCCTCTGCAATCCCTTTACTATAACTATCATCATCGACAATGATTCCCATCCGCTCGTCGCCATTTTCTTGTTCATTTAATGCTTCAACAAGACGTTCCAGGTGTATTGCAAATCCAGTTGCTGATGCCCCTAATTGAAACGTTGGCAATAAGGTGTCATAGCGGCCGCCATTACAAAGCATGGATCCTAAGTGAGGCGCATATCCCTCAAATAAAATCCCTGTGTAATAATCCATGTGACTGATCAAGTTCAGGTCGAAATGAATATATTTCTCCACCTCATACTGCTCTAACAGACGGTATAGTTGCTTAAGTTCATTGACCGCCTGCATACATGATTGATTCCGTGCAAGGGATCGACTGCTTTCAAAGATCTCTTTGCCACCTTTGATGCTTAGAAGTTTAAGAAGTGCAGCCTGTTTATCGCTAGAAATAGTAAGTTCTTTGACAGCTTCTCGATAGCCGACATAGTTTTTGCGATACAAGTAATTCAGTAAATTCTCAATGGTTTCTTCGTCGTCACCCAATAAATCATGGAAAAACGCTTTGACATACCCGATATGTCCGACAGTGATGACAAAGTCCTCCAAACCGGACTGCTTCAATGACTCCACGAGTAATGCGATAACTTCCGCATCCCCATAAGAAGAATGGTCACCAATCAGCTCTGTACCGACCTGTTCGAACTGAGCAGGCTTTCCACCTTCCGCTTGTTGGGCCCGAAAGACAGGCCCCTCATAGGCAAGACGAAGCGGAAATTCCGAATCCTTCAATTGAGAAGCGGCAACCCTTGCGATCGGTGCCGTTAAATCCGGACGTAAAACAAGTGTGTGTCCTTGCTGGTCCAACAATTTGAATAATTGCTGATCAAGTGTCGCACTCACTTTCCCTACCGTTTCGTGATATTCCATGATCGGCGTATCCATGAATGAATAACCGAAAGATAAAATACTGTCCGATAAATTTTTCCGTGCTTTCGATTTCTGGTTATAAAAAAAGGGAAGCGTATCTCGCATTCCCAGTGGTTTTTCGAACATTAGGCGTTTAACCAATGGAACCCATCCTTTCTCCAAATCCTTTAGCATGCTAATATGCTAACATGATAAAGATAGAGCGTCAATTAAGAATTATCTTACACCTGTTCCCTTCTTATCACAGCAGAAACCTGCCAACAAATACGTTGCAAAGCAGTTCTTTATAATATAGAGGAAGGTCCGTATACATGGATAAGCTCCATAGAATAAAGGTAGGGAGTGTTAAACCAGGGGAAAATCAAAAAAAGCCGAGCACACTCCTAAAAGTGTACTCGACTAACCCATCAAGCGAATGCTTTATCCAGATTCAAAATATCATTTGCATAACGAAGTGTGAGAGGATCGGCACTCGCTTTTTCCTTCTCGAAATTTTTATGGATGAACAGTTCTGCTACCTTTTGATACCTGCCGCCCTCTTCAGCCATTTCTAATGCTACAACTCCCTCATAAAGGAGAGCCATTTTTTCAGCCAAAGATTTACTATAGTAGGTTTGCACGTCAGGTGCTTGTTTCAATACATCTTCCACGTATATTAAGAAACTTAAGACGGCCTCTTTTACAAGTGCATGCTGATTGCCCTTTCTATCTATACCTTCTAAGCGATCATTCATATGAGTAATGAATAATTCGTGAGCTTGATATTTATTGAAAAGCTTCAACACTTCTAATCCGAGAATGTTGGCCGTCCCTTCCCAAACTGTCAGGACTTGAGCATCACGTAAGAGTCTTGGGGTAACAAAATCTTCAATATATCCATTGCCACCATGCATTTCAATTGCTTCATGAGTGAACGATACCGCTTGTTCTGCTGTCTCTTTTTTCATGATAGCGATACGAAGACGGTTAAGCACTTGTTCCTCATCCGTTGAATTCTCTGGTTCACGAGCAACTTTCTCAAACCCTTGAATCAAATCGAATACGGCTCTTGTTTCTACTTCTTGTTTTACACTCAGAGAAACAAGCGTATCTTTCACCATCGGGTATTGGATCAATGTATTGCCAAACGCATTCCTTTCCGCCGCATAATCCACTGCTTCATTTAGAGAACGACGCATTATTCCAATCGATGCAATCGCATTACAGACCCGGGAGAGATTCAACGCCTCCATCATATAATAGAACCCACGGTCCGCTTTTCCGACCATGTAGGCTTTTGCTCCGATAAACTCGACCTCAGCTGATGGGACCGCACGGACACCAAGCTTGTCTTTTAATCTGCGGATTTGAATCCCATTCAGTGTTCCGTCCTCCTTCCGCCACGGAACAAGAAAGAGGCTTAATCCCCTGGTCCCAGGCGGTGCTTCTTCCGTTCTGGCAAGGACCATTGCTACCCCGCAAGCACCGGCATTGCTGGCAAAATATTTTTCTCCATGAATCCGATAATGATCCCCCTCTTTAATCGCTTTCACTTCATTGGCCCCGACGTCCGATCCCCCTTGACGCTCTGTCAGAAAAGTCGCTCCTTCATACAGTTCTACCTCACCTGTAGATGATACATGGGGAAGGAACTTTTCTTTCAATTCACTACTCGCATAATGGTCTATCAGATAAGCAGTGGCCATCGTTAACGTCACCGGGCAGTAAAAACCAGGTTCTGCCTGTGAAAGCAAATATCCTTGGGCAAATGAATAGGTATAATCCCCTTTATGACCAAGGGAAGGGATATTCTTATGAAGATACCCGACGATTCCTTCTCCATACGTTTCTTCGATTGTCTTTTTATAGCCTTCATTGAGC
This sequence comes from Halobacillus dabanensis, assembly GCF_900114165.1. GTDB lineage: Bacteria > Bacillota > Bacilli > Bacillales > Halobacillaceae > Halobacillus > Halobacillus dabanensis. The sequence continues at coordinate 179,391 of NZ_FOSB01000002.1, forward strand.
CATACTTCTGAGATGTCATTGCCCATCTTGTCATATTTAATTAACTGTGGCTGTCCTTCACGATCGGTATGCCTCGCTCTCCGATCGATATCCCCCGCACACAGAGCCCCGAACTGACTAAGCTTTTCGTCTGCCCATTGGAAAAAACTCTCGTCCCACCTTGACTTCAATAGATGTTGCAGATTCTTATCTCTTTCATAAAAATTCATAAGGCCCCCCTTATACATGGCGCGCTTGTTCACGCAGACGGTGTTTCAACAACTTTCCAGTGGCATTTCTCGGAAGCTCTTTCACCTCTTCATATAATTTCGGAATTTTATAGCCAGCCATCTGCTTTTCTAAGTAAGTATGACACTCGGTTTCTAAATGGTTGATTTGGCCGGTTTGAACGATATAAGCTTTGACCGTTTCTCCCCAATCCGGATGGGGAACGCCGACTACGGCTACGTCTTCAATATGAGGGTGTTGTAATAATACCGTTTCGATTTCACGCGGGTAAACATTCACACCACCTGAGATGACCATGTCCTTTTTGCGGTCAATAACCCATAAAAAACCATCCTTATCCTTTACTCCCATATCTCCCGTAAGGAGCCATCCCTCTCTGAACGTATCCTTTGTTTTTTGCTCATCTTTATAATAGCCTTTCATGATTCCCTCACCCTTCAGAGCAATTTCCCCTACTTCTCCTTTTTCCACTTCTTTTCCCTGTTCATCAAGAATACAGAACTCACAATGAAGGGCGGCCCGTTTTCCAACACTTCCAGCTTTTTTATCATGTTCATTCGGAAGCAACAGTGTTCCACTTGGTCCTGCTTCTGTCAGCCCATATAAACAGCAAAGACTATCTGTCTTAAGTTGTTCTCTAACAAACTCCACTTCTGTTTTGGAGAGAGGGGCTCCCCCATAGGTCCAATATTTCACCCAACTCAAATCGGTCTCTGTCACTTTCGGATGCTTCGCTGCCATCAAATACGCAACAGGAGCACCGAAAAAGTGGGACACTTTCTCTTTAGCAACAAGTTCAAGCATCAAATCAGGAGTGAACATAGATGCAAGGACGTGGGTAGCTCCGACAAATGTTCCACCCGCTAAAAATAAATGCAGAGGCGCAGAATGACTGAGAGGCATAATGTGAAGCATCCGGCTTGATGGTTTCATTTCCAGTTCTACCGCCATCATCGAAGAGACGGTCAGAATGTTTTTATGGGTGAATATAACTCCCTTAGGTGCTCCTGTAGTTCCAGACGTATATAAAATCGAAGCTTCCTCATCTTCATGGGCATCATTGACCAGTTCTGTCGGTTCTTCTTTTTCCATTATTTCTGCAAAAGCATGCCAGCGTTGTTCAGGAGCACCGGTCTTAATGAACGTTCCACTTTTTTCATCGGCAAGCTGGCTCACTTGTTCAAAAACAAGCTCATGGGTCAGCAATACGGATGCATCACTGTGCTCATAAATATAGGAAACTTCGTTAGCTACAAGTCTGGCATTGATCGGAACGGCAATCGCCCCTAAACGGTGAATGGCAAAATAACTGATGACAAATTCTTTTGTATTCGGCATATGGATGACGACTTTTTCGCCCGCCTGGACCCCTAAACGCATCATAGCTCTCGCAAACTGGTTGACCTTGTCATTCCACTCTGCATAAGTCAGACGTTCATCAAGGGTGACAACTCCCTCTTTTTCCGGATATTTACGAGATTGATAAGCTAACAGTTCAGAAAGATTCATCGCATATCTCCTCTCCGTTCTTTTAATTCTTTTTCGAACTTGTCCAACCACTGCTCCATCTCCGCTTTCAACTTCACCAGCTCCTCAATCCGGATCTCCACCTCCCTCATTTTCCCCTTCCCATAGTCCAGTGTGCGCTCCAGTTGCCTGACTCCTGAAGGGTCCTGATCGAAAAGGTGGATCATCTCTTTAATCTCCTCCAGTTGGAAGCCGTACTTCTTTCCGCGAAAAACAAGACCTAACCGAGTCAGGTCTTTCGACGAGAATAAGCGCCGGCCACCAGTGTTTCGTTGTGGGTGAATCAGACCGAGCTCTTCATAATACCGGATGGTTCTCTGCGTCACCTGAAATTGGTCTGCCACTTGCTGTATCGTTAAATGTTCTGTCATCCGATCCCCTCACATTGAACGAATATTCTAACAATTTAACTATACCATTTACGTTAACGTAAAGTTCAACTGTATTTTATTGGAAATAAATACGACAATGTTATTGCACTATATGGCAGTATTCCGGAAGACTCGATTTCGAGACTTTTATTGCGAATAAGGGTCGGCGGGGGATAAGTCGCTTTCCGCGGGGAAGACGGCAAGCCTCCTCGGTCACTTCATGACCTGCGGGGTCTCGCCAGTCTATCCTTTCCCGCAGGAGTCTCCTCATCCCCCACCTCCCCTTTGCCATATCAGTGTCTCAAAACCACTTCTAGTGAACACTGCTTGTATGCTCAAGGGAAGGGGATAATATAAAGCGCCTCAATGGCCATTCCAAGAGTGGAAGCTTGATATAGAGCGCTTTATATCTGCTTAAGAATGAGGAGGGGACGTCCCATCTTGGTAGAGGGGTTCGTTTCTCACTTCCATCGGATGGGGTGGTTGGGAAGCTGGGTGACTCCCGTGGGAGAAGGAGATAGGCGAGATCACGTAGGACGCAGTCCGAGGAAGCTCGGCGCTCCCCCACAGGAAAGCGAGTAGCTTCCCAAACACCCCTGACTCCTAATATGGCAAACGAATCCCCGGATTATCTGGAAACTGAGTCTTCAAGAATAGGGAGCTTTAGTTGAGTAGGTGGTAAGGAAGGAGAAAACGCCATTTCCGTTTGATGGGAAATGGCGTTTAACGTTCACGAGAATGGAGTAAGAATAAGAAAGCGAGCAACGAAGATGGAATATCATCACGAATCTTCCACTCAATCAAATAACCAGGCATCCGTTCGAAACGATCGGCAGCCTCTGTCGGGATCGCCCCACGTTTAATAACCGCCCATACCTCGCCTTTTGAATCCTTAACAGTAAAATGACCGATAAACTCGTCACCTTCTGCACTCCACCGACATTGATCTGATTCTATATAACGGGTGATCCGCTTACCTGTTGTTTTGTTTTTAGTATCTTTTGTATAGGCGACATACGCTCCATCTTTATGCTGGATGTATCCTCTCCATTTGAATCCGCCCTTTTTTTCGATGCGATAGAGGCTTTCACCATCCTGATTTGTAAAAGTAAATCCAGCAGGTCTCAATTGATCATAGGAAAATAATGCGGTAAACATCGTAAACAATTTATGTTTCCACTGCATTTGTTCATGAATCTCTCCATAACTTTCCCCGTCCATATCAAAAAGCCCGGCTTGAAAAGACTTGATCGGTTTCTGTCCCATATACATTCTTGCCGGCACTCTGTCTAACACCTCTTGCGTTCGATCCTGCTCCAAGTCCAGTGTTGTTTTTGATTTTTGTAAATCATCATATCCTGTCTTCAATAGGCCAATGCCCGTAATGGCAAAAACCGCAAAATAAACAATGGAAATGATAAAGCTGCCAGGAATGAACGTGACTATTCCCATAAAGAATACTAAAGAGATGAGAGACAATAACCCTCCGGCCAGCAATTGTCTTTTAGTATCTTGATATATCATTTGTTGAACAAGCGACATCGATCTTCCTCCTTCTAACAGAAGCTTTTATATAGATACGGATATACCAACTAAAAGTTTCAGCAAGTCAAGGACTATTTTTGAAGATTACACGACAGGAAACGGATCAACTTCCTCTTAGAAGACGGGGAGCACTCTTGCAGGAAGACGATTTTGGGGAAAAAGTAGTTCTAAACTAAAGAATCACCCTTCTACATAAAGAAGAGTGATTCTCCTAATCGATTTATCGTTCCACATCACGAGCTATACCATCAGTGGATACATAGGCATCAACCTGAGCTTTTGTAGGTAAACCCTCAATATCTCCGTTCACCTGTACAATCATGGCACCAATAGCATTCGCACGTTTCACTGCACTTTCCATGTCCTCATCGTTCAGCACTCCGCTTATTATCCCAGCTGCAAATCCATCACCAGCACCTACTGGATCCATGATTTCATCAACCTGATAACCAGATACATAGGCTGATTTATATTTATTTTGGTAATAAGCCCCCTTACTTCCGAGCTTAATTACAATTGTTTTATCTGTGTTGCCAATCAGGGATTCTGCTATTTCTTCAGGTTCGGTCTTTCCTGTCAGGAACTCTGCCTCATCCAGTCCTGGTAAAATAACGTCCGACTGCTCAGCCATTTGAAGCATAACCTCTCTTGCTTCCTCATAACTATCCCATAACTTATATCTGATATTGGGATCGAAGACAATTTTCAGGCCATGCTTTTTAGCGATTTTGATTGCATGAAAAACTGCCTGTTTACATGTTTCACTTAAGGCTGGTGTAATCCCGGTCAAATGCAGTACCCTTGCGTTTGAGATATAATCCTCATCAATATCGTCAGGGCCTAGTAAACTGGCAGCCGAATGTTTACGGTAATAATAGATGTTTAAGTTTTTTGCAGATAACTTTTCTTTAAAAAACACAGCGGTTGGTGCTTGATCCGTATATAAACACGCATGTGTATCGACACCTTCTCCACGAACAAAATTATGGATATAACGTCCAAAAGGGTCCTCTCCTAACATACTGAACCATCCGACATCATGACCTAACCGTTTTAACCCAATGGATAAATTGGATTCTGCTCCCCCTATTTGTTTATTAAACTGGTGAACATATTCTAATGGAAGAGATTGATTCCCTGTGAATAGCACCATCGTCTCTCCGAAAGTAACAACATCCAATCGTTTATTCATATATATCTTCCTTTCGTTGTGCATTTCTTTATTAACGGTTTCTCGCTGTTTTTACGGCATCAACGAATAGTGAAGCATTGTTGATCAAGTTCTTAAAATAAGCCTCATCCATTTCTACTTTTGTATTCACAAGTGAACTCCCTATCCCTGCAGCTATACCACCGTGTTTGATATATTCTTCAATATTATCAAGATCAATACCACCTGTTGGCATAAGCGGAATTTGTGGAAGGGGGCCATGCACATCTTTAAGATATTTTGGACCAAATACATTAGCAGGGAAAACTTTGACCACATCAGCCCCACTTTCATAAGCCTTTAATATTTCAGTCGGAGTTAACGCTCCTGGGATACTAATGACCCCGTAACGTTTTGTTAGTTTAATTGTTTCTTCATCTACTGTCGGTGAAAAAATGAATTTTGCCCCCGCCATAATAGCTGCTCTTGCTGTTTCAGAGTCTAACACTGTTCCAGCTCCGACAATCAAGTCATCACCATATTCCTCGGAAACTTTTTCGATGAGGGATAATACTTTTGGTGTTTCCACCGTGATCTCCAGTGTTTTTACCCCGCCTTCATATAAAGCTTGAGCAATAGGTAATATATTTTCGGGCTTCGCACCGCGAATAATGGCAACAATGCCGTTTTCTTTAATCTGACTTAATAAATCCATCTATTACACCTCAGTTAATAAATTTATTGTTGTTCCAAATGACGAAATCTTGTTCCATTAATCAGAGATAAAAGAGTCAGACACTCTATTTACCAGGATTAAAATTGTATATTACCCATATCTCTAGAACATAATTGGGCAGCATTTAAAAGTTGTGGTATTAACTCCTTCTCCACTCGTTCCTTTGTTATACGAGAGGTTGGACCAGCAATACTGATCGATGCTATCACTTTTCCAGTATGATCTCTTACAGGAGCTGCCACACACCGCATCCCCTCTTCATGTTCCAGTTCATCCAGGGCAAACCCTTGTTTTCGAATTTGTTTTAAATTTTCCAAAAGGGTATCTCTATCTGTAATCGTGCTCTCTGTATAAGAAGGTAATCCTTGACGTTCAATAATTGAATCGATTTCTTTTTTATCCATTTCGGACATTAAGACTTTACCTACCCCTGTACAGTGCATGAGTGCCTGCTTCCCAATCCGAGAATACATGCGAATCGTGTGGTTACTTTCAACTTTATCAATATAAATCACATGATCTCGTTCTTGTATACACAGGTGGACCACTTCATCTGTCTTATTTCCTAAAGCTTCAATGTGTTTCCGAACCACATTTCGAATATCCAGATTTTCAAGTACGAAATTAGACAGTGCTACGACTTTCATCCCTAATGAATATTTGTCCGTTTCACTATTTTGAACGATATACCCTCTCTGTACCAGGGTGGATATCAAACGATGGACTGTACTTTTGGCCAGACTAAGACGATAAGACAGCTCTGTAATACTCAACCCTCTTTGTTCGTTGGCCAGTATTTCTAAAATAGATAAGGAGCGATCTACTGATTGAACATTAGACATTCACACCCCTCCTTTTTTGTTCGCGTTATTTAACGGATGGAGCCTGTTAGCGGTTAAGAAACTTACAACAAGGAAGCTCTTTGTAAAATGGACTTTAATTGCTCTTTCTTCTCCGCACTTAATGGACGAGCAGGTGCTTTAACATGGGTAGGTATATCCATACCTCTCATCTTGGTCGCTTCCTTGATCACATTTACAAACGGAGAGTCTAATTTATACATCAGTGGTAAGTATGCTAATTGCTGATGTAATTCAACAGCTTTACCATAATTCTGCTTCAGAAATGCTTGGTAGATTCCTACAGTTAATTCTGGTGCAAAGTTTCCACTGGCTGAAATCGCACCATCACCCCCAAGCGATAATGTATTAAGCAAGTGATCATCAAATCCTGCCAGAACAGCAAAATCGTTTCGTTTGGATTTTACATTTAAAATGATTTCGCGAATATGCCCAGCTGTATCCACAGTATCTTTAACCCCTACAATATTCGGATATTTAGTAGCTAACTGTAAAATCAATTCAGGTGTTAATTCTTGGCCGGTAAGGTTAGGAAAATTATATAAGATAATGGGAATGTCAACGCTTTCAGCAATATCACTGTAATGTTGAAAGAGATTCTCTTCCGTTAAAGGCCAATAATATGGGTTGACGATGACAACACCATCAGCCCCCACCTCTTTACTGTGTTGAGTGAGGTCAATAACCTCGCTCGTACTGGTACTCCCAGTCCCAATTAACACAGGCACACGTCCATCTACATAACTTGTGACAAATTCAGCTGTTTCTTTCCTTTCCTCCACTGACATTTGGCTGAACTCTCCACCACTTCCAAGGAAAAACAGCCCATCTACATCAGCATCAACTAAAAAGTCGATCAACCTCCCCATACCTTCACGATTCAGCTGTCCGTTTTCATGGAAGATCGTTGAGACAGGGGGGATGATCCCTTTAAACATAGGTTCTGGATTCATATTTTGCACACTCCTACTCTGCTTTCTCTTTTAAACTCACTTTTCCTTTTACATCTTGATTTACGAGGTATGCAGGATAATATCCAGATAAAACATCTGCTACATTTTCAGCTGTTTTCCGTTGAAGTTCCTCTCCAGCTTCCTCTGAGTACCAGGCGATATGAGGGGTGAGAACAACATTATCCATCGTCAGAAGAGGATTGTCCTGAGAAATAGGTTCTTCTTCCACAACATCAAGAGCTGCTCCGGCAATTTTCCCTTCTTTCAGAGCGCGAATGAGAGCTTGTTCATCAATGACTGGCCCACGTGCTGTATTAATAATGAATGCCTTCTCTTTCATATGATTGAATTGCTCATCACTTATCAAGCCTGTGGTACTTTCAATAAGGGGGGCATGGACAGAAACATAATCAGCTATTTCGCAAAGCTGGTTTAATTCCATCAACTCAACATTTAATTCTTTTGCTACTTCTTGCGGAACAAATGGATCATAGGCTACAACTTGAAAGCCAAAAGCCTGGGCTTTTTCAGCTAACATTTGTGGTATTTTACCAAATCCGACTAACCCTAAGACACTTCCCCTTAAGCGGTAAATGGGCATCCCAACTTTAAAATCCCAATTACCATTCTTAACTTCCTGATTTAGGCGACCAACTTTTCTAGCACAAGCCATCAATAAAGCAAAGGCATGATCTGACACTTCATCCATGCAGTAATCTGTTACATTGCCCACTATGATTCCTTTTTCAGATGCAGCTTCAAGGTCCACTGTATTAACCCCTACCCCATAGCGTGAAATCACTTTACAATTTTCAAGGTTTTCAATTACTTTGCGTGATATGGGTGCATATTGGTTTAATAAAGCATCAGCATCTTTACAAGCTTCTATAACCTCTTCTTCTGTTCGACATTGAGCAGGAACAAACTCAACATCCATGTTTTCAAATACTCTACGTTCTTGATCAAGGTTCGGATATTCGTAATCAGTAACAACAACTTTAAACTTTTTCAAAACACTACACTCCTATCTGTTCATTCGTTGGCTTTCTTTACCTTTTTTAAATATTCATACATATATCAAGAAAACTCATTGACAGGTTTTCCATAGAAAAAATCCATGAAATCTGATAAGTTTCGCAGCCGTTTGTAATCATGTTCATTCGACTTGTTTCTTTAAACTAAAATAAAGTTTTGGATCGGCGGGGTCCGTCATCATGTAGTTCCAAAACGGACCCCAACGTATAAAACGCTTTCAATTCCTGTCGTTTCTATCCCTATTTCATCTAGTGTTGATACGCTATATAGAACTTCTTTTATGTATCCCCTTTCATATTTTGCTTTTAAAATATGCATTTACTAAGCTCTATCTCACCTCGTTCCGCATTGCGGAATGTTGTTCCGGTAACGCTTTCATAATGAGAGATTATCTTATTTTTGCTTAAGAGTCAATTATTTTTATAAAATTCGAAAACATAACCTCCAATGTCGGATAGTCTCAGCAACTGTCGTGACCATGCAGGATTACCTCTTTCTTTGGGCATATAAGAGGCAATATCGACCTTAAAAAAATACTAAAGGCCGGGCAGGGGATTTGGAAGGATATAGTGGGGTTACAATCCAGTCAACATTATTGTCTCTCACAAAAAAGGACCCCAGTACAATATCGGGGTCCTCTATGCTCCCTAGCACAGTCCATTTATATGGAAGCAGCTCACCAGGGAAGTGTTTTGTTGTCGAGACACATTAAGCATATTCAATTGGAGTTACTGCCTCTTCCAGCAACTGATTGAGTTGATCTGTGTACTCTTGTTTCTGTTCAGCTGTGTAGTTCAATTGTGCGGCCATATAATTAATGACGGATGTTTTGTGCTCTCTGACCCAATGGATATTGAAGAAAAGAGCTGCCGTACGGCGAATGAAGAAATCGACGGGCTTAAAAGTCATCTCTTCTTCTAAGGCATACGTAATCTGGGCAAAAACGATTGGATCGACACCCGCTTCATTTGCTTCTTGTTTACGTGTTTTATAATTTTGGAACACGATATCGACATTAGAACCATAAAGTTGAATCAGTTTATCTGCATCTTCTTCACTGAGACCAAGTGACTCGCCGATTTGAAGACGCTCTTGCTTGAACTGCTTGTATCCTTTAGATCCACCGACATCACCACCGGAAATCGGCATATTCTTCGTTTCTGAATCAGAATAACGGATACCGTACTCTTCCATCAGTTGATCGCGAACAAGGTCCACTGCTGTCAGAGCCATTTTACGATAGCCAGTCAACTTACCACCCGCCATGGAAATCAAACCAGAATCAGAAACAAAAATTTCATCTTTTCGTGAAATTTCGGATGGATCTTTACCTTCTTCATAAATCAGGGGACGCAATCCTGCCCAACTTGATTCCACATCATCCTTAGTAACCTCAACGGAAGGGAACATTGTTTTCATTGCATTTAAAATATAGTCGCGATCTTCTTCCGTCATTGTCGGATGAGCGATTTCTTGATCGTATGTCGTATCTGTTGTACCTATATACGCTTTCCCATCTCTCGGAATAGCAAAAATCATCCGTCCATCAGGGCTATCAAAGTATATCGCTTGTCTGAGCGGGAATACAGACTGATCGAAAACAAGGTGAACACCTTTTGTCAATTGCAGTGTCTTACCTTTTTTAGAGCCATCGATTTCACGGAGTTCGTCTACCCACGGTCCGCCTGCATTAATAATTTTCTTCGCTTTCACATGGTATTGCTCACTAGTAACCGTGTCTTCGACTTTAGCCCCGACAATGGAACCATTGTCATCATAAATGAAGTCAACGACTTTTGCGTAGTTCGTGGAGCAGGCACCATAGTCGACTGCTTTTTTCATAACTTCAAGGGTGAGGCGGGCATCATCGGTTTTGTACTCGACATAGTAGCCAGCCCCTTTCAATCCTTCTTTCTTCAACAATGGCTCCCTGTCTAATGCTTCTTCCGCACTCATCATCGTACGGCGCTCAGATTTTTTCACCCCAGCAAGGTAGTCATAAACGCGAAGACCTATATTCGTTGAAAACGGACCAAAATTGCCACCTTCATGAAAAGGGAGCAGCATCCATTCCGGTGTCGTCACATGAGGACCATTCTCATAAACGATTTCCCGTTCTTTCCCCACTTCAGCGACCATTTTCACTTCAAATTGTTTCAAGTATCTTAAACCACCATGCACAAGCTTCGTCGAACGACTGGATGTCCCTGCTGCATAGTCCTGCATTTCCACCACAGCTGTTTTCATCCCACGACTGGCTGCATCGAGAGCAATTCCAGAACCGGTAATCCCTCCTCCGATTACAAGCACGTCCCACTCTTCCTGAGCTAAACGGTTGAACTGATTTTCTCTTTCGTAACTAGAAAATGATTGCATCGTATCTCTCCTTCTTCCGTTGTCTTCAATTTTGCGGTCTTGTACGGGTATTCCCTTTTGTAGAAGAGAATATGTGTAAGAATCCTCCAAAACACTGATAGAAGGACAAAAAAAGAGACCACGAAAACCCTTATGCAGATTGCATAAAGCTTCGTGGTCTCTCCGTATCTCCGACCGTTTCCATTAACTTATACTTTGATTATATCAGAGAGGGAGTTAATTTGAAAGGATTATTCTTCTTGCTTGAAAACCCTTGTCGCTTCCACGGCTTTTTGCCAACCTTTATATAGTTTCTTACTTTTCTCTTCCTTCATACTTGGTTCAAATTCGCGCTCTACTTTCCACTGGTCAGCAATTTCCTCACGATCCTTCCAGAAACCTACAGCGAGCCCCGCTAGATAAGCAGCCCCTAGTGCCGTTGTTTCGTTAACTTCCGGTCGCTCCACTGTCACATCAAGCAAATCACTTTGGAACTGCATCAACAGATTATTTTTTACAGCCCCGCCATCCACACGAAGTTTTTTCACTTCAAGACCGGAATCCTCCACCATAGCATCCACGACATCTTTCGTTTGATAAGCAAGGGACTCAAGCGTCGCTCTTACAAAGTGAGCTTTCGTGGTACCACGGGTGATGCCGAAAACAGCCCCGCGAGCTTCACTATCCCAATAAGGAGTACCCAGACCGACAAACGCCGGAACCACATACACCCCATCCGTGGAATTCACTTGTCCAGCAATTTCTTCACTATCCGGAGATGATTCAATCATTTTCAATCCGTCACGCAACCACTGAATGGCAGAACCCGAAACAAAAATGCTGCCTTCTAACGCATACTCGACTTTGCCATCGACACCCCAGGCCAGTGTGGTGAGCAGTCCATTGTTAGATTTAACAGCTTCTTCCCCTGTATTCAGTAACATGAAGCCACCTGTTCCATACGTATTTTTTCCCATGCCTTTTTCAAAGCACGCTTGTCCGAATAAAGCTGCTTGCTGATCACCAGCAATTCCCGCAATAGGTACCTGCTTGCCAAAGAAGTGATAATCCACGGTCTCCGCATACACCTCAGAGGAAGGCTTCACTTCTGGAAGCATGCTTTTCGGCACATCCAAAATCTCAAGAAGTTCATCGTCCCATTTCAAATCATATATGTTGTACATTAAAGTACGGGAGGCATTGGAATAATCCGTTACATGGGCCTGTTTCCCTGAAAGCTTATAAACAAGCCATGTGTCGATCGTCCCGAACAACAAATCCCCATTGTTCGCTTTCTCCCTCGCCCCGTCAACGTTATCAAGAATCCACTTCACCTTGGTACCGGCGAAATAAGGATCAAGGAGTAGACCTGTTTTATCCCGGAATGTATCTTCTAACCCTTGCTCTTTCAATTCATTACAAATACTTTGCGTCTGACGTGATTGCCAAACAATCGCTTTATAGATCGGTTTGCCTGTATTTTTATCCCAAACGACGGTCGTTTCTCTCTGGTTAGTAATACCGATTCCATCGACCTCGTCTGCTTCAACATCTGATTTCCTAAGTACATCGGCAATACACGCCAGGACAGACGTCCAAATCTCATTGGCATCGTGTTCCACCCATCCTGGCTTTTGAAAGTATTGTTCAAATTCCTTTTGAGCAGTTTCCACGATCTGTCCTTCATGATTGAATAAAATCGCCCTTGAACTCGTCGTTCCCTGATCAATCGATAAAATATATTTTCCCATTATTCCACTCCTTTTTCAGGTTGGTAAACTTTTTTCAATTCTACTCTCATCGATGAAAGTAAGATTCCTACGACAATTACAGTTCCCATCCAGAACCACCCGGTTTCATTCCCTTCAAAAATAGCTTGATAAAACAAGCCACCATAAATCCCGCCGATCACTGGTCCGAGAACAGGCACCCATGAGTATCCCCAGTCAGATCCTCCCTTACCGGGAATCGGTAAAATAGCGTGGGCGATTCTAGGCCCTAAATCCCTTGCCGGATTAATCGCATAACCAGTCGTAGCACCGAGTGACATACCGATTGCGACGATGAGAAGACCGACAATCAGTGGATTCAACCCATCAGTAAAATCATTGGCACCAATAAATAGAATCCCCATCACAAGTACGAATGTTCCAATAATTTCACTCACCAGGTTGGAAATAGGACTTCGAATGGCCGGGTCTGTACAGAAAATTGATTTAATCGCCAACTGATCTTCTGTATCTTTCCAATGAGGCAAGTAATGAAAATAAACGACGGTCGCACCGATAAAAGCTCCGATCATTTGAGCGGTAATGTACATCGGTACTTTAGCCCACGAAAAATCACCGACAGTTGCTAATCCTAAAGTTACTGCAGGATTAATATGCGCTCCCGTCACCTGTCCAACGGCATAAACTCCCATTGCAACCGCCAGGCCCCAGGCAATAGTGATCAGCACCCAATTTCCTTCCGCTTTTGTTGCTTTCAAATTGGATCCAGCGATAACCCCGCCTCCGAATATAATCAGAATCATCGTCCCGATCAATTCACCCATAAACTCAGTCATGATGTTATCTCCTTCCTGAATCCCACAATTGAGGTATAAAAAACCACACATTCATTAGTGTTACCTAATAAGTGTGTGGATCCGTCAGTCTCATTCACGAAAGTTGATTATGTATTCTAGTTGTGAAAGCTCCATAATTCAGAACGTGAGGTAGAGACTGCAGAAGCACCTGATGCGAGGGCTTGTTCGACATCGTCATCCGACCGAATCAACCCTCCGGCAATCACTGGAACGCCGATACGTCCCTTGATCTCTTTTATCATTCCCGGTAATACGCCTGGCAAAACTTCGACAAAATCAGGCGCAGTTTTTTGAATGATTTTCACGTTATGTTCTATTGCCTGGCTATCGATGAGGAATAGCCGTTGGACAGAAAGGAGGTGATACTTTTTCGCTTGTTGAATGACATGGGCTCTTGTAGAAATTACACCGTCCGGCTTCACTTCCTGACCTAAATATTCCATTCCGTAGTCATCCGCTTTTAACCCTTGGATCAAATCAACGTGGACAAAAATCTTCTTTCCTGCTTTTTGTCCGACCTTAACAAGTTTTCTCAAAAGCCCTAGACGGCTTTCAAGTAAAATAATATAATCCGTATCCGTCTGCAGAAGGTGTTCGAAGTCTTTAATTCTTTTTACGGCAGGCAGGACCGGCTGGGTAAGGCTCATATTCTCTCCTCGTTTCTTTTACGTTCTTCCATCTGTTCCTTGGTATATATGATTCTCATCGGATTCCCGCCGACAAAAGCCCCGGCAGGAACATCTTTATGAACCAAAGTCCCTGCCGACACCATTGCACCTTCCCCGATCGTCACACCGGGAAGAATGGTAGTGTTGGCTCCGATTAATACTTCGTCACCGATAATCACATCTCCGAGACGATATTCTTCGATCAAATATTCGTGAGCCAGGATAGTAGTATTGTATCCGATCACCGAATTTCTCCCCACTTTTATTCTTTCAGGGAACATGATGTCGACCATAACCATCAATGCAAACGCAGTTTGATCACCGACATTCATACGAAGGAAAGTCCGGTACAACCAATTCTTCACCGATAAAAAAGGGGTATACCGTGCCAGTTGAATGACAACGAAGTTTTTGACCACTTTGAAAAACGGCACCGTCTGATAGATATGCCAAAGTGAGTTGGCCCCCTTGACTGGAAAGCGCTCCGTTTTCCTCATACAGTCATCCTCCTGTAATTTCTAAAAGCTCACGCATATTCCCCAGCATATAATCCGGATTCAAATCGTCCAGCACTTTTCTTCCTTTGACCGTCCATGCTACCCCTGCTGTCTTCGTACCAGCGTTTTGTCCAGCCTCGATATCATGGGTATTATCTCCGACCATCAATGCTTCAGAAGCTTGAGCGTCGAGATTGGTCAGCGCTTTTACAATCGGTTCGGGATGAGGTTTAGCATTGTTGACATCATCCAGGGTGATCACTGTTTCAAAAAGCCCCTCTAAATTTGTTAGCTCTAATCCCATTTGTACTGTATTACGCATTTTTGTTGTAACGATACCGAGTTTATAGCCCCGTTCTTTCAATGTCTGGATCGTTTCCACGACACCTTCATAAGCTTTCACAAAACTATTGTGATTTTCGATGTTATGTTTACGATACGTCTCCACCATTTCCTCTACTTTTTCTGGATTAATCTTCGCCAAACTCTCCTTAAGTGGAGGGCCGATGAAATCGAGGATTTCTTGTCGTGTATAAGGGCGATCTGTATATTGTTCAATCGTATGGGTGAAGGAAGCAATGATCAATTCATTGGTGTCAATCAATGTCCCGTCTAAATCAAATAGAATGGTACGTATGCTCATTGGAAGAATCCTTTCTGTTCTGTTGTAATCTGTTCCAGATGAAACCGACCGCTGCAGTCAAAGCTATCGCAGTCAATAATCGAATTAATAACAATGGCCACACCGGTATGCCGAGCGGAATGAAGATCAATGTATCCTCCACTACAGCGTGGCAGGAAACAAGGAAAATGATGGCTAAATACATATCCTTTTTCGAAACCCCGTCTTCTTCGACAGCTTGAATCATCAATCCAGCGCCATAAGCTAGGCCGATGGTAAGCCCGGCTACCAATGTCATAGAAGTATTTCTTTCCATCCCTAAAAATTTCGTAGCCGGTGCTACCCATGAGGAGAAACGATCGAGCCATCCCTTCTCCCGTAAATATTGCATGAAAATCATGAGCGGAATGACAATTAAAGCAAGCTGGACAATCCCCATAAACGCCGTTTGCAGTCCCTGGAGAATAATTTCTGTCCAACCTTCCGGATCTGCTGTTTTTTCAGGAGCTAGGCCATATTGAGCAACCTCTCCGCCACCTTTCCAAAATACATTGATCAAAACGGCAGAAAGGAAGGCCAGGCTTAAGCGGACGCCTGCTACAAACCACCAGCTTACCCCGACTCTTTTAGCTACTGTCGATTCAATCAGCAAGTTATGAGAAAAAGACATCATCACAGCCAAAATAAAAACTTCTTTCACTGTAAACTCAAAAGATATTATGGCGGCGATGCCTGCATAAAGGTTCAGGAAGTTCCCCAGCACGAGCGGGACAGCAGCTTCTCCTGACAAGCCAAGCCATCCCATCAAAGGTTCCAACTTCCCCATGACCCAGGGCAAAATCGGTGTGAATTGCAGGATTGTCACGATTAATGTAACAGGAAAAATCACTTTTCCGAGTGTCCACGTCAGCTCCAATCCTTTTTTACTACCTCGTTGTAAAATGCCCTTCATGTCTACCTGCTCCCTTATTTTACTTTCTTTCCGTTATAATATTTATTTGCCATACCACTCTTTCTGCGATAAATAATTAATAAGATCGCTCCAATCACGAGTAGGATGGATAGGAATTGTGCCGTTCTGATTTCTCCGAAGAGATATAAGCTATCTGTACGCAAGCCTTCCACATAGAAACGGCCGATAGAATACCATATAACATAACTTAAGAAAACCTCACCCCGGCGAGGATTGAATTTATGTCTCAGGACAAGCAGTAGAACAAACCCTATGATATTCCAAATCGATTCATATAAAAATGTCGGATGATAGACGGTACCATCAATACACATTTGCTGGTTGATGAAACCAGGCAGATATTGCATGAAATTATTATAGAACGATTCCGAAACTGGACCACCATGAGCTTCCTGGTTCATAAAATTTCCCCAGCGCCCGATTGCCTGCCCGAGGATAATACTAGGAGCAGCGATATCCGCCATCATCCAGAACGATATCCCTTTCAGTTTCGTATAAAAATAAGCCGTCAACACAGAACCGATCAATGCCCCATGAATCGCGATGCCACCTTCCCATACAGCGAATACTTTCCACCATGGTCCGCCGGCATATCTATCCCATTCGAAAATGACATAGTAGATTCTTGCACACACAATTGCGGCCGGAATTGCAAATACGACAATATCGACCATATAATCTTTTTTCAAACCGAGACGCTCGGTCTCCCGTGTCGCTATCCATAAACCCAAAAAAGCTCCGGTTGCGATAATCAAACCATACCAATAGATGGAAAGCGGGCCTAACTGAAGGAATACCGGATTCAACGGTTCAGGTGTACACATCATAACGGTTTCCTCCTTTATTCATGATTCTGATCTTGATCGATCACTTTAGTCAGCCGCTCAGAAAATTCCTCCGCAGCATTTACCCCCATCCTCTTCAAACGGAAGTTCATTGCCGCAACCTCAATGATGACGGCAAGGTTACGCCCAGGACGGACAGGAATAGTCGCTTTCGGAACTTCGACATCCATGACTTTCATTGTTTCCTCTTCTAAACCGAGACGATCATATTGTTTATTCTTATCCCATAGTTCCAAATTGATAACGAGCGTGATCCGTTTATAACTTCTAACCGCTCCCGCTCCGAACAATGTCATAACATTGATGATTCCTAATCCGCGAATTTCTAACAAGTGTTCGATTAATGGTGGACTATTTCCGATTAGGGTATCGTAATCTTCTTGGCGGATTTCCACACTATCGTCCGCAACGAGACGATGCCCGCGCTTCACTAACTCAAGAGCTGTTTCACTTTTACCCACACCGCTTTGACCAGTAATCAATACGCCGATCCCGTAAATATCTACGAGAACACCGTGAATAGCCGTAAAAGGGGCAAATTTCGACTCTAAATAGTTGGTTAACCGACTGATCACCCGTGTTGTTTTGTAAGGTGACAGCATCAGTGGTACACCTGCTTCATTCGCGGCATCACTCAGCTCATCCGGGATGTCCATCCCTCTAGTAATAACGATTCCAGGTGTGACATCTGTACATAGTTTTTCTGCTCGCTCTTTCCTCTGCTCTTTCGTCAGTTCATTAAAGTAAGAGAGTTCTGTCTTTCCTAATAGCTGCAAACGATCTTGTGGATAAAATTTGAAATACCCTGTCATCTCTACACCAGGGCGAGAGATATCACTCATATGTATTTCACGATGGACGCCATCAGCTCCAGCGACCAGTTCAAGGGCAAATTGTTCTAACAAATCTTGTGTACGGACCTTGCTCATGTTTCAACAACCTCCTATATCATCAATCACTGTCCCCTATTGTAGCACGTTTTCATTAAATCTTGGATAGGAAGGTTTTTATACACCTCACAACCCTCTAATTCTTGAATAAATAGAAAAAACCGTATGAGGAGATTCCCCATACGGTACGCCAAATTATTTTTTCATATCTTTGATTAAACTATTCAAAACTAAATTAATTAAAGAAATGATAATGGCGGCGATGATCGTCATCCCGAATCCATCGATATGGAAAGTATTTCCGAGCAGAACATCTGTCAGCCATAGAGTGATGGCATTGATGATGAACAGAAATAAACCAAGTGATAGAATCGTAATCGGTAAAGTTAAAATGACGAGAACTGGACGCACGATCGCATTCAAAATAGATAAGATGAGTGCGGCCAACAAAGCACCACCCACACCGTCGATTTCAATGGATTGGAATAATGCTCCGACAGCGATAATGGCTACAGCATTGACGATAATGTGCAACAACCAATTTTTCAAAACTTCCACCTACCTTAACAATCAATCATTTTAGCTGGACAGGAGGCTGGATCGTGACAGAACCAGTCTTCGTCTCTGCCTCTATATGATATGCATCTTCAAACTGTTCGTACGCTTCGAACTCCAACATTTTACTTACAACTTCTTTTTTATCTTTCAAAATCTTATAGTTGTCTAATTCACACTGGAGATTGCCGAATTTCGTGCGGAGGACACCACCCACCATTTTTTCTGTTGGTAGGGATATATTAATTCCTCCTGTCGTTGTTTTGTAGAAACCAGTATGAGCACGGCTTCCGTCATGGTTAACAGTAATACTTCCACTGACGGTCGATACATCTGTTTTTCCATATTCCCCTGACAAAGTGACAGTCCCATTGATCGTATCTGCTTCACATTGCTCGAATTTACCATTTTGGATTTTGATCGAGCCATTGCCTGTTTGAACTTTACATGTCTGTCCAGACCCTTCACTCACTTCAATGAGACCATTGGACGTCTTCAATTGATAATGATCACTTTCTAATCGGTTCATTTTCAAGGACCCATTCGTCAATTGTGATTTGATGAATTCATATTTTTTCTTTGGTAGAAAAAGCTCGGCATTCAATTTTACCTTTTTCGATGGGCTCACAAGTCGGAAAACACTGTTAGTTATAGAGAGTTGAATATCATCATGGAACCTCTCTCTCGCTGCTTCTTCTGTATTCACTTGATAGACTTTCACATGGTAAGCAGCTTTAACATAGTCTTCTTCCCACGTATTCAAACTCAATGAACCATTGGAAATGGAAATGTCTGCATCATGAAAATCCTCTTGAGAAAGTACTGTCTCATCATTGAACTCCACATATTCACCGAAGGACAAATCAAAATCATTATTTTTGATTTTGTCTACAGCATCACCTAAAAAGTTTTTGATGCCATACTTCTTCTTTTCCTCCTGAGTCTGTGTGCTTTCTCCTTTTTCCTCTACGGCTGTTAATAATTTTGCTCCTTCTTCTGCTGTTATGTTTCCATTTTCAATCATTTGTAATATCTTCATCCGTTCTTCATTCACCAATATCAGCTCCTTTTCATCCATATACGTTATTCCCTTATTAAAGGATTCAAAAACCACCCTCCGTTCCACAAAAGCTCCCTATACTTGAAGACTCAGCTTCGAGACATCTAGTTGAGTGCGAATGGGGGCTTGGAAGCTACTCGCTTTCCGCGGGGAAGACGGCAAGCCTCCTCGGGCTAAAGCCCTGCGGGGTCTTGCCAGTCTATCCTTTCCCGCAGGAGTATCCCAGCTTCCCATCCCCCATTACTTTAATGAGTAACTCGAAACTGTCATAAGAACAGGACAGGGAGCTATCTTAAAAAGGCTCTGCAGTAAGTGTTATCATCCCTTTTTCCTATTCAACGATCAATAGTGTGCGGTTCGATTCCGAAGTGCTTTATACGGCTAAGGGGCGGAGGGAAACGGTGAGACTTCTGTGGGATTAGCGGTACAGGTAAGACCCCGGAAGGCGAAGCCTAAGGAGGCTCAGCGCACGCCCCACGGAAAGTGTTCAAATGTGGAATCGACCTGGAAGACACTGGCATAAGCAGAACAACAAAGGAATGGGCTTTTTCATTCCTTTGTTGTTCTCGGAATCGAGTCTTATAGAATATGCCACATTCTTAAATAAAACACCCAGGATGGTAAGGTGGTGTCCATCCTGGGTGTGTTGGTCATTTGTATGAATATTGATAAAAACGCTCTGTTTTAAGACGTTCTAATTGTTCTGATGCTTGGGTGTTATTTTCAATCAAACTCATCATACCATCCGCCTGAGAAAGGTGTGCTTTAATAGCTGCTAATTTCCGTTCCCAATAGGGGCGGACATCATAAACAATATCAGGATCACCTAAATCTAGTTCATGATTATTAGAGATTGCATGCATCCATACTTGAGGTCGGTCAGCTTCTTTCATTTTTCCTACAGCCTCCACGACCGCGGCCCCAAGAGCATCGTGATCTGGATGGACAGCATACCCTGGATAATGAGTAATGACAATCGTAGCACCTAAAGCTTCAATCCGCTCTTTCAAATGAGCAGCTACTTCATCGCGCGGTTCGAATTCCAGCGTTTTATCTCGATATCCAAGCATTTCGACCTGGATATCCAACTGTCTGGCTGCTTCCGTAAGTTCTTTTTTGCGGAACGAGGAAAGAGTTTCCCGATTGGCAAAAACGGGGTTGCCCATATTTCTTCCCATTTCTCCAAGGGTACCGCAAAGATAAGTTACCGGTATTCCTTCATCCCGAAATTTTGAAATCGTCCCAGATGCCCCGAACGATTCATCATCAGGATGAGGGAAAATGACAACAACACTTTCTTTACTCATCAGGATCAGCCTCATGGGAAAAAGGTGTTTCACTTATTTCAAGAGCTACCATCAAGCGACCTTCCCGATCATGCCCGGCCATAAGCAGACGATCTTTATCATCTACTTCATAATCCGTCAGCCCTTCTGCATAGACCCAGCCTAAGTCCAGTTTCAAACCGACTCGATAAGAGCCTCCGGTACTGACGATTTTTCCGTGTTGATAAGAAACATGAGCATTGCGGATAAATGCCCCGACATTATAGGCATTCTCATCAAAATGGCTCGCATAAGCTCCATTGGTTGTTTCTAAATGGACATACACATCTTTCCCTGCTAATTGATCGATTTTATTTTGTACAATTTGTTGCTGTATAGCATCCACTAGTATTCCTCCCGTCAAACACTTCTTGCCTAACCATACTCAATTTAGCGACAAGCGTCAAAACATCTACTCGTTCGCCACTTTTTCACGAGCATTCATTTTTTCTTCCATCCGCTTACGGTCTCGTTCCAAAATCGGCTTCAAATAACGTCCCGTATAGGAAATCTCCTGGTCTGCAACGTGTTCTGGAGTACCACTCGCAATGATTTTTCCGCCGTTTTCTCCACCTTCTGGTCCCAGGTCGAGAATGTAATCCGCCTCTTTGATTACATCAAGGTTATGTTCAATGATCAAGACAGAATCCCCATTTTCGACAAGCCGTTGCAGCACTTTCAATAAACGTGATATATCATCCACATGAAGTCCTGTCGTAGGTTCATCCAAAATGTAGAAGGACTTTCCATTCGAACGACGGTGGAGTTCGCTCGCTAGTTTCACTCGTTGTGCTTCTCCCCCTGATAACGTCGTCGCCGGTTGACCGAGTTTAATATATTCGAGACCAACATCTGCTACCGTTTGGAGTTTACGTTTGATTTTCGGTATGTTGGCGAAAAAGTCGAGCGCTTCCTCAATCGTCATTCCTAAAACATCGGCAATGCTTTTTCCTTTATATTTCACTTCCAATGTCTCGCGGTTATAGCGTTTGCCGTCACATACTTCACAAGGAACGTACACATCTGGCAGGAAGTGCATTTCGATTTTTATAATTCCATCTCCACGGCAAGCTTCACAGCGTCCACCTTTAACATTGAAACTAAACCGGCCCTTTTTATAACCTCTTATTTTCGCCTCGTTTGTTTGAGCAAAAACATCACGGATATCATCAAATACACCTGTATAGGTCGCGGGATTGGATCTTGGAGTTCGACCAATGGGAGACTGGTCGATATCGATGACTTTATCCAAATGCTCCAGCCCTTCAATCGAATGATGCTTTCCGGGTTTTTGCTTTCCATTATGAAGCTTCATGGACAACGATTTGTATAAAATTTCATTGATCAGCGTACTCTTTCCTGACCCGGAAACACCTGTGACAGCTGTAAATAAGCCGAGTGGGATATCCGCATCGACTTTCTTCAAGTTATTCTCTTCCGCACCACGAATGGATAGGTAGCGATCATCTGGTTTTCTTCGCTCAGATGGAAGCGGAATGAACTTCTTCCCTGAGAGGTATTGGCCGGTCAAGGATTTACGGCTTTTCATCACTTGTTTGGGCGTCCCCTGTGTGACAATATCCCCTCCGTGAGCCCCCGCACCTGGACCAATATCAATCAGGTAGTCTGCAGCTAACATCGTATCTTCATCGTGCTCGACAACAATCAAGGTGTTATCCAAATCACGCATGCGCTTAAGCGTTTTGATTAAACGATCATTGTCACGCTGGTGGAGACCGATCGACGGTTCATCCAGCACATATAGAACGCCAGTAAGTGCAGATCCGATTTGTGTAGCCAGGCGGATTCGTTGCGCCTCTCCACCTGAAAGGGTCCCTGCAGAGCGGGAAAGCGTCAAATAGTCGAGCCCGACGTTCGCTAAGAAACTAAGACGTTCACAAATTTCCTTAAGAATCATTCTTGCAATTGTCTCTTCTTTGTCTGTCAGTTCAAGCGACTCAAAAAACTTTTTAGCTTCTGTAACAGAATAATCGGTTGTAATACCAATATGTTTCCCACCGATCAATACAGCTAGAGCTTCTTCATTCAGTCGGTTGCCTTTACATTTCGGGCAAGGTTTTTGAGCCATATATTTTTCCATTTGTTCACGAATATAATCGGAACTTGTTTCACGGTATCGACGTGCAATATTTGGAATGACCCCTTCAAAGAAAATCTCATTTTCACGTACTTTACCAAAATCATTTTCGTAACGGAAATAAACTTTTTCATCACCACTACCGTAAAGCACTCTTTCTTTATGCTCTTCTGGCAAGTCTTTAAACGGTTGGTCCATATCAATTCCATAATGATCAGCAACACTCTTCAACAATTGTGGATAGTACTGGGAACTCTGCGGCACCCATGCCGCTATCGCATGTTCATTGAGAGAAAGGCTCCAATCGGGAATGACAAGATCAATATCGACTTCCAGTTGGGTCCCTAACCCGTCACAACGGTTACATGCCCCATAAGGGCTATTAAAGGAGAACATACGCGGTTCAAGTTCACTGACCGAAAAGCCGCAAATTGGACAAGCATGGTGCTCGCTGAACGTGAGCTCTTCTTCTCCTATTACATCGACAATCGTATGACCACCACCAAGGCGAAGGGCTGTCTCAATAGAGTCCGAAAGCCGGCCTTCCACCCCATCTTTAACAACGATTCGATCGATGACGACTTCAATCGAGTGTTTCTTATTCTTATCCAGATTTATTTCCTCGGAAATTTCGCGCATTTCCCCATCAACCCGAAGGCGAATATAGCCTTCCTTTTGCAATTGTTCAAATACCTTAACATGCTCCCCTTTTCTTCCTGAAACAACCGGGGCAAGAATTTGTAATTTCGTCCGTTCGGGATATTCCATCACCCGATCGACCATTTGTTGAACCGTTTGAGAACTTATTTCTACTCCGTGTTTCGGACAAGTAGGTCGACCGATTCGTGCGAACAATAGACGCAAATAGTCATAAATCTCCGTCACCGTACCAACCGTCGAGCGCGGGTTACGACTTGTCGTTTTCTGATCGATGGAAATTGCCGGCGAAAGACCTTCAATGGAATCGACGTCCGGCTTATCCATCTGACCTAAAAATTGACGTGCATAGGCGCTGAGCGATTCTACATACCTACGCTGCCCTTCAGCATAAATCGTATCGAAAGCCAGGGAAGATTTCCCCGATCCTGATAAGCCGGTCATTACGACCAGCTTATTTTTTGGGATATCGATATCAATATTTTTCAGGTTGTGAGCTCGAGCTCCTTTTATACTAATATGTTTACTGGCCATACTCTTCTCATCCCTCCGCTTTTAATTCCAACAGCACATCACGCAGTTCGGCGGCACGTTCGAAATCTAGCTCGCGTGCGGCCTGCTTCATTTCTGTTTCCATATTGTCGATCAGTTCCTGACGTTCTTTCTTCGTCATTTCCGAAGGTTTCTTACCTGTATCATAGCTGACTTCTTCTTCTGCTACATTCGTTGCCTTGATTACATCGCGGACTTCTTTCTTGATTGTCTGCGGTGTAATCCCATGTTCTTCGTTATATGCAATTTGCTTTTCCCGGCGGCGATACGTTTCATCAATTGCATACTGCATGGACTTTGTAACTTTATCTGCATACATAATCACTCGTCCATTTTCGTTACGGGCTGCGCGTCCTATCGTTTGTATCAAAGAACGATCCGAGCGTAGGAAGCCTTCTTTATCTGCATCTAAAATGGAAACAAGGGAGACTTCAGGAATGTCGAGCCCCTCCCGCAGAAGGTTGATTCCTATTAACACATCGTATTTCCCGACTCGTAAGTCACGGATGATTTCAATCCTTTCGAGCGTTTTTATTTCCGAATGCAAGTAGGCAACTTTAATTCCAAGTTCTTTCAAATAGTCCGTTAGATCTTCCGACATTTTTTTTCGTTAGGGTCGTGACAAGAACACGCTCATTCCGTTCTTTCCGTTTATTGATTTCACCAATCAGGTCATCGATTTGACCATGGATCGGTCGGACATCAATTTCGGGATCAAGCAAACCTGTCGGACGAATGATTTGTTCAATCATTTTTGGTGTATGTTCTATTTCATACGGCCCTGGAGTCGCAGAAACATAGGAAATCTGATTGATTTTCTCTTCGAATTCCGGAAACATAAGCGGACGGTTATCAAGAGCAGAAGGTAAACGGAAAC
Organism: Halobacillus dabanensis; assembly: GCF_900114165.1. Taxonomy (GTDB): domain Bacteria; phylum Bacillota; class Bacilli; order Bacillales; family Halobacillaceae; genus Halobacillus; species Halobacillus dabanensis. Next base: position 204,357 of record NZ_FOSB01000002.1, read on the forward strand.
CATGATCTACCAACACTTGTTTACGCGCCCTGTCTCCATTGTACATCCCTCTTACTTGCGGAAGTGTTACGTGGGATTCATCTACCATTATGAGGAAATCATCAGGAAAATAATCGATTAATGTATATGGAGTTGCTCCTTCTTCCCGGAATGTCAAATGTCTGGAATAGTTCTCGATTCCAGAGCAAAAGCCCATTTCATTCATCATTTCCAAATCATAATTCGTCCGTTGCTCCAAGCGTTGCGCTTCTAACAATTTATCTTGATCACGAAGCTCTTTTAAACGAACCTCTAATTCTTTTTCTATATTTTTAATCGCTTTTTTCAGTTTCTCTTCACGGGTGACGAAGTGGGAGGCCGGGAAAATCGCAACATGCTCACGGTCCCCGATTACTTCACCTGTAAGAACATCCACTTCTCGGATCCGGTCTATCTCATCTCCAAAAAATTCGACCCTCATAGCATGCTCTTCCCTTGAGGCAGGAATGATCTCTACTGAATCTCCTCGCACCCGGAAAGTACCACGCTGGAAATCAATATCATTTCTTGCATACTGGATATCAACGAGATTTCTCAACAATTCATCCCGATCTTTTTCCATCCCTGTTCGAATGGATAGAACTTGACTTCGGTATTCGTCGGGAGAACCGAGACCATAGATACAAGATACACTGGCAACGATAATTACATCATTCCGCTCGAATAAGGCAGATGTAGCCGAGTGCCTTAGTTTATCAATCTCGTCATTGATACTGGCATCTTTCTCAATGAATGTATCCGAAGACGGCACATAAGCTTCCGGTTGATAATAGTCATAATAACTAACAAAGTATTCCACAGCATTGTTCGGAAAGAATTCCTTGAATTCACTATACAACTGTCCTGCTAACGTTTTATTGTGAGCAATGATTAATGTCGGTTTGTTTACTTGTTCGATGACGTTGGACATAGTGAACGTTTTACCCGTACCTGTCGCACCGAGCAACGTTTGGTGTTTTTCCCCACGCTCAATCCCTTTTACAAGCTCTTCGATTGCTCGTGGTTGGTCCCCCTGGGGGGAATACTGTGAAACTAATTCGAATTTCTCCTCCACGACGAAAACCTCCGTTCCATTGTGTTTACTCGTACTTTTTAGTTTACCACAACAGTTTACCATTCTAACATTAAACGAACAAACATTCGTGTCCGAGTTGTAAATGTAAATAACTGGGTGACCTGGTACGGAAGAAAATTCCGTACCAGGTCACCCAGTTTATTCCATTTGATGATAAAAAGAAAGCACCTTGCATCTGGGCAAAGTGCTTTCTCTTAATCTCTTCAGGAGTTCAGCGTTTGATTATATTCATTCACTTCAAATAGGTCGATCAAATCAATATCCGGGTTCTTGTCTTTGAACCAGCGAAGCGAGAAATCGTTCTTAAACAGAACAAGAGGGTTGCCTTCTCTGTCTTCAGCAAGCATGTTCCGTTCATCGAACATCGATTCATCTACCTGATCTTCTTTCAACCAGCGCGGAATCCGTTCGCCTAGAGGCGTCAATTCGATATCCACATTGTACTCGTTTTTCATCCGATATTCGAACACTTCATATTGAAGTTCACCAACAGCGCCGATGATATAGTCTTCAAAGCGATAACGTTTGAACAACTGAATCGCCCCTTCCTGGACAAGCTGCTCTAAACCTTTTCGGAATTGTTTCGCTTTCATGACGTTTTTCGCTGTTACTTTTTTGAAAAGCTCCGGCGGGAATTGTGGAAGTTCATCATACTCAAACTTCGATTTACCCGTCACGATCGTATCCCCAATTCGGTAGACGTTTGGATCATAGATTCCGATAATGTCCCCGGCATAGCCTTCTTCAACTGTTCCTCTGGAAGAAGCGACGAATTGCTGGGACTGTGCAAGTTTGAATGTTTTGCCGGTCCTAGATAAGGTAACATCCATTCCACGCTCGAATTTTCCGGAGCAAATCCTCACAAAGGCGATACGGTCCCGGTGTTGAGGATTCATGTTTGCCTGAATCTTGAAGATGAATCCAGAGAACTCTTCACGATCAGGAGAAACAATTCCTTCCGTTGATTTTCTTGGTGCCGGTTCTGGTGCCATATCAATGAAAGAATTAAAGAAAGTTTCCACACCGAATGGAGCTAAGGCACTTCCGAAGAATACAGGCGTTTGATCGCCACGCATGACTTTTTCCATATCGAATGTGTCGCCAGCTTCGACTACAAGTTCCATCTCTTCTTCCGCTTCCTGATATGTCGCATCCTCCGTCAGTTCCGGATGCTGATCCAGCTCACTGTATGGAATGTACTTTTCCTCTTCGTTCCCAGTGTAATGCACAAACTGATCATTTTGGCGATCAAAGACACCAAGGAAACGTTTGCCCATACCTGCTGGCCATGTCATTGGATATGTTTCAATATTAAGCGTTTCTTCAATTTCTTCCATCAATTCGAACGGCTCGCGTCCTTCACGGTCCATTTTATTAATAAAAGTAAAGATCGGGATACCGCGCATTTTACAAACTTTGAAGAGCTTCAATGTTTGTGCCTCGATTCCCTTTGTTCCATCGATGACCATGACAACACTATCGACTGCCGTCAGTGTACGGTACGTATCTTCACTAAAATCTTCGTGGCCAGGTGTATCAAGGATGTTCACCTGGTAATCTTTATAAGGAAAATTCATTACACTTGACGTAACAGAAATTCCACGTTGCTTTTCGATTTCCATCCAGTCAGAAGTTGCGAATTTTCCAGACTTTTTCCCTTTGACCGTCCCTGCAGAACGGATTAAGTTTCCGAATAAAAGCATTTTCTCCGTCATCGTTGTTTTTCCGGCATCCGGGTGGGAGATAATAGCAAACGTACGGCGTTTTTTCATTTCTTCTTGTATTTGACTCATCGTGATATCCTCCGTTTAATCAGATTTCTATTTTATAAGGATGGGTAGGATATACGTTTTACATCGGCTAATTCACTCCATAAAAAAAGCGCTCACACTCTCAAGCGCCTTCGTCGATTTTTTTTGATTATACTTTGAAAGTTAGCATAACCGACCCGTAAAATCAATCACAAACCGTGAATCACATACCAAAGAATGTAAGACCTGGTCATCCAAAAATTACCAAACATCATTCATTAAGCCTAAAAGCCTCCTGTATTATCCTGGGGTTTTCAAACCTGTTATAATAGGGATAAAACTGACAGTAAGGATGCCAACTATGCAGAGTTACTTATTACAACCAAACGATATAAAGAAACTCACCGGCCAGACATTCTATAGTCGCGGCAAACAATATTTCGATAAGGGAAAAGTATACGGCCTTTCCCACAATAGCGCGATTCGTTCTTGGCGAGCGGTCGTTGCTGGTACTCATGATTACGAAGTTCGTGTCTTCTTTTTTGAAGATGAAGATGTGGAAGCGACGTGTGAATGCGCGGCTTATGCCAAATATTATACGTGTAAACATATCGCAGCCGTATTAATTGCTATAAGGGAAAAATCACTCGAAGAGCTGGCTCCGAAATTAGCTGAAAAGGGAAAACGAACTCAGACAGGTCTCACCAACCAGGATCGTATGTTTGCTGTCAGCTTATTCGAAGCTTTCCGTCAACGGCAGGAAAATCGTGGAGCTAACGACATTAAGAAAACTCTTCAAGTCCAATACCATCTCCACCTGCAATCGATCCTCGGCGCTAGAAGCCTTGGAATTGAATTGAAGCTCGGAGAAAATTATCCATATGTGATCAAAAACATTCGCGACCTGCTTGAGCATATTCGTAAAGAACAATCATACCGGATCACCAAAAAATTCACCTATGATCCTGCTGAACATAGCTTTTCACAAACAGATCAGCAAATCTTCCGACTCTTACAAAGAGCCTATGAGCAGGAGCAATTTTATGAGCAACAGTGGAAGACTTCAGAACCGAAAATATTGAAAGTTTCCCCAACCCTTGTCAAACAATTGCTTCCTTTATTGGAAGAGCAGCAAGCAGAAATCATCGAACGCGGGGGTAACAGCGGACTTGTCACCTATAAGGACGAATTCCCTGAACTCTCTTTCTACGTGTCAGAAGAACGAGGGCACTTTCATATGCATATGAACCATTTGAAAGACTACGATTATCTAGCTGACTATCACCTTTTGTATAAGCAAGGAACTTTCTATCCTGTAGATCAAGAAAAGGAAGACGTCATTCGCACGTTATATACCATTCTTCCTTACAATTCTAATGGCAACCATACGGTCAGCCATAATGATATGGAAGGCATCGTATCATATGTGCTGCCAGAACTTGAAACGATTGCAGATGTGAATCTGGACCCGTCCGCTAAAGAAAAAATCATTCAACAGCCCCTTGTGGCCGAAACTTATTTAGATTTTCAGCAATGGACATTGACCGTCGAGATTAAGTTCCATTACGGAGATTTAACCATCGATCCTTTCAACGAACAACCCCTCAGCAACCAAACGATTGTGAGAAGAGATCGTCAAACAGAACAAGCAATCATACAGGTTATTGAGGCAGCAGAATTTAAATTCGATGGAGAGATGGTTTACATTGAAGACGAGGATCAGCTCGACCAATTTTTATATCACTTTTTACCGAAGTTGAAAGATTACAGCAATGTTTACTTATCTTCGTCCGTACGTTCTCTATTGGAAGATCAGCACCATGAATTGCAAACGTCTGTAGAGTTAGAAAGTGATGGAAGCTGGCTCGATATTAATTTCACCATCGATGGCATCAGTGATCATGATGTGACAGAAGCACTGAAGGCTGTAATTGAACGGAAAAAATATTACCGCTTATCTGACGGGGCCCTGATGTCCCTCACTTCTGATTCTTTCGAGCGTTTTCAAAAGCTTGTCGATGACCTTGACTTGAGTACAAAGGACTTGGAAGACAATCACTTTCAATTATCCACGGCGAGAAGCTTGCAGGTGGAAGATGCATTGCAACCGACAGATGCTGAACGAAATCAATTGTTCACCGAACTAGTCGATCGTCTGAAGTCTCCACACTCATTTGAAATCGACCCGCCAGCAGAATTACAGGCAGATTTGCGTCCTTATCAGCTGACAGGTTTCCGATGGATGAAAATGCTCAGTCACTATGGGCTGGGTGGCGTTCTAGCAGATGATATGGGGTTAGGAAAAACCATACAAACCATCACCTTTCTACTTGATGAAAAAGCAAAAGGGAAAATGACAGAGCCAGCCATCATCATCACGCCAGCGTCACTTGTATATAATTGGAAAAAGGAAATTGAAAAGTTTGCGCCACAGTTATCGGTGCAAATCTTAACAGGCGATCCAATGATGAGACAGGAAGCTCTTAAGCAAGCATCAGAAAAAGATATCTGGATCACGTCCTATCCTTTGCTCAGGCAGGATATCTCTTCCTATGAAGAGCAAAAGTTTCACGCAATGATTCTCGACGAATCTCAAGCAATCAAAAATGAAACAACGAAAACGGCTGTTTCTGTGAGATCCGTCAAAGCAAAACACCGGTTCGCCTTGAGTGGCACGCCAATCGAAAATTCTTTGCAAGAGTTATGGTCCCTTTTCCGCACGATCATGCCTGGCTTTTTCACAAATAAAAAAAAGTTCTTGCAGCTGAAGCCAGAAAAGATTTCGCTAATGACCCGTCCGTTCATTTTGCGCCGTATGAAGACAGAGGTCTTAGATGAGCTTCCTGATAAGATCGATACCGTTCAATACTCAGAATTGACGAGAGACCAAAAAGAAGTTTATCTTGCCTACTTAGAGCGCATTCAAAATGATATTCAAGAGACCATTGCAACAAAGGGAATACAACGTGGAAAAATTGAGATACTCGCTGGACTGACTCGCTTGCGGCAAATCTGCTGTCACCCTTCCCTTTTCCTGGAAAATTATGAAGGACAATCAGGCAAGTTGGAACAATTGAAAGAATTGACCCGTGAGCTGAAAGAAGGCGGTCATCGCCTGCTCATCTTCTCTCAGTTCTCAAGCATGCTGACACTTATGCACGACGAGCTTGCGAAAGAAGGGCTAGATGCTTTTTATTTAGATGGCAGCACCAAATCAGACAAGCGTATGGAAATGGTCGAAGCTTTCAACAGTGGAGAAAAAGATGCGTTCTTTATTTCATTAAAAGCTGGTGGAACAGGATTGAACTTGACCGGCGCCGACACCGTCATACTTTATGATCTTTGGTGGAACCCAGCAATCGAAGAGCAAGCCGCAGGAAGAGCCCATCGTATTGGCCAGGAAAAAGTGGTCCAGGTCATCCGGATGATTTCAGAAGGAACGATTGAGGAGCGCATTTACCAGCTTCAACAGAAGAAACGCGACCTCGTCGACCAAATCATCCAGCCGGGAGAATCTATGCTGACTTCACTCAGCGAAGAAGAAATCAAACAACTATTCAACTAAAAAGAGCCGTCCAAAACGGCTCTTTTTCTTCCACTCATTTGGAAATAAATGTATGACCTGGTACGGAAAAAGTTTCCGTACCAGGTCATACATTTATTTCCATTGCGTTTCCTCCTATAACAAAAAACAAGCTGCCGAGTTTGGCAGCTTGTTTTTATGTGGTGACCGTTTTCTTTTGTAATTTAAACCAGTACCCACCTAGAATACTTGCTCCTATCACCATAGTGATTGTCGAGATGATCATGTGAAGCGAAGATGCTAATACAACATTTCCTGTCACTACAATGATGAAACCAACGACAGCATTCAGCAAGATAGAAATCAAATAAAGCCAGGAAAGTGTAATATGATACTGAAATCTCGATGCATAAATCACAAACCAGATAGCTGCCACAATAACGACAAATGTCGCTACCCAGTGCAACGAATAAACAGCATTAGCGACAGATTCACTCGTAATCAGATATTCCATCGCCGGTATATCCATCATAACGTTACTTGCGCGACTGTGCTTAAAGAAAGCCCCGAGAATAACTTGTGCTACATAAGCGATAAAGCCGATTAAGAAAGCCCGGTAACTCATAGAAACAGATTCCCAACTTGCTCGGTTCAACTCGATCTTCTTCTCATGGATACTATAACTCAAAAGCACGAGAACAATCAGAAGCAGCTGACTGAATGTCACATCAAAAGTGGTAAACCCTGGTGGTGTACCAAGCAGTACATTCAATCCTCCGACAATGGATTGAAAAATAAGCAAAACTATGCTTAAGATCGCTAAAACAAATACAGGCTTCCTTTTTCTGAATTTATAAATGGCGCCTATCGCATTAATTGCTGTTAAAAATACTAATAACGGTACCATCAATCGGTGCGAATATTCAATAAGGACATGATAATCCGTAAAATCCGGGATTATCTGACCATTACAAACCGGCCATGTCTCACCGCAAGCATCTCCGGAATTTGTCGCTACAACAAGGTTTCCGAGGATAAGCGCAAGAAACGTGACGAACGTTGTAAGAATAGAAAATTTCTTCATCGTCTTACCCTTTCTCTATTTATATCATGTAGTATTTCATAAGTTTCCTAAGTAAATCATATCATGAATTTTGAATGATAGAGAATGGAAAGCGCCATCATGAGTCATGAACTTTTTGTGAACGCGGATTTCCCTCTTCTTTTTATTAAAAAATCGGATCAGAGTAACGGGTCTCAACCGATGAAAATGCCCTGCATAATGGCTCCAACTGAGTAATTGACAGGGGATCTATTCGTTGGAAAATCCACCGTAAGTTGATCTCTCCAGGCCACCCATAAAGCACAGGTCCGTTCCCCCCCTATCCAAATAACACTTACCACAAAGACAAGCTCCCACATAAACATAGAATGCCCTGTCTGTCTCAAAATAAAAAAAGACGGTGCTCAAGCCGGTACCTCGGCCTCATAAGGAGTACTCATCTACTAACTGCCCAGAATTCCTCCCATACTAAATATAGCATGTCTGAAGTCCCCTATTAGGACACCCCCTTTTATTTTCACGGAATGTCCAATAGATATGGGGAATATTTCACCACAACGACTCCCTTAAAGCCTTGTTTATCCCTTTCATGAAAAGGGAAACCTCTCCCAGAAAGGAGCTTAAAAAGTATGAACTATAAAGCCTATGTATTTGATGCTTATGGAACATTATTTGATGTACACAGTGTCATGAAAAAAATTCATCAACTCTTTCCTGACAAAGGGCCAACTGTAAGCCAGCAATGGAGAAAGAGACAGGTCCATTATTTCCTCGTACGCCAATTAATTAACGGCTATAAGCCTTTCACTGATATCACTCGCTGGGCTCTCGTCGATGCCCTTGCATACAGTGATGTTGAGGTGAAGCCTGATGTGGTGGAAGAGTTGATGAGTGAATATGAACGATTGGTTCCCTATGATGAAGTCTCCTCTTTATCAGAAAACCACCCAGACAAGGAGTTTACTATTTTCTCCAATGGTACACGCTCGATGTTGGAACCGCTTCTTGAAAACAATCAATTAAATGATGACTTTGATCTTTTGAGTGCGGATGATGTACAGGTGTACAAACCCCACCCTGAGGCTTATCAATACGCCCACGAACAGTTAGGTTTTGAAAAAGAGGAAGTTCTCTTCTTTTCTAGTAATCCGTGGGACATTACAGGCGCGGCGTCTTATGGCTTTCACACCGCCTGGGTCAACCGTAAGCAACAAAAATGGCCCGAGCTGGGAGTCAACCCGACTCACATAATTCAAAATTTAACCGAACTTCCTTCATAACTCCCAAATCAAACTACTCTCGCCAAATGGCAGTATTCTTGAAAACTCGGTTTCGAGATAACCGGGATCCGTTGCCGTATGAATAGTCAGGGGTGGTTGGGAAACTACTCGTTTAGCTCCATCGTCCAGACACTCACAAAAAGTGTCGAAAATGAGTCTTCAAGAATAGGGAGCTATAGGGGAAGAAGAGAAAAAACTTATAGAAGCAAAAAAGAAGACGGAGTCCTGGATTTGGCTCCGCCTTTTACTAATCAGCTTCATATAAACACACTTGATTTTTCCCTTTCCGTTTTCCACGGTAAAGAGCTTCATCTGCCGCACGAAACAGGTCGTCCAGCGTATTTCCATCTTCAGGAAAGCAGGCTACACCAATGGAGAAAGAAGAGAGGATTTCTTCCTCCTTCACCAAATAAGGATCTCTAAGTTTTTTCAGCGTCCTGATTGATACGTCTTAAATCTGTTGCCGATCCTCTATGTTCTCGAGCAGGATCGCAAATTCATCTCCACCGATTCGACCGACAGAATCACCTGCACGGGTACATTCTTTCATACGTTTCCCTACACCGCGCAAAAACTCATCTCCTATTTCATGCCCGTAACGATCATTGATACTTTTGAAACCGTCGCCGTCCAAGTAAAGGAGAGCAAACGATTGACCCGACCGCTCAAACTGAACTATGGCCTGTTCCACACGATCCTCGAATAACCTCCTGTTAGGTAAATCAGTTAAATAGTCATAGAAAGCAAATTTCTCTAGCTTCTCTTCATAGTTTTTTTGCTCAGATATATCGCGGGCCACAATAACAAAATGACTTACTTCTCCATGTTCACTTATAACTGGGGTTCCCCGGCATTCAAACCAGACAGGCTCACCATTCCGACTCGTCAACCTCAAGCTTACGGTAAATGCCTCTTTGTTTTGAGAGCTCCTCAGGAATGCATTTTCAATATTCGATACACCTTCAGGGTCGATTTGTTGTCTCAATTCCTGTAATGGCATGTTCATAGGATTACGTCCCAGGAATTTTTGCTGAGATGGAGAAGAGTAGATCAGTTCCCCTCGGGGAGAAAAGACAGAAATAAGATCATTCGAATGATCAGCAATCAGACGGAACTTTTCTTCACTTTGCCTTAGAGCCTCATGTGCTCTGACTTGTTCTGTCCGATCCTCCAGGATTGCATAGATCCCTTCTTTTTTCCCTTCACTGATGATCGGAACTAAAGATACATGCACGATTCTTTCTTCCTCTTTCACAAAAAAGTGAGTGTCAAATCCTATCCCCTTTTGGAAAAAAGATTCCAACAATTGTTCGCGGATTCCATGGACCTGGTCGTGAGGTACCCATTCCAAAACAGAAGTATCCAAAAGCTCCTCTTCCTCTTTATCCAACAAGCGTAAAGAGGCTGTATTCGCATTCGTAATCGCCCCTTGGAAAGTAAGTGTCAAAATGGGTTGCGGGTTGTATTCGAACAGCGATCGATAACGAGAGCGACTTGCTTCCAGTTTTCGCTGGGCTTCTTTTTCCTCTGAGATATCACGAACAATGGAACTAATTCCAATCGTCTCTCCTTCTTCATTTTGAATCGGAGAAGCACTGATCGACACATCAATCTTCCTTCCATTTTTTCGAATACGAACCGTTTCGTACCCGGCCACTGCGCCATCCTGTGCTTGAAAGAGTAAATCTTCCGCTTCCCTTTTATGGTTCTCGGGCACAAATGGAAAGCCAATGGAGGACTGAAGTTCTTCTTTCGTGAAACCATACAATTTTTCAAATGCACGATTCGCTTCCAAAATGCTTCCGTCCATCCCCACGATCAAAATGGCGTCTGTCGTGTCCTTCATTAACGAGCGATACATGGCATTAATCCTGCGGAGGTCGCGTTCCTTTTCAATGACTTCCGTTATATTCCTTGTTATCGTCACAATATGGGTCACTTGGACATTTTCATCGAGCATCGGCGTCAGGATGGAATGTCCTCTGAAAACCTTGCCATTGATGATGATTTCATCCTCATATGTCATCGGTTCCTTATTTTGAACTACAGATTCATAGGCTGTGATTAACTCTTCTGCCTGGTCTTCTCCTAACAAATCCTCGATATATTTGTCTTGCCATTCCGCTCCTTTGATAAGTGAATGGTTCCTGGCAGAATAGTTCATGTCTACATATTTAAAGCGTCTTGGTCCTACGACTTCCATAAAGAAAATGTAGTCAGATATTCCATCCATTAACATATGTAACAAGTTTTCATGAGGAATGCGTTTATCAAGCCCCGACATGATTCCCTGGTCCATCCATTCTTTTAGTCGATCCATGGAGTATCCCCTCAATCGTTAAAATCGTTTTCCACACATGTATACCATCTTAACACCAATCGTTCCTGGTCCTCTATGTATCTTTCTACCAAAAAGTTTGGAAATCCTTTCAAACCTAGTAAAAAAACGCAAGTAGCTGATAGACAGGAAATTCAAAATAAGCAAAAGGGCCGGAGTTAGGTACCCTTCCGGTTTCGTTAGTGACTGGAAAATAGAGCTAGAGTAATAATCACAAACACCTTCAATCTAAGCTGGGCCTTTTTAAACCACAATGAGAGAGGCGCTGCACCGGGAACTGGACATAAAAAAAAGCAATACGATGAACGCATTGCTTTTTATAAGCTCTAAACCTATCATTGCTGGTATGTGTGGCGGGACCACCCCTACTATCACCGATGTCCCGTATGTTTCCTAGTGCCTTTTATTTAAACTGTTTGTTTTTGCTGAGCCTGCGCTTCGGCCTGTGCCTGTTTAATTAAACAACGGCCTTTGCCGTGCGGGATGCACATCGGTGTACCGAAAAGTGGATCTTCTCTCACATCACAAATCATCTCGAACACATGCTGCATCATGTCGCATGTGACGACATCCTCCGGCTTTCCTTGTGCAAAAACTGTCTTATCCTTGACCGCAATAATGTGATCTGCATATCGGCAGGCCAGATTAATATCGTGAAGCACCATTACGACAGTGCGTCCATTATCCTGGTTCAAATCAAACAATAGATCAAGAATTTCAATTTGGTGGGTCATATCAAGATAGGTCGTCGGCTCATCCAATAATAAGATATCCGTATCCTGAGCAAGTGTCATCGCAATCCATGCTCGCTGACGTTGCCCTCCTGATAGAGAGTCGACGGTACGATCTTTCAACTCCATCAAATTGGTATCTTCTAAAGCACGATTGACAGCTGATTCATCTTCATCCGACCAGCGCTTCGCAAACCCCTGATAAGGATAACGTCCTTGTTTAACGAGCTGATAGACGCTCAGCCCCTCAGGCGTTGTCGGACTTTGAGGGAGAATCGCCATTTTCTTCGCCACATCTTTTGTACGCATTTTAGAAATATCGGAACTATCCAACACGACTTCCCCGGACTTCGGACGTAAAAGACGAGCCATAGAACGAAGCAACGTGGACTTCCCGCAACCGTTTCCACCAATGAGTACGGTCACTTTACCTTTTGGAATTGTAATGTCCAGTGAATCTATGATGATGGAATCTCCATAGCCTAGAGTTAAATTGTTCGCCAACAGGGTATCCATAATCTGACCTCTCCTTTATGTCTATATCACGAAATCTATCGATGTTGGAGTTACACGAAAAATCACGAATTCAATATTTTATCTACCTTCTAGTTTATGGGCTAGTTTTCACTCTGTCAATGAATTTGAGAATCATTTTCATTAATTAACTGTGAAAAGTGTATGCGTGACGCTGAAAGAAGAGAACACAACAATCGCTGGCATATAAAAATGAAGCGAATAAATAACGTCCTTTCCCAAGTATAAACGACATGCTTTAGGGAGAAATTCCCTTCATTCATTAGCTGCCCTTATATTTTTAATCAAATCGGCATATTGCAAATCGCCAAGCCCATACTCTCGAAATTTCACGAGCATGGACTGTATCAGTCTGTTTTCAGGTGTGTCGGGATGATCTTTGATAAATCTTACAAGTTCATTGTCATCCTTACAATAATTCAAATATAGCTCTATCCCTTTTCGCAAAGGAGGCAGCGAAATGCGAGAAGGTAAAGCTTTGTCCATGAGCACTTGTTTATATAACGAATGATGATCAAGTATTTCAAGCGGATAGGAATCCATTGGTTCAAACAGTTCGTTGACTATACAAAGTTCGACGTTCCCTTCAAATCCGATTTGGTCAAGCCACCCTAATAATGTCAGTAAATTGATCTGACAAAACATATCTCCATCAAACCATAGTTTGAGATTTTGCTTTTCCTGATGAAAGACAGCCTCAAGGTTTTCGACAGTAATTCGTCTGTAATCACTTTCGGAAACACCATGCGTCAAAGCCCTTGTTTTAATAAACTCTTCCGAAAAAATCTTTTCACACGTTTTCCCGACACACATCGCTTCATTAAAAGGAACCATAGATTCCCCTCTCAGATATCCAGTTCTCTGAAAAACACTCTTCATTTCTTCCCCGTTTAATATGTGAAGCGTATTCAAAGCCTCTCCTCCTCTGTTCTAAAAAGCGGTTATCTTCCATCACAGAAGATAACCGCTTCCTGCTGCCTCCCGAAAAAATCATCTAGAAAAAGCCGACAGAAGTTTCATGTGTTGCAGGTTCGACGAAGACAAGTCCTAATTCATAATGCTCTCCTTCATACATCGCCCGTTGGACATAACGGTTTTCTCCCAATTCATCCCGCACCTCCAGTTTTGTAAAAGCGCCCGAATTTTGTAACGCCTCATAAAACTGATTTTCTGTCCTTACTGGTACGGCATTCACGCGCTCGATCAACTCTCCGGGGACGAGCCCCATTTGCGCCGCTGGACTTTCAGGAATGACACCGAGGATGCGAATTCCTGTAGAATTTGCTGAAAAAAATGCCTGCTTTTCTTCCCGGATACGGTGGAAAACTAAAATCAATTCCCGACCAATCAAACTGACAATGACTGCCCCAAGAGACAAAACATCGATAAATAAACTTCCGATGGTCAGGGCAAGCACAACGATCGCTAATAAAAATGTATGTCGACCGAGTGTTTTAGCTGCTCCGACCGGGGATTGTCCTCTGGCTCTCCACTCCCATCCGATTACAAATGGGATGAGAACCAAACCGTAGGATTCCCCTCCGATAGATAGCAATGGCCACCAGGAAGCAAATGATTCTAGATTACCGGCAGGCAATAGTGCGAAAAAGGGTACGATCGAGAGTTTTTTCCCGATGTGCTGCCCAATCCACATTCCCCGGCTCCCTTTTATCCGCTCCGGGAATGTTTCTGACGGAGAAGTTCTCAATAGTAAAATGGCTTCCGCAAATAACAGGACACTCAATAAAACTGCAAAAACCGTTAAGGGAGTCTCTTGCAATGGCGCCACCCAACGATATTCCAAAAACGTTTCAGGCAAATACGGTAAAATCAGTAAAAGCAAATAAGTAAATCCTAACGTATAAGCAGGGGAGTACCAGCTCAATTTGCCGGTCAAACTTACGAGGAGTAATATTGCAGCGATCAGGAACAATAGCGGGTAGGTGACAACCATCCCCCCTGCAATGGCTATCACAGATAAAACAAAACCTGTGATCAAACCTGTCGCCCACGTCCCTTTCCATTCAGAAAACCGATCGAAAACGCGAGCACCAAACATAGATCGCTCTTTTTTTATTCTTTTTGCCGACAGTAGTAAACCTGCCACTAAAGCTATGTATAAAAAGGGCAAGGATAACATTCTGCCCAATCCTTCCAGTAGTTCCCATAACCAAACGTCCAACATGATTCTCCTTTCAAATCCGCTCTCTTGATGTGAAAAAGCTCAGGGCGTCTAGCTCATTCTAGCAAGTGTTATACAAAGCGTCTGCCGTTCTTGGGACCACAGAAGTGACTTGCTCCCGAGTAAAGTAGACACTAGAGCTTTAGGATATACGATAAAAAATTTCCCCTTCAACTTCCTTGCCTAACGAAAATATCCGCAGTCACAGACTACGGATATAATTCGTCATCCATCGGCAAATTCCTGCTTATTGAAACAAGACCTCTACCGCTTTTTGCATTTGTTTGTCATTCTCTTCATTTCTCACTTCAGCAATAATCGCTTCCTCAATCTTGCCGCCTGTCTCCTGATTTACGACACCTGTCGCTTCAAGACCTGCTTCCTCCTGGAAAGCCTCTACAGCTGCTTCCGTCTCTTTACTGTAATAACCATCGGTACGACCAGGGTCATGACCAAGACCTTTCAGCATCACTTGAATGTTTTTCACTTTTTCATGATTGTCGTTATATTCGAATGGTTCTTCGATTTCGACAGGGTTCGTATAGAAGTATTCCGGTTGCTTCACTTCTACGGTAGGCTCGATACCTTTTTCATGCACCCAGTTTCCATCAGGCGTCAACCATTTGAACAGGGTCAGTTTAATGGTACTGCCATCGCCCATTGGAAGAGCTTGCTGGACGGTTCCTTTTCCGAAACTTTTCGTCCCGACAAGTTCATATCCTCCCGCTTCCTGCATCGTTGCGGCCAAGATTTCCGAAGCAGAAGCACTTCCTTCATCCATCAGCACAGTGATTGGGTAATCTTTCTTTTCCCCACTATCTGACAGGTAACGTTCTTTCTCTCCATTACGGTCTTCCACCTGGACAATGACCTCTTCCTTAGGGATGAACTCCTTCAAAATTTCCTGCACGTCTGTGAACAATCCACCAGGATTGCCACGCACATCAATGATAAGACCTTCCATACCATCGTTCTCCAGTTTTTCTAGAGCTTCATGGAACTCATCCGATGTCTTCTCCGAAAAAGAGGTGATTTCGATGACGCCGGCTTTTTTACCGTCCACCATCTTCGTATCTGTATAAACGGTTTCTAAAGGAATATCATCACGGGTGATATCGATGTTCAGTGGCTCGCTGACTCCTGGACGATCGATTTCGAGTGTCACTTCTGTCCCTTTTTCTCCACGGATTTTCAGTACTGCATCATAAAGGTCCAGACCTTCCACACTCTCGCCGTCCACTTTCAAAATTTGATCGTTCGGCTTCAATCCAGCTTCTTCCGCAGGGGAACCCTTGATCGGAGCGACAATCGTCACTTTATCGTTAACCATACTCACTTCTGCGCCAATTCCCTGGAAGGAAGACTCGATCGACTGATTGAACTGCTCCATCGTCTCTGGATCCATGTAGACACTGTAAGGATCCTCCAACGTATCGAGCATCCCCTGGATCGCCCCTTCGACAAGACTCTCCTTTTCTACTTCTTCTACATAGTTCTCCTGGATGACGTTAAACGCCTGCTCTACCTTTTTCAAGTCAGCATTGCCAGACATACTTTGTAAAAAAGCTTTCTGTTCTTCTTCGGAAAGGCTTGCAAAATTATCCGCATCTTTATCTGCATATTGTTCAGTCTTTGCTTGTCCTTCTGTACCATTCGCGAAATACTCTATGCCTATATAAGAGCCTGCTGCCCCTAGTAGGACCGCTAGCGCCATCAATAGCGCAATGTAGCGCGGTTTCACATTCATCGCATTCACCCTTCTATATTGGATTTCATCGTTGCCTTAATACTAGCAAATAAGCGCCTTCATCGTAAATGTACAATGGTTCTAATGTTAAGATATGCTAGAAAGTTCTATAGCATGTCCATTTCATTATAGGACATCCCACCTTATCTATCTACCTGTTTTTAGCATATCAGATACTGAGGAACTGTATGAGGACGTCTGTTTTGCCTTTCCATTACCTGCCATTTCAGAAAAAGTTTTTACAATCGAAACCGTTTTCCTTCTCCCAGCCACCGTTAAAGAAACAATTGTAAAAACAAAGGACTGTCTCCTCGACAAAGAGACAGTCCATATGGAATTACATTTGATAGCCATATTCTCCCTGGCTTTGATCACGGACGACCATTCCATCTTCTATCGCAATGACACGTTTACGGATGGTGTTCACGATTTCCTGACTATGGGTAGCCATCAAGACAGTTGTTCCTGCTTCATTAATTTCCTCAAGGATATGCATGATTTCCCAGGAAGTATCTGGATCCAGGTTTCCTGTTGGTTCATCAGCAATCAATACTTTCGGTTGGTTCACGATCGCCCGAGCAATCGACACACGCTGCTGTTCTCCACCTGACAACTCGTCCGGTAGAAAACGCGCTTTGTTTTTCAAACGAACTTGATCAAGGACATCCATCACACGCCGACGGATGTTGTCTGGTTTCTCCTCAATAACTTCAAGCGCGAACGCGACGTTCTCATAAACCGTCAACGTCGGCAGCAAACGGAAATCCTGATAAACGACACCAATTTGGCGACGCAGCATCGGAATACGGCGTTGCTTCAGCGTAGAAGTATTCATATCATTGATTATTACCGTTCCTGTCGTTGGTTTTTCTTCTCTATAGATCAATTTTGTAAAAGTCGATTTACCCGCACCACTCGGCCCAACGATATAGACGAATTCGCCCTGGTCGATTCTGATATCCAAACCGTTCAAAGCCGTAACACCATTTCTGTAAGTTTTATAAACGCCTTGCATCTGTATCATTAAAATCACCTATATTTCTCATTTTATTAATCTGATTTGTCAGCTATCTGTCTACAAACATCTATATTATAACATTTATTTCAGGTCTACTTAGACATGAAATTATTACAATTACTTTTCACGCAGGTGAGTACAATAGCAAAAGCAAATGTGGAGAAGGGGCTATGGGAACGGATTGCTTCCCCTAACCCCTTTGCGATATAGCCCTTTTAACCATCACCACTTCCCCATCCAACTGTGAGCGAAAATATGCTTGTTCTCTCACCAAATGAAAACGAGTGAGTAGCTCCTATTCCACGATTAGCACCCTAAAAGTATCCCGAGTCTGACTTGAACAAAGTAATAATTCAAGTGTTGCCTGAAATTGAAAACAGTCTTCATTGAATTGTACTTCTAGCCAAAAAAAGCCTGGTCATTGACCAGACTTTTTAAGTACTTTATTTCATTGTTGCTAACCAGCTTGCCACAAGTTCGGCATCTTCATCAGATACTTGCTTTTGGGCTGGCATGTCACCTTTACCATTCTTAATGATCTCTACAATGTCATCGGCAGAGTGATCAGCTCCGACATTCGTCAAAGAAGGTCCCATACCGCCGCCAAGTTCACCACCATGGCAGCTTGCACAGTTGGCCTGGTAGACCTCTTCAGCTGCAGCGGTATCCACAGTACCCTCTTCACCGCTGTCTCCTGAACCATCTTCTGCATTGTCATCCGTTTGTTCTTCCGTTGTTTCATCATTGTTGTTCGTGTTGTTTTCATCGGTAGTTCCTTCGTCGCCGCCCCCACAGGCACTTAAGACGAGGATAAGCCCTAAAAATAGAGCAAATAATAGTTGTTTCATCCCTATTAACCCCCTCATGTTATTGATGAGATATAGAGATATTATAACCCAATTATGTCATTTTAAAACCCTCTCCAAGTACCTCTGTCGCATTCATTGCGACGACAAATGCCCCGGGATCCACCCTTTTAACCGTTTGTGTCAATTTGATGAATTCGTTTTGTTGCACGACACACATGACGACACGCCGTTCCCGGTCTGTGTAACCGCCGGAGCCGCTCAATACGGTAACTCCACGATCGATTTGTTCAAAAATAGCTGTCCTCACTTCATCCACATCTTCTGTAATGATCATCACATTTTTCGAGGTATTCAACCCAACCTGAACGAAATCGATTGTCCGGCTCGTCGCAAATAATCCGATCAACGCATACAAACCTTCCTCCAGTGAAAAAACGATGGCCGATGTAAGGACAATCATGCCATCAAGTAATGCGACACTGATTCCCAGCGGCAAGTGCGTAAATTTGTGTAACACTTGAGCTGCAAGGTCGATGCCTCCCGTAGAAGCCCGGCCACGAAAAACAATTCCGAGGCCTAAACCGACACCCATGCCCCCGAAAATTGCCCCAAGGAGCGGGTTTGGCGTCGCTGGTGCCATTTCACTCGTCAACAAAACGAATAACGGCAGCGTAACCGTTCCTACAAACGACTTAAAACCAAAATTCTTCCCGAGTATCACGACACCCATAATAAATAACGGAATGTTCAAAACCCATTGGACTACGCCCGGCTCCCAGCCGAACACCCCTTTAGTGATCGTACTTATCCCGGCGACTCCACCGGATGCGATATTATTCGGTAATAAAAATAGGTTAAATGCGAGTGCCACAAAAAATGAACCAAGGATTACTAATCCATAATCCAGCGTATGTCGCAGTTCCGGTGGCATCGGCTCGCGACGGTATTTTTTAGCCATCATCATCATGCTGTTCGACTCTCCCTATGTAATCGTTCTCCGTTAAACCGTATGGAGTATAACACTAGGGGGCTCAGCTGTAAATAAGAGCGAAATAACGCATTAACACGGTAAAGGAGAGTTGTCTTTTACTTTTTAGTTTCCGCCACAACAAAACTTCTATACAAATCTTCCCTCCGCTCACTTTTAGACAAATACAGACACGAATGAGGAGCGCTCGAAATTATTTCCCCGGATATGGATACAAGTTCAGGGAATCCACGTTCGATTTCATCGATAGCCCAAGCATTGTTATATATAAATAAAACGACGAACCCCAACCGAGGTCCGTCGTCTTTACCAGCCTTATATATTCATCGATTTATGCTTCTCCATAATTTCTCTCATATGATGAAGGACATCTTCTCGCATTTCTTCCCGTTCCATAGCGATTGCAAGTGTCGTCTTAATAAAGCCGATTTGATCGCCGACATCGTAACGCTCCCCTTCAAACTCATAACCGTAAACAGGCTGATCGACGTTCAATCGCTCAATCGCATCCGTCAATTGAACCTCACCACCCCGTCCTGTTTCCTGAGTCGCTAATAGATCCATAATTTCCGGGGTAAATACATACCGACCAATAATAGCCAGGTTAGAGGGTGCTTTGTCCACTGCCGGTTTTTCAACAAAATGCTCTACTTCATAAAGACGGCCATCTTGTTTTTTCGGTGCAATAATTCCGTAGCGATCTGTTTCTTCTTCTGGTACTTGTTTGACACCGATGACAGACGAGTCAGTTTCATTATACTGATTGATCAATTGCTTTAAGCATGGTTCATCAGACCGTACAATATCATCGCCAAGCAATACAGCGAATGGTTCATCACCGATGAATTTACGTGCACACCAAATAGCGTGACCGAGTCCTTTCGGTTCTTTTTGACGGATATAATGGATATCCACCTTAGCAGATTGTTTAACCTTATCTAAAAGGTCGAATTTTTCTTTTTTATATAAATTATCTTCCAGTTCAAATGCATGATCAAAGTGGTCTTCAATCGCACGCTTTCCTTTACCTGTAACGATAATAATATCTTCAATTCCGGATTCGATCGCCTCTTCTACGATATACTGAATTGTTGGCTTATCGACGACTGGAAGCATTTCTTTCGGCATAGCTTTTGTCGCTGGTAAAAATCTTGTCCCAAGTCCGGCAGCTGGAATAATCGCTTTTTTCACCTTCATACTTTGTTTCGCCTCCTATTATGTAAGTATCTTCATAGTAGCAAAAATTTATGAAATTGGACAGCTAGGAAAAATTTTCTTCAACATTTTGGAAATTCCATTTTGTAATAAAGGCCCTCACCGAAGTGAGAACCTTTGACTTTATCAGCCGTCCATTTGGGATCGAAGATATGCGTCGATAAATTTATCGAGGTCGCCATCCATGACTCCTTGAGTGTTCCCAACCTCTTCATTCGTGCGGTGGTCTTTGACCATGGAATAAGGATGGAAAACGTATGAACGGATCTGGCTTCCCCAGCCGATTTCTTTTTGTTCGCCGCGAATGTCGTCAAGCTGTTGTTGTTGACGTTCAATCTCCAATTGATAAAGCTTTGATTTCAACATCTTCATCGCTTGTTCACGGTTTTTGATCTGCGAACGTTCGGACTGACAAGTTACAACAGTATTCGTCGGCAGGTGGGTAATACGAACGGCAGAATCTGTCGTGTTGACGTGCTGTCCACCGGCACCACTGGAACGATACGTATCAATTTTCAAGTCTTCTGAACGAACATCAATTTCAATTTCATCGTTGAATTCTGGCATCACTTCACAAGAAACGAAAGACGTGTGACGGCGGCCGGACGAATCAAACGGTGAAATTCTCACAAGACGGTGGACGCCCTTTTCTGCTTTCAAATAACCATAAGCATTGTGACCTTTAATCAACAATGTGACACTCTTCACGCCAGCTTCATCGCCAGGGAGATAATCCATTGTTTCTACAGAAAAACCTTTCTTCTCTGCCCAGCGCGTATACATACGTAAAAGCATGCTCGCCCAGTCCTGAGACTCGGTACCACCAGCACCCGGGTGCAGTTCAAGAATCGCATTGTTTTTATCATAAGGCTCACTCAGCAAGATATATAACTCGAACTGGTTCAAGTCTGCACTTAATTTTTGAACATCTTGCTCCAGATCTTCCCGTAATTCTTCATCGTCTTCTTCTTTGACGAGTTCATAAGAAACTTCCAGGTTTTCATGCGTTTCTTCATGCTCTTCTAACGTGTGCACGAGACCTTTCAGTCCATTCACTTCATCAATGACTTTTTGTGCCGTGTTCTGGTCATCCCAGAAACCGGGCTCTGTCATTTGTTCTTCTAATTCTGCAATGCGGGTTTTCTTTTGATCGAAGTCAAAGAGACCCCCTGGAGTCCGCTAATCGCTCAGCTGTATTGTTCAATTCATGGCGAATTTCTGCCATATCCATAATAATCACTCCTATAATGATTCTCTAACACAAGGGAAGACACCCTCCGAAAAAGAGAGTGTCTCACATCCTTATTTTCCGTGACAATTTTTATACTTCTTACCGCTTCCACATGGACAAGGATCATTACGGCGAACCGTATCCTTCTTCACGAACGGCTTTTTCGATTTGCTTTCCTTGCTCTCTTCGCCACCAGAGACGGCTTTTGCCCCTTGGGCGACTTCTTGACGCTGCAAGTTGTTGCGGATTTGCGCCTTCATGACATAACGGGACGCTTCTTCATCGATATTGGTAACCATCTGTTCAAACATACGGAAGCCTTCAAAGTTATATTCACGAAGCGGATCGTTCTGTCCATACGCACGCAAGTGTATACCTTGACGAAGCTGGTCCATCTGGTCGATATGGTCCATCCATTTCTGGTCGACCGTACGAAGGAGAATGACTTTTTCGAACTCGCGCATCTGTTCTGGAGTCAACTCTTCTTCTTTTTCGTCATAACGCTCTTTCACTTTGGCAAGGATCAACTCCTGCATTTCTTCAGGGTCTTTTCCTTTCAAGTCATCGACCGTCACATCGCCTTCGTGCAACAAGTTCGCCCGCAAGTATTCGCTAAGACTTTCAAGCTCCCAATTCTCTTCCTCTTCTTCACTTGTATGAACAGCGACCGTTTTCGATACCGTCCGTTCAATCATACCTTCAATGATTTCTCGCAAGTTTTCTGAGGTGAGAACTTCATAGCGCTGTTTGTAGATGACCTCACGCTGTTGACGGAGTACATCGTCGTAAGAAAGAATCGTCTTACGTGCATCAAAGTTGTTACCTTCGACACGTTTTTGGGCAGACTCAACGGCACGAGTAATCATTTTACTTTCAATCGGCTGAGAGTCATCCATACCGAGGCGATCCATCATGCTGCGGATGTTATCGGAAGCGAAACGACGCATCAATTCATCATCTGTCGCAAGATAAAATTGCGACATTCCTGGATCCCCTTGACGACCGGAACGACCACGAAGCTGGTTGTCAATACGACGGGATTCGTGACGCTCAGTACCAAGCACCGCAAGGCCGCCAACTTCTTTGACGCCTTCGCCAAGCTTGATGTCCGTACCACGACCGGCCATGTTGGTTGCAATCGTAACGGCACCTTTTTGCCCAGCATTTTCAATGATTTCCGCTTCACGGAAGTGGTTTTTCGCGTTCAACACATTGTGCGGAACACCAGCTTTTTTCAAATAACGGGAAATGATCTCGGAAGTATCGACGGCAACGGTACCGACGAGCACTGGCTGGCCTTTTTCATGGCGCTCCTTAATGTCTTCCACCACCGCTTTGAATTTGCCGTCCATCGTTTTGTAAACGAGGTCCGGTTTATCATCACGAATGATATCACGGTTCGTCGGAATGACGATGACACGCATGTTGTAGATATTTAAGAATTCCTCTTCCTCCGTCTTCGCTGTACCAGTCATACCGGACAGCTTGTCATACATACGGAAAAGGTTCTGGAACGTGATGGATGCAAGCGTCTGGCTCTCATTCTGGATCTCGAGGCCTTCCTTCGCTTCAATCGCCTGGTGCAGACCATCACTATAACGGCGCCCTTTCATCAGACGACCGGTAAATTGGTCGACGATGACCACTTCCCCTTCATCGACTACATAGTCTGTATCCTTCTGCATCGACGTATGCGCCTTAAGTGCCTGGTTAATGTGGTGAATCAAGGATACATTAGAAAGGTCGAACAAGTTCTCGATTTTGAAATAGCGTTCCGCCTTGTTGATTCCTTCTTCCGTCAGCTGCACGTTTTTCGTTTTTTCGTCATAGGTGTAGTCCTCTTCATTTGCAAGCAGGCGGACAAAAGAGTTCGCCCCATGATAAAGATCCGCAGACTTAGAAGCCGATCCACTAATAATCAAAGGTGTACGCGCTTCATCAATGAGAATCGAGTCGACCTCATCAATGATCGCAAAGTGAAGCGGGCGCTGAACCATTTGCTCTTTGTACAACACCATATTGTCACGCAGGTAATCAAAACCGAACTCATTGTTCGTGCCATACGTAATATCTGCATTGTAAGCTTCCCGCTTTTCATCCTTGGACATACCGTTCGAGTTCAAACCGACGGTCAGCCCTAAGAATTGGAATAGTTCACCCATCTCTGTCGCATCACGGCTTGCCAAATAGTCGTTGACTGTGATGATGTGGACGCCTTTTCCTGTGATGGCATTCAAGTATGCCGGCATCGTGGAGGCAAGGGTTTTACCTTCACCGGTTTTCATCTCGGCGATATTCCCTTCATGCAGGGCTACCGCACCTAATAGTTGAACTTTGAACGGGCGCATTTCCAGCACACGTTTAGAAGCTTCACGAACAACCGCAAAAGCTTCGACTAACATATCATCTAGCTCTTCGCCATTTTGATAGCGTTCTTTAAATTCTTCTGTCTTATTTCGTAACTCTTCATCAGATAACTTATCGATTTGCGATTCCATCGCTTCGATATCACTTGCGACTTTATCCAATCGCTTTAATTGACGGGTATTTTCATCGCCAAAAATTTTCTTTAAAGTTCCAAGCATTGCAACCGCTCCTCTATTGATTTCCGATCTTCGGTTGAATAGTTTAATCCATCTATTATCATAACACTAAGAGAAGCGGCCTGACAATAAACTGCATAGGGCAGATGACACCGGGGAAAGTTCTTATGTAGAAGGAGTAAAAAGAGAGGGGCTTTCTCTAATGATATGATGCTCAAAACCATGCTGGCGCTGATCCAATTCTGTCAGCCGCCGGTTCGTTGCAGCGATGATTTCGACTAGTTGGGCAATCGTTTCTTCCTGCTGCTTCAGCCGTTCATAAATGTAATCACAATCCTTGCAATTCATAGATTCACCTCCTGCTAATTCTTTTATACTATAAGGTATCTATTGTAGCGAATAAGCAAAAAATGATTTTCCTGTTATCCGTTGCACAAAAATCGCGTTTTCACTAGGGGAAGTTTAAATATTGAAGAATAATAAGGTACAAAAAACCTTTTTATATCACTAAGTATTAAAAAGATTTCGAGGTTCATCGCACATAAAAGCACCCCTGCCGGAGCAGAGGTGCTACTCTATCTAACTATTAAATCAAGTTTCGATCAAACCATAGCGACCGTCACGACGTTTGTAGACAATGTTCGTTTCATCTGTATTCGCGTTAGTAAAGACAAAGAAGTTGTGGCCGAGCATATCCATTTGCAATGCCGCTTCTTCACTATCCATCGGTTTCAAGTCAAAACGCTTCGTTTTCACAATTTCAACGTCAAATTCATCATCAATCGTTTGAGTTTGGTATTGTTGCGCCTCGCGTTCCAGCTCGGCAAAGACATGTTTCGGAGCACCCTCCTGGCGGAACTTACGATTCACCTTCGTTTTATGCTTGCGAATTTGTCGTTCCAATTTATCTACCACAAGGTCGATGGCAGCATATAAATCTGTATTGTGTTCTTCAGCACGAAGAAGTAGATTCTTCATCGGGATTGTGACCTCGATTGTCTGCTCATCATTATAGACACTTAAATTAACGTGTACCTCAGAAGTCGGGGGAGTATCAAAGTAGCGCTCGAGCTTGCTCACCTTTTTCTCCACATATTCTTTAATAGAATCCGTCACTTCCAAGTTTTCACCACGAATATTGTATTGTAGCATTAGAAGTGTCCTCCTTTCATCCTTATGTGATATATATTCTATCATACCCGCCCCCATTCCTGCATAAACTTTCGAAATATTTTGTCTAATTTATGTCGGTAATTGTTGGAAGGTGGTGGATTATTGGGATGGCGAGGAAGATGGAGGACAAATAATGATAGTTTTTGCCATTAATAGCGGTGATTCCAGTTCAAAACTATTAAGTTAGCAATTCCTATTAAAGAACCGTCAAAAGGCAAAACCTATAGATCAACCGACTACTACGAATCACATCTTTTACGCTCCTCAGAAAACAGGTGAAAGCAAGCCAACACTTTCTGGCTAAACTACAAAAAGCGCCTACTAAATATAGACGCTTTTCCTTTAATGAGCAATATACGGTTTTACAAACGACTGCATGCTTGTCCGCCACGTTTCATATGCAGGAACGACTTGTTCGACCAACAACCTGCGCTTCTCTTCGTTCGTCTCAAGCTCAAACCAGCCTTGCAAGAGCTGAACTACCCCATGAAAGTCGACGATCAACGGTTGGACCTCTTCCTGCGCCTCAAATAAAACAGCCATCTGATCATGGGAGCGGCTCACTTGTTCCAACCCCAGCAACACGTCCTGGAAAACTTGCTGCGTTTGCGGGGCTGCTTCTTCTGTAATGTTGTTCTCCAAATATTCCAGACCTTCACTGATCGTGTTCAACAGTTGATCATACTGCTCCAGCATATGATGCTGTTCTGTTGTTAACTTTGACAAAAAATCACCTATTCTACTTTTTATGGTCTAAATACATGCCATCATAGCCGGAGACACTCTGATATGGATTGACATATCGCTGTTTACTAGACTTTTGTTTCTTCGCATTGCGCATATCACGCTTCAATCCATCAAAAAGAAACTCGAGCTTTTGATTGATCTTCAAGTCACGTTTGTGAACTTCCTGAACAATCGCTTTCTCTCTTTCGTTTGGTTGCTCTAAAAGTTCTAACATCGACTCTCTTGTAGCCAAATGTTCTTCCACTTCCGCTACAACGGCTGCACGATTACGTTCATCTACCTGTTGATGGACAGCATCATCCAATTTTATCGTGACCTTTAAAAATTCACTCCAAACGCCCATTAAGCATTGCCGCCCTGACCGTGCTGTGCTTTCCGAGCTTCAAGAATCACTTGCTTCCACGTATTACGAAACTCTTCCGCAAGTCCCTGTACCTCATCAAGAATCTCAACATCATTTTTCGTGTTCGCTTCTATCAAACGACGGTTCATATAATCATACAATGGCATAATCTGCTGAGTCACTGCATATTGCTGATTCATTGTGACCATAAGCTCCTGGATGATTTTCTGTGCTTTTTGGATGTTCGTATTTTTCTTTTCGATTTCCTTATTCTCGATTGATTTTCTAGCGATTTTAATGAATTTAATACACCCATTATAAAGCATTAAAGTCAGTTCCCCAGGGGAAGCTGTTTCTACTGAGTTATTTTGATAGGCTTGAATAGACATCTAGCCAGCACTCCTTTTATTGTTACATTCCACCGCCGAAGTTTTGCATCAGATAGGCAGATTGCGAATTCATTTTTTGTATAGCTTTCTCCATAGCACCAAACTCACGCCAGTAACGATTTTCAATAGCTGTCAAACGATCTTGAAATGAACTCATATCATCGTTAATACTTTCAATTTGCCGGCCCAACATGAAGTTGTTATCTAAACTGGTCGGCTTACCTGCTTTCCTCTCGATGGACTGAGTCGCATTTTCTATCGAAGATTCCAAACGCCGAGCGATACCAGGATTCGCATCTGTTCCTGAAAAAAGTTTGGCAACAGAATCAGGATTGTCCCTTAATGCTTGACGCAATTGATCTTCATCGACTTCTAACTTCCCGCCTTCTCGATAATTGGACGTCGTCGTAATTCCGATTTGCGAGGCCATGCTATATTCCCCGTCCGTCTCGACTGGTGAATACCAATTCTGACGCATGCTGCTCAAGGCCCCACTTACAACAGAATCACCTTTTAGCATTCCGCTTTTAGACTTTTCTTCCCAAAGCTCGATTTCTTCCTCTTCCATATCCTTTTTCTGTTCCGCAGTCAAAGGCTGGAAATCACGGTACCGTTTCTCTTCCGTTTTGCCATTCAAATCATCGATTACTTCATTGTATTTCTCAACAAAACTCATCACTTTTTCAAATGAATCATCAACGTTATTAAACACGTTCACTGTTGAAGTACCAACTTCGTTGAATGAGTAGTTGATTCCATTGAGAGAGTAGGAATTCGTATTGGAGGTCATTTCGAATGAATTGTTGTACTTAAACTTGGCTTTTGTACCACCTTGTTCTGCCTTTTCCCAGCTACCATCAGCTTTTTGTACTCCATTTTTTATCCCAAGTGTGTCTGCTAAAAAAGGAGAGGTTTGACCATTAAATCCAATTTCAGCACCAAGAAAGTCTCCATCTTCAGGGTTAAAATCCCCTGTCTCGGTCCGCTCCATCATCACTTTGTCTGATCCTTTGTCATAAAAGGCACGGACGCCAAGATCAGAGTCATTGATATCTTTTAACACATCATTTAGAGAGGAAGTTTCATCAACGGTAAACATTTTTTCATTAGCACCTTCCTCGTTGTATGTTGTAATTGAAAAAGAAAATTTATTATCTGCATCAAAGTTGATTCCATTTTCAAATTTGTCCTTTTGGTCGAACATACTTTTATCCGGATCAAATCCATCCTTACTTATCTCACCCTGGCTATAATTGTAAGCCGCCTCAGCAAGTTGAGTTACTTCCATCTTGTAACTGCCTTCGTCGGCACTCGACAAGGCTGTCGCAGATACAGCTGAACCGGAAGAGCTGACATCTTTTGAGTTATAAGAACGCTGCAGTTTCATATCGAAAGCCATCGTATCCAACTCTGAAAGCTGTTTATTTACATCACGGTAAGCATCTCTCTTGTATGTAAGCCATTCGCGATCCTGCTCCATTTTATTTAGCGGCTGCCTCTCCGCATTCATCAAATCTTTAATAATCTGATCTGTATTCATCCCAGAAGCGAGACCACCAATACGCATATCACTCATTCTATCACCCACTTATATTTTTTCATCAACAATAAACCCAAGTCGCTCCGCAATCGATGCATACATATCGAGCATCTTTTTCGGAGGAATTTCCTTAACTATTTCCTCTGTATCACTATCAACGATGGTTACATAGTATTCTTCTAATTTATCATGAAACTGAAATCGCAACGAGGTATGGACAGCTTTGAAAAATTCATTTATATCCTCTGACGCCTGTTTCAGCTTTTCTTTTTCATTACCTGTCGAGTATTCTTTGTAGTCTTCTTTTACTCTTTCATTTTTCACTGATTCATTCTTCTGAACAGTTGAACGGTCACCAAGTTGTAAATGATTTCTCTGCAGAAGTTGTGTTTGGGGAATAAGATTTCTTACATCCACTTTCAACAACTCCCTAATCGCTATGTAGTTTCCTTTTATATCGGTTAGAAGTGATAATTATTAAGTAGATGAATTCATAGGTCCCCAATTTGCCCTATAGTTTAAAAATGGTATAATAAATATACACAAACGTACGTTCCTGTTTATGTTTAGGGGAGTGAATTTTTATGGAGGATTTATGGAAACAATTAGACTTAAAATATAAATCAAGACTCACCGGAAAAATTCTAGGGGATGGAAGTATTACACGGGTTTAACTTATAGTGAATTAGCAGAAATATGTCTGGACATAGAAAAAGACCCCAAAAATGAGGGTCTTTTAAGCTTTATTAACGTAGAAGTTGAAGAACTCCTTGAGGTTGTTGATTCGCTTTTGCAAGCATAGCTTGAGAAGCTTGAGAAAGGATACTTTGTTTTGTTTGGTTCATCATTTCTTTCGCCATCGTGCGAACATTTACTTTCATAAATGACCAGACTATATCTTCACCCTCTAATTTTTCTAGTAGGGGTCGGGAACTTCGGATTCACAATGTTGAACCACCATAGTTTCACCTACGGATTTCATCACCTCAGACGGTGGTTTATCCTAGTCGTTGAACCTTCTCCAGAGTTTCCTCACAGGAGCTTGGCTGCTGATTGCCCAATCTCTTCTTTTTTCACACCATCACACTTGTCGTTTCCAACTACGTTGTGGTAAGAAAAGTTCTAAGGGGTTTCCAGCAATTCACCCGATTATAATCGCTAACTGTTACCAGCTAGGACGACTGTGACTATTCCTGCTTATGCAGCAGCTAAGTCATAATCTACGTCACGGATACGAGATTCCGCAGCAGTTAAGTTTTCAGATGATGTACCTAAGTTGTTGATTGTGTGATCTAAACGATTTTGGTACGCACCAAGGTCAGAACGTTGAGCTGATACCTGTTCAATTGCATCATTAATCTTTGTGATAGCTTCTGAAGCCTTCTCATGAGTAGAAACATCAAGCGCAGCTTCAACATTTGTATTATCTGTTCCATCTGTAACAGTATTAGATTCTGTGAAATTCCCTGTACCAGCAGTTCCAGTTAGGCCGAGTGCATTTGCTCTCATATCATTTACTTCAATAGACATGCTTTGTCCTTCATTAGCTCCAACCTGGAATCTTGCTTCAAACCCTTCCCCAGCCCCAGGAGTTGCAACTGAAACTGATGGAGCTTCATCACCAGAGGCAGTAGTTTCTGTGATTTGAATATTGGATCCACTTGTCACTGTGGCACTGTATGTTCCTTCGTTACCTAATGCTGTCGCAATGTTTGAAGCAGTTTCAGCATCATCTGCGCCTAAATCAAAGTCTGTGCCTTCTGTTAATGATACATCTCCCACTGTAACCACGTTACCAACTTCAATTGTATCGCCAGTATCAAAAGAATAAACACCTGCAGTTCCGGTATCACTACTTGCGTCTACATTAAACCCTCCGATAGTAGCACTAGAGTCGCTATCGGTAGACATGGTAAGGTCACCAGAAGTTAAATCCGACCCACTTGGAGTATCTTCAGTTAAAGTTATTGTTGTTCCTGAAACTGAAGCTGAGTAATTTCCACCAATTGCCGAGGCTAAGTTAGAAGCAGTTTCAGCATCATCTGCTCCAACTGCAAAGTCACCAGTTGCACCTGCAGTATATTCTGTTCCATCAATAGTGATTGCATCACCATCGTTAACCCCACTTAAATCAAAACTATATTGACCAGCAGTACTAGCTACACTAGCTGTATCCTGCGTTACATCAACAGAAGTTGTTTCTCCACCACCATTAAGTAGGTTCTGAGTATTGAATTCAGTAGTGTTACCAATACGGTTGATTTCAGAAGTTAACTGGTTAACTTCTTTTTGAATTTCGCCACGGTCTGTTTCTGTATTAGTATCGTTGGAAGCTTGAGTAGCAAGCTCACGCATACGTTGAAGGATATCATGTGTTTCATTCAAAGCACCTTCAGCAGTTTGAATCATTGAAATACCATCCTGAGCGTTCGTTTGTGCTTGCTCAAGCCCACGAATTTGTCCACGCATCTTCTCAGAAATAGCAAGACCTGCTGCATCATCAGAAGCATTGTTAATACGAAGACCTGAAGAAAGCTTCTCCATTGAATTCTGGTTCGCTTGGTTCGCCTGACCTAGTTGACGGTGCGTATTAAGCGCTGCGATATTGTGATTAATTCTCATATTAAAAATTCCTCCTTGAATAAGTGACCCCACATCCTTGTGTGATCCTCTTAGTACAAAACAAAGTCGGCCGACATTTGTAATGTTTTACATTACTTATATCGACCGACTCCCCGATGTTTTTAATCTTTTTTTGTGTTTTTTATTAGTTCCAATAGATTTTCTGTCACATTTGCCGCTTCGGCGTTCTCTTTTTCTATCGCTACATAAACTTCCTGTCGATGAATCCCCATACTTTTGGGGGCTTCAATCCCCAATTTCACTTGTCCACCTTCGACACCGACAACGGTAATAGTGATGTCGTCTCCTACTCTGACAGACTCTCCTTCTTTGCGGTTAAGAACGAGCATGGGATTCACCACCTTTCCCGTAAGGAATCAACGGATGCTTCGTTCTGTAGTCTGGATGATTTAAAATTATCTGCTTCGCTGTACCTTTAGCCGTGTTCATAACAATAGGAGCCTGTAGATTTAACGTAGACGTTTCAAAAGGATCCCGCAATGTCACTACATTATAAACGGCCACATCTTCAGGAGACTCTATTCCCATGTCTTCCTCGTCAATGTCAAACTCATAGTCTTTATAAAAAAGATATGGGTTTGTAACTATAAGCGATAAGCCTGCTTCTTCGACGGACTGTAATGCAAAATATGTATCTAACTCATCCACTGGCAACAAAACAAAATTATGATAGCTTTCAAATCCGGGCAGCCCGGACGAAAATTCAATAAAATTTTTCTTTTCTACTTCCATTGCACCAAAATATTTTGTTTCTATTTTCATAATTACACCTTCCAGTCAATCTTTAAGTCTGGCATTTGTTCCATGCTTACATGAACATTACCAGGACGATAATGATGTTCAGGATCGCGTTTCTTATTGTCTATAATCGGCTCACGACGCTGGATATAAATTTGCGCCTCCCCAGGCTGATAGTTCGTCTGAACAAGCTCATATGTCGGTCTGCTTCCTGGCTGAAGGGTAAACTCAAACCCTGCATTACGCTTCGCCTGGGCGGCTATCGGATTTCCGCCATTTTCTATGCGCATGAGCTCATCCCCTTCACGAGAGACACGAGAAAGTCCTTCCATCCAAAGATTATTCGCAATCCCGACAAGCTCTTCCGTTCTTACTAATACATTTTTCAAGTCAAGGTTATGCCAGGCATTTGTCTGATCAATCGTCAACTTCCCGGGCTTTTGTTCAATCTTCATATCCGCTTTCGGCTGTTGAATCGACTGCCCTGCCTTATGCTGCTTTATCGTTTGTTCCGGCTTATTAATCGCCAGCCCAATCCTTCCTGGAGTCGACTGCACCCGAAGCTGTGGAATATTCACCCTGATCCCCTCCTCTAAAATCCAAGTGTAATATAATAGTTTTGTAATTTTCATATGACTAGGATTTCTGCAATTCCTTCAGGTAAGTAGGTTAAGCTACGGTCTCAATGGGGGCAGACGGTACCTCCTACCCTAGTACTGATCCACTTATTTAATAAGGGGAGGTGGGGAACGGGGAGACTCCAGTGGGATGAACATGATAGGTGAGATCCCGGAAGACGAAGTCTGAGGAAGCTCACCACATGCCCACGGAAAGCGAGTCGTTCCCCACCGAGCCTTTCTCCAAACATGGTATCAAAAGGATGTAAAAAAACAAGACTGCCTCAAAGCGAGACAGCCTTATCTTAGAAAATCCATCAACGTCGGCTGGATAATCCGGGCTCCGACGCCCATCGCCGCTCTATGGACACTTTCCTGTGTTTTCAAATCTGTGATCACTTTCTCAATATCCGCATCTTCGTTATCGGACATCATCTTCGTCGCGCTCACTTTTTGAGATTCCAAACGATCCTCAATCAACTCTACACGGTTCATACGTGCCCCTAAGTCGGCACGTTCATTGACGATATTTCCGATATGTCCGTCGAATGTTTCAATGAAATCTCCAAGTTCCCCCTCGGTTGTATCACCCTCCAGGGCAGATGCGAAACTTTCAAGATCTTCAAAAAGCTCCTGGTTGAACACATTCCCAGGTGTAATATTCGTCTGCAACTTTACTCCAGAGGAAACTTCGATACTTACCGGATCGTTCCCTGGAGGGCCTGAACCTTCCAAATCATTCATATCAAAAGGGGCTTCAGTGGTATTCGATCCATTGAAAATGTATTTATCATTCACTTTCGTATTAGCGATCGTGCCGATATGTTCCTTCAGCTGGCGAATTTCTTTAGCGATATTCTCGCGCTGACCTTCATCGTATGTATCATTACTCGCCTGCACCGTCAGTTCACGAACCCGCTGCATCGCTTGTGTCGCTTTATCAAGAGCGGAATCGCTATTGTCCATCCAGTTATGGACTTCGCCGATATTGCGTTGGAATTGTTCTACTTCGGTTACTTGCTGGCGGTAATTGATACCTTTCATCGCAACGACAGGATCTTGCGAAGGGCGGCTGATTTTTTTACCTGTCGATAATTGCTCCTGATACTTGCCCATGTTTGCGTAACTATCACTCAAGTTACGCAGCATATTATTTGAAAGCATGTTTTGTGTTACGCGCATCCGTCATTCACCTACCTTCCTACTCGTCCCATTTGATTGATGATCCGATCAAGCATTTCATCGACGACCGTAATATTCCTTGCCGCTGCGTTATACGCGTGTTGGAATTTGATCATGTTCGACATTTCTTCATCCAATGAGACAGAACTGACCGATTGCCTTTGTTCATCGACAGATCCTTTGAGCGC
This sequence comes from Halobacillus dabanensis, assembly GCF_900114165.1. Lineage (GTDB taxonomy): Bacteria > Bacillota > Bacilli > Bacillales > Halobacillaceae > Halobacillus > Halobacillus dabanensis. The sequence continues at coordinate 237,984 of NZ_FOSB01000002.1, forward strand.
TCCTGCGTTTCGTGACATCCGTTCCGCTTCCTGCGTCTCGACAGCCATTGTGCCAATCATCGATTCATAATAGCTGTTCATCGATGTTTCTTCACCAAAGACCTCATTCGGTTCATTTTGCACATCCGCTAAATTCGCAGCATTTTCACCGTCACCGGCTTGGTCCGAGACTGCTGCGGCAATATGATCCCCGTCTGCTTTGATTTCATCAGTCAAATCAAGAGTGCCTGCTACACCTTCGATAACTCCTTCTGCTTCCATATCAATGTTGAAAAAGTTGGGAACCTCATCCCCGTTTTCGATACTATTCAAGGATTCCCCTTGGGTATGGACATTGTTGAATTCCCGGGCAAAGCCTGTCGCCATCCTATCCAAATCGGAGAGCATTTGCGAATAGCTACCTTTTTTCTCATCGCCTTCCATATAGCCACCAGAATCAACCAAACCTTTCAATTTACCTTGGGAAGAAAAGTCGTTAATAGCATAAGAAGCACTATCTCCAACCTGGATGCTGCTAGCGTGAACTTCCCCATCGTCATAATTGACCTTCAGTGTGTTCACTTCATTTGCTGCTCCATCGACAAGCTTTGCTTCTGGGTCCAGGGCTTGTCCATCGTTACCGACGATCGAAATGCTCGCTTTCCCCATAGCCAGTGGATCAGCAGAGGAAGGGGTATCTTCGTATTTCACTTCGATATTTACATGCTGCGATAATTGATCCACCAACCGATCACGTTCATCATACAAATCGTTCGGTACCATTCCGTGCGGTTCCACTTCAGCGATTTGCTGGTTGACGTTATTGATCTGATTGGCCAATGAATTGATTTCTTTTTCCGTGACACCGACCTCTGTTTTGACGTCCTTCTGCATCGATTGGATTGTGTTCGATAGGTAGTTGAACGTTTCTGCTACGGCTTGGCCGCGTTGACGCACAACAGAGCGCGCACCAGAGTCTTCCGGATTGACAGACAAGTCCTGTAATGATTGCCAAAAGCGGTCCATCGTCTTCGCAAGACCATCATCAGAAGGTTCGTTCATGACACTTTCCAACCTTCCTAAAGCCTCAGAGCGAGCATCATAGTATCCGGATTTACTGCTTTCGCCACGATACTGCTGGTCCAGGAATCCGACTCTTACCCGTTCAATCGAGCCTGCTTCCACACCGCTCCCGACTTGACCTGGAATCTCCGGACGGTTTCTTGAGGCCGGTGGATAAGGACCTGTCTGTTCAAAATTGACACGCTGCCTCGTATAGCCCTCGGTATTGGCATTTGATATATTATGTCCTGTTGTATATAAAGCGGATTGTTGAGTGAAAAGACCACGCTTGGCCACTTCCAATCCGTGAAAAGTTGATGACATAGCTGTTGCTCCTCTGCATTATGCTTTTGAATCGAAAACGGACCGTTTGGACTGATTACCAGAAGGACCTTGCTGACCACCGTAATTCAACGACTGAAGCGATGGTTGAAGCAGATCAAGAGACATGTTTACGAACTGCAGCGACTGTTGAGTCAAATCAGCATTCAATTTCTCCTGCTGTTTCAAGTCGGCTAATACAAGAATGAGCCCTTCATAGGAATCCTGTAGCCTGGCCTTTCCTTCCCCTTGTAGCACTTCGAGGATCTCAGACACCGTCGGTTCCGCTGTAGGGTGTCCTTGGCCTTGAGACCATTGCGCTACTGTTTGTGCTCTTTGCTTTTCGATTTTTCCGATCGCCTGGACGTGCTTCCGTTCTTGCGTCAACAGCTGCTGGATGCCTTCTATATCATTGGTTTTCAAGGCTTCCGTTTTCTTTTTTGATAAGGAAAAAAGGCTGTCATGCAACTGTTTCAGCTGATTCATATGAGTGATGATCGTATCGATCGTCATGCTGATTCTCCTCTAGCTTTTATTCGACCAGAAGTCCAGCATCTTCTTTGCTGTCGCCTTCGAGTCCACTTGATAGTTTCCCGATTCAATATCTGTTTTCACTTGTTCGACAAGCTTTTGACGTACCGAATTGCTTTTACCTGATTCTTGCATCTGTTTCGCTGTTTCTGATATCTCAATTTTATCCTTCTGTTGTTTCTTCGTTCCCATTTCTGTTTGCTTGTTGATTTGTTTTTGATAGGGATTGAGATTCGTTTGATTCGGTCCATTGATTTTCATATGAATCACCTCATTTTCATACCGTACTATTATTAAATATTATATCGGCACAGGTGAGGAAGATATAAATGCTGCTTAAGATTCATTTCACCATGAATAATAAGTCCTGTTGCTCTTTTCTCTTTCCCGTTCCTCTTTCCTAGCCTCCAAAGCCTCATTACGTTCTTGCGCTTGCAATCCTTTATGAAGCGTTTCTCGACAATCAGCACACAAACGGTCCTCTCGAATCGGGCTGCCACACTTTTCACAACCATAGTCCAAATTGGGAAATTGCGCCGGGTGCAGTCTCTTCTGTTTTACAAATTGACGGATTTGCCTCTCTGAAACGCCTGTATCTTCCTCTATCTGGGTTACTGTCGCTGTCCGGTTCACCTTCTTGCGCAAATAGGCATAAACTGTTTGAAAATCTTTCTCCTCCGCCTTTTTACACGCCGGACACACAGAAGTCGTCCCTTTCACAAATAATCCTTTACAACGTGAGCAATTGGCTAAACTCCCCATCTCTTCTTCCCCCAATGTATCTCTTTTTCTATTATATCGGCAGGAATATACAGATTCAAAAGTCCTAGCGCACATTCAGCGAAAAATCGTGAAAGAGGACACGGAAGGACAGCCGTACTCCCGTAATCTAGACGCCATATGGCGCACCGTCCTTCCTGTTGTGTAAATGTCATCGACTATAACTACAGATTCATGAACAGGGCGTCTTAATATAAATGGATTTTCGGACTGCATCCGCTCTTTTTTTCCTCGTTTTGATTGTTTTTCGCTATGCAGCCGATCAAAAAGGCTTATTGGTTCTTTCGCTAAAGCTAAAATGATCGCTTCCGACTGGTTGAACCCTCTTTCCGCTTCTCTCTGTTTACTTAGGGGAACGGGAACAATGATATGTTTTTCAACCCCTGTCATTTCCCACTTCCTTTGTATTTCCTTTTTAATGGCTTGAAACAAAACATAGTCTCCCCGGTACTTCCAGCGCGCCACGAATTTTTTGCCGAATTCATTGTAACGAAAGACCGCCACATTTTTATCAAACGTTCCAAATTGAGTATCGCTCCATTGTTCACAATCCCTGCATACACCTTTGTGATCTGGCCGATGACAAACCGGACAACAGGGACCATCGATTTTTTCTAAGGCAGCCCGACAATCACCACACATTTTAATTTCAACAGGTGGCTTCCAAAACGTCACCCATGAGACCTCAGGAATGATTTCTTCATGACAGATAAGACATCTCATGTGTTTCGACCCAAACGGTTCATGTACTCTATGGATTCGATAGCATTGAGCAGTGCATCCGTTTTACCGATATGATAAAAATGAACATTTCCTGTTGGATCGTCATGACTCCTTCCTGCTCTGCCAGCGATTTGGACAAGTGCTGCTTCATCAAACACCCCGTGTCCGGCATCGATTACAAATACGTCAACAGATGGAAAGGTTACTCCGCGTTCTAGAATCGTTGTCGTTACAAGCACACGATACTTTTTCTTTCGGAACGCTGCTATTTTTTCGGCACGGTCTATATCTTCCGCATGGACCGCTTCTACTGTATACCCTTTTCCTTTAAGAAGGAGCGCCATTTCCTCCGCTTTTTTTATCGAAGGAAGAAAGAGCAGCAATTGGCGGGGAGAGGTTTGCTGTTCGGCAATCTGTTTCAAAAGTTTCGGTGGGAGTTCACCCTTTTTCAAGAAACGATGAAGGGTGGGAGTGAGTTTTAGTTGGGGGACAGGGAGAGGATGACCGTGAAACCGTTTCGGTACAAAAACGACCGGCAGCTCTTTTTTGCGCATCCTTTTCTTCTGAACTTTCCTCGGTGTTGCGGTGAGATAAATGATGGAGGCGTCCATTTTCGCCGCGCGCTTGCAGGCATAGTGAAGCGATTCGTCATTATGAAATGGAAAAGCATCCACTTCATCGACAATCATCACGTCGAATGCCCGGCCATAACGGAGAAGTTGGTGCGTCGTCGCTAATATCAATGGCGCATCACCAGTTTTGTCTGGACTATCCCCATATAGAGCCTGCATACGCACTTCTGGAAATGCTTTTTGAAAGCGCGGAAGCAACTCGCGCACGACATCGGTACGCGGTGTCGCAAGGCAGACCCGCTTCCCTGTCTCCAGTGCTTTTGTAATCGCAGGAAAAAGCATCTCCGTTTTTCCTGCACCACATACCGCCCACACCAGTTTCTCTCCCGCTCCTTTTTCTACAAGGTTTACGAGTTGATCGGCAGCATTTTGTTGGTACACAGTCAGTTTCCCTTGCCATGCGCACGGATTTTCATGGGCTGTCCAACTCACATAGGAACTCCCGACATAGAGAGGCTCACATTCGAGTACGCGGCCCATTTGAATACAGGACCGGCAATACCGGCATTCCTTTTTACAGGAGGTATGAGGCATGAGGCCGAAAAGATGGGAGGCCTTGTTCCCGCAACGACGGCAGCGGTGGCCCCACAAGTGAGGCTCGATACTATCTACTTTTGTAAAAACAGAAGAGGTGACAAGGTGATCGATCTGTTCATCACTTAACGGAATTTCTTGACGGAGAAGGAGTTTTCCGGCGAATTGAGGGTAACGATGGGGTGTATGATGTTGAGGAATCCAGGAGTAATCGGTCGTAGTGTTACTTCGTAATAGATTCATTAATTTATTCACCATCCTATCTAAGAATAGAGCCTGCTTGAGTCTCACAAACAGGCTCTATTTTTTCAGGAATGACGATACCAGCCAAGACCTATGGCGCCTTCCCCGAGGTGGGTTGCAATCACAGGGCCGAAGTAGCTGAGCACAACTTCAACATTATCATGTCTATCTTCCAGTTCTTTCTTAAGTTCTGCCGCTTCCTGCGGACGGTTCGCATGAATGAGGCATGCCTTGTAGGTTCCGCCCTCTTCTATCGTTTCTTCAAAAAGGGAAAGAATGCGCTTGATCGCTTTTTTCCTTGTGCGGATTTTTTCAAATGGGACGATTTTCGTATCAACAAAGTGAAGCACAGGTTTCACTTGAAGCAAGCTCCCGACAAACGCCTGTGCACCGTTCAGACGGCCACCGCGCTGCAGATGACTGAGATCATCGACCATAAAGTAAGCGTTCATCGATTTCTTCATTTCGTTCAGGCGGGAAATAATCTGATCTGGTGTCGAGCCATTGTTGGCAAGTTCCGCTGCTTCCAAAGCGTAAAATCCTTGCATGTAACAGCTGATTTCCGAATCAAAGACAAGCACATCGATTTCTTCCACCATTTCCCCTGCCGTCACCATCGCCTGATAGGTACCACTGATTCCGCTGGAAAGATGGATCGATATGACTGCATCATAGTCCTCGGCGAGCTCTTCCAATTTCTTGGTCATAATCCCGATTGACGGTTGAGATGTCTTTGGAAGAGTTCCTCCCTCTTTGACCATGTCGAAGAAATCGTCGGCATTGATATCAATTTCTTCTTGATAAGATTCCTCTCCGAAGATAACGTTCAACGGAACCATATGTATATGTTTTGCTTTTCTTATGTCTCTCGGAAGGTAAGCCGTGCTGTCGGTAATGACCGCTGTTTTCACCCGATCAACTCCTTAAGTTTGTAATCTTTTCTATGAATATTATGTAAGAGTATTTCTGGTATTCTCTGCCTTCTATTTTACATCAAGCCATCACACAATGCACCAACAAACTAGAAGAATAGTCGTCAGATGTCTTAAAGTGGTGTACCAAGTCATCCAAATATTGGATGACCTGGTACACCATTTTATTCCATTTCCGCTTCTGCACATAAAAAAGAGGCTGTTCTTTAAGGTATATCTTTCTATACCTTAAAGAACAGCCCTGGTTGAATTTATTTAGATAACTTCGACCCAGCCATTTTTAATTGCTGTTACAACGGCTTGTGTACGATCGTTAACATTCATTTTTTGGAGGATGTTACTCACATGGTTTTTGACTGTTTTCTCACTGATGTAAAGAGCTTCCGCTACGCCACGATTGCTGTTTCCGTCCGCCAACAGTTGCAGCACTTCGCATTCCCGACGCGTAAGCAAGTGCAATGGTTTGCGATATTCAATCGTACGATAAGCACTGCTTCCGTTACTCTCCGATAAGCGGCGATATTCAGCCACTAAGTTGTGGGTCACTTTCGGGTGCAGGTATGAACCACCTGCGCTCACAACTTTGATCGCCTCTATCAAAGCATCGGAATCCATCTCTTTCAACAGATATCCTTGAGCCCCTGTTTTCAGCGCATGCGTCACATAGTTTTCATCATCATGAATGGATAGAATGATGACTTTCATCTCCGGATAGCGTTTTGCGATTTCCGCAGTTGCCTCTACACCGTTCATGCTCGGCATATTGATGTCCATTAAAACGACATCCGGCATGTGCTGTTCAATAATATGAAGGGCTGTATCTCCATCGTCACCCTCTGCAACCACTTCGAAACTGGATTCGAAATCTAAAATCCTTTTTACACCTTCACGGAATAATTTATGATCATCAATCAAGACTATTCTGGTCGTCATGGTCATTTCCTCCTGTTTCTCTTACATAGAATGGTTTTTCAGTCCCCTAACCTATTCTTTTTCTCTCTATTGTTCACTCTTTTTTTATTTTTTTAGAAAAGTGAATCTACCCTAATCCTATATCCTATTATAAACGATTCACGTCCATTTACATAGATATTCGTTGAAATATCAATTTATCGGCAAGTGAATCGTGACAATTGTCCCTTCCCCGACACTTGAATCGATATGAAGTTCTCCGTCTAACATGTCGACGCGTTCCCTCATTCCGACAAGGCCAAAGGATTTCTCTTTCTTTTTAGTTGTGTCGAATCCTTTTCCATCATCTTTCACGATGATCGTTGTGGCTTCAGCCTTCATTTCTACTTTCACTTTGATTTCTGATGCCTCTGCGTGTTTGACAGCGTTTTGAACGGACTCTTGAACTAAACGAAATAGAGCAACTTCATATTTAGACTCCAATCTCCGTTCTTTTCCGAAGGATGTAAAAGCGATGTGTGTTTCTTTGTTGTAATCTTCAATCGTCGCTAGATACTTTTTCAACGTAGGAATCAGCCCGAGATCATCCAGGGCCATTGGACGCAGATCATAAATGATTCTCCGCACTTCATAGAGCGCAGACCGAACGAGTGACCGGACGCTTTTCACTTCCTGCATCGCCTCTTCAATCCCGCGTTCCCGGTAGGTCCTGTCCACTAAATCAGACCTTAGCATTACATTTGCCAGCATCTGTGCAGGACCATCATGGATTTCACGGGACAATCGTCTGCGTTCTTCTTCTTGAGCTTCGATAATCTGCAAACCGAATTCCTGTTTTTCTTTCGCATCTTCCAGCGCATCACTCACATGTCTGAAGTCTTCGGTCAAATAGTTGAGTACGATCGAGATTTTCCCACCTAAAGCTTCTGCCCGTCCGATGGTTTCCTCTAAGTTCTTTAACCGTAGCTCTAAATCATCTCTCCGCTCACGCAGCTGCTTTTCTTTTTCACGCTTCATGGATAAATCCATTTGTAATCCATGAGTTTGTTCGTACACTTTACGAATTTCTTCTTCTGAATACTTCTGGAATTGTTTGCTGACTTCTGATAAGCGCATTCGGGAGGACCGTACTTTTTGCTCAAGCTTGTCTCCCTCGTCAATGAGCGAGAGGACCTGCTTTTTGGTCTCCGTCAAATCTTTATTCAGTTTTTCGAATTCAGTGCGGGATTCTTCACCAATTTGAAAAATTTCATCTTTACTGTTGGTGACGGTATCAACCATTTCGCCAATAATATGGTCAAGGGCGATATCCCCATTCTTTTGTACACTCATCATTAGTCCCTCCATCAATATTCACATAATCATTCGTAAGTCCCATGTCCTTTTATGGGGGTTTTCTTATGAATTTCTATATATTTAAAAGTCCTCTAGTAAAATAAGCCTCGATTCCGAGACATTTGTGAGAGAAAGGCCTCCAGGAAATGGCGAGACTCCTGTGGGATTAGAGTACTAGGTGAGACCCCGCAAGACGAAGTCTAAAGAGGCTCACCGTACTCCCACGGAAAGTGAGTTATTTCCCCAACCACCTGCTCCATTCATCAGTCACGGAACTAAGGAATATTGCAGGGCGCTAGTGAATTAAGATCAATCCATTTGCCGTTTTTTTGGCCCGTCGATATAATGAAAACTTAGGAGGTTTTCAAAACATGTTAGAAAGCTATTATACCGTAAAACCGGAAGGATCAGAAGAAATCACCATACAGAAATCACGCTTCATCGGTTATGTGAAGCGCTGTGAAACCGAACAAGAAGCACAGGATTTCATTCAACAAATCAAAAAGAAACATCATGATGCTACACATAATTGCTCTGCCTATATGATCGGCGAGCATGATCTTATACAAAAAGCGAATGATGACGGTGAACCGAGCGGGACTGCCGGTGTACCAATGCTGGAAGTTTTGAAAAAAAGAGGGCTGAAAGACACAGCAGTCGTCGTGACCCGCTACTTCGGCGGTATAAAACTCGGAGCTGGCGGTCTTATTCGTGCCTATGGCTCTACTACCTCTGCAGCAATTGATACCACAGGGGTCGTCAAACGCCAATTGATGCAGGAAATGAAAGTGAAAATCGAATACCACCAGCTTGGAAAAGTTGAAAATGAGGTCAGAAACTCGAAGTACACATTGGAGACGGTTAATTACTTAGAAAATGTGGAATTAATAGTATACGTAGAAAGCGGTGAAGAAGAAGAATTCGAAAACTGGATGACCGACTTGACTAGTGGTCAAGCTGTCATAGAAAAAGGGGATTCTCCCTACGTAGAATTTGATGTCACAACTGAGTAAAGGAGACTGCTCATATGATACGCCGGAAGCGAACCGTTTTCATTTGGACAATAGTCTTTATTGTCCTTATTGGAATTGGTGCGGCCGCTGGTTATGCCGGCTACCTGACCGATCAAGTCAAAGAAACTGCCACAGAGTCACATCAGGAATTAGACCGTGGCGGGAAGTCTGACAAAAGAACAGAAGAGGTGAATCCTGCTCAAGATCATACCTCTGTGTTATTTATTGGGGTGGACGATAGTGAAAAAAGGTCAGAAACTACCTCTCGATCAGATGCACTAATCCTGGCGACATTCAACGAAGACGATAAATCGATAAAAATGCTCGATATCCCTCGTGATTCCTTGACGTATATCCCAGAGGTGGGGTATGAAGATAAAATCGCTCATGCTCATGCCTTCGGAGGGGTTGATGCATCCGTCGAAACCGTCGAGCGCATGCTGGATGTACCGGTCGACTATTACGTCCGTCTGAATTTCCAGTCCTTTGTAGAAATTGTCGATTCCATCGGTGGTATTACCTATGACGTCCCATATGAACTGACGGAACAAAACAGTTCGGACCAGGCAGGTGCAATCGAATTGGATGAAGGAACTCAAACACTGAATGGAGAGCAGGCCCTGGCCTTAGCCCGGACACGAAAACAAGATAGTGATTTAGCTCGTGGGGAAAGACAAATGGAAATCATACAGCAAATTTTCCGGGAGGCGATGTCATCCCGGGGGTTGAATAACTTTGACGACATACTCGCTTCAGTAAACGAGCATATGAGCACAAATCTAACCTTTGATGAAATGATTACATTCAAAGATTATTTTCTTCAAAAAGAAGGGTTTACTTTCGATGAAATGCAACTCCAGGGTGAGGGAGGCTTCACCGGAAATGGCTGGTACTATCAACTGGACGAAGAAAGCATCCAAGAGACCACAGACCAACTGAAAGCTCACTTGGGACTTGAAAAACCCCTCGCCTCAGAAGAAGCTCCAGAAGATGACTCCATGTAATCATCTTTTATCCGCGGGAGTGCGAGACTCCCGCTTTTTGGCATAGATGCTTTTTCCTTTTTGAATGGATCTCCTTCCCTTTAGCGTACTTGCTTACACAATGATGCCTCCCCGGTAAATTCCCACACCTCTATCACTTTTCAACTACCATAAAAAAAACGTTGCCCTTAAAGGACAACGTTTTTTGGTGATTACTTTTCACGATAACCACGAATCATATTGAGAATCGGTTTATAATCTTTTCCGACCAATCCTGTCATCTCGACAATCATTTCAATCATAAGCACGAGCATCGCAATAACAATCAAAGCCCCATACATCGTCGCCTGTGAAAAAATGACGGCAGCTAAGCTGAATAAAGCACTTACCGCATAAATCATCAAAACAGATTCCGGGTGACTATATCCTAAATTCAACAAACAGTGATGCAAATGTGACTTATCCGGAGCTGAAAGCGGCTTCCGGTGGACGACTCTTCTTACGATGGCAAACAACGTGTCCGAAATCGGTACACCAAGAATGATAACAGGAATGATTAGAGAAAATAATGTGACGTTTTTGAAACCAAGTAAAGAAAGAACACTGATCATGAATCCTAAAAAGAGCGCACCTGTATCCCCCATGAAGATTTTCGCAGGGTAAAAGTTATAAACAAGAAAACCTACAGTGCTTCCCAACATCATTAATCCAGCGAACACGACAAAAACATTCCCCATAGTAATCGCCATACCAGAAATAGTTAACAGCGCAATCGCTGATACTCCTGCGGCTAATCCATCCAACCCATCAATGAGGTTGATGGCATTTGTAATTCCGACAATCCACAAAATCGTGATTGGAATGCTCATATATCCAAAATCCAATTGACCACCGAATGGTAAGTTGATGAATTCTACTTGGACACCACCGATGACAACAACGGCTGCTGCTAATAATTGTCCACCAAGTTTAACTTTAGCTGACAGTTCTTTTAAATCATCAAGGACCCCTGTCACAATTATAATCGTCGAACCTAATAGTACTGGCCACGTGTATTTGCTTTCCGGGAAAAAGAATAACGTCCCTGCAGCAAAACTAAGGTATATGGCTAAACCGCCTAACCGCGGCATGACATTTTTGTGTACCTTACGATAGTTCGGTTGATCTGTCGCACCGATTTTAACTGCTATTTTCTTGACGATCGGTGTGACCAGAATGGAAGCGATCAAGCAAAATAGCAAGGCCTTATACTCCATAAAGACCCTCCCTCAGGTTTATTATGTCCTCTCCTACAAGTCATAAGCTGATATATAATTTCCATATTTGTCTGTATAAACGTCATCGTCTCGTTGCATATTAACCGTAAAAAATTATATCACAAGAAAACCTTTTTGATTATAACGATTTGGTTACTTTTTCATTAACCCCTCCCTCTACCTTTGAAACATTTTTATGTAAAATATCGCATTCCCTTACAAAAATCGCTAAACAGAATCATTTGAATAAATGACAAAGGCCATGATAAAATGTCTTCTTTCGTCATAAATTTACATCTTCTGTGATTATAACAGAAGATTTGGAATTATTTATACACGAAGGAAAATTTTAATAATTACTTTTTCACACAACCTGGGAGGATACAATTCATGTCCATGAGAGAGAGAAAAAAATTAGAAAAATCACTGAAGCCACATTGGGTGTGGGCAATCGCCTTCGGGTCCGCCATCGGCTGGGGTGCTTTTGTATTACCAACAGACTGGATCGGACAAGCTGGACCTCTTGGAGTAGTCATCGGCATTTTGTTAGGGGCTGCGTTAATGATGGTCATCGGGGTCAGTTATGGTTTCCTCATCGAAAAATTCCCCGTCACTGGTGGAGAGTTCGCCTATGCTTACATAGGATTCGGTCGAAAATTTGCGTTTATGGCCGGTTGGTTTTTAACCCTTGGTTATATTTGCATCGTCGCATTAAATGCTTCAGCCCTGGCATTGCTTGCTAAATTCCTTTTTCCTGACCTTGTCCGTACAGGAAACATGTACACCGTTGCAGGATATGAAGTGTCCATCATCCAAATCGCAATCGCAAGCCTTGCTTTAATTTTGTTTGCGTGGTTGAACATTCGTGGAGCGAGCTTTTCAGGACAAACACAATTCGTCTTCAGTCTCATTCTCATTTTAGGTATAACACTGCTTGCAGTGGGAGCGATTTTCACAGAGGGGCCAAGTATCACTCACATTACACCTGCCTTCAATCCAGAGCAGACAGCCTTGGCTTCCATTTTGACCATTCTTGCTATTGCACCATTCGCCTATGTAGGTTTTGATAATATTCCGCAAGCGGCAGAGGAGTTCAAATTTGAACCGAAAAAAGCTTTCGGACTTATTATTTGGTCCCTTCTCGCAGCAGGTTTAGCGTATAGTGCGATGATTTTGATTACAGCAAGCACCATGCCCTGGCAACAGTTGCTCACGCAAATCAATCAGACACAGTCCGTTTGGGGCACAGGAGATGCGATCGAAAGCTACCTCGGACGCGCAGGAGTATTCATCATTGCAATCGCTGTTTGCATGGGTATTTTCACAGGACTGAATGGATTTTACATTTCATCAAGCCGTCTCACTTTTGCCATGGGAAGAGCAAGAATTCTCCCTGATATTTTCCGACAGCTGCATCCCAAATATAAAACACCATATGTCGGCATTCTGTTTACGATGGCGATTTGCTTAATTGCACCATGGTTCGGCAGGCAGGCGTTATTATGGGTTGTCGATATGTCATCCACTGGTGTCGCCATTGCTTATTTCTTCTGTACAGCGACAGCCTACAAGTTTTTCCGTTGGTCAGATGGAGAAAAGGCCAATGATTCAGATAAGACGATAGCTCCAGGAAAGAAACTGTTATCCTTGATCGGAATGATCAGCTCGCTTGGGTTCTTAGTGCTATTGTTACTTCCATGGTCGCCGGCATCCCTCGGACGGGAATCTTACATCGCCCTTCTCATCTGGATACTCATTGGCGTCGTTTTTTACCTACTCAACTCTAAACGTTATAACAGCATTGAACGTAAAGAAATGAACTATTTGATTCTAGAAAAGGAAGAAATATAAAAGCTAAGGTTTCCTTACCTACCCAAAGCTCTTGCGAGTATGGACTTCTTGGCTCCATACAAAAAATCCCCGCTGATGGCGGGGATTTTTTATGGGTTGAGCCATTATATTACTTGACCCAAGCTGGCGGTCCTTGTTTGGACTTCTTCTTCACCCATGCGGGAGGTCCTTGTTTCGACTTTTTCAGATGGATTTGTGCGAGAACAGGATCATGGTCACTCGCACGACCATCCGCTTCCGAAAAGTCGGCATTGATATTTACGGTCTCCACTTTCGTCCGTTTAGCCAAGTGATCGCTGACAAGAATGTGGTCAAGTACTTGGGAGTTTCCTTGATAAATGTACGTATATCGCTCTTCCTCCGGCAGTTCTTCCATCATGTTCGTCAGTACGTCACCTTTAAGCGTCTCCACCGGTGCGGAAAATTCAAAGTCATTCAAGTCACCGAGCACGACTACATTCGGATTGTCCATACGATTTTCCACTTTGTCTACAAAGTCATTCAACACTTTCGCTTGTTCCAAACGTTGTTCTTCACTACCAAGTACGACAGGTTGATTCGCACCGAACAACGCATCATCTCCACCTTTTGAATTAAAGTGGTTGGCGACAACAACAACCTTTTCACCGTTGAATTCAAATTCTGCCGCCAATGATTTTCGGGAATCATCAAACGCTTCATTTGCAGGATCGATACGGCCCGGGTTTTTCGTCAGTCCATTTTCGTCTACGTCGACAGCTGTGGTGGCATCACCACTCGGTTTGTCCGTTAATGAGACACGTTCCGGGTTGTAGATGAAGCCGACACGGATATTACCACCTGGCTGTCCACCATCCTCTTTATCTTCTGGTGCAATGTCTGTAAACTCATATTCTGGTCCACCTGCTTCAACGATCGCATCTATTAATGTTTGATAACTTTCATTCGCTGCGACAGTTCCGTCATCTGTCGGTCCATTATTGTCTTGCACTTCCACCAGCCCTACGACATCGGGAGTATTCAAATTCTCTACGATAGATTCTGCAATTTTATCTACCTTTTCAGGATCTGTCCCTGCATGGAAATTCTCCACGTTATACGTAGCGACAGTCATTTTCGGTTTCAAGCTTTTCAGTTTCGCCGACTGCCTTTCTGTGCCCCCATCTTGAAGCTCAGGCAAATCATCAGCCACACGGATCTTGTAGTTACTAAAGTCATAACTGACAACACCGGTGATGGATTCGTTGAAATAATCACCTGTCTTAGCGTTCACATCTAACCCATCGACATCAATAAGCATGCGTTCTGGATTGTAATCTTCTGGAGAAATTAACAATCCTCCCGCTCTTGTAAACTCCTGGTCATCACTTGTTTCTACATAAACAGGAAGCTCTTCATATTTGACTGGCCCCGTTACCTGTGGATCCGGAAGCTCAATGAGCATACCTTCAAGGCTTTCATAAAAATCAATTCCATCTGCAGTTGGATCAAACGAATCGAATTGATCATCCTCGATTACTTCTGTCGGTTGCTCACGATCTACTCCAATGACCACTGGTTCAGGCAAGGATTGGTCGGATGACTCAACCGTTACTTCGTTTGCACTAATTTGAGTTGTCAACAGATCTGCAGCATCGTAATAACCTTCTTCGCGATATTCGGTAACTTCACCTGTTGTCGTAACAACATCCCCCACCTCTACTTCGGAGGATCTCTTGTATACATAAATCCCTTCCGATGTTTTGATGTCATCATCTGGATTCAGAGATTGCATATAAAACCCATTGTTGCCATCAAGCTTCGTGACAATCCCTTCGACATCTTCAACGGTTGCTCCTTCATACGGGGATGTATGAGCAGCTCCCTGGATATCGTGAATTTCAAGGTCATCTAAAGGCTTCAGAGCTTTATAATCGAACGTTGCAACTTCACTCATTTCACCATTCTCACGGACAGCCACAGCATTTACTGTTGTATCCTCCGTTATTTCAATTGGTGTATCGTATTCTTTGCTTTCTGCGTTCGGTTGTGTTCCATCCAATGTATAATGAATAGAAGCGTTAGGCTCTGCAGTATTTAAAACGATTTCTGTTCCCTGTAGGACAGAACCGCTCTCCGGGTAAGCCGTTACCGCAAAAACTTTTTCAATCAAGTCTGATTTCGACCTTGGAATCAGTTCATACTTTCCAAAACTGTAATTGACAACACCTTTTACTTGTTCAAAAGTGTCTCCCACTTCTATTAATTCTTCCTCTTGCGGGCTGACAATAAAAGTTCCACTATTATCTTGAACCGTAAATTCCCCATATTGGTTTTTATCCATAACCTCTACGTTCTCAACTTGGACAAATTCCCCTTCCAGATCTTCTCCATCGGAAGAGAATTGGCTTGCTTCAACGACTTCCGGTGAGGGGGTGCCCACTCCACTTTCCACTACTTCCACATTAGCAGAAGCTGTCATGATTTGAGCCATCCCATTATAATCGTCCATTTCTCCTTGAGCTTGAACACGATCGCCAGGTTGAATATCCAGGCCAGGCGCACGAACAATGATACCTGCTGTTTCATCTTGTATGTAAAGGTTCGTTTGTCCTCCTGCCTCAAAAGAAGCTGTCACGACTCCTTCTACGCGCACAGTGGCTCCTTCATCTGCATTACGTGCATCTGCAATGGTTTGTAATTCTGCTTCCTCTTCTTCTGGCATTTCATAGCTGCCAAGGTACTCGAACGTATCTTTAGAATAACTATTCCATTCATCATTGACGGAAAAAGAATCATTCGGGTCTGTATCCCCCGTCGTTACTTCCGCATTTCTTACAAGTGTTACATCCGTACCAAATTCGTCCTCACTGCCGATTTGTCCGATACTGTCTATGACACCGCTTTCGTCTTTCATAACTACCACATCATCGCCATTGAAGTTGGCGACACCACTTGTTACATCAGTAACAGCCAGAATATCTTCTCCAGCTCGACTGTTCGAGACGACAAACACTTCTCCATCCGCTAGTTCACCTGATAGATCCAAGCTAGCCGAAGGGGTTTGATCACCATTGGAATATAGCTCAAGCGTGTAATCCGCTAGATCGACACTTTCTCCCGTCCCGTTATAAATTTCTAACGCTTTGTTATAACTCGATCCTTCCACATATTCCGAGAAAATTAACTCATTCGTCTCTTCTGCATCGACAGAAGATGTCGGAATGAATACATAACTGAAAATCAGGGTAACAATTAGAGATAAATGAAATAGCTTCTTCATCAATTTTCCTCCCTTTCGTAATAGATCAAATTCACCCTCAGTATATAGAATTCAGAAAAGAGTGTATATTCATTTGATGTGAAATTTCCCAAATATTCCTTATGGCACATGTAAATATGACTAATATTTACAATTTGTTTACGGAAACTATGACGAAAGAAGGGTATCTTCTGTCTGTTTTCATTTATGGTAGAATATAAAGTCGAGAGGTTAAAAATATGAGGTGGTCCATTTGACTAAAAGAATCGTAAGGGTGCGAAGAAGGAAAAAGAAAAAGAAACTCCGGTTGATCGCGGCCCTATTATTTTTACTGACATTAATAATTGGCGGTGGGTTCTATTACGTTTCCCAAGTATATACTGCTGCCTTTGAAGATTTAAATAGAGGGGACAAATCCAATTTGCGTGAAGAAGCTGTCGATGCACAGAGCGATCCGATATCCATCCTGCTTATGGGGGTCGAAGATTATTCGACAGACGGGTCAGCAGGAAGGGCGGATACGCAAATTGTTTTAACTTTAAACCCTGATACACACAAAATGACCATGACGAGTGTTCCTCGGGATACAAGGGTCGATATCCCAGCTTCAAAAGTGGGGAGAAATTACGCAGGCTCCCATAAAATCAATGCTGCCTATTCGCTAGGTGAGGTAAGTGGATATGGAGCAGAGAAGCTGACTGTTGAAACCGTAGAGGAACTCCTCGATATTCCGATTGATAAATACGCAACCGTCAACTTTGAAGGCTTTATCGAAATTGTTGATGTATTGGGTGGCATAACCATAGATGTAAAAGAAGGATTCTGGGAAAGAAGCAGTGTTGATTATTATAAACAAATTGAGTTTGAAGAAGGACCCATGCATATGAGCGGGGAAGAAGCGCTGGCGTTCGTTCGTATGAGGAAAAGGGAAGTTGCCGTAACTTACACACGTGATGAACGACAGAGACAATTCATTAAAGCAAGTATTGATGAAGCACTTTCTGCTGGCACGCTTTTCAAAATAGGAGAACTATCCGATGTAGTCGGGGAGAATGTCAGCACAAACCTTAACCCGAGAGAAATGCTCGGCTTACAAAAGGCATTTTCATCTCAAGAATCAAATACAGAAACCATCGAAATAGAAGGGGAAAATACTCGGCTGAATGATGGACTTTACTACTTTTTACCTGATGAGGAAAGCTTGAAAGAGGTCCAAATTGATTTGAGAAACGCATTGGAATTACCGATTCCTGATGAACTAACAGAACCTTCTATAGGAAATAAAGAAGAAACTAATTATTATAATTAACGACAAAAAGGACTTCCAGCTGTGGAAGTCCTTTTTTCTTAAGTATACAATTGTTAAGAGACCGGTTTGAAAATCAATATACCATTAACTCTTTGGAAACTAAAAGGTCCATCATACTTTTCAATGGAAGGAACCTCGCTGTTCTTAATCCCAATAGAATGGATGGTTGCATGAACATTCAACATCTGTTTGAACGTATCTTCTGTTAGCTGTCTTAAAGGTTCGATCACAATCGTCCTGTCTATTCGGACACTATAACGACCAGGTAAAGACCATTCATTTTGTTCTAATAAAAGCTTAGTTAAGTGTGGCACTAGTCTAACACCCTTTCGTAAAACGTGTAAGGCTATAAAAAACAAAATTCCCCTTTTTATAATATATTAAAAGTTCCTCTATTAAAAACAGCAGAAATGACTAGTAAATATTTCCTCGCACAGGAAATATTTACCCCATTATGATTAGTAATATTCAATTATTTAGGTTGCTGGTATGCTAGTAACAATGGGGAGACGTAATGTTGTAATTTTTTTGAAACAAAGTTCATGCAGGAGAAGTTTTTTTGTGAAATGCTGCAGTGGTAGTGGTGGGGAATTTTTTATTATAGAGAGTCAAGAAGTAAAAAGGTTATCCCTATATGAATGGAAATGCCTTGCCTCTATAATTAAAGGAAGGCAATAAAAATTAAGTGCCCTTACCTTGGAACAGGAAAGGGCACCGGCCATCATTCTTCTATAATACGATAGTTAGTATGAGCAACAACCGTCCTATCGTATTCGAAATCGATTTCATCTAAGTTTTCCATAATCGTCAAGTCGACTATAACCGACTGCTGGCACTGGCTTGGGATGACTCTGCCTTTAAAAGTAATATCGTTTCTCTCAAAGGTTACGATTTGTCCTGGTGTTGCTATACGATCATCCGGTTGTATCATATCTCTCTACCCTTTCTCATTCCCTTATTTTCAACTAGGTTGAATTGAATAAACATTACAATAAATTAACAAACAATTCAAACAAAACTTTTACAATATATGTTACTAAATTCGACAAGATTATACAAGCAAAATACTTTGGGGTTTAAAAAAATTCTGTGGAGATATATAAGATTAATAGAAAAATTTTGAAGAAAGAGGATGTGATGTTATCGCTTTACCTGTTCGAAAAATAAAAAAAACGTTACTTATTCTATTTATTATTTTCATCCTTTCTTTCCTAATAGGGATCGTTATAGTCATGAAGTTGGGCCCTGAATTTTTGATTGTAAAAGACGCTCCCCAACCTTCCTCTGAAGTGGATGCGATCATTGTGCTGAGCGGAAATGCGGACCGATTACAACATGCAGCTGATTTATATAATGAGGGGCTTGCAGATACAATGATTCTTACCAATTCCACAGAAAGCGAGACGACAAAAGAAAGAGCGGTTTCTCTTGGTGTGCCGGGAGAAGCGGCCATCGAAGAACCCCATGCGGAGAGTACATATGAAAATGCGACGTTTTCGAAAAATATTATGGAAGAAAATGAATGGGACTCCGCGCTGGTTGTAACGAGTGACTATCACTCACGCAGAACAAAGATGACGTTCGAGTCAATCTATGGTAATGAAATAGAATTGACCTACTCCTTTAGTTCATCCTTTTTCGACCCTTCCGATGGACTGAATGAACATGAGGAGAAAATGACATTCAATGAATATGTGAAAATGATCGGCTATTCCATCCGTTTACTATTCGAGTGAGTACCTCTCTCCCATATATGTAGAACTTCCTTCCTTTTGCCGGGGAGGAAGTTTTTTCCAGAACTACTAGTAACCTTGCTAATATTAGTCTGGATTTATCTGGAACTGCCACTATTTTATCTAACATAATAGTGGATCGTTCCATTGTTATCATTTATCTTGCTAAAAATGCCGCAAATCTGTCCACCACTTATCCATTCACTTATTATAATCCCACAAAATTCGCCATTCCTCTTTTTCTTTGACAACATAAAGATCCTGATGTAAACGAAACTGGCCGTATTTTCCTTTAAATGTTTGGATGACAACCGTATGATAAACATTTGTCAGTGGCTTCGCACCTTTTTCCATTTTCCACTGATCGATTTTCTTTATATCCCCAATGGTAAACTCGAACGTCTCCACACCGAAGTGATTCATGAACACATGCGCACGATCTTGTATGTAATGTCCTTTTGAAAATTTTTCTCTCATTTGAGGATGAAAAAGCTCCCAGGAATCAGAGAACTTTCCTTGTTGTTCGTACCCATAAAATTGTTCCACCGTATTGGAGGCTTGATGACTGGGTCGCGTCAAAATGAAAAAAGTGATGGCAATGGCAGCCACAAGCGCGAGAAATAAAAACAATAGGAAGATTTTCGGTGTGTTGCTTTTCTTCATCTTCACCCCTCCCCTTGTATTAAGTTATGCAAGAGGGGATAAAAAAAGTAAAACCTCCCCAAAGCAGGTAAGCAGGGTATCATTCTATCAGGAGCTCTGGAATGACTCTTCCGCACGCGGTTCCTACAAAACTACCCTTTAAGACCCATTTTCCAGAAATAAAAAAAGCTCAGAATCTAGGCTCTGAGCTTTTTATGACTAACTTTCAATATATTCTTCTATTTGACTGATCCTCTTACTCATGCTGCTCGGGCTTACATCATACTTTGTAGCCACTGCCTTTTTCGTCACTTTTTCAGGTTCAGAGCGGAAACGGCCAGAGGTACGATAAATGTGTTCTAGTGCTGCAGACACCACTTCCGGCTTACGGAGGGTTGGGTTTTGATCCTGTTTATAGGACTTCCAAGCTTCACGTAATTGGTCGAAAGATGCTTCTGTTTTCAACTCTTCATCCACCAGGTCAAGAACCTCATCCTTCTGTTCCGATCCAGACTCCATTTCTACATTTTCCTCAGCATCATCAGGGGTGGTCATATACATCCAGCTCCGCAATTGCTCGATGAGCGTCTCTTGTATATATTCATGAATCAAGGAGTGGTTTGTCCTTTCATATTCCGTTTCAACCTTTTGTTTGAAGGACTGGTAGGATTCCTCATAGTTCGGAATCGCTAATGGAACGAAATTGAATACAGGCCCCCACTTCAAAAGAACACCGATACAATAAGGCATATGCTGATAATTTTCTTCCTTAAGTGGAATGCCGTCACTCTTCACTTCATAACGCTCTCCACTCCACACATCCTCGACCATTACTGTTTGATCAGACTGGGCCTTTTGAATTTGGAAAACACTTGCAAGTGGAGATTTCCATGCTTCCAAGGAAGCTAAAGTAGCAGGACGCACAATTTTATTTTCCTTCTTTGCAAAGAATTCATCATAAAGGGTTGCGCCATTTTCCTGGTGTTCGATAAAGACCCCCTGCACCATACGGAAAGCCGCTTCTACTTCCTCCTCCTGTGTTTCCCTCTCTTCGTTCGGGGTCACATTCGGGTAATTACGGTTCACATAGGCCATGAAGTGGCTATAATGTCCTTGTAGCTCCTCATGTAGACTAGTGGAGCCTATACCCTGGTCCGCTTTATTCATACAACATTTCTTATATTTCTTCCCACTTCCACAAAGACATGGGTCGTTTCTTTTCACATTACTCATATAAAATCCCTCTCTTAACTTCTAAACGTTCAACTCTACTAGAGTACCGAAGATTGAACCAAGATGCAAAAAATCAAGGAAAAAAGAATCAGGAAATAAGAAACGCAAGGCTCTGGGAGACACGGAACACATAAGTAAAACGGTTTGCTTATAACAAGAATAGCCCACATCTCTGAGCACTGAAGAATAAATTAAAGAAACAGACCAGTCATCCATATTTTGGATGACCTGGTCTGTAAATAAATGTAAAAATCACACGTCACGTCTTAGGGCGCTGAGCACGTCGATTTTTGTTGCTTTCTTCGCTGGTTTTAATCCTGACAACATCGCAACCCCGATACTCAATACAACACAAATTAGCGCTAAATAAGGCGGGATATAAGACAATTGAATAACTTCATCTAATGTTTGGTCAAATACTTGTTGAATCACGAATGGCAAGACCATATTGATTCCTATACTGACAAGATAAGCAACGGCTACGCCGACGAATGCCCCCATCAAGCCGATGTAGCCACTTTCCATCAGGAAAATACTTCGGATCATCCGTGGATGGCCACCAATTGCTTTCATTATTCCGATGTCTTGCGTTCGTTCGGTAACGGCCATCGACATCGTATTATAAATTCCGATAGAAGCAATCAATAAAGCGATCGTACCGACGATAATCAAACCAGTTTTTACAACAGCAAAAACGATATTAATTTGGTCGAGTTCCTCTGTTACAGAATAAATATGGTAGCCTTCATCTTTCAATTGTTGAGATATACTTTCCACCTGTTCCATATTATCGGCTATGACCTGAACCTCATTGTAAGTACGTTGTTGACTTTCACTTTGCAGGCTTTCCCGATCTTCCTCTCTCATCGCCGGATCAATCAGTGCTCCATATTCCGTTCCGGTAAATGCTTCAATATTGGAAAGAACTCCTTCAGATATATAGAGATCTCTGCTTTTCCGCCAATCTCTTGCCGGTTCTTCCATAATTCCCACTACCTCAAGAGGGAATGTTTCTGTTACCCACTCATCTTCTTTATACTGCTCCACTTCCAACTGTATTGTTTCATTCAATAGACTCTTGTCTATCCGATATTCTTCTTTCACTACTCCCTCTTCATTATATATATCTTCCTCTGGATCACTATCTTCCGTTAAATATTGATCTAAGTGATATCCGATAAGAACCTCATTTTCCGCTTCCGGCATACGACCTTCAGATAGATTCAACCCCGCTTTTTTCTCAGAAGAAAAATCGACCGCACTGACCGAAGCAGGACCCGAGTAGTCATCAACAAGAACTGCCGGCTCATTTTGTAGTGCTATTTTATGGGAGACAGCTTTGACATCCTCCATTTCTTGAAAAGCTTCAATATCATCTTCGGTAATTTCCGGATTTTCGCCTTCTTTCCCGTAAATCGATACTTCCGTCACCGCCCGATCCGCCATAATATCATTGACGATAAACCGCTGTGCTCCAAAGCCGACTGAAGCAAGGACAATTAAGAAAGCACAACCAATCGAAGTTGCTAGTATAGTCATGAATACACGGGACTTGTTCTTCTTCATATTTTGCCTTATGAAGTTAAAACGATCTTTCCATCTCATTTCCCCACCACCTCTCGATCAGCTAAAAGTTTGCCATCTTCCAACCTTATCGTCCGGTTCGCTATCTCTGCTACCTCTTCATCATGTGTAATGATTACGAAGGTGATGTTTTCCTCTTTGTTCAACTTTTGAATGAAATCAAGCAGCTCTTTTTCTGTTTCCTGATCCAAACTGCCTGTAGGCTCATCCGCCAATATAATCGGCGGATTGACAATCAGGGCACGTGCCACAGAAACACGCTGTTGTTGTCCTCCCGACAGTTCTGATGGATAATGATCGCTATAATCACTCAAGCCTACTCTTTCCAGCATGATATCGACCATTTGTTTTCTCTCTTTTTCCGCTACCCCTTTCATTACTAGTGGTAATTCAATATTCTGGTAGGCGGACATACTAGGAATCAATTGAAAGCTTTGAAAAATGAACCCCAAATGCTCGGCTCGAAAATCAGCCCACTGGGATTCTTTGTAATCTGTCACCCGCTCTCCCTTAATATAAAGATCACCCTCTGTAGGTTTGATGTAGCCACTCATTAAATTAAGCAAAGTAGACTTCCCGGAACCACTTCGCCCAACGACCGAGACAATCTCTCCTTCATTGATTTCCAGATTAATATCTCTTAAAACAGGAACCTCCTGCCGATTATTCTTTTTCCCCACATAAAAGGAATGGGATAAATTATCCACTTTAATCACTTTTTTCTCCTCCTTATTTCTTTCTCTACCTACTAGACGAAACAAAGCCCCCAAACATTTCATTTTTTCTTCCCAAAATAAACATGGAATAATATGTAAGACCTGGTTACCCAATTTTTGGGTGACCAGGTCTTACATATTATTCCATTTCACGTATAAAAAAAGAAGCACAGCTAGAGTTTACATCTAGCTGTGCTTCCACTAACACTCTTTACTTAACATAGATTAATTGACTGGACGCTTTTCTATTCTTCGGTATAAAGTTGATCGACTACATGCTGCTTACCTGTCAGTACATCATATTGAAAATGATGATAATCTTGTAAAATATCCTGTGTGGATTGTGGTAAGTCTTCTGTAGATTCTACGACTTCATTCTCAGCAGGCATATAAATCCTGTTACGGAAAGCCGGAATTTCTTCTTTCATTTCCAACATGAAATCGTATAAACGATGCGTTTCCAATCCAACCTCTTCAGAAATAAAGGGAGCCAAATAAATAGGGCTCATCGTACCTAAGTCCTTTTCTATTCCTGAATCGTAATTAGATAATAATAAGAGTGGCGTTTCATAAAATTTCGGATTCGTCTGTTGGTCCTCTTCATCCCCGTAGCCGGTTTCTTTGAAAGCTTTCAAATTTGCACCAATCGACGGTAAATGATCACCAAAGAACACTAAGATTGTCGGCTCATCAAGCTTTAGTATTTCTTCATATAACCACTGTAACGTTTGATCCGATCTTTTTATACCTTCTGCGTATGTCTCGATTCTGGTCTTTGAATCTTGGGAAAGCCCTTCACCCTCCACAGAAATGGTACTTCCGCCTTCATACTTGTCTGCGTCATACGGAAGATGGTTAGCAATGGTTACAGCATGGACGAAAGAAGGGTCTTTTTCTTCTTTCAAAGTATCTAATAGCTCACGAGCTACCGATTCATCAGACACAAACTGCTTGTTATCTTTTTCGGTGTATGTCATATCATCAATGAATTTGTATGTGTCGAATCCTAAATTAGGATAAACGTTTTGGCGGCGATACAAATTTCCACCATTCGGGTGCATAGCTTCCGTATAATAGCCCCTGTCATTCAAATAAGAGACAAAAGAGGGATATGGTTTATTAGATAATAAGTTATTAAAAGGGTTACCGCCTGGATTGATATAATTCATGGAAAAGCTCGTCAAGGCTTCAAATTCAACGTTCGCTGTCTCGCCCCCGAACGTAGGACTGAAAAATGTGCCTGCAGGATTCTCATCCATCAATGCTCGGATGTTTGGCATAGGATCTTCAGAAAACTTCACATCAAGATTGGTTGGATCCCAAAACGTCTCATTCATATATAAGACAATATTCGGTTTAACCGTCTCTTTGTTTTCACTTACACCTTCTCCATCGGTTTCCTCTGCATGGACCATAGACTCCTCCATCGCAGGCTCACTATAGGAATCAGGTTTCTGGACAACATCAATCTTCAAATTTGAAATCATCCCGATCACAGGACCGTTGTAATAGTAGTTGTTTTGTTGGTTCCAGGGCATGATAGAGGCATACTCTTCGTAATAAGCAGCCGTAAACCGATCTTCATAAAGGAAAAATGAATAAACAAGATAGACAACTGGGACAAGTAAAACTAATCTAGTAATCCAACCTAATGTAATTTTAGGCAGTTTCCACCATAAGAAAGCCGCTACCACGATACATAGTGAAATTGCAAATACTATTGGCAGGGAAAAAGCTCCTGAAATCATAGGAATCACTTCCCCCAATTGACCAATTTGGACAAAATCATAAGGAAATAAAGGTTCATTCCTGAATTCTTTCTTAAAATAGTTAGCTACTGAGATGAGGAAGAAGATAATCAATGCTAAACCTGAGGCCATATAAGCCTCTCCGATGATTAGTATTAACCCAAATGTGACCAGTGCCAATAGGAAAACAGTAAAACTAAATCTTTCAGGATATTGTTGGATCCACTCCGTAGTCTCACCTAATTCTTCAATACCTAAGTGGTAAGCAATAATGAGGAAAGCACTGATGGCAGCGATGTACAAGCAGAGTAAAAGAGAAGAAAAAATTCGATAGATTTTAGACTTATATACAGGTTCTACCCATCCTTTTTTATAGAAGGTATAAAGAAGTGCTCCCCAAGAAAGTATAGATAATAGAAATATCACTGTTCCTAATGAAGCAGTATGGATCTGCGCCCAATCTATTACACCGCGCAAATCACCAAAAGTAATAAGCCCTCCTACCAAATATATATTAATAAAGAATAGAAGGATAAATAATAAAAACGGAATTCCTTTAGCAAAATTCCTAATCATTCCTAAGACCTCCATAGCAATTTTTAATACTAAATAAATAGATTATTAATTCAGTGTAAATTATTGTAATGTTTTTGTAAATCACTATCTCTGTTCCTATAACCAGTAAGGAACAACTACAAACCTCCTACCAAAAAAAGGTGTACCAGGTCATCCAAATATTGGATGACCTGGTACACCTCTCTCTATATGTTTATATCTCCTTTAAGTCCTACATCCTTCCAAACTAGTAATATTCCTATAAATTTCTCTCCCTATTAATCCATTCAAATTATTAGACCAGAGCTCATGACTCTGGTCTTAGGTGTTCAAGAGGATGTTGATAAAATTGTATTTTTCATATAATCAGCAAAACCTTTCAATTTGGTCATATCTGATACATCTTCTTCAAACAAAGGAATTTTAATTAATTGCTGCTCGGAAAATGTCTGATCGATTTCATCCAAATAGACTTCTTCTTGTTTACGTCGCTTTTCGAGGAAAACACCATCGGCATGATCCGGCAATACTTTATTGACGATCAATGTTTTCACCTTCAAATCATGTTTCTCCAATTTTTCCATCGCATGTTCTGTCTCTATGATCGGAAGACGTTCTGGGATGAGAACAAAAATAAAGCTCGTCTGCCCTGGATCTAAGATAATATCACGCACTGCTGAAAACTTTTCTTTCCTTTTTTGCAAAACTTCATAAATAGGATCATCCACTGGGTCCCCATCATTCAGAAGTTGGGTATAGTCATCATTGATCTTTTTGCGGCGTTCCAGCATTCCATCAATCCAAACACTCATCAACTCAGGTAATGTTAGCAGGCGGATGGTGTGGCCTGTGGGTGCCGTATCAAAAACAATCTTATCAAAATGAGCGGATTCATCTAATATGATAGAAATCAGTCGATCGAACAACGCTGATTCGTCAGCCCCCGGAGAGGCACTGGCCATATCAATTTGTCTGTGCACCTCTTCTACCATTTTCGATTTCACGAGCCCTTCCAAGTTGTCTTTCACTCCTGCGATATACCGCTTCGACTCATGAGCGGGATCGATTTCAATCCCCCAAAGGTTATCCATCAGCACTGTTTTCTCATGGGTTACCTTTTTATGAAAAATGTCCCCTAAATTATGAGCAGGATCCGTAGAGATGACTAATGTACGATAGCCCTCACTAGCAAAAGCGACAGCTAATGCGGCAGATGAAGTGGATTTTCCCACACCACCTTTTCCGCCTACAAATATGATTTTACTATTCTGTAAGTCTTTCATTGTTTCCTCCCTCTAGCAGCACCGAATTCCATCCAGCGGCGATTTTTCCATCCCCATGCGCAAATGCCAATCATGGAATTTCTCTATGATGTACGGATACAGCTCAAGTGTATAATAAAAAGCCGGATTCGGAATACCTAACATATCAGAATAGACCATCAATAAGAAAAGGTCATCCTCATCACGCAGCTCCCTCGCAATTTCCTGTTTATGCGGTAGGCTGAGAACTTCATCATACAGTTCAAACAAACGCTTTAAAGAGAACTTCGTTTCCATACCTTCCCTCCTTAACAACTCTCCTTGTTTCCATTCCCCATTGATGAATAATGTATTATACTTCATCCGAAATATTATCGATCGTAAAGCACTGAAGGCAGTTATATTTCCAGCCTTCCTATGTTTAGCAAAACACACTACAATGGCTGATAAGTTTCTAGAATCAACATAATCCACTTTCCATTCAGACTCTTGTCCAATCACCATTCTTCTATCCCATTCGCCCAATTTATCACGATCTTTATCATGGTGGGCAAATTCCTCTTCCATAGGAACGAAACTATCAGGTTCGCTACAAATTCCCCCGCAACACCCCAATCCGATTTCTTTTCCCGGTCGAATGATCATGACATCCTTCAAGGTAAAACGCTCCTTTTCAAAGGCTGCTTTAGTCAGCCACACCTAAAGAAAGGACTAGCGTTCATGGATGGAAAAAAGAAAGCCGAAATATCGGCTTTCTTTTTATCCTTACGCACTTTTTTCAATCGAATCATTATTCTTACCCGTAAGCGCCGAAGCAGCGGTAAGTAAAATCCAGAACGTAAAGACAAGGATGATCGCTCCGAAACTGAACAGCATCCAATCGCTTCCATCATTCCATGGAGCCCACTCTGTCCATACTTGAACAATCATCGCCCATAGTGTCATGAACATAAGGAACACCATTGGTATAATCGTTGGCATATAGTTTCGTCCTTGACGTTTCAACCAAATCGATACAAGCAGCAAGCTGATTCCTGCAAGTAACTGGTTGGATGTCCCGAACAATGGCCAAAGCAGGTAACCACCGGAACCGAAACCTTTTGGACCTTGTGGAATCAACGTAAGAGCAGCACTGGAAACAACAGCGACCGTTGTTGCCACATGTGTTTTTGTTAAAGGGGTTACTTTATACTCCATCCCTAGTTCGGCAATGATATAGCGCATCAATCGAACCGAAGAATCCAAAGTAGTTGCAGCGAAACTGACAACAATTACAGAGACGATCGTCGCTGCAACAGAAGCGGGGATACCAAGTCCGGAAGCTAGCTGACCAGCACCCTGGATGAAAACACCCAGCCCTGCATTACTCGCTTCAGCAAAACCACTATACGTCGCTGTGAATTCTCCTGCCGTCGGGAAGAACGTGACAACAGCAATAATTGCCACAAGTGCTAAAGCACCTTCCCCGACAGAGCCGAGATAGCCGACGAAACGTGCTTCTGTTTCATTGTTCAATTGTTTCGATGTAGTACCCGAAGAGACAAGACCATGGAAACCTGAAATCGCACCACAGGCAATCGTAATGAATAACAGTGGGAACCAGGACGTATCTGCGGACGCATTCGTTACAGGAGCCGTAATTTCCGGGTTTGTAAATAATAAACCTAGATACAGAAGCCCAAGACCTACGATCAGCTGATGGGAGTTAATGTAATCACGAGGCTGTAACAACTTCCAAACTGGAAGCGTAGAAGCGATATAAACATACACCATCAAAACAACAATCCAAACGAAAAAGGCCATGGAGGTCGCATTAAGACCGAATAGTGTCGTTGCTCCTTCCCCACCAAAGTAACGGACAAGGTCGATTTGCAAGGCTGGGACATAACTTGCAACAATGGCAGCCAAATACATGACAGCAAGCGCAACAATGGATGGTAAAAGCATGTTCCCCTGTTTCTTATAAACACTATACCCAATCCAAACCGCTAATGGAATCTGGATAAAGACAGACAAAACACTTGCCGGGAAAGAAATAAATAGATTAGCAATAACCCAGGCAAATACAGCGTTGACCATCAAGACAAGGAGTAAAATGATGAATAAGAACAACACTTTCGCTTTTTGTCCAATCAACTTACTTGCAAGGGTACCAATGGATTGTCCTTTATTTCTCACCGATAAAACGAGTGTACCGAAATCATGAACACCGGCAGCGAACACCGTTCCAAGCAATACCCAAAGTACCGCAGGCAGCCATCCCCAATAAACAGCAATCGCCGGCCCGACGATTGGTGCTGCTCCCGCTACCGAAGTAAAATGGTGTCCCCATAATACAAATTTGTTCGTCGGGACAAAATCGACGCCATCTTTATATTTGTGGGCTGGTGTGACATAGTTCGGATCAAGACGATAAATCTTTTCCGCAATAAATTTGGAATAATACCGATAACCTAGAAAAAAGACAAGACCTCCAACAACAGCTAACCAAATACCACTCACAAAATCCCTCCTCATTCCTCCATTAATGTATGCGTTTACATACTAATGGTATTATATATTACTTTTTGCGATAAATTCAATCTTATATACAGATTTTTCTGAAAATAATAATAAATACAAAAAAAGAGAGAAGTTTTTTCTTCTCTCTTACTGAGCCGATGCTTTTATTTCATTTTGTTTTTTTTCAGAGCGTGTTAGTCCTAAAAAGGCAGGTTTTCCATTCGGCAACTTCCCGAAGAACAAGCTGGCAAAAGGCAGGTAACGATGTGTTAGCCAAATGATGACGTAACACAAAAATAGGGTCAGTAAAAATCGTAGTGAAATCCCAATGTGGAACCAGTAATTACTTGGTGTTGGAATGACCTGGGCTACTACTTTCAAAACAATAGGGTGAAGTAAATAAAACCCGAAAGAATAAACTGCTATGTTTTTTACGTATGGCATGAGGAATTGCCATTTGCGTGCAGTCATTTCCATTAAACGGAACATCACATAGCTTCCAACCACCATATAAGCCAGATTTACTAATAAGTAAGCCCAACCTGGCAAATAAAAGGAAGATACGGTATAAAGATGGTAATATAACTGAGCAGTTGCCACTCCGGCTATAACAGCAATAATCGTCCATACAATGGTAGACCAATTATAAATCTTCTGTTTTTGTTCTTTGAAGTTTATTCCAATCCAGGCCCCTAACAAATAAGGCCCCATACTACCAAAAAAGAAAGTAAAAGGAATCAACTGAAATTCACGGTTCAGAAAGTAGTAGGATACTTGTATTCCAATTCCGAAAAGCCATAAATACTTTCGGAAGAACGTTATTTTTTTTACCGCAAATAAAATAGCAGGAAAAAAGAGATAAAATTGCACAATTAAGAAAATAAAATGAAGCTGGTAGTAGGATTCCCCTTTTAAGATTCGCATACCTATCTCGCTGACATTGAAACTAACAGCTCCTATATAAACGGAAAAAGCTTCATAGAATATTGCCCACAAAAGATACGGTACAACAATATACAATGCCCTTTTTTTATAAAAAGACTTTAACTCATTCCAATCCATTTTTTGACTAATATATTTATAAAAGAATACCATTGCCGTAATCATAATGAATATTCCTGCCTCTATTCTTATGATTCTATTTAGGAAATGATATTTAGCGAATGCATCACCGTCGGCCGGTAAGATGGAAGCATACGTACCCGTGACATGCACAAGAACCACCAGGACCATGGCGAAGAGTCGCAATAAAAAGATAGACTCAATTTTTTCTCTAGCCATTAAAAACATCCTTTTTATTATGATAAACTCTCCTTATCTTACCATGGTCTAGCTCGATTTTAATAATTTTTTTGATTTTGTTATCTATTATTATATTACTGTAATATCAGAGTGAAAAATTTCCTCCATAGGATGAAGGAACACTTCTTACGTGTTATCAATTTTACCTAAGAAAAAACCATCCACTTCGTCCAATTTCCCACGCCAGTAAAACGTTCCTTCCGAAGGAGTAGGTTGAGCATCCCCATTGTAAACTTGTGCATTTTCCAAATGGATATACTGAACCTCTTCTTGAGAAAAATTCGCTTCACTCGCTTGAGAAAGTTTCCGACTTAACTCTTGGGCTATTTCATCCCCACCCTCAAATGTCCCGCTCAATGACTGCAAATATTTCTGGGCGGAAACGGTTGTACCGGTAATTAGAGCACCATGGAGATTCAGGGTAATGTCTAAAGAAAAATCTCCCTTGTTCGCTGCTTTTACAAAGTTTCTTAAAATGTTATCCATCTAATCCCACGCTCCTTTTTGGATTGTTTTTATTTGGTCGTATCATCGTTGACAGTCAATTTCGTTTTTCCCTGGCTTGCTTCTGCTTGTTGTTTCTCCTGATTTTCTTCCTCAACATCATTGGATTCATTTTGGTTGTCCGGATTAGAGTTATCTGCTGAGGATTGTGCTTCTTCCTTTGGTTGAGCTTCTCCCTTAGACTGTTCCTCTTCCTCTGTTGGAACTTCTCCCTTAGGCTGACCCTCTTCCTCTGTTGGAACTTCTCCCTTAGGCTGACCCTCTTCCTCTGTTTGAACTTCTCCCTTAGGCTGACCCTCTTCCTCTGTTTGAACTTCTCCCTTAGGTTGCTCCTCTTCCTCTGATTGAACTTCTCCCTTAGGTTGCTCCTTTTCCTTTAATTGTACTTCTTCTTCCGTTGCGGATGTTTCTCCCACAGAAGATTCCTGTTGTTTCTGAGAAAGATCTGTACCTTCTAGCGTCGATGTCTTCTCATTGGACTCTTCTTTTTCACTAGAGTTCGAACCCTTCTTAACTTTGTCTTTTACGTTTTGAGTGAGTTCCCCTGTCTTATCTTTCGTTTGATTCTTCCAATCTTTCAACTTATCCTCAGCTTTGCCCGCTTTTTCTTTTACAGCCTCACCAGCTTCACCGGCTTTACTCGGTTTCATAAATAAGCCCGCTGCCGCTCCAACGACTCCTCCTACGATTGCCCTCGTCACCTTGCTATTCTTTTTATTTTCACTCTTGTTCTGCTCGTTTTCCTTGCTTTGCTGTGTGTTCAGCTCTGTTTTCGCTTCACTCATCCTTATCTCTCCTTATTCATTTTATAAGTTTCTTAGATTCGTCTAAGAGATTTCTCCCTCACCGTTCATAAGTCTGGTTCATTTTCTTCTCCAATTGTTCGATGCGCTTTTGCAGTTGTTCGTTCTCTTTTTCAAGAGCTTCGGTATTGGACTCGGCCGCTTTTGAATTCAAATATGGATCCGTTTCCCACCAGTCCATTCCAATTTCCTTGGCTTTATCGACTGAAGCTACGATTAAACGGATTTTAATTGTCAGTAATTCCACATCCGCTAACCCGACTCTAATATCGCCTGCAATGACGACACCTTTATCTAATACCGTTTCTAAAACATCGACAATACTGTTCGATTGGGTAGGATGTTCGATGGACATTGGTGACGCCTCCTTCTTATAACAAGTTACCTAAAGGTCCTAAATCGATATTCAGGTCTTCATCCTCCAGGTCAAAAATTTCTTTAAGCTCGTCCATCTTTCCCTCGAGGTTCATAAGAGCGACCCCCAACTGTTCGATTTGGTCTTCCGTCAATGTTCCACCATCGACACGTCGGATCGCTTGTTTTTCCACTAACTGTCTCAACAGTTCGATCACAGTCATCACAAGTTGAGCGAGACCTTGTTCCGCTCCATCCGGATCTAAATTTATTCTTCCACTTTTAAGAGGCTGATGTTCAAGATCTTTCTGTGGCACGTGCTAACGCCTCCTTTTCCCTATCCATATTTTCTGAACTTAACGAACTGACCAGATCATCCTGTGCGGATTGCACAAGTGTTTCCACAGACGAGATCAAAACCTTCAAATCTAAATACACGAGGTCGATGCCTGCAATGGAAATAACAATATCTCCTTTGATGGCTACCCCTTTATCAAGGACGGTATCTAAAATATCTATTAGTGCAATTTCTCTATTTACAAAATTTTCCCGATGGGACACTTATTCCACCTCACTTTTGGAGAGGGTTGAAAAGTGATAAACCGGCCATGGGCCTGTAACCTCAATGTGCCACCCGGTGGATTCTCCTTCTTCATTAGCCTTTGTCACACTGCTTAGAAATTTTTCCACTTGTTCCTTATCAATCAGGTAAGCGCAGTTCCAGCACATGTCTTCCTCTTTGCCTGTCACACTTTTATTCCAAACCTTTTTCTCTGCAGTTTCTTCACATAGGTCACTCCAGTCCCTATGTATTTGGTTGACATAGGATTGTTGTTCTTGAACTACTTGTTCATCAATGAACTGATCCAGTTTCTTTTTTTGTAAATATTGCATCCCCTTAGACATTTGAGAGATTTCCTCCCGCTTTTTTTGAATATCTGGATGATGCTCTGCGACCTGTTCTTTTAATTGACCTGGATGATTATATATTTTCACATTCCATTCTTCTTTACCTGATAGTTTTTGCAGAAGTATGGCCCATTCCGTTTCGTGAGCATCCATTTTTTTCTCTAAACTCGTTTCACTTTCTAAAATGGTACAAAATTTCATCGGAATGAGTGTCGCCATTTCTTTCAGTTCCATTAATATTTCGTGGTGAAGATAGGCTTTCTCCTGGACCCAATCCATCTGGTTCGTCTTGACTTCCAACACTTCTTCACCGAATTCTTCCACTTCGACAGGACTTACAATTGCGGCGCACTCTCCATATGCGATTACTTCCACATTATTCTTTCCGTCGATGGTTTTCATTTGGGAAAACTCTTTGTCTTCCACTTCGTCTTTCAAGGCGATTCCATATAAATAAAGTAATCTTGCCATGATAAAAAACTCCCTATCCCCTTTTCGTCAAATGCTCCCATTGCTCCATCTCAAGCTTTTTGGCCACCTCGTATCGAACGAGCAATTCCTCTTCTTGCTGCTCATAAAACTCCTCAGAGATTTCCTCCAATTCATACATCATCTGCAACTGGATCAGCTTTTTCTGAATATGTTCCAGATCATACATTTCCTTATCCACTTCTTCTTTGACATGCTCGCCAACCTTTTTTATTAGATTGATCGGGGAAGTGAATAACTTATGAATCATGAAGCTTCCACTTTCAATTTAATATTAATGAAGTTATAGGCAGGCCATGGTCCGGTGTACTTGAAATCCACATAATCCTTCCACTTCTCATGAAGCTCATTCACCCGCTCATCAAACGC
This sequence comes from Halobacillus dabanensis, assembly GCF_900114165.1. Classification (GTDB taxonomy): domain Bacteria; phylum Bacillota; class Bacilli; order Bacillales; family Halobacillaceae; genus Halobacillus; species Halobacillus dabanensis. Next base: position 272,305 of record NZ_FOSB01000002.1, read on the forward strand.
TTCCTCCCGATCCCGATCGATCAAATAAGCTCCATTTAGAAGCATTTTTTCTCCTATCGTTTCATTCACTTTGGCAGCTTCAGATAATTCTACAAGAGGGGTATGAATATTCTCTTCGACATCTTGTTGGATTTTGGTAAAGAAATCACGCGCCATTTCACCAAGTTGGATACGATCAAAATATCCAGCCGCTTCAGACTTATTCGCAACCGTCTCTTTTTGTTTAAGGATCTTGTCATTTTGTTGGACTTGATCTTCCAGCCATTCTTTTTTGCCAACAACCTTCAAGCCGATTTCTATTTTATTTCTTACTTCCCCAAACAACTTCGCCAATTGTGGATAAAGGTTTTCGATCAGTACTTTCGTGTCTTCCTTTGTGTTGAATACATTTCCGAAACTGATGGGAACAACAGAACTTTCACTTTCCATCACTCGTGAAATGACTTGCTGATGGGTAAATAACGCATTTTTCTTCGGGTGATAGATTTTAATGGGGGCTTCCACTGCTACCATTGCTGCGTCTTTATAATGAACAGTGAAAATCTCTCTTTCTTCTCCTTCAAAATCAATCGTTCCAAAATGTTTTTCTTGCTCAGTTTGAATACAACAGAATACATAAATACCTATATCCTCAGCCATAAATAATTTCCTCCTATATCTTCTTACACTGAGTCAGAATCGTTTCTTTCACTTTCTTTTCATCCATTTCACTTGTAACAAATGAAAAATACGTCAAATCTAAACATAGATTCTGAAACTCTTCATTGTTTCCGTCGATAGAAATCCCTGTTTGTCTAGCGATATCTGCAATCATGATCGACGCACGTAAACTTAGTGGTACTTCATTTCTCTGTACCATTTGGTTCAATCCCCTTATAAACTGGACGATCGCTTCCGCTTTTTCCTGGCGGATTCCTGTCCGTTCCATGACGACTGCGATCTCTGCCTCTTCGGTCATATGGTCAAGAGGGATGGATATCATCCGGTCCATCAACGCATCCTGAGTGTCATATACCCCGACATACTCGGCAGGATTACTCGTAAACACCACTCGGAAATCAGGGTGTACACGAATATGTGACTGCTTGCTTTTTGATCCATATAAAGGGAGGACTTTCTCCTCAAGCACGGAAAGAAACAAGTTATTCGTATCCGGGGAGGACCTCGTAAACTCATCGTAGATCAACGTGTGACCATTTTTGACTGCCTCATAAAGATGACCACTCACCCAATCTTCTGTGACATTTTCTTCGATTTTTCTAACTGTTTTAACGAAGTTATCATTCAGCTTCTTACGGTTGTAACCCTTATAAGCTCCGATAAGATCATCATTCGTTAAATCTTTATTCCCTGTAAGTAATGTCACAGGTCTGTTCCTTTGTTTCGCCACATGAATGGCTAAAGTGGTTTTACCGATGCCTGAAGGTCCCGTATAGTGAACGGGATAGCCTGCAGATAAATAATTTAACGAACGCCGGATCAAGCTTTTGTAAAAGGGTTGGTCATAAACATTTGTACTCGGAGAGGTGTTTTGTTTTATTTGTTTTAATGTCGTCAACTGTCCCCCTCCCTTACTGCTCGACTTGTTCTTCAATGTCGCTGCGATATCTCAAGCTTAAACGTGAGAATCCCGTTACCTCGATATTTTCATCAAGGAAAACTTCATATAAACCAACCATCTGATCTCTTGCATACTTTTTCATATATTCCTTCTCTTCGATAACTTCTACCAACACGCGCCACTCCTGATCTTTCTTTCTAGCTGAAATGATTTTATGAGGAGGGGCAATGTTTTCATTAAAAAATTCTGAGACTTCATTCAAAACCTTCATGCTGCTGCATCCCTCTCTTTTTCTATGGACTCATATCTTATAGAAGAAGCAAGGGGACCTCGCTGAGTAAGTGGATCCCCTTCTTCTTTCCAATGATTAAATACTGAATTCACCACGATCACCAGAAGACTGGGAAGAAGCAGACTCCTGTTCCGCAAGACGACCTCCAAGACCTTCATCTTCCACTTCATCACGCAGCAATCCGACAGCCTCTGCATATCTGAGCCATGTGTCCACACTGGCGATGACGACTCTCGCTTCTACTGTAATCAGTTCAATACCCACAACAGAAACACGGGCGAAAGCATCAATGACAATCCCTTTATCTAAAATACGGTCAACAACTTCAGCTAAACTAGAACTATCGGTTGATTTTTGAATAGCCATTTTTCATTCTCCTTCCTTTTGTCACGAATGGTATGTTTTGATACTGGAAAGACCTTTGATATCTTTTGAGCTTTTAATGGAAGAGGCACTTTTAATATGGGAGACTCCTTTAATATCCTGAACTCCCTTCACTCTTCCATCTGAAGAATTTTTCGTTTGCAGGGAATCTTGAATCTGGTTTCCTGTTTCCTTTACAGAACTCAGTTTTTCTCTGAACGATAACAGACGATCTTGCACTTTCTGTTTCGCTTCCTCTGCTTTATCATGGACGTGATCAGCATTAGCAGAAGTCTTCTCCTGAAGTTCTTCTTTCATGTTTCCGATTTTCGATTGCATCTGCTTCTGGAATTGGTCCCGGAAAAAATCTCCCGCTTCCTTACTGATTTCATCCTTCGCCTGCTCTTTCGCTTCTATGGGATCATCCGATTTTTGAATGACCTTAGAAACAGAACTCGGCATTTTGTCCTTCACTTTATCTGCTGACTTCTTCAACCCTCCTTCCACCTGATCAAGGATCGACTTGCTTTCTTCTTGATCTTTTTCTGAATTAGACATCAGCACCACCCCATTACTTGGCAAAATGATATTTGGCTGGTTTCTACCCTTACTTCCCACACACACCGTCATAAAACCCTTTGCTTGCTAAAAAGTATGAAAAATGGTAAGAAATACATTCATTATTACAAGCCTCTGAATCTATAAGACTATAGAAATGGTCGTCAAAACTTCTTCATTACAAAAATAACAATTTAATTAAAATCAAACCTTCCCTTCAATAAAAGCTCCCTATTCTTGAAGATTCATTTTTGAGATAATCCGGGGATTCGTTTGCCATATTAGGAGTCAGGGGTGGTTGGGAAGCTACTCGCTTTCCTGTGGGGGAACTGGCGAGCTTCCTCGGGCTATCGCCCTGTGGGATCTCGCCTACCTCCTTCTCCCACGGGAGTCTCCCAGCTTCCCCACCACCCCATACGATGGAGGTGAGAAACGAATCCTTCTACTAAGATGGAGTCTTCCTCTCACTCATAAGTAGATATAAAGCGCTCTATTTCAAACTGTGACGCTTGTAATGACTATTGGGGCGATTTATATTATCCCCTTCGCTTGAGCATACAAGCAGAGTTCCCCCAGAAGTGGTTTCGAGACACTGATATGGCAAAGGGGCGGAGGATAATGGCGAGACTCCTATGGGGCGTGTGGGACAGGTGAGACCCCGGAAGGCGAAGCCTGAGGAGGCTCAGCGCCCACCCCATGGAAAGCGACCCATTCCCCGCAGCCCCATCCACTTAAACAAAAGTCTCGAAACTGAGTCTTCTAAAATACTGCCATTTTGTAGAAGCTTCATTTAAAACTTTCTATTATCTGTCATTTATATGAATAAAAAGACCCTTTTCTTTCGTTTCAACTTGGGAATATCCAATCGAAAAACCCACTTTAAAGGGGGGCAAATTTCCCTCTCTATCCCAACCCCGATTTAGCAGGGAATCGACATAAATCTCCGAATTCATAGAATATATCTTTTTAAAGGAGGAATAGTTTTGAAGTTTAAAAAACTAGCAACATTGTCACTCGCAGCGTCACTTGCCATCTTGCCAACCACAGGTCAGGTATTCGCGGATTCAGAGCCGGAGTCTTTAAACGAAGTGAAGGTACAAGAAGAAAAAGGAGCGTACGCCAAAGGTGAAGTTGTCGTTAAGTTCAAAAATGGAAAATCTCTGAATGATAAACAGCTTGAAAAATTCGGAGCCGAAGATCTGGAAGAAAGTAAAGTGGTAGATTCAAAGGTTAAAGTACTTAAAGTCGGAAATGTAGATGCGGTGGTTAAAGCGTTGAACAAAAACCCGAATGTTGAATACGCGGAACCGAACTACCTTTTCGAAGCAACATGGTCACCAAATGATACTTACTATAGTGGATACCAATATGGTCCACAAAATACAGATACGGAAGCAGCCTGGGATCTAACTCGTGGCACTAGCAGCCAGGAGATTGCGATCATCGACTCTGGGGTTGACTACAACCATCCAGATCTAGATGACAAAACGATTAAAGGCTATGACTTCGTTGATAATGACTATGACCCTATGGATTTAAATAATCACGGGACACACGTTGCCGGTACCGCTGCTGCTGAAACAAACAATGGAGCAGGTGTAGCCGGAATGGCACCGGAGACGAAGATTTTAGCCGTCCGGGCACTAAATGCTGATGGTAATGGTTCTCTGAATGATATTGCTGATGCCATCCGTTACTCTGCGGACGCCGGTGCGGAAGTCATCAACCTTTCTTTAGGATGTGATTGCGATACGCAAACACTTGAGGATGCTGTTGATTATGCTTGGAATCAAGGATCTGTCATCATAGCAGCGGCAGGTAACGATGGAGTTTCTACAACTTTTGAGCCAGCTTCCTATAATAATGTCATCGCCGTTGGTGCAGTAGATCGATATAATAACAAAGCATCGTTCTCCAACTATGGTACATGGGTAGACGTAACTGCGCCTGGTGTCGATATTGCTTCCACCGTTCCTAATGGTGGATATGCTTACATGTCCGGAACCTCAATGGCTTCCCCACACGTCGCTGGACTTGCTGGGTTGCTGGCATCGCAAGGTCGTTCCAATGCAAACATACGTGCAGCAATCGAACAGACAGCTGACTCTATCTATGGTACGGGCTACTACACAGAACATGGCTTGATCAACTCTTATGATGCTGTGAACTATTAATCACATATAAAACCGCGAGTGCCTTGTCCACCAAGACATGACTCGCCGTATGTTCTTTATCCATGGAAAAATGATTTAAGTTATCAAAGGGGGAGGGGCTGAAGTTGAAAAAAATTCAAAGCTCGAGCGTCTTCCACACCTGAAAAAAGCGGCCTCAGTGCCGCTTTTTCCCATTGAAATTCATAGTTTATACCGACCGTGATCAGGATCTGGGTTATTTCATATACTACGCCAGTGGAATTCTATTCAGTTGACGTTTCTTAATAAATTCGCTATATTTAAAGTAACAAGGGGAGTAGCGACCGTATAACACGGTTGATGAATCGTCACTTCAGTGTTCCGACACTCGGTTCATCAAACTATGACCATAGTACGCAAGACCTTGGCCAATCCACGGGCCAAGGTCTTTTTTTATTGGCTCATTACTAAGAGGAGGAAATTTATGTCGTTCCTTATATTCAGCATCTCAGCGATCATTGTCGTCCTTGCAGCTATCCAGCTGAATCGTTTCGGAGATGTAATCAGTCATAAATCCAGTTTAAGTGGAGCCGTGGTCGGTACTTTTCTAATCGCCGGTGCCACCTCACTTCCTGAGCTTACGACCAGTCTCACTGCCGTATATATTGACAACCCGGACATCGCCGTTGGTAATATGCTGGGAAGTAATGTATTCAACATTTTGATATTAGCGGTCGTCGATATGATTTACCGAAAAAACAAAATGTTCCACGGAATCAATCCAAAGCAGCACCTGCCTTCAGCGATAGCTGGAATCATTTTCACTACAGTTGTCGGCTTATCTTTAATCATCAATTCCAGCTTTTCTATATTCAATATTGGCTGGGAAATGTTCATCTTAGTAGGATTGTATATCGGGACAGTAAAATTGTTTGAAACAGAAGAAGATGCGGAAATGAATGAGGCAGCGGCTACGGGGAAAGATTATTCTCTCAAAACTTCGAGTATCGGGTTTGCTATCAGTGCAATCATCGTATTCATCGCCGGAAGTGCTCTCTCTATATCAGGGGACCAGCTGGCACAGCAAACGGGGATGAGTTCAAGCTTTGTAGGAAGTTTTCTCATTGCAGCCTCTACTTCACTCCCCGAGCTTGTGACGGTTCTTGTAGCGGTAAAACTAGCGAACTATGATATGGCGGTTGGGTCGATTTTAGGCAGCAACCTTTTCAACCTGCAATTGCTTGCAATTACAGACATGTTCTATCAAAAAGGCCCTATCTTGAACGCGGCATCATCCTCCCATCTTCTTTTAGCCGTCCTTTTCATAGGGATGACCGCGTTAACGATTTTCATGATTATAAGAAAGCAATCAAGCAATACGATGCGGTACGTGCTTCCGTCCGCGATCATCGTGTTAACGTACTTTGCATCTTCCTACTTTATTTTTTAAGAGTCAACTCAACAAAAGCCGTAGACCAGCGTCTACGGCTTTTCTTATTATAGAACTTTACTCAGGAATTCTTGTGTTCGAGGGTTTTGAGGGTCTCCAAAGAGTTTTTCTGGCAGGTCTTCCTCCATAATAACCCCTTCATCCATAAATAACACCCGGTCCCCGACCTCACGAGCAAAACCCATTTCGTGAGTGACGACGACCATCGTCATCCCTTCCTTAGCAAGATCCTTCATTACTTCAAGGACATCACCAACCAACTCTGGGTCAAGTGCTGAAGTGGGCTCATCAAAAAGCATGATACTCGGCTCCATCGCCAATGAGCGGGCAATAGCTACACGCTGCTTTTGTCCACCTGAAAGGCTTTCAGGATAAGCATCTGCTTTATCACTCAACCCGACTTTTTCCAAGAGTGGCCGTGCTACCTTTTCCGCCTCTGCTTTTTTCATGCCTTTTACTTTAATCGGTCCAATCGTGATATTCTCCAATACCGTTTTGTGGGGGAAAAGGTTGAAATGCTGAAAAACCATCCCCACTCGTGAACGGATTTTGTTGATGTTGATCTTCGGATCTGTGAGATTATCCCCTTGAATGATGACATCTCCAGAAGTCACTTCTTCCAGAAGGTTTAAACATCGTAAAAAGGTACTTTTCCCCGACCCCGATGGACCAATAACACAGACAACCTCTTTCTCTTTGATTTCTGCATTGATTCCTTTTAAAACTTCATTGGAACCGAATGATTTATGCAAGTCTTTGACGGTGATCATTAGACATCCAGTCTCCTTTCAACTCTTCTCAAATAAATAGCTGTCGGCACCGTGATGATCAAGTACATGACACAGACCATCGTCAAGGCCTGGAAAGCTTGGAACGTCATGCCGTAGTATTGCTGCCCCATATATAAGAGTTCTCCAACCGCAATAACGGAGAAAAGAGACGTATCTTTCAAACTGATGACGAACTGGTTTCCAAGTGGTGGAATCATTCGTCTGAATGCTTGTGGCCATATGATATATCGCATCGTCTGATTACGTGTTAACCCGATGGAACGCCCTGCTTCTTCCTGCCCTTTATCAATGGAGTAAACAGCACCCCTTACAATCTCTGCAATATAGGCACCAGCATTGATAGCAATGGCAATAATAGAAGCTGTAATCTTATCAATATTAACTCCCATCAGATCAGACAGCCCAAAATAGATGAATAAGATTTGTGCCAAAATCGGTGTACCCCTTACCGCTTCTACATAGACGGTGGCAATACCGTAAATTAACTTATTTTTCGACAATCGGGCAAAACCGAAGATCGCTCCCAATACAAAACCGATAATTAAACCGACAAACGTGATAAGAAGTGTCCATACTAAACCTTCCAGCAAAAAAGGCATGACACGATAATAGTGCGATTCCGTTATAAACTCCATATATGTATACGCTCCTTGTGTTTTGAAGTGTAGGTCAGTTCATGCCATCACTCTATAACATTGGAAAAGCGTAACAAGCTAATCACTTGCTACGCTTTCCTGATCAGCTTTTCTTATGGATAATTACTCGGAAGATTCCGTGCCGTATTTACGCTCACCGAACCATTCTTCATAAATGTCATCATATGTGCCATTATCGATCAATGTCTGCAAAGCTTCGTTGACATCTTCTACTAGCTCAGAATCTTTAGGAAAGGCGATTCCATATTGTTCCCCTTGCAAGATATCCCCAGCAGTTTTCAAACCTTCTGCGTCGTTAGCTACATAATATTGTACGTTCGGTACATCATACATCACTGCATCCAAACGCCCGGATTCAAGATCCATATAAGCCTCCACGATTCCTGGGAATGTAACCAACTCAGCATCTGGATGGTTTTCTGTAATATATGTTTCACTGGTGGTGCCTGAACGAGTACCTACCTTCTTACCGGCTAAATCGTCTTCCGATTGAATCTCATCATTGTCCGCACTAACAGCCAACATTAAACCAGCATCGTAGTATGGATCAGAAAAATCAATCGTTTCCTTACGCTCTTCTGTAATGGTCATACCAGCAATTCCGATGTCATAACGACCGGATTGCATCCCTGCTACCACTCCATCAAACTTCATCGATTCAATTTCGATGTTAAACCCTGCTTCATCAGCAATCGCTTTGATTAAATCGATATCGAAACCTTCCATTTCACCAGTTTCTTCGTTCATGAATTCAAACGGAACAAAGTTGTTATCTGTCGCGACCGTGTAAGTTTCTCCTTCTGAATCACCGGAATCTCCCGATGCTCCAGTTTCACTATCACTACCACAAGCAGCAAGAAGTGAACCGAGAACCAAAATCATAATGAATAAGTACCATTTCGCTTTCATCCAATTTCCCCCTTTTGGTCTATGACTTCTATTATCTCAAACTTTGCTACTAATGCAAATTTTCTGAATAATAATTTTAAAGCTCTTTTCAAGCGAAAAATACTATTCTAATGAAATTATAATAAAAATACTCATATTTCCTCTTATTTAATCTATTTATCTAAAAATATCTAATAAAATGGGTAAATTTTCATAGAATAATCTCAGTTTCAAAGGGTATTAGGGTATAATAGGGTAAAATTCCTAATTTAAGTTAGAAGGATGGTTTTGCATGTCGGATGAATATCAGTTGGACACAAAGGAATACGATTCCCTGAAGACGGCCTCCTCTAAAATCTTTGATGTAATCGCCAAGCGTTTGAACGTCCAAACAGCATATATCACGAAAAAAGGTGAAAATGAGATGACAGTTCTCAGTTCCCTTAATAAATACGAAGAAATTGTACCAGAAGATTTCACCATTGATTACAAGGAGAGCCATTGTCGCTTAATAATAAACAAAGAAGACAATACGCTGAATACGAACAACTTAATGAGTGACGAGCTGACCCGGGAAATGAAGGCTTCCGCTCAATTGCAAGTGAAAGGATACCTTGGTGTCACATTGAAAGATTTAAATGGAGAAGTGTTCGGTACTCTTTGTGTGATGGATAGAGATGAAAAAGAATTTGACGAGGAGGATGTAGAGTTCTTACATTCGATTGCCGCTATTCTTTCCCATATGATCGAATTAGATCAGACAAACTATAATATAGGGTTCATGAACGTGCCCATCATTCCTACTACCCAAGGTGTAGCAGTCACTCCTGTCCAGGGGATTATTGATGAAAAACGTGCAGACAAATTATTGAATGACGTATTACACCACGGAATGGCTCAAGAGATCGATCACTTCATCATTGATTTATCTGGTTTAGTGATACACGGCCAGGAATTTCCGCGAGTAATAGAACAACTCGTCAACTCTTTGCAAGTAATGGGCATTCACCCCATACTTACTGGAATCACTCCAGATATAGCATATCGCGAAATGGACAGTATGAATCTTAGTGGTTTCCAATTGAAAACTGTCCCGAATTTAGAAGCAGCGCTCTCATATATCGGTTTTCAATTAAAGGAAGAACAAAACTCGCCATGATGGGCGAGTTTTGATTATCACTCTTTTTCAAATTCAATAACTTCTCCACTTTGTCCGTGAACGGTGACCTCATACTCGTTGTCCCCGTCGTTCAATTCGAACTCGTAAACCCCATCATCCACTTCCATTTCAACGACCTTACCATTTGGTGCTTTTTCTTTAGCTACCTTTTCCGCTTCTTCTTCCGTCACTTTCAAATCCTTACTCGCTTCCTTATTGGAAACATCTTCGTCCGACTCACGATCGACTTTCACTACTTCTCCAGTATTCGCGTCGATATCAATATCGACCTCTTCCCCATTATCTAATTGACCATCAAATTCATAAAGCAGACGCCCATCGTCTTCCTCTTTTTCTACATGATTGATCGCTAAACCGTCTACTTCCTGTTCAGCTACAGATTTAGCTTCTTCTTGAGAAACCTTAACCTCTTCCTTTGACCAATTGTCATCTCCTGAAACAGCATGAACGCCGTAAGCACCTCCAAGGACAACTACAACCAATCCGACAATACTACCGATAAGCCACTTTTTCTTCATATTTATTCCTCCTTTTGTTGTTCTACTTCCACTATATCCAGTGTTCATGAGAACAAATGGAGAAGAAAATGAGAATTCGGTGAGAAATTAATCTTCCCAATTAATCGATAGTATTTCTCCTGTAATCGCATGGACTTGCACGCTGGCTTCCAACTCATCCGTTCGTTCAATTTCCACAAGAAAAAAAGGAATCTCGTTTTCCGTTTCAAACTCTATGTCATCGACTTTTCCATCCACTTCCTTTAATGCAATTTCCATGGCCTTTTCTTCTGACATAGGTTGAGCAGGACTTTCCGGAAGGTTTTCCGTTTCTTTAGAAGTTTCCCCATTGGAAAAGTCATCCACCTGGCGCATATCTGCTACACTACCATCCTCCTTCCTTACGATGATTTCATAAAGGCCTTCCTCCAGCTCCATAGTTGCTGAATAATAACCCTCCTTAGCCACCCATTCCGTTAGTTGAGCGTTGTATTGCGATTGGACTTTTTCCCGTACCTCTTCTTCGGACAAAGGTTTCGCACTTAGCTTTTCATTGACGAGCTGCCAGCCAATGACTAACAAAAGAACAAGCACTAAAATGGTTAGGATTAATTTCATCGATTTTGACACGCGATCACTCCTCTATCATCATCCTAAAGCATGAAAATGAGAAATCACTGAGAAAGTGGCACAAGAATTGTCGCTGTTGTCCCTTTGCCTTCTTGACTAACCAAGGACACTTCAGCTCCGATCGCCCTTGCCAATGCTTTGGCTAATGAAAGACCAAGACCGTATCCTTCCGTTCTCGATTGATCCACCTGATAAAAACGCTCAAACACTCTTTCCAGTTGATCTTCGTTCATGCCGATTCCTTCATCCGAGATTTCAATCTTACTTTGATTGCCCTTTCTATCAACAGAAATAACTAAAGGATCCGTGCTATACTTTCGTGCATTATCCATGAAAATATAGAGCAACTGTTTTAATTTTTGTTCATCTGTTTGTACACGGACTTCTTCTTCCACTTGAATATAGACTTTTCGTTGATAGGCATTTTCAAATGAAGTGCTGATCGATTGAATGAAGGGCAGTAACGGAACTTCTCTTATATCCAGGTCCCAGTGCTCCTCCTGTTTGGCAAGCAACAAAAGCTGTTGCGTCAAATTCCGCATTTGTTTCGCTTCCCCATGAATAGCCTCAACAGATTCATCAAATAGTTCCTTCTCTACCATTCCTCTACGTTTCAACATGCTGGCATAGGATTCAATGATTGTAAGAGGCGTCTTCAATTCATGAGAAGCATTAGAAACAAATTGTTCTTGAGCCTCATAATTTGCCTGCAATTGGATTATCATCTTGTTGAACGTATCGGCCATCTGATCCAGTTCATCCTTCGATTTTCCCTGAGTAGGAATTTGCTTGAACTGTCCACTTTCTCTTATTTGCTGCATCGTCTGAATCAACGAGCGGATAGGATTCGTAATTAGTTGGCTCAAAAGACGAGTGGACAAAAACAGCGGGACGACCGCTAAAATGGAAACAAGAACAAGAACGATACGCAAAATATCCATGTTTGTTTTTGTCGTCCGTAAACTTTGTGTCAATTGAAAAGAAGCCACTTGTCCATCCCCCCATACAACGGGAAGGGAAACAAAGCTATGCGGAATTCCTTCAATGGTGTGGATATCGGCGTTCTCGCTTCTTGTAAACTGATAATCTTGCTGTATTAAATAGGATTGACCTCCCCCAGTCAAGCTCACGTCAGAAGAGCCATCCTCCAGCACAATCCGGATCATGCCATTTGCAGGTACATAAGCTCTCAACAGATCAGCAGATGGTACTTCTGAGGACTGTTCATTGATGCCAGTGACAATGCGTTCTGCTTCTTGCCGAGTTTGATCAAGATCGCTATTATAAACGATTTTACTAAACGAAAAATAAATTCCACCCGCGATCAGTAGGAGAAGGATTATGAATAAGCCTGTCGTGTAAAGCTGAATCTTGTTCCCTAACTTCATTGTGGATCCTTCAATACATAACCAACGCCTCTAACCGTATGGATCAGCTTCGGTTCGTAATTTTTGTCCATTTTATTTCGTAAATAGCGAATATACACATCGACTATATTTGTATCTCCATAATAATCATAGCCCCACACACCCTCTAAAAGCTGTTCCCGGTTCAGCACCTGGCGTTTATTTTTCAATAAGTAAACAAGAAGCGAAAATTCCTTCGCTGTAAGCTCAATCAAATCATCGCCCCGCCATGCTTCATGCTTCTTTTCATTAACAATGAGGTCAGCGATTTGCATCCCATCCTCTTTTGGTGAAGTATGGTGAGAACGGAGAGCTACACGAACCCTCGCCAATAACTCCTCAATATCAAACGGCTTTGTAACGTAATCATTTGCCCCTAAATCTAAACTAGTCACCTTATCATCAACAGCATCTTTAGCCGTCAACATAATCACGGGAGTGTTTCCGCCCCCAGTACGAATTCTTTTCAGAAGATCTGTTCCACTCAAACCCGGAAGCATGATATCCAGTAACAACAAATCCCATTCCCTTTCACGAAAAAGACGCAAGCCTTCCATGCCGTCATGAGCTTTGGTCACTTCATATCCTTCATATTCGAGTTCAAGCTCTAATACGCGTGCGATTTTCTTCTCGTCTTCAATGATCAAAATCGTCGGTTTACTCAATGCGCATCCCTCTTTTAATAGATTGGATTCATTTTAACACAAGATAAGATAGGGCTAAGGAGGATTAAGTTGATATAATATATCGCATATAGAAAGGTTGGATTATCATGATTGTAAAAGAAAGAACATTTCCTAAAGACATCGAATTGCTCCAAACCATTGAACGAAGACTCTCTGACCGTCACCCGCAAATGGGGGTGGTAAAAGATCAACTCAAATACAGCCTCTCCGGCTACAAAGGCGAACTTGCGCTAAACTTTCCGCTCTCTTTTCTCCCCAATCACTACTGAATCTTTCACCATTTACGTCTGTATGACGGCACCCATCACTTTCAAATAGACAGTTTGATTCTTACCGACCAATGGATCATGATTGTTGAGGTGAAAAATATAGGTGGAGAGTTATTTTACAATCAAAGATTCAACTACATGACAAGAAAATGGACGGATGGGGAGCATACCTTTTCTGACCCGGTTCTCCAAGTCCGCCGACACCGTCGCCAACTGCAACACTGGCTATCTATTAAAAATTTGCCAGACCTCCCTATTTACTGCCTCGTTTCTAACAGCCCCGAAACCTCCATCGATACAGATGACCCAGATTTAAATATTGTTATTCGCACAGATGCTCTTCCTGAAAAAATAGAACAGGTGGAAGCTTCCCATGCTGGTCCTAGCATTGATCCTACCTCTCTCGACAGGCTTACAAAAAATCTACTGGATGATCACACAGAAAATCACTACGACTACTTAGACAAGTTCTCTCTAAATAGCAAGGATTTTAATAAAGAAGTAATCTGTCCGACTTGTCAGCATGTGCCAATGAGAAGGATTTACGGAACATGGCAATGCCAAAATTGTGGATATAAAAATGCTGAAGCTCATCTTGCTGCTTTGAGAGACTACTATTTTCTATATGGATCAAGTATTACGAATAAGAAAATGCGCGATTTTTTAATGCTTGACTCTCCGGACATTGCGAACAGGATTTTGAGCAATATGAACTTAAGCTCTAGCGGTAAAAATAAAGGAAGAGTCTATTTTCTAAATTTTTAGAGGTGATATATCGAAATACGGATAAAAGTATCAAAGTTACGGATATATTTACAAAAGTCACGGATATATGCCCCGAAGTTACGGATATTTTGGCAAAAGTCGCGGATATCTCTCCACCCACACACTACACGCACACCAAAAAAAGACGCCCTCATCACAAGGTCGCCTCCTTACTTTGGTTGAGGGTCTGCTTCCAACAGCAAATCCACTAGGTGTACGGAATCTATTTTTCCGCTAACCCCTTCACGTTCAATCCCAAGCTTCATCTGCAACAAACAGCCTGGGTTGGAAGTTACCACACTATCTGGATCCACTCCACAAACATCCTGCATCTTCACATCTAAAATATCCATTGCATCTTCATAGTTCACGATATTGTATACTCCGGCAGATCCGCAGCAAAAGTCCGGGCGATCAAGTTCCCGCAGCTCCAGGCCAGGTATCTTCTGGAGCAATGCCAGTGGCTCACTCGTCACTTTTTGCACATTTTGCAAATGGCATGATGGCTGGTAGGTTACGGTCCGATCCATCGTCTTTTCAAATACAAGGCCATCCAACTGTACGAGCACTTCGGAAATGTCCTTCACGCACTCAACAAAGCGCACCGCCCGGTTGTGCCACTCTGTTCCTTCTTCAAAAAGATGATGATATTCAATCAGCCGTGCCCCGCAACCACCTGCATTATTGACAATATAGTCGAATCCCTCTTGTTCGAAAGCCTCGATGTTCTGTTTTGCTAGCTCGATCGATGCATCAACTTTCCCGGTATGTGCATGAAGAGCTCCACAACACGTCTGCCCTTCTGGAAAAACTACTTCCGCTCCGCTTCTCAATAAAAGCTCTACCGTGTTCTGGTTCGTTTCAAAAAAGACGCTATCCATGACGCACCCTTGGAAAAAGCCAACTTTAGCGACAGAAGGACGTTTGCGAATATATCGATCCGCGCGTCCTCGCCTTTTTTTCGGTGCTGGCATAGGAGGCAGCGCAGCTTCAAACTCATGAATGGGAAGCGGAGCCTTTTTGGTAAGACCGAACCTTTGCGAAATCTTTTGCAGGCCACTCTTTTGATAGGCCCAAGTCGCATTTCCTAAAGCATCCATCCATTTAGAAGAGGGGAAAAACGTTTGAAAAAAGAAATCTTCCACAAGTCGGCGTGGTTTTTCTTCATCAAGCACCTGCTTTGCTCCTTCTAAAATTGCACCATATTGCACGTTCGTCGGGCAAACGGTCGTACAGGCCATACATCCGAGACACTTCTCGATCGGTTCTCTCATATCCTCAACGGAAGCTTTTCCTTCTGCCACCATTTTGACGAGGTTGATCCTCCCTCTTGGGGAATGGGTTTCTTTTTCCATCGTTTCATAAGTAGGGCATGCAGGCAGACAATATCCGCATTGCACACAATCAAAGGTCTTATCATAACCTAGCTTTTCTTTAAGTAAATTACTCATGATGAAGCACCAACTTCTGCCCTTTTTCCGGGAAAACTTTGCCCGGATTCAAAATGCCGTTCGGGTCCCAACTATCTTTAATCCGCTTCATCATGTCCAGCCCAACTTCTCCAAGTTCCAACTCCATAAACGGGGCTTTCATCGTTCCGATCCCATGCTCTCCAGACAGCGTCCCACCAAGCTCAAGAGCCGCCTCGAACATTTCCTCGACCGCTTTTTCTACCCGCTTCATTTCTTCTACATCTCTTTTGTCACACAAAATATTCGGGTGTAAATTGCCATCCCCCGCGTGACCGAAAGCCACAATTTCCAAATCATATTTTTCTTTTATAAGTTCTAATTGATCCATAAAATCGGGAATTTTACTGCGTGGCACGGTCGCATCCTCTGACACTTTCGTCGGCTTGATCTTGGCGATTGCAGGAGATACTTGCTTGCGTGCGTGCCACAGCTTCGTCGCTTCATCGTCACTTTTCGGGATGATCACTTCTTTTGCACCCATCTCCTCCATAATTTCCTCAATAAGTCCGCGTTCCACCCGCAGCGTTTCTGGATGTCCGTCCAATTCGATGATAATCACAGCAGCTGCGTCCGTAGGCAATCCGACTGGCTGGAAGTTCTCGACCGCGACAATACAAGCCTGGTCCATGAATTCCATTTTTGCTGGGAGGATGCCGGAAATAAGCGTCTGGGAAATGGCCTCCCCCGCTCTTCTCACTTCATCAAAAGCGACCATCAGCGTCTGAACCGCTGGTGGCTTCGGCATCATTTTCAACGTAGCACCAACGATGACACCAAGCGTGCCTTCTGACCCGACGATCAGTTTCGTCAAGTCGATGCCTGTTACATTTTTTATCGTCTGACCACCAGTACGGATAATTTCTCCCTCGGGTGTGACCACTTCCAAGCCGATTACATGATCTTTCGTCACCCCATATTTCAGGCCACGAGGACCTCCCGAATTTTCAGCAAGATTTCCACCAATGGTCGCGACATGTGCACTACTTGGGTCAGGAGCATACATAAGCCCATGTTTTTCCGCTTCTTTATTAATGTTCGCCGTCAACACGCTCGGCGTCACCGTAACAGTCAAATCGCGTGGGCGAAGATCGATTTCAGCAGGATATTGAGACAAATCAAGTACGATACCACCATGGACAGGCAGAGGACCCCCGCTCAAACATGTGCCAGAACCACGCGGATGGACAGGTATTTTATACGCATTAGCCAACTTCAATACAGTGGCCACTTCCTGTTTATCTTTCGGCTGAACCACGGCATCCGGCAGATGCTCACCGAAGGAAGCGTCAAAGCTGTAACTATGCCTATCCGCAATTGACGTGAGCACGCGTTCTTCAGGGAAAAGTCCTTGCATTTCTTTTAGCCATTCTTCCATATGTGCTTCCCCTTTCCTTTTTATCCAGTTAACTATTCAGAAAATTCTACTATTATAATCATCATCGCAGAAATAGAAAAAGGAAACAACAAAGAAACCTCTCCCGCCAACTTCTCTTTCTGAACCCCTTGCCGACCTGGTCATACAAATATTGGTAAATGGTTGTAAAAAGTAAACAAGCTGTATAACAAGCTATTAGATAAAATGTAAAAAAATACCACACCTGGTCACCCAATATTTGGGTGACCAGGTGTGGTAAATAATGTAAATAACACCAATGATGTAAGACATGTCGGTGCTAAATCCGATAGACGACTCCTTCGTACGGAGCTAACATCCGTCTGTTCTCTTTCCCTGAATCATTTGTAACCACGACCGGATTTCCTTCCACTTGCTGATATACTTCCTCATCCAGCTCTACTTCCCGAGAAGAGAAATTACATACGACTAAGAGGCTTTCTGCTCCCCCGATTCGTTTGTACGCAAAAACATTCGGATCTTCCCTGAGCAGCAATTCAAAGCGACCATCTGTTATGACATCCAACTCTTTCCTCAAACGAATCAACTGCTGATAAAAATAAAAGACAGAGTCCTCATCCTCCATTGCTGCCGCTGCATTAATACTCTCATAGTTCGGGTTGACCTGAATCCATGGTGTCCCCTCCGTAAATCCCGCATTCTCTGAATCACCCCACTGCATCGGAGTACGTGCATTGTCGCGGCCTTTAACATAAATGGCTTCCATTAACTCCTCGTGGGACCATCCTTGCTCCTTTTTCTCCTCATACATGTTCAACAATTCAATATCCCGATACTCATCCAGGGTTTCGAAGCGGACATTGGTCATCCCGATCTCTTCCCCCTGATAGATGTACGGCGTCCCTTGCATCATGTGCAGGCAAATCGCCAGCATTTTCGCAGACTTCACCCGGTACTCTCCATCATCTCCAAACCGGGAAACAATCCGTGGCTGGTCATGGTTATTCCAATATAAGCTGTTCCAGCCGACTCCATGCAAGGATGTCTGCCACTTTTCAAAGTTCTCCTTCAATGCTACAAGATCAAGATTAGTCCAATTCCACTTGTCCCCATCAGAATCAAGATCCATATGCTCAAAAGTAAAAATCATATTAAGCTCTTCATTCTCAGGGTTTGTGTAATGTTTCGCATCCTCCGGAGAAGCACCAGGCATCTCACCGACTGTCATTACATCATAATTGGATAGTACTTCTTTGTTCATTTCCTGCAAAAATTCATGCACACGCGGACCATTCATGAAATACGGACTGCCATCCCCCTGTTCCCCATCTGGATACTCAGGATCTTTCGATATAAAGTTGATGACATCCATACGGAAGCCGTCCATCCCTTTATCCAGCCAAAACTTCATCATGTCATAGATATCTTCCCTTAGTTTCGGATTTTCCCAGTTCAAGTCCGGTTGTTTTTTCGCGAAAAGGTGCAAATAATATTGTTCCGTATTTTCGTCATATTCCCAAACGGATCCGCCAAACACAGAGTTCCAGTTTGTCGGTGGCTCCTCCTGATTCTTCCCCTCTTTCCATATGTAATAGTCGCGATATGGGTTATCCTTACTTTTCGCAGACTCGACAAACCATGGATGCTCATCAGAAGTATGATTGACGACAAGGTCCATCACCAGTTTCAAATCCCGCTTGTGTGCTTCTTCCAATAAACGCTCCAAATCATCCATGTTCCCGAATAGATCATCGACCTTTCGATAGTTACGAATATCATAGCCATTATCCTCTTGCGGAGAATCGTAAACAGGGGACAGCCAAAGTACATCCACACCCAACTCTTTCAAGTAATCTAATTTCTCAATAATCCCTGGAATATCACCGATTCCATCTCCATTTGTATCATTAAAACTCTTTGGATAAATTTGATAGACAACACTCTTCTTCCACCATTCTTGATTCATCACTTATCCACTCCTTCACATAAACCTTCCTCTACCAAGAATAACTGAAAATTTAGCATCCTCCAAAACCATACCAAAAATTACCGTACCAGGTCATACAGAAAATGGAAATTATCTCACCAAAAAAGAGGCGCTTTCTCTTTGCGCCTCTTTCCCATTCAACCTAGAAAAATCGCTCCGTATACGAGGGCACCTAAAATGACGAACGCGGGGTGCAATTTCACTTTCTCCAACAATACAAAACTCACTAAAATCAGAAAACCCGTTTGCCAAACTCCACTCGAATCATAGGACGTCTGAAAAAATTGATAAGCCATCACTCCGAGCAATACAGCGATTGCCGGACGGATCAAGTTTGTCATCATTTTGACTTTAGGAGAATCCTTAAACTTCGCTAATAGACTCATTAAAAATATCATCAAAATCAAAGATGGGGCGACAGTCGCGAAAACACCGACAGCAGCACCTAAGACACCGGCTTGCTGATATCCGATGAAACCTGCCATCTTTGTCGCAATCGGTCCCGGTAATGCATTGGCCATCGCAAGCATTTCACTGAATTCAGTCACACTCATCCAGCCAAACCGGTCCACGACCTCATTTTCGACAAGCGGAATCGATGCAGGGCCGCCCCCATATCCGAGAACTCCTGGAATGAAAAAAGCTACAAAAATATTCCAAAGTATCATGGTGCTTGCTCCTCCCGTTTTTTACTTGGGCGAAGGAGAGCGTATAGGAGGAGGGCAAAAATCAACAATCCTGGGTGGACATGAAGCCATTCCATTAATAAAAGTGATGCTACACCTAAAACACCAGCCGCTACCCAGCCAAGGTTGCTTTGTGCTTTTTTGAAAAAATCATACGTCAGCTTAGCAAGCATCACGCCGACCACAGGTACGACCGCCTGTGTCATCCCGTTCACCCATGGCTCCTCCCGCAAGCTGTTAAGTGACGTAATCAAAACAATCATAAGTGTGATTGTCGGTATAATCGTCGCAAGTACCGCATTCAACATACCGAAAATTCCCGCCACCCGATAGCCTATATAGCCCGCCATTTTGGTTGCAATCGGCCCGGGCAATGTATTTGCGAGGGCGAGGATGTCACTGAAGTCATCATCCGTCAGCCACTCATATTTTTCAACGACTTCTTTATGTACAAGGGGGATGGATGAAGGTCCCCCGCCGTAGCCGAGCATCCCGACTCGAAAAAAAGCAATAAACAAATTCCATTGCTGCATTCTTTCCTCTCCCTTCCTTAGAAGGCAGCGATCGTGCCATCTGTTCTGGATTCCGTACCTCCATATAATGTCCCGGTAGCACGTTCCGCCAAATGATAAAGTTCACTACCGTTAATGTTTGCCACCGTGGCTACCGACACATCTACCTAATTGCCACTGCACCTTTTATTTTTATTTTTGGCATCTAGATCTAGGAACAGTTGTCTATATGGAAATTTAATATACTCTATTTAGTTTACATTATAATTTGACATTCTTAAATTACAACGACAATATGTAATGATTCTTTAATTAGTAAATTCACCTCAAACATCACCAAAATCTTTAATTACCTCTCACATTTGCAGAAAGGGGGAACTCGGAGAATGTACTTCCTTCACCTACCTGCGATGGAGCGTACTTTCCATCTTTAAATGATACTTCTTCAACCATGATTTTTCCTCTACAAGCTTAAACGACTCTACTTTCTTATTCTGATAAAATAATAGAAAAGAAAAACATAAAGGAGCCTCGCTTATGGAACTAACCGCACAACTCGGTCAAGAAATCATTGATAGATTAACAAGATACATTGATGTCCCAATCAACCTTATGGACCCTCACGCGAAGATTGTCGCAAGCACAAACTCGGACCGCATAAATCAATCCCATGGGGGTGCTCAATATGTGATTGAAAAATTAACACCGTTGCGCTTTTCCTCCGAAGAAGCAACTCGATATGTAAATACGAAACCAGGAGTGAACTTACCGATATTTCACCGCGGTGAGTTGGCGGGGGTCGTCGGTTTGACGGGAGAGCCGGATGAAGTTTTTCAAGCAGCTGGTATGACCCAAGGATCTGTGGAAATCGCTCTGGAACAGTTATATATTCAAAAGCAAGCCTTTTATCAAGAAAGACAATGGAATTACTGGTTTCATCGATTGATATCCAACGAAAATGTTCTTGGGGAAGAATTGGAAAAAGAGGCGTTTTACACTTTACAAGCAGATGTAAAAAAGACTTGGCAAGTGCTTGTCTTCCAGGTAAAGTCCCCGTATGAACACAGCGACTCCATACGACAAAAAATCAAGAAAAGAGGATACCCCCTTTTCGTCCTTCCCTACAAGGAAAATTTCATTGTAGCTGCGATACCATTTGAAAATAAGCCTCTTATGCTTGATTTCAATGGGAAAGTAGGTGTTGGAGAACCTGGTTACACCGTAACTGGGATTCGAAAATCTTTCTACCAAGCGATGCAAGCAATTGAAATCGATCGCGCCCAAAATCCCATCGTTTATAGTGCTTCTTTAAAAATGGAACGCCTGCTTTCGCATATAGACCGTGGTACATATGAGGATGTTACTCTTCCTTATGCAAACCGACTACACCAATTAGAAGAGTCCTATTCCCACACACTTCGTACCTTTTTTAAGAATAACTTAAAAATGAATCAAACTGCGGCTGAACTTCACATTCACCGCAATACTTTAATTTATCGTTTAGAACAAATTTATAAAAAAGTAGGATTGGATGCACGCAATTTTAAAGATGCAGTGATCCTGCAAGCTATTTTGATACGCCACTAAATTGTGCATTTGCACAAGAATGCGCTTTCAAAATTCTGATATATTGTAAATTTCATCAATTGTTTCTTTAGCCAAATTCCTTTTGAATAAGAGTAAGCCTATATTGAAGGAGGGGAATATTTTGAAAATTGTATTGGCTCCTGATTCTTATAAAGGGAGTTTGTCGTCAATCAAAGTTTCGGAAATCATGAAAAAAGCCATTCAAACAGTTGATGACAAAATTGAAATAACGATGAAACCGATGGCTGACGGTGGAGAGGGGACGCTAGAAGCCTTTTCTAAAGCCGCATCTCACGAAAAAGTAGAATTCAGGTGTACAGGTCCACTCGGTGAAGAAAGACAAAGTTGGTATATAAAATTGAATGAAGATCAGGCCGTCATTGAGGGTGCTGTCATCTCCGGCTTACCCCTCGTCCCTGAGTCAAAGCGCAACCCTGATCATACTACAAGTTTTGGAATTGGAGAAGCGATTCTTCATGCACTCGAGCAAGGTTATAGAGACCTCTTGATCGCGATAGGAGGAAGCTCTACCAATGACGGTGGACTTGGGATGCTTCAGGCATTAGGAATGAAAGCTTATGATTTTCAAGGAAAAGAAGTAAACATTTTCGGAAAAGATGTAGCCACTATTCAGGATATTGATTTTTCCACCTTGGACCCCCGCCTTGAGACAGCAACTATTCGAGTTGCCTCTGATGTCGATAACCCTTTGACAGGACCAAAAGGAGCAAGTCATATCTACGGCCCGCAAAAAGGAGCGACAGTAGAGCAAATCACAAATTATGATTGGGCCCTGGCTGCCTATGGAGACTTGGTTGAAAAAGCTTGCGGTAAGACGATTGCAAATTTGCCTGGCGCAGGTGCAGCTGGAGGGCTAGGCTTTGCTTTTCTCGCTATCGGTGGGCGTCTTGAGTCCGGTGCCAAGCTTGTAGGAGAAGCAATCCAATTGCCTGAAGCAATCCGTGATGCAGACCTTGTCATTACAGGGGAAGGCCAAAGTGATGAACAGACAATGTATGGAAAAGCACCTGGATATGTCTCCGAAGTTGCGAATTATTACAAAAAGCCTGTCATCCTTTTATCAGGAAGTCTAGGTGCCGGTTATGAGAGCCTCGACCAGGTGTTTACCAGTTGCTTTTCTACTGTTCCTGCCCCGACTTCATTAGAAAATTGCCTGGAGAACGCGGAAGCAAACCTATATCAAACAACAAAACAAATCGTTAAATTAATTGATTCATAATAAAGGAGTGGAACTATGGAAGGGCTCGGTCTTGTACTTATTATTGTTTTAGGCGTTTTATTCGTGATCATAGCCACCGCAAAGTTTAATCTACACCCATTTCTTTCTCTGCTCATCTCCGCCTTTGCAATCGGAATACTATCTGGCATGCCACTTGGCGATGTGGTAACAGCTGTCAATGATGGTTTTGGGGGCTTGATGGGTGGAATAGGGCTTGTAATTGTATTCGGTACAATCATTGGTGTCATTCTAGAAAAATCAGGAGCCGCTTTACGAATGGCAGAAGTAGTTTTAAAGATGGTAGGCGAAAAACGTCCCCAACTTGCCATGAGTGCAATTGGAAGTATTGTTAGTATTCCCGTTTTCTGTGATTCTGGATATGTAATCTTATCCTCCCTTAAGAAAGCGCTCGCAAATAAAACAAAAGTAACGGTAGCCTCCATGGCTATTGCCTTATCAACAGGATTATTCGCCACGCACACCTTAGTCCCGCCAACTCCAGGGCCAATTGCAGCTGCTGGTAATATTGGTGCACAAAACTACCTCGGAACGGTCATCTTATTCGGTATCATCGTAGCCATTCCAACGATTCTCATCGGCTACCTTTGGGCTGTGAAAGCAGGAGCGAAAATTCATATTGATAGCAGTGAGGATGATCATCTTTATGATTATGATGAAGTGGTCAGCAGTTTCGGCGACATGCCCTCTGCAGCTAAATCTTTCGCCCCCATCATCGCCCCGATTATATTGATTGGATTCAGTTCTGTCATCACATTCGCTGGATGGGAAGGTGCGCTTTTCTCCTTTTTCCTTTTCTTAGGTTCACCTGTTGTCGCTCTTCTTGTGGGAGTATTGTTCGCTTTCTTCCTTTTACCTAAATATGATGAGGAAACACTCACCGAATGGGTCGGATATGGAATAAAAGAAGCCGCTCCTATTCTTCTGATCACCGGTGCCGGAGGAGCTTTCGGTTCTGTTATCAGTTCCACAAACATCGCCGATTTGATCAAAGGTATTGCAGGTAACGAAGTAGCAATCGGTGCACTATTTATTTTCATTCCATTTATTATTGCAGCCGCTTTAAAAAGTGCACAGGGATCTTCTACAGCAGCTATCGTCATTACCTCAACCCTGATAGCACCTCTTCTTTCCCAAATAGGAATTGAAGGTGCCGTGCCATTAGCCCTTGTCGTCATGGCTGTCGGAGCGGGTGCCATGGTCGTATCACACGTTAATGATAGCTATTTCTGGGTCGTTAAAGAATTCAGCGGCATGTCCATCACTCAAGCCTACAAAGCACAAACGATGGGAACATTGCTACAAGGTCTTACGGCGATTATTGTAACCTCCATTTTATGGTTCATCTTGGTTTAAAAAAGTACAGGCTATCTCTTTTAAGGGACAGCCTGTACCTTTTTTTATGACTACAAACTGAGATTCATCAATATGTAAAGTAACCCACTATCCAGCCCCATCCTAACTCTCGCCATTTGCTTAAACCTTCCTTACCATACAATTAATAGAACAATAATCCCCCAAATAGGAAGCGAAAAGACACTTGCCCAAAAAAGCCCCTCAAAAAAATTACCTTCCTCCTCTTCCATACCATCACCTCTTTGCTCACAGTATGGCCACACATATAGAGTAAATTACTTCTTCCGTACTATTTCACATAAATAGACAAGTATTTCCCAGGTAATAATGGATTCGCCATTTCTATACAAAAACATCATCCGAAGAACCGCTTCCCGTAGCCTAACTATCATTCCATCTTGTAATCGATTCTTCCACTCAACCTCTCATAGAAAAGGAAAAATAAAAAAAGCTACTCTAGAAAGAGCAGCTTAAGAATTATATTCTTGGATCATCTTACGTACATCCTTTACTTCCTGATCAGAGACTTCCAAGTACCAGATTCCATCAATCTTCGTACCATTTCCTGTCATCTGGTAAGTAGAAAGGTTCTCTCTAGCGCCACTATAATTTTTCGCTAAATCCTGCATTGTAGCAAAATCCATATTTGTAGAAACATTCTTGCCTAACACGTCCATGACATTTCCGAGCTTATTGATTGAACCGACGTTCATCCCTTTATCGACAATCCCTTGGATGACTTTCCGTTGCCGTTCATTTCGCCCGATATCCCCTTTAGGATCATCATAGCGCATGCGCACGTAACCAAGCGCTTCCTCACCGTCCATGGTCAGTTCCCCTTTTTTATATTGGAAACCATTTTTCCCTACCCATTCCATATCATTCTGGATGGTGATTCCACCGACGACATCGACCATTTCTTCTAACCCTTCCATATTGACTTGAACATAATAATCCAGTTCAATATCAAGGAAGTTTTCAACCGTTTGAATCGACATGTCAGCACCACCGAATGCATAAGCATGGTTGATTTTATCGAGCTTTCCTGCTTGCGATGAATCCCCAACCATCTTCGTCCGTGTATCACGTGGAATACTGATGATTTGGCTTCTGTTATTATCAGGGTCAATAGACAAGACCATCAAAGCATCGGAACGGCCCGAGTCTCCGGCCCTTTCATCTACTCCTAGCAATAACACGTTAAGCGGTTCACGCTTTTCCCGTTTTTTCTCTGTCAATTCATGGTCGATGGATGATACTTCCTGATGCATCTTGGAATCTACTGTACTTTTCGCTCCACTATAAACAGAGTAAGCATACACCCCTGCTGGGACTAATAATAAAGCAAGTAATACAAGCGAAACCTTCCACCAGCGACCTTTTTTCTTCTTGTGTTTTTCTGTACGACTCATTTTCGTTTCACTCCACCTTTTTAGCAATCCACTTCTATTATATAATCCTATCACTAAGATTTCTAACCTTTTTTGATAAAGAATCGCTCTTTCCCCCTGGAATAAGCTGTTTGGAGACTCTCCTATGTATATTTGGCGCTCTTTTCTTATTGCATGAAAAGATACAGGGAGTTAAATATGCGTAGAACTTTAACATTAACGTGATTGTTAACACCCAGCAATCTTTATAATTAAAAAGAGTCAAGAGCGTACCACACCGCTCTCGACTCTATTGAAAATTCATTTCTCCTGCATAGCTGACTAAATTCCCAACAAAAACCTTTTTATTAAGACAGATAACCACAGTTCAGAGACAGAGACATATTGACTTACTTTACTGAATTGTTTCCTTCAGTTTTGTCCAACAATTTAATCGTACCTTCTACTGCTACTTCGGGGAACACACTTTCCTCAACCGCATTAATATCACTTATCGTGTACATTATTTTTCCTGAATTACTGTCTACAATAATTTCTTTCATGAGATAAGTAGATTTTTCAATGAAGATTTCTATAGTCTGATTTTCACCTGAAGTGGTCTCCTCTATTCCTGCAGCTGGCATCAGATCCTGGATCATGTTTCCGTCCTGAAGAGAAATAACATAACTACCCCCGTTATCCCTCATCTCAAACACTTGACTTCCTCCCAACATCTCATCTATTTCGTCATCATTTATATTTTTCAACTTATCAAAATGGCCCCCGGAGTTTGGTAGCATAACCCATTGACCTGCTGTGTTTATATACATCTGGTCGCCATTCATGTAGAATTCTATACCTTGATTTGATTCATTTTCTCCTGTAAGCGAAGACTTAGAATGGATCTTCGGCTCCTCTCCTAATAATACATTTACTTCTATCAATGGTTGTGTTTGTCCATTCCCCTTATTGTCCTGCATTTTCTCTCCTATAATACGAAAACCATTCACCTTGGTCATAGCTTCGATCGATTGTTTTAAAATCTCTTTTCCTTCTGACATTTCCTCCCGTGCTTCGACCTGTTTGTCTGCATCACTTCCTAAAAGCTTTTCTCCAAAGGAAGTCGTTTCACTTAAGGCTACCAAGGTAACAACACCACCGATGATTAATATACCTGTATACCATTTCTTCACAATTTCTTCTCCTTTCTACTCTATGCTATTTATATGATTCGTTTACTAATCTATTAAACCAGCTTTAACAATTAAACGGTGAGTCGGGTCCGGTACTGGGTCACAAGTGATTAGCGTTACCATGCTTCCCTCTCCTGATTGTTTCAGAACGGTTAAATTATCTGGAGTTACAAGCAATGAGTTTTGAACTTCATACTCGAATCTCCCCTCCGTCGTATGAAAAAAGATAGAATCCCCTTCTTTCACTTCATCCAATTTGTTAAAAAGTTTGCCATCGCTATAGCCCCTATGAGCAGCAAGTGCGGCATTACCATTATGGCCAATAGGAGCTGTCCCATTCATATGCCCCACCCCATATTTTAAATTGTAGTCACTTGCCCCCTGTAAAATAGGCAGTTTCAATTGAATCGTAGGAATCTCAATGGTTCCTATGATAGATCCGTCTTTCTCATCTTTGGTAAATATGGATTGGTTACCCTCTCCCGCCGCAAGAATGTCATTCACATCCTCTATTTGATCATTACTCTCAAAGGTTAAAGGTGGACTACTACCCCCTTCACCAGATTCAAACTGTTGAATATATTGATCCTTTTTATACGAAGCCCATTGATTTTCAACAAACGGATAACTAATCACCCCCAGACCAACAAGGATGATTCCTAATGCCAACCACTTCATTATTCATCACTCCTAAGAAAAAAGAGCAAAATCCTAAGACGATTCTGCTCCGACAACTGGTTGTTTCTTCCTAAAGAAACTCCGGATATAAAGGGAAACACCCAATGTTAATAATAATCCGCCCACAAGGTAATATAGGAGAGGAGAACCTTCTCCTGTCTGTGGGAGCATCCCACCTTCTGATGATCCTGTTGGTTGATCTGCCTGGCTCTGTGGAGAACCCTCTCCCTGATCAGGTGTTGACACTGGAGGTATATCACCTTCTGCAAAGAACGTAAAGCCCACTTCTGTTGCCAACCCTTGAAATTCATTCCCTGATTCGTATGGAAACTCCACCTTCAAAGTCATTTCATCGGCGTTTTTTGCTGCAAGCTTTCTTGCTGAAATCTTTTCAAAGTCTGATAGATGACCAGCAAATACTTGCTCACCTTCAATTTCCAGGATGAAGGTTAATTGGTTATACAATTTTTCTGATCCGCTTTTATGTGAGGAGGTCATTGTGTATTGGAGATTCTGAGTGCCATCGTTATTCAAAGCAAAGGAGCGGACTGCATAATCACCCGGCTTAAAGTTTTCGATATCAATGACTCGTTCGTGCGAGGTTGAAAGATCAATCTCCGAAGCATCTTCTAATGCCTTGGTTGACCCGATCGGTTGGAAGAGGACGAAGAGTAAAATACATATACTATAAATGCTGAAGAATTTAAGAAAGAGAGGGAGTTTTTTCATAATAGGATCTCCTTTAGTGTTAGTAAAGAAAAGGCGGGAGGAATCCCCCCCACCCTTTGAAACAACTTATCTAGCTTCTCCAGCTCCCTGCTTACCTTCAAATTTCCAAGTAAGCTCAAGGCCATCCCCTTGGAATTGGTTTTGATCCTGGTTATTTTCTACAAATTCGTATTGTACATAGAGAGTATCAGATGTTCCAGCTGCAAGGTTACCGCCTCTTTCGGCAAGCCAGCCACTAAATATATTACCTTCAATCACATCAGGACTCATCCCCTTCAAATCCGCTAGGGTAGTAGAGAATATAGGTGCATCTAACTTATCAGCATTCAGTAAGAAATTCACTCTAATGTGCTTACCCAAATCTTGAGAATTATCACCCTCAGCGTCACTAACAGAATAATCAGTATCTAGATTAATAGAAGCAATATCCAAAGATCCACCATTTACTAAGTCAAATGAACGAAGCATTGTATCCCCTGGCTTAAGATTCCCTACATCAATAACTGTTGTTGGATCCGCAGATAAATCTAATGTACCTGCAGCAAATGATCCGCTAGCCTCAGCTGTATCACTGAAGTAGGCAAACGTTCCTCCACCCACCAAAGACAATCCCAAAGCCGCTGATGCAACACCCAAACCTAATTTCTTTTTCAAACCCATGTAACTTCCTCCTTAAAATTTATGTTTTTTTATATTGAATCCTTGCTTATGTACAAGGAGTACAACCGTTAAGCCTTTGCAGATTCTTTCTCTTTGTTATCTTCAAGTTTGGAAATCTCTCTCCAGATGGAGATACATCCATAACCAAACAACCCAACTCCCGGAACGACTAGTAATAAAAGAGATCCTAGCTTGGAATTAGCAAAATCCATCACATAACCAATATAGGGAACCGTGAAATCCACATACTTACCAACGACATTGCTTGCTAACACTGGTTCCAGGTCAGCGCCATCATTGTTATCTCCCTTGGTGACATAGCTGGTATTTTCGCCTGATCCTTTAACCTCTATGATTCTGTGAGTGACGAGAACGCCTTCCTCACGGAGAAATGTAATAACATCGCCCTTTTTATACTGAGTTCCATCATCGGTAGGTTCTATCGCAACAATCGAACCTGTTTGGAACGTAGGTTCCATAGAACCGGAAAGGACAGTTTTTAATTGATATCCCATAAACGTGGATTCACCGCCAGAGATTTTAGAAACAGCCACTATGACTACCATGAAAATTAATATCCCATACAGTAGAAATGTCATGAGTGTACTCAATACATTTTTCATCATGAATCTCCTTCTTTAGATGTTTTAGTTTTCTTTTCTTTAGAAGTGTCTTGCCCTTGGCCTGAAGAGTTTCCTTCTTCTCCATCATTTTTTGAGGACTGATCTTTATTATTTTTTGTACTCTCCGCAGAGGAAGAGTGTTTTCCTTGCGAATCTTTTTTCTCTTCTGGCTCATCTACTTTCTTTTTATCTTTTGATTCATCTGTTCCTTTTTCTGATGTTTGTTCATTGCTGGAAGAGGACTTATCGTTACTTGATTTATCTTCTTTATTCTCCTCTTTACTTACTTGTTTATTTTCGGGACCGTCATCCTCTTTGCTTTCCTCTTTTTCTTCAGAAGAATCATCCGATGTTTCTTTCTGACTGTCCTGCTGCTCTCCTTGATCCTTTTTAGCTTTTTGCTCTTCTGCTTCTTTCTGTTCTTCTTTCTCTTTTTCAGCCTTCTCTTTTGCTTCCTTCAGTTTTTCTTCTTCCTCTTTTTCAGCCTTTTCTTTCGCTATCTTCTCTTTCTCCTCTTTTTCCAACTGCTTAATAATGGCTTGTAGAGAAGCGATTTCTTCTTCTATCTTTTTCTTCTCTTCTTTCATCGTCTGGTTATTCTTTTCTAACTGTTTTTTAGGAGACGTGAAGATTTCATTGATGGAAGCTTGAAAATCCTCCCAAATTGCTGTCCCTATGGCGGGAGAAGCATTCTGACCAAACTGATTGGTATTATAATAGAATAAAAGCTTTTCAATTTGTTTGTGATTCAACCCACTCTTGACCATTAGATCCTTTAATGTATCACCTGCTAATGGATATTGATCCTGTAAGCAAGAAGCTGTTGTCTGATCTGAAAGTTGAGCAATCCTTACAAATAATTTATAGATAGTATGGGCTCTCTCTTTAAGGTTTTCTTTTTCAATGTCCAGGCTTTTATCCAATTGCAAGCGATCGTTTTGTAATTTTTCCAGTTTCGTCAGTTTATCTTTCAGTAGTTTTTCTTCCTCCTTCAATTGTTGCAAGGAATATTCCGATAACCCTGCTATTCGCTCAAAAGAAGACGTATAACTAGTAACCTCTGGAATATTTTTCACTTCATTATTAAAGAGAAGAAGTTCTTCTTTCACGTCTGAGAACAGTTCATTTATATATCCGGGGAACACTTCACAAGCTTGTATTTGCGAGGTTGCCACATCCGAATCGTTAAATGCCCCTAACGTCTTACCAACAAATTGAGAACTTGTACCGACAATCAGTGAACTAATTGCAACACTGCATGTAATGTGTTTGGTCGTTTTCACCATCCGCGTTTTGCGCTGTCTTCTAAATTTATCCCTTCTTGGCTCCAGAGGATCTCCCCCCTTTTTCACAATCATTCGTTCTTGAAAATCAATTTTTGTTCTTTATTAAGAATACTGTAACCTGATTATAGTACCTAAGTTATTTTATGGAAAACTTTAAAAAGAACCATTATTCTTTATATAGAACAAAAAGTGTAGGTTAATCTTCGTATATCTCCATATAGCTTACAATTAATCAAAATTACACACTCCTATTTCTTATAAAGAACAAAAAAGCAATGCTTGAAAAAGTTAATCGGAATATCAGACTTTTTCAGATTCAAGTGAGATAAAAATAGTCCTATAAAATATCAAAATTCTTAAAGGGAGGGAGTGCAAATAGATTGGAAAAAGTCTTTTTTCCATTCCTTACTGTTTCTTTTAAAATAAAAAAAGAGCGCAAACCTCATCCGATGGAGGTTTGCGCTCTTATCTTGATTATCCGTTGATCCAATCTGTATGGAACGTGCCTTCTTTATCAATACGCTGATACGTGTGAGCACCGAAGTAGTCGCGTTGTGCTTGCAGCAAGTTCGCTGGAAGCTTTGCGGTACGGTAGCTGTCATAGTATGCCAGCGCACTGGAGAATGCCGGTACTGGTACGCCGTTTTGAATAGCTAGAGTGAGCGTTTCGCGAAGCTCTTTTTGATACGATGTTGCGATGTCCTGGAAGTATGGATCAAGCAACAGGTTCGTCAGGTTCTCTTCTTTGTCGTAAGCGTCTTTGATCTTCTGCAGGAACTGTGCGCGGATGATGCAGCCGCCGCGGAAGTTCATCGCGATATCGCCGTACTGCAGGTCCCAGCCTTTTTCTTCGGACTGTGCACGCATTTGTGCGAAGCCTTGGGCGTAGGAGCAGATTTTACTCATGTACAATGCTTTACGAAGGTTTTCGATTACTTCTTCTTTATTTCCGTCAAAAGTAACTTCTGGTCCTGTCAGGTATTGGCTTGCTTTCTCGCGCTCTTCTTTCATTGCAGAAAGGAAGCGGGAGAATACGGATTCTGTGATGATTGGAAGTGGCACGCCAAGGTCCAGGGCACTCTTACTTGTCCATTTTCCTGTTCCTTTTTGGCCTGCTGTATCAAGGATGACTTCAACAAGTGGTTTTCCTGTTTCTTCGTCCACTTTTGTGAAAATGTCTGCCGTAATCTCGATCAGGTAGCTATCCAGTTCGCCTTCATTCCACTCTTTGAACACTTCGTGCAGTTCTTGTGCGGAAAGGCCAAGGACGTTCTTCATGATGAAGTATGCTTCACAAATGAGCTGCATGTCGCCATACTCGATGCCGTTGTGCACCATTTTCACATAGTGGCCAGCACCACCGCGTCCCATGTAGGCTGCACAAGCTGCGCCTTCTACATTCGCTGCAATTGCGTCAAAAATCGGCTTCACTTCGGCATATGCTTCACTTGGTCCTCCTGGCATGATGGAAGGACCTTTACGTGCGCCTTCTTCTCCGCCAGAGAATCCAGTGCCTATGAAGTGGATGCCTTTTTCTTCTAAGTAAGCGGCACGGCGTTCTGTGTCTTCATAGTACGTGTTACCACCGTCGATCAGCATGTCGCCTTCTTCCAGATGTGGAACAAGACTTTCGATGACTTTGTCTGTCGTTTCCCCTGCTTTGACCATCATCAAAATTTTGCGTGGCTTTTCAAGGGAAGCGACGAATTCTTCTGCACTGTAAGCGCCAGAAATACCGCCACTGTTTTCTTCATTTCCTACTAGCTCATCTACACGGTCTGTCCAGTAATCATAGACAGATACAGTGTAATCATTGTCCTGGATATTAAGAGCAAGATTCGCCCCCATGACACCTAAACCGATAACTCCGATATTCTGCTTTTCCATTATCCGACCAAATCCTTTCCATTCTATCTAATAAAAATTTATTACCACCACGTATTGCCATCTTCATTCAAGAGCTTCTCAGCCGCTTCCGGCCCTTCGGATCCTGCTTGATAGCCGTGAAGAGGAAGGGCATCATTTTCGAACGCTTCTAAAATCGGCTGGATCCACTTCCAGGAAAGCTCGACTTCGTTCCAGTGCGCGAAATAGGTGGAGTGACCAAGCATGGCATCCCCCAACAAGTTCTCGTAGGCTTCCGGCTGAGCATCAAGGTTCTTGGTGAAGTTGATGTACGCCGGTTCGAATTTCTCGTTCGAATCATCTTTCAGGTTGATTCGTAAACCGACACTTTCGTTTGGATTAATTTCAATCATCAACAAGTTAGAAACCGCTCCTGCTGCATCTTCATCATCCTCGACTTCATTTTTGAATTCGATGATGATCTTTGTTGATTTCTTATTCATACGCTTCCCTGTACGGATGTAAAAAGGAATGCCTTTCCAGTAGTTGTTGTCGATGTACAAGCGAGCTGCGAAGTATGTGTCATTGTTGGAGTCTTCGGCTACGCCTTCCTCTTCCATGTACCCTGGAATGTGTTCGGCATTGATTTCTCCCGCTTCGTACTGACCACGGACGACATGCTTGGAAATCTCATCTGTTTCGACTGGTCGCAATGATTCCATGATCGCCTTCTTCTTCTCTTCAATCTGTTTCGGCGTCAATTTTTCCGGATGGTGAAGAGCTGTCATCATGACTAATTGCAACAGGTGGTTCTGCACCATATCGCGAATTGCTCCAGCTTTATCATAATAGCCGGCTCTAGTACCGACGCCCACTGTTTCACTCGCCGTAATCTGAACGTTGGCTATCTGTTGATGATTCCAAAGAGAACTCAAAATAGGATTCGGACGGATCAATGATTCAAGGTTCTGAACCATCGGTTTTCCAAGATAGTGGTCAATGCGGAAGATTTCTTCCTCCTGGAAAACTTTCGTCAGTTCATCATTCAAGTGTCTCGCTGAATGCAAGTCGCTTCCGAAAGGCTTTTCTACAATCAGACGCTTCCAGCCATCCGTATCTGTAATGCCGCTCTCATGAAGCGATGCGGTAATCGGCTCCACCAATTTAGGTGCGACAGACATATAGAACAACCGATTCTCTGGAATAGAAAGCTCGCTTTCACGCTCTTCGATGAATGCCTTCAAACCTTTATAGGATTCTTCTTTCATTGCATCAAAAATAAAGTAACGGAAGACTTCGAGAAACGCTTCCAGATTGGATGTGTCGACATCTCTTCTAGAGAAGGTTTCCAGTGATTCCTTGATGATATTATGAAAATCTTCCTTCGTATAAGGTCTGCGTCCCAATCCTACGACAGAGAGAGAGTTCGGCATTTTCCCTTCAAGATATAGGTTATAGAGGGCAGGGTAGATTTTCCGTTTTGCTAAATCCCCGCTGGCTCCGAATAAAACAAAGGTCATGTCGTCCATTCTTTCTACGGTATCGATTCCATGACTTGTCATGTGTTGTTGACTCATTTTCGTGACTACCTCCTGTACTTTTACGCTTTTTCCAGTATAAAACATGACCACCAAATATGTAAGTAAACAGGCTTATATCCAGGTCACGGTTTATTGTTTGCTTCATGGTTCAGATTTATAAATGGCTAAGTTCCCATGAAAATTATTTTACTGAAAATTCGTCTATTTTTAAAGAGGCTGCAGGAGACACATAGTCCTTGTGAACCCTAATTTGAAGGGTGTGAGCCAAATGACGCTTTGTTTGTCTACTATACTCTTAGTGTGAGCGTTTTCACTCTTTTTTGCAATAGATTGAAAAAAATTTTCATGTTTTTTGTGTTTTCGTGCCTGACTTCTGGTGCGTTAGTGAACGAAAGGATACGTGACACGGAGGGGTTACTCTTTTAATGTCAGGCATATTAAAATCGCTTGATATCGTTTCATTGCCCAATAAAAAAGAAAACAGCCACCCTGGCTCAGGATGACTGTTTCACCTATTTTTTCTGTTCATAAGTCGGTTCCTTAAGACCTGAAAGGGGAAGCGCTACAATCATGCATCTCCAATAAATTTCACACAAACAGGTTCCGGTACGAAGACGTCAGATTGAATCAAGGATAGCTTTCCTGTAGATTTGTCTCTCTCAAACAATGTCATCGTGTTTGATTTTTGGTTCGTAGCAATAAGGAAATCTTCGGAAGGATCCAGAACAAAGTCACGCGGCCAATTTCCTTCGGTTGACGTCCAATCGATGAATGTTAATTGCCCTGTATCCTGGTCTACTTTATATACTGCAATGGTGTTATGCCCACGATTTCCGGCGTATACATATTGACCATCAGAAGAAATATGGATTGCACTTCCGTCGTTCGTTTCATTAAAATCCTGGGGAATGGTTGAAATCACCTGTTCATCTGAAAAACTTCCATCTTTCTCATCATAATGAAGGACAAGGATTTCTGAACTTAGTTCTGTCATCACATAGGCGAACTTTTTATTCGGGTGGAAGGTGATGTGTCTTGGACCACTACCTGGTTTTGTGTTGAAGACTTGGGCCTGATTTAATTTACCGTTATCAGAAAGATAGGTGATTACCCTGTCAGTTCCGAGATCGATGGCAACCACGTACTTTTCATCTGGTGTGAAACCGGCAAAATGCATGTGCGGTTTCTCCTGTCTTTCATGTGGACCGGTGCCCTCGTGTTCCACAACGGAAGCGGCGGGATCAAGGGAGCCATCTTTGTTTGTTAAATAGGATGCAATTTTCGTTGTATGATAATTAGCTGTCAACACCGTGCTTTTTTCGGAATCGACGCTCACGTGGCATGGAGGTGACCCGACAGCGGTTTGACTATTTAATTTCGTCAATTCCCCGCTCTCCTCACCAATCGTAAAGGCTGTAACACCGCCGTCTTCTCCCTCTTTCGTGACCGCATATAAATTCTTATGGTCGTCACTCACCGTGACATACGTCGGGTTTGCCAGCTCTGCCGCTAGTTTCACATCTCTTAATTCTTTGTTGTCCGTATCGAGCGTAAACTGATAGACGCCTTTACTTTCCTGTTTGGTATAAGTTCCAACATATCCAGTATACTTTGTCATCTTAAAACTCCTTTACGATTAGTATGGAAATCTCGTTAGTCAAACTCTTCCTACCCATTATCACATAAAGGTATTTACTCCTAAATCGATAACTCTAATATTCATACGTTATCCGTAATCTGGAGGTCTGTAAAGTTTACTGATTTCTTTTAAAATAACATAACATACCATCCTTTAAAAAATGAAAATAACATAGACGATATTATATCAAAAAATAAGAAGTTTATTTGTTGGATTGCTTTCCAAGTCAATCAAAAAACAGGAACTCTTATTGCTGGTTTATGGTCGAATGGGAAGCAGGTTGTTACCTCCATCGATTTAACAAAGTGATACAATAGAAGAAACTATGAAGAGGAGGATGGAAATGAAGGTCACGGAAGAAAAACTACCAAACGGGTGGACCCAATACACTCTTATTAACGATAAGGAAATGTCAGTAAAAGTTTTAAATTATGGAGGGATCATCAAAGAAATCAATGTTCCTGATAACAAAGGGAATATCGAGAATGTCGTACTTGGTTACCAGAAAGACGAAGATTACCTGGAAGACCCTAACTTTTTCGGTGCCCTGATAGGAAGAGTAGCCGGCCGGATTGCAGGCTCCACCTTTACCATCAATGGAAAAAAGTACAACTTGGAAGCAAATGATGGCGAGAATCATATCCATGGAGGTTCTGGAGGGTTTCACAAACGGCTTTGGGAAACAAGCACATTCCAGGATCCTGAGCATGTCGGCCTTGTTCTTACTCTGCAAGTTCCTCATTTGAGTGATGGTTATCCTGGCGATGTTAACGTGAAAGTCACTTATCAACTCGACAATGATAACCAATTAAAGGTAGATTACGAAGCAGTGAGTACCCAGGATACCGTCCTAACCTTAACTAACCATACATATTTCAACTTAAGTGGGTACGCAAAAAGAACTATCCACGATCATGAAGTGAAAATGCCCAGCAAACACTTTCTCGAACTGGATGAAGACCTGATTCCTAGTGGACACGTCCGCCATGTAGAAGGTACGCCTTTTGACTTTCGCCGTCCTACCCCTTTACGTACCGGGATAGAATCGGATTATGATCAGAACAAAATTGCAAAATCCGGCTATGACCATTACTTCCTTTTTTCTAAAGGAGATAAGAATATCATTGAGGTTAGAGATCACGACAGTGGAAGAATAATGATAGTGGAAACGGATCAGTCTGGTGTGGTGATGTATACAGGAAATAACCTGACAGATGACCACCAGTTAGCTGAAAAACAATCGGAAAAGTATTTAGGCGTTTGTTTTGAAACACAAGGATCACCAGCCTCCCTCCATCATCAAGATTTCCCTTCTATAGAATTAACAGCTAATACGATCTATTCGCAGCAAACCGTCTTCACTTTCCAAAATGAAAATCATTAACAACTGCTCAAATACAATGGAAAAAGCCAAATGCTTAGAATTATTTACTTTTCTTTTTAGTCCATAAAGAAAAGTGCGGGGATACAGGGACACCATAAAAAGAGCGTCTTATCCAAAATGGTAAGACGCTCTCTTTATTGATCACCTATAGGATTGCAGACGTTCATTCAACTCTTTCGTCTAGGCATATACATCCTGATAAATGTGGAACAACTTTTTATAGGACTCCACTTTTTCCTTGTCTGGTGAGAAAGTCTTTTCGATTGTCAGAAATTCATCTGCACAACCTTCCAAAGTATCAAACCACCCGCAGCCGTACGCCGCAAGCATCGCTGCTCCTACACCTGGACCCTGTTCGCTCGACAATTTGACGACTTCGGCATTAAAGATATCCGCCTGCATTTGCAGCCAATATTCATTCTTCGCTCCGCCACCTGTCGATACTATGGTATCAATCGTTTTTCCATTCTCTCGAAAAATCTCAAGCGATTCATTCAATGAAAAAGTAATCCCTTCCATTACTGCATGGACGAATTCTCTTCTCGTATGAGAGTGGGTCATTCCTATGAAACTCCCACGTATGTTGGCATCGGCATGCGGTGTCCGTTCTCCTGAAATATAAGGAGTGAACAATAATCCTCTGGATCCTGGAGAAACTTCTTCGACTCCCTTTGCAAAGGCTTCAAATGTTTCTTGCGGTGCATAGACATCTTTAAACCAACGGAGACTGTCTCCAGCCGCAAGCGTAACACCCATCGTGTAGTAAGCATCAGGGGCGCCATGGTTGAAGTAATGGACTTTTCCTCCAAAATCCTTATCCCGACTTGACTCATAGGAGAGGATGACGCCTGAAGTCCCGATACTGCACAGTGTCTTTCCATCACTCAGTATACCTGAACCAATCGCCCCGCAAGCATTATCCGCACCACCTGCAAAGACTTTTGTATGTGCACGAAGTCCAGTTTGTTCCGCCACTCCTGCCTCTACAACGCCTGTTTGATCACTCGAGCTCACTAAAGGAGGGCAGATCTCTATGTTTATACCAACAGCATCACAGATTTCCTTACTCCAATCATTTGCCGATAGATCGAGCAAAAGTGTACCGGCTGCATCCGAATAATCCATGGCGATTTCACCAGTGAGACGATATCGCAAGTAATCCTTCGGCAAGACAAAGGTAGAAGCTTTTCCATAAAGTTCTGGTTCGTTTTCTTTCACCCACAAAATTTTTGGAAGAGTGAATCCTTCCAATGCAGGATTTTTCGTGATTGCAAGCAGGCGATCCTCTCCTACTTGGTGAAGAATATCCCGGCACTGTTTGGTTGTACGTGTATCATTCCAAAGAATTGCATTCCTTAATGGTTTCTTCTCATTATCCAACAGGACAAGCCCATGCATCTGCCCAGAAAAACTCATGCCTTCAATATCAGACGCAGGACACGGGGCCTGCTGGACTAGTTCTTTCAATCCAGCAAGTGTTTCTTCCACCCATACTTCAGGGTCCTGCTCGCTATAGCCGTTTTTTTCTTGGATAAGAGGATAAGACTTCGACACCTCTAGAGCTATATCACCATTTTGGTCGACAAGTAACAGCTTTACTGCACTTGTCCCCAAATCAACACCGATCACATATTTCATAGATTACTTCTCCTCTGCATACATCGTCAGCAAGTATTGATTGATTTTCGCTTTAATCTTTTCTAAACCTCCTGATTGATTTTCAATACCATCAAGTCTTAAAGCATGTTCCTCCAACTTATGGAAGTCCGTAGAGCCATCAACGATATCTTTTCCAATACCTTCGCGGAAGCTTGAGTATCTCTCATTTACAAGGCCATCAAGTACATCATCATCAATCAATTTCTGAGCAACTTTCAATCCGACAGCAAAACTATCCATCCCAGCAATGTGTGCGTGGAATAAATCTTCTGGCGCAAAGGATCCGCGACGTACCTTCGCATCGAAATTCAATCCTCCGGAGCCTAAGCCGCCATTTTTAATGATTTCATACATTGCTAGAGTAGTAGAGTAAAGATCAGAAGGGAATTCATCTGTATCCCAGCCCAATAATGGGTGACCCTGGTTGGCATCCACCGAACCTAGCATATCATTGACCCGTGCATAACGAAGTTCATGTTCGAATGTATGACCAGCTAATGTCGCATGGTTTGCTTCAATATTGAATTTAAAATGGTCGGCAAGATCATACCTTTGTAAGAATGCATAACCTGATGCAACATCAAAATCATATTGATGCGTCGTTGGTTCCTTCGGCTTCGGTTCAATGAGGAACTGCGCATCGAATCCGATTTCCTTCGCGTAATCTACCCCCATCCGGAAGAAACGTCCGAGATTGTCAAGCTCCAGCTTCATATCGGTGTTCAAAAGGGTTTCATAACCCTCACGACCGCCCCAGAACACATAATTTTCTGAGCCTAATTCTTTCCCGACTTCCAAACCTTTCTTCACTTTTGCAGCCGCATAGGCAAAGACGTCAGCATTATTCGATGATGCCGCTCCATGGACAAACCGGGGATGAGTGAAATTATTCACCGTATTCCAAAGCAATTTCGTTTTGCTATCTTTCATATAATCCTTAATCATCGCAACAATGGTATCAAGGTTCTGGTTCGACTCTCTTAAATTGCTTCCTTCTGGTGCAATGTCTACATCATGGAAACAGAAATAAGGAACATTCAGTTTTTCAAAGAATTCAAATGCTGCTTCCACTCTAGCTTTTGCTAAGTCCATGTCATCATATTTATCCCAGGAACGGATAGCGGTACCAGTACCAAATGGATCAGACAGGTCTTCTGTGAATGTATGCCAGTATGCCACCCCAAAACGGAGATATTCTTCCATCGAACGTCCGCCTACTACTTCTTCCGGATTATAGAATTTGAACGCATATGGATTATTGGATTGAGGGCCCTCATATTTGATTTTGTCAATATTATTAAAATAAGTCATTACGATAACCTCCTGAAAGATGCGTTAAGATTTTTAAAAATAAGTGGTGCTAAAAATAAAAGAAACCGCTTTCTTAAACAGGTGACCTCCCTCTTATAAAGAATAGAATTTTCATTATTTTATAAATGTTTAATCAAAGACTATCAAACAAATCTTAGTTTGTCCAATGGATAAACAAATAAAATTGTGTTATAATTTAAAAAAATAGAAAGCGATGGGGTTAAATGACCAAAAAATACACTTGGAATCAGTATACGATTAAGAATGTCAACAAATCTTTAGTGTTAGAAACCATTCTGAACCAATCACCGATCTCCCGGGCAGATATCGCGAATGAAACCCAATTGAATAAGGGGACCGTTTCCTCCCAGGTTACGGAGTTATTAGGTGAAGGGCTGATCTATGAAAAAGGGCCCGGTGAATCAAAGGGAGGAAGAAGACCTGTCATGCTCCTCTTCAATGAAAAAGCAGGTTATTCTATCGGTGTCGATATCGGAGTGAATTACATTTTAGGAATTCGTACAGACCTCGTCGGCAACATATGTGAAGAAGTGACGACTTACTTCAATGACCTCTCTTTCGAATATATTAGGGTGAAGCTTTTCCAGGTGATCGACCAACTCATTCAGTCAGCACCCCAGAGCGAATATGGGATTGTTGGAATCGGGATCGGAGTGCCGGGTGCTGTAAACAAAGAAGGAAAAATCCTGCTTGCTCCGAACCTTGGCTGGGAAAACATAGACATCAAGGGGATGATTCATCAGCGATATGAATGTCCTGTCATTGTTGAAAACGAAGCGAATGCAGGAGTTTATGGGGAAAAAACTTTTGGTTCCGGTCGCTGGGAAAAAGATATCATCTACGTAAGTGTCGGGGTCGGCATTGGGGTTGGATTGATTTTGAATGGCGAACTTTACAGAGGGACCGATGGTTTTTCAGGAGAACTCGGCCATATGACCGTAGAAGGACGTGGCCACAGATGTAGATGTGGAAATCAGGGGTGCTGGGAGTTATATGCTTCCGAGCAGGCGCTTACTTCTAGTTCTCAAATAAGTTGGAAGGATTACGTGGATCCTTTAACAAACATGATTGAAAAGGCAGAAAAAGGCGATGAAGATGCGATAGATACTTTCCATTCCATTGGTACATATTTAGGAATAGGTCTGACGAATATCATTAATTCATTCAACCCAGAGCGCGTCATTATCGGTAACCGAATTACTGCAGCACAGCGATGGATCGAACAACCTATGATGGGAAAAACAAAACACAATGCGCTTTGGTTTCAACAAGACTCTTTAAAAATCCACTTCTCAGAATTCAATTCCCACTCATCTGCTTTAGGTATGGCTGCCTTCACATTTGAGAATTTTTTAAAAGTAAATATTCACGAATATACGAGCTTGGTTTAAAAAATTTTAGAGGTGATGATTATGACAACGATCCAAAATCCAATTTTAACCGGATTCCATCCCGATCCGAGCATTTGTCGGGATGGGGAAGACTACTACATTGCCGTATCTACTTTCGAATGGTTCCCTGGGGTTGGAATCTATCATTCTAAGGATCTGAAAAACTGGCGGTTAATTTCCCGGCCCTTGAACCGGATAGAACAATTAGATATGCGCGGAAACCCCGATTCAGGTGGGATATGGGCCCCTGCTCTTTCTTATAGTGATGGAAAGTTTTGGCTCATCTATACAGACGTAAAAGTTGTCGATGGACAATGGAAAGATTCCCACAACTACCTCGTCACTTGTGACACCATTGATGGCGAATGGTCCAATCCTGTCCATTTAAATAGTTCCGGATTTGATCCCTCGCTTTTTCATGACGATGATGGCAAAAAGTATTTAGTGAATATGATGTGGGATCACCGTGTTGGTCACCACAACTTTTATGGAATCGTCCTTCAGGAGTATAGTCATGAGGAGAAAAAGCTCATTGGTAAACCGGAAATCATCTTCAAAGGGACGGACGTAAAACTTACAGAAGCTCCCCACCTTTATAAAATGAACGGCTATTACTATTTATTGACAGCCGAAGGGGGAACGAAATTCGACCACCAGGCTACATTGGCACGTTCTACTAGTCTCAAAGGTCCTTATGAAATTCATCCAGATAATCCGCTTATTACGACATGGCCATACCCACGAAACCCCCTTCAAAAAGCAGGTCACGCATCGATGGTTAAAACCCATACAGATGAATGGTTCCTTGTCCACCTTACAGGGAGACCGCTTCCAAAAGTAACGGATGCCCTTTTAGACCCAAGAGGCTATTGCCCCCTTGGGCGGGAAACGGCTATCCAAAGATTAGAATGGGAAAATGACTGGCCGTATGTAGTGGGAGGAAATCAACCCTCTCTTGAAATTGAAGGACCAGAAATTCCTGAAGTCCAATGGGATAAAGATTTTGTGGAAAAAGACGATTTTGATAGCAATAATCTGAATCATCATTTTCAATCTTTACGAATTCCGCTGGATGAGAACATCGCTTCTCTAAGGGAACGTCCAGGACATCTGCGTCTTTATGGTAAGGAATCTTTAACTTCCACTTTCACCCAGGCCTATGTTGCAAGAAGATGGCAGCATTTTAACTTCAGGGCAGTAACGAAAGTAGATTTCAGACCAGAGACCTTCCAACAAGCAGCCGGACTAGTCAATTATTACAATACAAAAAATTGGACAGCGCTCCAAATTACATGGGATGAAGAAAGAAGGACAAGAGTATTAGATTTAACCATTTGTGATAATTTTTCTTTCAGTCAAACCTTAGATCAAGGAGTAATCATTCCTGATGAGGTGGATGATGTTTACCTCAGAGTAGATGTGAAAACGAACATTTACACATATGCCTATTCTTTTGACGGGGAAAGCTGGCACGAACTACCTGTCTCCCTGCCATCTTACAAACTGTCTGATGATTACGTGGAAGGCGGCGGATTCTTTACAGGCGCTTTTGTAGGAATGCAATGCCAGGACACATCAGGTCAAAGTCAACCAGCAGATTTCGACTACTTTATATACCAAGAAAATTAAATCTAAAGTGAGCCCTGGTCGTTACTCTTGACCAGGGCTTTTTCAATCGATTATATGATACAATGATGCATACAAATATAGACAGATAGTCTGGAGGATGTATGCATGTCTTGGTCTCAACAATCCATCAAATCGCAAAATAAAAAAAGAATATTAGAGACGATCATGACCGATGCACCGGTATCACGTTCTGCGATCGCCAAAAAACTAGGGGTTACTAAAGGAACCGTTTCTTCTTTAGCCGCCGAACTAATCGAAGAGGAAATTATTATTGAACAAGGTCCTGGTTCCTCCAGTGGGGGAAGAAGACCTCTGATGTTACTCTTCAATGAAAAGGCTGGTTATTCCATCGGCATTAATCTTGGTGTTAATTATATCCTTGGCATATTAACTAACTTAAACGGTGAAATCATTGCTGAACAACGTCAAAGCATTTCCAAAGAAAATTTCAATCAATGGCTCCCGGTCATCATAGAAACCATACAACATTTAATCGACCAGACTCCTTCCTCTCCCTACGGTGTAGTAGGAATCGGAGTGGGAGTTCCGGGCATCGTCGATAACAATGGTCTCGTCCTTCTCGCTCCGAATCTGGAATGGGAGGACATCGACTTGAAAC
Organism: Halobacillus dabanensis; assembly: GCF_900114165.1. Lineage (GTDB taxonomy): Bacteria > Bacillota > Bacilli > Bacillales > Halobacillaceae > Halobacillus > Halobacillus dabanensis. Next base: position 316,219 of record NZ_FOSB01000002.1, read on the forward strand.
AAGAATTGGAACAAGTCTTCCACCTTCCAGTCATCATTGATAATGAAGCGAATGCGGGAGCTTACGAAGAAAAATTTCATCATTCCCCCCCTGCTCAAGCGAACAATATTGTGTATGTAAGTGCCGGTATCGGTATTGGAGTTGGGCTGATCATTGATGGAAAACTGTATAATGGAGAGAAAGGTTTTTCTGGAGAACTGGGCCATATGATGATAGACATCAACGGGCGTGAATGCTTGTGTGGAAGTCAAGGTTGTTGGGAAATGTATGCGTCAGAAAAAGCTTTGATCAGCGAGGCAGCAAAACTTCCCTCTTACACAGCAGATAGCCATTTGGAGTCTTTGATCGAAGAAGCAGACACCAATGAGCAAGTAACCGCCTTGTTTGCTGACATCGGGTATTATTTAGGGATCGGCATCAGTAATATCCTTAATACCTTCAACCCTGAAAAGGTTGTTATCGGTAACCGTCTCGCTATGGCGGAAGACCTTCTTCAACCATCTTTGAAAGAAGCAGTGGAACGCCATAGTTTACGTTTTCATAAAGAAGATGTCGCTATCAGTTTCTCAAAGGCCCCGCAATACTCGACTGCCCTTGGGTCCTGCCATTACATGATCGAAAAATTCTTAGAAAATTCTTTTTAGGCAAACACTATATAATGTACGGAAAGTCAAACCTTCTCCCCATTTTTCAGCCACGTTTTTCCGATGAAATGGTTAAAGAAGGAGTTCGTTAAATAACTTCCCAGAATAAAAAGCCGTTCAGCCAAGGTTTCCCTGCTGAACGGCTTTTGATCTCAAGGCTATTTAGTTTCAGCCATTGTTTTGTATTCCTCTCCGTTTCCTCTACTTCTACGCAAACGCATTTCTAATTGCTCCAACGATTTCCCTTTCGTTTCGGGAACGAATTTCCATACAAATAAACCGGATAGAATACTCATCACACCATAAAAGGTATAGGTTAAACCTCCGCTGAACTCCATCATCATCGGGTAAGTCGATGAAATGAAATAGTTTGCAGCCCACTGAGCAGCTACTGCAATCGCAACTGCTTGTCCGCGGATTTTATTTGGGAAGATTTCAGAAATCAGAACCCACACGATCGGCCCCCAGGACATCATAAAGGATGCAGTATAAATGATAATGAATATAAGTGTAGCAATTCCGATTGCATTCGCATAAGCGAGACCAGCGACACCAAACATTCCGATCGTCATGCCAAGCGAGCCTATAATCAATAGCGGCTTTCGTCCGAATTTATCAACAGTCAAAATTGCAATGATGGTAAATATCACATTCACAAGCCCCATGATAATTGTCTGGAACATGGAAGCGTCCCGGGCTGCTCCCATACTCTCAAAGATTCTCGGAGCGTAATACAACGCTACATTGATGCCGACGAACTGCTGGAACACAGAAAGCAAAATTCCAACAACAACGATAGAAACACCAAAAGAGAATAGTTTCCCTTGTTTCGTATCAAAAGAATTATTGATTTCATACAATGTCGCTTTCGCCATCGTCTTATCATAAATTTTGTTCAAAATTGCAAAAGCTTCCTCACTTTTATTCTGTGAAGCTAAATAGCGAGGTGTCTCCGGCACTGTAAATAATAAAAGAAGGAACAAAAGCGCTGGGATCGCTTCGGATGCGAACATCATACGCCACCCGATCTCATTTACCCACTCTGTCGTCTGTCCTCTGGCGATTCCCCAGTTAACGAAATAAACAACAAGCATACCGAAGATGATAGCAAATTGATTCAATGATACTAAACGTCCGCGGATATGGGATGGAGCAATCTCACCGATGTACATGGGAGAAACCGCTGATGCTAAACCAACACCAATCCCACCGATAATTCTATAAAAATTAAATAGTAATAAAAGGCCATGACTCGGTTCCCCTGCCGTGAAAAATAAAGCCTCCGGATAGGCGGACCCAAGAGCAGATAATAAGAAAAGAGCGGCAGCTAATATCAATGTACGTTTACGTCCGAAACGAGTAGCAAAATAACCGGACATCAAGCCCCCAATGATACATCCGATCAATGCACTGGAAACCGTCAAACCATGGACGAGAGAACTTAAGTTCAAATTGTCAGCAAAATAATTCTGTAAGGACCCTTCTGCCCCAGATATAACCGCTGTATCATACCCAAACAATAAACCACCTAGTGTCGCAACCAATGTAATTAAAACGATATACAAGTTCTTATTTTTATTCATTTTCTAACAGAGTAGAAGACAAGCCTACTCCTTCCTCCTTTCAATTTCGAAATCGCTTTCATTTTTCATTGTATCAATAGATACTTAGTTTGTATAGTGAACAAACTAAGTAATTTAGAATTTTTTGATTTTATTTTAAATGTATCGTACACCGAGTTCCTTCTATTAATAGGATGGAACTCTGACAAAGCTCCAATTTCTACTCTAAACAGGCGCCTCCGTTGTGTTTTTATAGTTTTAGAACAACACTTAAGTCCACTTACAGGGTGGAGGACAGGCACTAAAAAAAGCAAAGCCAGCATAGAGACTGACTTTGCTTCAAGCTTCTATTCTTTCTTAACCTTTCAGGAATACGGTTTTCATCGTTGTAAAGAATTCTTTCGCCGCTTCTCCTTGTTCGCGTGAATAAGAGCTGGAAGCCTTCATACCACCGAATGGAGCTTGCAGTTCGACGCCAGCTGTCTCTGAATTGATTCGTACGAGACCAGCTTCAATGTCATCAATAAAGGAGAGAATATGGTCGATATTTTTCGAGAAGATCGATGCGCTCAATCCGAAATCGACATCGTTCGCTAGTTCGATTGCTTCTTCAATGGTTTCCACCTTCATCAATGCCAGGACTGGACCGAAAATTTCCTCTTGTGCGATGGTCATAGAGGATGTGACTTTATCAAAGACCGTAGGCTCCATATAGTATCCACCGGATTCATTTGACACCGGTCGTCCACCATAGACTAATTCCGCCCCTTCTTCCTGGCCGATTTCAATATATTTTTGAACCGTTTCATACTGCCCTTTAGTCGCGCAAGGTCCCATCCAGGATTGCTCTTCGAGACCGTCACCTACATTAATTTCACTGACTTTCTCTAGTAGTTTCTGTTTGAACTGATCATAGATCCCTTCCTGGACAATGACCCGACTGCTGCATGTACATTTTTGACCAGTAGATTTAAGACCACCACTGATTGCTGCATCGACAGCCAGATCCAGGTCGCAATCATCAGCCACGATCAATGGGTTTTTTCCACCCATTTCCAGTTGGTATTTACCACCGCGTGCGGCAACTGTTTGACCAATATGATTACCCGTAGCATTGGACCCTGTGAAAGTAACGGCTGTCACATCCTTATGCTCTGCGAGGCCTTGGCCGATGACGGAACCTTTCCCTGTCACAAAGTTGACGACGCCTTCTGGCATGCCTGCCTTGTCAAAACATTCAATGACTTTAGCTGCGGTTACAGCTGCTTCTGTTGCAGGCTTCAAAATCACTGCATTTCCATAGATTAAAGCGGGAGCCATCTTCCACAAAGGAATGGCAACAGGGAAGTTCCATGGTGTAATGACGCCTACGACGCCAAGTGGCACTCGCTTGCTGAACATGAGCGCAGAACTATCAGTAGACGGGATGACATCCCCTTCTTTTCTCATCCCTTCGCCCGCGTAATATCTCAAGATAGCGACGCCACGAGCTGTTTCTCCTTTTGCTTCGGGCAGTGTTTTACCCATTTCCCGTGTCATCGTCTCAGCAATATCTTCTATGTTTCTTTCTAATATGTCTGCTACTTTGAATAATAGATTCCCTCTTTCGGCTCCGGAAAGTTTCTTCCACTTTTTCTGACCTTCTTTTGCAGCATCTACCGCTTTTTCCAAATCTTGTTTTGTAGACGCTTGCACATGACCTAAAACCTCAGAAGGATTTGCTGGACTTGTACTTTTCAATTGTTCACTGGATTCAGACACGCTCCACGTTCCATTAATATAGTTCAAATAATTTTGGGTTTCTGTTGTAACACTCATTACTATACCTCCTAAATAAATTTAAGATAATGTCGCTTGTTTCGTTACTTCTAACTTTTCAACAGGATTACTCAACGTACCTATTTCAGGGATGGTGATCTCAATCAAATCTCCTTCTTGCAACGTGAATTCATTAGGTGGAATGATACACGTACCAGTAAAGAGGACGGTTCCATCGAAAATGACGTTGTCGCGCATTAAGTATTCCACCAGCTCATCATATCTGCGTTTCAATTGGGAAGTACTGGCACTGTCTTCAAAAACTTTTTTTCCATTTCTAGTAATCTTACAAGTAATCATCAGGTCATAAGCATCCTCTACGGTTTCCGCTAAACGGATGGCTGGTCCAAATGAACAGGAATGCTTCCAAATTTTCGCTTGTGGCAGATACAGCGGATTTTCTCCTTCGATATCGCGGCTGCTCATGTCATTACCTACCGTGTAACCGACTATATCCCCCTGCTTATTTAATACCAGTCCTAATTCAGGCTCTGGTATTTGCCAATTGGAATCATTGCGCAAATAAACAGGCTTTTCAGGGCCAATCGTCCGCTTACTTGTAGACTTCAGGAAAATCTCTGGGCGATCTGCATCATACACCTTGTCATAATACGAATCCTCCACTTCCTCTTTCCCATCATAGGCCTCATAATTTCTCGCATTTTTACTCTTTAAATATGTAACTCCTGATGCCCATACCTCATCTGCCTCCAAGGGAAGAAGTAAGCTCAAATCGGCCACATCGACTGGAAGCGCCTCCAATTGACCGATAGCTTCTTCCACGATAGCAAGACAAGAAACCTCCTGTTCTTCAGATTTCTGGATCACCTCCAGAAAGTCCTTGTATGGAAGTGGATAAACAACGGTTTCATTTTTTACTGCTGCCAGCTGCGGGGTACCATCATCTTTTCTGAATTTAATCACTTTCATAAGATCGCCTCCGTTTTATAATATAAAACACCGTTTTGATATATGGGTTAAAATATAATCTACCTTATGCGTGGGATAAAGTAGATGTATAACCCAGCTTCCTGGAAATCGTCTCGCCCGTCTGCTTCAATTTAGAAATGACAGGATGAATTCGATCACCCGAGAAACGCGTGGATGGAGCAGATATGCTGACGGCAGCAGTTACACGACCGGAATGATCGTAAATGGGAATCGCAAGACATGTGACTCCAGGTTCATTTTCCTCTGCGTCTATGGCATACCCTTTGGTCAATACTCTTTGAAGTTCTTCTTGAAAGTCTTGAGCATTTGTAATAGTCTTTTCCGTTTGTTTCTTGTAATCATAATCTTTCAGTGTCTCATTTCTTTCTTCTTGCGATTGATAAGCAACTAATACTTTACCAACAGCACTGGAGTGAATCGGTACTCGTCTGCCCACGCGGGAATAGCCTATGATTGCTGTAGGGCTATCGACTTTATCAATATAAACACCTGCCTGTCCATCTAATATGACTAAATGGACAGCAAGGCTTGTTTCCATCGATAGTTCTACTAACGATTGCTTGGCTATGGATCGCACATCTATACTATTCATTAAGAAATTGGAACGCTCCACGAGTTTCATGCCTAAGCTGTACTTCCCAGAGTCCGGATCCTGTCTTACGTAGTCATGCTCTTTTAATGTTTTGAGCAGGGAGTGGACCGTGCTTTTGTTCAAACTAAGTTTCGAGCTGATTTCTGATACTTTAAGTTCAGGATTCAACTCATTGAACAAATCCAGTATCTTAAAAGCTCTGTCGACAGATTGTATGATGGGCATCTTCGTTCTCCTTCAATGAAGTGAAAATGTGTAACCACTTCAATACATACAATATATAACTTGCAAATTGTAGAGTCAAGTCCCACAATTCTGACAAATGGGATTTTACTTATTTACATTTCTTCCGCTCCCCCCATTTTTACGACCTTTGATTTGTCATATATTTTATCCTCATAGACAAAATAATCAAAGTCTGCAGGCTTCTTTTCTCCACTAAGGTCTTGTGCACACAGCCCGACAAAAGTACCAGTAAATCGGATCAACTCAGCATCATCATCTGATAAGTGACTAGCGTCTATATTCTGGATGACGGGTTCCCAATTCTCCCCATTCAAAGAATAGAAAAAGCTGAGCCATTCTTCCTCCAACCGTGCTTTCAGGCCATAGAAGGGTTGGTCCGGCAGAGATATTTCCCTTGATAGACATTCATCATATTCTCCATGTTTCGACTGGATGACGCCTAACACTTTTCCATCTTCTTCGTTATGAGTAATTCTTAAATAAACATAATCTCTTGTATCGTAGTAAAAGATCAGACCGGCCATTTGTTGAAAATGCTCGGGCTGGAAATCCATCCTTGTTTCCACTTCAATATCTAAGCTCTCCACCCTTCTTGCGACCATGCTCTGTCTGTGAAGGGAGCTCATCGATTCTTGCCCCTTTAAGCGGAGATGATTTGGACGTTCCTTCAGGGAGACCCAATCTTCAGAGAAAGGGATACGTAACGAATTCCAGTTACCATCAAGCTTTGGTCCGGAAAAATCATCATAGATCGGGTTTGCTTTCTCCACAGGCACAGGGTGTAAATCTGGACCAGTAACGGACAACTGTGGTCGTGGTCCGCCTTCCACCCTCAACCAATCATCTTCGGTCCAGTAACATTTCTGCAGTGCTGTTTCCCGGCCAAGCATACATTTCTGATTTTTCACCGGCCGTGCACAAAGGTGGGACAAATACCACTCCCCAGTTTGTGTTTCTACTAAACTCGCATGACCAGCTTTCTGCAATACATCGTCTTGACTCGAAGTAAGAATAGGGTTCTCTGGATCTACTTCATAAGGGCCGGCCAGATTCTTTGATCGTGCAACCGTTACCGCATGGTTATACCCTGTTCCCCCTTCTGCTGTGATCAAATAATACCATCCGTTTCTTTTATAGATGTGAGGCGCCTCTGTCAGCCCCAGCTCTGTCCCCTTAAAAATATTTTTCACGGGACCGACCAGCTTTTTTTCCTCCACGGAGTATTCCTGTAAAGCAATTCCCGCAAAAGAATTCGTGCCTTTCCGGTGGTCCCAAATCATATTCAAGAGCCACTTCGACCCATCATCTTCATGATAAAGGGAAGGATCGAACCCACTACTGTTTAAATAAACGGGCTCTGACCATGGCCCATTTATATCTTCTGCTGTCACAAGATAATTATGGGTGTCTTTGAAAGCTCCCGCTCTGCTTTTCACATCCGTATAGATTAAATAAAACACCCCATCCGCATAGCTTAAGCACGGTGCCCATACCCCGCCAGAATCTATGTTCCCGACCATGTTCAGCTGAGAAGTTCGCGTCAATGGATACGTATGAAGCTTCCAATTAACCATATCCTTCGAATGGTAGATTTGCACTCCAGGAAACCATTCAAACGTAGAGACTGCGATATAGTAATCTTCCCCTACTCTTAATATAGATGGGTCCGGGTGATAGCCCGGCAAGACTGGGTTCGAAATAGTACCCATAAGATCTCTCCTTTAATAATGAATGTTTGACTTCCTTTACCCTTTCACAGAACCAGCAGCAATCCCTTTGACAATCTTCTCCTGAGCAACAAGATAAATGAGCAACAAAGGTAGACTACCAAGTGTCAATGCCGCCATAATGCCAGGCACATTCACCGAAAATTGGCCATAGAATTCACGTAGCCCTAATGGTAGTGTTGCATTCTCTTCTGAGTTAGTCAGAACAAGAGCGAAGATGAACTCATTCCAAATTTGAATAAAGTTATAGATTGCTACTGTAGCAACAGCCGGAGTCAGTAACGGAAAAAGAATTTTCCAGAACAACCGGAAGGGCCCACACCCATCCATTTTGGCCGACTCTTCCAACTCCTTCGGTAAGTCCTTCAGGAATTGAGTGAAGATGATAATAGACACAGGTAAAGCAAATGCAATATAAGGTCCTGGCAAAGCCCATATCGTATCATAGAGCCCCATGTTCTTCGTTAATAGAAAAATCGGAATCAATGTCGTGTGGATCGGAATCATCATTCCGACTAAAAACAGGATGAACAAAGGTCTGTTCAGCTTAAAGCGCATGCGTGCCAAAGGATAACTAGCCATAGCAGCGAGAACAATTACGGCTACAACAGAAATCACCGAAACGACGACACTATTGAAAAAGAATCTAAAAAACTCGGATTCCAGGAGCAGCCGATAATTTTCAAAAGAAAGACTTTCCGGCAAAGACCATGGCGAGCTCATAAACTCGATTTGGGTTTTAAAAGAAGTACTCACCATGACGAAGAAAGGAATACCAGTGAACAACAATAAAAGGATCGCTAAAACATAAAGTGGTATTTGTCGTATTCTTTTCAGCATCTAGTTAACTCCTTTCCGTCTTTGATCAAATATTATGATGATAATCGTTACAAACAGAGCGATGATGAACATACTAAAGGAAATACTGCTTCCATACCCCATATTGAAGTTGGTGAACGTCTGCTCATACATATAAGTGGCCATCAGCTCTGTAGAGTTGTTCGGTCCCCCATCTGTCATCACATAAATCAGGTCAAAATACTTCAATGCTCCGATAATAGAAAGAATCGAAGAGGTAATGATAGTAGGGATCAATAAAGGCAGGGTGATATTCAAGAACTTCTTCCTTGAGTTTGCTCCATCAATTTCCGCAGCTTCATACAATTCTTCTGGAATCCCTACGATTGCTGCCCTGAATAGAATCATATAAAAAGGGGCAAATTGCCAGCATACCGTGGCAATTACCGCCCAAATGGCAGTATCTTCATTTCCAAGCCACCCTCTCTGCCATGATTCCAGTCCTAATTGACCAAGAATTTGGTTGACGATTCCAAAGTTACCGTCATAGATATAGATGAACAAAATCCCGATCGCTACCGTGGACATTAAGAAAGGCATGAAGTAAATCGAACGGAAGAACCTCATTCCTTTGATTGGACTGAATAAAAGCAAGGCCATAATCAAACCTAGCGGGAGCTGAGTCAATAAGGAAGCTGCCACTAGTAGAAAATTGTTCTGTAGGGAGGTCCAAAATACGCTGTCCCCAAGAAGGGTGATATAATTTTGGATTCCTGTGAAAACCATGCTGTTATCAATTCCGGACCACTCGAACAAGCTGTAATAGAAAGTCATCGCTATCGAATAAACAACATACAATCCATAGATGAGTAGAGCGGGACCTAAAAACCCGATAATCACCCAAAAATCCTGTTTCTTTCGTTTCTTTTTCGTTTGATCCGCCCTTACAGGGGTAGGAGGGGTATAGACTTTATCACTTTCCTGATCTTCCTTCTCTTCTAAGTTCCATTTCTTTGCATTGTTCTCCAAGTCTCTCACCTCACTCAAGATGGATAAAAACTACATCAAGAAGTAGTTTCTTGATGTAGTTTTCCTTTGGTTATTCCAGAACTTCCTTCGCTTTCTCTTCGACTTCTTTTGCGGCTTCCTCAGGAGTCATGGATAAACCGAACAAGGCCTGAGTCGTATCCAGGTGTACTTCTGCTAATTCCGGAGGCAGGGTTTGGTCATAGAACGTCTGCATATATTCCGCTTCTTCCAGTACACTGCTAATTTCTGCGACGTATTCATCATCATATTCGACATCCTTGACAGCGGAAATCGCTCCATCAGTATTCGCCAACTGCTGAGCTGTTTCTTTACTTGTCAATTCTTTGACCAACTCTGCTGCAAGCTCCTGATTTTCACTTTTCTCTGCTACGGAGAAAACAGGACTGACACCACCGACGATATCTTTGCTGGACCCTTGTCCACCTTCAATAGATGGGAATAAGAAGAAACCTAGCTTTTCTTCAAACTCTGGCATATCATTTCTCGTCGTTCCCAGCATCCAGTTCCCCTGGATGATCATGCCTGCTTGTTCCGCATAAAGCAGTTGTCTGGATTGACCTGTATCAAAGTTCATGCCGTTGAAGCCATCCGGGAAAGCCTCCATTTCTGCAAGCTCCTGGATCTTTTCCCCAGCCTTCACATAAGCTTCATCATCAAATCCTCTGCCCTCACGGTTATAAGCTTCATTGAAAAGCTCAGGTCCACCAAATCTTTCAGCGAAATACATGTAATAGAAAGAACCAGGCCATTTTGATTGGTTGGCCAAGGAGAATGGAACAATATCATTGGATTTCAATGTCTCTACAATTTCTAATAATTCATCATAGGTCTCAGGTTCTTCTAATCCTAACTCTTCAAACATCTCTTTGTTATACCAAACAGGTACGATGTCCATAGCTAGTGGAGCTCCGTAGTTCTTCCCATCGAATTCAGCCGGTGACAATGCCGCTGGAAGATATTGCTCTGCATTGATATTTTCAGAAATATCCTTTACCTGGCCTGCTTCTACAAATTTCTCCAGCCAGCCACCGCCCCAGGAGTGGAAAACATCAGGAGGTGTTCCTCCGCCCATCGCAACAGAAAGCTTCGTTTTATAAGGATCGTTTTCTTGTCTGACTACTTCTACATTCACACCTTCATTATTACTCTCAAAGCGTTCCACCGCATCTTCGATAGCTACTTCGGAGTTTCCTGTTTCAATATGCCATAGTGTCAATGTTTTAGAACCATCCCCCTCTGAATTACCATTGGAGGTGCTCTCACTGTTCGCACAGCCGGATACGATAAATAATACAACCAGAGACATGATCCATACTTTGGATTTCCACATAATATTTCCTCCCCATTTGTTAGCGTTTTCATTTTTCTGAAATATGGTTTGCTTTTACCTTCCCATCATCCCTTCCGAAAAAGGTCACCTCCTAAAAATAATAAACCAAAACTAAGTTTGTCCATTGCACGAACTAATTAACGTCATAATACCTTATAATTTGTTAGATATCAAGAATATTTTGAAATCTAATTGCAATCTATCGTTTTATATTATAAAACCTCGTACTACATAGTTGACATTTCTGTTGAGAAAATTCATAATCATTTAATAAATAAGCGTTTACATAACGAAAAAGGAGTGCTTTTCTTTTGAGTAACCAACCTCTGGATTTAATGGAGTTAACAGAAACAGATATCGATGCCATAGAAACGAAAGCTGCAGGTCCGGCTGGATCTTTGCCTCTCACTGATGAGATGCTTCGCAATTCCCCGAGTGGTCATTTATTTGGACTATCACAAAATGTGGGCATGGGGTGGCAACCGAATAAGCTGAATGGAAAACAAGTGCTCATGTTAAGTACACAAGGCGGAATGAAAGATGAAAACGGCAACCCTGTAGCCCTTGGCTACCATACGGGACACTGGGAAGTTGATATGCTGATGAAAGAAGCAGCCATGGAGGTACATCGGGCGAAAGGAGTTCCTTTTTCAGCGTATGTAAGTGATCCTTGTGACGGCCGCAGTCAAGGAACAACAGGGATGTTCGACTCGTTCCCTTACCGTAATGACGCTGCAAAAGTTTATCGAAGGCTGATTCGTTCCTTACCCACTAGAAATGCAGTAGTGGGAATCGCCACGTGTGACAAAGGATTGCCTGCAATGATGATGTCCCTCGTTTCCATGCACGATTTACCAACTGTTCTCATTCCTGGAGGTGTCACTCTCCCACCTGCCCAAGGGGAAGATGCTGGAAAAATCCAGACCATCGGGGCCCGCTATTCCAATGATGAACTTTCTCTCAAAGAAGCTGCAGAGTTAGGCTGCCGTGCTTGTGCAACACCAGGTGGGGGCTGTCAATTCTTAGGTACCGCTGCCTCTTCCCAGGTCGTCGGGGAAGCTTTAGGTCTTTCCATCCCTCATGCAGCTTTAGCACCTTCTGGTCAAGATATATGGAAGGAAATGGCACGCAAATCCTCCCGGGCCGTGCTGGATATGATTGAAAAAGAAATAACAACAAAAGATATCATTACAAATGAGTCGATTGAAAATGCGATGGTCGTCCATGCTGCTTTTGGTGGATCGACGAATCTTCTTCTTCATATCCCAGCAATCGCTCATGCAGCTGGCTGTGATATACCGACAGTAGAAGACTGGATTGAAGTGAACAGAAAAACACCACGAATCGTCAGTGTTCTTCCTAATGGACCAGATGACCATCCTACTGTTAGAGCCTATCTTGCAGGGGGAGTACCTGAAGTAATGTTACATTTGAAAGAACTCGGTCTTCTTAACCTCGATGTGATGACCGTGACAGGCAAAACTTTGAGAGAGAATCTCGAATGGTGGGAACATTCTTCACGAAGAAATCAAATGAAACAACGTTTATGGGATGCAGATCAAATAAAACCAGAAGAAGTCATTATGTCCCCGGAACGAGCGAAAGAAAGAGGCCTGACATCTACGATTACATTCCCTGTCGGAAACCTTGCACCCGAGGGTTCCATTATAAAGTCTACATCGATAGATCCTGAGGTTATCGATGAAAATGGAATCTATTACCACAAAGCAAAAGTAAAAGTATTTACGAGTGAACGAAAAGCTATAAAAGCTATAAGAAACGGGGAAATCAAAAAAGGCGACATGATGGCTGTTACCGGCTGTGGTCCTTTGGGCACAGGGATGGAAGAAACCTATCAATTGACTTCCGCTTTGAAGCACTTATCTTATGGAAAATATGTGACGCTGATTACAGATGCTCGTTTTTCTGGTGTATCCACAGGTGCATGTATCGGACATATCGGCCCTGAAGGACTCGCTGATGGCCCTATTGGAAAACTAAAAGATGGGGACGTTGTTGAAGTTTATGTAGATACACACAACTTGACGGGTCACCTCCACTTCCTGGGGACCGAAGATCAACCAGTCAGCCCGGAAGAAGGAAGGGAAATACTAGAACATCGGGTACAAAACCCAGACATACAACCATCGGAAAAGTTGCCTGATGACACACGGTTATGGGCAGAATTACAAAAGGTGAGCGGAGGGACTTGGAAAGGTAGTGTATACGATGTCGATCGGATAATTAAGGTTTTACGGGCTGGTGAAAAAGCACTGGAAAAAGAACAGGTTACTGTGGACAGTAAATAAATAAGAAGTAGAAAAAGAAAGCCCGGTTTTGTATCAACACTGACAAAACCGGGCTTTCATTGTATTCTTGGCCCATTAATTCTATTGTTTTCCCCTCATCTGTTTCATAGAATTTTACCTAAACACCAACCGTAGAAAGAGGCTCTCTTTCTTTTATTTGCTTCATTTCTTGTTCCAGCTTCAAAACTTTCTTTCGTTCTTCCTCCAATTGTTCCTGGAGGTGTTGATTCTCTTTCACCAAATAATCTCTTTGATCTAGTACGCGCAGCATATCTTCTCTCACATTCATTCCTACTTTCTATATATTTTTTCAATGATGGACAAAAAAATGGACAGGAAACTCTTTTGTAATCTACACCGGATGTTTGTGTTGGAAAATGACGTTTTTTGTATTTTTATAATATACTCCTGTCTATACCCATTGTAAAACTTTTATAAACAAAAAAGGAGAAAAATATTGGAGGCGCCCTCTCCATCGGTTAGAAACCATTCTATTGCAGGGATATTTCTATCTATGAGAGACGCATTCTTCCGTTCGCTAACGCACCAGGAGCAGGCACAAAAAAAGATGCTCCCGATCAGGAAGCATCCGAATTTTGTTCTTCTTGCTGATGTTGATTATTTTTGCGGTTACGAATTAGAGGGACAACAAACGATAAGATACTGACAATATAAAGACTGATCGATACAGGATCAGAAATCAGGGCCATTATATCTCCATTGGATGCTGTAAGGGATTGTCTTAGCGATTGTTCCATCATCCCACCAAGGATGAAAGCGAGAATAAATGGAGCTGCCGGAAAACTGAATAATCTCATCAAATAACCGAGCACCCCGAAAATCAACAGTAAATATAAATCAAACGTGCTGAAGCTGATCGCATAGACTCCAATTAAACTAAAAATCGCTACTAGAGAGATAAGCATAGGTCGAGCAATTTTTAATATTTTCGCTATATAAGGAATCAAAGGTAGATTCAAAACCAACAAAAAGATATTTCCGATATACATACTGGCAATGATGCCCCAGAATACATCAGGGCGATCTGCCATCAATAGTGGTCCTGGTTGAATACCCAGGACGAGAAACGCACCGAGCATGACCGCTGTCGTCCCGGAACCCGGAATCCCCAAACTGAGCAATGGGACGAAAGCTCCACTAGTCGCCGCATTGTTCGCTGTTTCCGGAGCGGCCAACCCTTTGATAGAACCTTTCCCGAACTCTTTCGGCTTTTTAGCGATTCTTTTTTCACTAATATAACCGATGAAGGAAGCAATAGTCGCTCCAGCACCTGGCAAAACTCCGAGAATAAAGCCGAGGAATGATTGACGGGTCATGGGACCTCTCATTTCCTTAAAGTCAGCTTTACTGAGTTTCAAGCTTCCGATATCTCCTTGACTACCCAACGAAGTGTCTTTTCGCTTAAGGATAAGAAAACAAATTTCAGCTAAGGCGAATAGACCTAGAGCAATGACAAGAAAGTCAATTCCTTCGAGGAGGTTCGGATTTCCGAATGTAAAACGAGTCGTTCCCGTTTGTGTATCGATTCCAATAGTCGCGGCCATGAATCCGATGGTCGCTGTAATGAGAGCTTTAATCGTCGAGCCATCTGATAAACTGGCAATTGCCGTCAATCCTAAGAACATTAAAGCGAAATACTGTGGCGGCCCAAATGAAACAGCGACTTGCGACAAAGCAGGAGCGAAAAGCATCAACAAAACAACAGAAACTGTTCCACCGACAAAAGAGGAGATAGCAGCAATGGCGAGGGCTTTACCGGCTTCTCCCCGCTGGGCCATCGGATAACCATCGAACGATGATGCCACTGTTCCCGAAATTCCCGGGGCATTCAATAAGATTGAAGAGGTGGAACCACCGAATACAGCACCGTAATAGACACCTGCCATCATAACTAGAGCGACGGAGGGATCCATTCCATACGTAATCGGGATCATAATGGCAATCGCACTGATCGGACCAAGTCCTGGCATCATACCGATCAATGTTCCGGCAATGACACCGATCAAAACAAATAGTATCCCTTGCCAACTAAAAGCAACTTGCACTCCTTGCATTAAACCTTCCATAGCACCCATATTGACTCACACCTTCTAAAATGGTAGTAATCCTTGAGGTAAACGGATTTGTAACAAGTAATTGAACGATAAGTACATAATCAAAGGAAAAAGTACGGCGACTAATATTGCGGTTTTGAGCTTTCTGTAACCCAAAAACCAGGAGCATCCAAATATAAAAAGAAAAGAACTCAACACAAAACCGATGATTTCCAAGAGGAAAATATAGAAGAAGATCATTCCTCCAACGGCAAGTAAAACGAGAATCTCTTTTTTCGGTACTTGACGCTTTTCTTTCTCCTCTTCTGTCTCTGAGGATTTATCAAAAAATAAAAAGATAGCAAGAACAATCAGAAGGTATCCTAACACCTTCGGAACTAAATCGGAGTCGACAGGGACATAGGGATATTTTTTCAAGTTGTAACTCAAATAAAGATAACCAGCGGCAAATAAAATCAGGAAAACACTTATCTTCTGGTTCATCGTCTTCAACACAAAGATCACCTTCTATTTAATAAGAAAGGGTCTGTGAAGAGGAAACAGACCCTTTCAAGATTATTGATTCAATCCCAACTCTTCCATAAGGCTTCCGAGTTCCTCTCTCTGTTGATCAAGGAATTCACTGTACTCTTCACTGTCCATGTAGGATTCATCCCAACCATAATTGTCACGTACCTCTGCAAATGCTTCAGAGTCGCTGACTTCTTTCAACTTTTCTTCATAATAAGCGACTTGTCCTTCCGTCATATCTCCCGGACCAAAGAATCCTCTCCAGTTGACGAACGTTGCATCAATCCCTTGTTCTTTCGCTGTAGGGAATTCTCCAATGACCTCGCCATCGACGCGTTCCTCAGCAGTAATACCAAGAACTCGGACTTTACCAGCCCTCACTTGTTCAACTGTCTCAGCCATCCCGGTAGAATAAACATCAGCACTTCCGTTCAAAATTTGAGTCATTCCTCCACCATCCTGGGCGGAAACGTATTTGATTTTTTGGATATCCACTCCTGCTTCCTTCGCAATGGCCACGAATTGCATATGATCCATAGAACCGGGAGCAGATGTACCAACGACCGTTACACTGGAGGGATCTTCTTTCATATCCTCAAAAAGTTCATTGAGATTTTCCCATTTAGCATCCTCGGCTACAGCAAAAGCAGCATAGTCGGCAATCATATTCGCAAGTGGCGTAAAGTCCTCATGTGAAAGATTAGATTGACCATTCAATGGAACAAATATCAATGGAGGCGAAGATACAAAAATGTTATGAGGGTTATTCGTGCTGTCTACATAAGACCAGCCGACAGATCCGCCTCCCCCTTCTTTGTTGACAACCCCGACATTTTGTTCAGTAATGTTTTCTTCTTCCAGAACCTTACCTACAGAACGAGCCGTCGTGTCCCAGCCACCACCGGCTCCTGCTGGTGCGACGATTTCAATATTTTTATCCGGTTGCCATTCCCCATCTTCTCCTTCTCCGCTAGTCTCTGATGAACTTCCACAAGCAGTAAGGAATAATACGAGTACCAATGCACTAAACATCCATAATTTCTTCATTCTGAATCCCCTCTCTTCAAGCTGTTTGTAGCTAGTTTATATGAAAGTTTTTAGTATGTAACCGTTTTCAAAATATCCTTTATTAAATGCAATAAACGAAATTAACCAAATAAAATTCATGGGATTCATAATTTGCTTTATAAGGTAGTCTGCTAGGTTCGGGGATATCCGCCGATTGCCAGGATATATCCGCGACTTTTGTAAAGATATCCGCGAGTTGGAGAGATATATCCGCGACTTGCCCAAAGATATCCGCGAGTTACTAAGTTATATCCGCTACTAACCCAAAATCATAGCTAGAAGCTTACTAACCAGCAGTTATCCATTATTTTCTGGCCATAAAAAAACTCGCCCGAAGACGAGTTCATCTACAATAATATTTCCGTTCTGGACGACCGACTTTTCCGTAATTCATCTCCGCTTTCCCTTTCCCGATCCGAATCAAATATTCCAAGTACCTACGAGCCGTCGTTTTGGAAGCACCCATCAGTTCACTCGCTTGCTCAGCAGTCAGCCCTGTACCTGCCGCTTCTGATAACATTGTTTGTACTTTTTCCAATGTAAGCGGATCGATTCCTTTAGGAACTGGGGGATCCTCTATTGCTACTTTACCTGAAGGCTTGATTAACCGATCAACGGTTTCTTGATCGAACGTTTCCAAGTTATCGATCTCTTCTTTCCGCTTCAAACAGTCTTCAATCGTCTGCTGAAACCTTTCCATTGTAATCGGTTTGATAATATAATCAATGATTCCATACTTCAACGCTTTTTCCAAAACATCTTTTTCTTTCGCTGCTGTAATCATAATCACATCAAGCTGTGGAGCTTTTTCACGGATTTCATGGAGGAGGTCGACGCCCAAACCATCCGGCATATAGACATCCAGCAAAAGTAAATCCGGTTGTTCCTTCTCAAGCAAATCTATGGTTTCCCCAGCATTCAAAGCTTTCCCGACAACTTCAATCCCGTCCATCATCCGCAGAAATTGAGCATGGAGCTCAGCAACACGAAAGTCATCTTCACTGATCATCACTTTCATTGAGTTTCACCTCCTGGATTTTTAGGTAAAAAAATAGAAAATACTGTGCCACTTTGATCTCCATTTAATATCTCCAGCGTACCTCCAAGTTGATCTACGACCTCTTTCACATTTGCAAGTCCATAGCCTCGAAGTTCCCCTTCCTTCGTAGAAAATCCTTTTTCAAAGCAACGGGAATACATATCTTCCGGAAACCCAGGACCATTATCCGTCACTTCGAAAACGATATCTTCGCCTACATCTGTTACGAAAAACTCTACTTGTTTCACTTCCTGACTGCTCACTGCTTCAAAGGCATTATCAATCACGTTCCCCAGCACCGTAACCAAATCCGCGCGATTGATATGCGCAGGTACACGCCCTAGTTCCGAATCTATTTGAACCGTGAAATCAACCTTCTCTTCCGATGCTTTACTCATTTTCCCTACTAAAATCGCCTGGACCGTTTCATCCTGAATATGATCAAAAATAACTTCTTGGTGTTTTTGTGAAGTCCGCGACTCCTCTGCAATCATTTGTATCGCTTCTTTTTCTTTTCCAAGCTGCAACAGTCCCAGCAGCACATACATCTTATTCGCATGCTCATGTGTCTGCGATCTCAAACCTTCGGAATGGCGTTTCACCTCTGATAGGGCCTGCACCATCTTTCTCACTTCCGTCTTATCACGAAAACTAGAAACGACACCTTCCACTACTCCGTTATGTATGATTGGCGTCCGGTTGGCGATCACCAGTTTGTCACGCAGCATCATCTCTTCATCTTTCAAGGCTTTGCCTGTTTGTAAAACTTGCAGCATTTTTGTATTTGGAAAAACCTCTGTGATCAGACGACCTTCCGCTCCTTCATCTAAATCCAGCAATTCGATTGCTGATTGATTGATCATAGTCACTTTGCCTTCTGCATCGATCGAAATGATACCTTCTTTTATTGATGATAAAATGGCTTGCCGTGTTTGATAGAAGGACGTGATTTCGTATGGTTCGAGTCCTAAAGTATCTTTCCGAATGCTTCGTGCCAGCAGTAAACTCCCCACCACACCTACAATTAAAACAAGCACAGCGACCCCAAAAACATTTTCGACTTTATTCCAGACAATCGTCCGTATATCTTCCAGTAAAAAACCGACGGAAACAATGCCTATGATCTCTCCGCCTTCATTAATGATCGGAGCTTTACCGCGTAGAGAAGGACCAAGCGTCCCCTCTGCTCTTGATATGTAATACTTCCCATCGCTTAAGGCCCGTTCATTGTCACCTCCGACCATACGCTTGCCGATTTTACTTTCATCGGGGTGGGCGTAGCGAATGCTATCCGTATTTCCAACAACGACGAACTCCGCCCCCGTCTGCTGCTGGACGCTCAATGATATTGGCTGAATAATTTCAGAAGGGTTTTCCTCCTCAAATGCCTGTTGAACCGAAGGCATGAATGAAACCGTTCGGGCTACCTCAAGCGCAAGCCGCCCCATATGCTCTTCAATGTCCTTTTTTTCCATATAGGCAAAAACACCTGCCAACAAACCAATCACCATTACAAGCAGTGAAAGAACCAATCCTAGAATCTTTGTGCGCAGTGAAACCTTCATCCCCTATCTCCACCTATGAAAACGTTATCTTAGATTATCGTAACATAGAGATTGTCGTTTGAGTGATTAGGAGAATCGGTATTTTTTAAAAAGTCAGTTATTTTTTACAATAGGATGGTAATTTATGTAGATCTTAATGGGAATTCACTAGTTATCCCTGGTCAAGGTAAAGGTCGATAAAAGTCAGATGAATGTTTATGCCGATAAAGAGTCGGAAATTGGAGAAGAGAATATTTCCTGGGAAATTACAGGGGAAATTTGATGAATAGTGATGGCGCCTTACTATCTTAAAAATTTTAGTTTCTCACCATCGAATCATCTCACTAGTTTTACAGATTATGATAGGCCTCAACCTCTCTATTCAGGCCAGATCTAGAAGCTTCATATTCCGAGTATAACCGGCCACATGTTACTAGATATTCCATAAATCTTTTAAAAAAATCGATATATGACGATATAATTAACACCTTCAAAAAAAGGAATGAGTGCATGTTATCTAAACTATTTCGTAAAAAGAAAAAAGAACCACAGGAAAAAAAGCCACTTCAAAAAAAACCAAACGAAAGAGGCAAAGCACACATCAGTAAGAGAAAAGGAGAAATTGGGGAATACAAAATAGATATTCAATTAGACCAAATGCCAAAAGAATATAAGCATATGAGCGACTTACTAATAGAAAATCCAAAATCCAAA
Source organism: Halobacillus dabanensis (assembly GCF_900114165.1). Lineage (GTDB taxonomy): Bacteria > Bacillota > Bacilli > Bacillales > Halobacillaceae > Halobacillus > Halobacillus dabanensis. Next base: position 336,196 of record NZ_FOSB01000002.1, read on the forward strand.
TCCGGATATTCGCAAGTCGATCACGTACTTATAACAAGCTATGGTATTTTCGTCATCGAAACTAAAAATTATCAGGGAACGGTGTATGGAGGAAAAGACAGAAAAACATGGTCTGTGAATGGGAAGTTCAAAATGATGAACCCGTTCTTTCAAAACTATGGTCATATCCAAGCACTGAAAAAGATTATCGGAGAGAAGTATGAGGGAAGCATGGTTTCTATCGTTTCTTTCACAAAGCGTTGTACCTTCAAAATCGATACCAACCTCCGTGATATTAAAGAGAATCAACTTATCGTTTATGATATGGAACTTAGTGAATTTATCAATCGGAAAATCCATGTACAAAAGTTAATACATAAACAACCTCTTATAACTGCGGAAGAGGTTCAACACATTTATGGTGAAATAAAAAAACAACATATATCAAATCCCGATGTTCTAAAAAGACATGTGGAAGCCTTAAATGATACATCGGAAACTACTCGATCTACCTGTGTAGTGTGCGAGAAAGAAGTATCTAATAAAGTGAAATCGTTTTGTTTAAATAATAAAAAGTTTGAGGGTAAAATCTATTGTTACGACCATCAAAAATAATACTTTTCGCTCTAATACTAGCGTGGCTGCCCCGACAAAGGCCCTTTCTATTTTATTGCTAATAAAATTTACCCTTTGAATTTTATAATCACCAAAACTCCTTTCTATGCTTCCCGAGCACAAAAAGGAGTTTCACTAAATTCTATAAATATCTAAGCACGACCAGCCAACAAGCTCATCACCGTCTCTACTAAAACACGAGAAGCATCTGGCATTACTGTTTGATCAAAAGTCATTTTTGGATGGTGAAGGCCGGGCTGTAAATCACAACCGACCCCGAGCATAGATGCTTTCAATTCCGGCCGTTTAATCGTATAAAAATGAAAATCGTCACCCCCGCTGGTTTGGAGGACAGGTGAAAGAGCATCTGCCCCTACAGCTTTTGCGATGCCCCGCTCCATATGAGCAATAGCATCAGAATCGAGGACAGCGGCGGGAACGTCGGATTTCACTTCAGCCTCGACATCCACCCCGTATAATTTTGATACAGCTTCCAATACCGCCTCTACTTTTGCCGTCAGCTCGGCCATTACATCATTCGTCTGCGCACGTAAGTCAACGGAAAAGGTAGCACTTCCTGGTATGATGTTCGTACTCTCCCCTCCACCATGAAAGGAAGTAACTTTAGCGGAATAGGGAACCATCGGATCCAAATGGATGTTGTTGATCATTTGAATGATTTCCGCTCCGAGCTCAATGGCGTTTTTATTTAAATGCGGGCGGGCGCCATGAGCATCTTCTCCTGAGATTGTTGCTTCTAAAAACCGTGCGGCTCCATGTTGGATCGCTGGAGAGAACTGGCCGGTCCGTAATTCCTGAATAGGTCTTAAGTGAAGACCATAAAGGTAGTCCACATCATCCACAGCCCCTTTTTCAATCATCTTCCACGCACCTTCCATTTTTTCTTCTGCAGGTTGAAAGATAAAGCGAACCGTTCCACTTACATTCGCCAGCTTTTCTTCTAAGGTGAAAAGCGTTTGTAATACCATCGCCATATGGGCATCATGGCCGCATGAATGATTCGCTGTAGATACCCCGTCGACCTCCTGATAAAGGGCGTCGATATCAGCTCGAATCGCAATACATGGATGACCGCTCCCGATTTCGGCAAGTAGTCCTGTACAATCATCAAATCGCTTGATCCTTGCATCCGTTTTTTCTAATAAAGATGCGATGTAATCAGTCGTCCTTGTTTCTTGCCAACTGACTTCAGGGTTCTCATGTAAATGAGCGAACATCTCCTTTATCGTCGGGCGAGCATTTTTGTTCATTCGTAGCCTCCTCTAACCGATTTCATTCCTATTTCCCGTTTGTTTAAGAGATAGATATCCATTGTCTTCCTTTCTCCCCCTCGTCGCTTAGGATAGATCTTCAGGCGACAAAGAAAACCAGGCTGTTTATAACAGATCTCCTATTCTGTCATCCTAACTTTCATGATTATTCTGTCAACTCCAACTTTACTATATTGGCAAATTTGAGTCAGGTTTTTGTTTCTAGAAGTAAGGGGTATTTTTTATAAAGTATGGCTGCTCTCTTCATATGTGGGACCGTACAATAGAGTTTTTTGAATAAAGTCCATTTACAAATGTCGTTGTCTTCGCTACTATGAAATCAAAGCACAATAACTGCATACGCAAACAGCACTAGGGGAGCTGCTTCAAGCGGCTGAGAGGAAACCATTCCGACCCTTTGTACCCGAACTAGATAATACTAGCGTGGGGAAGTGCGGTCGTCACTCACAAGGACCATAGTGGTTCTTCCTTATTATGATTGATCGACTGCATTCCCATGGGATGCAGTTTTTTTTGTGTTCAAAAAAAGGAGGAATACAAATGGAAAATAGTTGTGGAAATTCTCGTATTGTGGGGTGCTCTTTTTCTGTGCACCCAATGTCCGACCAATTCGTGTCTTATATTAAAACAAGCTTACAGGAAGTGGACACATCAAAAGTATGGATGCACACAGATGATGTCACGACAACTGTCCGCGGACGGATGGAGCATGTATTTGATGTGACGAAAGCGATTTTATTGCATATCGCAAAAACAGAAGTCCACGTCGCGTTCCAGGGTACCTTTTCTATTGGATGCCCGGGCGATTCTTCAGGGGATGTGTATATGGATGAAACAACAGAGCGGATGAACGAAGCGGAAACAAGAGACATCCAGCAGTATATCGCAGCGAAATTCTCTCTCTATCCAATGGGTGGCGGAAATTACATGGATACGATTTACAGCCAAATCGAGGCGATGAAAGAAAAAGGTGTAACCGTCTCCCCCGCCCACTATTCGACACGACTTGAGGGCGATACCCATGATATTTTCTCAGGACTGGAAGATGTCTTCAGGGAAACAGAAAACAGCGGGTCTTCACATACGGTCATGACTGTTACGGTTTCTGCCAACAGCCCGACCCACAAGGAGAAAAAATCATGAACTCCTGGAAGTTGAAAGAAATCGTAGTCATGTCTGTATTGTCTGTCGTTTTTGCTATTGTTTATCTCGCTTTTCTCCCTGTTGGAAAAATTCTTGTCGGCTTCTTCGGTCCCATCGGCTATGATTTGATTTTCGGCATCTGGTTCATCGTCTCCATCATCGCCGCCTATATCATCCGCAAACCAGGAGCTGCGTTTTTATCTGAAACAATTGCAGCAGCTGTCGAAGTTTTACTTGGCAATGCGGTTGGACCAATGCTTTTAGTTTCCGGGATGATTCAAGGACTCGGAGCTGAATCCGCTTTTGCGATGACCAGATATAAGCGCTATGACTTGTTCACACTCATGCTCGCAGGTGTAATGGCAGCTATCTTCAGTTTTGTCTGGGGCTACTTCCTTTCCGGGTTTGCAGCTTTAAGTACGGGGTACGTCCTCGCCATGTTCATCTTTCGTCTAATTAGTGGTGCGCTCATTTCAGGAGTATTAGGAAAAGCACTTAGTGATGCACTAGCGAAGACAGGCGTCCTATCAAGCTTCGCCCTTGGAAAAGAATACCGGAGGAAGCGGGCCGCATGAAGGATACCATTTTGCGAACAGAAAACCTTACCCTTTCCTATGAGGAGCACCCGGAACCAGTGCTTCAATCGATCACTTTTTCGGTCCAGAAGGGAGAAGGGGTTCTCCTGCTTGGTCCTAGCGGGTCGGGGAAAAGTTCCCTCACGCACTGTTTGAATGGACTTTTCCCTCGCGAACTTGATGGGTCGATGAATGGAAATGTTTTTATCGAAGACCGTAACACCAGCGATTATCACCCCGGGGAAATCGCACGAAAAGTCGGTGTCGTCTTCCAGGATCCAGATTCACAGTTTTGCATGATAACCGTGGAAGATGAAGTTGCCTTCGGGCTTGAGAACTTGAATGTTCCTTATGAATCGATGATAGAGAAGGTGGACAAAGCGTTGCAGTGGGTAGGAATGGCGGATTACAAGCTGGCGAAGATCTCCGATTTATCTGGTGGCCAAAAACAAAAAGTCGCCCTCGCCTGTATCCTCGCGATGGAGCCGGAGGTCCTCATCCTTGATGAACCGACCGCCAATTTAGACCCCGTTGCAACTAAAGAATTCATCGACTTATTGAAGCGATTGAAAGAAGAACTGAACTTCACCTTACTGGTCATTGAGCATAAATTGGAAGGCTGGCTGACCTTTCTGGAAAGAGTCATCGTTTTCAGCGAGGACGGTCAGCTTGATTATGACGGTCCGTTACGTCACCATTTACAATTCCATGCAGAGGACCTTCATAACATGGGGATCCGACTTCCTTTTGCAACGCGGACGTCATTGGAAGAAAAAAGGCAACCTCCTCACCCTCTTTTTGTCACAGATTTACCTGGACTCCCTTCCTTACAAGAGGAAAGGACTCGGGGAAAAGCCATGGGAGATGCCTGGTTGGAAATGAGCAATGGCACTTGGAAATCGATTTTACACAGCATAGATGTCACCATTCATGAAGGGGAATGGATAGCGATTGTCGGAGAGAACGGAAGTGGAAAATCTTCGTTATCGAAAATTCTCGCTGGCATTCAAAAACCAACTAGAGGGAGCATCTCTCTTGATGGCCGTCCGTTAAACAAGTGGAAGGAACAAGAATTGCGCAAAGAAATCGGCTACGTTTTCCAAAACCCGGAACATCAATTCATTACAGATTCTGTATTTGAGGAAGTCGCCTTCAGCCTAAGACACGGCGGAATAGCAGAAGAAGAACTGAAAAACACCGTCGAGGAAATTTTAGCTTTTTGCCGGTTGAAGGGAATGGAAAACCAGCATCCTTTTGTTCTGAGTCAGGGACAAAAACGACGGTTGAGTGTAGCCACGATGATCGTTGACAACCAACGGCTGCTTTTTCTTGATGAACCTACATTCGGACAGGATGAAAAATCGACAGCCGAATTAATGGATCTACTGCAACAAAAACACGACAAAGGAACAAGTATTGTTATGATCACCCACGACATGGAACTTGTCGATCGTCATGCGACCCGGGTGCTCGTCATGAAAGAAGGAAGGCTGGCATTTGATGATCGACCGGAAAAACTATGGTCCCACCCTGGTCTCCCTGATTTCCATTTGGAACTTCCACCACGGGAACAGTGGAAAAGAACAATAAAGAACAAGGAGCATACCTATGTTTCTTCATAATGTAAACCCGACAGTAAAGGCCCTGACGATTATAGGGATCGTCTTTCTACTAGCCTTTCTATTCGATCCTGTCACTCCTTTGCTCTATATTTCCTGGACGATTGTTGTTACCTTTTTGTTCGGGACGTTCAAAAAGAAATATTACATCTACTATTTCCTTTCATTCCTGCTGTTTGCATTTGGAATGTTTTGGACGACGTTGGTATTTTCAGATACTTCCGCCCCTTCCGGAAAAACCTTGTCTCTCTTAGGGATCACCGTCCCAGCGGAAAATCTCTGGGTAGCGACTTCGTTAGGTCTGCGTGTTCTAGCCTTTGCCACGCTTTCGTTGTTGTTCCTTTTCACTACAAACATGGTTCACTTTATTCTCAGTCTCATCCAGCAGTTGAAACTACCACCAAAAATAGCTTATGGAGTGTTAGCAGGTTACCGCTTCCTGCCAATGTTGAAAACTGAATTCCAGCAGGTTCTTGCTGCTCATAGAATCCGTGGTGTCAACAAGCCAAAAACATGGAAAGAAAAGATTGTGCAGTATCAACGAATGGCCATCCCTCTCCTGGCTGGTGCCATTCGCAAAGCAGAGCGTACAGCTGTTGCCATGGAATCAAAAGGATTTACCGGCGCTAAGGACCGCACCTTTTACCGTCCGATGAAAGTACAGAGAAAAGACTGGTTATTTCCATTGATGATGTTCGGAATGCTCGGGATCACGATAGCTCTTTCTGTTTACTTCGGATACTTCTCTTTCTACGACGGACAACTTTGATCATAAAAAAAGCCTGAGTCCCAATACCTTAAGGTACTGGGACTCAACCAATCTTCACTAAAAATTTGCTATTTAAATTTATTTCATGAAATAGAAGTCCTCATAGTAAATGTTTTAACTCTTCCACAACATTCTCTGGTTTCCCGCCCGTCACACCAGCGACCAGATTTTCTGCTGCTTTCATAGCCATCGCCTCACGGGCCTGAGCCGTGGCTGAGCCAATGTGTGGAGTCGTCACAACGTTATCCATTTTCAGGAGTGGGTTGGATGGTTCGACAGGTTCATTTTCAAACACATCTAAGCCAGCTCCGCCGATCATACCTTCCCCCAGGGCATGAATAAGTGCTTTCTCATCAACCACCTGCCCACGAGAAGCATTAATTAAAATCGCATCTTCTTTCATTTGTTTCAGTTCTCGCTCTCCTATCAAATGCTGGGTTTCTTCAGTCAGGGGTACCATCGTAAGAACAAAATCAGATTTATTCAATAGTTGTTCTAGCGATTCTTTTTTAAGCCCGTATTTTTTTTCAACCTCAGGACGAGCATTTCGATTATAATAAAGCACGTTCATATCGAATCCTTGAGTTGCCCGTTTGGCCACCTGTTCTCCAATCCGCCCCATGCCGATAATACCGAGAGTGGAATGATGGACATCCTTTGATAAAAAAGTAGGTTCATCTAACTTGTCCCATTTTCCGACTTTCACATATTGGTCCAACTGACTGATTCGTCTAGAGCTCGATAAAATTAAACCAAAGATTAAATCGGCCACGGTATCGTCCAGCACGTAGGGAGTATGAGTACCTATAATATTGTAATCAGCCATAAGATCAGTATCTAATGTATCGTATCCAACAGAAATATGGCTAATAATTTTCAAGTTCGGGGCCTGCTTAATAAAATTTTCGGTCACTTTGGCTTTAGGAATCATTAGTCCTTGAACATCTTTAATTTCGTCAAACAAAATGTCGTTCGGAATACTTTCCTCCTCTCTCCAAATCCTATAATCACAATGCCCTGCTATATAGTCTTCGACTTGTTGCGAGACGGGTTTCGCGATAAAAACTTTTGGTTTCATTAGTCCCTCTCCTTTTACCACTCCGCTATACTTCTATCCTTATGTCTCCAAATCGGATTTCTCCAATTATGTCCTTCTTCCGCACGCTGACGTACATAATCTTCATCAATCTCAATACCGAGCCCAGGACCATCAGGGAAAGCTACATGTCCGTCTTTATAATCAAAAACGCTCCGATCTTTTACGTAATCCAACAAATCATTTTCTTTATTGTAATGGATTCCTAAACTTTGCTCCTGGATGAAAGCGTTGTGTGCAGTCGCATCCACGTGCAGGCAGGCAGCTAAAGCAATCGGGCCTAATGGACAGTGTGGCGCAAGGGCAACATCATACGCTTCTGCCATGGAGGCGATTTTTTTCACTTCTGTGATTCCTCCCGCATGTGACAGGTCTGGTTGAATGATATCTACAAACCCTTCAGATAAGAGGTTTTTGAAGTCCCACCTTGAATACATTCTCTCCCCTGTAGCAATAGGAATATGCGTATGGGCGGCAATATCTCTCAATGCCTCGTTATGCTCGGATAACACAGGCTCCTCAATAAACATTGGTCGATAAGGCTCAAGTTCCTTGGCTAAAATTTTGGCCATCGGTTTATGTACTCTCCCATGAAAGTCAATGCCGATACCGACGTCTTTGCCAACACTTTCGCGGACACTTGCCACCCTTTCTACGGTTTGATCGATTTTACTGTAGGTATCAATGTATTGCAGTTCCTCTGTTCCGTTCATTTTGATGGCTGTGAATCCCGTAGCAACCGCTTCCTGTGCAGCTTTGCCCACATCAGAAGGTCTGTCGCCGCCAATCCAGGAATATACTTTGATCGAATCCCGGCACGCACCGCCCAGCAGTTGGTATACCGGTGCGTTATAATATTTCCCTTTAATGTCCCATAGTGCCTGGTCAATGCCTGCAATGGCACTCATAAGAATCGGACCACCGCGATAGAAACCGCCTCTGTACATCATATTCCAATGGTCTTCAATTCGTAGAGGATCCTTTCCAATCAAACCCTCCATCAATTCCTCAACAGCCGCCTTGACTGTATGAGCCCTTCCTTCAATAACGGGCTCCCCCCAGCCTGTAATGCCTTCACTCGTTTCTATTTTCAAAAACAACCACCTTGGTGGCACTTGAAAAAGTTCATAGCTTACAATTTTCATAATGTGATAGTCTCCTTTTCAAATAATTCGTTTCCAGTTCCTGATTACGGAACACTGTTCCAACAATATCGTAAAAAAACAGAAACCAATATTTACAAAAGTATATCTCCAAGTGAAAACGCTGTCAACCATTTGCAGAACCTAACAAGCTGGAAATCTCTTGAGAAACCTTCTTCACCTCTACAGCAAGATGCTCCAATTTCTTATCATCCACTCTCATAATCGGACCTGCGACACTGATTCCGCCAACCACATCACCATGAAAATTGAAAAGTGGTGCAGCTGCACATTGGATGCCTTCCTCATGTTCTTCCAAGTCAAAAGATACTCCACGACTCCTGATCTCTTGTAGATGCTTCTTCATTTCTGCTTGATCTGTAATGGTATTTTCGGTAAATTTCGTCATCGGGCGTTCGGTCAATACCTCATCGATTTTCTCTTCCGGTAAAAAAGCTAAAATCGCTTTCCCAACCCCTGTACAATGCATCGGCGCCCGTTTGCCGATTCTGGAAAACATCCGAATCGTAGCTTCTGATTCGGTTTTATCAATATAAACGATTTCTGACTGATCCATCATTACGAGGTGAACCGTTTCTCCCGTCGTTTCCGCTAATTGATTCAAATAAGGCGCAGCAGTCTTACGGATATTCAAATGACTGGAGACCACTTCGCCAAGCTCGATTAATTTAAGCCCGAGCAGATATCTTTCATTTTCTACATCCTGCTTGACGAAACCTTGCAGCAATAGAGAACTCAACAACCGGTGAACAGTACTTTTGGAAACGTTCAAACGGTGGGAAAGTTCTGTTACACCTAAACCTTTCGGATGTTCTTTTAGCATATTCAAAATGGTTAAAGCCCGATCTACGGATTGAACAGTAACCGCTTCCTTTTTCGCCATTCCTTGCACCCCGATCTAGAATACTATTATTTCCGATTATATCATATTTAACTCTCCCATAAGCTCATAGAACGATGGCTTTCTTCTTTAGCACGAAAGGTCATCCTCTAAACGGATGACCTTTCGCTTGTTTTTGCATTGGAATTATTTAAACTGACGTGTTGCTTCAACAGCTTTCTTCCAGCCTTTATACAACTTATCCTGCTCGTCTTCACTCATTTCTACCGTAAACGTGCGCTCGTTCTCCGACTGTTGTTTGATCTCCTCTTTATCCTTCCAGTATCCGACAGCAAGTCCAGCTAGAAATGCTGCACCTAGTGCTGTTGTTTCCTGGACGACAGGCCTCTCGACAGGTACTCCTAGAATGTCACTCTGAAATTGCATGAGGAAGTCATTTTTGACTGCACCACCGTCGACGCGGAGAGCTTTCAAATCGATTCCTGAGTCTGCAATCATTGCATCCAGCACATCTTTTGTTTGGTAGGCGAGTGACTCCAAAGTCGCCCGTACAAAATGTTCTTTTGTTGTACCACGGGTTAGTCCGAACATCGCACCTCTCGCGTCACTATCCCAATAAGGAGTGCCTAACCCTACGAAGGCAGGTACTAAATAAACCCCATCTGTAGACTCTACCGAGGTCACGTATGCCTCTGTTTCCGGCGCATTCTCGATCATTTTCAAGCCATCTCGTAACCACTGAATAGCCGATCCAGCTACAAATATGCTTCCTTCCAACGCATACTCGACTTTCCCATCGATTCCCCATGCAAGCGTTGTCAAAAGTCCGTGATCAGAAGCTACACCTTCTTCTCCTGTGTTCATCAGCATAAAGCAACCGGTGCCGTACGTATTTTTGGCCATTCCTTTTTCAAAACATGCTTGTCCGAACAAGGCCGCTTGTTGGTCCCCGGCAATTCCTGCAATAGGTACTTCCTCCCCGAAGAAATGATAGTCGACGGTATGGGCGTAGACTTCTGAAGACGGTTTCACTTCTGGCAGCATCGATTTCGGGACATTCAGGATATCGAGGAGTTCTTCATCCCATTCCAAATCATAAATGTTATACATCAACGTCCGGGAAGCATTGGAATAATCAGTAATATGAGTTTTTCCACCCGAAAGTTTATAAACAAGCCATGTATCAATCGTTCCAAATAGTAGTTCCCCATTATCCGCTTTTTCTCTGGCTCCTTCTACGTGGTCAAGAATCCATTTCACTTTCGTGCCCGAAAAATATGGATCCAGCAGAAGACCTGTTTTTTCACGAAAACGTTCATTGTGAGCAGCGGCACGAAGATCCTTACAAATGTCTTCCGTTTGACGGGACTGCCAAACAACAGCTCTATGAATCGGTTTTCCTGTATTTTTGTCCCAAACGACTGCTGTTTCTCTTTGATTGGTTATGCCGATCCCTGCCACTTGTTGGGCAGAAATATCTGCTCTTCTCAACACATCCGCAATACAAGCAAGCACGGATGTCCAGATTTCATTCGCATCATGCTCTACCCAGCCTGGCTGCGGAAAAAATTGCTCAAATTCCTTTTGCGCAGTTTCTACAATTTTTCCTTCTTTATTAAAAAGAATTGCTCGTGAGCTTGTTGTTCCTTGATCAATAGAAAGAATATATTTGTTTTCCATATCTATCATCTCCTCATAGAATATTAGTTAGCTGATTTTTTCTTCTAACTGGTTACTATACGTCTCTCCTTTTTTAATTTCAGCCCGGGCTGCACCGAATAGAATAATAGCGACTATGGCTGAGAATACCCAAAAAGAAAACGAGAGTTCTAACAAGAATACGGCTTTGTAAAAAAGTGCTCCATAGATACCTCCCAAAATCGGACCCACAACGGGAATCCAGGCATAGCCCCAATCCGAACCGCCTTTTCCTGGAATCGGAAGCAACGCATGCGCAATCCTCGGTCCCAGATCGCGGGCAGGGTTGATAGCATAACCTGTCGTCCCACCAAGCGACATCCCGATCGCAACAATAAGAGCCCCAACGATTAGAGGGTTCAGCCCTTCGGTGAATTCATTGGCTCCAATAAATAATAGCCCCATCACAAGCACGAACGTACCGATTATTTCTGTAACTAAATTCGAAAAAGGACTGCGAATTGCTGGGTCCGTCGAGAAAACGGCAAGCTTAGCGCCTTTATCTTCCGTAGCTCTCCAGTGTGGCAAATAATTAAGAAATACAATGCCCGCACCAATCAATGCCCCGATTATTTGTGCAGTTATATATAAAGGCACCTTTGCCCATGGGAAGTCACCAATTGCTGCAAATCCCAACGTAACGGCTGGATTGATATGAGCACCAGAAAATCCACCGACAGCATAAACCCCCATCGTAACCGCAAGCCCCCAGGCAATCGTGATGACCACCCAACCGGACCCTTCGGCTTTTGAATTCTTCAAAACTACTCCACCAACAACACCACCACCGAAAATGATCAAAATCATCGTCCCGACAAGCTCAGCCATAAACTCTGACATCTCTTCCACTCCTTTTTCTTTGTTTTAGTGATTCGAGTTAAGAATGCACAAAAAAGAGACCCACACTAATAACCGAACTGAAAAAAGTCCGGCTTACGTGTGAGTCTCCTAATCTCCGTCACATACTTAACTTGTTGTTGCTCATTATATCGACTAATGTAAGCGGTGTCAACTGTCATTTTCCATCTTATCTAAAGTTCCACCCTAATATTATATAAGTGAATTCTCAAAAAAGCGTAACACCAAGAAGCAAATCCGTTGGTGTTACGCCATCCTCTATAATTGGATAACGGAGTGGGCACAAGCACTAAAATATAAATCACTCATCCTTCTTTTTCTCATATTTCTCCGCATATTCCTTGCGCAAATGAAAGTTATGAATGAGCCGGATCGTCGGCCGAATCAGCATCTGGATACTTCCGAGGACAAACAGGGTCACACCCCAGTGTTTCAAGTGTTCGAAGTAAAAGAAAATACTACCGACCAGAAACCAGATTCCAAGCAAAAAATCATTGATTGTATATAACATTTCATAGTTTTTATTGATAAAAAGTTCGTGCTTCCCTAAATGGAAATCGACATATTTCTGTTTATCAGACTTTTGATCCGACATACATTCACCTCCACCACCCCCATTCCCTTTTTGGTGTAGTTTTATAGCTTAATCCGAATATCGCCTTTTTTTACGAGGAAAGCATAGGAGCTTCGAAAGGTTCGCACCCCGGAAATTTCAACGAGAATTGAATAAGCTTGTTTTATAAAAAAGTAACCTCTCGTTATCCCGATTTTTGTCTTTGCCTCCCAATAATTCTGCGATGTTTGTCATTTTCCACAAATGTAAGCGCTTATATTTTAACATTTCAACGAACGTTTCTTCTTATAGGGGTGATATTGTATATAATGGACCTTGGCGGAAACCGTCATAAATAGGCAGTTACATCAAGACACAGGAGGTAAATCATGTTAGATGTTTTGAACCAGATCAACGATGTACTATGGGGAGCACCCAGCCTGATCCTATTATTCGGGACAGGGTTATTTCTGACTATCATGTTAAAAGGATTGCAATTCAGCAAGCTATTTTATGCCTTTAAACTCGCTTTTACTAAAGAGGATAAAACAGAAGCAACTGCTGATTCCAAAGGGGATATCAGTAACTTTAAAACATTAATGACAGCGCTGTCAGCTACGATCGGAAACGGTAATATCGCTGGTGTGGCAACTGCGTTGACCCTTGGAGGGCCAGGGGCGATCTTCTGGATGTGGATAGTTGGCTTGTTAGGAATGGCGACGAAATACTCGGAAGCCCTCCTTGCTATGAAGTACCGGGTGAAAAATGAAAATGGAGAGTATTCCGGTGGACCGATGTATTACGTGGAACGAGGCATCGGCAGGAAATGGAAATGGCTCGCGATCGCATTTGCGCTATTTGGCGCTTTTGCTGCGTTAGGGATCGGCAATAGTGTCCAATCCAATACGATTTCTGATGTCATGAGTGAAAGTTTCCATATCAATAGCTGGATCACAGGAGCGGTCCTAGCCGTGTTTACAGGACTGATCATTTTTGGAGGTATTCAACGGATCAGTACAGTTGCAGGATTTTTTGTGCCGATTATGGCTTTTCTGTACATCGGTGGTGCTTTATTAATCATCATCGTTAATTATGACGCGATTGTCCCTGCCTTTCAGATGATCTTCCATTATGCGTTCAGTCCCGTTTCCGCAGCCGGAGGATTTGCTGGCGTCGTGGTCATGGAAGCTGTAAGAAGCGGTGTTTCACGAGGGATTTTCTCTAACGAAGCTGGTCTAGGTACAGCCGCACTAATCGCCGGAAACGCTAAAACCGATCATCCTGTAAAACAAGCGCTTGTGGCGATGACCGGAACCTTTATCGTTACGATCATCGTTTGTACGATGACTGGACTTGTCCTGATTATGACAGGCTTCTGGGACCCATCAGGGGGAGCAATTTCTGGGGTTCAACACGCTACAGGGCTTGACGGTGGAGCATTGACGAGTGCTGCATTTGGACATGCGTTAGGAACAACCGGCGAATACATTGTCGCCTTTTCGGTCATTTTCTTCGGCTTTTCAACGATTGTCGGCTGGTACATGTACGGAGAAAAATGTTTTGAATACTTGCTTGGCCTTCGTTACATTATTCCGTACCGCTTCATCTACATTGCCGCAACCTTTATGGGAGCCGTCATGCAGCTCGATCTCGTATGGGCTTTTGCCAATATGGCGAACGCATTGATGATGATTCCGAACTTAATTGCTCTATTGCTGCTTTATAAAGTAATCGTCAAAGAAACAAACTTTTACTTTAACGACTATATCCAACAACATTCCTACACACGAACGAAAGCAAGTTGATAAAAGGGATAAAATAACCTGTCGAATGGCAGGTTATTTTTTATCATTTCACTGATTTCATAAATTACATTAAATATAACCTACTCTTATAAAACTAAAGATAGCGTAATACCAGTAGAAAAAACATTGGTATTACGCTCTTCTTTAGTTATTGATCGAATTAAGAGAAGATATTATCTATACGCGAAATCTCATCATCTGACAAATCAACATCCAACGTTTTCAAATTGTCGATTACCTGCTGTGTCCGTTTCGCCCCAGGGATGACAGTATCGATCGATGGCTGATTCAAATACCATGCCAAAACAATGTGTGGGACTTCTACCCCTTTTTCTTCAGCGATCGGTCTCAATTGATCGACCTTAGCCAGATTCTGCTTGAATGCCTCTCCCTGGAAGAGAGGATTCTTTGCTCTGAGATCATCGAATGTGGTGTTTTCATCATATTTACCGACTAACAAACCGGACGCAAAAGGGAAATAAGGAACGAACGATATCCCCTTCTCAGCTGTATAGGGGAGCATCTCTTTCTCTGCTTCACGCTTGAATAAATTATATTCTCCTTGAATCACATCTACATATCCATCCTTATTGGCCTCTTCCAATTGCTCAACGGAGAAATTCGAAACGCCGATCGAACGTATTTTACCTTCGTCTTTTAATTCTTTCAAAGCTCCGACCGCTTCGTCTTTCGGTGTGTCTTCATCTGGAAAGTGGATATAATATAAATCAATATAATCGGTCCTCAAACGCTGAAGGCTATCTTCCACCGACTGTTTCAAGAACGAAGGAGAATTATTAAAGACAACATCTTCTCCTTTAAATTGGTGAGCCCCTTTGGTAGCAAGGACAATGTCCTCTCGCTTATACTCTCTCACCACCTGACCGACCAATTCCTCTGATCGTTCCGGACCATAGATAAAAGCTGTATCTAAAAAGTTCATTCCATGCTCAATAGCTGTTCGGACGACATCTTTACCTGCTTCTTCATCTAAGTTTGGATAAAGATTATGACCGCCAACCGCATTGGTACCAAGTCCTACAGGGTTGACCACTAAATCAGACTTTCCTAGACGTGTCTTTCTTTCCACGTTATTCAACTCCTTTTTATATCACTACGTTCAAGTGTTTACCACATAAGCTTAAATGGAAAACAAATCCAAACCGTACAAGAGATCACTTTCCATTTCTTGTCCGACTTAAAATGTCTTCATTCCCTTTACATGAAAAAAGAGAGAAATCCCCATAAGTACTCGAACCATAAGTAGAAGTCTGGAAGAATAAGACTTATACATCCTCAGGGACAGATCGCTTACCGAGTGTCTGAGAGCAAGAGACCCCTTTTGCGTATTTTATCAATAGCTCAGATTTTATAATTCCCAGTCCATAAAAAATCCAGTGACCCTTTATGATCACTGGATTTTTTGCTATAGGGTCTTCCCTCTTTGCAAGCGGAGGCTTGTAAAATTCAACTTTGTAAGAAATTCAAAGCTGCTTGCCGATAAATTTCTGTAGTCTCTGCTAATTCATCGATATCGACATATTCATCAATCTGATGAGGTACTTCCCGATCTCCTGCACCGGTAGTAATGATCGGGACCCCTGCCACATGTAAAAAGGTGCCGTCCGTCGCACCAGGAACACCGTTATAAATAGGTTCCTTTTTTAAAACCTTACGGACTGCTTCTGCTACGGCTCTCACGACAGGTTCCTCTTTCTCCGTCGATGTCCAAGGGCGGTCTTCGATCACCTTGAAATCAGCTTTGAAGTCCGTATCATCCTCAGCGAGTCTGTCGATAATTCGCTGGATCTCCCCTTTTAATGTTTCATGATCCTGCCCTGGTACGGTACGAATATCCAGCGTTGTCATGCATTGTGCTGGAATGACATTGACTTGTGCGTCTCCTTTAGCAGGTGCTTGTAAGATGGTAGGTGTAATACTTGGCCAGCCAAGAGTTGGATGCTTTCCTAAACGCTCTTGTTCTCTCTTTTCCAGTTTTTCCAGTTCGACGATAAGTTTAGCCATTCGCAAATTCGGGTTAATGCCGCTCCATGAAATAGCCCCATGTGCCATTTTTCCATAAGCAGTCAGGACGACCCTCATTGCTCCTCGTTGGGCAATGCAGACTTGATTCTCTTCAGGTTCGCAAATGATAGCTCCATCTACATGATCTGCCCATCCTTGTTCGATAAAATGTTTAATCCCGATCATCATTCCTTCTTCATCACATGGAATACATAGAATGATTTTCCCGGACCATTCTTCTTCATCTTCTAAAAGGGATTGCACTGCCGTGATCATACAAGATAGATTCCCTTTCGTATCATTGGTTCCCCGGCCATACATCCGGCCATCTACAATTTCAGCACCGAATGGATCGTACTTCCATGAGTCATGATCCCCCTCTGTCACGACATCCGTGTGCCCTTCGAATAAAAGCGTCCGTCCTGGTTTTCCAGAGTCGACCACCCCAATGACGTTAGGACGTCTTGGCTCCACCTCTTCTACGTGAACTTCAATGCCTAGATTTTTTAAATAGGCAGCGACGTAAAGGGCGGCTTTTTCCTCATTCCCACCTTCAACTCCCGGCCTATATACACTCGGTATTCGCACGAGGTCCTGGGTTAAAGAGAGAACACGTTCTTTGTCTCGTAATTTCCTTGTATCTATATGGATATTGGGCATCTATTAAACGCTCCTTTCTAATTGATCCTGATAGGCAGATTGGTTTTGAATGAAAGATTTCGTCAACATACTGATGGTTACAAAGGCAACTAAGGAAAGCAGGATCGGGACAACTACGTTATGCATGCCAAGCAAATTAGGGAAAAACTGGTCGACGATAATATAAGAAGCAATACCGACGATCATGGATGCCAAGGCTCCATATTTATTTCCTCCATCCCAGTAAAGACCAAGTACGACAGGCCAGATGAAGGTTGCTTCAAGACCACCGAAAGCAAACAAATTGAGCCAAATGAGTAAGTCAGGCGGACTCAGAGCCATGAGGAAAACGAGAATTCCAAGAATAGCAGTCACCCCGAAACTCATCCGCTTCACACGTGTATGAGAAGCATCCGGTTTTATATAATTCAAATACACATCCTTTACAACAGCTGAACTAACCAGCAGTAACAAGGAGTCTACCGTGGACATGATGGCTGCCATTGGTGCAGCTAAAACAATACCAGCAAGCCAGGCAGGCAATACTTCCTGGGCGATCAACGGCATGACCTTGTCCCCGACTTCTATTCCAGGGAGAATGGGACGTGCGAATACACCGATCAAGTGCATGTTCAACATAATAAATCCTACGACAATCGTTCCAATAATGAGTGCACGGTGCATAGAACGGGAATTCTTATAGGCCATCGCACGAACGGTTACTTGTGGTAAACCAACAACTGCGACACCGACAAGTATCCAGAAGGAAGATACGTAAGTCGGACTCAGTCCCCCCTTCTGCTCCATAAGGGGTCACAAGGTTCGGATTCTCTGCAGTAAGGTCTGCCATTATGTTTCCGATCCCACCTCCAGCAATGATGGTGGCAATCAACAAGATAAGCGTCCCACCGAACATGACAACACCCTGGACAGTATCCGTCAGGGCCACGGCCTTGAACCCGCCGATAATGACATAGACTAGAACAGATACGGCAAAAATGAATAAAGCTGTCGTATAGTTGAGACCAGTAAGCGACTCAATAAGTCGTGCTCCACCGACCCATTGTGCTGCCATAGCAGAGAAAAGGAAGATGATGATACTGAAAGCCGCTGTTAGTACGACCCACTTGCTTTGATAACGCCCTTTCAAATAGTCGATGAGTGTGACCGCTTTGTACCTTCGTGCCATGATCGCAAACTTTTTGCCAAGGATCATTAAAACAAAGTAACCGGTAGCTACTTGTGACATGGAAAGAAGCACCCAGCCGAATCCTTCTGTGTACGCGACACCTGGACCTCCGATGAAGCTGCTCGCACTACCATATGTTGCAATCATCGTCATAGCGAGGATAAAACCGCCGAGCTGACGTCCTCCAAGAAAATATTCCTGTAAAAAGGAGTCCCCGGTTGCATTTTTCAAAGAGCGGCTCGACCAAAAACCGATCGCAAAGATGAGAACAAGGAATATGAAGAGTGAGATGACTACAGGGGTGTTCATGTTTGCTCACCTTCTTCTTCATCAAATGGTACTTCCACAAACCAAAATTTGACGACAAAGATGACGAGCAAAGCCATGATGATAAAACCAAGTACACAGCTGTAAAAAAACCATGCAGGCAAACCGAAAACATAAGAGTAATTATCAGGCGTCCGACCTCCGAGACCGTAAGCAAAAGCAAACCACCAGACGAAATTGAAAACAGCTAAAGCAACCCCAATCACAGCTTCACGGTTGGCAATCTTGAACCGTTCATCCGGTTTTCTCTTCCTTTCTTTTTCCAAGTCTCCATCTCCTTTTCACAACGTTCGAAGCAAGGAGCTCCCCTCGATTCCAACGTCTATTTATTTAAAAACTCCTACATAGAAGTTTTCTTACAAGTAGTGCTGAAGCAAACCGTTTCACATTTTGACAGCAACGTTTTTCAAAATAGTGTAGTTCCTTAAGGCTTCTAACCCCTTCTCCCTACCGAATCCGCTCTTCTTATATCCACCGAATGGCATCTGGATCCCGCCCCCTGCTCCATAATTGTTGATGAACACTTGTCCGGCTCTGATTTTTTTCGCGAGGCGGTGACCTCGACCTATGTTCTCTGTCCATACTCCTGTCACTAACCCGTATGGGGTAGCGTTCGCAAGATGAACCGCTTCTTGTTCACCTTTGAAGGTGAAGACACTTAGAACTGGCCCGAATATTTCTTCTTGTGCCACTTCACTTTGTGGATCCAGCCCATCAAGGAGTGTCGGTTCAAGAAAATACCCATTTTCATACCCCTCCACATGAGCTCGTTTCCCTCCAGCAAGAAACGAGGCGTTTTCCTTGTTCGCGATGTTCAAAAAACTCTCGATTCGCTGAAACTGTTTTTCGGATAACACAGGACCCAGATCTGGATCTTGAATACCTGGTCCCATTTTCAATGAAAGCATACGGTTTTTCACACGTTCGACCAGATCATCCTTCACTTCTTCCTGAACGAGAAGACGGGAACCTGCTGAGCATGTTTGCCCTGCATTTTGAATGACTGATTTCACAATCCAATCAGCAGCTTCATCCATCTTCGCATCAGAAAAAACAATGTTAGGTGACTTTCCTCCAAGTTCTAAGGTGACCGGCACGATATTACGGGAAGCAGCTTCCATGACAAGCATCCCAGTCTGAACAGAACCAGTAAAAGTTATATGATTAATATCTTTATGATGAATCAATGCAGAGCCCGCTTCATCACCGTATCCTATCACCACATTGAACACACCCTTTGGTAAGGACGTTTCATCAAATAACTCTGCTAGTTTGATAGCCGTCAAAGGAGTATCTTCCGCTGGCTTCACCACCACCGTATTTCCTGTTGCGATTGCAGCTGCGGTGCTTCTGGAGGCGATTTGGATCGGGTAGTTCCATGGGATAATATGAGCCGTCACGCCAACCGGTTCTCTCACGGTATAATCCAAAATGTTCGCCTGAACAGGGATGGTTTCACCAAAAATTTTGTCTGCCATTCCGGCATAGTATTCAAAGTATCGAGCAGCAGCTTCGACATCGTTTCTAGCCTGGGAGATCGGCTTCCCTGTATCCATCGTTTCAAGTTGAGCGATCTCTTCGGCAGAATGCCTAAGCTTTGAGGCCATCTCATAAAGAATTCGTCCGCGCTCCTCCGGGGCAAAATCCTGCCATTCGTCTGACTCGAAGGTTTTCCTTGCCGCCATGATAGCGTGATGAATCTCAGTTTTTCCCCCTCTTGGAACTTCAGCAGTCACTTCTTGAGTTGCCGGGTCTTTGGTTGCAATCGTCTGTTTTCCTTCACTTTCTATCCATTCGCCCCCCACATACATGCGCTTCATACTTCCACCCCTCTTTCCTTTTTTTAAATTCCTCTACCTCCATCAACATTAAGGACACTTCCTGTTACCATTCGGGCGCCATCAGAACTCAAGTACAAGGCAGCTTCTGCTATGTCTTCAGGCTTTACTAATTCTCCTAAAGGAACACTTTTCTTGAATGTCTCTTCCTTCACCTTATCAACATCTCCATCTTCCGGACTGAACTTGCCTAACATACTTGTATCAGAAGGACCAGGATTAATCGCGTTGACACGTATCTTGTATTCTGCTAATTCAATTGCTAAAGCCTTTGTAAAAGCAATTGCTCCCCCTTTGGAGGTTACATAAGCATTCAACCCTGGTCGAGGACGTTCCGCAGCAATCGAGGCGATATTGGTAATGGATCCCATTCCTTGTTTCTTCATCGTTTTCACGACTTCTTTATTTATGAGGAATAAAGAAGTCGTGTTGACAGCCATTAAACGATTCCATTGGGAAAATTCAACTTCATCGATCGGGGTGGCAGACTGAGCAATTCCTAATGTATTTACTAGAGT
Source organism: Halobacillus dabanensis (assembly GCF_900114165.1). Taxonomy (GTDB): domain Bacteria; phylum Bacillota; class Bacilli; order Bacillales; family Halobacillaceae; genus Halobacillus; species Halobacillus dabanensis. The sequence goes on from NZ_FOSB01000002.1 coordinate 356,738, forward strand.
CGTTATCTTACCCAAGAAATCTACAGCCTTTTCTATAGCATCTTTTACCTGCTTTTCTTCTGTAAGATTTGCTGATATCGTAACTAAACGATCAGGATATTCGTTCTCCAACTCTTCTAATTCATCGACATGCAAATCCAGGGCTGCTACTTTCGCCCCTCCCTCTAAAAAACGCTTCGTAATTGCTTGTCCCATACCGCCATTTGCTCCGGTAACTACGACCGTCTTATTTTGAAGATTCATAGTTTCCCTCCTACATTTGTTGATAGATTTGTTTAACAATGGCATCTCCCGTTTCAAAGGTCTTTGCATTCCCTTTTAAATCAGGAGTCAAAGCTGTATTCGATTCAACTACACGCTCAATGGCTTTCATGACAATCGCTGAAAGATCTTCTCTCCCTAAATGTTCCAACATCAGAGCAGCTGACCAAATTTGAGCAATTGGATTGGCGATTTGTTTTCCTGTAATATCAGGAGCAGAACCGTGAATCGGCTCGAACATGGAAGGGAAATCCCCCTCTGGGTTGAGATTTGCCGATGGTGATAATCCCAGCCCTCCGACAAGAGCTGCACCAAGATCTGTAAGAATATCCCCGAATAGATTAGAGGCAACGACCACCTCAAATGACTCCGGACGCTGAACAAAATGCGCAGCCAACGCATCAATATATACATCTTCCACTTCTATACCTGGATACTCAGAAGCAGTGGTTTTCACAACTTCATCCCACAGCCCCATGGAATGGATGATGGCATTGGATTTTGTGGCATTGACAACCTTAGTCACACTATTTTTCCGAGCATAATCAAATGCATAGCGGGCAAGTCGCTGGACACCTTTTTTTGTGATCACCGTATTTTGAACGGCCATTTCATCAGGCGTTTTTTGGTACAAACGCCCACCCATGTTAGAATACTCGCCCTCTGCATTTTCTCGGAAGACGTAGAAATCGATCGGGCTTTTCGTATGTAAAGGGCTTTTCACTCCAGGCAATTGTTTGATCGGACGCAGGTTCACATACTGGTTGAAATTTTTTCGGATCGGCATAATCAATTCCCATATCGGTATATGTTCAGGTACGCGCCGGTCCCCGATAGCACCGAAGTAAATAGCATCAAAATCTTTTAAACGGCTTAAACCGTCCTCGGGCATCATCCGGTTATGTTTCAAGTAATAATCGGAGTTCCATTCAAAGGAAGTGGTCTCCAGCTGGAAAGATGAATCAGCTTCAGCTAGAGCTTTCAAAACCTTTACCCCCTCCGTCATAACCTCTGGTCCGATTCCGTCTCCTGGCAAGATAGCTATGCGATACGTTTTCAAACGAATCCTCCTCCTACTATTATTTTAATGAACAACAAGCTAAAAAACGGGAAAATGTAACGATCAATAGGTGGGTGATCATCATGATGATAAAGGAATAAGCGGTGCCAATAAATATGGACAATAGATTGAGAACAAAGCGATTATAAATTACTAGAGAAAAAAGGGTGTGTACGCGTTACGTAATAACAATGGGAAAGAGTCAAAGGAGTTAAACATAGGCTGGTTGGTGATAATGGATAGATTTCCTCTAAAGTGAGAAATATGTCACCGATCGGAATGGTGGGATCAAAGATTCCCAACTATATGTAAGTCAGAAGATGTGTTTGAGTGGTCGATTTACTTCAAAGAAGAATATAGGACTATGATTGCTACATAAAAAATGCGTTTGATAAATCGATATTTTTATTTTGTTCGTGCGTACATCATATGTATGATGTATTATATATAGTATATTATCTGAATATTTGGAATATGTAAATGTATTTTATCTAAAATTCTGATTTATAAAATATTTTAGCGAGGATGATAGTATTGAATATTTCATTCGACAGGATCCATCCAAATCAAACAAAAACCATGGGGATTGTCTCTGTGATTAAAGACTCTTTAATCGAAGGAAAATTAAAACCTGGAGATAAACTGCCTACGGAGATGGAGTTAATCGATCAATTAGGAGTAAGTCGGACGCCTGTCAGAGAAGCAATTAAAATACTGGAGTCCATTGGGGTTATTCAGATCAAACGCGGAGAAGGGATGTTCATCACAGACAGCTCTTCTAAACTGACCATGAATCCTCTTATATTCAGCTTGATTATGCATAGCCATAACGTCGAACAGCTTATCGAATTCCGCCAGCACTTCGAACTGCTGCTGATGAACATGATTATTACAAAGAAAGATAAGAATTTAAATAAAATCGAAGCGGTATACGATTCCCAGGTGGAACGAATGAGTCAGGATTTGACAGCCGAGGAACTCGTAGACATTGATTTAGAATTTCATTATGCCATTCTGGAAGAGACAGAAAATCCTTTTACAATGGAAATTGGAAGGACAATCTATGAGTTGATACGGCCGAAAATGATCCATTTCAAGGACCCCGAAGGCATTGATCGGACGCTTGCCACCCATAAAGAACACTTGGAATTCATGAAAGGAGAGAAGGTATTCGATCCTAAAGAGGCTGTTACGCAGATGATTAAAAATAATGAAGATATGATTAAAGAATGAAAAAAATACGCGCCTATACCATAAATTAGATCCCTCGTTTTACAGCTCGGATTTTTATCTTTATCATCTCCCTTACTAAAAAAGGACGTAACACCAAAGGTAAATACCTTAGTGTTACGTCACCCTTTAACTTGCTAATGCAATGGGGGTCAGGCACTATTTATTACAATGCCTTAACCAAACCACCATCGATGACGAGCGACTGTCCAGTCAAGTAAGTGTTAGCACCGGAAGCTAGGAAAACGACAGATCTAGCAAACTCTTCCGGTTCGCCGTAACGCCCCGTAGGAATCGACTGCTCTGTCTTCTTTTTCAATTCTTCCACAGATGTCCCCAGTTTGTCCGCACGCTTTTCATCAAGAGCAGCCACTCGATCTGTCGCGATTCTTCCTGGGCCAACTGTATTGATCAGGATGTTATCACTCGCTAATTCTTGAGATAGACTTTTGGCAAGACCTACGATTCCTGCCCGGAAAGTATTGGACAGAATCAAATTATCCAATGTCTGCTTGATGGAAGATGAAGCGATATTAATAATCCTCCCCTGTTGCTGCTCCTTCATTGATGGCAGTACCTCTCTGATTGTGCGAGTGAAACTTAGAAGGTTCAACTCAAAAGCTTTTTGCCAGTCTTCATCTGTGAATTGATCGAATGTTCCTGCAGGTGGTCCGCCGGCATTGTTGATTAATACATCAACTGTACCATTCCATTCGATGGCTTTTTGAATCAGCTGTTCTATATCTTCTTTTTTCGTGACATCACATACTTGATACTCAACCTTTTGATTCCCGCTTATTTCCACGATTTCTGCTTTTGTTTTTTCTAATTCCTCCTGATTGCGGCTGGAAATCAATACGTGTGCTCCTTCTTTAGCGAATTCTGTGCTTATCGCTTTTCCTAATCCCTTGCTTGATGCTAAAACGACTACTGATTTACCTTTTAGCTGTAGATCCATAAAGCGCTCCACCCTTTCCTTGTTTTTTCAAATCAGTTACCGGGTTTCTTAATGATGGAAAGCCATCAATCTGGCATTCTATGATATCCCCATCTCGTAGCACAATTGCTCCTGGTGTCCCTGTAGATATAATATCACCTGGCTTTAAAGTCATCACTTGAGAGTGAAAAGAGACAAGATAATATGGAGGAAACGTCATGTTTTCTACTTTGTTCGACCGATGTACATCTCCATTAAGGACAGTAGAAACCTCCAGTTTGCCTACATCCCCGATTTCATTCGGTGTTACTAGTTGGGGGCCAAAACTGAAAAAGGTATCGAAACTTTTAGATCGAGTCAAGTACCGGGGATTACGTTTCAGTATATCTTCTGCCGTCATATCAATGACTGTCGTATATCCTGCAATGACTTGCTCCGCTTCTTCTACAGAAACATCTTTACATTCTTTTCCGATAATAATTCCTAATTCAGCTTCTCCTGTCGTCCGTTCCGATTGATGGGGAAGACAAATCCTGTCCCCGTATCCTATGATGGTCGTGTCCGGCTTCATAAAACTTGCCGGTTCCCCCTGTGGAGCCTGTTCATCTAAATCAGAGGCATGATCCACATAGTTTAATCCAATTCCCCAAATTTTTCGGGGATGCCGGTAAAGTGGGCGATATTCTGGATATTCGATCCTCTCTACTTGATCGGTCTCCTCTGTTGGCTGTTCCCCCCACCACCTCTGAAAGGCGGAGAAAATTCCAGGCTGTATCAATTCAAATAAATCACTTGGCCAAGATTTGTTAAAGTGTTCATTAATAGAGGGTAACGTCATGGATCTCCACTCTTTGTCGAGGACAGCCGCTTGTTCTTTTCCATCGTTGTTAATCGATACGAATCTCATAATTACTCACACCTTCCTAATTTAAAGTGCAGAACGGTGTTGCTGAATATCATTTGTTTTTCTCAAATTAGTGAATAAGATAAGCGCAAATGCCGACAGCCCGATAACGTCTGTAAGAATCCCTGGATAAATGAGCAGCAAGGCTCCTATCCCTGCGACCATCCGCAACCACACCGGTACAGCCGTTTTAAGGTAGCCCTCTGTCATTATCGATAATAGGAAAACACCGATCAGGGACGTAACTGTTATGAGGATGATATTCAAAATAGTCGCATCAATCATAAGCATCTCATGGGAAAATACAAACATGAACGGAACGATAAAACCTGCGATTGCAAGCTTCATTGCCTGGAACCCTGTCTGGTTCGGATTCCCGCCTGCAACTCCTGCACCTGCAAAGGCAGCCAGGGCCACAGGTGGTGTGATATTAGCAAAAATTCCGAAGTAGAAGACGAACATGTGAGCAACAAAAGTAGCCGTCTCCGTCGATCCCGCAAGCTCACGATACAAAGGAAGCTGCAATAAGATGGGAGCAGCCATTGTACTTGTGATGATATAAGTCGGGATACTTGGTAATCCCATTCCTAATATGATAGAAGTAATCATCGTAAGCAACAGGGTGATAAGCAACTGGATAAGAGGGCTATCGACCGCGCTGCCGATATTGACAATACTATTGGCAATTTCCAATGCTACCCCAGTCAAGGAAGCGATTCCTACGATAATTCCTACAGCCCCGCACGCAATAGCTACAGGAACGGTCGTTTTCGCTCCATCCTCAAGCGCTTTTAAACAGTCCGTGATTCCTACTTCATCTCCGGGAATGTTCATCAGCTTTCTACCGACATTGATAGCTAATGGGATAATTAAGATAAGAATCAGCTCCCACCAGTCACTACGGACATTCGGCAAACTGCTTCCCGTAATCAACGCAGATAATTGCGGTTGGAAAATCAAAAATAGGGAAATGGCTACAATGACTGGTAACATCCTCTTGGAACCCGCAATGACGATTGTCGCGATGATGGACCAAAATGCTGCGTAAAAAGGGGTTTTCCCCGAGAAAAGTAAATAAAGTAATGTCAGCATCGGGATAATCAAGTGGCCACGTTCCGCTATCACTTCTTTTAAAGAGGGCAGTTCACTTTTCGGCAATCCTTGCAATCCCCGCTTTGCTGCCCGAAAATGAACTTGTAATAAGATCCCTACATAAAATAAGAGCGCGGGTATAATTCCCGCCAGGATGATTTTCGTATAGGCGACATTGAGGTTTTCCGCCATGATAAAGGCAGCAGCACCCATGATCGGTGGGAGGATTTGGCCGCCTACACTGGCAGCTGATTCCACTGCTCCGGCAAAGTTTTTCTTGTACCCGATTTTTTTCATTAAAGGAATCGTGAAGGTCCCTGTTGTGACGACATTCGCAATTGCAGAGCCATTGATTGAACCAAGGAAACCGCTGGCTATGACTGCTACTTTTGCAGGACCACCCCTGGTATGCCCGGCTACTGCAAGTGCCAAGTCATTGAATAGCTGTCCCATGCCAGACCTTCCGAGAAAAGCCCCAAATAAAATAAACAAAATGATATAACTGGCTGAGACGCCAATAGCAGTACCTAACACACCTTCTGTGAGGAACACCAATTGAGCGATAATCTGCTTGGATACATTCGTTAGGACGGGCATGGTCAATTCGGGATAGACCGACAGCTTCACATAAAATCCATAAACCAAAAAACCAAGACCAAGTAGAGCAAGCCCCCACCCCGTCACTCTTCGGGTAATATCGAACAATAAAAGAATGATAAGGATCCCAACATAAAAATCCATATCGTTGATTTGCCCGCCAGTTTGAATGATACGTTCGGCAGTGGCAAGCATATAGATGGCCACAAATAAGGACAAGGCTGCAGTAATGTAATCATAAAAAGGGATACCCTTGCTCCCTTTCTTCCTTATAAAGGGATACATAAGAAAACCAAGAGTCATCAATGTATAAAGGTGGATGCTGCGTTGCTTAATATCCACAAGGGAACCAGCATAAGAGGTATATAAATGAAACAAAGATAATGCAATAGCTAACACGGATATGGTCAAGGCAACCGGTTTAGCTATATTCACCCTGGTTGTACTTTCGCGATCGTATTTTTCAGCTGTACTACTTTCTTGTTTATTCATTTCTATTCACCTCTCAATTTCACTAAAAAGTAATACCAGATTGAATTCAGTAAAGAATGTTGACCAACACTGATTTGATAAGCTTTGTTCTTTTCCAGATTGAATTCTTCATCGCTTCCATATATTAAGCAGTGATTTGTATGTTCGCCCGTTCTTAAGGAGAGATGTTTACCTATCGTCTGATTGATGCCTGTCATATAAACCCAACCATCTTTGATAAAGGTACGGTCCCCAGTATCATTTGGAACCCCTGCCCCAAATGTTTTAAATCGGGTCCCTGTCAGATCGATCTCTCCCTCTTGCAAAACGAACATTTCTTCCCATTCTTCTTTTTCCACCGAATGTCTCCATCTTATCTTGAATTCTACTTCCTCTTCATAAAAGTAAAACTGTTGAACAGTACCTTCTGTTGAGATTGCTAGTGTCGGAACCTTAACAATCATCAAGGTAATCACTGCCCCGATGACAGATGCGAACAAAACGATAAGTTTCCATTTCATAGAATAAAAAAGGGCACCAGATCGATGCCCTGTTTCCTTTACTCTAGAATGCCTTGTTCTTCATAGAATTTTTCAGCTCCGGGATGCAGCGGTGCTATTAAGCCTTTTGCAATCTCATCACGTCCTAATTGTTTCAAGGCCCCGACAGACACTTCCTCCGTACCAAGGTACTCATAGTATCGTTTTGTCATGTCATAGACGACATCTTCACTCAATTCAGGAGACACGATGATCATATTTTGGATGCCGACTGTTTCCACAGCTTCTTCCAAATCATACCTTGCTTCATCCCCGGCTTCGATCGTGTTCGCTTTATAGAAAGGATATTTCTCCATCAAGGCATCCGCAGTATCCCCTTTGATTTCCACAAAGTTTATATCCGTTTGCTGCATAAGGTCAGTGATATTACTGTTCGGTACGCCAGAAGTAAAGAAAGCTGCATCCAGGTTGCCATTCTTCATTTCCTGCACACTATCCGCATACCCCGTGTGGGTCACTTTGGATAAATCATCGTAAGTAAGACCAACCGCTTCAAGAACCTTTTTAGCACTTTGTTCAACACCTGAACCTACTTTCCCAACTCCTACTTTCTTTCCTTCTAAATCTTCAATCGAAGAAATACCACTATCTTTTAGAGCCACTACCTGGACAACATTTTGGTACATTCCCGCCATCGCTTGAACATCGGCAGCATTCCCATCAAACTGACCTTGTCCTTCTATCGCATCATAACCGACGTCACTCATGATAATCGCCATCTGGTTCAGGCTGTCCTCGATATTCTGGATATTAGCAACAGATGCCCCGGTCGATTCCACAGTGACATTATTGATACTTTCACTTTCTTCAAATACTGGCTTTAATGCTCCACCTATTGGATAATAAGTCCCTGATGTTCCTCCTGTACCAAAAACAATAGATTCTGACCCAGATTCATCTGATCCAGAGGCTTCCTCCGAACCACCGTCGCCACCACATGCCGCTAAAGTTGTAGTAAGTATTAAAGCTAATACAAAGAATAATCGTTTTAGCATCTTCTCACCCTCCATTTCTTAATTCTAGATCCATGTTAACGCTTACATTGAAATATTAGAATATTTTGACCATATTGGACATTTTGGTCTTTTTGATCATTTGCAGGTAAAAAAAGACTTTGCATGATTTATGCAAAGTCCTCACCACTTCATTTTATACCGATTTACTGGACGACCAATGCCACCGTACTGGATTTCAATATCCACTTCTCCTATTTTTTGAAGATATTCCAAATACCGCCGCGCTGTCACACGAGCCATTCCGATTCCATCTGCTACTTGCTCTGCAGATAAGGCACACTCACTTTGTTGAAGGAATTGCAGGATTTGATCAAGTGTTTGCTGATTCAGACCTTTAGGTAATTCCTTAACACCCTCCTTCACATAACTGCCAATCAATCCATCTACTTGTTCCTGTTGAAGAGCGCCTTCTCCATTTATCTGGGAGTGATAAGTTTTATAATTGATCAAGGATTGCTGCAATCTCTCGAATTTGAATGGCTTGAGAATATAGTCCACTACTCCATTTTGGAACATAGTCCGGACCATTTCTTTATCATTGGCAGCGGTGATTACTATGACGTCCACATCGAATGCATGCTTCCGGATTTCTTTTAGTGTATCCATTCCGTTCAGCCCGGGCATATAGATATCAAGGATAATAAGGTCGGGGGCCAGCTTTTCTGCGAGATGTACTCCTTCTTTCCCATCAGAAGCTATATCAATCACTTGAAAAGGAGGCACCGCTTCGATGAATTGTCTATTAACTTCCTGCACCATCGGATCATCTTCAATCAATAATATATCAATACCCTGTTGTTTTTTGCTCATGTAACCCCTCCTCGTATACCATAGGGATATGGATGAAGATGCTTGTCCCTTCCCCTTGTTTAGAGATGACTTCTATATTCCCTAAGCTCTTGCCTACGATATTTTTCACCAAATACAGTCCTATCCCTGAACCTTCGTTACCCTTGGTGGAGAAGCCTTTGTCAAACACCCTTCTGTGTTCATCTTCCGGAATCCCTTCCCCATTATCCTCTACAGCGATCGTGCAATTTTGGCTGTTTTGAGTAATAGAAATATCAATCCACCTTTGCTCTCTATGGACCTGATCAAAGGAATGGAAAGCATTTTCAATCAAGTTACCCAGTATAAGAACAAAGTCATGTTCATCCAATAAAGGAGGGTACTCCTCCAACCTGCTCTGTTCATCAATAGCTACTTCAATCCCAAGCTCTCTCCCACGACTCACTTTGCTCAATAGCAAACCAGATAAACTGTAATCTTTAAATTTGTTCACTAAAAATTTTGATAATTTTTCTTGTTTCTCTGTGGACTCAAATACGAAGTTCAATGCATCTTCCTTTTTATCCAGTTGTATCAACCCAGCTATAGTATGCAGTTTATTCATATGCTCATGGTTCTGGACTCTCAAGGCGTCCACAAAAGCTTTCACCCCGGTCAATTCTTCAGCTAGTTTCGTCACTTCTGTCCGATCTTGAAATATGGCAACCGCTCCAATCGTGCGATTGTCGACACGGATTGGAATTCGGTTATTCATGAGCAATGCGCTGCCCAGACGAATCTCCTCATGGAATGCAACCTCCCCGGAAGGAAGCACATCAGCCAATTTTATGTCTGGAATGACGTTTTTGATCGATTGATGAGTGTAATCACCGTCAAGGCCAAGAATCATCTTCGCTTTATCGTTCATGAGGGTGATCTTGCCTTCCTTATCGATAGCCACAACCCCTTCGTTCATCGCTTGAAAAGTTGCGGTCCGTTCGACAAGGAGTTGAACGATTTCGTGAGGTTCTAAACGATAGGTTTGCTCTTTGATATGCCGTGCAAGAAGCCAGGATCCTGTTATCCCAAAAAGGGAAGTCAAGAAGAGAACAAACAGGATTTCGTTTTTCATTTCTAAAAGGATTTCTTGTACAGATGGGAGAAGGTTCCCTACGATGACGACACCTATTTGCTCATGGTCATCATTCATCACTGGTACAAATCCTCTGACAGCTTTACCAGATTCTCCTTGCGCTTTTGAGGTATAGCTATGCTCAGCAAGAGCAGGGCCTTCATCTTTTCCCGCAGATAAGGTACCAAGCTTTTCTTCCACAGGGTGAGAATAACGGACGCGGTTCATATTCAAGACAACGATATAGTCAGAGTTGTTCACCGTCCTAATCCTCTCCACGACGGGATTGATTCGTTTCCATCCCTCCGATTCTATCAGGCCCTCTTTCACTGCAGACAGATTTGCTACCGTCCTTCCTGTGACGAGAGCACGCTCTCCGAGTGAGTCTTCCTTTGTCTCTATTGTATTTCCAATAATGATGATGCCACCAATCAGAATAGCGAAAAGGACAATTCCGAATGATAGGATTGTAATTTTCCACCGGATGGGCATCCGTTTCAGTGACATAACCATTCTTTCTTCCTCCTCTGGTAGAGTGGGTTTCAAAAAGGAGGATAAAAAAGACCGAGAAGTTCAAGGCGGCGTAGCCTTGAGCACCGGAGTGTACGGAGATAGGTACAAAAGGAGCGGAAAAGCAAGCCAACGAAGAAATTCGAATTGTCTTTTTCACCGGACTTTTTGAACATCCTCTAGTATTTCTAGTGTATCACTTAAAAGTCTACCTATGGTACACTAATGTAAACGATTCCAAGGGGTTGTTCCGTTGAAAACTTTTGCAGCTATCAGTCTATTCATTTTCACTGGAATTTTTACTGCTCTTTTTTTTGGTTTCGATTTAAGTGAAGCTTCTGAATCCCTGGAATATGACGACGAACAAGAGGGACTAGAAGATGAGGTCGTCATTAAATTCAGTCACGTCGTAGCAGAAAATACTCCAAAAGGGGAAGCGGTCAGGAAATTCGCTTCACTCGTCCAAGATCGTTCGAATGGAGAAATTAAGGTCGAAGTATATTCCAACGGAACACTTTACAATGACGAGAATGAATTTACGGCACTAATGAACGGCCATATTCAAATGATCGCTCCAGCCACTTCAAAGATGACCGAACGTTTTCCGAAATGGCAAGTTCTTGACCTTCCCTTCGCTTTTCCTGATTATGATGCTGTCAGACAAGCTTACGAAGGGGAAATCGGTCTTACGTTATTAAACAACCTGGAAAATGGTGTGAAAGGAATGACTTTTTGGTACAACGGTTTTAAACAACTGACAAGTGATAAGCAGCCGCTCACTGTTCCATCTGATTTCAATCGGACCCACTTCAGGATCATGCCGAGTCCTATGATAGAATCTCAATTCCGCGCTCTTGGTGCGAGCACGAGCATGCTCCCCTTCAATAAGACCTACAGCAATCTGGAAGTCGATTTTATTGATGGACAAGAAAACACACCATCGAATGTCTACACTAAGAAACTTTTCCAGGAACAAAAGTATATGACGATAAGCAACCATGGCTATTTAGGGTATGTAGTCCTCATGAATGAAGCATTTTGGGAGAATCTTTCTGAAGAGCATCAGACAATCGTCCAGGAGGCATTGAATGAAACGACCAACTGGATCCGGCGTCACTCTATCGAAATGAATGATGCCCATCTCCGTATGATGAAACGAGCAGATTCGATAGAAGTCCACTACTTGACAAATAAACAAAAACAATTGTGGAAGCAGACGTTTGAGCCTGTATATGAGGAAGCTGAAAACATCGTGGGGAAACGATTGATGGAAGAAATTTATGGTATCCAGGAGCAATACAAGTAAGGATAGAGGAGGAAGGAAAATGAAGACTATTTTTGTTGCCGGACATTCGAAATTACCTACAGGGATTGCTGCCAATCATATCTCGGAATCTTTGACTCTAACGTTAGAAATTGATAAAAAATACGGTGTCATTTTAGACGCATCCTGTACATTAGCAACCGAGCATGGGAGAGGTTTCATTAAATCTTTATTAAAGGGATATAGTCTAAAGGATGGGATCGAGGAACCTATAGCAATATTGAAAGAAGGGTATTTAGGTAAGGCTGGAAATGCACTGGAGGCAGCGTTAAAAGATTCCTATAAGCAATACCAACTAAACCAATAAAGCCAAAAAAACCACGTTCTATCCCAAGAAAGAGAAAGGGACAAAAATCTGCCCGAACAAAAACACGCGTGAAATCAGATTTGATGATCTGGATTTCACGCGTGTTTTATTTCGTATAAGGAAGCATCGGCGGTAATTAGAGGCTTTTGCCCCGCCCTCGTCCCTTCAACTTACTCTTGTATATTCTAATTGAGGCAATCGTCTGGCAATCTCTTTACCGATTTCTAAAGAAGCGGTCGCTGCCGGAGATGGGGCATTACAAACATGTACCGAACGTTTACCCGTAATCAAGTGAAAATCATCGACGAGCTGGCCGTCTTTCAACATTGCCTGCGCTCTTACTCCTGCATTTGTCGGAATGATATCATCCGCTTGTATTTCCGGTACCAGTCGTTGAAGACTTTTAACAAAGCTTTGTTTATGCACAGAACGGATCATCTCTTTCATACCTTCTTTCATATTCGCTCGTGCCATCCTCCAAAAACCAGGGTATGACAAAACATCAAGCGTGTCCTTCCAATGAAAATCCGTTTTACGATAGCCCTCCCGTTTAAAGCTTAAAACCGCATTCGGACCAGCGTGGATGCCTCCATCGATCATCTTAGTCAGGTGGACACCTAAAAACGGGAAATCCGGGTTCGGAATCGGATAGATGAGTCCTTTGACAAGATGACTTTTCTCTTCTGTCACCTCGAAATACTCTCCGCGGAAGGGGACGATTCTTAAATCCGTGTGAATCCCCGCCATTTTCACAAGGCGATCGCTGTATAAACCAGCACAATTGATCATAAAACGGGAATGCAGACTTTTCTCTGGTGTATCGATCACCACTTCATTTTCTCGTTCCGAGATATCAACAACCGCTGATCCCAGCATAAACTCTGCTCCTGCATTTTCTAACAGGTCCTTAAGTTTTTCACTTACTTTACTGTAATCAACGATACCTGTACTTGGTACCTTCAATCCAGCTATGCCATTGACATGCGGCTCGATATCCCGAAGCTCCTCTTGATCGATCTTGGTTACATTCAACCGATTTTGTTGGACTCGCTCATACAACGCTTCCATTCTGGGAAGCTCTTCTTCTTCGGTAGCAACTAGAACTTTTCCACAAACTTCATGAGGAATGTCATGATCCTGACAGAACTTGACCATCGTGTTCCGTCCCTGGATCGCCATCCTCGCTTTTAAACTACCCGGTTTATAGTACACTCCAGAGTGGATCACCCCACTATTTCTGCCGGTTTGGTGAGCAGAAATGTGTTGTTCTTTTTCCACAACGACCATTTTGGCATGCGGATATTTTTGCATAAGCGCATAAGCTGTAGATAAACCGACAATTCCGCCTCCGATAATCACATAATCATACATTGTTACTACCTCCTACTACTGAACGAACCTTCCTCTTTGGCGTAATAGCTCTCTGTGTAATTGGGGATTCTTTTCAAAACCAGCTCTTCCATGGAGCCAGAAGCGATTGTTCAACATCACCAAATCTCCTACAGGCAATTCCAGCTCGATCAGCCCGGACGATTCTTCCATCGATAGAGACAACCCTTTCAAATATTGTGCCTGTTCAATTGTTTCAGGATAGACGAACTGATCGATGAAACAGATACAAGGTCTGTTGTTCCAGTCATAAAACGTTTTGCGCTGGACATCCTCAGAAACATTCTTGCTAGCAGGAGCTTTATAAGTAAACGGGTAAGATGCAAGCGGATGGTTATAGTAATAGTCGAACTCTTCCCAATCATCAAGGTGAAGCAGACGGGAGCTCCCACCAACCGCATTCTCCTCTTCCATCTTCATCATGAGCAGCCAGTCGGTCGGTTCGTCCACATACGTTCCATCGGTGTGAAGGGTGAACCTCCTATAAGCTTGACGAAGATACGAGTCACTATCATCTGTATGTTTGACGGAAAAACGTGCATAGTACTTTTGTGACATGGCATCAAAGTTCGGAATACCAGCTAAATGAGTCAGTGCCGTTGAAAACTTCACATAGTCTTGAGGGTCTGTCGTACGGTTGCTAAGTCCAACCGTAAAGCCTCCAGAGCTGCGGTCATGCAAAATATGACGGATCGTTTCTCCAAAGTTTTCATCCAGTAATTCTAAAAGCGTATTAGCTACAATCAAACGCTGATAAGGGATATATTCCAATTGTTCATCACTAATATTCCGGACTTCTTCTAAAAACCGGTCAATGACATGCGCCTCTAATTCAATGTTGTAAAGACGTTCATGATCAGAATGAGGTTGAATACGATATCCCTCTCCCGTAAATACCGGTAGACTTTCTTTTTTCATTTCCATTGCACACATAATTGGTACCCTCCATCATTTTTAATCGAATTAGGTTCTTATGGGCCCATAAGATTAAAAAAAGCCAGTCTTTCCCCTTTGAGAGAAAAACTGGCTTTAAACTGCGGATGAACCTCTGGTTTGCAGAGATTGAACAGTTTTACAGTTAGGTTATTCACTTTTACAGACACTGGCATTGCAACCGGATATTGAAAGGAGTCAGCCTTTCTATAGGGTTGCTTTCTGATACCATCATATAACTATTTAAATTTTCTGTCAACAACCAAGCCAGATTAATCTGTAATAGATAATGAGTGTTTATGACACTATAGTACTTAATCTCCCCTGCTCCCTGATATTCGCTTATCTCCTTCCTGACCTTCTTGCTTTCTTTAAAAAGCAGAGATGGTCCCATCCGTACGGGATTCTGTCCCACCAAATAACGTTCCTGTATTTGGATCGCGCCAAATGACTTGGCCTCTGCCGAATGCACCTGTCTCCAACTGCACTTCAATTTTGTGGCCTTTTCTAGCTAAAGCTTCTGCGACATGTTTAGGGAAGTGAGGCTCAACCCAGACCGTTTTATCTTTCATCCACTGCCATCTTGGAGCATCCAGAGCCGCCTGAGGATTCAGGTGAAAGTCGATGGTATTCATCGCCACTTGGACATGACCTTGTGGCTGCATGAACCCTCCCATGACTCCGAATGGCCCAACAGGTTGTCCACCTTTTGTAAGGAAACCCGGAATGATCGTATGATACGATCGCTTCCCTCCACCAAGGGCATTGGCGTGATTTGGATCCAGGGAAAAATTGTGACCACGATTTTGCAAAGCAATACCTGTGCCCGGAACAACAAGACCTGAACCGAAACCCATATAATTACTCTGAATGAATGAAACCATATTTCCTTCCGCATCTGCTGCCGCTAAGTAGACCGTCCCGCCTTTTGGAGGCATACCAGCTTCAGGAGTGAGCGCATCTTCCCCAATCAAACCTCTTCTTTCTGCCGCATAGTTTTCGTCCAACAACTCCTCAGCAAGAACATCCATGCACCTTTCCTCTGCCACATACTTTTCTCCATCAGCGAATGCAAGTTTCATCGCTTCGATTTGTTTATGATATGTATCGACAGCATCCTTTTCCTGAAGATCAAACCCCTTGAGAATATTAAGGGCGGATAACGCGACGATCCCCTGCCCGTTCGGAGGGATTTCCCATACGTCATATCCTTTATAGTTCACTGAAATCGGTTCTACCCAATCCGGGTTAAAATCCGCTAAGTCCTCTTTTGATATGTAACCGCCATATTGCTTCGAGAATTGGTCTATTTGCTCTGCCAGTTCGCCTTTATAAAAGGCTTCCCCTTTCGTGTCTGCGATTTTCCTTAAAGTGCTCGCATGGCCTTCCGATTTCCATACTTCTCCGATATGAGGAGCGTGGCCATCCGGTGCGAAGGTATCAAACCAATGAGAGAATTCTTCCCCTTCCAGCGTTTCTTTGAACTTCTCCGCCGCCAACGACCAGAACTTCCCTAATACTGGTGAGATAGGATAGCCATCTTCAGCGTATCGGATCGCAGGGGCCAGCAAATCCTTGAATGGTAGTTTTCCGAAGCGGTTCGATAGTTCCACCCAGGTCCCAGGCGCCCCAGGGACCGTCACGGGAACAAACCCATGTTCCGGGATTTCCTTATATCCACGCCTTTTTAAGTCCTCAATTGAAATAGAGGAAGGAGAATGCCCGCTTCCATTCAGTCCATAAAGTTTATCTTTCACCCAAACAAGAGCAAATGCATCTCCTCCGATGCCGTTTGATGTCGGCTCGACGACAGTCAAAGTGGCTGCCGTCGCGATGGCAGCATCAATTGCATTTCCTCCTTGCTGCAAAATCGACAGCCCTGCCTGGGAGGCTAGCGGTTGAGAAGTTGCGACCATGCCATTACGTGCGATTGTCGTATGTCTTGGTGTCTGATATGGATTGTAGAGATTATCTAAGTGTTTCATTTACGAGCTCCTTTCTGTGCAAATCCATGTTTCCATCTTTGATACCGAAAAAATAACAGGCTTCCAGTCTTTGTATACTTCAAGGCAGGCAGCATAATTTCCTTCTTCGACTTTTCTCGATAAACATCAATTCAACAAAAAAGGACCATCTGCTGGTCCTTTTTCATACTTGAATGCTTACCTATTAGTCTTCAGAAAAAACACTCAATCCTCCCGAATCAATTTAAATGTGCCGATCCCTTTAGCCATCATGTTCCCCTCTTGATCATACAATTCTCCTTCGGCAGTCACGATACGGTATCCCTGTTTCAAAATCCTCCCTTTTGCTTGAATCTCCCCTCCACTCGCGGGAGCCAGGTAGTTGATATTCAAGTTCATCGTTGTACAACGGGTCTTCGTGGTCGACCGGATGGCCATCCCTAAAATCAAATCGATCATCGTAGCATGAACGCCTCCATGAAGGGTGCCATTCACATTGTATAACTTCTCATGGACCGGCAGTTTCAGGAGTACATTTCCTTCTTCAAAGTGAACAATTTCAAAGCCGATATGGGAGAAAAATGGACTGGATTCAAAACTCTCTCGTACTTCACCAATAGTCTTCGTCACTTCCACACCCCTCGCCTCATTTTCCTTGGAAAACGGCTGACCTTTTCTCAAGAAATGCCTTTGTTCCCTCGTTCTTATCCTCAGAATTGAACAAAATAGCCTGGGAAAGTTTCTCTAACATCAGCCCTGTTTTCATATCGGTTTCCGCTCCCATATGTACAGATACCTTTGCTAGTTGTACAGCTAATGGACCTTTGGCGAGAATCTTCTTACTTACCTCTTCCACTTTGTCCTGAAGCTCTTCCGGGGCCACGACTTCCGTGACAAGTCCGTATTGTAAAGCTTCGTCTGCATCAATGACTTTCCCAGTCAGGATCATTTCTAGTGCTTTTCCTTTTCCTACTAATCTGGCTAAACGCTGCGTCCCTCCCGCTCCAGGGATAATAGATAGATTCAGTTCAGGGAGCCCTAATTTCGCGTTCGTTGAAGCGATGCGGATATCACAGGCCATCGCTAACTCACAACCGCCTCCGAGCGCATACCCATTGATCATAGCTATGGTAGGTTTTTCGAAGCTTTCAATTTTATCGTAAACTTGTTGCATCCCCTCTGGTTTTAATGCATCGACTGCTGACTTCTCCTTCAGTTGGTTGATGTCCGCCCCTGCCGCAAAGGACTTCTCCCCTTTGCCGGTGAACACGACTAACCCAACTTCAGCATCTTCTGACGCTCGCCCCATTGCATCCATAATCTCATCCAATGTTTCTTTATTGAGCGCGTTACGGACTTCTGGCCGGTTGATAGTAATGAATGCAAGCTTGTCTTTCTTCACGTATTCTACATTTTGTAATACCATACCGTTCATCCTTTCTGATCAGAGTCACGAGCCGACACTTTAAATGTCCCGACTCCTTTTGCTACAACTTTATCCTCCCCATCTAACACGGTTCCTTCCCCTACGATCATCTTTCCGTCTTTATGTGTGATAGAAGCATGAGCCGAGAACGGACCATTATTAGAAAAATCGACGTAATTCATATTCAAGTTCACCGTACTAGTGGGTACTTGCAAGGTTTCTCCGATGGTAGATCCGATTACAGTATCTAACATACTTGAGAATAAACCCGAGGGGATGGTGGAGTCTTCGGTTATATTCTCTGGTTTAACTTCCAGGCTCAGAATGACACGTCCATCCCTGTCTATATATTTATGAAAACCGAGATGTTCAAAAAAAGATGAGGACTCTCTCACAATTCAGCCTCCTCAACCACCATCTAAACTTTTTCCACCATGATCGCCATCCCCTGACCACCACCTGCACAGAGAGTAGCCACTCCAAGTTCCTCATCTCTTCGTTTCATCTCGTGCAAAAGGGTTGTTACTATTCTTGCGCCACTCGCACCGACCGGATGGCCGAGAGCAATGGCCCCTCCATTGACATTCACTTTCTCTTTGTCCAGTCCGAGCTCCCGTATGACGGCTAGTGATTGAGAGGCGAATGCTTCATTCAACTCCACCAAACCGATGTCATCTACTGTTTTGCCTGTTTTTTGCAAAAGTTTTTCAACAGAAGGGACAGGACCGATCCCCATCAATTCAGGAGAAACTCCAGCTGTCGCCCAATCGATGATCCTCGCCATAGGCGTCAAACCTAATTCTTCCGCTTTCGAAGCACGCATAAGAACAAGAGCGGTAGCCCCATCATTACGGCCACAGGCATTACCTGCTGTCACAGTGCCATTTTCCTTGAAGGCAGGGCGCAAACTTGAGAGCTTCTCAAGCGTCGTATTCGGACGGGGATGCTCATCCGTATCAAAAGTGACCGTTGATTTTCTTTCCTTCACTTCGACGGGGACGATTTCCTCTTTGAAACGTCCGCTCTCCATCGCATGAGCGGCTCTTCTCTGACTCTCAATGGCAAAAGCGTCCTGGTCCTTTCTCGACACAGCGTAACGTTCCGCTACATTCTCAGCAGTGACTCCCATCCCTAAATGATTTCCGTAGATTTCTTTCGGCTGCTGACCGGCTTCGGTATTGGAATCCACCAGCTCTGTTTTATCCCCGCCAAATCGTGAATTCCTTAAATAAATGGGAGAGCGGCTCATACTTTCCGTTCCACCAGCAACGATGATTTCTGCTTGCTCAAAGCTGATCTGCTGCACACCTGATGCAATGCTTTGCATCCCAGAAGCACACAGCCGGTTGATGGTGTAAGCAGGAGAGGATTCCGGGACACCTGCCCGTAATGCAGCTACTCTGGCCACATTGGAAGATTCCGTCGTTTGGCGGACTTCCCCCATAATGACTTCATCGACTTGCTCCGGTGATAACCCTGCCCGCTCAATCGCCTCTTTGATAGCGACAGCCGCTAAATGTCCGGAAGATTCATGTTTCAATGAACCTCCATAACGACCGATGGGGGTTCGGACGGCACTGACAATAACGATTTCATTACTCATTTATATCCTCCTTATAGGGCATATTCTTTTTTCAACTGACCGGATATGATATTTTTCTGAATTTCTGAAGTGCCTTCATATATTCTTGTAATCCGTGCATCACGGAAAAACCGTTCAATCGGATAATCAGAAATGTAGCCGATCCCTCCGTGTACTTGGACCGCTTTATCTGCTACACGGTTGTAGACTTCTGATCCATAAAGCTTCAGCATCGCGGCTTCCTTGATCACTTTCTGACCCTGGTCGACCATCCAGGCGATCCTGT
Organism: Halobacillus dabanensis; assembly: GCF_900114165.1. GTDB lineage: Bacteria > Bacillota > Bacilli > Bacillales > Halobacillaceae > Halobacillus > Halobacillus dabanensis. Next base: position 376,487 of record NZ_FOSB01000002.1, read on the forward strand.
AAGTGAAAGAGCGAAGGGCTTCTGTTTCCACCGCCATTTCTGCCACCATATGCGCGACAGCCTGATGATCGATGATAGGAACACCGAATTGCTCGCGCTCCTGTGTGTATTGCATAGATAAATCAAGCAGCTTCTGACACGACCCCAGGTTCCTCGCTGCCAATCCAGCTCTGCCATTCGCCAGTATTTTCAAAGCATTCACATAGCCTTGCCCTTCTTCCCCAAGTACATTTTCCGCAGGAACTTCACAATCCTCTAAAATGATTTCAGCTGAATGGGAGCCATGTAACCCCATCTTCGGTTCAAGCGCCCCGACCTCGAATCCAGGGAAATCCTTCTCTACGATAAAAGAAGTGATCCCTTTCGCACCTTTACTTGCATCCGTGACAGCCATAACAGTGAAAACATCCGCTTCCGTTGCGTTAGTGATGTAATGCTTCGTGCCATTGAGGATGTATTTATCCCCCTTTTTCACAGCTGTCGTCTTCAAATTGGTGGCATTCGAACCAGCACTAGGTTCTGTAAGGGCGAATGCTCCAATCGACTCACCACTTGCTAAGGCTGGTAAATACTTTTGTTTTTGCTGCTCATTTCCGAGTTCGACAATACCGACCGTCCCAATCCCTGTGTGGGCCCCGATCAACGTAGTAAAACCATTATGGGTCGCACCTATTTCTTCATATAGCGCACATTTGCCGACCATCCCGATTCCCAAACCGCCATATTCTTCTGGGATACTCAATCCGAAAAGCCCCATTTCCCTGGACATTTCTATGATCCGTTCAGGAATTTTGTCTTCCTTTTCAATTTCCATTGCCACTGCCTCTACTTCTGTCTGGACGAAATTACGGACATTCTCTTTCAGAAACTGAATCTCTTCATCTAATGTAAAATCCATGCTTATCGCTCCTTCTTCTAAGTATAGTGATAAAAACCTCTGCCTGTTTTCTTACCTAAGTGCCCCGCCTTCACATACTTGGTTAAAATCGGACAAGGACGGTATTTTTCTCCCAAGGTTTGATGGAGGTATTCCATGTTTTTCAACCGTGTATCCAAACCGACTAAATCGGCTAGTTCCAAAGGACCCATCGGGTGATTCAATCCGAGATTCATAGCTTTATCAATGTCTTCCACGGAACCGACACCCTCCATTACCATGTTCATGGCTTCATTACCGATCAGACAATTCATCCGACTGACGGCAAAGCCAGGGAATTCATTGATTTTCACACACTCTTTCCCTATCATTTCACCAAATTGGAAAGAGCGATCAACGGTTTCTTCTGAGGTTTCCAAACCGCATATGACTTCAATCAATTTCATCTTAGGAACAGGATTGAAAAAATGAAGCGCGATACACCTCTCCGGCCGACTTGTCTGCGCTGAAATTTCCGTCGGGCTCATCGTCGAGGTATTTGTTGCGAGAATTGCATGGTGAGGAGTATACCGATCCATTTCCTTGAAAATCTCCACTTTCAAATCCATGATTTCAGGGACAGCTTCAATGACGAGATCTGAATGGGATACAGCTTTTTCGATCGCCTGATGGTATTCGATGTTTTCTATCTTTTGATCAGCTTCCTGACTCGATATTCTGCCTTTTTCTACACTTCTTTTAAACTGTTTTTCCATATAAGTTTTGCAGTCTTCTATTCCTTTTTCATATTTGTCCTGGACAGACACAGATAATCCGGATAACGCACATACAAATGCGATACCTCTTCCCATCGTTCCTGCTCCAATCACACTCACATGTTGAATCATCCGTTATACACCAACCTTCATTTGCTTCACTTCTTCTACTAAAGCAGGAACTACTTCGAATAAATCTCCTACAATCCCATAGTCTGCTATATGGAAGATATTCGCCTCTGGATCTTTGTTTATCGCTATGATGAGTTTTGAATTGGACATCCCAGCTAAGTGCTGGATAGCTCCGGAGATTCCACACGCTATATAGAGATCCGGGGTGACGACTTTCCCTGTCTGGCCAATTTGTAAGGAGTAATCACAGAAGCCAGCATCACACGCTCCTCGAGAAGCACCGACCGTTCCACCGAGAACTTCAGCCAATTCCTGAAGGGGACCGAATCCTTCCGCACTTTTCACACCTCGACCACCGGCAACAATGATTTTCGCTTCGGATAAATCCACTCCATCGCTTTTGCTGTGGATGATTTCCTTGACCATCGTCCGTAAATTTTCGATTTCTATATCAATCGATTCGACCTTCCCTGACCGGGATGGATCCCTATCAAGTGGAGGAATATTATTGGGACGTATCGTCGCCATCATCAAGCCTTCTGTAATTACCTTCTTCTCGATTGCTTTTCCAGAAAAAAGCGGCCGTGTAAAAACGATTGTTTCCTCTTCCCTGGCAATACCTGTCACATCAGAGACCAGCCCTGCATCCATCCTGCTTGCGACTCTTGGTGCAAGGTCCTTACCAAGTGCTGTATGTGCAAATACCAGTCCGTCTGGCTGCTCTTCCTCCATCACTTTAAAAAGAGCCTGAGCATATCCATCTGACGTAGCATTTCTAAGATTTTTATGCTCTACTGTCAGGACACGATCGGCTCCATAAGCGATCATCTCATCTGAATACCCCTGTATTTCTTCTCCTATGAGAATAGCTGTAACTTGGCCATTACCAGCGATCTCCTGCGCTGCAGCAATCGCCTCAAATGATACGCTCCTCAGGCTTCCTGACTTCAGTTCCCCAAGGACTAACACGTTTCTATTCACCATTCACCCACTCCCTTACTGGAATATTTTCGCTTCGCGCCGAAGAATGTCCATCAACTCTCCGACTTGCTGACGGACATCTCCTTCCAGCCGTTTTCCTTTTTTCTTTGAGACGGGAAGGATGTCAATCGTTTCTGTTTTCGCATTAACATACCTCTTATTCTTCCAGGTCCACTTTTCAAGCGATTTACTTTCCGCATCCTTGATGTCAAGCATTGGAGCAGGGGAGTCCAACCGTTCGACTATGGTCATAAGAAAAGGAAGGGACGTGATCACCATCTCCTTATCTCCTTCTACCTCGCGCTTCAAGATAGCTTTTTCTCCAGACAACTCCAGGTTGGTGACATTCGTCAGAGCAGGAATCTCCAACAGTTCGGCAAGTCCAGGGCCTACTTGGCCAGAGCCTTCGTCGATAGATACGGGGCCAGCAAGGATCACATCCGCTTCTTCACCTTCGAAAAAATCCGCAAGTGCGTGTGCGGTTGTGAATGCATCCCCGCTTCCTTTACCTGGATCGATCCATATCGCTTGGTCTGCTCCCATCTCTAACGCCGTTTGTAATGGACCAGCAGCATCCCCACTATCCACACTTATAGCGATGACTTCTCCTCCGTATTTCTGTTTTAAGCGAACGGCTTCTTCAACAGCACATGCATCATAAGGATTGATCATATAAGAGGAATGACTCTCATCGAGCTTCCCGTCCTCGATGTGAAAATTCCCTTCTAGTTTCCATACACGTTTTATGAGGACATAGATTTTCATCGTGCTTCCCCCTGTTCAGCTATATTGATAAAAACCTTTTCCTGTTTTCCGGCCGAGCTCCCCTTTGTTCACTTTTTCCTCCACGATTTTCGCCGGTCGATCTGCTTCATCCCCGGATTCCTCATAACGTTGCATCCGGACGAAATAATTCACATCAAGACCAGTCAAATCCATTAAAGAAAAAGGACCGATGGGATGGTTCAGCGCTTTCGTACAGACGGTATCGATTTCTTCGTGTGTGGCATAACCATTTTCCAGTAAAAAGACAGCTTCATCCATCAGCTTCCCGAGAATACGATTGGCAATGAAACCAGAAATCTCTTTTTTCAGCAGGACCGGTGTTTTGTTGATTCCTTCAACGAATCTAAAAGCTTGTTGTGCTGTTTCTTCTGAGGTATGCGGACCTTTCACCACTTCTACAAGTTCCATGACCAGCGGTGGATTAAAAAAGTGAAGATTACATACTTTGTCCTGGCGATTTGTTGCATCAGCTATTTTAGAGCTGACAATGGTCGAACTGTTTGTAGCGAGTATGGTATGGGGAGGAGTAAGTTCATCCAGCTTCTTGAACAGCTCCCTCTTCACATCAAGCTTCTCTACAACAGCTTCAATCACAAGATCGGCATCACTGACAAACGTAAGATCCGTCCCCAATTCCAATCGTCCAAACGCATCCTCCACTTGCTGATTTGTTAGTCGTTGCTTTTCGATGCTCCGGTCCATCCTTCTTTCCAATTCTCCACGCGCTTGTTCTAAACGCGCTTCATCTAAATCGTTCAGATACACAGGGAAGCCTTCCAGTGCACAAACCATGGCGATTTGTGCCCCCATGGCTCCTGCGCCGATGACTGCTACTTTCTCAATGGGATTGGATTCCATTTATGTCATCCTCCTTTTGGTTTTCTGCTTCTATAAGCTTCCGCTTCAACAGTTTTCCGACTGTATTTCTTGGCAGTTCTGTCGTGATTTCAAATTGCTTCGGTACCTTATAACGCGTTAAATTGCGGTAACAATGGCCTTTCAATTCTTCTAAGTCGATGGTATGACCATCTTTCGCAACGATATATGCTTTGACGATTTCACCTTTTTCACGATTTGGAATCCCGACTACTGCCGACTCTTTCACATCCGGATATTCATATAAAACGCTTTCAATTTCCTGCGGATAAATGTTGAAGCCACCGTTGATAATCATCTCTTTCTTTCGTCCAACAATATAGAAATAGCCGTCCTCATCTGTCATAGCCAAATCTCCAGTGTATAGCCAGCCATTCCTTAAAGCATGACTTGTTTCCTCTTCTTTCCTCCAATATCCCTTCATCACTTGCGGACCTTTGATGACCAGCTCCCCTACGCTATTTTCAGGAAGCTCCTGATTCTCCTCATTGACCACTTTACTGTCTGTTCCAGGAAGAGGAATTCCGATACTCCCCACTTTCCTTACGCCAAACGTAGGATTTCTATGGGTAGAAGGAGAGGCTTCTATCAATCCGAACCCTTCACCTATGACAGCCCCCGTCAAACTTTCAAATCGCTTGATGATTTCTACAGGCAAAGGTGCGGACCCACTTGAGCAAAACTTCAAACAATCAAGCCCGAAGAATTCTACATCGGAATGATTTACAAAAGCGTTATACATCCCCGGGACACCTGGAAAAAAAGTCGGCTGATATTTTTTAATCTTATCAAGCACATCTTCTACCACGAATTTACGAATTAATAGAATAGAGGCACCTATATAGATTCCTAGATTCATGGCACTTGTCATGGCATACACATGGTAGAGTGGGGTGGCGGTCAAAACAACTTCTTTTCCCTTCACCATCCTCTCCCCGTACATGGCATGACTTTGCACCACATTCGCCACAAGGTTGAAGTGTGTGAGCATAGCTCCTTTCATTTTCCCTGTTGTTCCTCCTGTGTATTGAATCACCGCTACATCTTCTTTTACGAAAATAGGGATGTCTCTTTCCAATGGAACCGCCTGTTCGATGAGTTGAGTGATGGAGTTGGATTGGCTGTCCCCTCCATTCGCCACAAACACCTGACTCAAGTCACACATATCTTCCACTTGTTCTACGGTTGAGAGGTGCTCATCCTCGACGACTAAAAAGTTCATGTCTGCGTCATCAATGATCTGCAACAATTCCCTTGCGGTATATCGAGGGTTGATCTGGACGACGATCAAGCCGAGCCTTTGAGCTGCATAGTAAGCAATAATATAGTCGGGATGGTTCGACACCATCAAACCGATGCGGTCCCCTTTTGCCAGACCAATACGGTCCCAGGCACCGGCAAGCTGATCCACCTTCTTCTTCAATTCTTTATAGCTGATGGTTCGCTCTTCATAAATGACAGCCGCCCGACTTCCATACGCTTCCACAGTCTTCTCTAACAATTTGTACAACGGAACTTCAGGGTAAGAGATCCCTTTTTTCATTTCAGCTGGATAAAATTCAAACCATTTACGATTCACTAATTGATTCACTCCGACTCCCCCCCTCAGGCTATAGTGTGCGTCCCTATTCTAAGGCTCCAACTTCCTCATAGTATTTTTTCGCTCCTGGGTGCAAGGTTTCTGGGTCGATTCCATCCAAAGCTGTTTCTACAGTGAAGTGCTTCGCTCTCTCTGGTATTTGACTTTCAAATTCCGGGATATTATCCCAAAATAATTTGGTTAGGTTATAGGCGTAATCTTCCTCCATATCACTCCGTGCTGTCAGCATCGTCACCATTGTGTAGGTAGGAATCGCCTCGTCCATGTTTTCATAAGTATCCGCAGGGATTTCTCCTGAAGCAATACCTATTCCTTTCTCCTCGATGCTCTGCAGCTTGTCTTCCTCGATAGGAATAATTTTGATCGGTTTAGTGATTTCTATCTCTTGTAATGCTGGAATGAAAGGGGCTCCGCCTCCTACAAAAACCTCCACATTGTTATCCTTTAACATGGAGGCACCATCAGAGTAATTCCCGTAAGAAATTTCCCCACCGGCTTCTTCAATCGTCGATTCATCGATGCCATACTCTGCCATCATGTTCCAAAATGCTACCGGGCCGCCTCCTCCTTTAGGGCCGAGGAAAATATGCTTGTCTACGATATCTTCTATGGAATTGATGTCTTCGTTGTCCGTCGTCGTTGCTATTGTTTGATAGACGGGATATAAAGCACCAATAGCGGAAATCTCACTTAATGGCTCATCAAAGCCTTCCCCTCCATCGATAGCTGAGGTGAAATCAGACGTGTAATTCAGACCCATTTGAATATCTCCGACCTCCAGAGATTTCAAGTTAGCGGTCGAACCACCTTCCACTTGTGAAACGTTCAGTCCTGAAAACCCATCCATATATACATCCGTCATCACTGTAGTAATCGGATACCAACCTGACCCCATCGGACCACTGCCGATTTTCAGGAACTTGTCGGGTGCTGACGGTTTGTCCCCTGCTCCTGACGTCGCATCACTATCACTACATGCGGCCAAAAGGATGAAACTAGACAATACAGTCAACAAAAAAACCATTGTTCTTTTCATTGAAAATCCACCTTTCTTGGGATTAGCCACTCATTTGTTTAGAGCTTTCCGAAACGTAAGCGGAAGATTTTTTCTGCCATAAGATCAAGAATATGACTAGAGTAAGTCCGATCAAGTCACCTACTAGACCCGGCATCACCAACAATATGGCACTTGCGAACAGCATCAGCCTCTTCCAAATGCCTAAAGGACCAAGGAAATAATTCTCCAATGCACCAGCAAAGAACAAACAGCTCAATAAAGCACTGGATACTGCTATGACTATTTGGCTCGTATCCCCACCTTGAAGAAGCAGTTCTGGGTTATAGACGAAAAGGAACGGAATAAAGAATCCGCCTAGTCCGATTTTTATCGCATACAGAGCGGTTTTCGTAGGATCTGACCCAGCGATGCCCGCTGTCGTATAAGCAGTGATAGCAACAGGAGGTGTCAAACCAGAAAGAACGCCGAAGTAAAAAACGAACATGTGGGCAGCTACCACGTTAACACCAAGGTCGATCAAGGCAGGTGCACCCAGGACCGCAAGGATGACATATGCAGAAACTGTCGGCATCCCCATCCCCATGATGATCGAAGCGCAAGCAACGAGGACTAACAGCATTATGAGTGAGCCGCCAGCCACATCAATGACAAATCTCGAAAAAGTGATGCCAAGACCTGTCAACGAAACGGCACCGACGATAATCCCCGCCGTAGCACATGCCGCAACCACGACCAACGCATTCCTCGCCCCGTTCTCTAATGCAGCTAAAATATCCAATAGGCTCATTCTTGTCGCTTTTCTGATCCAGCTTAGAACCACTGTCGCAACAATCGCATAAAAACCTGCTTTCATTGGGCTGTATCCATAAATCATCAAACCGATGATCAATAATATCGGCAAAAATAGATAGCTTTGCTTCAGTAATACCATTTTTAAATTTGGAAGTTGCTCTTTCGGAATCCCGGCCATCTCTAAACGCTTGGCATGATAGTAAACGACCATACCTGCGATGAAAAAGTAGATGATCGCTGGAATTAACGCGAACAGAGCAATTTGGATATATGGTAGTCCGATGGTCTCTGCCATGATGAAAACGGATGCTCCCATAATCGGCGGCATGATTTGACCACCCTGGGAGGCCACCGCTTCGACAGCTGCAGAAAACCTTTTACTATACCCTAACTTCTTCATCAACGGGATCGTAAAGGAACCGGTGATGGCCGCATTGGCAGCCCCGTTCCCTGTGATGGTCGCTACAAGGGCACTTGATCCTACAGCAGACAAAGCAGGTCCGCCAGTTTTATTACCGAACAAGCCAAAAGCGAAATCTGTGAAGAATTGCCCGCCCCCCGACTTCATCAAAAACGAGCCGAAAATAACGAACAGAATCAACACCGTTGAACTGACATAAATCGGGGCACTGAAAATCCCCAATGTTCCATTGAACATATGATCGACCATCTTCTCATATCTGACACCAGGGTGCGCCAGAGCACCTGGGAAGTACCTCCCTAAGAAGATGTAGGCTAAGAAAAACACCCCGATCAAAGACATAAGAACACCATTCGTTCTTCTTGTCGCTTCTAGAACAAGAGCTATGAAAATCGTTCCGAAAATCACATCACTATCACTGATGTTTCCTTGCCGGCTTTGAATCATCTCAGCACCTGTAATCATGTAATACGCTGTCACTAGAGTCAGCAACACAATGAGTACATCCATAAAGCCGAATTTGCTCCCCTTTTTAAAAGGGAACAACAAGAAAATCAGCAGCAAAGCCCAGAGGACGTGGACACTCCGTTGCTGCCAAGATGGCAACGTACCGAAACCTGCTGTATACACGTGAAAAATGGATAACCCGATGGCAAGCAGGCTGATGGCCAGGATGAAAAAGCGCGGCCCATTCCATTTTTCCTTTCTCTCCTGCCAAAGCGTTTCAATATGGGCTGGCTTTTCCTTTATGGTCGTGTCCAACTTTTTGACGTCCCTCGCTTCCATGCTCATTTCTGTTCACCTCCAAACCAGTATTGTTAACGCTTACAATAAACCGTTTAATTTTCTTCCAATACTCTTCTGGCAACCAGCAGACGTTGAATCTCGTTTGTGCCCTCATAAATTTTTGTTATTCTAGCATCCCTGTAAAAGCGTTCCACTGGATATTCACCTATATAGCCGATGCCACCATGAATTTGAACGGCCTTATCAGCAACCTTATTGAAGACTTCAGACGCGAACAGTTTCGCCATAGATGCTTCCTTGATCACTTTTTTACCTTCATCCACCTTTTCTGCTGCCATCATCGTCAATGTTCTTGCTGCTTCCGTTTCTGTAGCCATATCCGCTAACATCCACTGGATCGCCTGGTTCTCAGCAATCGGTTTACCGAACTGCACTCGTTCCTTTGCATAGCTTGCGGAAAGTTCAATCAGCTTGTCACAGGATCCTACCGCTCTAGCCGCAAGGCCGATCCGTCCTTCACCCAGGATTCTCAGAGCATTGATATACCCCATCCCGACTTCACCTATGACATTTTCATCAGGAACGATACAATCTTCAAAAATGACTTGAGCGGTATAGGACCCTCTTAAGCCCATCTTTTTATCTTTCTTACCAACGATTAAGCCAGGGAAGTCTTTCTCTATTAAAAAGGCTGTGATTCCACCTTTGGCCCCCTTTTCTCTATCTGTTAAGGCAAAGACTGTGAACACATCTGCTACAGGAGCATTCGTGATGAAGTGTTTAGTTCCATTCACCACCCAATGATCCCCTTTCTTCTCCGCTTGTGTGGCTAGATTCGTTGCATCAGACCCTGCTCCCGGTTCAGATAAAGCAAAAGCAGCGATCTTCTCTCCTGTTGCCATGGCAGGTAAGTATTTTTGCTTCAATTGTTCAGACGCCAGCTTGACCAATCCGGTGCTGCCGATTCCTGTATGGGCACTGATAAGGGATACAAATCCATTATGGGTCCTTCCCAACTGCTCCAGCACAATCGCTTTTCCGACGGCATTGAGGCCTATCCCCCCATACTCTTCCGGGATACTCATACCGAACAATCCAAGTTCTTTCATTTTTTCTACTAAATGAGGGGGAATAGCATCCTCATCTTCAATTTGCTGGGCATATGGCTCCACTTCATTTTCCACAAAACTACGGATCATCACTTTCATTTGTTCTATTTCATCTGTAATCGTTGCCGTCATTTGTAACATCCTTTCCGTTTTTGTCCTTCACCCTAATACATGCAATTTCCATGCCAACTTTAGCTTTTTTAAAAAATAAACCATAAAAAAAACCTGCAAATGCAGGCTATGCTTAAAAAAAGATTTTTTATGTTTTTTGTGGTCAGGGGATGAAAATTCTCTGGATGGTGTCATTCAACCATTCGAAGATTCAAAAGTGAATCGTTAAATGGACAAACTCCTAAAAATCAATTCATTTTTGAATAACGTGATTCAAAAGTGAATCACGTTTTCAACTGGGGTGCCCGACCTTGTTGTTGATTGACAAAATTCAAGGCACTGTAGATCGACTGCATGGCAGGTGTGTTCAGTCCGTAAAGAGCTCCCTGTTTTGTGATATAACCGCACATTGCTTCGACTTCCATTCGTTTCCCCCGGAGGCGGTCTTGCAACATAGACGTCCTGTGTTGTCTGGCAATTTCAGCACGGGAAAAAATTTGGGAGATAGTAGCTTCGGCATCTACCGGCAATCCTTTATGTATCGCTACATCAATGACCTCTCTGCAAATGGTTTCCGCTGTTTGCCTAAGCTGATCATCATCCAAAATTTCGCCCACCCGTGCTCCAGAAAGCGCTGAAAGTGGGTTGAAGGTGGCATTCCACATTAGTTTGTTCCATTTCTTTGCCAAAATATTTCCTGAAGGGACTGTGTCCACATCCGCTTCTTGTAAAAGCGAAACCACACCACTCTTTATGTCTGTCGAAGGGTCCAATTCTCCGATAACCAACTTCACCCTCCCTTGTTGACGTATCTTTCCAGGTTCATCGACAGAGGCTTGAATATAAGTGACAGCAGATAATATTCGTTCGGCACCAAACACGTCTATCAAAATTTCCTCATTTTCCACACCATTCTGCATCGTCATAACCAGCGCTTTTTCATCGAGGACAGCCTGCAGTTGTTCCGCCATTTCTTTCGTATCGCTCGATTTCACACAAAAGAGCACAAGTTCAACATCTGCTAAGGCAGTCACATCATTAGTGAAAAAGCCATCGACTGAAAAGTCCCGATTTTCTTCTTGGATCGATAAACCTTGCTGGCTCATGGCCTTCAAGTGTTCCCCTCTGGCTAAAAATGTCACCTCATGCCCCGCTTCATATAATTTACCTCCAAAATAACATCCAACGGCCCCTGCTCCAGCTATGCCTATTTTCAATCGATCACGTCCCCTCTTGGAATCCGTAAATGATACTTTTTAAGCTTTCTTACAACAGTCGGTTGACTCGTCTCTAAGGCTTCGGCAATGTCATAGGTGTTTTTATACTTTTCTACAGCCAGCTTCAATACTTTTTCTTCCGCTAATTCGGCTGCTTCCTTTAAAGGAAGAATGGAAGACGGCATGATGGTTATGTCCGTCGTTTCTTGATATTCAGGCGGAAGGTTTTCCATCTGGATGGTGTCTTCCGGGGTCGTCACAACCAGTCGCTCAATTAAATTGGACATTTCCCGTATATTCCCTGGCCACTTATAGGAAAAAAAGAAGTCTTTCAGTTTTGAATCGATTCGCTTATCCATTTCATATTTTTCGTTGGCCTGTTTCATAAACATTTCGATTAATGGAAGGATATCGTCCCTACGATCCTTCAAAGGGGGAATCGATATCGGAAGAACATTCAGTCGATAATATAGATCTTCCCTGAACTCTCCCTGTTCCACCATCTCCTTCAAATCCCGGTTCGTTGCCGCAACAATACGGACATCTACCTTTCTAGGTTTTGTGCCGCCGATACGCTGGATTTCGTTTTCTTGCAACACTCTTAAGAGCTTCACTTGCAATAGAAGAGGCAATTCCCCGATTTCATCTAAAAAAAGCACCCCTCTATCCGCCATTTCAAACATTCCAGGCTTTCCCTTTTGGCTTGCTCCTGTAAAGGCTCCTTGTTCATAACCGAAAAGTTCCGATTCCAATAGATCTGCAGGAATGGCCCCGCAATTGATTTTTATAAATTCACCTTCTCTTGAACGGGCACTTTCCTTAAAAATATGCTTGGCAAGGATGTCTTTCCCTACCCCTGTTTCTCCTAAAATCAACACGGTCGCGTTAACGTGAGCAATCCTTTCCGCTGTATCATAAATCCTTTTCATGGGTTCACTTTGAATGACAAGGCCTTCTAATCGAGACGTTCGATTTTTTAAGAGATCGAGTTCCTTTTTGTACTTGTCATTCAATTGATTCATTCTGCTCAACTTTGTTTGAAGTTCATTCAAATCTGACAAATCTCTGATATTAGTGACGACTTTTTCAATTTCTCCATCTTCATTGAAAACTGGTGCTCCCGTGATCAGTGTTTCTTTTCCCTCATAGTTTTCCTGTACGAGAGAAACGATCCGGCGCTGCTTGACGACCCGGTGGGTAACAGAATTCTTCAGAATCCCCCTCTTGATCAGGGCATCCACATTTTTCCCTATATAATACTCTTTTGGAATCCCTGTAATCCTTTCTATCGCTGAATTCGTTTTCCAGGTAACCCCTTTATGATCGGTTATATAGATGCCATCATAAGAATTCTCTATAATCGCATCCAGCTCACGGGTCAATCTTTTCAGATCTTCATTTTCATTCTTCAAAGCGGATAATTCAGATGTTTCTGTTCCGACAAACAAGTGGGCATGATCATCGTATGTGGAGCTCCGGATGAATACATATCTTTTTTTTCCATCTTCCGCCAAGATCATCTTAGACGTCGGCTTCACATCCCAGGTAGGAAAAATTTCTTTAATACTCGTTCCTATGCTCAACTCATGCTCAATGTTCGACTCCATTAATTCATTAAAGGAAAGTATTTCGCCTTTCTGATCAAGGATAATAGCTGGAAGTGGAATGTGTTCCATACGATCGATCAGTTCCAAGATTTCCTCACCTCTTTTATAGCTTGAGATTGACTTTCAGGTTGTTACCATTATCAAGACTGTTCCATGACAGTGACCGACGACCGGAAATGAACGAACCATCGAATTACCCTGGACACCATGTTATCCAGCTTTAAATCAGAACAAGCCATACACTGTAAGGGCGACAATCAAAATGCTCACCAGGCTCATGACATATGTTCCATTCCATCGGAAGCCTATTGTAAACCCATTCCTCTCTAAACAATTGCTGACTATGATATTAATGGCGTTCAAAGGGCATAAAACAGCTGTGATAGACCATGACATGATGAATATCAAGGCCAGAAATTCTGGTGACATCCCTACACTGGAAGCAGATACCTGACTTGCCAGAATGGGAATGACAACAATCTGGTGGACACCGATAAAAGCAAAGAACAGGACAACTAAAAAAATGATCAGGACGAATAGCAACAAAGATTGTTCCGCAAATCCCATCAAGAAGGATTGAAGCTGATCGGCGAACACTGTATTCCTAATGGCAAGGCCGAACAATCCCGCACTTAAAAACAGAGTAATTTCATGATCCATATGGGAAATCTTCCGTAAATAGCCTTCGAATTCGGTCGCTAGCACCTTCCATTGGTTCAACACCGCAGCCCATAAGAGAGGAACAAAGACAGCGATCAGACTGACTAGTGTCAACATAGAGATACGTGTAACATGTTCTAAGATCAATAATGAGAAAATCATTACGACAAGCATACAAAGGATTTTCAGCAAATTTCCCCTGTGAACTTGATCGTCTTCTACCTCTCCAGTCAGGTCTTCTTTCCCTCGTTTTCCATTTCCGTAAAGTTTTTTTGAGGACCGTAGGAAAAGCAAATTTCCGATTATTAATTGAAGAAGTGCAACCGCCATCCCGAGGACGATATATTGGTTGAACCGGCCTCCGACTTCATGTAAAACAATAGCCACCGATGCAAAATACGGCGACCAAAGCATAGAGGAAGTAAAGCCGATCAAATAGGATTTCCCGAGGATCATTGGATTGATTCTCAACTTATCTACCATTTCATGGACGATTTTCACAGATCCCATGTTCAAAATCGGACTGATCAATGCCAGAAAACTAGAAAGGCCGAAGAAAGCAAGCCTCGGCTGATCTTCCCATTTCCTCATAAAATGCTTGATCGAATGAAAATAACCGCCCGCTTTTAATGGAATGGAAAGCATTGGGACCAGGCTGATCAACGCTAGCAGTGGCAAGTTTTGCTGGATACCTTCAAGACCTATCTCAAAAGGGGCATCCTTGGTATTCCAATTGATCAATAAGGCCAATAAGAAGAGTGTGAGAGTAATGAACCTCGCTACTCCTTTAACATTCAGGACACTGGAAAAATAAACAGCTAGACAAAACCCTGATAACACATAGAAAAGGGCTGGAAAGGGAAAGAAAAAATAAATAAGATAGAACAAGCACATCGCCAATATGGCCCCTGACTTCCAAGTGAGTACTGACATAAGACCAGCTACTTAACTTCTTCCTTTTCATTTGAATAAGGCCTCTTGCCCATTTCTCGTTTTCCTTTCCAATCGAAATCCATCGGTAGATCATCCTCCTTTTTCTCTCTTATTCAAAATAAAAGCCAGCCATATCAAAGGAATCTTGATATAACTGGCTTCGATCTACGTTAAAGATCCACACGTCGAATGCGGAGTCCATAGAATCACAGTTTCCTTATGCTAAATGATTTTCTGACTCATTCACGGATCATGAAAGAGGTGATCTTTCTAGAAGTGAATGCCTTCTTTGATTATATACTTTTTATAATTTTCTGTCTAATCTGACCATATCTCTAATCTACGTTGATGGTTACAACCTCTCCATCCTCTACAGCCGCGATGCGGAGTTTGGTCGTAAACCCGCCGTTCTCTCCAATTTCTTCAATTGTGTAAACTTGTTTGTCTTCCGGCAAAGCATCAAGACCATCTTGCATATGGGCACGGATGGCTTCTGGATCATCTACGGATCCTGCTGCCTTCATCGCTTCCATGAACGTGTACATAGCGACATAGTGATACCCTGCTTCCGAACCTGGAGTTTGACCATGCTCTTCTTTATATTTTTCTATGAATTCTGCCGTTCCAGGATAGTCAGAGTTCACCAAAGGGGTCACGCCTACAGATCCTTCCAAATCTTCATAAGAGCCTATTACACTCTCCATTTCATCAAGCTTGGCCTGGTCCATAATGATGAACCCACCTTCAAACCCTAACTCTCTCGCTTGCTTAGCTACTTTCGCAGTTGGTTCAGAAGGACCGCCAATGAATAAAACATCAGGATCTTCTTCCAAAGCGTTTGTAACTAAAGTGAAGAAATCGGTATCTTTCGAGAAGTCGATGGAAGAATTATAGACCACTTCTCCACCTTGTTCTTCCCAATGAGGGACAAGCGCTTCTGTCCAATCCTTCCCATATTGAGAAGCCGTCGGAAGTGCTGCGAGTTTCTTGCCATGGTTTTCCATCGCATAGTTCGTGAAAGGCTCCAAGTAACCATCATAACTCGGCGGAATACGGACAGTCAGTCCATTTCCTGCTTCCGTGACATCCGGCTCACTCGTATAGGCACCAATCAGGAAGTTTTCCTGTTCATTGAACACTTGCATTGCTTTGATTCCTCCACTGTGAGGAGAGAAGATGATGGGTGCCTCGTTTTCCTGCAGTAAACGTTTGGCGTTAGCTGCTGTTTCGTTCGGCAAATATTTGTCGTCCAGGGAGACCAGATTGAATTTATAATTTTGGCCATCTACTTCGAACCCGCCATTGTTGTTGATTTCTTCCACGGCCATTGTCACACCATTCAATGTCCGTTCGCCATAGTAAGCAGCCGGTCCACTTAAAGGTCCGCTGTATCCGATGTTGACAACCTCTTCTCCTTCTTCTACTTCTGGTGCTTCTGTTTCGGTTTCAACCTCATTTCCGCTTTCACCACCAGCCGCCTCGTTCGAAGGGTTATCGATACATCCCGCCATCACCAACAATAACGTGGATACCAACAAAAAAACGGATAACTTGATAAATTTCATTTGAGTTCCTCCCATGGTTTGTTTTTTCCCATCCTTAAACAAACGAGCCTTCCCCTTTCAGCAAAAATTTATCTTCAGGCACCAATATAAGCCCTTCGAACCGTATCATTTGCTAACAGTTCTTCGGAAGTTCCTTTGACGACAATGGAACCACTTTCGAAAACATAACCACGGTCAGCTATTTTCAAAGCTGCAAAAGCATTTTGTTCGGCTAACAGAACCGTCGTCCCATCTTTATTGATCTTTTGGATGACCTCGAACATCTGCTCAACGATCAATGGTGCCAAACCGATGGATGGCTCATCCAGCAGCATCAATTTAGGCTTTGCCATCAACGCACGCCCGATCGCAAGCATCTGCTGTTGTCCCCCACTCAGAGATCCAGCTGCATTCGCTCTTTTCTCATATAGTATTGGGAATAGCTCAAATACTTCTTCCAAAGAGCTGTTGACCTGTTTCCGCTTCCTCCTATGAATATAAGCCCCCATGATCAAGTTTTCCTTGACTGTCATCTGCGGGAACAACTTCCGATCTTCCGCACATTGAACGATGCCTGACTGAACGATTTTATCCGGAGCCACCCCTTGAAGCAGGGTCTCTTCAAAAACAATCTGGCCTTCACTCGGTTTTTGCAGCCCGCTGATCGCATTGAAAATCGTACTCTTCCCTGCACCATTGGAACCTAGAAGAACGACCAATTCTCCTTTCTCTACGGTGATATCCACATGTTCGACAGCAGTAAATCCACCATAATCAACCGAAACGCGGGATAACTCAAGCACTCGCGTCCCCTCCTAAATACGCTTCGATGACAGCCTGATCATTCATGATTTCCTCCGCTGTCCCCTCTGCAATTTTTTCTCCATAATTCAACACCATGATTTTATCTGCAAGTTTCATGATCATCTTCATCTTGTGTTCAATCAAACAAACCGTGATTTGCTTCTTCACCATTTTTTCCATCAGCTCCGCCAATCCTTCGGTTTCGCCAGGGTTGATACCCGCGGTAGGTTCATCCAGGAAGACGATTTCCGGATCAGTGGCTAGAGCTAATGCGAAGGCAACACGCTTTTTCTCTTCCTGAGTGATACTCCCTGCAAGCTGATCCCTCACATGAGTCAATCCAACAAAATCCAATACCTCCATCGCTTTATCCCGGCACTTCTTCTCTTCCCTTTTGAACCGTTTTGTTCTTAACACCGCATCTAGTATATTCGACTCCGTCCTTAACCTATGGCCGACGATCACATTATCCAGCACCGTCGATTGCTCAAAAAGATTCGTCGTCTGGAAAGTGCGGGCGACCCCAAGCTTGGCGATCTTATTAGGAGGGAGTTTCGTAATGTCTTTCCCTTTATAAATGACCCGTCCCGAAGTGGGAGAGTAAGAACCACTGAGAAGATTAAAAAAAGTAGATTTACCTGCCCCGTTCGGTCCAATGATTGCATTGATTTTACCTTCTTCAATTGTAAAGTCCACCTCGTTGACAGCAACCAACCCACCGAACTTCTTCGTCAGTTTCTTTGTTTCTATCAGCACTATCATCCCTCCTTGATCTTTTTCTCCGTTTCTCGTGATTGTTGCTGGACATATTTTTGTTTCTTTTCCGTCTGTTTCTTTTTCTTCGCCCAACTTTTCATCCGCCAGTCATGATAGGCTCCGACGATTCCTCGTGGATAAAAAATGATCAATAACGTCAATAACGGACCGAAAATCAACATACGATAGTCTTGTAGAAATTGAAGGGATTGAGATACGGTCACGATAAGGAATGTTCCTACAATCGGACCTGCCAATGTGCCGATTCCGCCTACTAACAAATACGTAAGCAAATCGAAGATGATAGTGATGTAACCGATATCCGGGCCTATGAACCGGATGAAAGAGGCATAGAGTGCACCGGCAAGGCCAGCAAAGAATGTAGAGATAACAAATACTAACAGTTTATTTTTCATCGTTGAAATACCGATTGTCTGAGCCAAATCCTCACTATTCCGTATCGCGATAAAAGTCCGGCCTGTCAGAGAATGGACGATGCGGTACATGACGAATACGGTGAGCAATAAGAAAAATAAGATGAGATAGTATTGGGATAGAGGAGTCTCAAAGGATAAGGGACCGATATTCGTAGGAGCAGGGATTCCGATCAAGCCACGGACACCGCCTGTCAGACTATCCCACTTATCAATGACAAGGTAAATGATATAACCGACACACAATGTATAGATCGCGAAAAAATGCTCCCTCGTCCTTAAAGCGACCAGCCCGACAACGGCACCAATGGCACTTGTCAATAGACAGGCAAGAACAAGAGATACCCAATAGTTTAAGCCAGCTTTGACTGTCAGCAGTCCCAAAGCATAAGCACCAATCGCGAAGAAACCGGCATGGGCAAGAGATAAATACCCTGTATAACCAGCAAGCAAATTCAGTCCATAAACCGCAATCATCCAAATGAAAGCAAGCGTCATAATGTGTAGAAAGTAGTCATTTTGTGAAAGAAATGGGAAGAGAACAGCAGCGAGAATGAAGCCAATGATCCATCCTCTCTTTTTGAGAAGTGAACCCAATTAAAATCCCTCCCTGGTAAACAATCCTTTTGGCTTGATTGATAAAATGACCACAAGCAGTAAAAATGCAATGATATCTTTGTAGTCATTCGATATATAAGTAGCTCCCAAACTTTCCGTGAAACCAAGGATATATCCACCCAGAATAGCACCTGGTACACTGCCCATCCCACCGATAATAATGATGACAAAAGCTTTTAAAATGACGAGGTGGCCCATACCGGGAAAAACAAGGTTGATAGGTGCGGATAAAGAAGCAGCAATAGCAGCTAACCCACCGGAAATCATAAATGTCAACATCGCCACTCTATTCGTATTGATTCCGACGAGGTGGGCTCCCTCCCGGTTTTAAGCCATAGCAATAATCGTCGAACCGATATAGGTCTTTTTCAAAAACAGAAAAAGTAGGACCATAACAGCAATCGCCCCGATATTGATCAATACTCGTTGCACCGTAGCGGTCATACCGAACAGGTCGATGACTTGACCATAAGGCGTTTCCATCGTCCGGTAGTCTGCTCCCCATATCAACTGGGCAAAAGCTTCCAGAAACAACAGGATCCCGATGGCTGCAATCTTGTCATGAATCGGCGGAGCATTGCGGAGTGGATGGAAGACGAGCCTGTCCATAATCACGCCGAGCAAGCCAACCACCAGGACGGAAACAGCCATCGCCACCCAATAATGGACACCCCACAAAAGCATCATGGTCAACGTAATATAAGCGCCAAGCATATATAAGGCACCATGGGCGAAATTGGGAATATGCAAAATCCCATAGACGAGGGTCAAACCGAGAGCGACCAAGCTATAGACACTGCCAATCGTCAGCCCATTGAAAAGTTGCTGTGCTAAAATATCCATTGAACTTCTCCTTTACCCTTCATTTTTGAAGCTTTTAGCGCTCTGGATGTACCAGAGCGCTTGGAACTTTGGTCAGCCCTGCTGGTCGGAGTGACTTTTTTCCCGCTCTTCTTCTTGCAGTTTTCTCCATAAAATCTTACCACTGTTCGTAGTCGGGAATTCCTTCTTGAACTCGACGATTCTCGGATACTTGTATGCTGCCATCTGCTCTTTGGACCACTCGACGATATCTTCTTCTGTCACTTTTCCTTCATATCCATCATTCAGAATGACGAACGCTTTGATGTTCTCCCCCTTACGTGGATCTGGAACGCCGACAACGCATGCTTGCTGGACGGCAGGGTGATCATACAAAGCTGATTCAACTTCTGTCGGCCAGACGTTGTACCCGGAAGCATTGATCATCCGTTTTAAGCGATCAACCATAAAGAAGTATCCTTCCTCATCACAGCGGCCGATATCTCCCGTCCGGAAAAAGGACTTTCCTTCGATATCGATAAAAGCATGTTCATTTTCCTCTTCACGATTGTAATAACCGACCATCACTTGAGGGCCATTGACGACGATCTCTCCGATTTCTCCTGGTTCCACTTCTTCATTCGTCGCCGGATCAATAATCCGTGCATCGACATCAAAGGAAGGAATGCCGAGGCATTGCAGTTTCGGTCGATCAGGTGGATTGAAGTGTGTCTGAGCTATCGTTTCCGAAAGGCCATACCCTTCCACAAATTCCAGTCCTGTCAGTTGATAAAGTTTTTCACCTAACGCTTTAGGAAAAGCGGCTCCCCCTCCTGAAATAGCGTATAAGGAACGGAGATCTTCTGCTTTCACTTCAGGATTGGCAAGGAAATCAACCAGCATCGTACTGATCGTCACCCAGTGGCTGCATTTCTGATCCCGGATCAACTGCCTGGCGGTTTCCCGATTCCACCTTGTCATGATGACGATTTTATTCCCACTGAAAATCGGCATGTGCATACTATGAACCATCCCTGTGACATGAAAATAAGGTAAGGTAGCCAGCGTCCTCGAATCGGTCGTCGCACGCGCCCAGTAGAACGCCCCCATGATATTTGCCTGGACCGTCCGATTGGTGTGCATACACCCTTTCGGAAGTCCTGTCGTACCAGATGTGTATGGTAATACAGCCAAATCATCTGCAGAAACTTCCCGATTCTGGGTTTCTGTCCAAACTTTCATCGCATCTGCCCAGGAATGAATATGGACATCCTCATATGTTGCCCTCGGTGCCGCAACTTCCGGCGGTAACAATTCGTCATGACCTTCCCCTTTATAATCTGAATAAGCTGCAACCACCATATCGCTCAACGTTGTATTTTCCAGGAGAGGGCTGACTACATCAGCAAGTTCTTGTCCAACGATTGCTGTTTTGATTGAGCAATCTTTTACATAAAATTCGAGCTCAGCCGTCTTCAACATCGGATTGATGGGTACTACTACTGCACCAGACTGTAAAATTGCATAATAACCGATGATGAACTGTGGGGAGTTTTGCATAAACAACAATACCTTCTCCCCCTTAACGACATCCAAAAGCTGCTGAAGATAGCCAGCTAATTGATCGACTTCCTTCAATAATTCCCGATAGGTCATAGTCTGTCCATAATAATAGATAGCTTCGTGATCAGGATATCGAGTTGCCGAAACCTTCAAATTGTCGTAAATAGACGTTTCCGGAACAGTTATGGACTTCGTCAACTTCGGCCAAAACTCATAATGCTTCGTTTGCAAGAGACCACTCCTTTTTATAGAATCAACCAACCATTTGTAAGCGTTATCATTTATTTTCAAAATTTTTTGCGCCTTATTTGATCATCCAACCTCCATCGACAAGCAAGTCCGAACCTGTCATATAGGAAGCCTCTTTTGAAGCAGCGAAGGTGATGACTTGGGCGATTTCTTCTGGTTTCCCTACCCGGCCTAAAGCAGTATTTCTTTGAATCGCTTCTTCAAATCGTTTATTTCTCAAGCCTTGTTCGGTCAAAGGTGTTTCCGCAAATCCAGGTGAAACAGAATTAACTCGAATGCCATAAGGCGCGAACTCCAATGCAAGGGACTTGGTAAAATTGATGACTGCCGCTTTGGAAGAACTGTAGTGTGGAATCTTGGCTCCTGCTTTATGGCCAGAGAGGGAAGCGACATTGACGATCGCACGGTTCCCCTCTTCCTTTTCGCTTGACTCAGCCATCACACGCCCGAGAGCTTTCGAGACGAGATAGACACTTTTTAAGTTCGTATTTTGGATGCGATTCCACTCTGTTTCTTCCATTTCCATTATGGTAGATTTCCCTGATGTACCCGCGTTGTTCACGACGACATGCAAGTCCCCATAAGTTCTCTGAACAAAATCTGCAAGTTTACTAACCTCATCTTCTCTGGTTACATCTGCTTGAAAAATATCAGCCCGAGGCTCTGTTAAACCTTCGTTAATTCGATCAGCCACCTTTTCCAATTTTGAAACGGTTCTGCCAACTAAGACGACTTTCCCACCCTCTTGAGCCATCTGAAAAGCTGTCTGTTCTCCGATTCCACTCCCGGCACCTGTTACTACAGCTACCGTATTTTCGAATCTAGTCAAACGATCCACCTCCTTTTTCATCTAGTTCAATGCTAAGTGTGAATCTAATATCGCCCTTAGTTCCTCAGGGATTGACTCACTCTTTTGCTCTTCATAATTATAATGAACGATCGTCGCCTCCGCTTCAGCAATGACCTGCCCTGTATCCTTGACCCGGATATTATGGTTAAAACGGAAGCTTTTGTTTCCGATGTTCGTAATCCAGGATTCGATAGTCAAATGTTGCCCGAAATAGGCTTGACTTACATAATCACATTTCGTCGAAGCCAATATGAAACGACCGACGGAATTCAAGTCTTCAGGAAAGACATCACGGAAAAACTTCCCTCTTGCTTCCTCTAAGTAGATAAAGTAACTAGTATTATTCACATGACCAGCCATATCGGTTTCACAAAACCTGACTCTTACTTCTGCTTCATGTGTCAAGGATCCTGCCTCCCTTCCGACCGGTCAGTATTCCCACTAGTTGGCCCAATCAAGAGGGCCTTACCGACCAATCAATCCTTTTTATTGATGCCATTCAAGATCATTTCAAGGTAAATCGTTGTCAACTCATCTGCAGAGATATCCCCTTCAGGATCGAACCAATAGTAGCTCCAATTCGTCATTCCAAGAATGCCGCGTGTCACCATATCAGGATTCATTCCGGTTTGGAATTCGCCTTTTTCAATCCCCTCTTCGATAAGGGTTTGGAAGTTTTTCCTGAACTGGTCTCTTTTTTGAACGTTCTGCTCCAAGTAGGCCTTCTCAAGATTCCGCATTTCCCTGAAGAAGATGCGCGCACTTTTCTTACGCCCCTTGATACTGTGGATAACCATAAAGATCATTGCCCGCAGCTTTTCCTGGCAGTTTTTGGACTCATCCTGAAGGATTTCTTCCTGATTTCTCAATAAAAATTCGATGAAATTCAAATGGATATCCGTCAAAAGTTCCTGCTTATTTTTGAAATAATAATAAAAAGAACCTTTGGTTACATCAAGCGCTTCGACGATTTCCTGCACGGATGTTTCTGTGAAGCCCTTTTTGTCAAATAAATGGATGCTAGTATCTAGTATTTTCTGTTTCATAGATTGACGTTCCTCTCATTTAGGGATGATATAACATTATAACATTCCTAAAGTCCCCCAAAGCGATGAAATTCTATCAGTCCCGCTCGAGAATCATGGCAATCCCTTGACCACCACCTATACAAGCAGTGATCAACGCATATCTTCCTTGACGCCGTTGTAATTCATATATTGCTTTTGTAGCAAGGATCGCTCCGGTCGCCCCCAGGGGATGACCGTGGGCAATGGCACCTCCATTGACATTCACCTTTTCCATGTCCATGTTTAAATCTTCCTGACAGGAGAGGACTTGAGCAGCAAAGGCTTCATTGATTTCGATGATGTCGATATCTTCAAGGGTGAGACCAGTACGTGCCAAAACTTTTTGCGTTGCAGGTACAGGACCGATACCCATGATATTTGGGTCGACGCCTGCTACCGTACAGGCTCTCACCGTTGCGAGCGGTGTTGCACCAAGCTCGTGGGCTTTTTCCCTCGACATCAAACCAAGAGCCGAAGCCGCATCATTCAAACCAGAACTGTTCGCAGCAGTGACAGATCCATCCTCCTTAAACGCCGGCCGCAGTTTGGACATTCCTTCTAAGGTAGACTGTGGTCTTGGATGTTCGTCTGTTTGGAAAACAACCGGCTCCCCTTTTCGGACGGGGATGGTTATAGGGACGATTTGTTCATCAAAACGCCCTTCTTCCATCGCAATCGCCATTTTCTCCTGGCTCTTTTGGGCGAACTGGTCCTGTTTTTCTCTTGGGATTTCATATTGTTCGGCCAAGTTTTCTGCTGTGATCCCCATTGGCGGATCTCCGACTTCCTTCGGGGATAATTGAGATTTTCTGAACTTTGGAGGAACAGGACTATATGGACGCTCTGGACGATCCATCAAGTAAGGGGCACGGCTCATGCTTTCTGTTCCGCCTGCGATATACACATCACCGCTTCCTGCCTGGATCGCTTGTGCCGCCAAATGGATCGCGTTCAATCCTGAGCCGCACTGGCGATCCACGGTCAAACCTGGGAGGCTCATCGAAAGACCCGCCTGCAAGGCAGATAATCGGGCGATATTCCCTCCACCACTTAAGACGTTTCCGAAAATGACATCTTCTATCACGTCTGGTTCTACACCTGAGCGTGATACCGCTTCTTTGATAACTTCCGCTCCTAATACATGAGCAGGTACGGTTGCGAGGGCGCCCCCTTGCTTTCCGATCGCCGTCCGGACCGCTGATACAATTACTGCATCTCTTTGTGTCATTTTTCCACTCCTTTCATATCCTTACATCGCATGAGTACCACCATCAACAATCACAACGTCTCCTGTAATATGGTTGGATGCAGCAGAGCTTAAGAAAATAGCCGCCCCTTTCAAGTCATCCTCACTCCCGAACTTCCGTAACGGTGTCCCTTGCAGAAAAGCGTCCTCCCCTTTATCCATCAACACTTTGGACATTTTAGTAGGGAAAAAGCCAGGGGCGATTGCATTGACATGAATGCCCCGAGGGCCCCATTTGACAGCAAGATCTTTCGTAAAGGTGAGCACAGCCCCTTTACTGGAATTGTAGCCGATCGTATCCATATATTTCGGGTCAGAGCCCTTCATGCCGGCAACGGATGAAATATTGATGATTTTACCTGAACCTTGCTCCAGCATGACTTTCCCTACCATTTGCGACATGAGGAACGTCCCTGTCACATTGACATTGAACACTTTATGCCACGCTTCGAGAGGCATCTCTTCCACAGGAGCTCCCCAAGTCGCCCCACTGTTATTGATGAGAATGTCGATACGTCCAAAATGATCGACGGTTTGGTCGACAACCTTTTGCATACTATCCGGGTTCGTCACGTCACATTCGAATGCGAGAGAATCCACTCCGAGCTGTTTCAGTTGCTCACTTACCTCCTGGCATGCCTCCACTTTTCTTGAGCAAACGACGACATTGGCGCCTGATTCAGCTAACCCTTCTGCGATTTGTTTCCCCAGTCCTCTTCCGCCACCAGTGACGAGCGCCACTTTTCCTGTCAGATCAAAAAGTTCTTTAGCGTGCATGCACTTCCCTCCGTTTCTGAGATTTGGCAAGCTCGTATTTCGCAATCGCTCGTCGATGTACCTCATCAGGTCCGTCCGCTAGTCTCAGTGTCCGGATGTTCGCCCATTTTGCTGCAAGTCCTTTGTCTGCACTGACTCCCGCAGCTCCGAACGCTTGTATCGCCCGGTCAATGACTTTCAAGGCCATATTAGGAGCTACAACTTTAATCATCGCAATCTCTGATTTCGCTTCTTTATTCCCAACCGTGTCCATCATATAAGCCGCCTTCAAAGTAAGTAAACGTGCCTGTTCGATTTCGATACGGGAATCTGCAATCCACTCACGGATGACGCCTTGATCAGCAAGCTTCTTACCGAAAGCCTCCCGTTCACTTACACGTTCACACAATTCTTCTAAGGCTCGCTCGGCAGCTCCTATCGTTCTCATACAGTGGTGGATCCTGCCTGGTCCGAGGCGTCCTTGGGCGATGGCAAACCCTTTCCCTTCCCCCCCCATATAAGGTTAGAGGCGGGCACGCGGACATCCTTGAATTCAATCTCCGCGTGTCCGTGCGGAGCATGATCGTAACCGAAAACCGGTAGCATTCGCTTGATCGTGACCCCCGGCGTGTCGAGTGGTACAAGAATCATAGATTGCTGCTCATGCCTTGGAGCATCCGGGTCTGTTTTCCCCATCACGATACTGATTTTACAACGGGGATCTCCGGCTCCGGACGACCACCATTTCGTTCCATTGATGACATATTCGTCTCCTACTTTAGTGATACTAGTCTGAACGTTTGTTGCATCCGAAGAGGCAACCTCAGGCTCTGTCATAGAAAAACAAGAACGGATATCCCCATCGAGGAGTGGCTGCAACCACTGCTCTTTTTGGGCATCAGTACCATAGCGGACGAGCACTTCCATGTTCCCTGTATCAGGTGCGGCGCAATTAAATACTTCAGGAGCCATTGTGGAACGACCCATGATTTCACAAAGAGGGGCGTATTCTGTATTGGTCAATCCAGCACCATATTCACTTTCCGGTAAAAACAGGTTCCACAAACCGGCTTCTTTCGCTTTATGCTTCAGTTCTTCAAGCACTGGCGGGATAACAGCAAAGCGATCCTGCTTATCAAGCTGTTCTTCATACAACGCCTCATTTGGATAAATATGTTCCTCCATAAATCGAGTCAATTTTCCCTCGAGATCTTTCACTTTTTGTGAGTACTCAAATTGCATTTCCTTCCCCCCTTAATATGTAGCCACTTCTGTTAAACGCTTACAAAATACGACATGGCCTTCGATGACACTCTTTCCATCTTGATTTTCAGCAAAAACGTCGAACGTAATCTCCTCTTCCCTGTTGGCATCAACGACTGCGTGTAAGCTGATGATATCATTCACGAACACCATTCCTTTGAATCGAATGGAATAGTCCTGGATGAAACCTTCTTCATAATAGGGGGTAAACAGTTTTGCTAAATTTCCCATCGTCCACATTCCATGGGCGATCACCCCCGGGAGACCCGCTTTTTTCGCCTCTTCATCGATCGTATGAATCGGATTATAATCACCAGATGCTCCTGCATATTTAATCAAATCAAGCCTTGTGACAGCAGGAAGGGTAACAGTATCAAGCGAATCTCCAGCTTGCAGTTCTCCTAGAAGTGTCATACCTGCATCTCCTTTCTTACAGCTTCCGTAATGATGACAACCTGTTCTTCAGAGAAAATCAGCTTCCCCTCCAAATCTTCTCCGTACCGCTTCACTTTGAGAAAACCCATGTCTCCGCTTTTACCGCTTCTTTCATAATAATCTTCCACCTCTGCATAACAAAGAATCTCTTCCCCGACAAGCAGCGGTCGTTCATAATGATAGTTCTGTTCCCCATGGATCAACCCTTTTTTCGGTAAATCAAGGTCCTGGATCGTTCCATAATCAAACACTCGTGGAAAAGTAGGGGGAGCAATATTCCTTGAGAATTTCACATCATCAATGAAAACAGGGTGAGGATCCCCGATTGCTTCGGCAAACTTTTTGACCGCTCCTCTTTCGACCGTATTTTTCACTTTGTCGGACTTCTTCCCAATCGCTTGTTCAAACATTAGTAAGCCTCCTATTACATCAGTTTTTTGGACCGCCAGAGACATATAGCACTTGACCATTCACAAAGGAAGACTGTTCATCCGCGAAAAATGCTACTGCATTAGCGATATCCTCAGGTTTTCCACTTCGCCTGACTGGAATTTTATCTACGCTTGCTTTGACGAGGTCTTCAAAAGAAATGCCGATACGGGAAGCTGTTTCTTTCGTCATCTCTGTTTCAATAAAACCAGGAGCAACGGCGTTTGCTGTAATCCCGAACTTTCCAAGCTCGATCGCCAATGTTTTCGTGAATCCTTGCAAGCCGGCTTTTGCAGTCGCGTAGTTCGCCTGTCCCCGGTTTCCAAGTGCAGATGTGGAGGAGATATTGATGATCCTGCCATATTTATTTTCCACCATATACTGTTGGGCCGCACGGGCAGCGTTGAAGGAACCTTTAAGGTGGACATCCATCACGGTACTCCAATCAGCATCCGTCATTTTGAATAGCATGTTGTCCCTGATGACCCCTGCATTGTTCACTAAAATATCGAGAGAACCGAATCTTTCATAGGTCTCCTTCATAGCTGCTTCCACTTGGTCGAACTCTACTACATTAGCTATTTTACAAAAAACTTCAAAACCTTCTTCCCTGAACTCCGCTTCCGCTTCTTGCAAAGCCTCTTCATTCACATCGATGATGGCGACTTTTGCTCCTTCTTCCGCAAAACGTCTTGTAATTCCTTTTCCGATTCCACGACTTCCACCTGTAACGAATGCCACTTGATTTTCAAACTTACCTGCCATGTCTATTCCTCCTTAAAATGACTAACCGATTTTCACATGTCCTTTTAATAGATTACGAGAGATGATCAGACGCTGGATTTCATCCGTACCATCGTAGATCCTCCATAGTCTTGCCTCACGGTACCACCGTTCGATCGGTAATTCTCTGGTATACCCCATGCCCCCGTGGATTTGAAGCACACGGTCGATGACATTATTGCCCATATTCGCTCCATACAACTTCGCCATGGAAGCGTAATGACGGTTATCTTCCCCTTGATCCAGCGTAAAGGCTGCATTCAATACAAGCCACTTGGCCGCTTCAATTTCAACAGCTGAATCTGCGATTTGCCACTGGATCGCCTGGCGCGTCGCAATCGGTTTTCCGAATGTTTCTCGCTCATTGGCATAATCGATGGCCATATTGAGGAGACGCTCCGCTGCTCCCACTGCACGGGCACCGACGATCCAACGGGCAAACCCGATCCACTCGAGTCCAAGATCATACCCATGGTCGATTTCCCCTAAAATATTCTCTTCAGGAACCCGTACATTTTCAAAAATGAGAGCCGCTGGTCCCCACTCCCCCATCGTGTGGATATATTCGGATCCCCATCCCATATCACGGTCTACGATAAAGCAAGTAACGCCCTTTCTTCCATTTGAAGACTTATGAAGTTCTTTGTCCGTAATCGCAATAGCCATAACGAAATCAGCTTCATTTCCACCCGTTATGAAGGTCTTCTCCCCGTTCAACACCCACTCATTTCCGTCTTTCACAGCGGTCATACGAAGGTTCCGTGTATCTGATCCCGCTCCAGGTTCTGTCATCGCAAAGCAGGATTTTTTCTCCCCATTGATGGTCGGCAGCAAGTATTTCTCTTTTTGTTCCTCATTGCCATAGTACAAAATATTATCTGCTGAACCTCCGAATTTGAACGGAACGAACGTGCGAGCCACTTCCATTTGCACGATCGCGAGCATCATCTGCCCTAGATCTGCTCCACCATATTCTTCAGGAGTATTGATCCCCCAGAAACCAGCTTCTTTGGCTTTTTGCTGCAATTCTTCCATCTTACCTTCCGGGAGACTCGGTTTACCTTCTCTTTCATTTCTTAATACATCATTCTCAAGTGGAATCAATTCTTTCTCCACGAATTTTCGTATCGTTTTTCTAACCATTTCCTGTTCATCGGTCAAACGTAAATGCATACGATCATCCCCAATTCTTATTTTTTCGCGCAGGCTCATCCTGATCCCACATACCTACCAGTTGGTATGTTTATTTTTTATATTATTGTAAATTTTCTAAAAATACAACACCTATTGGAAAATTATCGATAATTGATAGAGAAATTAGCAGAGTGATCCGTCGATTTTTCTATGGTCACATCATGTGTAACTTATTATTTCTGAGGGTGGATTTTTTGGTTTGGAAAGAATATAGAGTGTGGCGGCAAGATTCAAGCCTTAGTTGGACGAATTATTTCTCTTCCTGGACAGATCCAGTCATTTTCTGGCTTATTTATTTCTTTAGTGGACAGAATATTTCTATTTTCGGCAGAAATTCATTCTTGAAATAGTAGATTTAAAACTGGGGATTTGGATGAGAGAAAGAGAGGATGAATGAAGCCTAGAATAACACCATATCACTTGGAGAAAGTTCCCGAAAGCAGAAGTATGGCCGCATCCATAACCAGATAACAAAAGCCGGAAGCAGTTGGAATTCCATTCATGAACCCAACTGCTTCATTTATAGGATCTTCATGAGTATGCGGCTAAGAAAAGAGTATGCCTGCATTTTTCTCAAGCATTTGCGAAATCTTTTTTTCTGGCACACCACGTTCCTTTAGTTCAGGGAGAATCCGCCGGAAAATATGGTCAGGTGTCCAATGCTGGATCATTGGCTGCAAGGCTTCAGGAATGACCGGATCCCTGCCCCACCAGACATTCACTGTATCATGAGATAAGAATACCTTGTTATCAAACCCTTGTCCCAGCAGCCCCATGAGTACTGTCATTCTTGCTTCATCGGACGGTGTACCGACCATGCCTTGTAAACCGAAACGGTCCATTGCAATATAAACCCCTTCGTTCAGAGTTTTTAAATGTTGCGTGATATCTGTTGTGCCACACATATGACCAATGACAACTTTTGATGGATCCGCTCCCTGTTCAACTAGAAAGGAGGCTTGTTCCGGGCCCATCGTACCTTCCTGGGTATGTGTCAATAAAACAATGCCTGTTTCCTTTTGAGCTCTTACGGCTGCTCGAAAGAACATCCTTTCATATTCTGTTATCTCATCTTTGCTTGAAGCAAGTTTTATAATACCAGGTTTAACACCTGTACCTTCAATGCCATTCGTGATTTCTTCCATGAACAATTCATAGATTTCCTCTTCCGCACTTCCAAGCTGTTGACGGAATTTGAAGTAAGGCGTAGCCCCTTCTCCTTCATAGTAATAGCCCGTGGCACAAATAATGTTCAGCCCTGTTTCTTCAGAGACTGCCTTTAAAAGTTTCACATCCCTCCCACATTCGTTCGGGGTCGGGTCGACGACTGTTTCTACTCCCTGCGCCTGCATTAACCGGGCAACTTCCACTCCTTGTCGTTTTTTCATCTCAAAGTCAGACGTACCGAGTGTCATATCTCCTTGGAAACCTGGATAACCAAAATAAAAATGCTCATGGATCAATGTCTTTCCCAGTTTCATTGCATCTAAAGGCCCTCTCACCGTTTCAACTGCAGCCATAATATTCCCCTCCAAAATTTTATGCTTAAAACGTCAAACCCCCGCCATCTACCATCAGAGTTTCTCCCGTAATGAAGGATGCTTGATCCGACGCCAGAAATAGAACCGCTTCTGCGACTTCGTGGGGTTGGCCAAGCCTTCCAAGGGCGTTCGCTTGAGAAATGATTTTCCACTTTCGTTCGTCCTCCCGCCACGTATCGACAATCGGGGTATCAATCACACCTGGTGCCACAGCATTCACTCTGATTCCATAACGGCCGTATTCAAGAGCGGCGTTTTTCGTCAGCGTGACAACCCCACCCTTCGACGCATTATAAGGACCTGATCGCTTCTTCCCTTTAAAACCGAGTACACTTGATGTATTAATAATTGCTCCTTTTTCTTGATTCATCATGGTCGGGACCGCATGCTTAATCCCATAAAAGACGCCCTTTAAATTGGTGTCCACAACTCTATCCCACTCTTCTTCCGACAATTCATGAAGCTTCTTCTCCTGACCTCCGACCCCTGCATTGTTGAATAACACATCAAGAGATCCCTGTTCGTTTACTATAAAAGCAATGGATTCCTTCACACTTCTTTCATCAGTGGTATCCACTTCCAGAAACTCAGCTTTGCCTCTCCTTTCCTTTATTTCATCACGAACCGCTTCACCTTTTTCCCGATTTTTATCACAAACTAGAACAAAAGCTCCTTCTTCTGCCACCCGGAGAGCTGTGGCTTGTCCAATCCCGCTCGCTCCTCCGGTAATCAGCACATTTTTTCCCTGAAACTTCAAAGGAACCACCCCTTCCCTTCATAATACTGACCGGTTGGTATCTCAATTGAAAAAATATATCTTATCTTTACCTCACTATATACCTATATGTCAGAAAATTCAATTATTAATAGCTAGCAGGGTTTACTGAAATTTTCAGTGGATATTATTTAGAATGGGGATTCTACCGTTTAAGGGTACGAGATGGTTGAGAAACGGACTTTATCATCATGAAAATGGAGAGTATGTGGGCAGCTAAATGGGAGTTGGTGATGCCAGAAATTTAGTTAATTAATGATAATGGTTTTTTATGGTTTTACTCTGGTTCTACTATTTCAGAAAAATGGGTATCCCATAGATGCCTCCAAGTGATTTGATTTATTAAGAAAAAACCCGAATAAAGACCTATTATTATTACATGGCCTTTATTCGGATAGGAATCCTGTTCGTTTATCTGTTATATATCACAAGTTATTGACGGGCTTCTTCCCAAGCAGATGATGCTCGCTCTTCTACCTCTTCCCACGTAATATCACCTGCTATATATTCCTGCATAGCAGAAGCCATTTCCTCTTCTGTCCAAGAAGTAGGTGCTCCTAGGAATATCCATCCAATCGTATTTCCCTCGCTGGCATAATTATAAATTTCCTGAGAAATAGGATCATCTATTTTCATATCTTCATATCCTTCATAAGCTGGGATGAACTTGAATTGCTCGGTAACAAACTTCTTCCCTTTCTCAGAGGTATACATCCAATCCAGGAAATCCTTACTTGCCTGGACTACCTCATCTTCCGACTCTTTATTGACAACCCAGTAGTTCGGCACACCGACAGGAACACTTCCCTCATAACCTTCTACAGGAATTGGCAGAATCCCTACGTTATTTTCCGCGAATTCAGGGTCCATCTGCTCTATCGTGTTATATACCCAGTTCCCTTGTTGAATCATCGCTACATTTCCTAGTGAAAAATGCTCTTCCACTTGTTGAGAGTAGTCTAAACTCAAAGTTGGTTGGACGGAATACTCATTTTGCAAATCTAAAAAGCGTTTCATTTGATCACCCATGGTAAATTCCACTGTATCCGCTTCATATGCTTCCATTACATCATGGTTGAATTCGTCCGCTAAAAAGGTGTTCGCCAAATGGCTCCCTATTACCCATTTTTCTTTCGCTGCCAGGGCAAATGGTGCTTCTATTCCCAACTCCTCTTTTTGACTTTCTAACGTTTCGACAGCTCCTTCCAAATCTTCATAGGTTTGGATGTCATCAGGATTAATACCAGCCTCTTCAAACACTTTCTTATTATAAAGAAGTCCATATCCCTCCTGGTTAAATGGCAACCCAAGAACTTTATCCTCTCTTTGAACGGCAGAAAGCGTACCTTCCAGTGCTGCACCAGCTGCCTTCGTATCGGAAACGTCTGCTAAATACTCTTCATATTCCTCAATGGCTGTGGGACCGTCGGCATTGAATATATCTGGTTCTTCATCTGCAGAAAAGGTAGATTTTAATGCTGCTTCGTAATCATTTCCGCCGCCTACGGTTTGAACGTTTATATTCACACCAGGATTTTCTTCTTCATAGATACTGACTAATTCTTCAAATTGGTCTTTAAACTCCACTTTTTGTTGAAAAACATCAACGGTTACCTTGTCTTCAGAAGAACTCTCATCACTGGCCCCCGATGAAAATGAACATCCCGTTAAAGCGATAACGGATGTTAACAAAACAGTACCAACACTTGAACGAAACTTTATCCCCTTCATATAACTCTCTCCCCCTACAATGTACTTGAAAAAAAGAAGTGCATGAGCTAAACATTCGACTTACTCGATTTTCCCGCTTTTTATTTTGAAACTTGCGGATCACCGTATGTAATCGATTTCAAAATACCCCAGCACCTCCCCTCTTTTTTAGAAAACAACCTACTTCCCCAGCGCAAGGAAAACGTTTGCACTAACAAAAAACTATTATAATAGCTGAAAATTGTCAATGCTCTTTCAGAAAGTTAAATGATCTCTCTATCACTTTGAACCCCCCAGTCACTACCTTCTCTTCAAGCCTAGAGCTGGATGGAAGACAGTGAGCAAAGAATTATGAATGGAAACATTTACATGTAGGTTCGATAGGAGTGGCCGAACAAAACAATGTGGCTACTGTAGCTAGTAGTTGTCTAGTAAATCAATACACTGTATGGATTGTTTATCATGCAATAGTCATCTCGCTACGTGTCGGGTGTCAGGCACCAAAAAAAGACGTAACACCAAAGGGATAAACCTTTGGTATTACGTCATCTTCCAGTTCATTCAGCGGGAACAAGGACCCAATCACTTCATATAATCGGTAGTTTCACCAGTGTGAGGATTTACTAGATACCATCCTACAGTTGCCGTATGATTGTCCACTACATTATAAGCGTGAATCAAATACTTATTGTCAACGACATTGTCGTATTCCACTTTCACATTATCTTCAATATCATAGTTTTCTCTTACAAGATTTTCAGCTTTATCTTTACTTATATGCTCTTCTGCAGCACCAGTTTCTCTCACTTTTACTTTGTCACCAGGTTGTAAATCATAAGGGTCAATGTCTGGGTTCAACTCATAAAGCTCATCGAGAGTCACATTTGCATGAAGGTTGGCAATACTGGATAACGTAGAACCAGGGGTTACGGTGTGATAGATTTCTCTCGAGCTATCTTGTTCAGCCTTTACTCGGAGTTCTGAACCTATTTCCAATTGGAACGGATCCACATTCGGGTTCATTTCGTACAATTCATCTACCGTGACTCCTTCGTACAGTTGGGATATGCTCCAAAGCGTGTCGTCCGGCTTAACTTCCACGGTATTATCAGATTCCGCGGATACACTGCTGCCTACTCCAAAACTAATCCCTAAAGCTATAAGAGGGGTTAGATATTTAGTGGATTTTTTCATCTTATCTCCTCCTTTTATATAGCTTCTACTATTTATGTCCCCGTAACATCCTGTCATTTAAACGTAAAATTTCAGATAAATTGTAACTCTGCTGAAAAATTAAGAAACTAAAATACTTTTTCCTATTTATGGTATGATAATTCTGTTTAAGACTTTAGGATCATGACAATTATACCGATATAAAAAATGAAAGGAGGTACTTTATGAGCGCAGACGAACGCACTACAAGAGTTATTTTCGAGAAGCCAGAAAGCAACGGACTTGCGACCGCATCCTTAGTGTTAGGTATTATCGGTGTTATATTCGGCATCATTCCCGGGATTGGTATTCTGTTTGGTTTTTTATTTTGGGTTTTAGCAATCATCTTCGGAGCAGTCGGTGCGATCAAGCCCGTAAAAAAGGATCGGCTATTGCTGGATTAATCATGGGTATCGTGATGCTTGTCTACCAGATTGGATTCATTACCCTTTTAGGCATCGGTGCTTCCAATGGAACATACTGACTACATAACCAAAGAACTCGAGGGTAGGAGCACAATTATTCCCACCCTTGAGTTCTCTTTATGTTATAAAAAATGAATATCCTACTGCCATAAATACGAATGAATAAGAGAATCGCTCTTCATTCGATAACTATCGCTTCTTCAGCTTCCCTCCAAATCTTTCTGTTTTATCTAAAGTAGTAGATTGCTACTGCGACCAATTATAATGACTGACCCCCACCAAAAAAGAAGCTCTTAATAAAATAAATTTTCTCACTTTTCTATAAAATATATTGACACAGTCCCTTTCCCTTGCTAACATGACACTTAATTAAACAACGAAAAATATTCTTATCCAGAGAGGTGGAGGGACTGGCCCTGTGAAACCCGGCAACCGCTATATTCCTAGCATGGTGCCAAATCCTACTGAGTCAAAGCTCAGGAAGATAAGAGAATCCTAGATCTCTTATCCTCTCTATTTCACCGATAGAGAGGTTTTATATTTTCCAATTGAATAATCATTCTTATCCAGAGAGGCAGAGGGACTGGCCCGTTGACGCCCGGCAACCATCAAGCATCCGCTTGATAAGGTGCTAATTCCTGCAGGAGATGCTCCTGAAAGATAAGAAGAGCTGATAGCCCTCTTCTTGTTTTTTAGTGAAGAGGGCTATTTTTATTTGAAAAAAGGAGTTGTCACATATATGAAAGCCGTTCTTTTAGATGGTATCCGTACCCCCTTCGGAAAATGGAAAGGGGCGTTGAAAAAACTATCCGCAACAGAGCTTGGAGCAAATGCGCTGAGTGCACTTTTAGAGAAGAACCCGGTTGCAAAACAGGCAGATGGCGTGCTGCTTGCCCAAGTGATCCAGGCTGGAGGAGGACAGAACCCTGCCAGACAAGTCGCTCATAAGGCAGGTGTCGACATCGGTACACCCGCCATCACACTGAACAATGTTTGTTTAGGCGGAATCGCTACGATTGCGGACGCCTCCCGAAGACTGCAGTTGAACGAAGGAGAATTATATATCGTCGGTGGATTTGACTCGATGACGAATGCACCTCATACCGCTCCTGTCCGTGTTTCTTCTGGCCTCGGGCATGCACAGCTGACCGATACTTTAGTGAATGACGGTTTATGGTGCGCGTTAAGTGATGTCTCGATGGGAGCTCTTACCGATGAGAAAAACCGCTACTTCGAAATCGGACGTGCGGAACAGGATGAGTATGCAGCTCTTTCCCAACAACGTGCAGCTAATGCCCAGGAAGAGGGATGGCTGCAACCAGAAATCGCTCCAATTGCAGGTTTATTGGAAGAAGATGAAGGCATCCGCAAAGGGACGACAGCGGAAAAGTTAGCCAATCTCTCTCCCGCTTTTTCAAACGAAGGCACGATTACAGCAGGTAATGCGTCACAAATGACGGACGGGGCGAGCATTGGGATCGTCACAACCAAAGAGAAAGCGGAAGCCCTCGGCCAGGAGCCGCTGGCAGAAGTCATCGATTGGTCAGAAATTGCCGGACCAGATACGAGCTTACAAACAAAACCATCGCAAGCTATTAAAAAACTATTAGATAAACACGGTTTGACTACAGAGGATATCGATCTGTTTGAAATCAATGAAGCATTTGCAAGTGTCGTCATCGCCAGCTGTCAGGAGCTTGGCATCGATTATGATCGTGTCAATGTCAATGGCGGCGCCATCGCTCTAGGTCACCCATTAGGTGGCACAGGATTCCGGCTGGTATTGACCCTTGCCCACGAACTGAAACGGCGCGGTGGAGGAAAAGGCATCGCTTCCCTTTGCGGTGGTGGTGGACAGGGAATGGCCATTTTGATTGAAGTTCCTCATGCGTAAATCGAAAGGAGACAAATCCAATGGGTACATCGACAACAGCTCAGCGTTCCCCTTTTCTATGGGAGCCAACGAGTGAAAGAATAAACCAATCACACATCAAAGCTTTTGCTGATTATACCGGCCAGGCCCTCTTTCCTTATGAACGATTACACCGCTGGTCTGTTTCCCACCTCGCTGACTTCTGGTCAGCCATCTGGGATTATGCAGGGATTATCGGAGAAAAGGGGAAGCGTATTTTTGTCCCTTCATCTTCCATGCCAGATAGCGAATGGTTCCCTGAAGCACGACTGAATTTCGCGGAAAATTTATTGCGCGGTTCTCTTGATCGGATTGTGGCCTATGAAGCAGATGAGACGGGCGTCCGCCGGAAGATCACGCTGGAAGAGCTAAGAGAATCGGTAGTGAAAGCCCAGGAAGGGTTAAGAAGACTCGGTGTCCAAAAAGGCGATTGTGTTGCCGGGGTGACAACAAACGATATCGAGGGGCTGGTCGCCTTGCTTGCGACCACATCTCTTGGAGCGACATGGACGTCCTGTTCCCCTGACTTCGGCACAAAAGGAATCGTCGATCGAATCGGTCAGGTGAAACCGAAAGTATTGATCGCTACTCTTTCCTATCAATATAAGCAAAAGCCTTTCCATATCGAGGACAAAATCAAGCAAACGACGGAAAACCTTGAAGGACTATCCGCACTGGTTACGCTCGGAGGGGAGGCATCGATCGATGGGGTTGCATCTCTATCCTGGAACGATCTTTGCGACAATGAAGCAAAAGAGCCGACATTCCAACCTGTGCCTTTTGATCACCCATTATATATTTTATATACATCTGGAACGACGGGGCTGCCGAAAGCGATCGTCCATTCTGTCGGCGGAACCCTGCTTCAACATGTGAAAGAGCACCAGCTGCATTGCGAT
Source organism: Halobacillus dabanensis (assembly GCF_900114165.1). GTDB lineage: Bacteria > Bacillota > Bacilli > Bacillales > Halobacillaceae > Halobacillus > Halobacillus dabanensis. The sequence continues at coordinate 414,375 of NZ_FOSB01000002.1, forward strand.
GTACAAAAAAATGATGTGTTGTTCTGGTACACCAATACGGCCTGGATGATGTATCCATGGCTCGTTTCCGGTTTAGCAAGTGGAGCAGCCATCCTGTTGTATGACGGATCTCCCGTAAAGCAGGATTCCCTCACCCATTTGTGGGACATTGCTGACGAAGTCGGAGTTACCCATTTCGGCACCAGTCCTAAATATTTAGATACATTGATGAAAGCAGGTGTCGAGCTGGAAAGCAGTCATTCGCTTGATTCATTGAAAAGTCTGTTATCGTGCGGCGCTCCATTAGCACCAGAGCAGTACGATTGGATTTTTCAAACGATCAAACAGGATCTGTTCCTTGCTTCCATTTCTGGAGGTACAGAAATCATCGGCTGCTTCGTGATGGGAGCTCCCGTCCTTCCGCTGAAGCGAGGCGAAATCGCATGCAAAGCGTTGGGAATGGCGGTTGATGTACTGGATGATCGAGGGGCCTCTGTCTATGAGGAAAAAGGCGATCTTGTGTGTACACAACCATTCCCCAGCATACCGATCACCTTTTTCGGCGAAGGTGGAGAGGAACGCTACCGGAAGAGCTATTTTTCCAAACGGCCAGGGATATGGACACATGGGGATTTAGCAGAACAAACCATCGACCAATCGTTCATCATTTATGGGCGTGCCGATACGACATTGAATCCAGGTGGTGTCCGGATCGGTACGGCAGAAATCTACCGTGTCGTCGAGCACATCAAAGAGGTAAAAGATTCCGTTGTATTCGGATTACCGAAAGATCATGACGAAGAAATCGTCCTTTGTGTAGTCACGGAACAACTTACGGAAGACTTGGCAAAAGAAATACGCCAGCAAATCAAGGCTAAAGCTTCTCCACGCCACGTACCGAAGCGGATTTATCAAGTAGAGGAGATCCCTCATACCATCAATGGAAAAAAAGTCGAAGGGGCAGCTAAAACGGCCGCTTTAGGAAATGAAGTGAAAAATGAAGCATCGTTAAGTAATCCATCCAGTTTACGATCATTCCGTAAGCTTTTAGAAAAGGAGTTCGTATAATGGCAAGCCAAACACAGGGGGCGATCATCGGAATCGGTGAGCTGAAACCCGTTCGTTATTCTACAGGAAAAACAACATTAAGCTTGATTGCAGAATCCGTCCGCCTCGCCATTCAGGATGCAGGCATCTCTAAAGAAGACGTCGATGGCCTCCTCGTCGGGCCACAGGTAGGGGAAACGCCGCAGCATGTGCCGGCGACGGTTTCTGAATACTTAGGAATCGATCCCAACATGTCCAATACGGTGGACCTCGGCGGCGCTACCGGACCTGGGATGATCTGGAGAGCAGCTGCAGCCATCCAGGCAGGCATGTGCGAAACCGTCGTATGTGTCTTAGCCAACAAAAATGAAAAAGGGGAAACATTGCGATCACCGAACCGCAATCCGATCCGCGAATTTGATGTGCCTTTCGGAGCGTCAGGGGCCAATACTTCTTATGCTCTATTGAAAAGACAGCACATGGAAGAGTACGGATCCACCCAGGAAGATTTTGCAAGGATCGCCTATTGGGCGAGGAAAAATGCCCAGTTGAACCCTGATGCGATTTTTCACGGCAAGCCAGTCGAAGTCGAAGATATACTCGCCTCTCCGATGATTGCCGATCCGCTTCATCTGCTGGAAATCGTGATGCCTGTCGCTGGTGGAGCAGCAGTCATAGTGACCTCTCCGGAAAAAGCAGAGAAAGCGAAGCATAAACCGGTCTACCTGAAAGGAGCAGGTGAAAAAATCACCCACCGGGCTGTGAGCCAGGCACCAAACTTAGAGGGCTTGCCATTCAATTACTCAATCCCGAGAGCGCTCGACCAGGCAAGAACAAACATTGAAGACATCGATCTTCTCTCTTTGTATGACTGTTATACAAGTGTCGTTGCCACCACCCTTGAGAGTGCTGGTCTATGTAAACCTGGTGAGTTCGGAGATTTTGTCAAAAACCATACTTTCGGCCATGACGGAGATTACCCATTAAACACGCATGGCGGCCAGTTGGGCTTTGGTCAAGCTGATTTAGCTGGCGGGATGTCCCATGTCGTGGAAGCCGTCCATCAGTTGAGAGGCGAAGCTGGAAACCGGCAAATTCCAGATGCAAGAAATGCGCTTGTAACAGGGAACGGTGCCACGTTAAGTGAAACGACTGCCCTTGTGTTAGGAGGAGAACGATGAGCGAATTACAAAATATTTCTTTGCCAGGTCCTACGATCACACCGGTCAGTGAACCTTTTTGGGAAGGCATCAAAGCAGGCCGTCTCAGCCTCCAGCAATGTGACAAATGTGAGCAATGGATCTTCTACCCTCGTGAGCACTGTCCTCACTGTTTCCATCATTCATTGACATGGAAACAAGCATCAGGCCGCGGAAGGTTGAAAACATGGAGCGTGATCCACCGGGCCGGACACCCTGCATGGCAGGAGCATACCCCATATGTTGTGGGCGTCGTCACTCTTGAAGAAGGGCCTTCTCTTTTGACTCATTTATTGATCGAGGAAGCCGCCTTAACGTATAACATGGAAGTCGAGATGGCTATCAGTGAGATAGGCCCACATCCATTGCCATTCTTCAAAAAACAGGAGGAAATGAAATGATACTTACTTACTTCATAGCTGTCGCTTTATTCTGGCTGCTCGGATTATTTATATGGAAGAACTTTTACACCACGAAGAAAGGAGAACGATAAACGATGCTTACAAGTTCCAGTGTTTTATTATGGACCGTCATCCTTTTATTGGCTGTATACTTTGCCGCTGTAACGTGGGTGGGTAAAAAAGGACAGGCCCATAGCCGCTCGATGTCCGGTTTTGCTACTGCCCGTGGAAAAGTCAGCCCATGGCTTGTCGGCGCAAGTTTTGCCACCTCTTACGCAAGTGCCAACCTATTCATCGGAGTCCCGGGTCTCGCCTACGAACATGGCACCGCAGTGCTCTGGTATACCCTTGGTTGCTTTGGTGTCTCCTGGGTCGGACTTCTCCTTTTTGCCAAAACGTTCTGGCGTTACGGCAAAAAATTCGGCCATGTCTCAACACTCCCGGAGTGGCTTGGGAAACGTTATAACTCGAAAGCCTTGCAAGCAATCGTTTCGTTACTGATCTTATTCAATGTTTATTATATTGTCGGGCAAAACGTCGGACTTGCGACCATCTTCGAAACCGTCCTTGGTATTCCGTATTTCTGGGGCATCATTATCGGTGTTGCGATTACGATTCTTTATATCGGACTTGGTGGGGCTTTCGCACAAATCATCACCGACGGCATTCAGGGGATTCTGATGGCGATCACCTCTATCTTCCTCGTCGTTTCCTTTCTCTGGACCATCGGCGGGGGATGGAATGTGTTCGGTGTGCTTACCGATCGCTTGAATGCCATCGACCCGAACCTGACTGCTGCTATCGCGGACGGTGGTCCTTATAACAGTGCGCTGGCAATCATGGCGGTACAGTTCCTGCTCTTCAGTTTCGTGTTGATGCCCCACCTATTGAATAAAGTACTGTCGATTGAAAAAGAGGAAGATCTTGCTCCGTTCACGTTATCCGCTGGGTTGGTGCTATGCATCATTTCTACGCTGATGGTGCTCGGGGGACTTGCTGCCCGTGTACTTTTCCCGAGCTTGCAAAGTGCCGATGCGGCGATACCGACCTATGTGATCGAGGCCTTCCCAAGCATCATCGCAGCCATCATGATCGTCGGAATCATTTCCGCGATTTTATCCAGTACGGACAGCCTGTACTTAGGAGTCACTACAAGTATCGGCAACGACTTGTACCGTGTCGTCGCACCGCTTTTGACATCTAAGAAAATGTCTGAACAAGAACTGGACAAGAAATCGTTGAACGTTGCGAAAGGATCCCTGATTGTCGTCGGACTACTGTCCCTCTACTTCTCATTAGAACGACCAGAGTCCCTGGCATTCCTGATCCAATTCAGCTTTTCCGCGATCATATCCGGTATCATCGCTCCGATCACGCTCGGGTATTTCTGGAACCGTGCGAATAACTATGGCGCCATCGCGGCAGTCATTACAGGGGCTTCCCTTTATGTCATCTTCACGTCTCTCAACTTGATCGGCAATATCTTTATTGCCATGTTCTTCAGTGCAGCTGCTGCCTTCCTCATCATGGGAATTGTGAGCGGGTTGACGGCAAAAGCGAGTGCGGAGAAGTTGGTGTTGAAGAAATCCAGTTAACTAAAAGTACCAGCTTTCCTTATGATTAGGAAGGCTGGTATTTTATATATCACTAATGGTGCCTGACCCTCAGCGTACTAAAGCATTAGCATAGTAGGGGTCAGGCACAAAATCAGGCTTAACCGTCAGTCTGCTTCTTATCCATTCCTATCCCTCATATATTGATATCATTCATAACATTTACCATGAAAAATAGAAATTTATAAGGGGATGGATGAATGAGAATAAGTTACAGAAAGTGGTCACAATATCCTTATCAAGGAGAGCAATTCCCTCCCCAACCTTCCCCCGCACCAGCTTACTTTCCGATGTTTTTTATATTCAGGCAAGGAAATGATGAATTCCTTGATCCTTTCAGACAGCGTATTAATTGGCAAATTAAAAATCCAGAAAACATTGACTGGGCTAGAGAGCTATCGATTGTAGAGCAAACCTTATCAGTTCTCACACCTGCCCAAACCCAACTTGCACAATACTGGGGGACTGCGGAATCCACTCAGAATATGCTCCCTATGATTTTCAATCTAGCCAGAAAATACAGGCTGGGATCACCGCAAATCGCCAGAGTGCTCGGATATTTTCACGCGGCTGTCAATGATGCTTTTGTGATATCGTGGCACTTTAAATACCTTTGGGATGTGGCCCGTCCCAATCAATACGGCCAAAACCTGACTCCTATATTGGTTACACCGCGCTTCCCTTCCTACCCTTCTGCCCATGCCACTGTAGCAGGGTGTGCCGAATCGATATTAACGTATTTCTTTCCACAAGAAGCATCAGGCATACGGAAAACAATGGAAGAATGTGCTTTATCACGTTTGTACGCGGGGGTACATTTCAAAGTGGATAATGATGAAGGATTGAGATTAGGGAGACAAATCGGGAATATCGTTGTCAACGTACTGAGAACGCAAAATCTCAATATATAGTAAAAAACAGCCATGTCGCTGATTACACCTGGAAAAAATGAAGGGAAAACCAAAAGTAACTGACGCCACTCCATGGTGTACAGTTACTTTTTTGATTTCCAAGAACTTTATTCTTGAACCACATCTGTTCATAAACTGGTGCTTCATATAGAAATAAACTTTCGGCTTCTATTTAAGTGAAAGAATGAATGCTCCATTTGGAAAAAACGGGTAGCTGAAAGGTATCCAAGCTTAAAGGCCACTATATACCAGTATTTAATCGGTCCCTCTACCCTGGGAGAAACTTTTCCGTTAAGGATAAAAAATTGTGGCAACAATGATGTATAAAAAGGAGGACAGTAAAAACATGAATTTGCAGTTGCTGGAAATTTATACCCCTAGAGGATTCTTGAATATGGAAGAGATAAAAGAAACCTTTCCCGTAGTGGCCTATTGGACTTTCGAGGAAACAGAAGAAAGAATGCTGACGAAGGTTCTATTAGAAACAAATGATGTTGAACAAATCCTTAATTATTTGGAGAAATTGCCCGGTAGTAAAAACGCTTATCAAGTCATGCTGCTTCCTGTCCAAACCTTTCTCCCCCGTGAAGAAGTGGAAGAAGTGGATAAAGAAAAAGATCTCGAGCGAGCTAGCCGGCAAGAATTGTATACAGCCGTTGAAGTATCGAGCCACACGAGTATCAGCTATATGTGGTTCATCATTTTTTCCTCCATCGTTGCGACGGTCGGCATTATTAAAAACAGCCCGGCTATCGTCATTGGTGCGATGGTGATTGCCCCTATTATCGGCCCCGTGACCGCTGTTTCATTTGCTTCCGTTCTCGGGGACTTCAAGTTAATACGACACTCTTTACTTACATCCTTGTTCGGGGTGGGGATCCCGATCCTAGTTGCTACTGCATTCGGATTCTTCTTCCCGATTCCTACTTCCAGTAGTGAGTTCCTTTCAAGGACAGATATACAAATTATTGATGTTATAGCAGCGCTCGCTGCAGGGGCTGCGGGTGCTCTCTCTTTCGTGAAAAGGAATGAAGGTGCACTTGTAGGCGTAATGGTATCTGTTGCTTTACTGCCGCCTGCTGTTGTATTCGGTATGATTCTCGGAACGGGGAAATGGGAAGAAGCGGTTGTTCCATTCCTATTGTTGATGGTGAATGTAAATTCGATTCTTCTATCAGCAGTAATCGTATTCTGGGTAAGTGGCATTAAACCAACCAATTGGCAAGACATACAGAACGCAAATAATTCTCGTAAACTTTCTCTTCTATTCATTTCCTCTATCTGTATTGTACTGGTCACGGCTATTATATTTATTAACTTTATTTGATCCATTGGTGGATGAACAAAACAGAGCCCCAGTGACACTCACTGGGGTTCTGATATATGATCTACCATAATTTAAAATTCTTCATAAATCGCAGGATCCTGATCGTTTATTCTTCCATCAGGGCGAGTTAATTCTGCTATCCGGCCCATTTCCTTATCGCTTAGAGAAAAATCAAAAATCGAGATATTTTCCAGCTGACGTTCAGGGGACGAAGATTTAGGAATGGAGATCGCTCCTAGTTGATAATGCCATCGCAAAATAACCTGTGAAATCGTCTTGTCATGGTTAACAGCAATCGATCGAATGGTTTCATTCTGTAAAACTTCACTTGCTCGGGCTAATGGACTCCATGATTCTGTTTTGATGTTATTCTCGTGGTGCCATATTCTTTGTTCTTCCTGGTTGAAAAATGGGTGTAACTCTATTTGGTTGATGCTTGGTTTTATTCCGGTTTCCTTCTCGAGACGCTCCATATGTTCCGGTAAGAAATTACAGACACCAATCGAACGTATCAGCCCCCATTTTTTAGCATCGATTAATGCTTGCCATGCTTCTACATAAATATCTTGTTTAGGGTTGGGCCAATGGATCAGGTATAAATCATAATAATCGAGGTTTGCACGGTATAAGGATTCTTGGATCGTAGTGACAGCTTTATCGTACGAATGATAACGACCTGGTAACTTGGATGTGATTCTTAATTCTTCTCTTGGAACCGATGCACGTTGGACAGCTTTCCCAACGGTTCCTTCGTTTTCATAAATATAAGCTGTATCTATGAGTCGATAACCTGTATCAATCGCACCGCTTATGCTATTGGCTCCTTCATTTCCATTCAGCTTATATGTACCCAAACCGATCACTGGCAACGTAAGTCCATCATTAAGTTTGATTTCCGGGATGGAAATACTCATAACTACTCACTCCTTCCTTATAATAGTTTAAGGTTACCATCCATGTGATAGACTTCCAAATAATTGAACTTCCTTTTTTTCTGGTGCTTGACTCCCACTATGCTAATGCTTTAGCGCAGTGGGGGTCAGGCACCACTAAGGGAAGAAGGACTTGCTACATCAACTGTTTTTTCAGCCATGCTGTGCTGGAGCCACCACTCACTTCATGTCCTCCCTGGAAGCATTCACTTTCAAAAACACTATCCTTACTCTCAGTATTATAAATGGACCTAATCCTCTCGATTGCAAGATGAGCGTGTCTACTCGGGAAAACTTCATCACCCTCACCTGCCTCTATAAATAAAGGTTTGGGAGCTATCATTCCTATTAATTCCGGCATTTCCGCCAACCTCAATAAACCTGGTATATAGTTATCCAGGCAATGCACTGTTGCCAAAACACTTCCTTTGAACGTATTGGGATATCCACTTAAAACAGTAGCTTTGACACGATCATCTAAAACCGATAGTAGAGTTGCAATCAACCCTCCTCCGGAAAATCCGACCACTCCTATCTTAGCTTCGGGATACGTCTCTTTTATGTAATCTAAAGCAATTTGTGCTTCAAATGTTCTTAATCCTGCCAGTGTTTTCCCTGCCATCAGATGATGAACCGCTAACGTATAACAAGAGTTTGCTTTTTCTCTATCCGCCTCCAACTTCCGATCCCCCAAGCCGATCATTTCTGGTACAAACACTTTAAAACCTTCTTTTACTAGCTGAACAGCCCAATCATTATGTGAAGTAGGAGTATAGCGCGGGGATCCATCTTGATACAGACCAACCATTTCTCTGCTGCCATATCCGTGGCCATGTAAAGCTAAAACAATGGACATTCTCCGGTCTGAAGGGGCATGTTTTGGTGTTAGAACGTACATAGGAACGGTCATTTCATCCACGGAAGTAAAAAATACGCGCTGCCGTAAATAACACTCGCAATCCACCGTCTCTTCTATCACCCCGGATTCTCCTGGTTTCGTTTGTTGGAAATGCCCTAAAACCTCTCTAAGTTTTTCTGAATCCAATCTATCTTGATCTGCTACCGTTCTATCATAAAGACGGTTTAAATATCGATTGATACCATTCATGAAATCCCCTCTTCTTATTCGGAGTTTCCAACTTTTCCTGGACAACAAACACGAAAATCCGATTCAACTTTGCGTCGAACCGGACTTTCCCACTGCCAGCGTTTATTTCAGTTTATCCATCTTCACATGGTCCATATCTGTAAACGTATAGTTTTCTCCAGCCATCGCCCAGATGAAGGTGTAATTATTCGTCCCTACACCAGAGTGGATCGACCATGGTGGGGATAATACCACCTGTTCATTTTTAACTACAAGGTGCCGGGTATCGTCTGGCTTACCCATGAAGTGGAAGACTCGGGACTCCTCATCCATATCAAAGTAGAGGTAAGCTTCCATACGACGATCATGAACGTGTGGCGGCATCGTATTCCACATGTTGTTCGGAGCAAGTAAAGTCATGCCCATCATGAGTTGACAGCTTTGCAAACCATCTTCATGGATATATTTATAAATCGTGCGATTATTGGATTCCGCATCAGATCCTAATTTAGTAGGAGTTGCATCTTCAATCGGAAGTTTTTTTGTCGGATATTCTTTATGAGCAGTTGCAGAGGCTAAGTAGAAACGGGCAGGCTGAGAAGCATCGACACTATCCAACTGCACGTCTTCATTTCCACGTCCGACATACAGGCAGTCGCGTTTGTTCAGTTCATATGTTTCTCCATCGACGGTGACTTTCCCTTTTCCATCAGAGATGTTGATGATGCCGATTTCTCTTCGTTCCAGGAAAAATTCTGTTTTCAGAGTTTCCTGGTCTTCTAATTTCAGAGGTTTCACTGTCGGGACAGCCCCACCAGTAATCACTCGATCATAGTGAGAGTACACCATATTGATTTCACCTTCTACAAACAGGGACTCTACCAGAAATTCACTTCTCAATCTTTCACCATCATACTGTTTTACATCTGTCGGATTTGTTGCATACCTTACTTCCATTTCCATTCTCCTCTCATTTATGAATCATTCTATAAACCTATTAAGAGCTCATCCATCCACCATCAACATTTAAAATATGTCCATTCACGTAATCGGCGGCATCAGAAGCTAAGAAAATTGCTGCACCTTGTAAATCATCCGGTGATCCCCATCGTCCTTGAGGGATCCGGGATGTAATATAGGCATTTCTTTCTTCATTTTCACGGATCGGTGCTGTGTTATCTGTGGCCATATAACCAGGTGCGATAGCATTGACATTGACGCCTTGACTTCCCCACTCATTCGCAAAAGACTTCGTCAAACCGGCGACCGCGTGTTTACTTGCTGTGTAAGCTGGTACCTTAAGCCCCCCCTGATAGGAGAGCATAGAAGCGATGTTGATAATTTTCCCGGATTTATTTTCTAACATATGTGTACCTACTTCACGGCATAGTTGAAAGACAACGTGCTGGTTGACATCAATGACGTCAAACCAATCTTCATTAGAATAGTCTTTCGCATCAGACCTGCGGATGATGCCTGCATTATTGACGAGCACATCGACCCGTCCCCGAATGGCAATCGCATCAGCGGCAAGCTTTTCTGCTGCTCCTTTTTCACTAAGGTCAGAGATGATATCGTGAAACGTTCCCCCAACGTCTTCTACTTTCTCTTTTGTATCCTGCAAGGTTTTCGTACCGACCCCGATCACCTCTGCCCCTGCTTTAGCGAGGCCGACAGCAATTCCTTGTCCCAATCCCCGGCTTGCTCCTGTTACCAAAGCTATTTTACCTTTTAAAGAAAATAATGATTCCATCTGAATGAAAAACCTCCTTAGACTGAATCCTTTCTATTTACCATTGCACTCAAATAACAACGTTGTTATTATTGTAAATGTAAAGGCTTTCTTTGTCAACGAAGTTATCGCTTTAATTAATTTCCGTACGTTTGCTGATATAATTTATAATTTGAACAAGATAAACAAACGAAAATAGACTTTAAAACCAAAAGATAGAAGAACTTTTATACAAAAGGTGGAGGATTAGCTATGGGAGTTACCATTAAAGATATTGCCAAAGCAGCGGAGGTCAGCTATTCGACTGTTTCTAAAGCACTGCGTGACAGTCCGCTCGTCAAAGAACCAACAAAACAAAAGATCATCAAGATCGCCCATCAACTGGGATACCAGCCGAACGTAGCAGCACGGAGTCTCGTATCAAAGAAATCCCAAACCATTGGCGTTGTGTGGCCTACCATTGAACGCGTCACCCATTCAGCCCTGGTGACAGGCTTGAACAAACAACTAGAAGAGCTTTCCTATACTACACTGATTTCCATTAATGAGATGGAAGACGCCATAAACACATTCAACCGCTATCAAGTCGACGCCATTGTTGCTTTTAATGAGAAAAATTCACGAGAACCTGCAAAATCCACTGTACCAATCGTCACTTATGGCATCGCCCACGAAGACTCTCCCTTTCCTACAGTGGACGTCAACCGTAAGCAGGCGATTCAAACTGCTGTAGACCATTTAGCGCGGACAGGGCATCGATCCATAAGCTATATTGGTGATATGGTCCAGGAAGATCATCTGCAGGAAGAAAAGGTAGAAGGTTTCCGACAAGCCATCAAAGATTATGACCTTGAACTGAATTCGACTTCGATCATCAAAGTAAATGACCTGGCATCTTATGATGGCTACGAAGCTATGAAGGAGTTATTGAAAAAAACAGACCATCCCAGCGCCGTCATCAGTGGAAGTCATGATTTATCCAAAGGGATTCTGCGAGCGATTCAGGAAGCCGGTCGATCCATTCCTGAAGATATCTCCATCATTAGTTATGACAACATTCCCGCTACAGAGGATTTGGAATTACCGTTATCAACCGTGGGTGTCCCGTTGTCTACGATCACCGAAAAACTCTCAGAAATTTTGATTGCCTTGATCAATGAAGAAACAGTCGAGCAAAGTATCTACTTAAAACCCGAATTGAATATCACTCAATCTTGCAAAGCATGGAATGGAGGAGAGACAAATGAATAAACGTCAAATCTTTTTAGCTGGGGACTCTACGATGGCCGACTATCCTTCTTCGAGTTTTCCGCAAAAAGGCTGGGGCCAGGAGCTGTCTTCTTTTTTTAGTAATGAGGTTCACATTCAAAATAAAGCGATGAATGGAAGGAGTTCCAAAAGTTTCATAAACGAAGGACGCCTGGAGGAAATAGAAAAGAAGCTACAGCCTGGCGACTATTTGTTCATCCAATTCGGACATAATGACAGCAAACCTGAAGATGCCCGGAGAACAGATCCTTACAGCTCTTACCAGGATAATCTAAATACATTTATAGAAGCGGCCAAGTCGAAGGAGGCTATTCCTGTTCTTCTCACACCGATCCAACGCAGGAAATTCACAGAGGAAGGAACCCTTCACCAAACCCACGGTACTTACCCAGCGGCTATGAGGCAGTTCGCCCAAACTCAATCCGTGACGCTGATCGACTTGACAGCCTTAACATCCGACCTCCTTCTTGACCTTGGTCCTGAGCGATCCAAACAACTTTTCATGTGGCTTAATAAAAACGAAAGCCCCAACTTCCCTGAAGGAGCCGAAGATGATACACACCTGAATCAAAAAGGGGCGAGGCAAATAGCTAAAATGGTGGCTGAATCGATTGCACAGCAACAGGATCCGCTATCAAAATATGTTCAACTCTCTAATCAGAACAACATCTGAGCAAAATAAATCGTCAACGTAACTATACCCATACTGAAGACCGTCGAAGCTAACACAATTTGAGCGGCTAGCTCTGGCTCGCTGCGGTATTCCTGGGCGATGATCGCGCTGTTCACGGAACTTGGCATCCCTGAGGAAATCAACAGAGCCTGGGCTAGAATTCCGTCAAACCCTAAGACCCAAATAAGTACGAAAGCCAAAGCCGGGCCAAGCAGCAACCGGATGAATAGACTGATATAAACGACTACCAGTTTTAATTGGATAGTAAGCTGGGCCACTTGGGCACCCAGGGTAATCAAAGCGATCCCCACCATGGCATTCGCTACATACTCTCCAGGTTTCAGGATGAACTCAGGCACGTCCACGTCCCCCACGTTCAAGAGAATCCCGAGTGTCATCGCGTAAATAGCCGGCATCTTCAACAGACCAATCATAGCCCTTGCTTTTCCCTCATCCACTGCTCGTAAAGAAAAAACACCATATGTATAAGAAAACACATTCTGCAAGGTCATTACGATGACTTGGATTGTGGCAGCAAAGGGGTCCTGCTTGAAGGCCAGGTCATTGACCGGAATTCCGTAGTTCCCGGAGTTATATAGCAAGACACTATTTGTAAAGACTCCTCGGACTCCTTTGTTATACCTTCCAACCCATGCGACCAGCTGGACGACGATATAAAGCAGAACAATGAATAAAGAAAAGAACAATAGGACCTTTCCCAGTAAGTCGAGAGAAAAGGAAGAATGATAGAGATTCACCAGCACAAATCCCGGGCTCAAAAAATAGATATTGAGTTTGGCTAAGGTGAAGAGGTCCAGTTTGAATGTTTTGTGCAATACCGCTCCTATCCCTATCAAGAGGAACACAGGAACGATAATATTGAGAAAAATAAACAGCATTTCCATGAATGAACTCCCCTCCCCCTTGGTAAAATACGGATCTTTCTTCTATGTTTCTTCCAATGTAAACAAACATGGCCCTCTTTAGGAGGACCATGTTCTACACCTTTTACGCCGCTTCACCAGCCACTTTTATTTCTTCGATGTTCTCAAAACATTTCAATCCCAACCACATATTCAAATGGGCGAAAATGGTAAACCCGAAGATAGGGATAAACCCTGGAAAGGAAATGAAGAAATAGTAGGTAGACAAACCTGTAATAATCATGAGTACCAGATTACTAGGTTTCAAGAATCCAATAAATAAGGCTTGTTTGATTGTTTGCAGTACTTTCAAATCATAGTGGACATACACAGGTAGAATGTACATAAGCACAATGATGAATGTTAAACAGCAAATAAGCGCGACGGTTGAAAGAATTTCAAAAAGGATACCCTCGAACTGACGAAAGAAGTGCAAATCATAAAAGCACACAACACCTAAGAATGTCAGTGTAAGAGCAAGACCGTTCGCTCTGAAAAACTCTTTCCGGAAAGTTTTAAAAAAGGTTTTCACCAGCCGGGTTTCTGTTTGACCCATTGCTGCTTTCCTAGTAACTGTATATAAGGCGACAGTGCTTGGAGCGATTCCGAAAACGATTCCTCCTAATAACGTGCACCCCACCCACATCAGATTCAATAAAGCGAAATGGGTCACCCAGTTGCATAAAGCCAGGACACCTGCTAATAAACGCCCTCCCTGCATTGTGAAAACCTCCTTAAAATTGTCCAGAATCAGAAACTCTTTTTTCCTTAACGACTTAATGTAGGCTGATCGAGTAATTCTTCGATCTTAATCGACTGCTTATCTTTCACGGACTTCCAAATAGCTTCTCCGGTCGTAACAGCATAAGCGCCGTCCTTACTTCCGGATAGAACCTTATATGGCCGCGAAGGATTTTCCCCTAAGAAGATATCTTCTTGAATGATCGGATCGCCGCCCCCATGGCCACCTTCCTGTTTCAAAACATGGATCGTTTCTTTGGATCCGAAGAGCGGAAAATACTCAATCGTCTGTTCCGGTACTGGAAAAGGGACACGGGAGGGTGCATGGAATTCTGTCGTTTCTATTCTTCCTTTTGTACCATTGATGGCCAGTCGATAGCCTTCATATGGCAAAGAAAAGTTGATGGAATAGCTCAGTAATGCTCCCTGGTCATATTGGATTGTCGCCGTATACGTATCTTCGATTTCAATTTCACTGTCAAAGATACATTGATCGGGACGATAATTTGTATACCCATCTTTTCTAGCTTCATCGGAATCGATATGGTCATCATTAACCACGGCACTGTTACTCCGTGAATTCCACCTTGTGTAATACGCACAATCGTGTTTCACCTGGCATGTCTTACAATGACGCCCATCTTCCTGCAAAGGATTATGTTCGCTTTCCGGCCCATAATAATTAAGCGCCCCAAAAGCGAAGACCTCGACTGGCTTTTGATCCAGCCACCAGTTGACCAAGTCGAAATGGTGGGAAGATTTATGGATCGACAACCCGCCAGAGTACTCCCGTTTTCGGTTCCAGCGTTGAAAGTAGCTCGATCCATGATACGTATCGATGTACCAGTTCAAATCAACAGATGTAACACGGCCAACTTTCCCCGATAGAATCAGTTCCTTGATTTTCATATGATAGGGACTATAGCGGTAATTGAAAGTGACAGTCACTTTCCCTTTACTTTTCTTCTCCGCCTCCATGACCAGGCGACTATCATGAGCTGTCGTCGTCATCGGTTTTTCTGTGATCACATCAAGGTCATGTTCCAATGCCTTTAGGATATAATTCACATGCGTATCATCCCTGCTTGTGACAATGATGGTATCCGGGTTTGTTTCGGCCACCATTTTTTCAAATTCCTTCTCCTCATACTCAGGCACATGGGCAATCTTAGGAAAAGAAGATTTACAAACAGCGAAGCGCTTTGGATCATTATCCAACAAACCTACCAGTTCACTCGTCTCTGCAAATGTATCGATCATCGGGCGGATGAACATATCGTTCGCCCGTTTACTCACTCCACAAACTGCAAATTTCCTCATGATTCCAACTCCAATTTTATAATTTCCATCGGTTTAGAGTTCTGGTAATAGATGCTGCATTTCCAGACTTGCCAGGACAAAAGACCCTACCCCATGGAGATCGTTCGCTGT
The DNA here is from genome assembly GCF_900114165.1 of Halobacillus dabanensis. GTDB lineage: Bacteria > Bacillota > Bacilli > Bacillales > Halobacillaceae > Halobacillus > Halobacillus dabanensis. The sequence continues at coordinate 429,640 of NZ_FOSB01000002.1, forward strand.
TTTTGGACGGTTTATATAGTGTTCATAATCACCGACACCTGTGCCAATGCAAATCTCAGGCATCACAAAATGTCCATTATCATCAAATTTCATTCTTTTCAAAAGGCCACGATAGCCCTTGATCGCCTGTTGTTTAAAACTTTCATTCACATAACCGGAGCGAATCCCTCTTGCAATCGTGTAGATGAAAAGGGCGGAACAAGAAGTTTCAATCCAGTTATCATTCCGTTCCGGTCGATCAACGACCTGATACCAAAGCCCTGTATCTGCATCCTGATAGTTGGCAAGACTATCAACAAGACTTCTAAGTGCATCTGCCAATTCTTGTTCGGATGGGTGATTCTCAGGGAGAAAATCGAGGATTTCATTGAACATGATTCCATACCAACCGATGGCTCTGCCCCAGAATTCCGGTGACTTTCCAGTTTCTGAGTCCGCCCATGGTTGAGCTTTACTTTCATCCCATGCATGGTGATACAATCCTGTCTTTTCATCCAACGTATGTTTCCTCATCAGACGTTCTTGCTCAAGAACCATCTCGAGCAGTTCTGGTTCATTATACGCTTCCGCATAGTTCATGGAGAAAGCACCGCCCATATAGAGGCCGTCCAGCCACATTTGGTATGGATAACCATCTTTATGCCAGAAACCGCCGTCAGAAGTCCGGTTCAATGTCGGGAACATGTTCCGGAGTTTTTTAGCCGCTTTGCGGTACCTCGTATCTTCATACTTTTCATCTAATTCAAATAATAATAGTCCGGCCTGAATGGCATCTAATTCTTTTCTATTCCATAAAAAATTTCCATGTTCATCGATGTTGTGATCGACATAACCTTTGATATAGGAAAGGTAATCATCCCCTCCTGCCACTTGTCTTAATTGGCGCATGCTTTCTAAAAACACACCCTGGTGATAATGCCATCTCCCATCAGGAGGCAGTTCTGACGGCTCAAATGTCGCCATCAATGAATCGCAAGCCGCTTTCCCCCAATCCAATGGAGTATCCAATTTTTTGTTAGATGCCGTTCTTTGATCTGAAACCATACAATCGCTCCTTGAATAATAATATTTTAAGCTTTCATTCCTGTTGAACTGATTCCATCGACAATGTAACGCTGGAAGATGAAGAAGATGACAAAAATCGGTAAAATACTTAATGTCGACATCGCAAACATCGCTCCCCAGTTCGTCACAGAGTTAGGATCAGAGAAAAGTTTCAAAGCGAGGGAAACAGGGTATTTCTCAGGTGTAGACAAATAAATCAGTGGTCCCATGAAATCATCCCATCTCCAGTAAAAGGAAAAGATGGCCGATGTCATCATGGCCGGGATAATCAGTGGGACGATAATCCGGAAAAAGATATCAAACGTGTTACAGCCATCAATTTTCGCAGCTTCATCCAACTCCATGGGAATGGTTCGGATGAATTGCATAATCAGGAATATGAAAAAGGGAATTCCGAAAAATGTCGGTAAAATCAAGGGCAGATAAGTATCAATCCAGCCAAATTGATTGAACATGATATATTGCGGGATCATGACCATTTCAAAAGGAAGCATCATGGTCAACATCATAGAGACGAACCAAATTTTCTTACCTGCAAATTTGATTCTGGCAAACCCGTAAGCAATCAATGTGGAAGACGCAATACTCCCGACGGTTGCGATGACGGTTATGATGGTCGAGTTCCAGAAAAAAGTACCAAAGGTTATCCCTGCAAAACCATTCCAGCCATCAATATAGTTGGTAAAATGCCATTCAGTCGGAATTAAAGAATGGGAGTTGACGAAAACATTCTCACTCTTTTTTAATGAACTACTGATCATCCATACAAGCGGATAGATCATAATCAAAGCGAATGAGCCCATCAATACATGCTGTATCGTCTTTTTTGTTATTTTTTTCTTTTTCATGGCTTCTTCTCCTTTCCTTATTTAGTATCCGATTCATAATGGACCCAGTGTTCCGAACTCTTGAAGATCAAGGCTGTGAATATCGCGATGATGATTAACATCACCCATGCCATAGCAGAAGCATATCCCATATCGAAATATTCGAATGCACGTTGGTACATATAAAGAACGTATAATAATGTACTATTGACTGGTCCCCCGTTCGTCACGACGAAACTTGGTGTAAAGGCCATGAATCCTTGGATGACCTGCATGATGGTGTTAAAAAGAATCACAGGTGTCAACAAAGGAATCGTAATGATGAAGAACTGTCGGACAGGGCCCGCTCCATCGACGCTGGACGCTTCATAGAAGGTTTTCGGTATATTTCTTAAACCAGCTAAGAAAATCAACATCGAAGACCCGAATTGCCAGCCGTACAGGACAATCAATGTCCATATCGCTGTATCTGGGTCACCTAACCAGGAGTGTGTCGGCAATCCGATAGCCGCAAGGATGGAGTTGAACGCTCCATCATTTCCGAACAACTGACGCCACATGATGGAAACGGCGATGCTCCCACCAACGACGGACGGTAAATATAAGAGTGTCCGGTACAAGCCCACCATTTCAACCACTTTATTCAGTGCTAACGCAACCAATAAAGCAAACACTAGACGAATCGGCACCGCCACGCCTGCATAGAAGAAAGTAACTTTCATGGATTGCCAGAACGTAGGATCGCTGGTAAACATTCTTGTATAGTTATCCAGACCAATCCAGTTCGGCGTGCCCATCATATCGAAATCTGTAAACGATAGATAAAGAGAATAAAGGATGGGAAAAAGTGTCAGAGAGAAAAACCAATCAAAAAGGGTGAAATGAACGCATAACCAGTCACGTTCTTATTTCCCGTATTTAGCTTTTTGTTGGGTGGGGTAGGTTTCATTTTCTTATTTTTCGTCTTTTTGGACGGATGCTGCGGGACAGCCACCTCTTGAATTTCTTCTTGTTTTTTCGGTATCATCGCACTCACCTCTTTCTTGTTTATTTATGACTGGGAAAAACGACCCTGATTCAAGATGATCAGGGTCACTTCCCTCCGTTGTGTTATCTAGCCATTATTCTCTCGACCGTAGATCTGAATTGTTTTGCCCCTTCTTCCGCTGAAAGTTCCCCATACATGACAAGCTCATCAATCTTCTGCAATTCACCAAGAACCTCGGAAGATTCAGGTGGGAAGTTCGAATCGATTGGAGAACTGTTCTCTGTCACCATTTCAATGTACTCGAACACTTTCTTGTCTGTTTCGCTTAAGTCAGCAGACAATTCTTCACGAATTTCTTCTTTAATCGGTACACCACGGTCAGATCCACCAATTTCATAGACTTTTACATTATTGACGAAGAAGTCAATAAAACGTGCTGCTTCTTCTTTATGTTCAGAACTTTCACTTACAGACCAAAGCATCGCAGGTTTCAAATACATTCCCTGGTCGTTATTCTCCCCTGGAAGCAGGGTCATTCCAATCGGTTTTCCACCAGCAGCACTGTCAAGAGCAGTGGCCTGGTTGGACCATCTGAAGTCGAAAGCAGCTTCCCCACGTACAATCAACTCATCTTCTACCCCTTTGATTTGTTGAATGGTGTCATAGTTCGGAACTGCCCCTTTTTCTTCAAGAGCAAGGTTTCTTTCAAAATAATCAACTAGTAGTTGATCATCTTCATATCCCAAAGCTGTTCCATCTTCATTGAATAATTTCTCGCCTTTTTCTCTTAAGTAATATTCAAACAAGTTCTTCGGTTCCATCAATCTTGCGCCATATTCTCCCGTTTCTTCACTGATCGCAGTCACATACTCTTCATAGTCTTCCCAGCTCCATTGACCATCGGAGACGTCAACTCCTGCAGCTTCTACCATATCTTTGTTATAGAAAGCAGTCAGGGCGTTCGTTCCAGTAGGAATTCCCAGCAATTTCCCATCTTTCTTACCAGATTCCATGATGGTATCGCTGACCCCTTCCACATCAATCGTTCCATCTTCTACTAAAGGAGTAAGATCAGCCAGCAATTCTTTATCTGCGTACTGATTCAAGTATTCTCCAAAGTTTTGCTGCATGATATCAGGCAGGTTGTCCCCGGAAGCTTGAGCTGCCATCTTTTCGAAATAACCATCAAACCCTGTGAATTCAGATTCGATTTTTATATCAGGGTTTTCTTCTTCAAAAGCCTTGATGATCTCTTGTGTCTGGTCATGTCTGCTTTGTGACCCCCACCATGTCATCCTAAGTGTTGTTACACCATCTTCATCTTCCCCAGATGCTTCTTCGGATCCCGAACAAGCGGCCAGAACACTTGCTAACATCATTGCCATCAAACTGAAAACCAGGAACTTTTTAATCAATTGATAATGACCTCCCCCGTAATTTTTGAAAGCGCTTTCTCTTTCATGTATCTATCATAAGCCGGATTCTTTTCTTATTAAATAAAATTTTCAGATATCTATGTCAAAAAAACAGACTTGTACAAAATTTTGGAAGAAAGGGGCGATTCTATGTATATAGTTCTCGAATAAAAAGACATAACGTGTCAGTTCTGCTCACCACTTCCCCCTCTGCAAATGGGAAATCCGAGTGATTCCTTAAAGTCCCCCTGACCGGACCCGAATTACTTTCCTAAACAAAAAAACTTATAGAGTATACCTATAAGTTTTCTTCACTCCTTCTTCAAATAGTTGGAAGGAGTCACTCCCGTATGCTTTTTAAACACTTGCCCGAAATACCTTGGGTTATTCCCAAAACCTACTGCTTCGGCAACTTCGAATATTTTCACTTGATCCGAGTGTTCAAATAATTCTCTCGCCTTCTCCATTCGACGATTGATTAAAAAACTCGAAAACCTCTCCCCTTTTTCTTTTTTAAATAGCTTGCCTAGGTAATCAGAGTTCATATAAAGAACATCTGTCGCGATATGGGACAACGATAGATTTTCATCGGAAAGATTTTTCTCGACGAATTCGACGACTCGATTGATAATCGTGCTTTGGGTTTGCTTTGTTCGTTCATAATGGTAATGCGAAATTTCAAGCGCTGTTTTTTCGATAAACCCTTTCATGTCCTGAAACCTCTCATATTCCTGGAATAGAATCACCTGTTTGAAATACTCATCAATCTGTTTCCGATCCGCTTGACGTATCATCGACATGAATAATTCCAAGCAGTGGGACCTCAGTAGGTTTACCGCATATTTCTCCTGCCACACTTCATTAAAAAAATCATCCAGATACTGTTGCACAACTTCTTTATTTCCGCTCCGAATCGCATAAATTAAATCTTCATGATCATATTGAAGCTCTTCCATGCTTGATTGATGATTGATATCTTGAGGAGTAATGATACTTCCACCTGGTACGTAAAAGCGTTGCGTCAAGCAGTCAAGCGTCTCGTTATATAAATTCCTCAGTTGATTGATGCTCCCCAGATTACTGATGGCGACCGTATAATCTATCGGATAATAGCTATGAAAGGATTGTTTAGCACCCTTCACTTTTTCAATTATGAATTCACGTGAATCCAATTCGATAAGGATGACAATCTTATCACCTATCGTCGTTTCTAATGGAATGTGAGACTCTCCGACTTCTTCTACCATGATTTTTTTCAATGCTAATAAATGCTCATAATCATAGGAATCTTCCATCTCTATGACTAACAGATAAAATTCTTTTGAATCGGTGTCGATTTCAAACAATTGACTGTAATACTCCCAGTCCTTCACGCTGTATTTTTTATTAGTTATATAATCTTTCAAAAATTGTTCCTTCGCTTTTGGCATGACTTTTTTTAAATGGTCACGCATACTTTCCAGGAATTCCTGCCTGCCTTGCTCTTCGTCTAAATCGCTCACCACTTCTTTTAGAGCCTTTTCGATCTTTTGTTCATTACTAGGTTTCAGTAAATAATGTTTGACATTACACTCCATCGCCGTCTTGGCAAACTCGAATTCATCATGACCAGAGAGAACGATAAACCGGATCTCCGGATAGATATCATGGACTTTCCGGATCAGCTGCACCCCATTCAGACCTGGCATTTTAATATCTGTCACCACAATATCCGGCTGACGTTCTGTAATGATATCAAAAGCCATTTGCCCATGGTGAGCCTTAGCCATCAATTCAGTGCCACAGGCTTCCCAATCGACAATCGCTGCTATTCCTTCTAAAATATTGATCTCATCATCGACTAACAGAATTTTATACACATCTCTCACTCCGTCATATATGGTAATCGTATGCGGACCGTGGTCCCTGCCCCAACCTCGCTGTCAATTTCCAAACCATAGTCTTTCCCATACATCATTTTGATGCGTTCATTGATATTATTCAGTCCGATACCTGAGCTTTTGGAACGTATTTCTCCGCGATAGATTCCTTCTAATTGCCCTGTTTCAATTCCTGGACCGTTATCTTTGATGGCAATTTCCAAATCTTCTCCGGCTTCGGTAATGCTCAAGCGGATGCGGCATTCCTCGATCATCTCTTCTAACCCGTGCTGAATGGCATTCTCTACGATCGGCTGGATGGACAGTTTTGGAATTTTGCTATTCTTGTATTCTTCTTCTACATCAAGAGAAAAGTTGAGACGGTGTTCATACCTGTAAGTTTGAATCGTGATATAATTGCAGACGATTTCCAGTTCTTCCTTTATGGTGATCATCGGGGTTTTTTTACTGATGATGTTCCTCATCATATTTCCAAGCGCATCAGCCATCACCGATATCTTTTCTTGTTTATTGACTTTGGCGAGCCAATTAATCGAGTCTAAGGTGTTGTACAAAAAGTGAGGGTTGATTTGTGCTTGTAATGCTTTATATTCTGTTTCCTGTATCATTAATTGCTTTGTATAATTCTCTTTAATCAGTTCATTGATCCGGTTCAGCATCAACTGGAAATTATCATGTAACTCTCCGATTTCATCATCGTGGAATTTCTCCGGCAACGACGATTCACTGAAGTCTCCTTGCTGCACCTTCTTCATTCGGGAAGACAAAGCTTCTAAAGGCTTGGAAATATTGTTAGCTGCTCGTTTGCTCAGCAGCACAGTCAAAGTCAACATTAATAAGAAACAAACAATCATAATGACCTTAATAGCATTCGTTTGTTTTTGGATATCTCCATACGGAAGTAAATGATGATAGGTCAGTTGTGAAAAGTTGGAACGAGAATAGGTGAGCAGATATTTTTCCCCATCAATAGATTCAATCATGTAACCGCTATCATTTTCCTCGTTGGCAAAGTCACTCACTTCCCAATCACTGTCACTGCTTTGATAAAAGATTTCGTGTTGACTCGTAATCACCATATCTTTATTTTCCGGCGAAAAGTTAAGCGTTTCTTCAACGAAAGTATCCATATCGATGGAAATGACCAGTGTACCCATTTCCTGCAAGCTGAGATTCGCTTTCTTCCGTATGTAGCGGGCTGAAGAAATCCCATTCTCACCTTCTATTTTTGTCCATACATTGCCCCCGTTGCTCCCTGACAGGACTCTTCTGATTTTCCCTGTGTCATTTTCTAACGAAGTATCGAAGCCTGTCGTGTGTGTTTCGCCATGCAAATCAATGATCTGCATGGAAGCGATGTATTTTCTTGCTGATGCGTAGGAAAGCATGCGCTCCAACAGTCTCACCTTGGTGTCATAAGACTCAAAACTAAACCGGTTTTCATTGATGGTCTTCAAATAGTTTTGAATGACAGTATCTGTACTGACTTGAAAAGAAAGTTCTTCAATCATATTCAATTCTTTGTCTACAACAGACGAGGACAATTGGAGCATGTCTGCCGATTCCTCATAAATTCTTTTTTCGTATAAATTCGTAAAGTATTGAAAAGTGACCAGCCCTAAAAGTCCGAAAATGATCAATAAAAGGAGGGAAACAGAAAAAATCTTATTTTTTATTCTAAAATTGCTGTAAAAAGGTTTCATCCGCTCCCCCCTCGTTTTTAATCGAATTATATCACAATTCAGACAAATATACAGGAGACATCGAATAGTTAGGTTGTACCATGTAAGCGATCTTTTTTACCTGTTCTCATTTTTGCAACTATAGTTATTACGATGATTAAAGCAGTCAACTCCCCTAAGGACGCTGCTATCGAACCATTCACTCCATTCCATGAAGGAAAGAAAGTGACAAGCAATGACGCGGTAAGGATCACTGTTATTAAGTTAACGATTTGTGCTGCAGCCATCCGTTTTGTCTTTCTGTACAACATCAGATATCCATTCAAAAAATCCACCCATGGAAAGACCAATGTTTTAATAATAAAAAACTTCAAAACCATGATCGTCGTTGTAGCCAGCTCCTCATCAGCCCCCATAACTTCGCCCATGAACCACATTCCTACAGGGGTGTAACATAAAAGGATGAGCGCTAAAGTAGGCAGCAAACTGATGAATATGATGAACCGAATCACTTTCTGTCTATTCACTTCATAAAGCTGAAGGACAAGCTGGTGGGTATACATGAAAAAACTCAACAACATTTGGGTGATACTGAAAGCGAGAGCGAACGATGCGATTCCCATCTCAATGTTCTGAGATTTTGCTAGAAACACATAAATGATCGGAACCATAACCGTTTGAAGGACAAAGTAAAACACAAGAGGCAGATAGAAAGTTGCAATCTCCCCGTTTTTAAGGTTTGTCTTCTGCTTAGGATAAGAAAATCTCAAAATCCCCTGACCTTTCCAAACACTGATGACACATTCAATCAGCATTCCCCCTAAAAACAAGATAGCACCGCTCAAACTGGTAATATAGTCGAAATATACAAACCCATACGCCACGAGGAACATGATGACAAGACGGATCACCACCATGATGGTCAACCATTTTGTCTCGAGATTGTTGATAATCACTCCTTGATACAGCCCGCGGATACCTGAGAAAATGATCACAAATAAAAGAATCGCAAAGGTATCGGAAATCGTGTCTACCATATTTCCATCAGCATTGAATAAGTGGATATAAACCCAGTCCCCGAGTGAACTGAAGGCCATCAGCAAACTGAAGATGATGATCACCACCATCGGAATAACCATAAAAAGGGATAGGACTTTGAACGATTGCACATCTTTCACAAGTGCAGAGCAAGTCTGTCTGAAAACGATGATGGGCCTTTCGATAATGCCAAATAAAGCAAATGCCACTGCATAGCAGGCGATAATGAAAGCAGCATTCTCCCCACGACTGAGCGTTCCATTAATAATGACATGAGTAATGGAAGTCAAACTTGCCGATAATCCTAAAGGGATAAAAAAACCACTGAGTTTCTTGTAAGATAATGGACTGTTCTTCGCATTCAACCTTATTCCTTCTTTCTCATAAGCTTCACCGAAATCCCGGCGTCAGTACGACTGGTGTTCTCCCCTTTCCTTACCCTGGACCATGAAAAAGAAGAAGAGGATATTTCCCTCTTCTTTCTATCATTTAACGTGAATCATACTTGTGGCAGAAAATGATAATCCTGATTCCAGTTGTCCACTTAATGTTATTTCCTGTTCACCTTGCTCAAGCAAAGAGGCTAATTGATTACGTGAAAATTCTACACGATATTCTTCTATCTCGTCCTTATCAAAATCACCGATTTTATGTTTCTTCTGTTTGTCCAATGGTTGAACTTCTCCATTGAGAAGAAGGGAATCTGGGTCGATATCAGAAAGATCATATCCCTCCTGCATACTAACATAAGCCGTGACTTTCGGTCCTTTATGCCCCGGCTTATCAGGACCTTTTCCTTTCGGCGATTTTATTACAGAAGGTTGTAAGTCCACAGAAGCTACCACTTGGAATTTCAGAAAGTCTCCTCTGATCAATTCCCCATTTTCCTCTCGCTCGAATGGGAGGTCCGGGGTCAAACTAAGGAAGTTTTCATCAGTTAATGTGACACCAGTGTTGTTCCCACTTTCCGTTCCATCAAAGAAAAAGTTACCCTCCGCTTCTAATTCTGATGGATATTGGTCTGCCCCTCCATCCCCTGTGTGATAGGAAAGGAACCCATCTATAGTGAAATCTTTTTCGATATTCGGATAAGTGGTGAAGGATAGATTTCTTCCTCCATTATTATAAGACGTATTGTTTTCCGCAATGACGCCCGGGTTACTGTTACTCGTAATTCCGTCCGCACCGTTAGCGAAGGCTAAACTTTCACGGAGAATATGTGGCACATGAATCCCTTCTCCGCCAAGTTTAAATCCATTCTTATCTCCATCTCCGACCGTGCCATCCGTAAGCGCACCATTCTCGTAAGCGATACTATCTTCTATCAATACCGCTCCGATCGCTCCCGTACCTGCTTTTGTATATAAATCCCATCCATCATCGATATTATGATGGGCGACACAACCACGGAAGACGTTCCCTTCCCCTGAAGTGAGTTTAGCAGCGAAACCGTCCGCATTGTTATCAGATGGATCACGGTTATCAAATGACTCACTATTTAAGATCAGGTTATGCGACGGCCACTCTTCTTTCGGGGCTTCCCCATCTGTCCTGCTGATTTGCAAGCCTGTGTCCCCATTTTCATAGAAACGGCTTTTTTCCACGATGTTATGATCGCCACCTATCGTAAAGCCTTTCGTATTCCCGGCCGAACGTTTAAAATCGATGCCCTTCACATGCCAATAGTTTCCGCTCAGTACGACACCTTCCGATTTTTTATCAAAGTTGATGACAGGTGTTGCGTCTTCAGCGGCTACGAGGTATTTTCTCTCTTCTTCTGTCCCATCGTTATATTTGGATATTTCCAATTTTGAATCACGGACGTATTCTCCATCAGCCAATAGGATTTTTTGACCTGGCTGTACATATTCTACAGCTGTATCCAAATCAATCGGGTCTTCTGCTGTTCCTGTCCCGTCTCTTGTGCCCATTGGTGTTACATGAATCGGTTCGCCACTCCGGAATGTTTGATGGGTTACACGGAAGTTCTTCACCTGCTTCTCATATGAAGTTAAGAATTGGGTATCATCAGGAAGAAAAGTGATACTGAATTTCGTATCTGTCTGTTCAGGCAGTTCCGTAGAGATAGAGGCTGCTTCTCCCTCACTGATCCGTTTTCCTTGTTCAATGACTTCATGTCCTTGTTTGATGGTAAGGACTCCATCCACATTGGACGTTAACCGAAGTTGATAACCCTTCTCTGATGTCTGTTCCCTTGACTCCACATGGAAGGCAGGAGATACAGGTTGTTCTGGCGCTTCTACTTTCGGTGGATCCGTCTCTCTCGCTGTTACAGAGTAATGGATGTTGCTTACTTCAATATCTGCAAGACGGGCGGTATAGAAACCGACATACACATTGGAATCCTGGACATTCAAAATCTCCGGTTCAAAGAAAATATCTTCTTTCCCGTCATTCCATTGTCCCACATAACCGCTGTTCGTCTTTGCAAGTGTCAGACGGTATTCCTGCTCTGGGGCCGTATTACTATCTTCTGGTTTCTCATCATTCAACATTATTTTCTGGATCCCTTGACTGCCTGCACCATCTGGGGACTCGACGCCTGTACGGATGAACATCTGTGTTCCATTTTCCTCTTTAGTCCCGCCACTGTATCCACCGACCGCTGCAATATTAGAAGCGAACACACTTGACTCATCATTTTCGCCGATGGCGTCCCGTGCCATAATGCCAAAAGATTCCTGTCCATCATGTGGGCTTTTCGCATATTCATTCACTTTGATATCTGCGGAAAGTTCAAAGTTATCTTCATCGTTGTCAATTTCCGTATAATAAAAAGTGATGCCATCATGGTCGCCCGTTATTTTCCCTGCTCTAGGTTCTGCCACAATACGGACACTCTCCTCGCCTTCCTCGACATAGTTCGTGTCGCTTCCGGTGGATTGCCCGAATTGGATCGCCTTCCATTCCGGTTCTGCATCATCTCGAACGGTTACCTCAAACTCAATCGGATCCATTGACTGGTCTTTTGGAAGTACGACAACCGGATAGACACCTGTTTGTGATGGATCAACCGCGGTTTGATCGAGTTCATAGTCCGATCCATCCATGACAACCTTATCCCCATTATCATACACCTCGGACACCTGCAGTTCAGAGAAATTTAATTCTTCTCCCAATTGATAAGTCGTTTTCGGATAGGCGGTCACTTCCATGCCTTTTCGTTCTTTTTCCTTTACATTGACAGGAAAAGAAACCTCAGCACCCTTATAAGAGAGGGTGAGTTTCTTATCCCCGGAGCTGCTTGTATCAAGAGGGGAAACTTCCAATTGTTCTTTCGTCACCCTTACACGTTCTCCATCTGTGTAAACTGCTTCAACGGAAAGACCATCAAGGTTCAATTCTTCTCCTAAAAAGTATTGGGTTTTAGACGGTAATTGAGCAATCTCGAGTGCTGTCACTTGCTCATCTTTAACTTCAATTTCGAAATCAGTAGTAATCTCGGGAAACTGGGTGGACTGAATGGTTATTTCTTGCGTACCTGCTTCCATCAACGCTGTTCCCGGCTCAATGATTTCACCTTCCATGGAGAAAGTGTATTGTTCTCTAGACAGCGTTTCTTCGGTATACCCGGATTCATAGACACCGATTACCTCTAACCCTTGCGTATCAAATGGATCCTTCACATAATAATCCGTTTGAGCCGGGTAGTAATCGATATACATATCAGTCAGATGAAGATCCCGGATCGTCAATCCAATGGTTTCTTCCACTCCTCCATAGCTGATTGTTATCGTATTGGTTCCTGCCTCACCGCTATCATAGCCTGTAACGATATAATCCTCTGCTGTGAGGGGGATTTGCTGTCCATCGTCAAGCACAGCTTCGACTTCCAGCCCCTCTAAATCCAGCGGTTCATCGATTAAGTATTCCGTCTTCATCTGTTCAGCATCGACGTGAAGACGCTCGACATTTTCTGTCTCTTCCACTTGTGTATCGTGGAAGGGAATGCTTCCATTCCTCGCTACAAACATTCCTACATAAAGGTCGTCCTGAAAGTTTCCATCCAGCGAAATGGTTTTACTCTCCCCATTCGAAGTGACACGGAACATGTCTCCTGACTTCTTGATAGAAAGCTCATACGTTTCCCCGGAAGCCGGGGCGATATTTTCAGGAAACGGATCGAGTTTACTCAGGCTTCCATCACTGTAAAACCCTCTCATCTCATCATCCAATCCTCCGACAGCTATGTAGTTGGAGGCATGATGATCACTATCACCATTTTCACCGACCTCATCCTTCACCATCAGCCCGAAAGCTCGCTGACTATCAGGAGTATATTCATCCACATGAACGGTCGTCGAAAATTCAAAGTTGGTGTCTTCCGTCAATTTCAGATAGTAAAAAGACAGTCCCTGTTCACTGCTTGCAATCTTGCCTCCCGTTGCTTCCAGTGATAGGGAACCATCTTCATTAAATGTAGGGGGAGGGTTCTTATCTTTCCCGGTATTGGAGCCAAAAGCTGCGAACTCCCACTCATCAGACTCCTCTCCGGGTCCAGCTGCGGCAAAGGTGCTCCACGGGATACTAGAAAACATGACTACTAGAATCATAAAAACCATCCCACTCTTCCCTAACAGACGATCCATGTCATTCCTCCTTATTTATTTCACCTTGTTCAATTGAACACTCTATTAATAGAAGCTTTCAATCTGGCCTGTTCACGCGTCTGCTCAATAAAGTTTTTCGCTTCCAGCATCTCGTGTTCCTTGGCGGCTTCCATAATGATATTCATCTGTGGTTTATACTGTTCTAGCAGGGATAGATATAACTCGTAGTTCAACTCTCCTTTACCTGGGACGACAGTCTTGATTTTACCGTCTTCCGCTATTACACGATCCTTCGCATGAGCGGCGATGATGCGCGGCCCCAACAAATCAAAAGCTTCTTTAATTACTTCATCCTGATTAGAAAAGTTGGTCTCATGTACTAGATTTCCAGGATCCAATACGACACCGATATGGGAGGATGGTACTTCTTCCAGCATCCAATTCAACGATTGCGCTGTGCCTATCAGATGGTCATTGGCCGGTTCTATCCCGATATAGACGCCCCACTTTTCCGCTTCCTCTACCAACTCTTCCAGTGCTGTTTTCATAATCAGCCATTCGTCACCTGTCTGCTCCTTTGACTGGATCTTGCCCACCTCTGCTGCCACCATTGGAGCCCCGAACAAACGGGCATAACGAATCAACTCTTTGAAGCGGTCGATATTTTCTCTACGCAGTTCGACATCTTCATGAAAAAAGTGTAAATAACAAGCTAGGACAGAAATAGAAACGCCATGTTTTTCAAATTCCTCGGCAATATCTTCGACCAGTCCTGGACTCAAACGCCCTGGTTTATTAAAATCATAATCATTGAAGGCCTTCCATAATGCGAGTTGAACATGTGGAAACCCTTTAGCTCCCACTTTATAAGCAAGCTCTTTATAAGACATCTTTCCAAACAAGTGGGCTAATACCCCTACACTCATGTGCGTACCTCCTTCATTACCTTGTTACCACCTGGTTTTTGTTCATCAACTGGCGAACTTCCTCCTTCGTAGATGCGCCTTCCCAATCTCCAGGAAACTGAGTGGCTATTGCTCCCGTTACATTGGCTTGTCTTAAAGCACGAGGCACCGAATCGATTAAGGTCTCTTCCCTTAGTGGATGTTCTGTTGCCAGCCATTCATCCAAAAATCCAGCCGCATAAGCATCTCCAGCCCCTACCGTATCGACGACCTGTTCCACCTGATAGGCCGGCGCTTCAAATACGTGCGTACCAACAAAACCGATGGAACCTTCCTCCCCTAACTTCAGGGCAACAACCGATGGCCCCATGTTTAAAAACGCTTCCCCATACGCTGCTGGCGATTTTTCCCCTAATAAAAAGTGAGCTTCTTCTAATCCAGGCAAAAAGACATCACAGAGAGGGATCAATTCCAGCAAAACAGCCCTTGCTGTCTCGTCATCCCACAATTTACGTCTTAAGTTAGGATCAAATGAGACCGTCAACCCTTGCTCCCTTGCCTGATTCATAGCATCTTTCAAGAAAGCAACGGTGTGATCACCAAGTGCAGGAGTTATGCCTGTCACATGAAGATGTCTTGCTTGTTCAAACCAGGCTGGCTTTATATGTTCGGGGGCTAGTTGACTCGCTGCTGACTGTTTCCGGTAATAATGGACCATCGGATCGCCTGGAATTTTTGCCTCTTTGAAATAAAGCGCCGTCGGATGAGCATGGTCTTTTTCGACATGATCCACCTCTACCCCTTCCCCTGCAAGCGTGGATAAAATAAACTCCCCAAACGGATCCTTTCCTACACGGCTGATCCACCTCACCTTTCTACCCAGCCGCGATAAACCGAAAGCAAGATTAGATTCCGCCCCTCCGACCGATTTAGTCAAAAGAGGGGCATACTTGATCGTGCCTCCTGTATAAGGTTGGAAAAGCACCATGCTTTCCCCTATCGTTACCACATCTACTCGTTTATCCATGGACTACACTTCCTTCAACCTTTGCAACATAGGCCTTAGCCAGCCTTGTAATTTCTTCATACTTTCCTTCGGCAATCAGCTTATTGTTGACGAGATTTCCGCCAAGTCCCACAGCTTTCACTCCGTAGTGCAAAACCTCTTCGATGTTATCCAGGTTCACCCCTCCTGTAGCGATCATCGGAATATGACCAAGCGGTCCGCGCACATCCTTGATATATTTCATCCCGAGCGCACCGACAGGGAATACTTTGACAGCCGAGGCCCCGAGATTAGTTGCCCGCATCATTTCCGTCGGTGTCATCGTACCTGGCCAAACCGGAACCCCTTTAGCCAAACAATAGGTCACGATCTCTTCATCAAAGTGTGGGGATACGATATATTCCGCGCCTGCGTCAATCGCAGCTGCAGCCTCCTCGACACTCAACACCGTACCAGCTCCGATTTTCAAGTCCCCATCGAAGTTTTCCTTCAGATTTGAAATCAATTCAAGGGCGCCTTCTGTATTCAGAGTGATTTCAAGAAAACGGATACCTCCTTTGTACAAGGCTGCCGCCACTTCATTTCCTGTGCCGGAAGGGATCCCTCTAATAATGGCGATGATTTTGTGGTCTTCCAACTGTTGTAAAAGGCTTTGCTCCATGTTCGGTCCCTCCTCATTTAAAGCGTGACCCCTGACTTGAAAATCGCTATTTCGCGGAAGTCATTTTTTTCGTTATTGACCAGTTCTCCGCTGGCCACCCGGATGATATAATCACGGAAATCCTTCAACACATCATCCGGCTGGGAGCCTTCCAATAAACGGCCTGCGTTGAAATCGATCCAGTGTTTCTTCTTCTCATACAGCGGTGTATTCGTAGAAATTTTCATCGTCGGTACGAACGAGCCAAACGGTGTTCCTCTTCCTGTCGTGAATAAAACAATCTGACAACCTGCAGCACCGAGGGCAGTAGAAGCAACCAAATCGTTGCCTGGGGAACTGAGTAAATTCAGCCCTTTCGTTTGCAGCCTTTCTCCATATTTAAGGACATCTGTAACGACAGAGGTTCCTGCTTTTTGCGTACATCCTAACGACTTGTCTTCAAGCGTTGTTATGCCACCATCTTTATTACCAGGCGACGGGTTCTCATAAATCGGTTGATCATGAGTCAGGAAATACTGCTTGAAGTCATTGATCAAATCGACCGTTTTGTGAAAAACTTCTTCATTGACCGCCCTTTCCATCAGTAATTTTTCTGCACCAAACATTTCAGGTACTTCCGTCAAGACGGTCGTGCCTCCCTGGGCGACTAGATAATCAGACAGTCTGCCAAGCAACGGATTGGCCGTGATGCCGGAAAAGCCATCGGATCCTCCACACTTAAGCCCGACCTTCAATTCCGACAGCGGAACATCTTCCCGGTGATCATCCTTCGCCGCTTGGTAAATGTCGTGTAAACATTTGACCCCTTCTTCGATTTCATCTGAAACATCCTGGGAAGTAAGGAACTTGATTCTCTCGCGGTCATAATCCCCAAGGGAAGCCTCGAACTCTGTGACACTATTATTCTCACATCCAAGTCCCAAGACAAGGACCCCGCCGGCATTCGGATGTTTGACGGCATTGCCTAAAATCGTCCTTGTGTTAAGATGGTCATCCCCCAATTGAGAACAACCATAGTTGTGTTTCAGCACCTGGATGTTATCAAATGGGGCGATATCACCGACTTCGGATTGGAAAATTTTAATGATTTGCTCGGCGATGCCATTCACGCAGCCCACTGTGGGAACGATCCAAAGTTCATTCCGGATGCCTACACGGCCATCAGATCGTTTGAAACCTTTGAACGTCCGGTTTTCATCCTCAAAAGGGTTGGCCGCGAATTTCGGTTCATAGTGGTATTCCTGGACACCTTCCAAATTCGTTTTTGTATTTTCCGTATGGACCCAGTCCCCGACATCTACGTGGTCTTCCAAATGTCCGATTGGAAAACCATATTTAATTACATCCGTCCCTTTCGTCATCGGGACCAACGCTACTTTGTGCCCGCTTGGAATATTTGCATTCACAGTGATTTGACGCCCATCTACATTCACGGTCATGCCTTGAGGCAAATCTTTCAAAGCGACGGCAACATTATCCTGTTCGTTTATTTTCAAGATATTTTCCAAGATAGATCCTCCTAAATTAAGCTCTAAACTTTTAATTGCTGGGACTGTGTCTGAAAACCTAAATAGCGGACAGCATTTCTATAAGAAATATCTTTGATAATCGGTTCTAACAATTCGTCATCATTCGGGACTTCCCCATTCTCCACCCATGTCGCCAACAGATCACACAAGATTCTGCGGAAATACTCATGGCGCGTATAGGACAAGAAACTTCTTGAATCTGTCAGCATACCGATGAACTGACTGAGTATACCCATATCTGCAAGCGTTTTCATTTGTGACAACATGCCTTCCTTCGTATCGTTGAACCACCAGGCGGTACCAAATTGCATTTTCCCTGGGACGCCGCCCTCCTGGAAGCTTCCCGCAATCGTCGCCAGGACGGGATTATCTTTCGGGTTCAGGGAATACAACACGGTTTTCGGGAGAGCATCCTGCTTTTCAAGGGCATCCAGCAAACGGCAAAGTGGTTTTGCAATCTGGCCATCATTCATACTGTCAAAGCCAGTATCCGGACCTAACTGCTGAAACATTTTAGTATTGTTATTGCGCTGGGCACTAATATGGTATTGCATGACCCAGCCCAGTTCGGAGTAAATTTTTCCTAAGAACGTAAGGGTGAAAGATTTATATTTAGCTTCCTCTTCTTTACTGACTTTGAAGCCGCTTTTCGCTTTTTTGAAGATGTTAGAAACCTCTTCCATCGTCGCCTCTTGATAAACTACTTCATCCAATGCGTGATCAGACACCCGCCCGCCTACTTGGTCGAAATATCTTGCCCGCGCATCCAAGGCAGCAAGGAAATCCTCATAGTTATTGATGGAGACCTGGGAGGCATCTTCCAATTTACTCACCCATTCCTGATAACCATCCCTATTCAGCTCCAAGCCTTTATCCGGACGGAAACTAGGCAGGACTTCTGTCTCAAAATCCGATTCCTTCAAAAGCTTATGGTAACGCAAATCATCTACTGGATCGTCAGTCGTACAAATGACTTCCACATTCGAAGCTCGGATTAAATCACGCACTCCGAAATCATCCTGGGTCAACTGTCCATTCACCTTTTCCCATATTTCCGGTGCTGTGTTTTCATTGAGGGCGACAAAAATATTAAAATAACGCTGCAGTTCCAAATGGGTCCACGTATAGACAGGATTTCCGATTGACTTCGGTACCGTACGCGCCCAAGCAAGGAATTTTTCGTACGGAACAGCCTCTCCTGTAATAAGGTTTTCATCGATGCCATTCGCTCTCATTAATCGCCATTTATAGTGATCACCATCGAGCCAAATATCGGCGATGGTTTGATAAGACTTATTTTCATAAATCTCTTTCGGACTAAGGTGGCAGTGATAATCAATAATCGGCATGTCTTTCGCATAATTGTTATATAACCGTTCCGCTGTTTCACTGTTCAGTAAGAATGTTTCATCCATAAAGTTCTTCATATCATCCCATCCTTTTTATTTTTGATTTTCCAATGCCCATGTGTCTTTCAACATCTGTGCCGTTGTATTTCTTGCACCCTTCGTCCGGATAGAGTGGAAATACTCCCATACAGCATCAGCCGCTGGGGATAAATCTCTTCCCCAAAGATTTTCATTACTTAATAAGGAAGTGATGGCTCCGTGATCCTGTTCGCCTTTATTCCAAAAATCAATAAATGCATCTAAAACCACTTGATCATCACGCACTTTATATTCTGTGCCCTGATAGCTCCCCATGAAATGCCCCTCGTAAATCGTCTGGGCTCGATAATAATGAAGCAAGGAAGCAAGGGATAGAGCAATTGAATCAGGTATCATTTCATCCTTTGGCAGCAAAGGGAACACTCTGCTTTTCCATTTCTGGACGGCATTCAACCCAAGGTCTGTCAACTGATGTTTGACGAATGGATTTTGGAATCTCTCCAGCACAGAAGCGGCAAAACTCTCCTTTTCCTTTTCATCAAAAGAAAGCCCTGGCAAGATATCCTTATAAATAACAGAACGAACATAGGAAGAGACGACATCATCCTCCATCACATCCTTGACAGTTTGAAGGCCGGACAAAAAACCGACGGAAAAAAGCAATGTATGAGGAGCATTCAATAGACTCACTTTCAAGTCACGATAAGGCTTCACCTCTGCCCATTTCACATTCAAACCAGCTTCCTTGAAAGGTAACTTCTCTTCCAGTGGTTCATCCGCCTCAATGACAAAAAGATGAAACGGCTCCCCGACAGCCATGAGCACATCTTCATACCCTAACTTTTGCTCCCATTCTTTGCTGTTCTCTTTTGGATAACCGGGAACGATGCGATCGACAAGCGTGTTGCAAAATGTATTTTGATCATCGACCCATTTCTTAAAGTCTTCGGAGAGATCCCAATCTTCAGCAATGCGAAGCACAATTGATTTCAGGAGGCTTCCATTTTCTTCGACTAGCTCACATGGGATGATGGTGAATCCCCGGCCCCCGTTTGTGTGGGTAAAGCGACGATAAAGCAAGGCTGTCAATTTACCCGGAAAGGATAAGGGAGATGAAGTTCTTGGAAATTCTTCCTCCATATGCACAAGCCCTGCTTCTGTCGTATTGGAAAAGATGAATTCCATGGAGTCAGACTCCGCTAACTTCAAGAGCTCTTCCCATGATTCATAAGGATTGATACTGCGGGAGATTGTAGAATTCACCTCCACCTCCTGCGTTTCCTCTCCATTCTCTACTCCTTGTAGAATTGTCGTGTACAAATTGTCCTGCTTGTGAAGTTTCGGTACGACTTTCCCATGAGGAGTCGGCTGGATGGCGACTGTTCTGCCATTGAACAAGCCTTGCTGATTCATTTTTTCAAGCATCCAGTTCAAATAAGCACGAAGGAAATTCCCTTCCCCAAACTGAATTGCTCGTTCTGGTAATTCTTTATGGATTAACGTTTTATTGGAAGCATGGATGCTTTGTATATTTTTTACTGTTTCTTTTGTTAAGCGAACCATAAATATTCCACTCTCCTTCGCCTTTGAATAACAACGTTGTTATTTAAGCTAAAAAATATATACTCCGTAACAGGAGATAACTTTTTAACAACGTTGTTATTATTAAGTGTATGGATAATCATTCTAAATGTCAATGGGTTTTCCTTTTGTTGTCTGAAAATTCTAGGATTTAATTATCCTGTAAACTTCCAGGTCGTTATCACCTTCCCTTTTTACTGCTTAAGTATAGGAATCAAGCTGATTTATCGGAGCATGGAAGAGCTATAACCAAAAAAACAACGGAAGTAAAAACTTCCGTTGTTTCTCTGAACTTTCCATCCAGTAACACAGTGGAGGGCAGGGACAAAAAATGAAATGACATATTTGTTTATTTGTTAAGCATTCCTTACACAACGGAAACCTATATTACCAGTAGAGCTATCCATAATATTTGAACTACGAGCAGCTACACGATATCGATTACAGTAAGATTTATGACATAGGTAGGAACCGCCTCGCATTACTTTAGGCATTTGGTTATCGATTTGTTTTTTATCTTCAGCTTTTCGATAAGGACGAGTGGTAAACCAATCTTCACACCATTCCCACACATTTCCGGACATATTATAGAGTTCATAGCCATTCGCAGGAAATGAATGAACAGGTGCAGTCCCGATAAAGCCATCTTTTTCCGTGTTTTGACGTGGAAAATCACCTTGCCAAATATTACAATAATGCTCCCCATTTGGTGTTAAATCATCTCCCCATGGATACTTTTTCTGTTCTAAGCCCCCACGGGCCGCATATTCCCATTCGACTTCAGTTGGCAGTCGCTTTCCTGCCCACTTACAAAAAGCCACGGCATCATTCCAAGATACGTGGATAACTGGGTGATCCATACGATCTTCTATTGTAGACCCCTGACCTTCAGGCTGAAACCAATAAGCTCCTTCGACTGCAAACCACCATGGTGTTCCAGCCACTTGTTGGACTTTGCCTATCATATCTTGGGATAAAAACTTGTAAAAAACAAAAGACCATCCAAATTGCTCCGCCTCTGTCTTATATCCAGTATCTTTAATAAATTGGTCGAATTCTTCGTTACTGACTGCATAGCTGTCTATATAAAAAGGATTTACTTTAGCTTTCCTCACAGGTCCTTCTCCATCAGCAGAAAACCCTTCATCATCATCCGTTCCCATAAAAAACTCTCCCCCATGCAAGTAAACCATCTTCTCTTTAAATTTAATCTCTTGCTTATTCAATCTTTTCTTTTCGTTATCTCCCTTTGTCTTACCAAGTTTAATGCTTTCTCGATTCACACTACAACAGGAACGTGTTTTTTGCTTTTCCTTCATTACTCTCCCCCTAAAAAATTTACCAAAAAAGATAAGTGTTCGGTGGTTGTGCGTAAGGATATTTATTATGCACTCTATTTGGTTATCAAATTAAATGAACTCTTTAATGATAGTTAGCCTAAAGGACGTAAATTAAGTATAATTCCTATTCACTTAAAAATTTACATATAGCACTGCAAATAAAACACTACCTTAAATTTGGTCTAGGAATCGACGGAAAGCTTCCTGACCCTGGGTGTCCGTTTTGAACACTCCTGCATGCTCGAGCACCGTGGAAAAAGTTCTGCCTATCTCTGTCTGTAAAAGTTGTTTGATATTTCCTTCCTTTAAATTAGGATGCTCAGCTTCAATTCGTTTTGCCCAATCGATATGCTTGGCCGTCCTTTCATCTTCCTTTCCTTTGGTTTCGAGCTTGTCGGCGAGCATATATTGGCTAAGCACCTCCATTTCTTCAACCAGACGGCCTGGGAGTACAGCAAGACCCATAACCTCGATTAGACCGATATTTTCTTTCTTTATATGGTGGACTTCCTGATGGGGATGGAAAATCCCTAATGGATATTCATCACTTGTACGGTTATTCCGGAGTACCAAGTCGAGTTCATAATAATCGTCTTTTTTCCTGGCGATAGGTGTGATAGTATTGTGTGAATTTCCTTCGGTTTCTGCTAAAATGCCAACATCTTTATCACTATAATCTCTCCATTTTTCAAGTATCCTGCCGCCAAGCTTAGAAATCTGGTCACGATTTCTTCCTTGAAGCCGAATAACAGACATAGGCCATTTGACAATGCCGACGGTTATATTTTCGAAGCCATCCATAGGGACAATTTCTTTTATCGGTGCTTTTGCCATTGGAAAATCATGATGACCAGCCTGAAAATGATCGTGACTTAGAATTGACCCTCCGACAATAGGAAGATCCGCATTTGAACCGACGAAATAATGGGGAAATAGTTCAACAAAATGCAACAGACGATCAAAGCCTTCTTTCGATATTTTTATTGGGCGATGCTCTCTAGAAAGAACGATTGCGTGTTCATTGTAATAAACATAAGGGGAGTATTGAAGGTACCATTCTTCTCCGGCAAGTTCCATAGGGATGAGCCGATGATTCTGTCTCGCGGGATGATCAAGCCGTCCGGCATATCCAACATTTTCCTTACATAATAAACATCTTGGATAAGAAATAGTAGTGTTTGCCTTTGCTGCTGCAATAGCTTTCGGGTCTTTCTCCGGTTTGGACAGGTTGATAGTGATTTCCAAGTTTCCGTATGTGGTATGGCTATGCCAGTGAACGTTTTTGGCAATCCGCTCCGTGCGGATATAATGAGATGATTTTGCCATGTCATAAAAATATTCAGTTGCTGCAATTGGTCCTTCGATTCGGTAATAATGATAAAACGTTTTGATGATCTCCGCCGGACCTGGAAGGAGTTCATCCATAATTAGAGGGTCAAACAAGTCACGATATATCACCGTATTTTCCGGTAGAAGTTCGTGGTCAGCGGCATAATCCAGCATTTTTTCCAAGATATCAACCGGAGTGTCGAGACGTTCATCAGGCGTGGATGTTGGTTGATCCTCTGTTAAATGGAATAACTCGAGCAGACCATTCCTGACATAATCGGTATCCCAAGTAGAAATCATTTCCTTTTGCAGTCCATACCTGATCAGTCTGTCGATTTCTCTGTAGATATTCACACTCATATGATCACCTCTATCTATTAATCTTTGTAACCATCCGGATGGTCCTGGATCCATTCCCATGCAGTATGAATCATTTTGTCAATGTCACCATGCTGAGGATTCCAGCCGAGTTCTTTCATAGCATTTTCCGAAGAAGCGACCAATTGTTCCGGATCTCCCGCCCTCCGTGGCGCTGTTTCCGCCGGAATTTCATGTCCTGTTACTCTTCTTGCTGCATCGATGACTTCTTTAACTGTGTACCCCTGCCCATTACCAAGGTTGAAAATATTACTTTCAACACCATTACTCAATTTCTTAAGAGCTAAAAGGTGTGCATCGACTAGATCGACTACATGGATATAGTCACGTACACAGGTACCATCTTTTGTTTCATAGTCATCACCATAGATAAATATTTTTTCACGTTGGCCTAAAGCTACTTGCAGAACTATAGGGATAAGATGAGTTTCTGGTCTATGATCTTCCCCGATTCTGCCATCTGGATCGGCACCTGCAACGTTGAAATAGCGTAATACGATAAAATTGATGCCATGGGCTATTTCTGCCCATTTAAGCATTTTTTCTATCGTAAGTTTTGTTTCTCCATAGGGATTCGTCGGTACAGTTGTATCCGTTTCCTTTATCGGCACTTGTTCCGGCTCGCCATATACAGCTGCTGTAGATGAAAAGACGAGTTTTTTTACGTCGTTCGCTGCCATGGCACTCAGCAGGCAAATGGCTCCAGAAACATTGTTATCGTAATATTGAAGCGGATTTTCGACACTTTCACCGACAAGAGAATCAGCCGCAAAATGTATGACAGCTTCCACGTCATTTTCTTGAAAAACGTTATTCAGAAAATCCTTATCCCGAAGATCTCCCTCATAAATTCTTGCTCCAGGTAAAATCGCCTGCTTATGCCCTTTTTTAAAATTATCCACGACGATTACCTCTTCGCCTTTATCTATTAATTGTGCAACTGCATGGCTTCCGATATATCCTGCCCCACCACAAACTAGTACTGCCATGACTTTTCCTCCTTTTACACCATTTTTGCTCCGTCACCGATTTCTACGATATTAAAACTTGCTTCCAATCCAGTTTTTTGCTTATATTTCTGCTGAACATTTTCTATGAAACTTTCGATAATATCATTTGGCACTATACTAATTGTGCATCCTCCGAAACCTGCCCCTGTCATTCGGGAGCCTATTGCGCCTTCTTCCCAGGAAGCTTCGGTAAGCGTATCAAGTTCTTTTCCTGTGACTTGATAATCATCCCTTAGCGATCGATGGGATTCGTTCATCAATTGCCCGAACCCTTTTACATCCCCTTTATTCAGTCTTTCAACTGCTTTGATAGTTCGAGCATTTTCGTAAACCGCATGCCTTCCCCGTTTTTGAACTGTATCATCTGTGATTAAATGCTTATACTGCTCGAATTTTACTGGCGTGAGGTCTCCAAGACTATTTATATCCAATACACTTCGTAGTTCCTGGAGAGCTGTTTCGCACTGTGTTCTTCGCTCATTGTATTTTGAATCAGCCAGACCCCTACGTTTATTCGTATTGATGATGATCAGGCTTTCTTTTTCTAATGTAATCGGAGTATACCTGTACTCTAATGTCTCGCAATTTAATAATATGGCATGGTCTTTTCTTCCGAATCCAATAGCAAACTGATCCATGATGCCACAGTTCACACCAATAAAATCGTTCTCGGCTTTTTGTGCGAGCTTCACCATTTCTACCGTGTCTAAATTAAGACTATACAATTCATTCAGCAATACAGCGGTAGTAAGCTCGATAGAAGCAGATGAGGAAAGACCGGCGCCGTTTGGAATATTACCGTAATAAGCTACATCAAAGCCATGCCCCAATTCGTACCCTGCTTTTTGAAAAACAGCCGCAACCCCTATCGGATAATTGGCCCATTTTTGTTCAGGGTTGTATTGCAATTTTTGCATTGTAGTTGCTATGGTCCCAGAACTGTCAAAATTCATGGAATAAAGATTTAGCTTTGTGTCATCCCGCTTACGAGCAACTGCGTAGGTGCCCACGCTCAGAGCACATGGGAATACATATCCACCATTATAATCAGTATGTTCCCCGATCAAATTGACCCGGCCAGGAGCGTAGAACGAATAGAGCTCCCCATGCCCTCCGAACTGTCTTATAAATGCATCTTTTAAATGTTCCATCCTGCCCACCTCTTAAAAATATAATTGATTACCTTAAAACCTATTTTCCAATCTACCCCAACACGCGTTTCTTACCAGGCTATAGTACTCATCCATTTCCAGAGTGCTCAGTCCTTATGAAAAAACCGGATGGTATAATACCATCCGATTTTTAATTATATTTGGGTCGCTAATTACTTTGTGTACTTATTTCACACTTCAACTCCCGGCCATACATCAACGATTGGTTTTCTACTCCACAGGAAAATGAGTATAGCAAGAGCCTGATAATACCGGCGATTGCTCCAGTATTTTCGTCACGGTATTTATTCATCTGGCACATATATAGTTTTTTATATACATTATCTAATACTGTCTTTGTTCTTTCTCAACCTTTGATCATTCATCTAATTTAACTGCCTCTCCTGTTCGTGCCGATTCATAAAGACCATTAATGATTTTTTGAATTACTACACCTTGTGCTGGAGTGCTAAGGGGGGATTCGTTGGCAAGGCAAGCGTTCACAAAGGTTTCTACTTCTAATTCATGATATCCTTTCTTCGGGAGATAAGCAGGTGAAATATCGATCAATGTATCATATTTTTCCTGATATATTTTCAATGGAAAAACATCCGCCCCGCCTTCATTACCCATCAGGGAGACATTCATTAGATCATTCTTTTCTACATTTGCTGCAAAGGCTGTTTCAAGCATAACTGTCGCTCCATTTTTAAAACGGATCATCCCTAGCGCCATGTCTTCGATCGAGAAGTTCTTCCAATCCCACTCCCCCATCGTTCCTACCCCTTTCCGGGTACCAATTTCTTGATAAGTAGCACCAAATACGGTTTCCGGTTCAGGATAGTCCATTAAGTAAAGGGCTGTATCTAACATATGGACACCGATATCGATGAGGGGGCCACCGCCTTGAAGCTCTTTATTTGTAAAGACTCCCCAGCCTGGAATACCTCTTCTTCTCACAGCTTTGATGGTAGCGGCATAAATATTCCCAAGGGCTCCACCCTCCGTAAAGCGCTTTAACGCCTGTACTTCAGGAGCATAACGGAAGTGGAAGCCATAGGTGAGAATTTTTCCATTCCTTTCCGCAGCCTCTTCCATGGCTTTGGCTTCCTCTACATTCATGGCTGGTGGTTTCTCACATAAAACATGACAGCCTGCTTCAAGAACATGGATTGAAGCTTCCGCATGGAATTTGTTAGGGGTACACACACTGACGGCATCTAGGCTGCATTGTGCCAGCATTTCTTTATAGTCTGTAAAAACTTGAGGAATGGAAAACTTTTCGCCGCATTCCTTTGCGTTTTTTTCAATCACGTCAGCTACCGCTATTATTTCTACTCGGTCGGAGTGTTTTAAATAGTTGGGAATATGTATACCTCTTGCAATGCCACCTGCACCGATGATGCCTACCTTCAACTTTTCATTCAACAAGTCATCACCCTTCCTCTATTTTAGCCTTACTAATCATGAAGGGACGTTTACCCATCCACCGGTTTCATCCGATTCTTCCACTGCTGCCAATACAGCCTGGTTTTTTACTCCATCCTCAAAATCCGGGTAGTCTTTCTTGTCCTGGTACAACCCTTCTAGAAAAGAATGGAATAAATTAATAAATGTATGCTCATAGCCGATGATGTGTCCTGCCGGCCAGTAGGCTCCAGCATATGGATGGATTTCTTCTGTACAGTTGATCGTACGGAACCCTTGCAAGCCTTCCTCATCTTTAGCAAGGTAAACATCAAGCTTATTCATATCCTCCATGTTCCAGCGAAGGGAACCATTTTCTCCATTGATTTCAAATTCGTTTTTGTTTCTATTTCCACCTGCAAACCTGGTTGCCTCAAAGGTCCCAAGAGCTCCGTTCTCAAAGCGGCACAAAAAGGCGCAGGCATCGTCGACGGTGACCTCACCAACACTTGAAAAGTCTGACGAGGCACTTAATCCTCCGGACATTTCCCCAATGGGTCTCTCTTTAATGAAAGTTTCTTTTGTGCCGACAAGTGATTGGATCTCCCCTGCCAGAAAACGGCCTAAATCGATGCTATGGGCTCCGATATCCCCCAAAGCCCCTGAACCTGCCACTTCTTTCTTTAAACGCCAAATGAGCGGAAAGTCTGGACTCATAATGAAATCCTGAAGATAGCGGGCGCGAAAATGATAAATGCGTCCTAACAGCCCTTCCTCGATCAGCTTCTTGGCATACTGCACAGCTGGAGCATAACGGTAATTATGGCAAATCAAATGCCCGACATTATGTTCTTTAACCGCGCTATACATTTCCTTTGCTTCCTCCAATGTGAGTGCAAGCGGTTTTTCTGTAATGATATGTTTGCCAGCTTTGGCAGCCGCAATGGCGATTTCTGCATGAGTATGGTTCGGGGTAACGATATCAATGACATCGATGTCCTCTCTCGCTATTAATTTTCTCCAATCCGTTTCGTAAGACTCCCATCCCATCTTTTCAGCTGCTTCTTTCACGGATTCTTCTTTTCTGCCACAAATCGCCTTAAGAACAGGGGTAGTGCTTACATCGAAATAAAAGGGTAAATCCCTATAAGCATGACTATGAGCTTTTCCCATAAATTGATACCCGACCATACCTATTCTGATTTCACGTTTCACTCCACCATTTCATCCTTCCTTGAATTGCAGTTTTTTTGTTCCGTGGCTTTTTATTTTGATTCAATAATTTTTGGAAAGTCGGTAATGTAATCATCAGCCATAAATAGGCGATACCACTTCCGAAGAAGAATAAGTATAAGCCTGGAGACTTACTCATCAAAAAATAGATGCCATAGGCAAGGAAGAGCATTAATAAACCTCTAAACGGAGCTGAGAAAGAAGTTAAAATGGCGACCTTTAAATATTGGTACCATTTAAACTCATGATGGACATAGAGAGGAAAGAAATAGGCTGCAGCCATACAGTAGAAGGCCGAAAGGATATATAGAAGCAGCTGAAGAATTTGCTGGTCCTCTCCAAATTGATAGATAAACAAATCAACATATAGAATATAACCGATAAGCACAAACCCCGCTCCCGCACCATTTGTCCTCCAGAATTCTTTTTTATAAAAAAACCAGAACTCTTTGATGAGGGATGAGCCAAGATTACCTTTCATCCACTTTCTCATTACAGCAAACATAGCAATTGTCGAAGGGAAAACTCCAAAAACAACTGCCCCTACCACTATGAAAAACAGCCAGAGTAAATTGATGGCAGCCAGTTTCATAATGATGGAAGACACATAGGCCAGTCCATTTTTCCATCCCATTGTCATCAGCCCCTTTTCTTAGATGTTCTAGGTCATAAAGAAACACTCAGCTTGTCTTGAACGAAGTCCCGACATACAGCCAGACTCTCATACGGTGTGCTTGTTGTTTGATCAATTTCAACAGTAAGCCACCCTCCATAATCGATATCTTTTAAAAAATGGACAATTTCCTTTAGCTCATCGCTGAGCGTTCCTAGTCCCAGCTCACAAAAAATAGGCATCTGCTCGTTACCTTCTAAGATTGGAAAAGTTTCGGAATCCGCGAACTCTGGAGAGATGTCCTTCAAGTGAACGTAGGCAATTCTATCCTGGTATTTCTTTATTACTTCCAATGGATTCATTCCCGCCTTGGCCAGATGGGCTGTGTCTGGACAGAAAAACACATATTCTGGATCTGTTAATTCCATGATCATGTCCAGCTCGGACTCATTTTCGATTTCAGTACCAATGTGCGGGTGGAGGCAGGCTTTCACCCCCAGCTCGGAGCATTTTCTAGCTGCCTGATTAATCGTTTCGGCTGCAATATGCAATTCCTCTAATGTTGTACCATCTTCATTCCTTGGTCCAGCCGGTCCAAGGATGATCCTGTCTCCTCCGGCGGCAGCTATAAATCTAGCAACCTGCGCATTACGCTCAATTATATATTCACGTTTGGTCAAGTCTGTGAATCTCCCTCCTCCATAAAGAGCAGAAAGTTCAAAACCATATTCATCTAATAAACCATTGAACTTGTCAATATCTTTTTCATAAGCCAGTGCCAAATGGGTGAACGTCTCACACGCTTGATACCCAAGCTCGGAAGCTTCCTTTAATCCTTTTAACAAGTCCTCTCCCCAGGTGATGAGGTGGCAAGAAACCTTCATTGTATTTCACGCTCCTCTTAACTATAGTGTTATTTCCACAACAGGCGACGATTCGTAGTCAGAACAATCCAGAACATAAAGAACAGATTGAGGGTTTTGGGGTCGTACGATTTCTCCATTTATTTTCACAGAATTCGGGACATGCTCAGCAATAAACCCAAACTCTCCCCCCCTCTTTCACCCTTACAGTCAAATGCTTTTCATTTCGATATAATTCTTCAAACGTGGCAGGCGAGATATACTTATCTATCAACCCGATCGGTGTTATAGTTTGATGCGGTAAAAAGAAATACAGGTCTGCTTCCTCTTGATGGAGTGTGATTTCCTTCTCGTCACTGTTCTTCATTTCAAAAACGTTTCTGCGGTTATAATCAAAAACCCAATAGAACCCAGAATTACAGAGGTCGATGATAGAAGGAGAAATTACGTCATTCAGCATTTCTGCATCCTTATTAACATGGAATAAAGTGAGAATCCCCACTTCTCCCACATTATTTTGCACCTTCAATAGTGTATTTTCCCCTACCGGGCTGCTCATCAATGTATCTTGAGTAGGTTTTCCGGGTGAATCGCATCGTATGATTTTTCCATCCCTATATATAAGTGGCCAAATTAAATCTGGATCTGTCTTTCCTACTGGGTCACTTGTATAGATCGGGCCTCCACTGACAGCTCTTAATAGGGCATGACGCTTAGCATCCTTATGCTGCGTCCAAAACATGTCCCAATCCCCATAATAAAGTTCTCCATGCCATAGGGAGTTATAAGTATTCTGCAGGGCATGCTCCGAAAAACCTGCAGGGTCATCCGGGACAAAATCGTCACTGCTACGGGATATACTGGAGATTGGGCGATTCCATACATTCTCCTGGGCCATTCCCATACAGTTGATGACTGTATGATTGAAGTGTATTCCAGTGGAGGCTTCCAATGCCTTATGAGTTTCTTGGGATGATAGACCAATCGGCATATGGTACCTCATAAAATTATTAATTCCACTTTGGGCGTCGACCTTCACAAAGTCTATTCCCTGGGCTTTTAAATAATTGTGCCACGCATCCCAGAAACCAAATCCACGCTGTTTATCAGGATAAGGGATCAGTTTGCGGCTTCTAGTTTCATAGAGGGTTTGACTCATATCTTTGGCTAACTCACTGTCCGGGTCTATGCCGCCCCAATAGCCGGCAAGCGTATGCCATACCCCTACAGAGTGAACACCAAAGTCCTGTTTCAGACAGGAAACAACTTCTTTCAATCCTCCCGGAAACTTTTCTGGGTCTGCGGAAAAAGCGGCCAGGCGTTCCTCCTTCACTTCCGACCATCCATCGTCAATCAGCATCCATTTAGCCGGAATCTTTTTATCTTTTAATTCTTCTGCTTTCTTTAATACACCATCGGCATGAACTTCTTTATAAAAAGCATCCCAACTGCACCAGCCAAAGTAATCGAGCTGGGATGGGTAAGTACGTTCAGAAATAGTCTTGAAGGAACGGCCCTTTCTTGCGATTGCCGATGTCATTTGTTCGGTTAATGTAAATGGGTTGTCCTTCACTCCCAACATAAACATTGGAAACTTACCGTAATCCCTGCCATTTTCATAAGAGGAAACAGTAATTTCGCAGCCATCCTCCGTTCCCTGAATTTCTGATTTCACCACATCATCCGGCAATGGAAGCCAGCCCAAGTAGTCCTCCTCCACCTTCCACAAGAGAGACTGAGTCCTTGGCGGCAGGTTCCGAATGTCCTTTTGGAAATGAGGACGTGTCCACCAATCTTTATGAAGATAATGAGCGACCAATCCTTCTGGTTCCGTCCAATGATCCAGCTTGATCGTTACCCCTCCCTCCGGTGTGAGAGAAGGATTTTTCGCAAACAAACGTTCACAATGGAGCTCAACTTCTCCATATGCCTTAATGGACCATTCGTAAACATAGAAGGATAATGTGAAGCTTGCTATCTCATCTTTTTTATATCTGTATTCAAATAACTTGTAAGGGCCATGGTCATCCAACCCCTCCGAAATATGTTCATTAACCTGTTCTAAAGGTAGTTGTTCCCCAGTATCTACCTTCACCACAACCCGCAAGCTTTCCCATATAGGAGTCTCCTTGAACATCAGGGGTAGGGATCCATTATTTACTAATCGAAACATGATTTCCCTCCCTTAACTGAGAAGAGTACTTCATATTTAAGTTATATAAATCTATTAAGTTATCGCGTAAAATATAATCTGCAAATTCACATGCATCCTCTTCTGTCATATCGCCATGTTCTATTTTTGAAATTAGCACTTCGCTCAAGATTCGTCGTGCCAGCTTAGCATGTGCATATGTGCCCTCCACCTGGCTGTAGTCTCCGCCAAATCCAATAATTTTAGATTGTGGAACCATTTCAATCATCTTAAACAGCATATCCCTTGTTGCTGTTGGTGAAATGATATAGCACCATGTTAAGTCGCCGTATACATTCGGAAAATTTTTAACAATGGATAAAAACTCATCGTAATAAGGATAGCCCCCATGCAGAAGAACGAAATTTGCTTCTTTGTATTCCAGTAATAATGGAACCAAATCCGTCACCTTCGAATTGGTGAGGATATTTCCATTCATAGAAACACTCGGCTCCTGATGGCCGGTATGAATTTGGATTGGCATATGGAACTTAATAGCCTGTTGGATTAAGTGGTGGATCAGATAATCCTGAAGAGGTTTGGCCTCTTCAGGTGCCAGACTTTCTTTCAAATGAAAGGTCTTCACTCTATTGAAAGCGTAAGAAGCTTCGTTAGCGGTAGGTTTATCCACCCTCAGGGACCGCCAATAAGCAGCCCCGATTTTGATGGATACCATCCCTTCTTTCACATAACGCTCAATAATTGCATCCATTGCCTTTAAAAGATCCTCGAACTCATAAATTCTGTTTCCCCATTGTTTTTCCAATGCTTCAATATTTGCTAGCGAGGTGATGTTAAATGTATGGTCCATAAACATCACTGGACGAAACAGTTCAAAGTCCACATTCGTAGAAAATATTAAGGTGAAAGCCAGGTCAATACCGGCTTTATCCTTTAGCACATACCGGTAGTGGTCAGGGTCGTAGGTCGCTTTCTTCACTTTTTTATTCAGTTCTAGAATACCTTCCACAGACCAATCCTTCATGCCGTATAAGTCCTCAACAGACCAGCGAAGCATTTGTGCATAAGTGGTATTTTTGGTCTTATGCCAATACTTCAAAAACAGCTCTGCCCTTTCTCTGTCAGACATGCTATGACCATCTTCAAAGAAGGACGGGTCTAAGCCTGCTGTAATAAGGTCTGACCTCACATAGTGCAACAGATCAAAGAAGTCTGCATCCATTTTCTTTCGTTCTGAATGCGGTATCAAGTGTTCATGTCCATCAATTATGCGAATATTCTCTATATACTGCGTAATAGAATTCAATTACAAATCCCCTTTAAAGACAGTATCCCTATGTCTTTTTACTCTATTTCAATTTCCGGATATCCGTTTGCTACCGATTTCTTGAATTTTTCAATTGCTTGTTCATAGGACTGTCCCCCGTCTATCGCGGAAGATGCCGCATCATAAAATAGTGTTGAGATGTCATTGTTATTCTCTCCTGCTTCGTGGGCAGGAACATCTTGAACAAGATCATAGTATTGCTCTAGAATTTTCTGCTCACCGAAAAATTCGTGTGTATAGGAGTCAAGATTCTCCTCATAAACGGAAGTCAATGCTGGCATATTTCCGGTTTCTTCAAGGTTCTTGTTCTGCCATTCCTCACTGGAGATATAGCGGACAAATTCATACGCGAGCTGCTTATTATCAGACCCTTCATAGATGGAACGGTACGTACCGCCTTCATAATAACCGCTCGGAGTTTTGGCAATTCCATATTTCCCTTCGGCCTTTCCATCCTCATTATCAATCATGAAACCACCCCAGGCAGGCATCGCAAACATAATGACACCACCTTCGTTTAAAGCGTCACCCCATCCTCCTGAAAAATAACCAAGCTTAGCATCAACATTGTTTTCTCTGATTTGTTTCATATTATTGAAAATATCTTTCCAGGCTGGGTCAACCACTAATTTGCCATCCTGTACCCATTGTTCCTGGTGCTGTTTCTCTGTATTAAATACGTCACCATAGTGGGAAAGGAGATTTACTTCTCCGTCACTTTCTTCATACACCTTCTGGCCAAGTTCAATGATCTTATCCCAGCTTGATACCATTTCCGATATCTCCTGTGGATCATCTGTTCCTAAATATTCCTTTGCTAAATCTCTGTGGTACCAGAATGCTCCTGGAGAAGAGTGGTCGGAAATGGCACGCACATCACCATTTTCACCAGTACCCAGTTCTTTAACATATTCTACCTGTCCTTCCACCAGCTCATCGGCACCCATATCAGACAAGTTGGCCACAAATTCCTGATTAATAAATTTCCCCATATAACTCCGTTCCAGATCAAAAATATCAGGCACATCGGTTCTACTCTGAATCGCTGTCATTAATTTCGTCTGATACTGATCCCCAGGAAAAACTTCCACATTCACATCCACATTTGGATATTTCTCTTCAAAACTCTCAGCCATTCCTTCAACACCGCCGAAGAAGGTCCAGATATCCAACGTCCCTTCAAAATCCTCTGGTTCCATATTTTCATTATTCATTTCCTCACCGTTGTTACTACCTGCTTCTTCGCTATCACCCGAGCACCCAGCAAGAACACCAATGATCAAGACAGAAAACATCATGATAAAAGTAAAACTTTTTCGCATTTCATCGTCCTCCTAAATGAATGTAATGGTTAAAACCTTCTCTAAATTTCACAGCAAAAGTTTTTAGTGGATGTCCCTGGGTAACGCCCCCCTTCAGGTCATTAATGACAGAATTTCTTTACTGTTTAAGCGCTCCAGCCATAACATTTCCGATGATTTTTTTCGATGCAAGTGCGAACACAATAATGATCGGTACAACAGAAATGGCGATTCCGACATATTGAGCTCCATAGTCCACACTGAATTGGTTCCTTACACTGGCAATCATTACAGGCAACGGTTGAAGACTGTTATCAAATAGAATAATCATTGGCTGCAAAAATTCATTCCATTTCCCGATAAATAAAAAGATTCCTAATGTCGCAATGGCGGGAGTCATCAATGGTAAAGCAATACGGTGGAAGATTTGAAGCTCATTACATCCGTCTATCCGTCCCGATTCAAGTAACTCTTTCGGTACAGCTGAATCAGCCACCTGTTTAAGAAAAAACAGTCCGAAAGCGTTATTGGCAGCCGGCACTATTAACGGCCAGTAAGTGTTGATCAAGCCGAACATATTCATAAGCTTGAAAAAGCCTATAATACCCAATTGACCAGGAATCATCATGGTTGCTAATACAAAGGCAAACAACGGACCATTCCATTTGAAATTAAATTTTGAAAAGCCGTAACCACTGAGAGCGGAAAAGTATAATCCGATCGCCGTAGCACTTACTGTGATAATCAAACTGTTCAAAAAGCCTCTCCAAATCGGTACTACATCGACAAGTCTTTGATAATTATCAATCAGATGACTTCCAGGAGTCAGGAGCAGCTTACGTGTGATATCAGCATTAGCGTGAGTAGCGGTAATCATCATACTGTAAAAAGGGAGAAGACAAATGCCTGCCGCCAAAATGAGCAATATCCAAATGATAATTTTGGCTAAAAAACTTTTCCGCTGATTTCTTCTGATTTCAGAGTCATGCTGTTCTTCGGACCTGGACGCCATGGCTGAGATAGAATTGTTCCTCAACTTACTCCCTCCTTCTTTTCTCGAATTTTAGTCATCCACATGGAAAATGCTGTCGCTACCGCGATGAGAACGAATATTCCATAGGCAATAGCCGCACCGTATCCGTATTCGTACCTGACAAATGCTGCTTCGTATAAATGCATAACCATAGTTAATGTAGAATTCTCAGGACCTTTTCCGATCATAAGCGGCTGGTCGAAGATCTGCATCCCGCCGATGACGGAGGTAATCATGGTAAAGATAAGGACAGGTCTCAATAGTGGAAGCGTGATTTTGATAGCAGTTTGGAACTTGTTCGCTCCATCGATTTCAGCGGCCTCATATAAATCTTCAGGAATTGACTGAAGCCCTGCCAGGAAGACAAGCATGTTAAAACCAAACCATTGCCACATCAATATCGAGGCGACAATCAACTGTGCAAGAAATGGACTGTTAAACCAGTTCACAGGGTCGTCCACAATCCCAAGCGCCATGATAATCTTGTTGGCGCTCCCGTTCTGCCAATCAAAAATCAAGGCAAACAGAACACCCATCGTGACCGGTGTAACCATATTCGGGAAATAGAATATGGCGTGGAAAAGATGTTTACCCCTAATGAACTTTTCATGAAGTATGAGCGCTAACGTTAGAGCGATGGTAAGCTGGGGGATGATTGACAAAATCCAAATCACCAGCGTGTTATAGATCGATTTAAAAAACAGTGTATCTTGAAGCAGCCGCTCGTAATTGGCCAACCCTACAAAGGATGGAGTGTCAAAACCGCTCCAGTCTGTGAAACTTAAATAGAAAGAATATAAGATTGGACCTAAATCAAAAATAAAAAAGACAAGGAAAAAAGGTGCGATAAACAAATATCCGTACCGGCTTTTATCAATTTTTCCTGCAAACATTCGGCGGACATCTCCCTTCTATCATTTAAAGTAAATTCATACATGAATCGCGGACTACTAGATTCGGTTCGATTAATCTCCTTCCTTGGAGCGGGGCTTCTTTATTTTTCATTTTTTTGACAAGTCCCTCTGTTGCTTCAATTCCTATTTGATATAATGGCTGCTTAACAGTTGTAAGCGGAGGATAGACCCAGCTTGAGACTTCAATATCGTCAAACCCGGCGATAGAAAAATGTTTTGGAACACGGAATCCTAGTTCATGGGTACAAAGCAGAGCACCAATAGCTGTCTCATCATTGGATGCAATAACCGCAGTCATCCCACCTTTATTGATCAGCTCACTCATCGCTTTGTAACCACCTTCTTTCGACCAGTCTGATGGAACAATCCAGGAAGGTTGAAGTGTTAAACCAAGTTCCTTCAGGGCTTTTTTATAACCTGTGATCCTCTGGGAGGTAGCGGAGAATTCATCTGGTCCCGCTATGAAGGCAATCTCTTTATGTCCGATACGATTCAAATAATGAACAATCTCTTTAATCCCGTGTTCGTTATTGACATCGACGGATAAAAGACCATGATCTCTTATCCCCTCTCCTCCATCACCGATCAGGGCGACCGGCATGGATAAATCTTTGATTTTCTCAAACAACTCCGGCGAGCGCTTTAAAAAGCTGATGAGAATCAACCCATCCACCTGACGTTCATGAGCAAGGTTCAAAAAACCAAATTCTCCCTGTCGATGAGAGACCCCGTTATAATAAACACATTGGTAGTTATGGAGATTAGCCACTTTTTCTATCCCTCTTAAAATACCAGAGTAAAAGTTATTGGAGATATCATCTACCACTACCCCTATGGTTTGGGTACTGTTTTTCACTAGCCTCCTGGCATTAACATTCGGATGATAGCCGAGCTCTTTGATTGCTGCTTTCAACGTTTCTTCTGTACGTTTTTTTACAGGCTGTCCATTTAAATACCGAGATACGGTACTCTTAGATGTTTTAGAAAGCCTGGCTACATCATGTATCGTCGGGTTCACCTTCCCCACTCCTTCTACAAGTTATGCAAGCGCTTTCCCGAAACTTAAGAATTGAACCGCTCCCACTTTACCTGTCATTTATTAAAAACCCTTTTGTTCCAAAAAAGTCAGGATATGAGAGCGGTTGTATATATAATTCTATCAAGTTGAAATGGTGTATAATTGGAACGTTCCCATTTTATTAAATCGCTTACATAATAAGTTACCTTACCATTAGAAGATTTTCAATAGCTTTTATCAAAAAAGTCTGAAAAATATTGACGAAATCCACAATAAAGCACATAAACACCCCATGAAACCTTAAATATTTATTATGAATTATCACTCATCCACCAGAACTCCTCATTCTTCCCATTCAAGCATGTTTGTTTCCACAACTGGACCGGAGGAATCCTCAGGTACCCGGAAGGTTTTGATTTCACATGCGCCGATTGAAGTCGTAAACTTGCGATCGAGAGCAGGCAAAGTAATGGTTACCTCTGTTTCCTGTTTATTCGTTTCATAAAAACGCACTATGGTGTCCCCATTGTCTTCTGCCTTTTTCATAGCACTGACCACGACATTTTCTTTGTCTACTTTAATAAAAGAATTCACTTGTGGCAGCTCTCCCTGATGATAGGTTTCAAGTAAAGCGGTCGGACGTTGATTCAGCTCATAAGCATGTTTGACCGTTCCCGCTTGCTCCCAGCTGTCAACATGGGGAAGCAATGTGTACTGGAAGTGTTGAATGCCATGATCGATGAAAGAATAATAGCCGTCTGGTTCTGGAACTAATGGGTCATGATGGGCATAGATGGGACTTCTGAGCACGGTGATATTCATCTCATTTCCATCGACATCGTAACTATATTTCGCATCATTTGCGATACTTAGCCCATATCTTCCCCCCGTTTCTTTTATCGTTCCCGAAACATCTATCCAGCTTTGGCCGGGTTGTTCTTCTCCATTGGTTTCCCTGACAGCATGACCATATGGTATCTCGTACGTCGCCCTTCTATGGGTGACATTCACAGGAAACTTCAACTTAAGGGTTCGGAATTTCTCTCTCCAGTCCACGCTCACCTTTACATCAACATGATCAAGATCCTTATACATCGTGAAATCCTGGACAAAGTGAGATCGCCCATATTCGCTGATGACGCGCACGACTGACTTCACAGGACCATGTTCTACGCGCTTTATGCTCACTGGCTTGAACTCCCCGACAACATCAGCGTACCTGATGACATCATGGGACCATGTATCACTTTCATCCTTAATTACCACAGGGCGTGCTGCTTCGCCTGCAAACAATTCAAATTGCTCCTCTTTATCATAAAGACTACTGATAAACCCTGTCTTTGGATTGATTTCCAGACGGTAGCGATCATTTTCAAGCGAATAATCATCAGCTTTAATCGCAAGTGTTTCCACTCGTTCTTTATTGGACCTTATTTTATACACACGATATCCCATAGAAGGAATATCCGCTATGAAGCTTATACGGTTACGACCCTTCGCAGTAGCTTGGGATTGGACAACCTGGACAGGAATTTCATTTCCCTTTTCGTCTGTTAAAAATTGATCTTCTTTTAACCTTGTATATTCCAGTTCTATAGATGTTTTCACATCCCAGGAGTGAGGGTTGAACACAACGACTGGTGTCATTCCCTCTTCTTGTTCGATATCTATCGCCCAGGCAAGAGATTGTACCGCATAGTTCAGTCCGCGATCTCCAATGGTCATCGCTTCTCCATGCATGTTTCTCGCATCTTCATAAGCTTGTTCAATACTCGTCCCTGCAAGTATGTCATGGAATTGATTAAACAGCACATCTTTCCATGCCTTTCCATAATCACTAGGGTAAGGCTGTCCGGCCACGTTTTTTGCAATA
The DNA here is from genome assembly GCF_900114165.1 of Halobacillus dabanensis. Lineage (GTDB taxonomy): Bacteria > Bacillota > Bacilli > Bacillales > Halobacillaceae > Halobacillus > Halobacillus dabanensis. The sequence goes on from NZ_FOSB01000002.1 coordinate 469,118, forward strand.
ACGGAGAATTTCTCAGCAGCTCCTAATAAGTTTTCTGCTTCTCTGTTCCATTTTTTCACAGGGGAATGGACAGAATAGCAGCCTTTCGCATGATTTTGCAGGTCATGGTGGACGACAGGAAGCTCAGGATCTTCTCCTTTAATTTTATTGAAAAATTGATCAGGGGAACTGAACACCAGGTTAGGTGTATCATCCGATGCATTAAGATTTTTGATGCTTTCAATGTTCTCAATAGTCGGGCCACCTCCGTGGTTGCCCACACCATAAAAGCTCATTAAATCATTGACTGGTTCTTTTATTTCCTGAGCGCACCTGTGCACATGTTTTTCTAAATCCTTGCCCCATGTAGTATATTCAAAAGGAATTTGGAAGGTCATCACACGAGAGCCGTCATCAGATTCCCACCAGAAAAGCCTTCCAGGCAATCCTTTCTCATGAGGTCCTGGGCGCATGAATACATAATGATCCATCCCGCTTTTCTTGAGAATTTGCGGAAGCATCCCAGCATGGCCAAAGCTATCAACGTTATAGCCTGTCTTCGCGGTGACTCCGAATTTTTCATTGAAGTAATGCTGTCCGTATAACCCTTGTCTTACAAATGACTCGCCACTTGGAATATTACAGTCAGGCTGCAACCACCAGCCGCCGCAAATCTGCCAGCGTCCTTCCTGGATGCGTTCTTTTATTTCCTCAAACATTTCAGGGTGGTTATTCTCTACCCATTCATACATAACTGCCGAGCTTGAGGTAAAAACAAAATCGTCATATTCCTTTAATCGGTCAAGAGCTGACCTGAACGTTGCTTTCGTTTCTTGAAATCCTTCCTGCCATTGCCATAACCAGACAGGATCTAAATGAGCGTTACCAATCATGTGGAGAGTCTTCTCTTCCATAATAATCCTCCTCGAGTGTTTGAGATGTCGTATTGATGATTTACTTCTACATAGGACTTCCATTCTGGGACATGCTTTCCAAAGTCTTCGCCAGTCAACCTTCGTAAATAAGTATGGGCCTGGTCGGCAAGCAAACTGCGATAATCTGACAAATAATCGATAAGGATATGAAGTCCCTGGCTGCTTCCACAAACGGCAAGAGCCCTACCAATCGCGAGCTCCAGCATCGCCTGTCTTTCTTTAAAGTAATCAGGTTCCAGTGCTCTAGTTCTCATTTGATTACGAATGGTCTCATGACGGTGAAGGCTTTCCAATACCGGAATACACTCAGGACGGGCGAGCCGTTCAGCTCCATCACAGAGTGCATCTATATAATAGAATGTTCCTTTATACATATCCTTCAAATTCCCCTCGCTTGGTTCGACCCATTCAGCAACCTTCCGCCAGACAGCGATACTGCGTTCATCTTTCGTCAGAGCAAGTGCGTACATTAAATAAACGACATCCGGCATAGCTCCTTGATCAGGAGGAAGCTGTGTGTGCCGGATAAAGCTCGATCTTTTGGGAAGCACTCCACCGGAAAGTTCCTTTTCAATCTCTTTGATTAAGACAGGTACCGCATCTTTCGAACCATACATAGCCAAGGCTTTAGCCAAAAGAACCTGTCTATTGATCTCACCTTTTTCTACAGCTTGGTTTAGTGCCCTTTGTAAATAAGGAAGGACCCTTGGCCCTGCTGTACACACCTCTACAAAAGGAATTCTTTCTTTATAAACATCATCCATTTCCATATCCGCATAAGAGTATAGCGGCATCTCTCCGTTCAATTCCCCGACAAGCCTTTCCAGTTCCTCATCGGTATAGGTCTTTTCTTCAATCGAACGATCGGTAACTCCCTCCGGTAAAACATCTTCAACTACGAGCCTTGACTGTAAATGTTTCCGGTCAATCTCATGAGGAAGACAGTCATTTCTTACTGCCTGAACCGCTGCCAGAGCTGCCACTCCTCCGAGGTTTTCTAAATCCGCCTGCATCCGTATGGCTGCAAAACCGTCGTGGGTCGCCGATATAGCTTTTCCAACCACCAGAATTCCTGTTAAGTTCTTCGGTAATAGCGCCCGGTAAGGAACTTCTATTTCCAAATTAGGTGGAATCAGTCCTATATTCATCCAGGAGGACCCACTTTTACCCTTCATATCATGGTTACTGAAATGAATGTTCACGACATCCTCCCATTGCCTGTGCTTCAACTGATCCGTAAGTGTCAGTACCACTTCCCCAAAGATATGCCGTGTCTCTCTGGAGGCAACATAAATACCGTGATCGTGACAGTCCCTGTTCCGTTTTCTCCTGCGGCCTTCCATTATAGCCCTTGTATAATCCTCAATATCAGAGACCTTTACCATACTGGTGAAGTTATTCTGACTTTTCCCTGGTTTGGCGAATTGAGCAAGCGAATACCACATGACAATCTGATCGGTTTCAGAACCATAGACGTGCTCCGCGCCGGCAAATGCGGCTATATCACCGTCCCCAGTAGCATCGATAACCACCTTTGCTTTAATGGCAAAAACTCCCCATTTAGTAGCGACGACGACCCCTTTTACTTGTGTCCCATCCATAATGGTGCCGATAGTTGTCGCATACAAATAAGTTTTCACACCGGCCTTTTCTGCTTCATTAAGCAAAGTGTACATTTTGGCTTCGATGTTCCATTTTGTACTTTTATGATTAATACGGTCATGGACCTCTTGTAACCATTCGGAAATACGGACATTAAACCCACCTTTTCGTCCAAACCAATAACTGTCCACAGCCCCATAAGTAGCCGTGCCTCCAAGACCAGGGTTCATATCAAGAAGAACCGTTTCCACCCCTTCTTTGGCAGCGGTAATCGCCGCGTTCGCACCACTGGTTCCCCCGCCGACTACTAATACATCCGTTTCTTGTAATACAGGAACAGCTTTACCAGGCACCTCGCACGTTGGATATTCCCGGCCTTCACGAGGACTTCCCCCTTCTCCTATGTGGATATCATAGGAGAAGGGCTCCCGGTTCGGTTCGACTGATGGTGTACATGGAGTTAAAAGTTCGTCCCAGACCGCGACAAGCTCGGAAGCAAACGCTTCACCTGTTTTGCAAGCAGCTACTGGACTTTCGAATAGACCAGGAGCTGAAAATTCGTTCAAATACCAGATGTCCAAATCATAGGTGACAAAGTCGTTTAGCGGAACGCCTAAGACCCTATTTTCTAGAAACTTCTGTCCTCCACTCCTCCATGATTCGCATTTTCGTTTAGCGACAGAGAGAGAGTGAAGTTCGTAGGAAGATCCAGCCAGATAGGCTCTCTTAAAAGCAGGGTGCGACTGAATCAAATAAGAAGCTAAATCCATAGCGATATGTCGGGATGCGATTTCTTTTTCCATGGCATTATCGATAGCTAGACTGGTTCTGTCATAGGGAAAAACAAGTTCAAATTCCAGGAAGACGTGACTATCATTCAAATACCCACGATGAAGGTGAACCGTGTTGTTATGAATACCTAAGGACTTCGGGACAGATATTTCAACTGCAGTTGAACCTTCTGCCCGGTACATTTCAATAGTCTTCCTATATACCGCTGGACCGGTGTCTGACTCTTCTCCTCCCTCCATGAATTCCCGAAGGAGTCCGGAGCTTTCCGCACCAATCACTACATCTGCCTGGATGATCTGCCTGCCTGACTTATTCCCTATAATTAGCTGCCTTTTCCCATATGTCTGAATCAAATCAATTGGTTGACTTGCATAGAGAACCGATACATTTTCTTCTACTAAAAGGTCTTCCAAATGTCGTTTAACCTGATCTAAATAAAGACCTGTCTCACCTGCTGAATCAGCAGCTTTCTCAAACAACCCCTTTGTCCATTTAGATAGATTCCCTATGTCCCGTGTTTGGACCCAGGGTCGCAGGGTCGCACACATATCTGTCCCAAGGTATGTCCTGGATTCGACGAGGGCGACCTTTTTTCCAGCTTCTGCAAAACGTCTTGCTGCTGTAACCCCAGCAAATGTACCTCCAATGATGACAGCATCTACATCATATAAAATTGGAAGGCTTTTGGAAGATAGATATATCTCGCTTTTCTGTTGAACCAAACAATCACCCTTCCTTCTCGGGAACGTTCCCGTTTATGGAAAATAAAAAAGAATCAAAACTGCTTATGCATTTCTAGTAACTCTGGCCTCTCTATCGATCCGGTTAAGTGATAATGCTTTTCTTCTTCAGAGGCGATATGAATACCATGCATAATTTCCAAAACGTGATACGACAAATCGCTATTTGCACGATGATCCCTGCCTTCAATAATCGTTTCAGCCATATCTGCAAGACCAACGCCCCGGCTGTTGCTTGTGTACCCATGAGTAAGGGGCACATCATGAAACTCTTTTTCATCTTTACGCCGGAATTTTACTGGCCCGCCAAACGTGTTGGGGTCCGGTACACATAACGTGCCAGTCTCGCCGTAGATTTCGATTCGTGGCAAATTATTGCCCCAGGAATCAAAGCTTGTAACAAGAGAAGCTACAGCTCCATTTTCAAAATCCAGGACGCCAGCAATGTGGGTAGGGATTTCTACTGAAATTTTCCTGCCTTCAGGGGTCACTCGCTCCTTAAATGAGGTACTGGCTGAACCTGTTACTCGTTTAATAGAACCCATCATTGCAACGAGGGCCGTAAGGTAGTATGGACCCATATCAAACATCGGACCACCGCCTACCTGATAAAAGAAGTCCGGGTTCGGGTGCCAAGCCTCTACACCGCTGCTCATGAAAAAGGCGTTGGCTGCCACCGGTTCCCCAATCCATCCGTCCTCAATAAGCTTGATACACGTCTGAATTCCGCCGCCAAGAAATGTATCCGGTGCCCCTCCAACTTTCAACCCTTTCTCTTTCGCCTTCTCGATTACTTTCTTGCCATCAGACAAAGAAATGGCCAACGGTTTCTCTACATAGACATGCTTCCCTGCTTCCAGTGCTTGCAGACTGACTTCTGCATGTACGGATGGAATCGTTAAATTCAAGACAAGATCGATTTCCCGGTCGTTCAGTAATTCATCCACCGTATACACGTTAGGAACATTAAATTCAGAAGCTTTCTCTTCGGCGTTTTCCATTTTCAAATCTGCCACCGCGTATATATCCAATGACGAAAAATGCTGGCAATTCGTTAGATAAATAGTACTGATATTGCCACATCCAATAATTCCAACCTTTAATTTCCTCATCCTTATTCTCCTCCCCGTACGTATGATACCGCTTTCAAATTTCTTCTTTTCTATTTTTCTAAGGCCATCATTGCTACAGAAAAGCTCGCATAATCACCGATACTTTCCCCAAGGCCCGCCGGGATGATTTCACAAACGGATAAAGATAAACCAATCGCTTCTTTTTCTAATTCCTCCCGCAGAAGTGGTTCCAGGAGGCTCTGCTGGCGTCCGAAGATGCTTCCGATTATCACTTTTTCAGGGTTCAGAATATCAATCAATATAGAGACGCCTCTTCCTAATTCTTTTCCCACCACCCGGAACACATCGTTCGCAGTTTCATCTCCCGCCTGTGCTGCTTCTCCGACCTTTTTTGCCGTTATATTCCTTAACTCATTATAATTTTGACAAAAGGCAGGTTTCTCACCTAGTTGAAGAGCTTCCTCCGCCTTTTTCCGGGCAAGCCGAGCGATACCTCCGCCGCTGCAGAATCCCTCAAACGACCCAGCCTTGCCAAAACCGACCGGTCCATCGTTCTCCAAACGGATATGACCTGCTTCACCAGCTAAATCATTGGTACCTGAGTACAATTGGCCGTTTAAAATCAGTCCAGCTCCCATACCTGTACCAAATGTAAGGAAAATCATGTTAGTTGTCCCTTTTCCTGCTCCCCACCTCCACTCAGCCATCGCTCCTGCGTTTGCATCGTTTTGGAGGGCAACCGGGATTTGAAAACGCTCCTCCAGTTTCGCAACAATTTCTATATTGTCCCAGTCAGGCAGGTTGGGAGGTGAAAGAATGATACCATCACGACTGTTCAGTGGGCCTCCACAACTGATTCCAACAGCATCTATACCAGAAAGCTTGTGTTTTAGTTTAAGATTGTTCACTTCATCTATTAGTCTATCAATAACTTGATCGGGAGTGCCAGAGGTAGGAAACCTGACCTTTGAGAGAATTGTTATTTCGTCTCCCTCTAAGACAGCGAGGGAGGCTGCACATTTAGTTCCACCAATATCAACCCCTGCGAGAATAGTCATTCGTTAAAAAACTCCTTTTCTAAAATAATGCAGAGCGAGTGATAGATCGGGAGATGACGTTCCTGTACGTCCAGAGTTTCTGTCCACGGAACACGAATAGTTACATCACAGATTTCTTTCATTTCCCCTCCGCTTTCCCCTGTCAATCCTATTGTCCGTAACCCCATAGCCTTCGAGACTTTTAAAGCATTGACAACATTGGCTGAATTTCCAGAGGTACTGATACCTATTACCATATCTCCCGCTTCTCCATAACCATATACCTGCTGGGCAAAGACCATTTCAGGGGTGACATCATTAATAAAAGCTGTGCTTAGGGCAGAGTGACTCGCAAGGGAAATCGCTGGAAGCCCCTGTTGTAAGTTTTGAGCGAGAAATTCCCCATTCTCTGGAAAGGCTTCCTTCAGTTCTTTTTCAAACAAGGAATCGACGGGTCGCTTCAAGGTAAAACCCTTCATCAGCTCACCGACAATATGGTCACAATCGGAAGCACTGCCACCATTTCCGCAAAGCAGTGTTTTCTTCCCGCTTTTATATCCTTTAATCAAAAAGTGGGCAGCTTGTTCAATGTCATTTCTGCACACCTCAAGGTCCGGATATTTTCTTAACAACCGCTCCATCTCCTGTTCCATCAAGATCCACTCCTTTCCTTCTAAGAATTTTTTTGTTTGATTTCTTCAACCACTGGTGTAAGTATGACTTCCACCCCTTCGCCTTCGATTTTACGGACGATACTCGGGTCTACTAAATCGCTTGTCACAAGAATATCGACACCACTGAAGGGGGCAAAAGAAACAAGCCCTTCCTTGCCGAACTTGCTGTGATCGGCCAATACTACAATTTTGTTGCCTGCTTCCACCATTGCACGTTTAACCGCCGCTTCATATATATCAAAACTGGTAACCCCTTTTTTCATAGATATAGCAGATGCACCTAAAAACGTGAACGCAGCGTTATAGTTTTTCAACTCTGCTTCTGCCTGCGGCCCCATCATACTCATCGTGTTTTTACGAAGCTTTCCACCAAGCACATAGACATCCGTATCGTTTTTACTACACTCCTCGGCTACATTCATAGCATTGGAAATGACCATAAGTCCCTCTTTATCTTTTAAGCTTCTAGACATATGCCATGTGGTAGAACCTGCATCGATAATAATGATCTGGCGGTCCTCCACTAATTCGGCCGCCCTCTCACCAATTAACTTTTTCTCCAAATAATGTTCCTGCTGCCTTTCCTCAATGGGCATAGGGTCAAACTTGTTTAAATCTTCTAAGATAATGGCCCCACCATAATTCTTTTTCAGGAAATTTTCTTTTTCAAGGTGGCTTAAATCTCTGCGTATGGTCTCTTCTGACACTTGGAATTCTTTTGTTAAATCCGAAGCTTTGACACTTCGTTTGTGGGTAAGAATCTCTTTAATTTTATTTCTTCTCTCGGCTGCTATCATTTAGTTTCCCCCTTTATATATTCTTGGGAAGCCAGATGACGAAAACCCTGTTCAAAAAAGTCTTCCGTTCCGAAGCTCCCTGATTTTAAGATAAATAAGTAGGGAGGTTCTTTATGAGATAAACAAGAAGGAAGACCTGGCTGAATCTCTTTCCATACCCTGAACCCTTTAACCCTAAGCGCTTTACATATTTTAGCAGACGTATCTCCGCCGGCTGCGATGAAGCGGTTCTGTCCTGTATCCTCAAGAACTCTTAATGTCACTTCAGCTAAACGCTCTGAGATCAAGTTGGAGATAGAAGTGCCATCCCACCCTTGTCTTTTCCCTTCCTCCTTCGTTTGTTGAACCTTTTGATAGGCTTGACTGGAATGAAAAATTACATCGCTACCGCTTTTTATATCGCCAATGATTTCCTCGGTCAATTCATCGATCATGGAAGAAGGCTGATCTTTCTTCATAAAGGTCAATGTATCGAACTCGATCGTCTTGTATCCTTTATCCCTCATATAGTTGACTTGATCAATGGTCTGAGGTGTCAGGCTTCCTGCAGTACATAACATCCCTGCCTGTCCTATTCGCTCTGGAAAAGCCAAATCCTCCCCAAGGGTATGATTCTGGGATTTAACTTTCGGTATTTCTTCCCCTAAGGCAGAACTTCCGCACAACACCTTTTCATCTTTGACGGCATAGGCGATTTCTTTAAGATCATCCTGATCAGTGACATCAAGAATGAGATAATTAACGTCTCCGGACGCTTTCACTTTTTGAATTTCGCTCTTCAGCCTTTCTCCGCCTTCCTGGATGATGTCCTCATGGATAGCACCGACTTTCCTATCCGTCTGCTTTCGGAGAATGGAACATAAATTTGATTCGGTCATCGGGTGGACAGGGTCTTGCTTGAATTGCGAATCAGCAAGCGGAATGCCGTGCACATAATGGACGGATTTTTTAGTCAGTCGTCCATTTTTAGGAAAGCCAAGCACCACTATCGCAAATTCTTCCCCCAAAGCATCAAGCATGGCATCAAATTCCGCCCCGATGTTTCCCCTGAAAACAGAGCATGTTTTATTGAAAAATTGATCAGCACCAGCCTTCTCCATCAGTTTCGTCGCTTGAAAAACTTTTTGATAAGCTGCTTCAGCCTTATCCAGCCTGCTGTCTGTATCAAAAATCAGTACATTCGGTCGATGGTTATGCACTTCCTCAATTACCGTAGGAGAATAGCTGTACACATCTGTCTCATAACCGGATGAACTGAACATAATCCCTATATCATTCGCTCCTGTAATGTCATCTGCGATTACACCAATCATTCTGTAACCCACTTTCTTCTAGGCTTATACCCTGCATTTTCAAGAAAATCATTAACAATTCCTTTTTCTAACCCATTTAAATTGAGCTGAGCCGCTCTGGCTTCCACCAGCATACGACAAGCAAATTCCAAGGTTTGCAGAGCCATCCTTGCTTCTTTGACGCTGCTCTCAAACACAAGCACACCGTGATTTTCCAAAAAAAGTATATTTGCCTGTTGCGCTTTTTTACCTACTTCCTCCCCCAGCTCCTCAGATCCCGGATGGGCATACGGTACGCGCGCCACTTTTTCCAAATAATACATGGATTCGACAAAAAGGTCGGAGGGCGGATTGATATCGGAACAAGCGATCAACGTGCTGTAGAACGGAGACGCATGCAGAACTGCCTGTATATCCGGGCGTTGGTTGTAAACAGCTGTATGCATAGGAACTTCCTTCGAAGGTTTCCTGTCAGAGTAGTGGTTCGAGCGGTCCATCGCTACTTCGACAAAGTCTTCGCGGCTCAGTTCCCCCATATACGTGCCACTTGCCGTGATGATGAACTCATTCTCCCCTGTTTTGGCGCTGAGATTCCCAGCATTCCCCCATGCCAGCTGATTGTCCATCATATATCGGCCGACTTTCTGTAATTCTTCAACCTCTGGTCTCATTTAAACACCTCACAGATTTAGCTCTTCTGCAAATTCAGCTGCTTCCTGTGTCGCATACAGAATGACACCGACGGACCAGGCATGAGATAACGTCAACAGCATCCCCTTCGGCTGAAAACAGTTTGTATTGTAATACCGTTCGGTAACCATTCCCTTATAAGCATTAAAATCTCCATCCTCACGTGCAATACACTGTAAGAAACAGGCTAAATTATCTCTCGTCCGATCAAGAAAATAGGAGTCCTCCGTATATTTCCAAAGTCTCAGCATCTCAGGGACACAGAATAGTCCATAATTATGGAGATGTTGATTAGACGGTGATGCCTGATCTGCTCCTCTTGAGCGGAAGTCCAACTGCTTGAGCATGGTATGTTCAGGAAACTCTAAGTTGTACGACCAACGGAATGTCATCATCCATTCAGCTGCTCGACGTGCAAGTTCCAGCCATTTGTTATCAAAGTCACTTTCATATAGTAAAACATAAGAAACTACAGCATTATAGGCATCCTCAGAAGTAGGAGTTAAGTGGACATCTTCTGGGGCTCCATAAATGAATTCGTCAAGGATGAATGATTGATAATAATGTCCAGCCTTCACTGCGGCATCGCGATATACCCGACTGTCAAAGTATTTAGCGCCTTCTAACAATGCTGAAATCCACAAAATTCCTCCAGCACCGTCCCATTCTTCGACCTCACCAGTTTCAGAGTGATAATAAGAGCCGAAATTCCCGTCTTCGCGCTGGCATTTCACGGCAAAATCCAAGTTTGAGCGGACGGCATTTTCCCAGTTGTCATGTGTCTGGCCATGTTCCTTCTCAAAGTGAAGGGCGCGAATCATGAATAGAGATGCTTCAGAAACGGTTCTTGCCTGGAGCCACTTATTATTAGGATTCCAGCCTGTCCCCCAGCCTTTGTCCGCCTTCCACTCTGCCCAGAAAATACCGATAGGAGAGAGCCCTTCCGCTATTTTATCCAGTACATGAACAGCAGCTTTTGTGTAGTTAGTATTTTGTTGATTCCTCCCGTAAGTCAAAAGAGCGTAAGAATAAGGGGCACCGCTGACCCAGCCTACGTGCATGTTGGGCCGATCTCCCTGTCCGCCTACATTCCCATTGAATTCTCGGTCAAAGGCAGCGGTTTCCATTAATATGTGATGTTCATCATCATAGTGCCACTCATAAAGACCGTGAGCAGTCAGTTCGGCTGCCTTTTCCAAATCCACCCACGGGTTTGTTGGATATTTTTCCTGATGCTGTGCGTATATCTCACGGACAAAAGGATCGTAGCTATGCAGGTCGTTGTTGCCTAAGTAAATTTTATAAGAAAGGGTTACTTCTTCCCCTTTTTCCCAGGTATGAGCCGGGCAGTCGGCTGGGTGAGGATCGACAGGACTGTGAAAAGTGATCGGTTCTTCCCGATATGGGTAGTTGATCCAGAGGGATGTTTCTTCTTCATTGCCTCTGAAACCAAGACCGCTCAGCCCGAGCTCAGACATCTCTTCGGTAAAAAGCGCTGCCGAAAAATCATTGTTCCAAGCAAATACCGCCGGAAGAGAGGCTCGATCTGAACGGAAAGCCCAGTAATCGGATTCCAGCCGATCAATATCCCCTCCAGAATAATCATATCTGGGATACATGCGGGTATTGTGGGAGAATCGATTTTCTTTATAAAAAGCCCCAGGAATCAGCCAGGTCGGCTTTCCAGCTCCCAAAAGTTCATATTTGATTTGAAGCCCTGTATCGAGAGTCTCACTGCCGATATATTGAATCTTCAACTTCACATCAAGATAGTCACAGGATCTATTCTTATAATAAACTTGTGTCTCTGCCTTAAAATGCTCCGATTCCCCCTTGAGGGTAAATCCGTCTTCCTCACCCTCCACCAAGGATACAGGCACTTTTTCATTTTCCTTAAGACTTGTCGTTTCCAGTAAAGAGTTCAGTTGCAAGCTGGACCCTGCCCCTTCTAAATCATCAGGGTAAATGTTTATTTTATATCCATCATCTGTTTGCTGGTGCTTAGTTTTTATACTCAAACTCTACCCTCCAGTAAATGATTACGATTTATAGGAAAACTTTTCTGCCTGTTGGGCACTGTGAAGAAAATTTTCAATTTTATCAATGACAGTTTCTTCTACTGCTCCTTGAGCACGATTTTTTTCTTCAGCAGACAAAGCTTTACATTCCTGATTGGTCATTCTCTCTTCACGGTTAAGCTCTTTTAATAGACTCAACTCTAAATCTGTAGCGATGTTCACTTTGCTGATGCCTCCGCCTTCGAGCTTCATGGCACCCTGCATCATCTCTGCAGGCACCCCAGAGCCGCCGTGTAGGACAAGGTGTACAGAAGTAAGCTTGCGAATCGCCCGCAGCCGCTCCAAATCGACCTTCGGCTGCCTTGTCATATATACCCCGTGGGCCGTTCCCACAGATACAGCCAGCGCATCTGCCTGCGTTTCATTGACAAAGGTCAAGGCTTCTTCAGGGTCCGTATAGAGCTCTTCATCTTTATCTGTTTCCACAAAATCGGTTGTGCCGATTTGCCCGAGCTCCGCTTCTACAGACACCCCTTTAGAGTGGGCATATGCAGCTGCTTCTTTACTGATGGCGATATTCTGCTCCAACGGGTGCTCGGATGCATCGATCATAACAGAGGTAAAACCTGCCTCAATCGCTTCTTTTATTACCTCCAAGTCTTTGGTGTGGTCAAGGTGCAGGACAACCGGAACCGTGGTTTCCTCTTCTTCCAGTGATTTGTAAAATTTTTCCCCGAATTCGGCCGGCGTTATATGATAACGGTTTAGTTCCTTCTGAGAGATTTGTACAATGATCGGAGAACGTGTTCTTTCTCCCGCCCGGAGAATAGCTGGAATCATATCGGTATAACGAGCGGCGAAGGATCCGATGGCATACCCTCCTTTTTCCGCTTGCTCCAGAGCTTTTTTCAATGTAACCACGTTTTTAAAGTCCACTTTCTTCGTCAAATGACTCACTCCATTTCCATTTATGATTGACTTGCATAGTAATCCCGCAAAGGACCTTGAAGAGGAAGATACCCCTCTGTAAAAATTTCAGAATAACGCTGGTGCAGGTGCTTATCAGGTGAAACTTGTCTGTGCTCTGCTTTGCCCACTACCCGGATAATTTCATCCGGACTAGAATAAATGCCAGCACCAAGCCCCGCAACTAAAGCAGCTCCTAATAGAGTAACTTCAGCTGTTTGAGGAATGAAAAACTCACGATTCGTTACATTCGCTTTAATATCCATCCACTCTTGGTTCTTCGTTCCGCCACCTACACTGACAAGCTTTTTAATATTTCCAAGCCCCATATCTTCCGCTGCCTCAATCATCGATCGAAGTTCATAAACCGTTCCTTCCAGCAAAGCTTTATATATATCACCTTTTTGATGAGAATCCTTTAATCCTATAAATGCCGCCCTGACTCTTGGATCAGGCTTGGGCGCTCCGCTGCCTGCTAAATAGGGGTAATATAAAATCCCGGTCGGCTCTCTGGGTGCATCCTTTAACAAATCATTCATAGCTTTATAGGATAAAAGCTCGTCTGAAGAATATTGCTTTCTCAACCACTCAACCGAACCTCCGGATGACTGAATACTACCCAGCCAAAAAAAGTAGGAGGGGAGAACGTGACAACCAAAACTAAATCCGGACTCAAAATCACTTTTTCCTAGTTTTCTCTCTTTGGTGGATCCAAGCAGAGTTTCCGCTGTTCCCATGGAATTCAGTGTAGTTTCCGATTCGACCACTCCTGCAGCGAGCATCGTACAAACGTGATCATGGCCTGAAACCGCTACAGGAATCCCGTCTTCAAGTAACCCTGAAAGTCCTTCGGTGTACCCAGTAGTAGTCCCACTCGGTTCGGCTTTTGGAAATATGGAAACGGGCAATTGAAAATGTTTGATCAGTTGCTCATTCCATTCTTTGTCGTCAATTCCAAAAGCGTAAGTTCTCGCTGCGAGCGTATAATCTGTACCGATTTCACCAGTTAACTTATAGACAATGTAATCAGATGCAGACAGCCATACAAGATCCGGGTGTATTTCCGCCCCATTCTGCTTCAGCCATAAAATCTTTGCCAGTCCATGCTTGTAGCTGTTATGCAGTCCGGTTTTTTTGAACTGCTCGAAGGAATCGATCTCTCTTCCGATCCAGTCGGATACTTCCTCGGTCCGGCGATCGAACCATGGAATCATATCCGACACACACTCACCTGTGTGACGATTAACAAGCAAGCCGCTCTCAGCCATGCTGGTCACACCGATGGAGACGATATCTTCTTCCATTTCCTTAGCGACTTTCTCAATAGCATCCATCACGGTCTGCCATAGCTCTTCAGGGTCGTAATAGGTATTCCCTTTTTCGTCTATATGTGACTTCGTTGGATGGATAGACAAATGAACAAGCGAACCATCAAAATGGAATATTCCCGTTTTAATATGGGTAGTACCTATATCAATACCGAGAAGACTCATCCTTTTACCCTTTCAAGCGTTTCCTGGAGTCTCTCCACACCAGATTCTGGACTGGACAAAAATTTATCCTGCTTATGTTCTGGTAATCGGGAAACAACTCTAGCCATCGAAGCTTGAGCTAACACGACAACATCCACTTCATCGGCGAAGGTTGAGAGAGCGTCGGCTAACACCTCATCATGTCCTTCTTGATCCCCCGCTGTCAGCCGCTTATACGCTTCATCGACCAGATTCTCAAATATCTCTACTTCTTTATTTCGCTTTGAAGCTGTTTGTTCCAGCAAATTTTTTGTCGGATTCAGTGTTGTAAACAACGTAGCCGTGACACCGATTTTGCTGCCTGATTGAATAGCCTTTTCAGCCATTGCTTCATCGATTCGGATTACGGGAATGGACACCTTCTGCTTCATTTCCTCCACCAACTCCCCGACAGATGAACAGGCGTTTAAAATGATATCCGCCCCTGTTTCCTCAGCAAACGCAGCGTATTGTAACAACCTATAAGAGACCTGCTTAACTTCCCCATTACTTTCTATTAATTGGGGGAGGATCGTGTCATCTACAAAATTATGAACCTTACAGTCTGTAATTTTTTCTTCTACCAGCTTTTTAAGAGGCTCCACTGTAACAGGGGTAGTATGAAGAATCGCTACTCTTGTACTCATATAACAAAGGCTCCTTTATCGTTATTTTGTATTTTTGTGTTTTTTAGAGGGTTTTTGTGTTGTTTTAATTATGTAACAACAAAATCCACACGTCAATGAAATGGCAGAATTTTTTCATATTTATGAATTATTTAGCGTGTTGCTCTATACTCTGCCTAAAAAAGTTGATAAAGTAAAAAACAACGAAAGCCGATTTGTTTTTGTGTGGGATTATGGATTCTAATATAGGGAGGAAATCAAATGGACGCAGATTTATTAGTCAAACTGTATGATTTAGAAAAGTATGACCACCATCACATAAACACCTTAAATATATTAATAGAAGAAGGGATAACTATTAAGCGCCCTCTTTCATTAGACCGTAAAGAACTTACTGATTACGTACATCATCAATTCAATGAATATTGGGCAAATGAGGCACAAAGCGTTTTCACAGATTATCCTGTATCCTGTTTTATTGCTGTCAAGGATCAACAGGTTATTGGTTTTGCCTGCTACGATGCGACTGCCAAAGGCTTTTTTGGACCTGTGGGAGTTTCAGAGCCATACCGAGGAAAAGGTATCGGGGAGGTTCTGACTCGGGAATGCCTGCTTGCAATGCGGGAAGCAGGTTACGCCTATACCATCATCGGCTGGGTCGCTGATGAAACGATTCCTTATTATGAACAAAAGTTTAATGCCCAGGTGATCGAGGATTCTCACCCTGGTATCTACGGCAGAATGATAAAAAAATAAGGAGGGGTTATGATATGCAGTTGAACTTTAAAGGAAATACTGCCCACTTGGAAACCGGTCTATCCATTTTGTGTGAGGAGCTCGGGATTGATGTGCATAATAACGGATTACCTATCCAAATTATCCAGCATAACGGTCCCATTGAAATCTCTTGTGAAGACGGTGAGGGACAGATTAAATATGAAAAGCCCATTCATTTCTTTCGAGCTTTAGGGCTGTGGGTGGAAGCTTATCAGGCGCACCAGACCTTTTTCAAACGTGAATTCCCACAATTTGAAATGAACGGGGTGATGATTGATGTATCAAGGAATGCTGTATTGAAAGTCGATCAACTTCACCTCATTCTCCGAAAAATGGCATGGATGGGTCTGGATACAGTGATGCTTTATTCGGAAGATACATACGAGGTAAAAGAATACCCCTACTTCGGTTACATGCGCGGCAGATACACCGAAGATGAATTAAAAGCTTTTGACGACTATGCTTATCATTTTGGCATCGAGGTCATCCCGTGTATACAGACACTCGCTCACCTGAAGGAAGCTTTGAAATGGAATGATACAACGCATATTCGCGATACGGACGATATTCTTCTGGTCGGGGAAAAGGAGACCTATCGTTTTATTAAAGCCATGATCCATGCAGCCAGCCGACCTTTCCGTTCTTCCCGCATCCATATTGGAATGGACGAAGCCCACTCCCTTGGTCTTGGTAAATATTTAGAGAGAAACGGCTACCAGGATCGTTTCTCTATCATGAACTCCCACTTGCAGCAAGTAGTCGAGATTACGGAGCAGTTAGAGCTTAAACCTATGATTTGGAGTGATATGTACTTTAGGCTCGGTTCTAAAAACGGGAGTTATTATGATCTTGATTCCATTATCCCATCCTCTGTACTGGAGTCCATCCCTCAAGGCCTGCATCTTGTGTACTGGGACTATTACCATACCGACCAGTCCTTTTATGAGCAATTTATAGAAAAACATAAATCCCTCGGAACTGAGGATCCGATTTTTGCAGGTGGGGTGTGGACGTGGAATGGTATCGCGCCTAATTATGGACTTGCCATGACGACCACTCATGCAGCCCTCAAGGCTTGTAAGAATAAAGGGGTGAAAGAGGTATTTGCCACGATGTGGGGGGATAACGGCGCAGAAACACCTATTCAGTCTGCACTTGCCGCTCTGCAGCTATTCGCTGAGCATGGTTACAATGAAGAAGTCGATCAAACCCGTCTGGAGGAACGCTTTCACTTTTGTACGGGAGGTAGGTGGGAAGACTTTTATCTTCTGAATGCGTTTGACGAGACTCCCGGGGTCATGGAAAATAACCTGAAAGAAGCGCATCCCTCAAAATTTTTACTCTGGCAGGATGTGTTGCTTGGTCTATATGATGCCAACATAGAAGGCCTGAGTCTGAATAATCATTATAGCCAGCTTGCTGAACGCCTCCAAACCGCAGTTGATAGAAACTCACAGTGGAAGCCATTATTTGAATTTTATCTATCACTAGCTAATACACTGCGTTTGAAAGCGGAGTTTGGCATTGAATTAAAACAAGCATATGACGAAAAGAATGTGAAAAAGTTGAAGACATTGAAATGCGAGCTTAACACCTTGTTATCAAGAGTGGATGAACAAAGATGCAAACACAGAAAGCTATGGTTCCTAACTAATAAACCTTTTGGCTGGGAAGTGCTCGACATCCGTTACGGTGGTGTAATTGCACGGCTGAAGACTGCCGAACACCGCTTAGAATCCTGGTTGGAAGGATCAGTAGATAAAATAGAAGAGTTGGAAGAAGAACGACTCTACCATGACGCACCATGGAAGATGCCTGAAGGAACACTTGGTCGCAACGCCTATCATAGAATCGTTACCGCCTCAGGTTTATCGGAATAATAAGGAAGGTGTAAACAATCAAACTATAAAACTGTTAAATAGAGGTCCCCTTCCCCAATTAAACAACCTGAAATTTAATTCATTACCAAAACCTAATATAGTCAAGGGTTGGGACCTAAACTAAAATACATTAGGAGGAAAAAATATATGCAACCACAAGGAGAAAAAAATCCAAACATTGTCTTGATTATGGCTGATCAACTTGCCCCAGACGTCATTAGCGCATTGGGGCATCCCTCAGTCCAAACACCTAATATAGACAAGCTTGTGGAAAAAGGCGTAACGTTCGACAATGCCTATTGCAATTCACCTATTTGTGCCCCTTCCAGAGCTTCATTCATTAGCGGGCAGCATGTGAGCAGTATTGATGTATTTGATAACGGCTCAGAGTTTTCTTCGGATACCCCCACCTTTTTACATCATTTGCGAAAAAGTGGCTATGAGACGGTTCTTGCTGGGAAAATGCATTTTATAGGACCGGATCAATTTCATGGCTTTGAGAAGCGAATAACTGACGAAATTCACACTCCAGATTTTGACTTGACGCCAGATTGGTCGAAAGGAGTATATCACAACCCGGGTACTGGGGTTAAACGCTTGAAGAAAGCAGGAGTTGAGGAGCTTAATAATAATATTGATTATGATGAAAAGGTCATTCACCGGACTTTAGAACAAATCAGAACCTTTAAACGAACAGAGGATCAACGCCCTTTCTTTTTATGCTCATCCTTTTTCCACCCGCATGACCCGTTTGTCATAACTGAGGAATATTGGAACAGGTATGAAGGTTGTGATATCCCTATGCCTGCAGTTCCAGAAGAAGCTCCTGAAGATATGCATCCTTTTAATCTATGGATCCAAAAACACCACGAACGCGATATTTGTGAACTAACAGAGGAGGAAATTTATAATAACCGGAGAGCTTATTATGGAATGGTCACCTATTTTGATCATAAAGTTGGTCAAATCATCCATGAACTAGAACGCTTAGATATGATGGATAACACAATAATCATGGTAACGAGCGATCACGGGGAGATGCTCGGCGAACATGGAATGTGGTTTAAGCGTACATTTTATGATCCAGCCGCTAAGGTTCCTTTGGTTATATCCAAACCCGATCAGTTTCTTCAAAATCAAAGAGCTTCTCAAGTGGTCTCCCTTGTTGATCTGGCAGCGACAATCCTGGACCTTGCTGATGTGGAAGATAAGGAAGGATTAACAGCAGAGATGGATGGGGATAGCTTTGCTTCCATGTTAAGAGAAGAGGAAATTAAGGATTGGAAGAATGAAGCGATTTGTGAATATTACGGGGAAGGACCAGTCAAGCCCATGATCATGATTAGAAAAGATTCTTACAAGTATGTGGAGGTTCTTGATGAGGCCCCCTTACTGTTTGATGTAGAAGCAGATCCCCTCGAAATCAATAACTTGTCAGAACAGGAAGAGTTTCAACCACTAATCGACATTTTCCAACAGCGTATTGAAAAGCAATTCGACCTTGAAAGTATCCACCGAAAAATTTTAAAGAACCAAAAAAATCGATTGTTTATAGCGGATGCCTTAAATACTGGCTATAAAACTTCTTGGGATCATAATACAAAAGATTAGTGGGAGCTTAACAAATTTCTGTAACTAGTTTTCGGGCTTCTCTTACATATGGAGTCTACCTTTATTCCCAGAGGTAGACTCTTTTTTCTGTTTATTACTGTTAGTTTATCTATATCTGTCCGGTTTCCTCAATCTTGCAAAATAAAAATCATTCAATCTCAAACTCTACTCCCAAAGTCGCTTCTAGATCGGTATTTTGCGCACCAAACGACTTGATAATCCTGTACTTTCCTGGCTCCAAATCCCACCTGCTCAAATCTATCTCCTGTGTATAAGTCTTATCAGGATGAAGAGAGTATCCGATTGATTCGAAGGCCATGTCTCCAATAGCATCCTTCCAGTTATTGTTGGTAAACTTCTGCAAATTAAAGGGCTTGCCGAACTCGAGGATGGTTGGTCCCCAGTTATCTACATGCACTTCCAATGTGTATTTTTGGAGAAGCTAGAATGATCGACATACATCCTGGCATTCATTTCTTCTTTAGGAACATAATAGATAACAACATCTGTATCGAGAACCTGTTCCCCGTCACCTAAAATTTCCTGGCTATACGTATAAAGGACGCCCGTTTTCTCTGGCAGCTCACCAGACAGTTTTTCTCCATTTTCGAGAACCTTCTCTTCCACCAGTTCAACCTTACCCAAATCCTCCGTTCGTTCAACAAGCTGGACTCTGGCTGTCTGGTCTGGAAAAGCTTCATATGAACCAACGTTCTCCCCTGGCTTTTTCATAAAGAGAGTGTTGTGTGTAAATAACCCTTTGAAGAATTCCCCTGTAAATGCCTCATACTCTGTCTGTTCATAAATCTCTTCCGCCGTCCAATCCCTGTAATCTGGTAATTGGGACTGGTCGTTCGGCTCACCGATTTGATGAGGGATACTAGAAGAACCTGCTGTAGGTCCCTCAGAACAACCTATCATCACCGACAGAAGCAACAGTCCCAGGATATTTTTCATAACCAACCTCCTGACTAGTCCCGGCCTCTAACCACAATCCCATTCATTTCTCGTTCAACATCTTTTACGTAATCGACCCAATAATCACGATCGAAGTCCTTACGCTCCTTATTCGGAACAGATTCATATTTTTCGAATACGCTGTACATTCCATCGTTGAAAACTAAAACTTCCTGGAAAAAATCAAGTTGCTCTTCATTCAGTTCTTTACTACTCCCATCGTTTTTGCTATCCATGTCTTCCAGGGTATAAATAATTTCAGAAATTTGCTCAAAGAAATGATTCCAATTGACCTCCTGTCCTTCCAACTGTTCTGCCATATTGGATAAACTTTGAAAATGCTCCCTTACATTCCAATAAGTCGATTTTAGGATAGAAAGCGTTTCATTACTTATTTCTTCTTTCTCTATCGATTCTTTAATAATTCCATTCATTGAATAAAAAGTATAATCTTCATCCAGCAAAATTGATGCAGGTGTATATTCCGCCCCTTCCACGAATTGATGATAGGAATTGAGTTTCATATGTAAGGTTCCTGCATAAATAGCCAGGCCTGCAACTAAAAGAATGAAAGCTATATTCTTTATTTTCTTCTTATCCATGCGCTCCCACCTAACTGATAATTATTATATGTATAGTTCTTTTCTTTCAATAAAGATAGAGAAAATGCGCGAACCAATTTTACCTCTTTCCTCTCTACACGATGAGGAACCATACCTTCTTTTAATTCGGCAGATAAGCACAAAAGATTAAATCAAAACAAAATTTGAGCAGCATAGATCGTCATCGTAACCGTTCCCATACTAAAAACAGTCGAAGCTAACACAATTTGAGCGGCTAAATCCGGCTCACTGCGGTATTCCTGGGCGATGATCGCGCTGTTCACGGAACTTGGCATCCCTGAGGAAATCAACAGAGCCTGAGCCAGGATTCCGTCAAACCCTAAAATCCAAATAAGCACGAAAGCCAAAGCAGGCCCAAGCAGCAACCGGATGAATAGACTGATATAAACGACCACCAGTTTTAATTGGATGGTAAGCTGGGCCACTTGGGCGCCTAGTGTAATCAAAGCGATTCCTATCATGGCGTCCGCTACATACTCCCCAGGTTTCAGGATGAACTCCGGCACGTCTACGTTCCCCACGTTCAAGAGAATCCCGATTGTCATCGCATAGATGGCTGGCATCTTCAAGAGACCAATCATTGCCCTTGCTTTCCCTTCATCCACTGCTCGTAAAGAAAAAACACCATATGTATAAGAAAACACATTCTGCAAGGTCATCACGATGACTTGGATTGTCGCAGCGAAGGGATCTTGTTTGAATGCCAAGTCATTGACCGGAATTCCGTAGTTCCCCGAGTTATATAACAACACACTATTTGTAAAGACTCCTCGGACTCCTTTGTTATACCTTCCAACCCATGCGACCAACTGGACGACGATATAAAGCAGAACAATGAATAAAGAAAAGAACAACAGGACCTTTCCCAGTAAGTCGAGGGAAAAGGAAGAATGATAGAGATTCACCAGCACAAATCCCGGGCTCAAAAAATAGATATTGAGTTTGGCTAAGGTGAAGAGGTCCAGTTTGAATGTTTTGTGCAATACCGCTCCTACCCCTATCAAGAGGAACACAGGAACGATAATATTGAGAAATATAAAAAGAATTTCCATGAATGAAATACCCTCCCTTCTGTAAAAGCGATTGACTTTTCTTATCTTTACGCTCCTAATACATATATTGGTAGTCTATCATATTTATAGTTTCCATTCTTTCCATAAAATAGAGAAAAACACGATCAGGTTCCTGCTATCCAGTTACACATCACCGCACAAGCTATCCTTTAGTTCTCTTACGCAGCGGGGGTCAGGCACTAAAAAAAGAGGAAGAACACGTAGTGGTTCTCCCTCTTTCGTTATTTATCGCAAGCGATAAACGACCGTAGCCGCTTCCGCTCGACTTGCAGTTCCTTTTGGTGCAAATTTATTCCCGGGGACTCCAATCATGAGATCAAGCTCATAAGCAGCGGTCACTTCATCAACAAAACCGATACGGATTTGATTTTGATCTTCATACGGCACATCACCGGACGGATCGTAGTCTTCGCCGGCTTTATATTCGTAAGCCCGGACAACCATCGCTGCCATCTGTTCACGATTAATCAGAGCGTCAGGATTGAAGCGGTCGGATGAAACACCATTTACGATACCATTCTCAAAGGCTGCTGCCACTTCTTCCTGATATTTTTCCGGAACGTCTTCAAAAGGACTTTCTCCTTTTGCTGTTAATCCTAATTCTCTTGTCAGCAACATTGCGAATTGAACACGAGTCAATTTGTCCTCAGGTCCGAAGTCACCATTCGGATAACCCTTGATGACCCCATCTGCTGCCAATGCGCTAATCTTATCCGCAACCCAATGGTCTTCTGGTACATCAGGGAAAGATACGTTTTGCTCTGTATTTGTCAAATCAATCGAATACTGAGCGAAACCATCGGATTGAGTCTCAAGATAAGTGATGTTCTCTTCCTTTTCGGCATACTCCTGTCCTTCAGGAGAGGAGCGGAATGTCAAAGTGACATCTTCTTCAATCGGAGCAAAAGACCAGTTACCATCTGCTTGTGGATTGATCGTTCCATTATCACGGATATAATTAACAAGCACTTGGCGGTTTTCATCAGGGGATTCAATCACAACATTGTCCCCATCTGGATTAGCAAATTTGGATGAAGCACGGTAGTTGTTTGTTGCTACTAAAAATTCCTGATCAAGATCGATCGGTTCACCATTGAATTCCACGTTTTTGATACGATTGCTATCATTGATTTTTTCACCTTCATTGTTGTAACGCGCTGGTTCTGTTACATCAATTTCATAAGTGAGTCCGTCAATGACATCAAAATTGTAGCTTGGGAAACCTGGCTCTGTGCTTGTATTTTCTTTCACCAACTGTTGAGCTTCCTCTGCTCCTGGGTCAATCTGATTGAATTGACCTGCACTCCACTCGAGCCATTCGATGACTTCAGCTCCATTTATTTTCGTAGCTCTTACTGTATTCGGATACTTGTAAAGCGATGTCGTGTCTTTTATCGCTAAACCACCCTCAGGAATGTCGGTGTAATCACTGACACCGTCGCGGCCTGCTTTGAATGGCGCGGCTGCGGAAAGTACCGGCAATCCTTCCAACTCTGTGCCTTGAATATACTTTTCAATATAACTCTTCTGCGCATCGTTGACGATTTGAACGGTTGGATCATCCAGCACCTGGGAAAAGTAGCTGTACAATGGTGTTTCTGTCTCCCCGACAGGAGTCGCTACATAATCCTTCGTACCTTCATGATCATGCTGAACAACATCGACAACCTCTTGATCCGGTTCAACCAATGATTCGCCTGTTTCAGAATCATAGATTGGACGTGCTTCTGAATGTCCATCAACGACATCCCATTCCCCATCTGTTTTTTCCAGCTGTAAATCGATGATTCCTAAGTCAGAACCCCAAAAACCTGCCTGAGTTGTAGGAACACCATTAATGGTACCTGTACTCAAATCAATATTATGCTTACCATTAAGGGAAGCGTAATCCTGACTTGGGAAAGTTTGGTGAGAGTGCCCGAATAACAAGGCATCAAAACCTTTGACTGTAGAAAGCTGATAAGTCTGGTTTTCCGCTCTTTCTACATATTCATCCGTCGAACCAAGACCAGAGTGAGCAATCCCGACAATTACATCAGCACCGTCTTCCTTCATTTTCGGAAGGAATTTTTCCGCTGTTTCTTTCAGATCACGAGTAGTCACATGCCCTTCCAACTTGTCCTGATCCCATGTCATGATTTGCGGTGGGACGAAACCGATAACTCCTACTTTGATTGTATGTGTCTCTCCGTCCTGGTCCACTACCTCGCGATCAAGGATGACATAGGGGTCGAAATAGTTCTCCTCACTATCCGCTTTATACACATTCGCATTCACATATGGGAATTCAGAACCTGAGATCGCCTGGTCCAGAAAATCCAGCCCATAGTTGAACTCATGATTTCCATAGTTCCCTGCATCGTAATCCAGAAGGTTCATCGCCTGGTAAACAGGGTGAATATTCCCTTCTTCATCAAGGATTTCTTTATCTACTACATAATCCGCCATCGGGTTTCCCTGAATCAAATCCCCGTTATCAAATAACATAGAGTTGGAAACTTCATCCCTTGCACTGTTGATCAGTGTCGCTGTATTGACGAGACCGACTGTGTCATCTTGCTCTCCGGAAAAATAGTCATAGTTCATCACATGGCTGTGCAAATCCGTCGTCTCCATCAATCGTAAATCGACGACATCCTCATCCGTATCCGCCATGACGGTCGAAGGCAATACCGCAGAGGCTGCCAGTCCGAATCCAAGTGCCGATCGCAGCCACCATTGCTTTTGATTCTTTCTCACTCTCACATCTCCCTCTCCTATTGTTTTTTTATGTAATATCTTGATGCTTCTCCTCTTATTTTACCACCTTATGAAAATAATTGTATGCCTTTACATATTATTAATAATTAGAGCTTTTTTGTGGTACCTGACCCCATAGCCCGTCAACTTAAGAAAATAGATACGTTTGAGGGGACCAGTGGGATAGTAGTTTTTCTGAGCGAAAGATAGAGTGGAAAAGAGCAACTTATTATAAATATCTTTATCGGTTATTTCGCCAGGTTAGCCATGCTTAACCTGGCTATGATTAAAGAAGACCACCTTCCTTCAATCATAAACACTCTTACATGTTAATAGGAACATATACTATTGCAAAGGGGCAAAAATGCTAACGCCAAGAGGATTAAACCCTTGATGTTCGCCATTATTCAGCACGATAATGCAGTGGGGTCAGACACCATAGCAACAAAAAGGGATTGAACCATTCCAACAGTTCAACCCCTTGCTACCTTCTAGTTTTCTAGTATTTTTTTCATTCTATCAACCACATTCTTTGTGGTGAATCCATACTTCTCTATTATTGTATTACCCGGAGCTGATGCCCCAAATTTATCAATCGATAGAACATCTCCTTCTTCTCCGATATACTCTCTCCAACCGAAAGATGATGCCATCTCGATTCCTAGTCTTGCTTTAATTGACTTAGGAAGTATTTTCTCCCTGTATTCTTGCGATTGAACCTGGAACTTATCCCAACTTGGCATGCTGACAACATTTACAAATATACCTTCTTTTTCAAGTTCTTTTTGCGCTTCGACGGCAAGCGCTACTTCAGAACCTGAAGCCAGCAATATACCTTGAGGTACGTCTGAAGATGTTTCGCTTACTATATAAGCACCTTTCTTAACACCTTCATAAGCTAATTTATTTGTATTTTCCAAAATCGGCAAGCCCTGTCTAGTCAAGACAAGCGCTGTAGGCTGGCTATTATTCTCTAACGCTAACCTCCAAGCAGCAGCAGTTTCATTTCCATCGGCAGGTCGAATGATAGACAAGCCAGGCATTGCACGTAAAGATGCTAATTGTTCTACTGGTTCATGTGTTGGTCCATCTTCCCCTACAGCAATACTATCATGTGTAAAAACATAGGTGACTGGTACCTCCATTAGGGCGGAAAGTCGAATGGCAGGTCTTAAGTAATCAGAGAATACGAAGAAAGTACCACCGAATACCTTAACTCCCCCATGCAAAGCCATACCATTCAATGCTGCTCCCATAGCAAATTCACGAACTCCAAACCAGATGTTCCTTCCACTATAGTTTCCTGCTGAATAGTCACTATCATCGTTTATTTTTGTTTTATTTGAACCCGCTAAATCGGCAGATCCACCGAGGAATGTAGAAACATTCCGTGCTACTCCATTTAATACTTTACCGGAAGCATCTCTAGTTGAAAGCTGATTATCTTCTGTAGTAAAGGAAGGTATCTCAGCATCCCAATCATCTGGAAGGGAATCTTTTATTGACTGACCCAGTTCTTTTGCTAATTGAGGATATGCCTATTCATACTTTTCAAAAAGGTCATTCCACTTCTGTTCTTTCTCCTGTGCCTCCTGGCGGAAGTTTTCCACATTGTTCTGAACTTCCTCAGGAATATGGAAAGGTTCCTCGTGTTCCCAACCATAAGCTTCTTTCACTATCTCTACTTCTTCTTCCCCTAATGGAGCACCGTGAGCAGCAGAAGTACCCCCCCTTGTTCGGAGAGCCGTAACCGATAACTGTCTTCACTTCGATCAAGGTAGGTTGCTGGTCGTTCCCTTTTGCCTCATTAATAGCTGCATTAACTTCATTTAAATCATTACCATCAGAAACCCTGATCACTTGCCAGCCATATGATTCATAGCGTGATGCCACATCCTCAGAGAAGGATTGGTCTAAATCCCCATCCAAAGAGATATCATTGGAATCATACAAAACAATTAATTTATCAAGTTTCAGATGTCCTGCTAAAGAGGCAGCTTCATGAGAGATTCCTTCCATGATGTCTCCATCTCCGCATAAGCTATAGGTATAATGGTCAATAACAGGAAAAGCGTCTCTATTAAACTTGGCGGCTAAATGATTTTCTGCCATAGCCATTCCTACAGCCATAGCAACTCCTTGACCTAGAGGACCTGTAGTAGCCTCTACACCTGGGGTATGGCCGTACTCCGGATGTCCAGGTGTTTTGCTTCCCCATTGACGGAAGTTTTTCAATTCTTCTACTGGTAAGTCATATCCAGTAAGATGAAGCAGACTGTAGAGTAGTGCAGAACCATGTCCAGCGGAAAGAATGAAACGATCTCTATTAAACCAGTTAGGGTTTGCCGGGTTATGATTCATGTGCTTCAACCATAATTCAGAGGCCATTGGGGCTGCTCCCATCGGGAGACCGGGATGCCCTGAACTAGCTTTTTCTATCATATTTATCGATAACATTCTTAAAGTGTTAGCTGTCAATAGATCAATATCCAGGTGTGTGATAGTCAACGTTAAACCTCCTTATTATTTCGGGACCTTTTCCCAATCTGCTAAAAACCGTTCAATTCCACTATCAGTAAGGGGATGGCTCCACAATTTCGGAAGTATAGAACCTGGTATAGTCGCTATATCTGCTCCTGCTGCTGCAGCTTGTTCCACATGGGAAATATTGCGTACACTCGCTGTAATGATTTTGGTATCAAACTCATAGTTATTTAATATACTTTTTAAGTTTTTCACCATCTCCAGTCCGTCTGTTCCAATATCATCTAAACGACCGACAAACGGGCTGATATAAGTAGCACCTGCTTTCGCTGCCATTAAACCTTGTGTTGCTGTAAAAATCAAGGTAACATTCGTTTTAATACCTTCTTTAGTTAATCGATTGACTGCTTCTAAACCTGCTTCAGTCATAGGAACCTTAACCACTACGTTCGGAGCCCATCCTGCGATCTCCAACGCTTCCTCTACCATTTTATCTGCAGTAAGTCCAATCACTTCTGCACTAACAGGTCCTTCAACAAGACTGCAAATCTCCTGGATAACGCTCTTGAAATCTCTGTTTTCTTTTGCAATAATCGTTGGGTTGGTAGTTACACCGTCGACCAAGCCAAGGCGACTGATTCTTTTTATTTCCTCTATATTTCCAGTGTCTAAGAAAAATTCCACTCTACTACCTCCTGTTTTTCAAATAATCACGCAATCCTATTTTTTAAATATAGACTTTCAATAAAGCGAAGTTGTTTATCTTCACCATTTAATAAGACGGAATTTACAAGATAATTGCCTTCTGGGGAAACTTTGATTCCATTTAATAAAATATTTTCTGTGATGCCTGTAGCAGCAAAAATACAATCATCAGAACTGACTAAATCATTGTGTCGGAGAGCAGTCTCAGGGTTAGCCAAGCCCATTTTTCTACACCTGTCAGCTTCTTCTTCGTTCCTTGGCAGCAACCTCGCCTGCATTTCTCCTCCCAAACACTTAATTCCAACCGCTGAAACCACGCCTTCAGGAGCACCGCCGATTCCAATAACCATATCCACGTTACCTATCTCTAAACATGTGGCAATAGAATAGGTTACATCGCCTTCACTAAATAAGTGAACTTTTCCACCTGCCTCGCGGATGGTATCAATATACCCTTTATGTCTATCTCGATCCTGCACATAAACATTTAACTCACTTAAACTTTTCCCATTCGCGGAAGCAACCGCCTTGATATTATCGATAAGCGGTGCATCTATATCTATTTTGCCTATAGCTTTAGGTCCCACAGCTATTTTTTCCATATACATATCAGGAGCATGAAGCAACGTCCCTTTGGGCGCCGCAGCTATTACTGCATTTGCGTTTCCTTGGCCATTAACTGTTGGAGTCGTCCCTTCGATAGGATCCACTGCAATATCGATTTTTGGTTCACTGCCATTACCAAGCTTTTCACCAATATACAGCATTGGTGCCTCATCTAATTCTCCTTCACCAATAACAACCGTCCCATTCATGTTTACTTGATTAAGCATTTCTCTCATGGCAGTAGTTGCAGCGTCGTCTGCGGAGTTTTTTTCCCCGGTCCCCACCCACGGTAAGGATGCCACAGCAGCAGCTTCAGTAACTTTCAGGAAATCTAACGATAATTTGTGCATTAGAAAGTTCCTCCTATTTTAATTATCGCTCCCGGTAACCTCTTGCAATGATTGTTTGACGAACTCTTTTTCTTTATCATTGATTTTATTCACTTTACGCTCAGATCCTTTTGCCCAATGGGAGGTCAAATAAGCTTCGACCACTTTTTTCCCAACTTCCGGTCCGATGATTTGAGCTCCCATCGTGAGAATCTGGGCATTGTTGCTTAATTGCGCTCTTTCAGCAGAGTAAGTATCATGACAAAGTGCGGCGCGGATTCCCGGATATTTACCTGCTGCAATAGCCACTCCTATGCCGGTTCCACAAATTAAAATCCCCCGATCTATTTTGCCTTCTGAGATGGCCTGAGCCACATCAAAGGCTACATCAGGATAATCCACTGCATTACAAGAATGACACCCATAATCCACGAGATCATACCCTTTATCAGCTAAAAACCCTCTAATTTCTTCTTTAAAATTAAATCCGTTATGGTCACTACCAATAGCAATTTTCATTTAAACTATCCCCTTCCGTTAATAAATCACCTTTTATTTCTTCACACTTATATCTTATTATATATTTTCGTTTGTTTCAATAATTATTTTCATTAACTTTCGTTTTATACTGTTTTTAAAAAATAAACGAAAGAACGAAGATTGGAATCACGGAAAAATGTGGGGGAATAATGGTTTTGAAAACCTACACAAGGTATTGTTTTGTGTGTACTTCTTTTATGTTTATTATCGTTTGATTTCGTGGTATAATGGTACTAAATTTCTGAATGAAGACGTTGAAGGTGATTAAGATGAGCAAAATGTTTGCTGCTGAACGAAGAAACTTAATTTTAGAGCTCCTAAACCAACAGAGTCGAATAACGGTTAGAAGCCTTTCTAAGTCGTTAAAAGTTTCTGAAGCTACCCTTAGGACTGACTTAAATGTCATGGAGGAAGAGGGATTGCTTACCCGCACCCATGGCGGAGCAGTACTGAATAAGGAAAGCTCCCAGGAAAACAGTTTCTCTGAAAGGGCCAAGAAAAATACGGAATATAAAATGGCTGTCGCAAAAAAAGCTGTTGAATTTATTCATTACAAAGATTGTGTGGTCCTTGACGCAAGTACGACAGCCTTGGAGTTGGCCCGCCTATTAAAACATACCGAATTGAGAATAACTGTAGTGACAAATGGTATTTCAGCTGCTTTGGAATTAAAAGAAAATCCAGATATTAATGTGATACTAATAGGAGGAATGGTTCGCAGAGGATCGATGGCCTTAGAAGGATTACTTGGAATAAATACACTAGAGAAAATAAATATAGATAAAATCTTCACCTCTGCCAGTGGTTTCACTATAAGCGAGGGGCTTACGGACTTTAATGTATATGAAGTAGAGTTGAAAAAGGTCCTGATCGAAAAAGCTTCCAAAGTGTTTGCGCTGTTAGATCATACAAAAATGGATAAGAGTTCTATCGCAAGTTTCGCTACGGCCGATCAAATCGATTACATTATTACAGACATGAATACTCCAGATCATCTACTGGATGATTTATACGAGAGAGATGTACAAGTTATAAAAGCTTCCAACATCCCTTCTCCTCAATAAAAAAGTATTCTAAGGATTAATGTGAACCTATGTATACGGGAAGAGAGCACCTTCAAGGTGTAAATTCCTTTACCTTTGAAGATGTTATTTCTTATGTATGTGACAAGAATGCAAATCAATCAAGCGCACCTTTCAATAATTAACGAATCCAATTAGAGGCTTTTTGCTCCATATTTTTGGTTATGTATGCGTAACTATTCATATTGGTGTTAATATTCTCGTGGTCTAATCCTTGTTGAGTCTCTTTAGTAACTACACCAGCCTCAATCAAAAGAGAGGTAGGGGATGTCTGAAAGGGTAAGGTCTTACCTTTTTCTACTATCTATTTAACTTAATAAGCGCAATACAAAAACTCAAAGCCCCCTTTTATATAAAAGGAGGCTTTATTAATGCATTTTCCATTTCCTCCCTACCGAAGATAAAGATTTTTCTTTAAAACGCATAACGTCCATCCATAACAAACGGCTTTAATTTTACTTTTTCTTTAACGTTTTTATTTACAAGGTATTTAGGATATTGTTTATGTACTAAAACATCTGTTATCCCTAACGCTGTTTTCGTGCGCATTTCAGCTGCAGATTCTTCCGAATACCCTGCCATATGTGGTGTAAGTATTATATTTTCCATTGTTAAAAATGGATGATTAGGTGCAATTGGCTCTGAATCTATAACGTCAAGACCGCCACCCGCGACAACCCCATTTTCTAATGCCTCAAGGAGCGCATCTTCTTCTATGACAGGGCCTCGTGCTGTATTGACAAGGTAGACACCCTTCTTCATCAAGCCAAATTGTTCCTTCCCTATCATCCCTCTAGTTGTATCATTGAGAGGGGCATGTACAGAAATTAGATCAGATATCTTACACAATTCTTCTAATGATACAAGAGTGACATTCCTTTCTTCAGCAATTTCTTCTGATAAAAAAGGGTCTGATACAATAACATTAATCCCTAGTACTTGTATCTTTTCTGCTAGTCTTCTAGGTATATTACCAAATCCCACCAGTCCGATTGTCAAAGTATTTAATCTACGGATCGGTTTCGAATGATTTACGTCCCAAGCACCATTTTTGACTTGTTGATTAGATGTGGTTATTTTACGCAAAAGACTCATAATTAAAGCAAGAGCATGATCAGATACTTCATCAACCCCGTAGTCTGGGACATTACCTATCAATATCCCCTTTTCTGTAGCAGCTTCTAAATCGATTGTATCCACCCCAACACCGTACCGAGTAATAACTTTGCATTTTGTTAAACTTTCAATAACCCTACGTGAAATGGGAGCATAAAGGTTAATAATTCCATCCGCATCATGACACGATTCAATTACTTCATCTTCTGTTTTGCATTGCATTTTTACAAGTTCAATATCTTGATGTTTAAGTTCGCTTTCTTCATAACGTAAGTCTTCGTATTCATGATCAGTTATTACTACTTTCATAGTACCCCACCTCTATGATTTTAGATTTTTACGAGGTTCAATGCCTGTTTTAATATCGACCTGAGTTCCTTTTCATTTTGGTAACAAGATTCTTTATCCCCTTTACCACGAACCTCAACAGCTACACGCAGTCCATTTGTTTGTTGAATCTTAAGTTCATTAGCTTTACGCAAAATCGCACTGATTCCCTCAATTGTTAAAAACCCCGGACTACCAATATCCATATGAAAATCACCATATAATTTACTGTGCTTATCTAGAACAGCATTTGAAAAATGGATCTGATGAATAAGTGAGTCCCCTTTTTCCATTGCTTCAAAAATATTCTCGCCATTAAGTGCCGCATGGGATGTATCAAATGCGATGCCGATATTTTCATGTTCTTCCTGTACCCTGTTAAGTAGTGTGATCGTTTCATCTGTTGTACCAATAATCCGCTTTTTATGCGCAAAACGATCAAGTGGTTCAATCAATAAATTCATTTCATACGTTTTTGCAGCTTCAGCTATATCACATAAGCTTTCATAAAGACCTTCTTTACCATCTTCACGATGGTCTGCGCCAGGGTCATCTCCTGTCACAATTGCAATATTTTTAGCACCGATCTCTGCAGAAGCAGACAAACTGTCTTTTATCCGGTTTACTGTTTCTAACCTTAGTCTTGAATCTAGTGAGGAAACATCTAAATTATTTTCTTCAATTAAAAATGTAAGCCATTGTGTTACCTCGATGTCCTTCTTTTCAGTTAATTCTAGAATACGTTTTCTTTCGGTCTTCTCAAAACCATCTCCTACCTCAATAGATTTATAGAAATCTTCCTCAATAATGCTTTCAATTACTTCTGCAGTAAAATTCTTCTCTCTTTTAAATGGGTGGAAGACTTCAGGTATTAATAAGGAAGGTTTAAATTCCACGCTCATAACAACTACTCTCCTTTAACAATCGGGGAGATATTTTTCTTTACATAATCGCCCAGTTCTTCAATTACTTTGCTTGTATCTTGTGTTTCTCCCGTTTCTTCTTCTAAAATGATCCAGCCATCATAGCCTCCATCTTTAAGAACATTTGCACATTTCAAGAAATCAATATCTCCTTCGCCCATTTTCATCCATTCATTATTCTTGGAAGCATCTTTAAAATGGACATGTTTAACCAATGGTAAGGCCTCTTTAATGATCTCAGCGGCTTCCATTCCACCAAATTCAATATGACCGGCATCTGGAGTGTAACCCATATACCTAGGGTCTAATCCATCAAAAAGGACATCATAGTCTTCTTTAAACCTCCAGTAAGAAGTTACATAAGATATCGGATGAAGAGATGTAACAATGCCATGTTCTTCAAGCGCTCGTTTTCCTAATTCGTTTGCACCTTTAATAATTTCTTTTTGCCTTTGATATAGATGCTCACGATTTTTTCCGACTCTAGAAGGGACATTCATAATCGCACCAGGGAAGTGTTTTAAGTACTCAAAATAATAATCTTCTAATTCTCTTTCTTTATCAGAGGGTTTACCACCTTCAAACGCATGGGGAATGGTTAATGCTGCTAGTTTAAGTCCTCTCTTATCAAGTTCTTCTTTAAATCGTTCGGGAGCATTATTGTATCTACCCAATAGAGAAATTTGCATATCTAAACCTGTAAATCCACCATGTTTAACATCATCCATAATTTTATCCATGATATCTGCTTCTACATCATAATCCAATACCCAAGTTGATCCTTGACATCCAAATTCCATTCGCATTTTCAAAGCCCTCCTGACTTTAACCTTTGTTAGTTTCAGATTAAGCCGATAAATAACAGATCCATCGTTCTCTGTTTGAAAGAACTTTATGGCATTAATAATAGAAGGTTCTCTTCAAAATTCTATAAATGTTACATTAAAAATAAACTAAAGATTAGACACATCACGAAACCTACGAATGAAATAATCGTTCCCACTACAGACCATGATTTCAGTGTATCTCCTACACTCATTCCAAAATAACGGTTAACCATCCAGAATCCAGAATCATTAACGTGTGGAGCAATAACAGCACCAGAAGCAATAGCGATAACAATTACAGCTAACATCGGTTCACTAATAGTCATCGTACTTATTATCGGAGCAACTATACTAGAAGAAGTAACCATCGCAACAGTTACCGAACCGACAGAAAGCCTTAACAATACTGCCGTCAGGAATGCAAATACGATTACTGGTAGTTGTGCTTTTTCCATTGTACTTGCTAACACATCCCCCACACCTGAAGCGACGAGCATTTCACCAAATATACCGCCAGCACCTGTAATCAGAATAATAATCCCTGCAGGTTCAAGCGATTTTGTGGTTATTCGTTGAATTTCTTCTCTCGAATACCCCCGTTTCGTTCCAAAAATATATAACGTTAACAACGTCGTGATAGTAAGGGCTGCGTAGGGATGCCCAATAAACACTAAAATATCCCTTATTACAGATCCTTCCTCTAACATAAAGGGGGCTAGAGTATTTAATAACATTAAAATTAGTGGTAACAAAATAATGGATAGAACACTGGTAAAGCTAGGCAATTCTTTTTGATTTTCATTTTCATTAGCCCTTTCTTCTAAATCAGCAATTGCAGCTGCTTGTTCACTCATTTCTTCTGATACAGAAACATGAATTTTTTTAGAGATAAAGCTTCCAAACAATGGACCTGCCAAAATCATTGCTAGAATTCCGATTATTAGACCAAATAAAATAACCCAACCTAAATCAGCTTCTAGAATTGATGCTACTGCAATCGGGCCTGGTGTAGGAGGAATCATCCCATGAGCTACGAGAAGTCCAGCCAATAACGGTACACCAAAGTATAGCAATGACTTTCCTGTTTTATTCGCTAAGGTGTACAATATAGGCATCAGAATAACTAGTGCTACATCAAGGAATATGGGAATAGAAATAACTAGACCAGCTATTCCGAGAGCCCATGATGATCTTTTCTCACCAAACTTATTTATCATAGATAATGCCAGTCGTTCTGCGCCACCAGATACTTTCAGAATTTCACCAAACATCGCCCCTAATCCAATGACGATCGCTATAAAAGCAACTGTTTCACCCATTCCTTTCTCAAAAGTTGCTATAAGATCTTTTGGTGACATTCCTACAGCTATACCGACCACAAAACTCACCAAAATAATAGCTAAAAACGCCTGAAGCTTAGCCTTCATTACGAGAAACAATAATGCAACTACTCCTAATACAGCTACTATAATCAACCACTCTGTTTCTCCCATATAGCTAGTACCCTCCTTAGTTTAATGAATAGAGATTAAATTTTGTTTTTGTTTTTAATCTCTATTCATCCTCTACACAAAATAAAGTTGTATATCTCATTTCAGAGTAGTTGCTTAAATTTTCACATCACTATTTGACTCTCTTAAATCCTTCTTCAGCCAATTAATTAATTCTTCTTCACGCTCCTGTTCCTTTTGTGCAGTAAATTCTGGTGTCCATTCATAGTAACCTTTTCCGGTTTTCGGACCATAATGGCCGTTATCAACTAATCCTTCCATAGCTGAGAATACTTCCTTCTTATCACTTAAATCTTCGAAAAGGTAAGAAGTAATTGAAGCATTTGTTTCTAAACCTCCCATATCCATCGTCATGAATGGTCCTGTAACACCGAAACGTCGTCCAAGACTATTTTGGATAGCGGCATCGATATCTTCCATAGAAGCAATTTCGTTTTCAAGAAGATATTGCGCCTCTCTAAAAATAGCGTATTGTAAGCGATTACCTACTTGACCTAAGACGTCCTTCTTAACAAGAATTGGTTTTTTATTCATCGATTCAAGTAATGCTAATGCACGTTCTACCGTTTCATCAGATGTATGATTACCGCGGACAACCTCAACTAATGGCATTAAATGAGCAGGCAGCCAAAAATGCGTGATAACAGTACGTTCAGGCTTATTTGTTAATTTTGCAATTTCTGTCGCACTTAGACCAGATGTATTGCTAGCTAAGATTGTATTTTCAGGGCAAGTTTCATCCAATTGTTTGAAGAAATTTTGTTTCAGCTCTATATTTTCAGGAATCGCCTCAATTACAAATGTCGCATCAAAAACACATTCTTCTAATGAATCAGTAAATGTGATAGCATTTATAATTCGTTCTTTTTCTTTCCCGTCCAACACATGGTAACTTACTAAGACATCTAATTTGGCCTCTACGCCTGCTTTAGCACGCTCAATATCGGCTTTATCAATTCCCCATACTTTAACATCAATCCCTGACCAGGCTGCAGTTAAAGCAATGGAGTGCCCCATAATTCCAGATCCTGCTATTGATAGTGTTTCTTGATTTGACATATTTGTTAGCACCTCACATTTGTTTTTTATAACTAAAGAATCGCTTACTTACTCGTTTCAGTAATGGGTTTTAAACGGTTTTCAACATAGTCATTAATATCATAAATAACTTTATTTGGATCCACTGCTGTTTCTTCCGTTTCTTCCTCTACCATAATCCAACCCTTATAATCATATTCTCTGAGATGTTCAACGATTGCCGGAAAGTCAATATCACCAGTACCCATTTTCTTCCATTCAGAAGTTTTAGAGCAATCTTTAAAATGAACATGTTTAATAATAGGTAAGTTATCTCTCACAATTTTCACCGGATCCATACCACCAGCCATGATATGACCCGCATCTGGTGTGTATCCTATGTATCTCGTATCAAGACTATTGAATAATACGTCATAGTCTTCTTTTGTTCTAAAATAGGAAGTTTCAGGTGAAGCTGGATGAAAAGAAGCAACCACACCATTTTCAAATGCCCTTTTTCCTAATGCATTAGCACAGCTAATGATTTGTTGTTGTCTTTTTAATAGATTTTCCCTATTAGGGCCGACCCTGGAAGGAACATTCATCACAGCACCAGAGAAATATTTCAAATAGTTAATATAGTAATCGGCATGTGCCCGCTCTTCTTCTGTTTCGTTATTATTACTCCAGGTAAATGGTACAGTTAAAGCTGCTAGCTCAATTCCTCTCTTATCAAGCTCTGCTTTCAGCTTCTGTGGATCATGCTTGTATTTCCCCAGCATAGCAACCTGTACATCAATTCCTTTGAATCCAGCTTTGCTAACGGTATCCATAATGTCATCTAAATAATCAATTTCTTTATCATAGTCTAATTCCCAAGTAGAACCATGACACCCGAATTTTATTTCCATTTTACTATCTCCTCCTTATAAAATAGCTTACAACTTTACTGCTATTTTTATATTGAAATCGCTTTCAAGTTGTTACATTCCATATTATCACTTATTTTCAATTTGTCAATGTTTTTCATTGAATACCTTCGTTAATTAACGAATAGAAAGTTAAATGAAAATAAAAAACAAAAAACACTGAGTGGCAACTTCTTGGGATATTCTTGATAAATTTCATAGACTATCATTCTATTCACCAGTTCTTAAACTTTAAGGAAGTAAACTTTAATGGATCGGAGCGACTACAGTAAACAAGTAATTTAATAAATCTCCTGATTTGAATCACTTAATGGGAAATGGAATGAAGTTGATGTCCTGAAAATTTCACAGTTTAGTACTTCAGCAAAGCGAAGCTGTTTAACACCCTAAAGTCCTGGCACCCATTTTGATGTAAAGGGAGCTGATATATAAGAAAGTGCTATAATAATAGGTTGATTCTAAACTTACTCATGGCAGGGATATTGCTATACGAGTTCGAGCCATTCATATGGCAAGAGATGGTGAGGAATGAGGCGCTTTATTATGTGGGGAATCGAAATTGTCTTGGGAGCCGGTGTATGGACTGTACGGAGTGGAGGAGATAAAGAAACCACAGGGAGCAGAGCGATTCGGTGTTGACTTATCGTACAGAAGCGGGGGTAAGTCTCACTAGTCGCTAGGCACTGGAGCTGGATAGCACACACATCGCTTATGTCCTCATTTTTGGTTTAGCCACTTCAGGGGGAAGATCGGGAAAGGATAGACTGGCAAAACCCCGCAGGGCCATAGACCGAGAAAGCTTGCCGTCTTCCTCGCGATAAGCGACTTATTCCCCACCGCCCCTTAATTCCCACAATCATCTTGAGTCTTCAAGACTACTGCCATAAACTTTAATAACTGATTAGGAACATCAACGTTTAATAGAGTCTATGGATTTAAAGAGTTACTTTAGCATCAGATCTTAGCAAGGAGCCATTTATATTTTATTTCATTTACTATCGTGATATCCTAAAAGTATCTACGGAATGTTAACAAAACAAAAAAATGAAGGTGATTTTTTGGGGAAAATGTTCGCTACTGAGAGACGTAACTTAATAGTAAGCCACTTACAACAAGAAAAAAGACTAACTGTTAAGCACTTAGCAAATAAATTAAACGTTTCTGAAGCAACTCTACGTACAGATCTAAATCTTTTGGAAGAGGAAGGATTATTGACACGCACACACGGTGGAGCCGTTCTGAATGAAAATGAACCGCCAAAAAATAACTTTTCTGATAGAGCGATGAGAAACATTGATTATAAAAAATCGATAACACGTAAGGCTGTAGAGTTGATCTCCCGCAAAGATTGTATATTGCTGGATGCCAGTACCACTTCTTTAGAATTGGCTCGTATTATAAAAGAAAAAGAAACAAAACTTACAGTCGTAACAAACGGAATATCCACCGCCTTGGAACTAAAAGAAAATCCTTCTATAAATGTTATTCTCATAGGGGGAATAGCTAGAATGGGATCTATGGGATTGGAAGGTCTCCTTGGAAAAAACGTATTAGATGAAATTAATATAGAGATGATGTTTACTTCTGCTAGTGGATTTACATTGGAAGATGGGTTAAGCGATTTCAACGTATATGAAGTAGAATTGAAAAAAGTAATGGTACAAAAAGCAAAAAAAGTTATAGCTCTTTTGGATCATACAAAAATAGGAACCAGTTCGATCGCTCCTTTTGCGTCTATTGATGAAATTGACAAAATCATCACGGATGAAGATATTCCGAATGAGATATTGCAATTATTAAAAGATAGCAATATTGACATCATTAACTAAAACACAAAAAAGAGAGCAGTCTTATAAGATGACCGCTCTCTTTTCTTTGTGTAACTTTTTTATCCACATCTGAAAGACGCTTAATTCTCCTCTCAAGATGGAACGTCAGCATGTTTTCTGTTTATTTATACTTTACTAACATCAGTTGTTAATAATGAATCAAGAGAGTGTAATATTTCTTGAAAGCTTTCTATATTCCAGGCCGCTCTTCCTATAAACAAACCATTCACATTTTGAATGTCGATATATTCCAGAAAATTATCCTTGTTTACACTTCCTCCGTACAACAATGGAATTTCTCTTCCAGTATCTCCAAATAGTTTCACCAAAGTTCGCCTTAGAAATAAATGGATATCAGCTACATAGGAAGAGTCTGCTGGAATTCCTCGTTCCCCTATAGCCCACACCGGCTCATAGGCTATCATTACTTGTTTTACTTGCTCTTCTGTCAGGCCTTTTAAGCAAATTTTTAATTGGGATGCTAGCGTTTCTTTTGAAATAGAATTATTTTTTTGCTCCATATTCTCTCCGATACATACAAGCGGTTTTATTTTATGGTGTAAGGCAGCATGGACTTTTTTATTTATGTCGATGTCGTTTTCATTAAAATACTGCCTGCGCTCGGAATGTCCGAGTTCAACTAATTCTATACCGATTTCATTGAGCATAAGAGGAGATACCTCTCCCGTAAATGCCCCGCTATCCTCCCAGTGCATGTTTTGGGCGCCTAGTAGAATACTAGATTCAGACAATTGGTTTTTAACAGGGTAAAGTGCGGTGTGAGAAGGAATAATGAACAACTGGATATCACTGGATAAAGTACCTTCAATATCCTTTAGCAGTTCTGTGTACCTTCCCCCTTCCTCAATGGTTTTCGTCATTTTCCAGTTTGTACCGATCCAAAGCTTTCCCTTATGCATGTTTGCTCAAACCTTCAACCCATTCTCTCATCGACTTAAAGATAATCCATACAGAGGTAGCACCAGCATCCTGATGACCGATAGCTCTTTCCCCTAAAGATTTAGCTCTTCCGAATTTTGCGATATACTCTTTGGAGAGTTCGACTCCTTTGTCAGCGCCCTCTTCTGCATTTTTCAGCCCTTCTAATAAACTTTTATTATTGTCAGAACATTGTTTTAATCTCTCGACAGCTGGTTCAAAGGCGTCAATCATTGTCTTATCACCTAAACTTGCTTTCCCCCGTACTTTAATGGCTTCAAGTGATTTCTCAAAAATCTCCGCTAATATCGGCAAGTTTAATTTCTCATGAGGTTCTAATCCTTTTACTCCCCCTATAAACATAGTTCCGAAAATAACTCCAGATGCTCCACCCATCGATGTCATCATAGACATACCTACTGTTTTTATTACTTCATTAATCGTTGTAAATTCTTTTTCTTTTAAATTTTCTTCTGCTTTTGTAAAGCCAATCGACATACCAATCCCATGGTCTCCATCACCGATAGCGCTATCGATTTTGGTTAAGAGTGGTTTGTTTTCTCTTACTTTTTCCCCAACATATAGGAACATCTCTTTTACTTGAGTTGCATTCAAATTAATTATCAGTGCATCTGTCTGCATGGTTTTCCCCTCCAAATTAATTTTATAGACTTATTTTTTGTAATAAGGCGAGTTTGCCGGTGCATCATACAGCTCTTTTAACTCACTGTCCAACTTCAAGAGGGTGATCGAGAGCCCGCCCATCTCTTGTGTGGTGCAATAACTGTTTACATCCATGTCATGAATTGTAATGGATTTATCCTCCAGGATTTGAGCTACTTTACGGTTAACAATGAATAATTCCATCAGGGTTGTCGAACCAAGACCGTTTACTAAAACACTAACTTCCTCCCCGCTGTCAATCTTACTTTCATCCAGCAATCTTTCCATTAGCCGTTCCGTCAATTCGTCCGCTGTCATCATTTTGGTCCGTTCGACTCCCGGCTCCCCATGAATACCCATACCAAATTCTATTTCATCATCTGCTAGAGTAAACGTTGATTCTCCAGAGTCCGGCATCGTTCCGGGATTTAATGCAACTCCAATCGAAAATGTTTGATCGCTCGCTTTTTGGGTCACTTTTGCAACACTCTCTAAATCTAACCCCTGCTCGGCAGCACCACCGGCAATCTTAAAGACAAAAACGTCACCAGCTATCCCTCTGCGATCTTCGTATCTTTCCATTGGCGCAGAAGCTACATCATCTCTCACCAGTACCGTCCGGGATTCAATTCCTTCCATTTCAAGCAGCTCAGCAGCCATGTCAAAATTCAAAATGTCCCCCATATAGTTGCCATAGACAAACAGGACACCTTTGCCTGAATCAACTGCCTGCGCAACGCTTTGTACATTATTCGGTGAAGGTGCAGCAAAAACGTTACCAATGGTTACACCGTCTGCAAGCCCGTCCCCAGCGAATCCCATGAACAGTGGTTCATGACCACTGCCTCCTCCAATAACGACTCCAACTTTATCCTTAAGATTCCTTCGGGTTATACCATTTACATTCTCTACCTTACGGAATGAATGATTGTAGGCTGCTAAAAATCCCTCAATCGTTTCTTCCACCACATCACTTGGGTTATTAATGACTTTTTTCATGCTCATCCTCCCTTACGAATTATCCTGTAAACTTGGGTTTTTCCCTTTGTTTTTTGTTACTTTTGCAATAATCTTTACCGGTATGTAGGACGTTACTCTGGAACCCCCATAGATTATAAAGTTTATTGATTTCTCCTAATCCGGATTCCAATGCAAATATGGACGCTAGTATATGGATGCTTTGACTCGAAAGCCGCCCTTTTACAAGGCATTTTTGTTCAAAGAGGTATATACAATCCCATCTAACTCCTTATCACGGACTAATTTTGTTACAAAAGTAAAGGTATTGCCTGACATTTTAACAGAATCTTCAGATAATACACCTGATAATATATGCATATTTTGTTGCCAGCTATTGTAACCGTTTACATATTACTGTATATTCATAATATCACTTATTTTCATTTTGTCAAATATATTTTTGAATATTTTCGAAACGAGGGGAAACGATACTTTTAATAATTTTCCGTAAACCGTGAACACAAGCTTTATTATTGAAAAAGACGAAGGGGGAAGGTACTATGAAAATGTTTGCAAGTGAAAGAAGAAATGAAATTATGAAAATTCTACAACAGAAACAAAGGTTGACTGTAAAGGAAATAGCTGAGCAAATCAGCACTTCGGAAGCTACCATTCGGGCGGACTTAACCAAATTAGAAATGGATGGTCTGTTAACACGAACACACGGTGGTGCCATTCTTAACGAAGGTGTTAGCAATGAGACGAGTTTTTATTTTCGTGAAAAGAAACACAAAAGCGAAAAAAGAAAAATTGCTGTAAAAGCTCTCGAATTGATTAAAAACCAACAATGTATTCTACTTGATGCGAGTTCGACGACGGTGGAACTCGCTCGGCACTTAAAAAATATTCCATTTCAATTAACTGTTGTAACAAATGGTATCCAAACAGCTTTGGAACTAAAAGATAACCCGTTGATTACGGTTATCTTGATAGGGGGAATTGTAACAAAGGGATCCACTTCAATTGAAGGAGACCTGGGAATACAGACCTTGGACCAAGTTAATATCGATTTAATGTTCACATCAGCAAGCGGGTTTTCGATTGAATCAGGACTTACAGATTTTAATCTTTATGAAGTAGAACTTAAGAGGGAAATGGTAAAAAGAGCGAAAGAAATTGTCGCGTTAGTAGATCATTCTAAAATAAACCTTTCATCTAGTGCGGTATTCTGCTTATCCAATCAAATCAACACCTTTATTACCGACCAACCTATGGATGAAGAGCTTTACAGGGAACTCAAAAAATTGAATGTGAAAATTATTGATTAATTCATACAATGTAAGTAGAAGTGTCTGCTGGAGAAGGCTTTTCTACTTTTTTATTTCTTGTCACCTCCTTAATAAGATGGATCTTCCTTGTATTCTAAGGTCAGCCAGACATTTCTGGCTGCCTTTTTTATTTCTAATCCTACACCTGCATAAACAGACTAATGGATTAGTTCTTAAGACATAGACCTCCTGGTGTCACCTATTCTTTAGTTCGTTCCTTATGCTACTAAATCTAAGTCCTTTAAGTAAGCCGCTACTTGGACAGTCGATTCGTAATCCAATATTGATATAAGATAAAGCAGGAGGAGAAAATAAAAAAACTTTTCCATTGATAGAATGGACAGCTCTCTTTATGATGGAACGTAATCAGTTAACCAAATGAAGGAGATGTAACCAATGGACATCCGCCATTTACAATATTTCATAGAAGTCGCCCGCTTCCAAAGTTTCACCAAAGCAGCGGAACACTTATTTATTGCCCAGCCGACCATCAGCAAAATGATCAAAAACCTGGAAGAAGACCTAGGGGTGGAATTATTTGAACGAACAAGGAAAAAGGTTATCCTTACCGATGCCGGACGGTTGATTTTGATGCAAGCAAAAACCATCGATAAAGCCTTCGAAAACCTTAACACCCAACTCGATGATCTGCTAGGACTGAAAAAAGGTCACATCCGAGTCGGTCTTCCGCCGATTATGGATGCTGATCAAATCATTAAAATTCTCGGAGGCTTCCATGCCAAGTATCCCCACATCACCTTCCAACTCATCGAGGACGGGGCGAAAAGAATCGAAGACAATATCCTCCAGGAGGAACTCGATGTTGGTATTACCGTTTTGCCGACACAAACGGACCGCTTCGACCACTTCTTTCTTTTAAGTGAAGAATTGGAGGTCGTCCTTCCTCCTGCCCACCCGTTAGCAGGACGTAAACAAATACGGCTGGAAGAACTGAAAGACGATTCATTCATCCTATTCAACAAAGATTTCGTTTTGAACGACAGGATTACATCTTCCTGCAAAGAAGCTGGCTTCATTCCAAAAGTCATCTCCGAAAGCTCTCAATGGGACTTTATCGGCAAGATGATCGCTTCAAATCTCGGTATTTCCATCCTCCCTAAAAGTGTGGCCAGACTGCTAAAAGAGGATGTGAAGAAAGTCAGAGTCATCAAGCCTGCCATTGCCTGGGAGCTTGCACTTATTTGGCCGAAAGATCAATACATCTCTTATGCCACGAAGGAATGGCTAGCATACACTCAAGATCGCTTAAGTACAGAGGGAAGTGGACCAGCTTCAAGTTGAAGTTGGTCTTTTTTTTATGCAAAAAGTCAATGATTGTAAGCATTTCCATAGATAAAGGCTATCCAACTCATGATGATTTGCTATTTCACTTCCCAAAAATTCACCCGTACACTGAAGTTATTCCATGATTATATCCAGATATAA
Source organism: Halobacillus dabanensis (assembly GCF_900114165.1). Taxonomy (GTDB): domain Bacteria; phylum Bacillota; class Bacilli; order Bacillales; family Halobacillaceae; genus Halobacillus; species Halobacillus dabanensis. The sequence continues at coordinate 513,071 of NZ_FOSB01000002.1, forward strand.
AACAATAACGAATTATTCCAGATAAAAGGGGAGAAAAATAGATGGAAGCAAAACGCGCAAAAGAAAGTTTAGTGATCAATACAGATCAGGTAATGATCAATGATTTAAATAATTACAATACATTGTTCGGCGGCGTCCTCATGAAGAAACTTGATAATAACGCCACCATATCGGCACGACGGCATGCTCGTGTGAAAGAATGCGTCACCGCTTCGACAGACTCGATTGATTTCTTACATCCGATCCATCAAACCGATTCGGTGTGTGTAGAGTCCTTCGTTTCTTATACAGGGAACAAATCAATGGAAATCTTCTGTAAAGTAATTGCGGAAGACATGATTACAGGCCACCGCCGCATGGCTGCGACTGCTTTCTTGACGTTCGTCGCTCTTGATGAAAATAAAAAAGCTGTCAAAGTCCCGGCGGTTATTCCAGAGACAAATGAAGAGAAATTCCTTTATCAGTCCGGCGAAGAGCGTGCGAAAACACGGAGGATCCGCCGGGAGCACAGCTCTCAGCTTACAGAAATAATCGAACTTGAAAAACCATGGGAAGAAGGAGCAGATAAAAATGTTGAAATTAGCAAGCTTGGATGAATTGTACGAAGCGAAAAAAGATTTGGAAGAAGTCAGCCGCCGCAACCCTGAGGTCTATGAAATATTGACACATGTCGTCAGTTTCACCCGTCAGCTTCAAATCAAGTATGGCTATATGGGGGCCCTTCTAATGGAAGAAGACTTGACAGCTACCTACCCGGAATTCGTTAAAGGTTCGATACTTTCTCTTTATAAAAAGGAAGTGGACAAACTAAAAAATCATGAGGATTTCCCAGTGGTCAAAGAGGTACTGGATCAATACCGTGACATCGGAGACGCTAAACTATTCTTATTGATTCTAGGAGCTAAACCGGAGCTACTCAAAGGATCAACGATTATGAAATAAGCCAATGCCCGCCAGGAAGGTAATCCTTGCTGGCGGGTCTTTTTAACTATTCGTCTTTTGGATTTTGAAAATAGAATAACCTCAACAATTAACAACTTGGTTAACCCATCATTTTTCACACTAACGAAGTCGGGAAAGCCCACCCAATCGTCTGTCCAAGGAGATGAATAATCTGTCCGGTTTCAACGTTAATTTTTCCAACTCTCCCATGATTTCAGCCATTATCAGCTGTGATCCAGCCAAACCTATCTATTATTCAGCGATAAATGTCCATATTCAAGCGAAGAGCGGACGACACAAAAAAGCCCTGAAAGAGTCTCCTCTTTTCAGGGCTTCCATTAAATATCAATGCTCCATTTTAACAATCGGTTTGACCGTTTTTCCGTCTGCTGAATCAGCGAATGCCTGGTTGATTTCTTCCAGCGAATAATATTTAACAAGTTTATCGAACGGGAATTTACCCATCTTGTAATATTCGATCATTTTCGGAATGAACACTTGGGGCACAGCATCTCCTTCGATCGCTCCGACTAATGCTTTTCCTTCCGCCATGATGTCTTCAAAAACGTTGAACGTCGTATCAGGCGTTACACCGACAACAGCAGATGTTCCCATGGGACGAAGGGCGAGCACAGATTGACGAGTCACTTCCGGGACCCCTGTCGTTTCTACAGAATAATGGGTACCACCATCTGTCACTTGTTTAATTTCTTCCACAACGTCGACTTCTTTACCGTTGAAGGTGTGAGTCGCTCCGAGTTCTCTTGCAGATTCAAGCCTGCTGTCATGAACGTCGACGGCAATGATTTTAGAGGCTCCGACAATCTTAGCGGCCATGATAGCACTCAATCCTACAGCACCGCATCCATATACAGCGATCGTTTCACCGAAGGCTGGTTGAAGCTTATTCAATACGGTTCCACTGCCTGTTTGTATTCCGCACCCGAGTGGGCCAAGCAGCTCGAGATCAACATCCTTGTCCACCTTCACCACATTCCGCTCATGAGCGACGGCATACATACCGAACGAGGACTGTCCGAAAAAGCTGGAAAGCTCCTGACCTCCTTTGTAAATACGGTGGGTTCCATCAGGCATTTTACCCCCAAAATTCAACTCCACCATCACATCACAGTAAGCAGGATTTCCGGTCAAGCAATTTTCACATTGGCCGCAGGAAGAAAAGGAAAGAACTACATGATCTCCTTCTTCCACGGAACGTACACCTTCCCCTACCTTCTCGACGATTCCTGATCCTTCATGACCAAGAACGGCAGGAAGCGGAGTAGGTGCCTCCTGGTCTCTTGCTACCGCATCGGTATGGCATACACCGGAAGCTACTACTTTAATCAACACTTCATTCGCTTTCGGTTCTTGCAATTCGACTTCATCTATTTGGAAGTCAGCTCCCTTGTCATAAGTAATAGCTGCTTTCGTCTTCATGTAACTCCTCCTGTTATATATGCTTGAATTTTTATGTTCCCCTGTATTTTCATATATAAACGAAGGAAATAGGTAGAGAGTAGGGTGACTCTTTTCTTATGTGGTTTTCTGAAGCAGGCGAAATAATTTTTCCAGTCAAAAAAAGAACCTTGCCCGATTGCAAGGTCCTCCCGGTTATTGCTTCACACGATTCGTAAGTTTTCCGATTCCTTCTATTTCTATTTCTACCTGATCGCCAGGAGACAACGCCCCCACTCCCGCTGGCGTTCCTGTCAAAATTACATCACCAGGTTTTAGTGTCATCACTTCTGTCACTTTTACAAGCAGCTTTTCGATATTGTGGATCAAGTCGCTCGTGTTCGATTGTTGTCTGACTTCCCCATTCAAAGTAAGCTTTATATCCGCATGATTCGGATCCATCTCAGTTTCGATAACAGGGCCGAGTGGTTTAAAAGTGGCAAAAGATTTCGCCCGGGTAAATTGTCCATCTTTCTTTTGTAAATGACGATCAGATACATCATTACCAATGGTGTACCCGAAAACATAAGAAAGCGCATCTTCCTCGGAAACGTTTTTCGCCTTTTTCCCAATCACGATGGCGATCTCTGCTTCATAGTCGATTCGGTGGTCCAGATTCGGAAGTACAATTTCTTCGCCTTCGGAGATGACTGCGCTTGGGGAAACCATCCACATCATCGGTTCCTCCGGCAGCGGCTTACCCGTTTCTTCTGCATGGGAAGCGTAATTAAGCCCGATGCAGACCACTTGAGACGGCTCGACAGGTGGTAACACTGTCACTTCGTCGAAGGCATATGTATTGGAACTTTTTTCTGCCCCTTCAAGGAAATCCCCGTTCAGCTTTGTTATCTTCTGATCTTCCAATACACCAAAATGATTTTCTCCATCTTTTTGAAAACGAAGGTATTTCATGTACTTTCCCCCTAGTGAAATGATATATTTTTCATAATGTTCTTAATAATCAATTGTAAACTTCTTCGCTTAAAAGGAAAAGTACTTACGCTTGATTTGATTCTCACTCGGGTATGTAAGTAATAGTGGTCTTTTACATATAGTCTCTTATTTATGGCCCGACTCCCCATCGAAACAATCAAAAAATCTCAATTAAAAGGTGTTGAAATCCATGTTCACCCAAGCTCTCTCTACCATAAAAACCGGTTGGTTATTGCTTCGATCCGTGGCTGTCATTTCTTCTAGTGTCGCCACCATCGTTTCCACAATGCTGCCTTTATACCTTTACTTCCCTATATCAGGAAACCAATGGATGATCACTTTCACCCTGTTAGTACTTGGTGCTTTCCTCATCCACGGGGTGTTGACCCATCTTTTGAATGATTATATCGACGACCAGTCAGGGACAGATGCCCATAGTCCAGCAATTTTGTCAGGAGGAAGCCGGGTGATCCAGACAGGTTTGGTTTCTTCCCAGACGATGTGGCAGTTGGGAAAAGGGCTGATTGTCGTCTTACTTATGACGACGATCGCTTTTGCCTTTTTCCAGTTTTATAAATTGGCGATCTTGTTAGCTATCGGGCTTTGGGGTGCTATCTCCTACTCCCTTCCCCCTTTCCGACTAAGTTACCGTCCTTTTGTCGGGGAATGGCTCGCTACTTTTCCATCGGTACTTTTTCTTGGACTTGCCGGAGCCTGGCTTACCTTCGATACACTCCCTGAATGGGCAGTCCAGAACGCTGCCATTAATGCTTTATTCTGCATCGCCTGGGTGATGGTCCACCATATCCCTGATCGTGATGCCGACCAGCAAGCACATCCGATCAAACAGACAAGCGTCGTTTGGGCTGCAAATAAATTCGGTCCGGCATACAGCCGTCTGCCTGCTCTTTTTTACTTTGGAATGACAGGGCTTTGCGCCTTCTGGCTAGGCACGGAGCGGATGTGGGCAGCGTTTGGTATGGTAGCCATTGTAATCACGGCCATCTGTTTAATTTTCAAAATGGATGTGGATGATCACCAGCAGGTTTCCAATTATGAAAAGATAATTTTGATTCTAGCTATGATCAATGCGGTCTGGTTAGGTATTTTTATATAAATGCAAAAGAGAGTCTGACCGCCAGACTCTCTTTTATTGTTCTTCGGCACGAAAGGTCCTCCTTTAGTTCACTAACGGAGTGGGGGTCAGGCATCAAAATAACAAACATCAACGGGAGTTTGGCCGCGTATAATGTCATGATTGCCTCGAATACCTACCGAAAGGAGGAGTACATAAGCAGTACGACTAAGTGAAAAGGAGTGAACGTGATGCAACAATGCGCCCATTGCAAAACAGCCTATCAAGGAGGAAAGTTCTGTGGTAACTGCGGGAAACCATTTGAACCCTTAGAAAATGGGGAAACATTTACAACGGAACTCCCTTCAACAATTAACGAACAAGCCACCAGTCCAGCCATGTCAGAGCAATCCCACTTTTCTTCCCAACAACATAGACAAGTCATCACTGCAACGCCGGCAGTAGTCAACACGGATAATGCCCAACGCCCATCCGGAAAGTTTATCGAGTCCACGAAAGATTATTTCGAATATTTGAAGGTTGTGTGTAAAGAACCGACCAATGCATTTCGAGAAGGAATGGATGATAATTATTCGAAAGCAAGAAATACGTTCCTACTATTCCTTCTTTTCTCCGTGCTTACCGTGCATCTTGCAACACAAAAAATAACAGATATGTTCGGCTTTTTCGGTTTCGGGTTTGACGTGTCGTTCATGACCGTACTTTTTCCTGTCCTGATTGTATCCCTTCTAGCCATCACAATTGTTTGTGCCACGATGTTCCTTTTACTGAAAATAAGAAATCCTGACCCCCCTTCTTTCAGGGAAGTATCCGGCAGATTCGTTACCTTCCTGACGATTCCGATGGTCCTACTAGCCGTCACATGTTTATTCTTGCTGCTTGGTCTTGGGTCTTTGATTCCATTTACCAACGCGCTAATATTATTTGGACTTGCATCCAGTATTCCATTCACCCTTTACTCTTTGCACCATGAGAAAAAGCTCGGCCTGGATCCTTTCATCCATACCATGCTTACGTATTTGATATTATTCCTGTTACTGCGTGTCGTAGTGAACCAATTCATTTCAAGCATGACTAATATGTTCATGCCGTTCTAGCGGTTAAAATCAATAATCTGCTTGAACAACAAACGCGTGAAATCAGGTTTGGAATCTGATTTCACGCGTTTTTATTTACCCTTCAATCCCGTACTGTCTCTAAAATATCAATTCTCTCTATTTTATAACTCCCCTCCTCATCCACTGTTAACGTATATTCCTTTTCACGGTTATAATCGGTCCGCTCGCCATTATGAGTGAAAGTGAACGTTTCATGCATGAACACGATCGCACCATCAGCAGTGGTCTCCACATTCAAAGGTTCGTTCAAGGTAAAATTAAAATCAAAAGAATCTTCGACTTCTGTTTCCACATAGTCCTTCAATTCATGATATGCCGTACTATCATCTAATAAATAGTCTTTAGCAATCGAAAAGTCGACAGCGTTAAGAGCAGCCTCATAAGAGTTTCTAAACTCAATGACAAACTGAGCAGGATGCTTAGCTTCCAAATTTTCCACTGGTGTATCCTGTTCAGGAATCTCCAATTGAAAAACATCCGAATCTTCCATGATCGGGACTGTTTCCTTGAAATCTTCTTCATAGTCCAAAGATAAATATTCCACATCATCTATTTCCCAACCATCGTTAAAAACCATGTGATAGCTTAAGGTATTATTATAAAAGCCGGGATCTCCCGGACCTTCCGCTGTTAAGAAATGACTCTCAAAGTATTCCATCCTTACATCAGCACGGATATAGTACTTATCATCACGCTTCGTCAGGTATTTATCTGCACGCGACATTTCCATATTCTTCACCCAAAGCTGAGTGGTATAGCCTTCATCATCCCATCCACTGATTCTTTCTAGTACATCTTCTTCAAAATCTTCGGTTACATGTTCCAGTGGCAATTCTCCCTTTGTTTCAAAGGACACTAAATAGGATTGATAATATTCTCCTACTATTTTCGCGATTTCCTTTTCCATGTCATCGCTGTATTCGAAGTTCACCTCTACATTCGGTTCCTTCAAAGCAATAGTGTCAGACTTCATTACCCCCCAAGGAAATTCCGCTTCCACCTCCACCTTTACAGAACCATCCAGCATCACAGGACCGTATGACTCTTTTGAAAATGGATCGAAGTCCACCAGTTCTCCATTCACATATAGCTTAGCTGAACCCTCAGGCATCGCTTCTGTTTCAAATGTGACAGTGTCGGCTTTCATTTGGAAGTGAACATCCTTGCTGGAAGTCCCCCATAGCTCCACTTCTTCCGTAGTAGTCAAATCAGCTGTGTCATTTTTATAAGCAGCAGAAAATTGATAGATTCCAGGGAAGAGCGGTCCATACTCCTGTCCCTCACCATCTTCGGACGCCGTATAAACCTCACTTTCTCCATGCGTTACTTTCGTCCCTTTATAATCCGAGTGGAGTGTAACAAACACTGGTTTCACTGCGAGACGGTAGCGGTCAAAAAATAAAAACTTCCCGTCTTGAACAATGGTTATAAAGTAATCTTCATCCAGCCATTCATCCCAAAGTTCCTCTTCTTTCGATTTCGGCTCATCCAACTGTCCTTCCAGTTCCTCCAATAATGCCTCTGCTTCCCCTGGATACTCGGTAAGATAATCCAAAAACGCCTGCGTACCCTCTTCATCCACTTTCTCGTCGGAGTCTTCAAAAACAAACAAATCTGCCAGCACCTTAGTATCCTTCTGTTCTACGGCCTCTTCATACTTTTGGACAAGGCTTGTTTTTGAATTCATATTTGACCCAAGCAAGTATGTAGTGACTAACAGGAAAACGATCATGATACCGACTACCGACCATAGTTTCTGTTTCTTTGATAACTTCTTCTTTCCGGGCTTTATTGATGGCTCTTCAGATTCCGGACTTGATGCAGGATCAACTGGATGCCCGCATTCCAAGCAAAACTTATTCCCCTCGACCAGCTCTTCTCCACACTCTCGACAGTATTTCATAAAGCCCTCCTTTTCTCTAGGAACATTGATGGGTAATCCCCTCAAATCATCCTATGAAAACGGTGGGGTAATCATACTGTAATGTAAAGCCGCCATTTACCTTACATACACTTAACCATAATCTAATGTTCATAAATAGAAGGGAGAGTCAGTTATTGATCGCTGACTCTCCCTTTTTGAAGATACTTATTCTATTCCCTTATATTTTGAATTTCTGTACATAACCATTCAATGTTTCGGCTAGTTTGGACAATTCATTGGAACTATCCGCTACTTCTTCCATTGAACTGCTAGTCTGTTGAGCAGATGCCGAGGTTTGTTCCACACCGGCAGCAGCTTCTTCGGAAATGGATGCGATTTCTTCGACGGAAGCATTCATTTCTTGACTGCTTGCTGATATCGCAGACAAGTTACTTGTTACAGATTGAATGTCATTTGTCATTTCTTTGGCAGCTTCATTAATTTTCGTGAAAGTTTCACGGGTGGTCTTCATCTGGCTGGTCCCTTTTTCAACTTCCTGGTAGCCTCCCTGCAAGGATTCTGCCATATCTGCGGATTCTGTTTGTATGCTTTCTACAATGCCAGTTATGTCCGTAACTGATTCCGCTACTTGTTCGGCAAGTTTCCGTACTTCATCCGCGACAACCGCAAAGCCTTTCCCATGTTCTCCTGCCCGTGCCGCTTCAATCGCTGCATTAAGGGCTAAAAGATTGGTTTGATCGGCGATATCTCTAATGACTGATACTAATTTTGAAATTTCTTGTGACTGGGAATCCAACCCTTTCACCTTCTGTACAGCTTCCTGTACGATTTTATCAATGGCAGCCATTTGCTGAACTGACAAATTCATCAATTGGCTTCCTTCTGTGGTCATACCTAGTACATTTTCAGAAGACTGTCGGATGTTCTCACCATTGGCATTCGCTTCCTCCACTTGTGTAGAAAAGGTAGTCATAGCGGAAGAGAGATCTGTTGCATTGTTTGCCTGAGATTCAGAACCTGAAGCCAGTTCCTGCATAGTTACAGCTACTTGCTCCGATCCGGACCTCACTTCATTGGCCGATTGCGTCAATTCTTCACTTTGGCTGCTGACCGTTTCGGAAACCTCAGAGATTTGGCTGATCATTTCTTTCAAGTTTGTACTCATCGTATTAATACTTTGAGCCAGTTGCCCAATTTCGTCTTTTCCATCATACTCAATAGCTTGGATACTAAGATTTCCATCTGCAATCTGGTTACTAACATCCACCACTTCATGCAGGTTCCTGGTTACCATCCGACTTATAAAGTAAACAAGCAAGCCACCAATAAGAACAGAGATGCCTACGGATGCAAGGAGGATCAATAGTGTTAATTGCTGATCTTTTTTTGCCTTTATGATGGCATTAGCACGCTGATCATTCACCACCGTACGGAGTTCTGCTAACAAATCCACCGTTTCGGAACGGATCGTATTCGAATCCTGCAGCAAGCTATCCGCCGCTTCTGTTTCTCCATTTTGAACTGCGGGTACAATCTGTTCCATAAAGACATCATTCATTTCTTTATCCATAGCGACGATTTGGTCAAATAAAGCAAGCTCTTTTTCAGAATCCATCTTGCTTCGTATATCTGCTTCTAAAGTGTTGAAGTTTTCCCTGCGCTTTTCAAATTCATCGATATAGATTTGTTCGGGGGTTCGTACATAATCGATGACCCGAATACTTTTTGAACGGGTCAATGAACCCATTTCAGTGATTTTCAAAGCCCTGTCCCCTCGTCTTTCCAGCGCATCTATATCATCACCTATACTAGTGATCAATGTAGTTACTACTACTGTCGAAATACCAAATAAGACAAAAACGACGATTAAAGTAAGACCGTATTTCCATGCTATACTCAAATTCCTTAACTTTTGTTTCATTTATTTTCCTCCTAAGTATTCAAATGCTTCTGTTCTTACAAATCCAACAAAAGATAAACATCCATTTCTCCCGCATTTTCGACCGTAATTGGTATATGCAGACCATCTTTAAAACCACTCATGATGGTATCTCCCTGTAGTATGGTGGGAGAAGTGATGTCTGACTTGATTTCCTTTTCCATGACTTTTGTAGCCATACCGCCTGCAATCATATTTCCTAACTCCCCACTAAAGGAAAGCAGCATATCTCCTTCCGGTGTCATGCCAAACATCTCTTTTCCAATCCTCCCAAAAAAGGCCCGTTCACCCACCAGGACCATTTTTCCTTTCACATCCCCGATGATCCCTATTAAAACCCCGTATTCCAGTTTTACTACTTGTTCCGATGATGTAGGGGCATGGAAATCAAGTTGCAATGGAATGACATTTTCGATGGAGCTAATGATACCACTTAATAAGTCTGTGGCTTGTTCGTGAAGCCGTTCTGTTGTCTCTAACATTTGATCACTTCTCCTTTTCAATTTTGTATAGAAGACTTCGGCATGAGGGGAGATGGTTTCTCCACAGGAATAAAGTCTAGAAAAAAACATAAAAAAGGCCATCCTCACATGAGGATAGCCAATCGGTTAATCTGTTTCGGCAAAGGGGATTGCAGAAAATTGACTATCATGATGTAAAGTAGCCCTTACTCCAGCCCCCTGATATTGCATTTTATCCTTTTGACTTTACTATCCGTATGTATGATTTTCGTTCTAATTATCTACGAGACCCCAACGTTCCAATCTACCTACATGCCTCTTACGTCTTTATCTCTAATTTCAGGTGGCTCTATACTATATATCGACAAAGGTGTTTATTTTTACAGATTTAAAAATAATTCCTTGTAAATTCATTGGACAAAAAAATTAATACTTCAAAGCTTAAACATCTGATGGTGTCCATTCTCTAGCTTATTAACGCAGCGGGGGGGCAGGCACATTAATTACATCAAATAACATATTACTTTGACAGACACAGTAATATGTTATACATTGTATTACAAGGAGGTGATGGTACGTTGACAAAGAAAATTTCTACAGACCTCATTCGCGGTCACACAGATTCGATCGTTTTGAACATTCTCTACCAACAAGATAGCTATGGTTATGAAATTTACAAAACGATTCTCGAACTGAGCGAGGGGCAGTATGAACTGAAGGAAGCCACACTGTACACAGCTTTCCGGCGGCTACAGAAAGAGGGCCTGATCGCTTCCTACTGGGGAGATGAATCACAGGGCGGGCGACGCAAGTACTACCGGATTACAGAAGAAGGAATCGAACGTTTCGAACAAAACAAGAAGGATTGGGAATTTGCGAAAGAAATATTAAACAAATTGATTGGAGGAGGAATCAACCCAAATGACACAAAAGAATAAAACAGATAAGAAAATCCAGAATTATCTCGACCGGGAGTTTGCCGGAATCGGGGAAAGCCAGCAATTATTTGAGTTGAAAGAGGAACTTTATATGAACCTCAAAGAAAAAGTAAGAGATTTTGAAAAAGAAGGAAAAACAGAGGATGAAGCCTTTAAAGAAGCCATCAGTTCGATGGGGGATTTGAGCGGGCTTAAAGAAGATATGCGGCAAATCGGTGATGACCATACGAAGAAAGCTGTTTATACATCGATGGCGTCCCGCGTTTCAACCGCAGGTTTAATCATAGGCATTCTTGTGATCGTCTTTGGTGCGTTGACTTCAGCTATGTTGTATTTTATGGATCTCCCAGGAGAAGCGGTGTTCGGCCCATCCATATTCATTGTCGTAGGTGGGGCGATCGTAACTTACAGTGTCTTAACACGTGAAACGGCCGCCAAGTATGCGATGAATAAAATCAGAGCGCTTCTTTACGCATTGGCGATAGGATTACTTTTATTCAGCTTGAGTGTTGCACTCCTTTCTGGTATGGCTACTGGCGAAGTGTTCGTAGCGATCAGTTCTTTCATGGTGTTTTTCATTATAGGTCTTGGACTGCTTTTAGGTCTGCTCTTTTCTAAAGGCACCGATCGAACCAAAGGAAGAATGGGGTGAATTGGTATGTTTTTAGCTTTAAAAGAAATGAAGCGAGCCAAACTCCGATATATTTTGCTAAGCCTGATCATGGTTTCGATTTTGTTTTTAGTATTTTTCATGACAGGGCTTGCTAATGGTTTGTCCTTTGCTGATAGTTCTTCCTTACAAAAAATCAAGGCAGACTATATTGTGACGAACGAAGAAGCAGAAGGTGCGGTCATCAATTCTGAGCTGACTCAAGAGCAATTCAAGGAAATCAGCAGCTCTATAGAAGAACCTGCTTCTCCACTATCACTGACGATGTCGACTATTACGGGAAAAGAAAATCAAAAAGATACCGATATGATTTATTTTTCCGTCGACCCTGAACACTACGCTGACCTTCCCATCATAGAAGGAAAGAATATTAGTGAAATAACAGGCAAGGAAGTATTGGTTAATGAAAGTTTCAAAAAAGATGGATATGAATTGAACGATCGACTCATCGATGAGAGTACAGAGAAAACGATGACCATTGCAGGTTTTATCGAAAATCAAACGTACTCTTTTCTTCCAGTCATCTATTCTGATATTGATTCAGGAATCCATCCAACGAAAAGCAATGAGGGTATCTACAATGCCGTCGTATATAACGGGGCAAAAACAGATATAGCAGGCTTCGATACTTCAACGAATGAAGAAGCAGTTCAATCGATGCCGGGATATTCGGAAACGCAAGGCTCTTTCACCGTCATGAAAGTATTCATGTTCATCATTTCCGCCTTTGTGTCCGCAGTATTTTTCTATGTCATGACCATCCAAAAAACGAACCAGTTCGGTGTTTTAAAAGCGATGGGAGCAACGACGTTTTATATCTCAAAAAGCATCGTCACTCAAGTACTGCTTCTTACACTGTTCAGCTTATCCGCCAGTGCTACAGCTGTTGTAGGAATGGCGCAAATCCTGCCTGAGGGCGTCCCTTTTCAAGCATCCGTTTCATTGGTACTCGTAACAGGCGCTGTATTCATCCTTTTGAATTTAGCAGGATCTCTTCTTTCCTTATATAAAGTGACAAAAATAGATCCATTAGAAGCAATCGGGAGGAGTGAATGATCATGTCCGAAGAAATCCTGACGCTACAGCACTTATCGAAGTTCTTTCCAGATGGCGATCGCACCATCACAGTCTTAGACGATATCTCACTCTCCATGAAAGAAGGGGAATTCGTGGCCATCGTCGGTCCATCCGGTTCTGGAAAAAGTACCTTATTATCGATCATCGGTGCTTTACTGACCCCAACGAAGGGAAAAGTTATCTTAGACGGGAAAGATATTTCGGCTTTCAAGCCAGCCCAATTGACTGCTACACGAGCCAGTAACATTGGATTCATCTTTCAGTCACCGAATTTAATCCCTTACTTGACGATTAAGGATCAACTTCTATTAATAGGAAAAATCAATAACATCAACAAAAAGGCGAACCGAAATAAAATGAATGAATTGGTCCGGGAGTTAGGATTGGAACATCGAGTGAACAACTATCCAAGCAGTCTTTCAGGTGGGGAAAAGCAAAGAGTTGCGATAGGAAGGGCTTTTATGAATGATCCGAAAATCATCCTAGCTGACGAACCTACCGCAAGTTTAGACACCGAGCGAGGCAGAACAGTCGTTGAAAAGATAGCTTATGAAGTGAAAACGAGAAGGAAAGCTGCCATTATGGTCACCCATGATGAAAGAATGTTGGGGGTATGTGACCGCGTTTTGCATATGGAAGACGGGAAACTGATCGAAGATAACCAAGCAGAAAAAAAGAACCACCCTACGCCTGCCCAGACATAAGGTGGAATCAACCACTTTAATGAAAGTGATAAAGAGAAGTGTTGGCGCACTTCTCTTTTTTCTATCATAAAATAAATTCAATTTTCCATCCAGATACCGGGGTTCTACCTTCACTTCTTAATTGAAAAGCGCTGTCCTCTTCCCCGTTTAAAACTCGCATAACATCTGTATATAGGCAATCCTCTTAATGTTACGCCACCCTTTAGTTTTCTATTCTACCAGGGTCAGACTTCAAGATTTATCTCTTGGTCAAGTAAACCATAGGCCACCCACATAATATATGCTAATGGAGCGCTGATTCCCACAAAGATGACTGTCCCAGGGAAGTAAGAGGAGACTAGATAAATTACAACTATGCAGGCGGCTATAGATATTGTACGAATCGGTTTGACGAATCCAATAATGAATGCAAATTGAAAATATTTAAACAAAGGAAGGTCATAATGCACATATACCGGGAAAAGATAAACAGCAATAATAAAGTACAAAATGAACAAGAAAACAAATCCATACTTCATAAACTCCTGTAGTAAGCCATCCATTTGGAGGATGAATTGCACGTCAGCATATAATAAAAATCCCATTATAACTAAGATATACCCTAGTATATTCGCTTGCCAGAAGTCCTTTTTAACATAGGTAACAAATTGCCGAAAGAATTTTTCATCATTTCCTCTTGACCATTGCCGAACAACAGCGAACAAAGCTACTGTTGCAGGAAACAGACCAAAAACCCCCATTCCAACAATAGTAATAAATATCCAATAAAAGTTCAGTAACGTTATTTTCATGATGAAATCTGACATACGATAAATCCTCTGGGCCATCCATCACCCTCCTAGCTGTACGATATTTCAAAAATTCCAAATCTTCTCTCCAATAGCATACCACAATATTTCACCCACATTGGTCACTCACCTGCCTCCACCTACCAAAGTCACCATGTTAAATCAACAACAAAGGAGAGTCATGCTCTAATGTCGACTCTCCCAAACCAGCCTTATTAAGTAGATTTTTCCAGCACATTCTTTATCCTATTCAAACTCTTTACCACACCCGCTTCTGGGTCTGATGTGTACTTGGAACCGATAAGCTCTAATGTCAGGTAACCCTCATAGCCATTTTCTTCCACAACCTTTAAATAGTCAGCTAGTGGAAGGTTTCCGTCGCCCCAGGCCAAATGTGCATGGTGTTGGTTCGTGTCAACGAGATGAATATGGATTAAATCCTTACCAAACTCCGCGAAGTATCTTTTCAGACTTTCACCACTTAGAGCCATCGGGACAGTATCCACCATTGCTTTCAGGTTAGGAGAATTCACTTCAGTAAGCATCCGCTTCAGTGTAGGCAGGTCAGTAACAAGGTTAGATTCATAGGTTGATAGCGGTTCCAGCGCGAGGGTAACCCCTTTTTCCTCCGCACTCTTCGTCAATTTTTCAAATGAATCGCGGGCTCTCACCCAACCCTCTTCCATATCCTCATCGAAATAACCCAGCCCAGCAGTTACTAGCATTTTGTCTACTTCAAGCGAATGACAAATATCTAAACACCGAGTAAAGTAATCCAAGCTTCTTGTTCGCATCATTTCATCTTCAGCACCTAAGCTAATCGGATACATACATTGCTCCGGTGTGAAGAAGTTGATCGTTAAATCACGGTCCCGGATTTTTTTCCGTGTTTCTTGAATTTTCTGGTGAGTAAGGTCTTCCAGATAGAAATGCGGCGCACCGCCCCAAAGTTCAATAGAGGGGATCTCAAGCTTAGCCATCGAATCCAGGAACATCTCAAAAGAATATCTGTAATAAGTAATATTCATTCCAGCAATTTTATTGATCATATGCCCTCCTTAGTCAGCTAATCATAGATTATTTTTCACAAAACCATTTTTCTCTACACCATAGCCAAAGGCGCCATAATCACCGCAAGTTTGAACTGCCGCAACTGCTCCTTCGTGCATTGCTTTTTGAATATCTTGATGCTCATAATACTTCGTGAGCAGCATGGAAATATACGAATCCCCTGCACCTAAGGTATCGACTACCTCACCTTCCACGATCGGTTGTTCATATAACTCATCATCGACCAAGAATAATGACCCCTTCGAGCCACGAGTCAGCCCAACCTTTTTCACACCTAGTTTCTGGACGTGTTTCATTAAATCGATACATTCTTCCTTAGAAAGATCCCCTCCAGAGAAAAATCCGAACTCCAAATACGGACAGACTGCCTTTAAGTACTCCTCATCACGACGAGTGGAAAAGTCAAAGGAAATCGAGATAATTTCTGCTAGGTCTTCTAAATCTTTTTCGATGTGACTAAATACACTCGTATGAAGCAGGTCATGCTCCTTAATGAACTCTACAATATTTTTGTTGAAATTCAGTTTCAATTGGGATTGGATACTAAATTCTTTATTAGAGCCAACAAAAATCCGATCCCCTTGCTCATCTAACGTGACTCTCGCTTCTCCATTCACACCAATAGCCTGAAGGACATGAGTAACATCTATATTTTCTGCTCTTAACGTATCCAGTACATGATTACCTGCTTGATCATTCCCAACCAGCCCAACATACGAGCTTTTTTCTACTCCATAACGTTTACAAAAAACCGCCACATTGAGAGCATTACCACCTGGGAACATTTCTCCACGATCTTCATAAAAATCTACTACATTATCACCAATTCCTATTATTTTCATCCTGACACCTCTTCCCTATCGGCTTGAAATTCTACGTTCATTAAATTATATATTAACAGAAAACAGAAACTATAGAGTTATACCCATCGATTGGTCTTCAACCGATGGGTATAACTGGTCCATTTTCAAGGTAGAGCTTAATATTCTACTTTCCACATATATCTTCTAGTACTTAGTGGATGATTACGCTCCTCCGCTAACGCTTCTGCATAACGACGAAGCAGACGATCAAAGATTGCCGGAACAACATAGCCCTTAACAGAGTCACTGATCCCTTCTAAATCTAACTCTTTCGCATCAACTACCTCCAGCTTTTCACCATATTTCTTGGAGAACGTCAGCGCTCTTTCTTCTAGCGGACGAGTTTCATCTAGTCCTAGTAAAATCAGGAAAGGTGTTTCTTTATCAAGAATTTCAAAAGGTCCATGGAAGTATTCTCCTGCGTGGATTGCATTAGAGTGAATCCATTGCATTTCCATTAGGAAACAGCTAGTAAATGAGTATGCCGGCCCGTAGTTTCCACCGCTTGCTAATGTATAGATATTGGATTCATCCTTGTATTTCTTCGCAAACTCTTTTACTTTTGGTGCAAATTGCTTTTCTGCCTTTTGGAAGACATCCTCCAGGTTATGCAAGCTCTCCACTGTGTCAGCGAACTTTTTGTTACCTTCTTTTACATATAGAACACCCATCGTAAGCTGAATCATAATTGCTTGGTTAGTATTAACTGCAATTAAATCCGGGAACCACCCATATTCCACAACAAACTCCGCATTCTGTGCAAGTGGAGATTCTGGTTCATGAGTCAGCGCAATAGTAAGGGCGCCTTTGTTTCTAGCAAACTCCGCAGCTTCTACTGTTTCTGGAGTTGTTCCTGACATTGAGCATAAAATGACAAGTGATTTGTCGCCTAGTGTGTTCGGGTTACGGTGAATAAACTCGTTGGAGCTATAAAGATCCGAGCTAATTGCTACTGCCTCTCTGTCCATTAAGTATTTACTTGGGTACATCAGTGCAGATGAACCACCACATGCAACGAAGAATACCTTGTTAATGTCCCGTTTTTCTACCTCTTGTAATGCTAATTCAATGTGTGGATTGATCCCTTTCACTTCCGTGTTTTTTACAGCCATTCAAAAATCCCTCCAGTTATATTTTTCAAAAACTTACTATTTATAGTGCTCAATCTTGTGACTTGATTTTTATTTAAATCTACTAAACGGTATTAATACTCTACTTTTCTGTAGTAGCGTCTTTTTTCTAATGAATGTCCACGTTTGTCCTCGAGATGAACACTGACTCGTTGCAAGAATGTGTTCATGATCAATGGCGATAGGTACTTTCTGAATTCTTGACTGATTCCACTTAATTCAAAGTCTGCTGTGTCAAATATGGTTAGTTTATTCGTATATGTTTCACCAAAGTTCTCCACTCTTTCTAATAGAGGTCTTGTTTCGTCCTCCCCTTTAACAACGACAATACTGGTTTCTTCGTCAACGATTTCTAAAGTGCCATGGAAAAACTCTGCTGCATGGATAGACTTAGTCCGGATCCATTGCATTTCTTCTAATACACACATCGCATAAGAGTATGTTTTACCCCAAAGGTTACCAGCACCAGTAAATATATGATATTTTTCATCTTTATACTTTTCAGCAAACGCTTCCGCTTGTGCTTCCCCTTGTTCTTTTACACTGATTAACTGATCAGGGATGGTGACTAATTCATCTGCAAATTTTTCATAATGAGGGAAACTATCACGTTTATACATTAAGCGGAAAATAAGTAAATATAATTGGATGGCACTCGAATCTCCACCAAAGTCGTTCTCCGCATAGTTGGCGATTGGATAATCAACGGCATCTGCCAGGGGTGTACCTAATTCCCCTACCAATCCAATTGTAGTAGCACCTTTTTCCTTACAATATTCTGCCGCTGCTACAGTTTCTGGTGTTGTGCCGGATAAAGAATAAAGAATAACTAATGAATTCTCACTAAAGTGTTTATGACCCATCACAGAGAACTCTGCTGCGATCTCTGCGTAAACCGGAATCGTAGAATTAGACTTCAGCATGTATTCAAATGGATACATGGCTGCGATCGTACCGCCAATTCCAATCAGAAATACATTTTCATAACCTTTATCGGATACCTCATCAATAACAGCTTCGATTCGGCCTCTTAAATTCACAGCCCCACCAGTTACCTGTAAATATTTCTCCTTATCAAAATTCAGCATTATTTTCCTCCTTTTATTTGACCATTACCTTCCGCTTAAAATAAACGCAATCACCGACCCCTTTGGATACCACCGCCTAACCAAAACTTGTTATATAATGTTATAAACACATCATAGTCCACCCATTACAAATTAGTCAAGGTAATATTCTGAAAAATTTAATTATTGTTAAAAATAAACGGGGCGATTTTAAGATACCTCTTATAAAAACGCATTTAAAACAGCATATTAAGCGATTACATAAATATTTTTTCTACGATCACCAGAATGCCTCCACACTAATGTTAACGCTTTCATTTTTAAGTAATAAATTTGCAGATAATTCAAAAAACGTTTGACAATGGATATAACATTATATAATCTTATACTAACTTCAACAAATTTTTTGAGCTAAGGGAGGTGGATCCCAAGGAGTCTGTACACTCATTATTTTTTTATTGGTGATGCAAGAATGCTATGGACAAGCTTCACTCAACAAAGTAAGTTAATTGAAAGTACATTTGTCCAAAAGTCCTACTTTTTAATTATTTGGGGAGGTAATTAGGTGAAACGTTTAATTTTTATGCTCATGTTACTTTTTCTGACTTTGATTATTGCAGGCTGCTCTGGTTTCGCTCCTAACAAAGAAGCAAGTTCAGATTCTACTTCTGCTTCTTCAGATACAGACGCCGAAACTACTATTACATTCCTGCACCGCTGGCCAAACGAACCATACAAAACTTATTACAATGAAGTGATTGCTGAATTTGAGGAACAAAATCCAGATATTAATGTAGAACAGACTACTGCTCTGAACGACCAGTACAAACAAAAAGTTAACGTTATTATGGGTGGTGACACACCACCAGATGTTTTCTTTACATGGGTAGGAAAGTCATTCGGGGACAAGTTCATTAATGACGATATTGCTTTAGATATCTCAAGCTATTATGAAGAGGATAAAGAATGGTCTGAAAATATCATGGCCCAAGAGCCATTTATGAAGGATGGAAAGCATTACGGGGTTCCACTTTATACAGATTCAAAAGTCTTCTATTATAATAAGAATATTTTCGATCAATATGGGTTGGAAGCTCCAGAGACTTGGGATGAGTTTATTAGCACACTTCAAACATTAAAGGATAATGGCGAAACACCATTAATGTTAGGAAACAAGGCACCGTGGGCAGGAAGTCACTACCTGACTGCTGTTAACCAGCGCATGGTCAGTCAAGAAGTTGTGGAACAGGATTATACAACTCCTGAATTTACCGACCCGAAATATGTGGAGGCTTTGGAGAAGATCGAAGAACTATCTCCATATTTCAATGACAGCCCTAACTCTGTTGGACATGAAGAAGCAAGAAACTTCTTCCTAAACGAAGCGGCAGGCATTATGTTCATGGAAACATTCGAAGCACCATATTTGGAAGAAGCATCTTTCGAATGGGGAACATTCAACTTCCCTAGCATCACGGAAGGAGAAGGTTCAGACTCTGGGATCATCGGTGCTCCAGAAGGGTTCATGGTATCTAAAAAATCGGAAAACCCAGATGCAGCAATGAAGTTCCTTAAATTCCTTACATCGCAGCCTATGGGTGAGAAGCTAATGAAAGAAGTTGGCATGCCGAGTTCTGTCATCGGAGCTGTAAATGAAGATACAGCTTCCGAGAAAGAAATTGAGCTGACAAATATGATTGCGGAGAAAGAATATATCTTAAACTGGATTGATCAAGGAATTGAAACAACAGTTTCTAAACCTTACATGGATGGTGTCCAGATGCTGATCAGCGGCTCGAAAACTCCTGAAGAAATCATGGAACAAGTACTAGCTGAGGCAGAGAAAGTAGAGTAGAAGATTTCAGAAAAAAGTAGTGTGGGCAGCTATAACATGATAGCTGCTCCCCACTACTGATTTCAATATTAAAGTAGAAGGTGTTAACTATGACTGTGCTGAAAAGAAGATTAGGGCAATACTTATATCTCGCACCAACTTTTTTAATGCTCCTATTATTTGTCTACTATCCTATCGGTGTTAACTTTGGATATAGCTTCTTTGAATTTAATTCATTTAACCCCGAAAAGTTATTTGTTAGCTTTGAAAATTATATCGAACTATTTCGGGACCCTATTTTCTACACTTCTTTAAAGAATAACCTTATGTATGTGGCAATCTCTTTCATCTTCCAGGTCTTAGGTGGTCTTGTATTAGCCGCTATTCTAGAGGATACCATTTTTAGAAAAGTAGCACCTTTTTTGCGTACCATTTACTTTATACCTGTGTTAATTTCGATGGCGGTTATCGGGATATTGTTCACTTACATTTATAATCCTGAAATCGGACTTTTAAATGCTTTTCTAGAGCTGATCGGCTTAGGTAATCTCGCTACTGGTTGGTTAGGAAGTACAAACACAGCCATCTTTGCTGTTATTTTTGTATCACAATGGCAATCAGTTGGTTACGCAGCAATGCTGTATATCTTAACCATTCAAAAGATACCACAGGAATTATATGAAGCAGCTACAATTGATGGGGCTGGAAAAATAAAGCAGTTCCTATATGTTACGGTTCCTCAATCTAAAGAAATGATGTTTGTATTATCGATCTACACGATTACAGGTTCTTTCCTTGTATTCAACGAAGTATATGTACTTACTGGTGGCGGACCATCTAATGCCTCTCAAGTACTTAGTACGTACCTGTTCGATAAAGCATTTGTAGATATGGAATCTGGTTATGCCTCTGCAATTGCAAATGTGATGTTAATACTTACATTAATTTTCTATTTCATCCAAGGGAAAATATTTAAAACAGGAGAGGAGTAAACGATCATGGAAAGTCTTGAAAGAAGTACAAACCTACCTAACCGGCCGGACCAATCAAACAATTCAAAACAACCAAACCTGAGACTACCTCCTAAGAATGACATTTCTAAAAAGAAAAAGTTCAATGCCGGCAAGATAGGTGTCGCGTTTGTATCCCTTATCCTGTTCATTTACTTTATCGCCATTGCTTACCCATTGTTTTGGATGGTAATCAATTCATTTAAAACGACGCAAGAGATATTTACTAGTAGCTGGACATTACCAGAAACTTGGCTGGTTTCCAACTATATAGAAGCCTGGAATCTAGGGGTTTCCACTTACTTTTTCAACAGTGTCATCATTACAGGTTTCACGTGTGCGATAACCGTGTTCTTTGCCGCCTTATGTGCATACGGATTGTCCAGATTCAACTTACCCGGGGAAAAAACGTTATTACTGCTTGTTTCTGCAGGTTTGATGTTCGCACCACAGGTCGGACTGATCCCGCTATACGAATTATCACAATTACTGGGGATTTATGACACCTACTGGGCATTGATTTTACCATATGCAGCCTACCGTCTACCGTTAGCAGTATTGATTATTCGTGCATATTTTCTATCGATTCCGAAAGAGCTGGAAGAAGCTGCTCGAATCGACGGTTGCTCGAATTTCGGTGTATTCATGAGAATATTCCTACCAATGAGCATCCCTATCTTGTTTACAGCAGTCATCCTAACGGCATACTTTGCTTGGAATGAAATTCTATTTTCTGTTATTTTCATTGAAAGCGAGGAATTAAAGCCGATCACAGCAGGCCTATTGATATTTAAAGATGCGCTAAGAACCGATTGGGGTATCCTGATGGCTGGACTTGTAATGTCTGCTGTCCCACTAATCATATTATTTATTTTCGCACAGAAATATTTCATCCGAGGACTTGCGGCTGGAAGTGTAAAAGGATAACTTCCTCTCCCCTATTCCCATGTTCCTTTTTCATGGGTTAGGGGATTACTTTTCGCCCCGGCCAGTCAATTTCTTTAATTGCAACCAATCACATTTAACACTATCATAATATTATGAATCTCATTTAGAAGGGAACAGGCGAAATGAAGTTAAATAATGCAAGCTCTAAACCGCTGTACATGCAAGTCAAAGAATTAATCACTGCTGATATTGAAAACGGTATCTATAAGCCCGGTGAGCAGCTATCTTCCGAGTCCGAATTATGCCGAGTGTATGATACAAGTCGAATCACGATCAGACGTGCGATACTCGATTTAGTTGATGAAGGCGTTCTAACAAGGCAACAAGGCAAAGGGACATTTGTAAATGAAGGGAAAATACAACGAGAATTAATTGCAATGAGCGGGTTTTCACAGTTTGTCGAGGAAATGGGGGAAGTACCGAAAACATCCATTTTATCCATTGAAAAAGTGGTTGCCTCAGAATTCAAACCAAAGTTAGCGGAAGTTTTGAAAGAAAACCAACACACTCCACTATTGGAATTAAGAAGATTACACTTTTTAGGCGACACCCCGATGATTTACGAAGCAAGCTATTATTCCTTATCTCGTTTCCCTAACCTTGAAAACTTAATTAAGGAAAATCCTTCTACTTATCAAACCCTGAAGAAGCATTATGACGTCCAACCAATGTTTAATGAAAAGAAATTAAACGGTAAAACAGCAACAACAGATGTAGCTGATTACTTGAATATCTCAAAAGGCTCACCATTATTTGAAATGGAGGAATTAGTTTCATGCGATTATAATATTCCAATTCACTTTTCAACTTCGTTATTACCAGCCAATAAGGTTACATTTACATTAAACAGCTCCTTTAAGAGGTGAAAATCCAGTCGGATCCGCTACCATTCTATTCACTTTCCTTACTTTTAAAAATCCAACCTCAGAGAAGTAGAAGCACCTAAAACTTTGCAAAGAGTGCAAGAAACTCTTATGCAAAATTATGGGTGCTTATTTGTGTATATACCCCTATTTTTTGGGCTTAGTTTGGGCTTTGATTGTTGCCCCTATTGATCGTCTTTCCTAAGCTCTTACTTATTATCACGTAGTGGTGTATCCAGTTTGAGCACTGTGCTGCAACCCTTAGGAAGTAGAATGTTCAAGGTGAATGAAGCACACAAAATTAAAAATCACCCTTATATTACGACTCCTTGAGGATACTACCATAGTGGGGGAGGCACCAAAACTCAAAAAGAAAAAATGACCCAAAAGGTAGTTTTTGGGTCAGCCTTTTAATCCTGCTATTTTGTTTATTATTCTATGAAGATAACCTCTCCTCTTCAGGACTTTCCAAGCGCATCTCAGGTGGTTGCTGTTTGAACATTTTTGTCAGGAATAATAAATAGATGAACCCGCATGCAGCCCACATGCCCCCGAGAAGTAGAGCATTTCTATCTAAATTGCTCCAGAGCCATATGTTCACACTTACACCGAGTAGAGGGATAACCAAGTACAAAACTGTTTCTTTAGGCGTTCTTTTATTCCCTTTTATAAAATAGTAACTAATGACAGAGAGGTTTACGAAAGCAAAGGCAGCAAATGCTCCGAAATTGATGAATGAAGTGGAGGTTGCTACATCAAGCCCAAGAGCCAAAAGCGAAATGCTCCCTACTATTAACAAGTTAAACACAGGCGTTTTGAATTTAGGGTGAATATAGCCGAAAATTTTCTTAGGGAGAACGGAGTCGCGTCCCATTACATATAAAATACGACCAGCACTTGCTTGAGCAGAAAGGGCTGAGGCAAAGGAGCTGACAATAAGACCAGCGATAAAGACGGATTCAAATAACGATCCCCCGACCATTCGTATAACCTCATATCCACCAGAATTCACATCATTGTATTGATAACTTGGGTGTACGACTTGTGCGAGATAGGAAACAACTATAAAAATACCTCCACAAATTAATACGGATAGTATAGTAGCTTTCGGTATTGTTTTCTGAGGTTCGATTGTTTCTTCTGATAAAGTGGAAATAGCATCAAAACCTAAGAAAGAGTAAACGGCTATGGCTGCACCAGCAAGGACTATAGGCATGGATGTTTCCGGTGTGAATAACGGTTTCACTGAAAATAACGAAGCCCCTGTGCCACCAAGAAGTGTGTTGATGCTTAACCCGATGAATATAGCGATGACCAGGAATTGGAACATCATCAACCAAAAGTTCAATTTTGCAGCAACTTTGATGCCTAAAATATTGATTACAGTCGGTGGTGCAATGAATAATAATACCGCGACCCAGAACGGTAAAGCAGGAATAGCAGCAGATAATGTATAGGCAGTCAGGACACAAATCGCCATCGGTAAAAACATGTAGTCTAATAACAAAGCCCAGCCGACCATGAATCCTAGGTTTGAACTAATGGACTTTCGCACATAAGTATATGCCGATCCTGCAACTGGAAATGCTTTGATCATTTGACAATAGCTATAAGCAGTAAATAACATAGCAATGATGGTGAATAGATATGCAGTTACGATTGCACCTTTCGTCACCTCAGATAGAACACCAAACGTCGTAAACACAACGACGGGTGTCATGTAAGCGATGCCGAATAAAGTCACTGGCATTAAGGTAAGTGTTCGTTTCAACGAATCACTCGTGTTCATATAGACCCCTCCCTTTCATTCCTATCCATTATTAGTTCATAACCCCTCTTTGTCTTTATTTTCATGAATCTATCAACTCTTTTTCCTTTCTAGATTTCCACTTCTACGATCCCATTAGAATCTTCTTTTAATTTCTGTTTTATGTTGTTCGTTCTTCGCTCATTCAAATAGTGATAGTGCTGTCTGCTTTCATCAACCATCGATAAATCAATAGTAGAAGAGAGAATCTCCTCTTTATCTGTACTCGCTTCAACGACAATTCGTCCATATGGATCGGAAATCATACTGCCACCAACATAGTGGTTACCATCGTTATCATCGCCAACCCGGTTGGCCATTGCCACAAATATTTGATTTTCTTGGGCGCGTGCTTGAATCGCCGTACGGTGAACTGGGCCATAAGGATGCATATTGCCATCTGTTACAAGCAATAATTCAGCCCCCAAACTTGCAACAGTCCGTGCTGTTTCTGGAAATTCAATGTCATAACAAATGAGTAATCCGAGGTGAGTATTCTTCCATGAGCAACTGCGAAACTTATTACCAGCTTCCACTCTGACAGACTCCCCGACCCAGAGATGTGTCTTGCGATAGGAAAGAATCAACCCACTAGGTCCTACAAGAATCGTAGTATTATAAACATTTTCGTCTTCTCTTTCATACAAACCAGTCACAATTGTGGTATTCGCTTCTTGTGCCTTTTGTTCCAGATGTTTCACTACTGAACCTTCCAGGGATTGAGCTAACGAGTGGCAGATATCTCTTGATGGGAATCCCATTGTATAGGTTTCAGGAAACACAACCACATCATGTGATGATCCATGCTCATCGATGATCCGATCCATACGGGTGAGATTGTCGTCGAGCTGCCCATCTTCACAAGCTAATTGGGCTAACGCAATTCTTACTTTTTCCATAAAAAATTCTCCTTTTCTCATTTATTACCTTAACCTTTCCCATCACAAATTTCGTTGTCATACCATCCCTTTCTCCTTTTCATCTGTATTACTTTCTCATAACGGAATACAATATGGACTTGATGCGGCATAGGCTTTTCATTCATTTAGTAGTGGAAGTCGATGGGTTGCATATCATTACATATGGACACTAGTAAGTTAGTTTTACGTCTCCTGATGGGAGGATCCATCATAAACATTTAAAGAATGGAAGGAAGAAGTTACTCTTTCGACCATCACTTTTTCTTAATATATTGATAATTATGACAATTGGTTGGTTTAAAGAAAAGTACCAGTTTTTCAAATCGACTGGTACCAGATAAAAGAGTATTACAGCATTTTGACTCATCATTTTATAATTCGGCGCAACCTACCTACTGCTTCAGGTATATCTTCCACTTTGATTGTTGCAAATCCCAAAACCAGACTAATCCCATTTCCCGCTCCTTTATATTTATTGTTTAATGTAAATCGTTCGATTGAATATAGTTCCAACTTTTCCTTTTCCGCTCTTTCATGAATTTCCTCATATCCTCGATTTGTTTTAAGATGAGCGAAAAAATGCAGTCCAGCCGGGACGTCTTTTATGTCGATATCATCCTTAAAAGTTTCCTGCAGCTGTTTCATTAACAACTTTCGTTTCGTTTCATAATGAAGATTCATTCGCTTGATATGTCTCTCGTATTCTCCACTTTCAATAAAGTAATGAAGAGTAAATAAACTGAGTGAATTACTTCCATGAATATAATTGGAATACTGGTGGCGATATGTTCTTAATAATTCAGGCGGCAGGACCATATAACTTATTCTTAAGCTGGGTAATAATGTTTTGGAAAAGGTTCCCGTATAGACCACCCGTTGATTACGGTCCAGACTTTGTAGAGATGGAATATTATCCGTACCATATTTGAACTCACTGTCATAATCATCTTCCACTATGTATCGTTCATTAGATAGAGCGGCCCAATTCAATAGTTCTATACGACGGGAAATCGGCATGATGATTCCAGTAGGAAACTGGTGAGATGGTGTAATAAATAATATGTTTGGATCCCCCACCTCCACTTCGTTTATATCTATTCCTTTTTTGTCGAGATTAATGGGGGAAACATTAAATTTCATACTTTGCAGGAGAGAATAAATTCGGGAATATCCTGGATTCTCCACACCAACTTTAGTGGACTCCTTTTGAAGGGTCATGAGTTGGCGGATTAACGGTTGCGTTCCTCCACCGATGATGATTTGCTCCGGCTCACATCTCACCCCTCGTGTCAATGCGATCATTCGGGAGATTGTTTCCCTTACGAGGTAGGGCCCTTGTGGGTGGGTAATTTCAGAAAGTTCTTCCTGATGATTCTTAATCGCCTCGTTTTGGCATTTTAACCATTTCTTAAATGGAAATTTGGAAATATCCGCAGTCATATGCGACAGAGACAACCAACCTTCCTTGATAGAGTGCTTCTCTCTCAAATCATTTGGTAAATCAGGGGGTGCTTTCTCTTGTTGACCAATAAATTGGTTGATATTTTCGACAAAATACCCTTTTCTTTCGATCGTATAAATATATCCTTCAGCTAAGAGTTGACCATACGCATTGGAAACGGAATTAATACTGACTTGGAATCGGTCTGCCAATACCCTCTTGGAAGGCAACTTTTCATCCACCTCTATTTTCCCTTGTAAGATCGATTCCTTTATCCCTGCGTAAATCTGTTGATAGATATACTTACCCTGGCTTGTTTTGTCTATTTGTAAAAAAATCATAGGTTATTCTCCTTCCATCTGGTCCCTAACAAAAGTCAAAACTGGCTCTTTTCATTATACCAGTTAATTGTCAAAATAGTCTATATACATGAGATGGAGGGATTATCAATGACCGAAACCCAAATTTTGCAAGATAAAAGAAGGAAATATGTCCCTAGGGGAGTGAGTAATAGTAATTTAAATATTGCTCAGCATGCTTCTGGTGCTACGGTTACAGATTTAGATCAAAACGAATGGATCGACTTTGCGGGTGCCATCGGAACATTGAATGTAGGTCATAGTCACCCTAAAGTAACCCAGTCAGTGAATAAACAGATGGATAGCTTTTTACATCCTGGTTTTAACGTAATGATGTATGAAGGGTACATCAACTTAGCCGAAAAATTATGTAATATCACTCCTGGGTCATTCGATAAGCAAGCCATCCTCTTTAATTCAGGGGCGGAAGCTGTGGAGAATGCTGTCAAGGTTTCTCGGAGATTTACAAAGAGGCAAGCGGTTGTGACATTTAAACGCGGTTTCCATGGCAGAACAAATTTGACCATGGGTATGACAAGCAAAGTGAAACCGTATAAATTTGGATTCGGACCTTTTTCACCCGAAGTTTATCAAGCGCCCTATCCTTACCCCTACCATAAAGCAGAGGGACAGTCTGAAGAAGATTATACCGACCAAATGATTGAAGAATTTAAAGAGTTTTTCGTAGCTACCGTGGCTCCTGAAATGGTGGCATGCGTAGTGATGGAGCCGATTCAAGGGGAAGGCGGATTCATCATTCCTCCCAAAAGATTTGTCCAGTTTGTAGATTCGTTCTGTAAGGAACATGGGATTGTTTTTGTAGCAGATGAAATACAAACGGGATTTGGACGCACGGGAAAACTTTTTGCCATAGAGCACTTCGGGGTTGTTCCTGATTTGATTACTGTTTCCAAATCATTAGCGGCGGGATTGCCACTAAGCGGTGTTGTAGGCAGACAAGATATATTAAATGCGGCAGAACCAGGAGAGCTAGGTGGGACATTCGCCGGTAACCCTGTTGCCTGTGCAGCAGCCTTAACTGTAATAGATGTTATTAAGGAAGAACATTTGCTTGAAAAAGCAGAACACATTGGCCAAACAATGGAGAATAAGTTAGAAGAGCTGGCAGGAAAACATGAGTTCATGGGAGAGATCCGCCGTCTTGGGGCCATGGTTGCTGTAGAGATCGTAACTAACCGTACAGATAAACTACCAAATAAACAGAAAACAGCTGAGATCACTAAATATGCTAACGAAAATGGTCTATTGTTACTTTCCTCTGGTTTAAACGGGAATGTCATTCGGTTTTTAGCCCCCCTGGTTATCACAGATGAGGAGCTCACGAAAGGTCTATCTATTCTAGAAGATGCATTTGAACAAAAGGAAAAGGTGGGAGGATTCCATGGCAAATCACATTCAAGTATATAATCCAGCTTCGGGAGAACTTATCAAAGAAGTACCTATGAATACAAAGGAACAAATTAATCAATCATTAGCGAATGGCCATATGGAATTTAAAAAATGGTCCCGCACAGATGCTCACACGAGATCCAAGTTATTGAAAGATTGGTCACGAGTCATCCAGGAGAACAAGGAAAAAATAGCAGAAGTGATGACATTAGAAAATGGAAAGCCATTAAAGGAGTCGATAGGAGAAGTTAACTATGCGACTAGTTATATTGATTGGTATGCGGAAGAAGCGACCCGCATTTATGGGCGTACGGTCCCTGCTTCCTCTCCATCGAAACGAATCATTGTCAATCGCCAGCCAATCGGACTGGTTGCAGCTATAACCCCTTGGAATTTTCCTGCAGCGATGATGACAAGAAAGGCTGCTCCTGCTTTAGCCGCGGGTTGCACTTTTATAGTCAAGCCAGCAGAGGAGACTCCTTTAACAACCATGAAGCTAATCGAGTTAGCACACGACGTAGGAATACCGAAAGATGCCATTCAATATGTCAATGGCAATGGACCAGAGATTGGTTCCTTATTTACAGATAGTGAACATGTTAGGAAAATTACTTTCACAGGTTCGACCCCTGTCGGCAAAACTTTAATACGTAATAGTGCAGACACGGTTAAACATGTAACGATGGAATTGGGTGGGCATGCCCCCTTGATTGTCGCGGAAGATGCCGATCTAGACTTTGCAGTTACTCAAACAATCATTTCTAAATTCAGAAACGCTGGTCAAACGTGTGTATGTGCAAACCGTGTAATCGTGCATGAGAATATTATTGATTCATTTTCTGAAAAACTAGCAAAAGCAGTCAGCACCTTGAAAGTCGGTCACGGTTTAGACAATGATACAGACATAGGCCCAATAATAAATGAAAAGGGATATCGTAAAATCGTCAACCAAGTGAATGATGCACTAGATAAAGGAGCCGAAGTACTTGTAGGAAATAAGTTCAGTGCTAATAAAGAACAGGATACGTACTTCGTACATCCAACTATTTTACAAAATATAGACGAGAGTATGAACATCATGCATGAGGAAACATTCGGGCCGGTAATCCCCCTCGTAAGCTTCAAAGAAATTGATGAAGCTGTGGAGTTGGCTAACCATACCCCTTATGGCCTTGCCGCATATTTCTTTACAAATGATTACCGGGTCGGCACATACCTCCAGGAGCATTTAGACTTTGGAATCATAGGATGGAATGACGGGGCACCATCTGGAGCGCATGTCCCATTTGGCGGCATGAAAGAAAGTGGTTTAGGTCGTGAAGGTGGAGCAGAAGGGATCGAACCCTACTTGGAAACAAAATATGTATCAGTTGGAGGTTATGATTTTTAAATAACCTCCAACTGCTGCGCACCCCTTATATACATGAGTGGTGCGCTTTGTTATTATCGTTTCTCTATTCACAGAACAGGTTATTTGGATGATAGACTTTTTTACGGACATTGTATCATCCAACTCTACAACTCTTCATTAGTGTGAAAGGGCGTTAACGCAATAGAGGTCAGGCACTAAAAAAATTACTTTATATTATCATCAGGTAATGAAAAGAAATTCTTATTTTCACTAAACACATTCGCCAGACGCCCAAGTGGACGCAACTGATCCAGATCCACTTTATATTGCTCCTTATAATAATCTTCCTGAATGTGATATACCACCATTTCCCCAATAATTAAATGATCACTGCCAAGCTTGATGATTTGATTTAGTTTACATTCCATTTGAATCGGCGCTTCTTTTACTCGCATTGCCTTCACTTTTTCACTAGGAACTGGCGTAAGCCCCGCTTCTGCAAATTCATCGATATCGCTAGGGAAGTTTTCAGCGGATTTTTGCACTTCATTCCCTAGGGTGGTGGAAGATATATTGATGACAAACTCTTCCGTTGCCCTGATATTTTCCAACGTATCTTTGACTGTCCCTTCTCTTTCTCCCACGCCCGGTCCAACGGATATACAAAGCATCGGCGGGTTTCTGGATGCTACGGTAAAAAAGCTGTATGGCGCTAAGTTCAACTGGCCATCGCTCGATATCGTGGACACCCAGGCGATCGGACGCGGTACTACTGCTCCTGACAATAATTTATACACATTTTTCGTCTCTAGTTCATCAGGACAAAACTTCATGACTTATTCAGCTCCTGTTCCCAAATTTAAGCTCTTTTTTTCATTTTATTTAATTGTTTTAGCAGGACCATCACAATAATCATAAGCACTGTAATCATCAGCCATCCGAGCGTATACCCTTGGCTCTGATCAACAATGAGCCCAAATAATGGAGGGAATAGGATGACTCCTAAAGAACCTAATGTAATGCTGAATCCACTGGACAAGCCTGCCTGTTCTTTGGGGACAAGTTCTGAAGCAAGGTTCATCCATATTCCATTGAATCCGGATACAGCAAAGCCGAACAGGAAAAACAATGGCACAAGAATTCCATATGACGTTCCCTTAGGGAGAAAAGCAACAACAGCACTTGCAACAAGAGTGATGGTGACAATAATCGCCATCACCTTCAACCGTTCTCCCCCAAATATCCGATCACTGATTATTCCCCAAACAATCCTTCCGAGAGAACCTCCTGCTTCCGAAAAGACTAGTAAGAGTCCAGCTAAAACTAAATGGATTCCGATTTGCTCATATGTAAAAAGAACGAGGTAGGTATTTAAACACATTTGTGACCCATTGATCCCCATCGCACTGAAACTGATAAATAATAATGGTTTATTTTTGGCCATAAGGGTAAGCGAGGAGAAAGTATCCTTCAGTGACGTTTTCTGTGGTTTTACAGGACTCTCCTCTTTTGGATCCCGATATAGGAAAAAAGCTATCACACCTGCAGCAATTAATACAAAACAGGAAATCATTACAACGGTTCGCCAGCCGTAAGTTTCCGCAAGCGGGATTAATAAAATGGCAGATAGCGCAGAACCGAATGTGATGCCCATTTGCTTGATCCCCATTGCAGTACCTCTTTGCTTTTGGCTGAACCAATAGACAATTCCACGGTTTGTGGTAGGGTGCATTCCTCCATAACCGAGTCCACCGACCATAATAAGCAAGAGAACTACCCAGTAATTTGTCTGTAAGGTCATAAACAAAAAACTGACTGCTACAAGGGAAGACATCACCGCCAATAATGGCCTGGAGCCAAACCGGTCAGCAAGAAGACCTGTTGGAATAGAAGCTACCGCCTGCCCCAGAAATAAGGCAGACGGCAGAAGACCAACTTGTGCTTTAGTTAACAATAGATCCTCCTCGATGAATACACTCAAAGGGCCAAGGCTCCTCCCGATGAATGCAACCATAATCTGAGCCATAAGCAGCCACAATAACATTCGCCAGGGGCTATACGATTGTGTATATGGTAAATTCATGGCAAAATTTCTCACGAGACTCATCTCTTTTCTATCAAACTACTTTATTAATGCTATTGTCCATCTACATACCAATGACTTGTTTCGCTTCTTCTTCTTCCACGACAGAAACCGTCATTACAAGGCTTCCAATGACACAGACTCCTAGATTGATTAGAAGTCCCCATAACCCGCTGGCAACTCCAAGCAAGGAATAGTCGAAGAACGTCATGACAGAGGCTATGATGGTACCTGTAAGCATACCTGCAAATACTGCCTTAGAATGAAGGCGATTCCAATACAGCCCTAGAATTAAGCCTGGAGCTATTTGAATGAGGAGCTCAAATTTCAATACAAATATTTCGTATAGAGTTGCCGGTGGAAACCATGCAACTAAGATAAGAATCCCTACGGCCACAATTCCAACCAATTTACCTACGAGAAGTTTCTTATGCTGGGAAGCTTCCGGATTAATGTATGTCCCGTAGAGATCATTGGAAATGATGGAAGAAAAGGTAAGTAACACAGAATCAGCTGTGGAAACAATCGCTGCAATCACTCCACCAAACAAAAGGACCATGGCCCAATAAAAAATCACATTTTGGCTTGCTACTGCACTCGCCATCATTCCCACCAATTGTTCCGATTCCCCCTCAGACAAACCAGGAAAAGCATTGATTCCTATGATTCCAATAATGAACACAACGCCAGCTGTTAAAAACGGCATCCAGGCCATTCTGCTGAACGAGCGTTTTAAAGTTCGTTCGTTTTTTGCAGCGAATATCCGTTGAATGGCATGAGGATAAACAGCGGCACCTATACCGATCAGAACTAACAAGCTGAACCAATTGACAACACCAGGTCCATCAGGAACTCCTAATTTTTCAGGAGAGTACGCTTGCATGTAATCAGCGGATGTCGGCAATCCTCCAAAGTAAATGATAGAACCAATCAAAAGCATAAACACACCAAACAAGAGCGCGATGCCTTGCATGGTATCTGTATATGCGACCGAACGCATGCCTCCAAGCCAACCATAAATAATCATGATCACTACGAAGAATACGACACCAACTTGATAAGGAATCGTTCCTCCGGTCAACCCGGACACACCTTGTCCAATCGCAACAAGTTGTTCAAGCAAATAGTTACCTAGTCCGTAGAGCATCAATAGAGATGCCAAAATAGTAACTGCTTTGGATTTGAAACGTTTTTCAAACCATTGAGCGGGGGTAACCAACTTATATTTCTTACCCATCGAATATAACCTTGGAGCAAACAATAAATAGGCCATGATAATCATGATGAAGAAAGGCACGGATACTAAGTATTCAAAACCCATACGGTAAGCAGAAGGGGGATATCCAACCACTGTATTCCCACTATATTGAGTAGCAAAAAAAGTGAAAAACAACACCATGACACCAAGCCCTCTACCACCGAGGTAATATTCATCCAGACTCTGATGGATATTCCGATTACGTAAGTACGTGATAACCCCTACACCCAGCATAATCAACCCATACATCAATAGAATCAAGATACCTGACCAACCTGAAAAAGCTAAATCCATGGATTATCGCACCCCTTTCTTCATCTCTTCTTTTTCCTCTTCCTCTTCTTCCAGCATCCAGTGGTACTTTAGTACATACGATAAAAATGCAGACAACAATAGAGATGCAAAAATGATCAATAGTGCCCAGAGGGGGATGCCGTAAATAAGTATTTCACCAAAGCTGGTCGGAAAATACCATGGTGTAATCAAAGCTAATAAAATACCAAAAACAATCCATAGCTTCCAATTTTTAATCGGTTCTCTTTTTGATTTATCCAAGAATAAGCCTCCTTAATGTCTAAATTTTCAGATATAAAATGGTATAAAAAAATACTCCTTCTCCCCATACTCATTCCCTCCAGGAGCAACATGGTATCCGGGTGCTACTCTTTGACATCTCCCTATAAATCCTCCCCTGCAAAATGGAGAATGCCAGCTAAACATGTTCCTCCATGAACAAGAGGCAGGTTCAATGATTACCAAAGTCGCTGGTCCTGATAAAAATATAAGCTTTAAACCATACCTTCATGGTCTCTTCTTTTACGTGTAAGAAATAGAATGCAAGTCTGTGATTTTACCAGCTTTAATGATCTGACCTGGTAACTCATGGTTTAAGGTCTTTTCAAGATCTTTAGAAATCTCGATCAACTGATCAAGGTTTACGTTCATGTCATACCCCATGAAAGCGAGCATGTGAACAAGGTCCTCTGTACAAATATTTCCGGTTGCTCCCGGAGCGAATGGGCAGCCACCTAATCCGCCTAAAGAGGCATCAAACCTTGTGACACCGGCACGTATTCCTTCCATTACGTTCGCAAGCCCCATGCCACGGGTATTATGGAAATGCAATGTGACGGGAAGCTCCGGCCAACGACCAAGAACCCTTTCACACAATTGGTAGACCTGCTTCGGTGTCGCCATTCCTGTCGTATCTGCGAGTGTAATGCTATCTGCCCCTAGTTCAAGATACTTGTCTATCAGTTCCATCACACGATTTTCATCAATACTCCCTTCAAATGGACACCCGAAAGTAGTTGCTAAGGTTCCATTCATGGCAATTCCTGTTCCTGCGAGGAAACTCGAAATATCATGAAAGCTCGAGAATGATTCCTCCACTGTACGGCGTACGTTTTTACGATTATGTGTTTCACTGACAGAAGCAACTAGATTAACTTCATCTGCTTTACAAAAAGCCGCGCGTTCTGCCCCTTTCACATTTGGAATCAGTGTCGTATACGTGACGCCCTCTTTGCGTTCAATCCCTTCCATCACTTCCTCCGCGTCTCTTAAGTTCGGGACGGCTTTCGGAGAAACAAAAGAAGTGACCTCGATTTTATCGACCCCTGCATGACTTAAACGATCGATTAGGGCTATCTTTTTATCTGTCGGGACAAACTGATCCTCGATTTGAAAACCATCCCTTGTCACGACTTCCTGAATAAAGATCCTTTCCACAATGCCTCACCTCTTCCTTAAATAATGCCTTGTTCTTTCAGCTTTTGAATCTTTTCCCCGTCATAGCTCAACCAACTTTTCATCACTTCCTCGGTATGCTGTCCGAGTTCCGGACCAAGCCATTTAGTTCCACCTGGAGTCTCGCTCATTTTCGGTACAACCCCCGGAATTTTCAGGGACTCTTCTTCGTTCAGTTGGTAATCCTGGATCATTTCTCTGCTCAAATAATGCTCATCTTTTACGATGTCTTCGATGCTGTAAATGGGACCCGCAGGTACTCTAGCTTCATCAAGCTCTTCTAAGGCGTTTTCAAGAGTGAGTGTTTTGGTCCATTCTTCAATGACTTTATCAAGGTAATCAGCATGGGCTGCTCTTCCGCTATTAGTTTGGAAGCGCTCATCTTCAGCCACGTCGGATTTTCCAATGGCGTTCATCAACCTTTTGAAAATCGCATCCCCATTACCGCCGATGACAATATACTTTCCATCACTGCACTGATATGTATTGGAAGGTGCTATACCAGGAAGAGAGGAACCCGTCCGTTCACGAACCGCACCAAGCTTATCAAATTCAGGAAGAGAGCCTTCCATCAAACTGAACACAGCCTCGTATAGGGCTACATCGACCACTTGACCTTTACCGGTACCTTTCACATCCCGATGGTAAATGGCCATCATAGCACCTATTACGGAATACATCGCGGCAAGGGAATCTCCAAGGCTAATCCCCACCCGGGTCGGAGGAAGATCTGGATGGCCTGTAAGGTGACGTAGCCCGCCCATCGACTCACCAATACTTCCAAACCCTGGCTTATCACGATATGGACCTGTTTGCCCATAGCCAGATACCCTGACCATTACGAGACCCGGGTTAATCGCAGATAGTTCTTCATAACCAAGATTCCATTTTTCTAAAGTTCCAGGCCTGAAGTTCTCAATAACGACATCACATTCTTTAACTAGTGATTTAATAATTTCCTGCCCTTCGTCACTCTTCAAATCAACTGTGATCGACTTCTTATTCCGGGACTGAAGTCTCCACCATAAGGATGTTCCTTCATAGACATGACGCCAATCCCTCAGAGGATCACCTTTTTCGGGTGGCTCTACTTTGATTACATCTGCCCCGAATTCAGCCATCAACCTTCCAGCAAATGGCCCAGCAATCAGACTTCCTAACTCTAATACTTTAACTCCCTCTAAACTTTGACTCATTTAACTTCACCTCTTGTTTTTCACTTTCTATTGTTAACGCTTACAAACACACTAAAAAAGAAAACTTCCGGGCTATATTTTCATTGTTTTCTGAATCTTGTGATATATACTATCAATTTGTATACAATAAATCAACCCATCTTGTGTAAAAATCTTTTACAACCTTGATATAATGCGTTATATCAAGGAAACAAACATATAAAGCTTGAATGGTTATCACTGTTTGTATACAATGAACGAAAGGGGTGTCATTTAATGAGTGCTTACGAATACATAAAGCAAGCTATATTGCACGGGGAGTTCCCTCCTAAAATGCGGCTGACCGAAGAATTTTTAGCAAAAAAGCTGCAAATCAGCAGAACTCCGATCAGGGAAGCCCTAAAGCAATTAGAAACAGAAGGATTAACGGTATCCATGAAACGCGGAGTCCGAGTCCGCCATTTCACAGAATTGGATATACGCCAAATCTATGACTTGAGAACTCTTTTGGAGGGGTACGCGGCTGCTCAGGCTGCCATCCACCGGACAGATTCAGACCTAGGAGAAATGGCTACAGCCAATGATATGTATGAAAAAGCGATCGATCAGTACCTTGAAACAGGGGAAACAACCATTGAGGATATTTTAAAAATCAATCATAGTTTTCATGACTCTGTCATACAAGCTTCCAAGAACCAGCATATCCATTCTCATATATCAAAAGTGGTCGTCGTACCATTGATCTTCCGCTCCTTCTATTGGTTCAATGCCGATCAGTTAAGACATTCTCTTGATGCTCATAAAACAATTCTTAAAGCGATTGAAAAGCAGGATACAGAGCGGGCCCGGGTAGCTATGCATGAACACATTTATCATGGAAGAGATCAAGTAATGAAACATATAGATGTCATCGATCAGCAATACACAGGGGTGGAAGAACAGAAAGTATCCTTTCAAACAGAACGCTGAACCGGATGAAGCATGACTCTGGACCATTCCAGAGGATAAGATTAAAACAATCAAATACAAAACGAGAAAGGGGAAGCACCATCAGCAGTGCCTCCCTTTTCTCGTTTGTAATGGTCTCTTTCAGCTTCTTTTCAAAAGTTTCTTCCTTTTTAAAGCATGCTTTGACATTCAGAAATACATGCCTCTAAATCCTGCTGGGCATGCTGCATTTTGTCTCTTGATTGTCCATTGTCCATGTGATCCATAGCGAGTTTTAAATGGGAGATCGCACTTTCACATTCACTGATACATGCCTGGATTTGTGACTTGTCCATTTTCCATCCTCCTTTCCTATACAAAGATAAAGTTTCCGATATGAACGCCATTTATGTAATGAGACATTTAACCGTTCTCTTTTCGCTTTGAAGATAACGGTCATTACTGGGAAAGAAACTCAAAAAAAAGAGCCACCCTACGCCTGCTTAGACATAAGGTGGAGTTTAAAAGTGATAAAGAGAAGTGTTTATTGTTTCTTCCCATTAAATCTTGGTGTTTTCTCTACATTAAGATAACAATTGAATGATATGTTTGACGGCATCGGTCAAATCTTTCTGGGACCAGCTTGGTAACTTCCCATGCTGAACGGCGAGTTCGTGAGAAGCCGGAATATGGATGAACCCAGAAGGTATATTCTGATGATTTACATGAAAATGGTAAAGCGTTTGATACATCACATGGTTACATAGGTATGTCCCAGCGCTGTTTGAAACCTCCGCCGGATACCCTTTTGATTGCAATACTTCTACAAAGCTCTTTATCGGTAACGTGGAAAACAGTCCATCCGGGCCCTCTTTTTGGATCGGTTCCCCATCTGGTTTATTTCCTTCGTTATCTCTTTCACTACTTTCATTACAATTGATAGCAATCCGCTCAGGTGTGATCTTGTAACGTCCGGCATCAAGTCCAAGCGAGAGGACTGCATCCGGTTCGATGTCATTTATATGCTTTAAGATTCCATGGCCTGAGTTGTTATAATCTACGGGTAGAATCCTTCCTTCTATACGATACCCATTCAACTCTTTTCCTTTCAGCTCCTCTACGATTTGAGTTGTCGGGTTTATCGGGAAGTCGAGAAATGGTTCAAAGCCTGTGAGTAAGAGTTTCTTCATCGACTGTTTCTCCTTTCCTGATTAAAGGTCTTTTTCTTTCAATCGTGTGTTATTCACCCTTCTTGATAACGGATATGGGTTGGTTATGAGATTACTTCTAAGACCAATGTATTAAATGCTTCTGTACTTAACTTTAAGTGTTCCAATACACTGTTTCTTTTGCCGCCTCAGATGTCAAACCTGCCCCCTCCGCTTCTCATACCCAGATCCGTACATCCAAAAATGGAACCTCCATTAAACTGTAACATTTTCCATTTTTTAACGACTAATGAAAAAAGGAGGATGGGAATGATGAGGAGACTTGGTATCCTATTTGTATTAGGATTTTTATTTTTATCGGCATGCAGCGAACCCGAAGCCCCTCAATCAAAGAACAAGTCAAAAAGTGGTGAAGACTTGGACAGCTACCCTATGATTGTGGACTCCTGCCCTGAGCCGACCTATGACGGTGACACATTTGATGAGTTGTCAGAAGAAGAACAGAAGCTGTATAGTGTGGACCACATATCTGAGGAAATGAAAGAACGTAATCCAGATGTACTGCAAGTGGCAACACTCCAAACAAAACGTCAGGAATTCTTAAGGAAGGGTATCTCTGACAAAGGTTACACGTTAGAGGATTTAAAAAATATCGGTGACATGTATATGGTTAAAGGAACAATCATCCTTCAATTCAAAGAGCAGTTGACAGAAGAAGAGCAGCAAGTAAAAGAAGCATTTACGGAAACTGCAGAAGATCTTAAACAAAAATTCAATGAAAATGCAGTTCATATAGAAAAAGTAAATCTTTCTGCAAATGAGCTCAACAAACAAAATGAGGCTTTATCTGAAATTATAGATGGTTCTACTATAAAAGATAAATTGTGGGGTTACGGGACATGTACACCTTCCAACCAATTGAAGATAGACGTTACAGAACCATTGACGGAAGAAGAAATGAAACAATTGGATGAAAACGCTGAAGTGAAAATTGCTGTTCAAGTAGAGGAGCCGAACCAATTAGAGGGCTACGTAACGGAAGTCAAAGAAAATGAAATGCTCGTGGATATGATTTGGTTCAGCAACCACCCAGAGGAAGTACAAGTGGGAGACCGTGTAAACGTATCTTACACGAATGTTATGGAATCCCTTCCCGCACAGGCAGGAGCCATGGAGATAGAAATCTTAAAAGATCTCCGGCCGGAGGGTGCCGATATGAGTACATCTGAAGCGATTAAAAAAGCAGTGGACAAGGCGAAAGAAAATCTTCCATCTTCCCCCTCCCAGAACGCATATTTAAGTGTAAAAGAAATGGACTACCATAAGAAAAGTGATCAATGGAAAGTATTATTCGAAACTACAGCCAGTGAAGAAACTGTGGAGGTTCAAATAGAGGATGAGTGAGAACGGGAAACGAAGTGACCCAACAGCAAACCATTTGTTCTTGGGTCATTTTTTTAACTATAGACTGCTGGCAAAACCATTGGTGTCCCAACCCTTTCTTTCACTAATGCGGAGGGGGCAGGCACCAAAAATCAATCTGCTTTTTTCACAAGGTCATCCGATGAATAAATTTGGACGATGACCATCCCATTGACTGATTTAGCCTGGATCAAAACAGGCGTGTTAAATTCATTTTTGAACGTGAAATCCGGACCATACCAACTGACCGTGGCATCCCTTCCCGGCGGAACATAAGGGACTTTCCGGCTATGGGAATAGCGTTCCACAATTTTAAGCCCAGCATTATCCGCAGCATTGAATAAAGTGGAAGACACTTGGCAAATACCTCCCCCAATACCATCCTCCAATTCCCCTCTAACAATAACCGGGGCACGGACATACCCTTTTTCTTTTGTCCGTTTCCCAACGACTTTATTAAAAGAAAAGACTTCTCCCGGGAAAACGACATGATTATTGATCGATTCAGTCGCTAGAGAAATGTTAGTAGTCCTTCCCTTGTTACTCTTTTTATAATAAGTCAGATAATTGCCGATTTGCTGTGTTCTTATTTCTTCCAATAACTCCGCATCTACTTGTGGATAGACCGGGGACATAGGAACGTTGGAGCTCTTAACGCGATTTGTATAGAAGTATTGGTAAAATTGCGCCTTCAATTTCGTACGGTCTACCTTTGCGCCAGGTTTCCCTTGTACAATACTCCCACCCTCATCAATGATTGCATTTACCGGTTCTTTCGCCACTTTGTCGTCTAATTCATCAAGGAAAGCTTCAAATTTTTGCTCATCTACCATATTTTCATCAAGATAGGGGATAATAAAATCCTCTTTATCTATTCGCTCAATGTTCTGCCCCTCATGCCTAAGCTCAAAAGAATCGGGCACATTTTCCTGTGGTGTTATAAATAGTAAAAGAAAAGATAAAAACATGAATTTCATTGCTAACCACCTCTACATGTAGTATGAATGAAGGCAATAAATTCATGCATTGTAACTAAGATGATTTAGGTATCGAGTATTAAAAGTTTTTTGAAATCTACATTGAAATATACAAAAAGCGTAATACCAACAGAAAACCATTGATATTACGCTATTCTTTAGTTCGCTAATACAGCGGGAGTCAGGCACCAAAAAATTCCGAGAGAAAGCCTAAGGTAACTAAAAGGCTGATGACGGCAAAAAAAGCCGTTGCTATAGAGAAGAAGAGCGGCCGCTCCTTCCTCATCCAAAAGCTTAGACAGTAGACGAAGGCCGGAAATGGGAAAAGAATACTGGTGATTTCCCAGGAGGTAAATAAAAAGGCAATCGCCAGGAACAAGGCCAAGTATCCAGAGATCTTCCTCACATCAAGCAGTCTCTTCCGTTCGCCTGCCTCTTTTACTTCCCAGGAACCAAGCGCTTCTTCTGTTCGCTTCAGCTTGTGTGGTTTGTCTGCTTGATAATAGAAGTACATCGGCTGGAAATAAGGGATTTTCCCATGGAGCGAACTTTTCCCCCAGGCAAACGATTGACCAGCAAGCGGGAACGTCTCGTATGGGGACTTCGATTCTTCTTCCCCCTCTGGATAAGCAGGAGAAGGGGTATGTTCGGTACCGATGGAAAAGACGATGCGCTGATTTTCCGTCTGCCCGAAGTATTTGCGCCATCTTAGGGTACGAATCGAGGAAAAAAAGAAACGCCATAACTGTCGCCGTACTGTGTATGCCATACTCGTGTCGACAGGAATCCACCCTTCCTCTTCCAGGTAAATCTCATTCCAAACATGGGCCTGGTGTTTCCCCATCGCAAAAGCTCCGACCATGACGCGGCAGGGAATTCCTAATGAGCGACAAAGGGAAGCATACAGGAATGAGTACTCGCCGCAATCGCCTTTTTTCTCCTTCAAGAAATGATCGACCCCGCGAGCTTTGACAGGGAACTTGTATGTATAATTTCTGATCATGTACTGGAACAATAACCACGCTTTTTCTTTATTGCCAGAGGCCTTTTCTGTTACATTTGCAGCCATCTCTTCTATCTCCTCGTTCACAGGGATCATGACTGTTGAGCGTGTGTAGTTTTCTATTTCTTCATCAGTCAAAGGAGAGGATCCATTTGTTTTCTCCTGCAGCCCGACTCTATAGGAAGCGTGGACCTGTTCCCCTGGAGCCAGTTCATAGTAACTGATCCGGTTGCCGATCGCGTCGTCGTATTCCTGCACAGGGGAGCGCTTCTCTTCAGATAAAAGGGTCTGTGTCTCTGTTTTTGGCGGGTTTGCCAGCCATACTTTCACATTGTCTGACGTTTGGTTCTTATATTGAAAAGAGTAATTTACCTTCTTCACTACTTCACCTACTTTTCTGCTTCGGGATCGGACAGGATCCTCCCTCACAACCTCCAACAGGGAGAATCGTCCTTCGCTCAGCTAACCAGTCATAGAGCCTGGAACCAGCTCCTGCCCAAATGGATAGCTGTAGGAAAGGGACGAAAACCCAAAAGAGCGGGAGCTGCTTCAAGATTCTTTGAATGCTGAAGATGCCTGTTTCGGTTTTCCTGTCTTTCAATCGGATGGTGTGCATCCTTTTTTCTGCTGCTTCTTTATTAATATGATACCTCTCCAGCACAGAATTGTCTCTGATCGTTTCATACTGGAACTTATGTCTTGTATCAAGCTTTTTAATGATTCCCATACTTTTCGAACAAACCGGACAAAACGAATCGTAAAAGATAATGACTTTCGGTCGATTATTGGACTTGTTTCGTCTCATAATTTTTCACCTTCGTGTTTTGGAATTTATCCCTGAATTTGGCTGCTGATTTACTAACATATGCAAAGACTTTTTGGTATTCTCGATCAGTCAGCATGAGAAGCTGCATCGTGATCATGGCAGCGGAAAATGTGAAAAGACCCATGACGACGGCTATCCCTATGTGTAAAGCGACGATATTAAACATGGCCAAATATTTGGTGTACCGATTCAAAAGTAAAAACGGAAAAGACAATTGAATGAATATCGCACTATAAGCACCGATCATCAATATAATTTCCGATGAGGAGATAATCGTCTGGAAAAAAGGATGGGTGTATTCTCCGACTTGTAAGATATAATAGAGTGCTGTTCCATTCGTCCACATCTCCCCCATCACTTTGTGTAAGCCTGATGATAAGTACATCAAGCATAGTTGCAGGATAGAAGCTAGAACGGCAAGGTTATGTAGCGCATTCGATAATGGTTTAGGTGTGGAGGCCTTTCCGATTTTACGCGTACGATCGATCGAGAAATGGCTGGCTGTATTGGCAAAAATCAAATACAACAGAATAATCCGCATAATGTTATCGCCGCCGTCTAGTATCAGTACATTGGCGTGCTGCAGGGACCATAAGAAGAGGAAATTAAGCACGGCCACCGTCCGGTTCATGAAGCCTACGGTAAACAAAAGGGCAAACAAGATCCCTAAATGGAAAATGACTTCAAAATACACCATAGAGTCCGAGAGCTGATACAACGAAAAGTTGCTCGTCAATGTCATCTGGTCTCTCAAGCTATCATGGCTCTGCATGCCATTCGGTCCCCAAAGGAATCTTCTTTGAGCATAGTGAATCAAATACATATACAAAATCAACAATCCGAACGAAATCCTGAGAATGCTAGTTCCGATCAACATATGTTTTTTGTTTGTCAGTTTATCAAAAAACTGTTTCATCGACCTTCCCTCCTTGAAGTGATTCAATCAAAGACAGGGGAAACTGCAACATAATCCACCCACTCAAACTCGTGGAGGTTGACTTCCCTTTCATAATCCTCATTATCTTTTTCCGAAAAAGGCTTAGCTTTTGTTTCCTGCATGATGATTTGTGTTTTTTCGATATCCTTATTGGGATAGACACTCCGCACATACGACTGTGCATAGCGGTTCAATGCTTCTAAAGCATATTCATCTTGTTTCTTCGTGCGCTCATTTTCAAGCATGTGTTCATAATCTTCACGATCTAAATTCTTTTCCTCGATCGTTTGGGAAATTTTCAATGTCACTTCATCCGTCTGATACAGGGAAGTGAACGCTCCCCGTTGAATTCGAACTAAGCGATTGTACGGGGTGAATCGGTTATCCTGGTTTTTCTCGATCATGAATGTCGTTAAATCGAGCCAGTCTGTCTTTTCTCCATCCGCGAGCTCAGCACGGACGAGAAATTTATTATTCGTGGAAGCTGGGTTTGGAGCAAACAGCCGCCAGTTTTGGGAAAATACCGGCTCCATATAGCCATTGATGGCAAAACTATATTTCGCTTTGACAGGGTTGAAAGGAGTAAGATAAAGAACAGTAAACAACAAATGCCCGGCAAATAGAAAAAGAGATAAGATAATCAGAACTTTTTTTATCATAAGGTCACCTCTTATAATTGCAACTCACCTGCCCCCTGAAACAGAGGGCAGGGAATTACGGTGTTAGTGGTAATCTAAGTATGGATGTTATTGGTCAAATACGACCTTCACATCTTCATAATCTTCCTGTGACGTCTGGACAGAGCTGCCACCTAATTGGTCTTTAGCCCAGTCGTAGGCGTCCGCCCCTGCTTTAGCTGTTACACCCGCGACAAAAGCACCACCCGCTACAGCTGCTCCTTTAAGTGCATACGCTCCAACGACAGCTGGAATCGCTTCAGGAGTTGCACCGTCAGCGGACACATTTTCTACTTCTACCGTAGATTGTGAATCGATATCATCGGTACTCGCCAAAGCGGAAGTGGCTGTCGTCCCTCCAGTAAATAACCCTAAAGCCAAAGTGCCAGCAATCAATTGTTTTTTCATTATTATTCTCCTCCTTCAGTAATCTTCCCAGGCCCTAAGTACTACCAACACCAAAAGTTATCCGCCCCATGAATCCCCCCTCTCAAATTGTCCTAATTTTTCAACATTTATTTCTAAATCAATGGTATCATTGTATTGCTC
This sequence comes from Halobacillus dabanensis, assembly GCF_900114165.1. Lineage (GTDB taxonomy): Bacteria > Bacillota > Bacilli > Bacillales > Halobacillaceae > Halobacillus > Halobacillus dabanensis. The sequence continues at coordinate 557,906 of NZ_FOSB01000002.1, forward strand.
AAAGCTGTATTTCGCATGTCACTGAATTTATTTGACGATTTGTGCTTTCATTTTTCAAACTTTGCGCAATATGAATCAAGGAAGTGATCTAATATGGAAATGGGAAAAATAGTGAAATATTATCGAGTGAAAAAAGGGATGAGTCAGGAAGAAGTAGCCGAATCCATTGTTTCCCCGTCTTATTTATCAAGAATCGAGAACAACAAAACAACCGTGGATAAAGAGACCCTTATCCTATTGCTTCAAAGAGTCGGCGTCGATTATGAGGAGATTAGATCAGACGAGGGAAAAATAAAAAAACTCCTCCATCAATGGGAAGAGCCGCTCTTGGATAATAGAAAAGAGGAGTGTGAACGCATTTACAACGAACTGCAACCGTTGATTCACCCCATTACAAATACGCAGCTTCAGGCGGAATATCATATAAAGAAAATCCGGGCAGCCATCATTTTGAATACATATGAAGATTTGGATCATTCACTCAGGTTCATAAACGACTTCTACGAGACATTATCCTCCAGAAACCGTTTCTTTTACTATAAACATCTCGGAAACTACTACTGGGTCACCAACCAACAAGAGAAAGCCGTAAGTGAATTCGAAAAGGGTTTGGCAGAGTATTCATCTATCCATCTGAGTGAACTGGAAAAGGCTGATATCTATTACCTTTATGCCTTGTCCCTTTATGTGCACCAAAAAGCAACCTTAAGTTATTCCTATGCCCATACGGCCCTCACGATCTTTCAAAACAACTATAAACCGCGGCAGTGCTTAAAGATTCACATCCATATCGGAATTTGCTTCAGCAATATCGGTGACGTCCATTCCGCCCTGTCTAACTTTGAAAAAGCCAAAGTCCTAACGGCAGAAATCGGTGATGAAGAAAATCTCGGTATTATCTATCACAATATGGCGACGATGCATTTACGAAAGAGAGAAATGTCTCTTTCCATCACCTACTTAAAAAAAGCCATGAAATATAAGGAAAAAACTAGTCTAAGTTACTTCCAATCATTCGTGTTACTGCTATTCGTCTACTTACTGGAGGATAAAAGAGAAGAATGCCACAACGAGATAAACGAACATGTCGAAATGGCAGAACAATTGCCGGAGGACCACACGCTTACGAAAGAATTCTGGTTCTTCTATAATTTCTTCAAGGTCGATGAGAAGAAATGGGAGGAATATGTAAAAAAAGAGTTTCTACCCTCATTAAAAAAATATCGAAAAATCCAAGAAATGGAAAGGTATTCGAGATTTTTGGGAGAATACTATGAATCAAAGGGGGGATATAAGAAAGCTGCAGCCTACTATAAATTAGCGCTGGACTGTAACCATGTTGTTGATTATTAATCACATCTTCATTCTATGAGGGGGAATTTGATGAAAAAATTCATGATCATGACCGGTTTCATTTTCGTATTACTAGGCAGTACCGCTTCCGTCGTTGCTGCAGATGCTGTTCATAACAGTCAAAACGGAATAGGAAATAGCGAAGTTGCACAAAAGGATCACCCCACACCACCTGAAGTCAATCCGCATGGGGATGAACTTCCTCCAAGCAATTAATACTTAACTGTCTCTCTTCAGAAGGCAGCCGTATAAGTAATCAATCCATAAAAAGCGAACCATCCTACTCTTTAGGTGGTTCGCTTTTCTATTCATAAGCTAAGTGGTGTTCGTCCACACCATCCTTTAGCACGCTGACACAACGGGCGTCAAACACCAAAAGACGAACAATACAAACGAATAATATAAAAATGTTCACATTAACCCTTGTGTAGGAATCTAGTGTTTGCTATAGTAGCACCGTACCCAATTACATATCGTACTCGTATATTCTCAGTAATAAGGTCTGAGCGTCTCTACCTGGTTCCCAATAAAAGAACTAGACTACGAGTTGAAGCCATACAGTTGTGCACACGTGCAGCTATTTTTAGCCTTGCCGCTGAACCGAGCTTCGACTTTTTGTAGTCTAAAAGGTAGAACATCTACTTTTTAGGCTTTTTTATTACTCGAAAAACGACGTATTGATAGTAATTGCAAACTACATCAAGGGAGCGTTACACATGAAAAACATTCGCAGCATCACATTTGCACTTATCATTACTTTATTCTTCTCTTTCCTTGTCGGATGTCAAAGTTCCACAGAGAACGAAACATCGGCATCTGCGGAAGAAAACGACCAGCAGCCGATCATCATCCAGGGGCCAATGCCGATTGAAGCGGAAAACTTCGCAGCAAAGCTTGAAAATGTAGAGGAAGAAACATCCGGAAACTTTTTATTTTATAAAGGCGAGGTCAATGATTACCCCGTCATAGTTATGAAAACGGGCAAAGGAATGGAAAATACAGCTGCCGCTACGGCGATCGCTATAGAAAAATTCGACCCTAAAGCCATCATAAACCAGGGGACTTCCGGCGGTCACGATCCGGATTTACATGTGTTTGATATCGTCCTGGGAGAAAGAATGGTCAACATCGGTTCATTGAAAACTGGAAATAGAGATGAAGGAGAAGGCATCGCTCCAACCGAATGGATTCCGATGGACCTGATGGCATCAGAAGGAAGTGCCGGAGAAGACCCGGACGCGGAAAACATCCGCTACTTTGAAGGAGATAAAGATTTACTTGCTGCAGCAAAAGCAGTCAAGAAAACACATGAAGAAGGTAAAGTCGTAGAGGGAACAATCGGGTCTGCCGACGTATGGAACAACGAAGTCGATCGCATCCAGTGGTTCCACGAAAACTACGGAACGTCTGTAGAGGAAATGGAAACAGCTTCCGGCGCGCAAATCGCTAAAGCTTATGACGTCCCTTACCTAGGCGTTCGGATATTATCCAATAACAAAACGAATGGTGGAGAATACAACCCTGACACAGCAGCAGCCAACCAGGAATATGTCTATAAAGTCGTAAAACAATATATTTCAACAGAAACAAAATAAGCAAAAGAAGCGCAACTCGTCCATGAGTTGCGCTTTCCTCATTTATTAAAAATGTTATAAGAAGTGGGCCTAACCATTGGTATTCCGCCATCCTATAGTCTGCTAATAGAACGGGGGTCAGGCACGAAAAAACTAAAAATCATATAAGTAAGCGACTAGCTTGTCAAAGTCTTCATCAGAGGAACATTCAATTTGTAGATCAATAAAGGTCATGACGACTTCTTCATCCTCAAACGGAAAATGGCTGTTATCTACGTTGCTGATGATGTCCCTATTGGAAAGCCCCTTCGCCCGTAACACCTCAACTGCTTGCTTCATCGAAGATACTTCTGCCATTGTGTATGCCTCCTTGTTTCCTATAATCTCTTACACATGATTTTCCCCAACTTATTTTTAAAATAACTAGAATAACGGGGAAAACAAACAAAATTAGAGACTGTCCCTATTATTTATTTACTACATAAGTATGGGAAATTCCTGCTTTCCATGGGAAGAGAAATTCAAATTAAAAGGTGCAGTTCCCACCGTCAATACTTGATCCTACACCACCCTCCCTTTAACAACACACAGCGGGAGTCAGGCACATATACTTAGCCAAAGTTACTATATTGTACGAAAAAACCTCCACTTCTTATTATCCAGGAAGTGGAGGTTTTTTAGGATGATTTGAATTTTGTTCAAATAAGAGGTTTAATCATCTACCATTTGGGTTACAGGTAGACAGGAAACGGTTTAATTTAAAGCACGATACAAGAAAGCACTGAATTCAGCTCTCGTTGCTTCTTCGTTAGGACGGAATGTATTGTCTACATATCCGGAAGTGATAGAATTGGAAGCTAAAACATACACATCATCATAGGCCCAATGCGAAGATCTCATGTCATTAAAACTATAGGAACTGCTATCATTGCTGAATTCGAACGCTCTATTAATGATCGCTGCTATTTCAGCTCTCGTAATCGCTTCATCTGGTTTGAATGTACCGTTCTCATAACCAGTGACCAAACCAGCTTTCACTGCCGCATTGATGTAACCATATGCCCAGTGAGAGGAGGAAACATCCTTGAATTGGTTGGTAGAAGAAGGCTGAAGGTTCAATGACTCGCCTACCATCTTAGCAACTTGTGCTCTTGTGACATTATCTGCAGGACCAAAATTTCCATCCGAATAACCATTGATGATTCCTTCTTTATTTAACTGTTTAATTTCATCATAAGCCCAGTAATTACTTGATACATCATTGAAAAAACTATTAGTTAAAAACCTTTTGGCACCCGTATATTTATCTCCCCAATAACCAGAGAAGACCGGATCAATGGCAATCCCTCTACTTCTCGTAGCGGAAATCATATTCCCGTCTCCGATATAGAACCCTACATGGGAAACGCCTTGTTTGTGTGTACCCGAGAAGAAAACCAAGTCCCCTTTTTGAAGATTTGATTTGGCTACATAGGTCCCTTGTTTATATTGATCATAGGATCCTCTTGATAGATTGACTCCAAATTTCTTCATTATATAATATGTAAATCCTGAACAATCAAATCCAGCAGGGGTTTCTCCACTCCACTGGTAAGGAGTTCCAAGATGCTTTTTTGCAAGTTTGATTACTTCATCGCCTGAAGCGGATGCTGCCTCACTATGCGGTACAAATAGGACCATTGCCATAAGACTCGTTAAAACGACACTAAAAAATTTCTTTCCCAACAGAGTGTACCTCCTGATTATGTATAGATTGATAGATTGTACTCCTCTAGTATCGTAGCATATTATATTTCGACATGATTTTACAATTGTGTAACAGATATTCTGTATTTCTACTTTTTTCCTCTGAGGCTATTCCGTTTAAAAGGAGTTATTTGTCTATCCAGAGCATTGATTAGATGATAAATTTCCACTCCCCTCTTCCATATCAAAACTGCCAAGCAAAAAAGACTGCTTCCTTTATTGGAGAGTAGTCTCAGTTATTAATCCCACTAATCAAAGAGCTCATTGAGTATTATAGGGAGTCTACTGTTGCATAGTTGTACGGCGAAGCAAGTGAATCTGTTGGAAGTGAGAATACTTCTTCATGACGACGTAAATATCAATCCTCTTCTAAATTCTATAGTAAAGAAGGAGTTGCCTACAGATTTGCAGAAATTACATTCTAGAGATTTATTTTTCCTTTAATTTTGAAAAATGAGGAGGTTATCATGGGTAGGTTAGTACACTTCGAAATACATGTAGATGACATGGAGCGAGCTAAAAAGTTTTATGGGGAAGTATTTGGGTGGACATTTGAAGATTATAGCGAATTTGCTGGCATGCCTTATTTCGGGGCAGTGACTGGGGGTGAGGATGAGCCGGGTATTAACGGTGCTTTAATGCAACGTCAAAGTCCTCCTCCAGAAGCAGATCAACCTTTAAATGGTTATGCATGTACAATGGGAGTAGAAGATTATGATGCCATTGAAGCAAAAATCCTTGATAACGGCGGCGTGGTAGCATTACCGAAATATGCTCTGCCAGGCATGGCGTGGCAGGGATATTATAAGGATACGGAAGGAAATATATTCGGTGTTCATCAACCGGATGAAAATGCAAAATAGAGTACATCCCTATTAGAGAAGGCATTTTAATTATGTCTTTTCTTTTTTTACCTTTTTTAATTTCCTGTAGAGAACTTCCTCTGATGTTGATGATAATTGGACAAAATAGCACCGTCTGCCGTTATAAAAATCCCAAATAGTATTTTTCCTTAATCATTTCTCTTAATTTGACGGCGATGGGATCAGGCAAGAGAACGTAAGCGATAATCTCTACATCATCATAACGTAACTACAAAACAAACAGAGCGCCCGGCATGTTTCCTTTGGACGCTCTGTTACTTATCAGCTATCAATCAATGTAACGTCTTGCACCAGCAAATTCACTGGAATAATAATCGGATTCGAAGACGTCGATGATTTCCACGGTGCTTTCCGAATTAGGAGCGTGGATCATTTGCCCATCACCGATATACATACCTACATGATGGACAGACCCTTCGCCTTCCTCATAGGCGAAGAACAACAGATCTCCTTTTTGCAAATTATCTTTGGATACAGCAGTTCCATGCTCTGCTTGTACGGAGGAATCCCTTGGTATAGTTATGCCGTGCGCTTTGTAGATGGTATGGGTGAATCCGGAACAGTCAAAACCGAAGCCGGAAGCTCCCGCCCATAAATAGGGCAGACCCAAAAACTGTTTTCCTGTTTCTATCACGTCTTCTCCATCTGGATTTGGTATGTCTTCCTCGTTTTTATAAATGGATACGTGATCACTGCTTACCCATTTCATTCCATCACTCGGTGTAGCAACGAGCACCATGCTTCCCGTCTGAGCTACTACAGGAAGGCGGGTATTGAAACTGATTTCCTTGAATTCCTGACTCTTTATCCTGTCATCATAGATGTTAGCGGTTGGTGCTGTGACTAGAGCGAAAGATTTTTTCTCTTTCAGTACACTGTAACGTTTTTGATCAGCGAGTTGATCTTTCGGCATCCAGGCCGGGTAGCCAAGTTCGTTTTTCGGTGTCGGCTGCCCATCGACAGCGACTTTCACCCAGTCCCCTTGCTCTTCCAAAATCGTCACTTTCTGTCCGTACAGAGCCTGAGTCTGCAATTCACCAACAAGCCATTTCTTCTCCTCATACGTCATGCTTTCGGTCCATTCCCACATGTCTACGGGATTACTTAAGGATGGAGCATCCAGATCCCTCGCTTGATCAGGTTCACTCCACAACGTAGCAACAGAAACATCTACATACATCTCTTTATCCTCCGCCTGTACGGAAGATCCGAAAGCGATACTCAACAGCAAAATTGCCGCTATCAGCCAATACTTTTTCATTATCCATACACCCTCCATCATAGATTAATAGAAACCGAGACCTGGTGAATCACCTACCGCCACTTCCCTTCCTTCGTAACTCATCCCCCCTTTCAATCCTTCATCTTTCATCCATAACGGTGCATCAAGATCATATAGCTTAATATTCGGGTGAGCCATAGCCAGGTGGGCAGCCGCAGTACCAGAAACGGTCGATTCCATCATACTTCCGATCATGCAGGGGATACCTGCACTCTCACAAATATCAGCAATTTGCCCTGCCCTTCTCAATCCTCCGGCTTTCATCAGTTTGATGTTCACATAATCGACGCAGTCCATCTCCACAAGGCGAAGGACTTCTCTCGGAGAAAAGGCACTCTCATCCGCCATGATCGGCAGATGAACATTGTCGCGGACATACTTCAATGCTTTCAGATCATGGGCAGACACGGGCTGTTCGATGAATTCCACATTAATACCCGCCTTTTCCAATCGTTTAATGAAATGCACGGCCTGTTTCCCGTTCCATCCCTGATTGGCATCCAGTCTTAAGCCGACTTCGTTTCCTACCGCTTCTTTCACTTTCAGCACACGCTGGAAATCCTCTTCTTCCTCATGCCCGACTTTCAATTTAAGTACATTGAACCCTTCTGCCACCCTTGCGACAGCTTCCTCCTGCATCATGGCAGGAGCATTGATGCTGACAGTCATATCTGTTTCTAATACGTCTTTCTCCCCGCCGAGCAATCGATAGACAGGGAGGTTGTACTGTTTTCCAAAAGCATCATGGAGCGCTATATCCACAGCAGCTTTGGCATTGGAATTATGGATGCAGCAATTTTCCAATTTCAAAAGAAGCTCGTTCCGTTTATTCATGTCTTCATAAAGAAGCGCCTCTTTTATCGGACCTTCCACAGCCGCTTTCATCCCTTCGAGGGAATCTCCGGTAACCTGAAGAGTCGCTGTCGCGGATCCATACCCTTCCGTGCCATCCTCTGTTATCACACGGACATCCATTACATCGATGGTTTCCACCGTGCGGACAGCTGTTTTGAAAGGTCTTTTGAGGAGGACTGTCCTTTTCTCACATATAATATCGGTAATATTCATTTTTTCACCCCTTACAGATTAGACAAGATTTGAGCAACCAGCAGACCACCGTACGTACCGAGGAACGATCCTCCAAGAGCCATCAGTACCCCGATCGGAATCAGCGACCTGTGGTAAGCTCCAGCGAGGAGCGGGGCAGATGCCATTCCCCCGATATTGGCAAGACTGGAAACACCAAGGGTGAAAAGATCCAACTTGAACAGCTTCGCCACGATCATCATGATGATGGCATGGACAGCGAGGATGACGAATCCGGAAATGATGTAGACCGGCGCCTGTCCCAACTGGGAAAAGTCCGCTCTTGAAGCGATCAGGGCAATGACGATATAAAGAAATACGTTCGCCATATCCATCGATCCCGGAACTTTGGCAAGCTTTGTCATAGCGAGCAGTACACCCAGAACCGAGACGATCAGAATCGTCCATGTCGTCGCATTCACCACCGTACCAAAGGACGGCAACAGACCGCCGATTTCTGCAGCAACGGCAGAGACGAAAATAGCTAATGACAGCAGTCCCAGCATGTGTACAAAGGAAATCGTTTTCCCCTCTTTTTCTTTATCTTCTTCAACTAGCTCAGCTGTCACTTCATCCAGATGCTCCGTGTTGGATTTCGCCCATTTGTTGAAAACGGCAGCGAACGGCACGAGCCAGAACATGATCATCACCCATGTCGAGTAGTTGATCGTATCCATAATCAACGCATAACCGAAGATATTTTCCGGCACTTCCAAAATCCCCTGGATGATGACCATATTGGCAGAACCGCCCGTCCAGCTTCCTGCCAGAGCACCGAAAGCTTCCCAAGTGTTCGGTGCATAGAAACTTTGAAATAAAAGATAAGTGATTACGAAACCGGCTATGATACTGAATGCAGCTGCAAAATAGCCGATAAGCATTTTCGGTCCGAGTTTTTTCAGCTTCCTTAAGTCACAATTGAGAAGCATCAGAAATATGAGCATCGGCAGCAGCACATTACGTACATTTCCATAAGTACTGTCAATCGTTTCCGTTGATCCGATGATACCTGTCGTCTTCAGAATCGCGCCTCCAAAATAAATAAGTACGATACCGGGAACAAACTTAAAGAACTTACTATTCGATGATTCCAGAAAAGCGACAAGGCCAGCGAGGCCGATAATCACTCCCAAGTATAGAAATCCGCTTTCGATCATCATGCATTTCCCCCTTTGAATGATGTAAATGTATAAAAAACAAAAACCCAGCCGCAAGAATTCTCTTCTTGTCGACTGGGTTTTATCCACGATTAAGTGAGATAAAGCAATCTGCCTTATATATTCATAATGTCATAATATTTCAACTGTGCTTGCTTGAAAGCGACAATCAGTGCTTTTTGCGAGGACCCGAAATAACGCTTCCGAATCGCCTGCTCGATCGATTCCTCTTCCGTCATTTTCTTTCCGGCAAACAGGCTGTGTACAAAATTGATGGTAATGTCCATCATTGCTGTACATTCGACATCAACAATTTCATGGTTTGTCGTGTCGACGACGAATCCTGCAAAAAAAGATTCATACTTTTTCGTGATGGCATTGTTTCCGGGTGCCTTGGATTCCCCCACCACATAACATGTGTGCTCTGAATACATTCTGATATGCCTCCGAATCTCTGACATCTTTTGTATGGAAAGCCTGTCCGTCCAAAGACAAACTGCCATTACAAAATGCAGAATCCTTTCGGTGTTCATTGAAATACTACCATTTTTTAAAAACGCTTTCAATATATTTTTTGAATAATCCAACAAAAATAGTATTGATATTTTAATAAAGAATTTGATTCCAAGTATCTAAACATATGATACGCTTAATCTGTCTTATAAAGGAGGCATACCATGATTGCCATAGGTCCCATACTACATATAATTGCGCTTTTCTTTCTGTCCGGTACTATTGGACTGTTGATCCGTCTTTACTATCCCAGCCTCCGAAAAAGATGGGTATTTTTGATTAACACGGGTTTTTTGTTCTTTTACTCTTTTTTGTTCCCCATGATTTTTGTTGTGTTTTATTTCTATTTTTTCCTCTCCTTTATTTCCTCCTATCTTGGTCTTTGTTTAGGGAGAGGGGTTCTCATTCTCATCTCCCGAGAAGAGCAGCGACACGCGATAAGATAATAATTTCAGGTAGGATGGTTTTTCTTTAGTTTCTGTCTTCGTGCTACACTTTTAAATAATATGGCTGTGGATCTGACACAGTGACTAATATAGCGGAAGCCGGGGCACGAAGATTTGATATAGATCTTACTTTTGGCTAGAGGAAGAAAGGTCAGGCTTCTTCTTTCTTATCCGATAGAGGAGTCAATGCTTGTCCAGGTATATATAATTCACTGTTCCCAGCACCCATCAAGTATAGTTCCAACCTCCTGTAATCCAACGCCAGCCCTTCTCTATAGAAATGCACCTTTTTTATGGTTTTAGCTACATCTAAAAGCAGCCCAGTATTTGCTTTCATATCTGTCCTCAAACCGGCAATACTATAAAACAGAAGTACATCGATTTTTTCGGTAGGTTTTTCTGTTATTTTTTTAATTTGCAGCAATTCAGGACGTCGAAAAGGAGAACCTAAATACCCTAAGTCACTGAACCTTTTGAGAACAGTTAAGTTATTGGATGAACAGTAATGAAACAATACTTTGTCCTGATAGACAATGCGTTGGACTGGAGACCATGAGTTTCCAAAATTAATAGACTTCCTATAATAGCAGAAAACATTTTTCATCCCTTATCCACATCCCGTTTAGCATATTAGTTAATAAATAAAAGTGCTGGGTTCATCTGCTAGTATGGGCTCATTAAGCTCTAAAGTATTCACTCCATACGGGATTCAATGGGGTCATTTACCTTTCACATCCTATAGTTCCCTATAAAGGGGGCAGCTGCGGAAATGGGTTGAGGGTACAAACGGTATTAATTTCCCAGGTATTGATGAAAGAATGAGCACAAGTTGTCTGGTTCTTATGCTCATTCTTCATAAAACTTAAAAGGAGGACTTCACTTACCGTTTTGTCCTCGGCTGTTTCTCTTCTTTGCGATCGTGTTGTTGTGCGTTTTTATTCGAAAGCTTTCTGTTTCCCTGCGCCATGATTATCCCTCCCTTCGCTCTTATTATTTCGAAAGTTAAACGTTTTATTAAAGCACAGGGATAGTTCCTCAAGCCTTATAAGGCAAATTCTGAGACAAACCAAGAATGCTTGCTTACTCCCTTACAAAATACAGAAGTTTTTATGTATTAGGAGGAGATAATAGATTTTTGTACATTTCCTCAGCACCGAACCGTTGTAATTTTATATAGATTCTGGCTTTGGTTGTCAACATTTTACATGACGAGTCCGTATGTACCCTTGATAAACAAGGAATTTCACGAAATGTCCCCTTCCCAAGCTGGTCTTCTTGTACTCCTTCTTGGCTTGTTTTGCCGCTTTTAGGGCGCGGACTCCCGCTTGCTCCCACTGTTTGAGAATGCCTTCCCAATAGCTGTAGAAAGGTTTGTCGCTCTCGACCGTGATTCTATCAAGAGATCATCAGACATCTCTTCACACCACTGGTTGTTTTTTTCTGTGATGAACGGCAACAACGTCTCGATGTTTGGCTCATGAAAATGATGGGCATTCTCGTCTTGCTTTACTACTACTTCTTCTTTTTCTTTCGTTTCGTTTTGTTTAATTAATGTGTTCCACTTTCCGTTCTCATTGCCGTTCGACTTGCCGCCACTGTTCTCCTCCACACTGTCGTTCTCGTTGTCCACCTCTTCATATAAAGGGAGTATCCGGTAGATGGGAGCCTGGTTGCCAGATCTCGAAGTGAACGTGATATATCCTTTCTCCACGAGTTCCTTGCGTGCTTTACGGATGTTGCTTTCGCTCAAATTGGATTTCACACAAAGGACGGTCATCGAAGCAGTAAACTCTTTTTTCCAACGGGATTTGTTATTCACATGCATGAGGCTGTACCAAAGGTTGATGGCAGCAGATGTTAGAGGGTTGAATTCCTGGTGATCGTAGAAAGCGTTGAGGGCTTTGATATAGTTCATTAGGATTCTCCTATTCTTATGGAAAGATGGAGGGTTTGTGCATAGAAAAACACTTCCTCGATTCTATAATCGAAGGAAGTGTGCGTCTGGTGTCTATAAATGGGAATTATTTGTTTGAATAGACCTTTGATCATACTATACTTCCCATGATAAGCATTCAGTTATCATTTACATATATAGGAAGCGCTAGAACCGTCCCCGCGCTTCCTAGAAAAAGAACAGGTGAGCCATAGCAGCAATTATTGGTAAAGTAATTAATGTACGCTGTAGGAAAATGACGACAAGATCGACGAAACCAACAGGAATTTTCGACTTGATCAACAATATTCCTACTTCAGACATGTAAATCAGCTGAGTCACGGACACAGCGGCAATAATGAAACGAGAAAGCTCACTCTCAATGCCACTACCCACGACAGCAGGCAGGAACATATCCGCAAATCCGACAAGGATCGCTGGGGCTGTTTCAGCGGCGGAAGGGATTTGCAAAAGATTCAAAAGCCAAATAATAGGGTAGGAAAGATATGTAAACACCGATGTGAATTCAGCTAAAATCAAAGCGAGGGTTCCCAGTGCCATCACAAGTGGCAGGAGTCCAAACCAGATATCGATAACGTTATGGATACCTTTCTTGGCAACTTGTTTGAATCCTTGTATTTTTTGAGCTTTTTCGAGTGCTTTTTCAAGTCCCCATTGGAAGTTCGATGTATGCTCTGGAACGGCTTCACTGATTTGTTTTCCAACAGGTTCATAATATTCGTCTTTCTTATTTGATAAAGGTGGAATGCGCGGACAAATGACAGCGGCGGCAAAACCTGCGACTACGATGGTGGCATAGAACGGAATAAAGAGATGTTCGAGTCCAATAAACGTGATGACAACTAAACTGAAGGCTATGGAAGCGACCGAAAAGGTTGTAGCAATCACAGAGGCTTCCCGCTTAGTGTAGAACCCTTCTTCATATTGTCTTGTAGTTATGAGGACACCTACCGTTCCGCTTCCCATCCATGAAGCAAAGGCATCAATGGAGGATCGTCCGGGAAGTTTGAAAAGTGGATACATAATCTTGCGGAAAATGGAACCGATAAACTCCATCAATCCGAATTCTAAAATAAGTGGCATCATTAAGCCTGCAAATAAGAACCATGTGGTAAGAACAGGTATCAAAGAATAAAGGACGGTTCCGCCTGTAATGTCGGCATACAGCCAACCAGGTCCCCATTGAAAAATCGTGCAGATCGCAAATACTGCCCCCATAATCCGGATGATTAACCAAATAGGGTGAAGATTGAATAAGGACTGGAGAAACTCAGATTTTATCACCCAGCCAGGTTTAGCAACTTTCGTATAAATCGCCCCGAGGGCAGACAGTGCCAAAATAATCGTCATAAAGATATAAAGATATCCTTCAAAAAAGGTTTGAAAGAATTCGGCCATGATGCCGACACCAATCGTGACTTTCCCATCGTAGTAGATTGGTGCTAAGAAAAGCAAAGCACCAATCAACGATGGTATGATAAACATCATATAATCCTTTTTTGAAAAAGACGTCGAATACGTTTCTTCTTTAAATTCGTCTACTTTTTCTTGCGAATGCAAAGAAATTCCCCCTTACCAAAAAATTAGTTATCTGGTCAGAGCCTTTTGTTCCGCTCTCTTTTTCATCGCGACAAGACTGATCATTTCGTAACCGACAGCAGAAGCAAGGCCTGCAGTGATTTCTCCTGCATCATGTGTAGGTAGAACCTCTACTAAATCGAATCCTACCAGGTTGAGACCATGTAGTCCTCGTACACATTGTAACGCTTCATAACTTGTCGGGCCTGCCACTTCTGGTGTCCCTGTTCCTGGCGCATAGGCAGGATCGACGAAATCTATATCGAAACTTACAAACACAGGATGATCAGGGCCGATTTTTTCATGCACCCGCTCGAGTACTTTTTCTACGCCCACTCTACGGACGTCATTCATCGACCATACTTCAAACCCTAAGTCTTCCGCATCTTTAATGTCCTCCGGTCCATAAAGCGGGCCTCGTAAACCGATTTGAATCGAACGGTCCATATCCAGAAGTCCTTCTTCTACAGCCCTTCGAAATGGTGTGCCGTGCATATATTTCTCTCCATAATAGTTGTCCCACGTGTCTCCGTGAGAATCAAAATGAACAAAAGCCATTTTGCCATATTTCTTATGGAAGGCGCGGAGATTTCCTAAGGAGATGGAATGATCCCCACCTAAAATAATTGGGGTGACGGATTTGTCGAGAAGTGGTTCCAAGCCCTCCACGATGTTGTCGTACGTGCGATGAATATTCCCTGGGATGACATCAATATCGCCATAGTCCACACCAGATGCAAAATCAAAAATGTTGATGTCCTGATCCGGATTGTAAGGACGAAGCAGTACGGAAGATTTACGAATATGCTGAGGACCTCCTCTCTGTCCGGTCCGGTTGGATACTGCCGTGTCAAAAGGAACGCCTAAAACGGCAAAGTCCACATCCTCTTCCGTTTTGACCGCCTGCAGTCTCATAAATGTACTCAATCCACAAAAACGTGGAGATAGGGAAGAATCTATTGGTTTATACATCTGAAAAACTCCTTTTCTAGTTGTAAAATTTATAGCCCTAATGAAATGTATTTCGTTTCAAGGTATTCCTCAATCCCTTGTGGGCCGCCTTCTCTGCCCATCCCGCTTTCTTTAAAGCCTCCAAATGGGGCCTGTGCTGCCGATGGGGCTCCATCATTCATGCCGACAATGCCATAATCAAGAGCTTCAGATAATGTGAGCGCTTTACTTATGTTTTCCGTAAACAGGTAGGCGGCTAATCCGAACGGCGTATCATTGGCTCGTTCGATGGCCGATGCTTCATCCGTAAAAGAAGTGATCGGAACGACAGGACCGAACGTTTCTTCCGTCATGCAAAGCATGGAATCTGTTACATTTTTCAAGATGGTTGGTTGAATGAAGAAACTTTCATCGGAAGCATCTCCTGCGCCTCCAGTAACCAGTTCCGCCCCATTCTCAACTGCATCGTCGATATGACGAATGACTTTTTCATAGGCTCCTTGATCGATTAATGGACCGATATCTGTTTCGGAATCCAGACCATTTCCCACTTTTAAGGCTTGGACTTCTGATTTCAGTTTCTCGGTAAAAGGTTCAACGATTGATTCGTGGACAAAGAATCGGTTGGAACAAATACACGTCTGTCCAGCATTTCTGAACTTAGAAGCCACAGCTCCTGCGACGGCTTTATCAAGATCGGCATCTGGAAGGACGATAAAGGGAGCCTGCCCACCCAGTTCTAAGGAGATCCGCTTCATCGTGTCTGCAGACTTTTTCATCAGCAGCTTCCCGACTTCGGTCGATCCTGTAAAAGAAAGCTTCCTGACTCTTGAATCGGACAACCAGACATCACTGATTGTTTCCGCATCCCCTGTCAAAATATTGATCAACCCTGGAGGGGCGCCTGCTTCATTGGCTAATTCAACTAACCGTATCGCTGTTAATGGCGTTTGCTCGGCTGGCTTGATCAGCACTGTGCATCCCGCGGCAATGGCCGGGGCCACTTTTCTTGTGATCATCGCTGCAGGGAAATTCCATGGGGTAATGGCCGCTACGACGCCAACAGGCTGTTTCTGGACGAGAATTCGTTTGTCTGGTTTCGATGCCGGAATGGTTTGACCATAAACCCGCTTCGCTTCTTCCGCAAACCAGGAAATGTAGCTGTTAGCATAAGCAATTTCCCCTCTCGCTTCTTTAAGCGGTTTGCCTTGTTCCTTCGTCATGGTCTCTGCCAACTCATCCGTATGGTCTTCAATTAATTGAAACCATCTATTCAGAAAGGCGGATCTTTCATTTGCCGTGGTATGTTTCCATTGGTTGTAAGCCTGATGAGCCGCTTCAACCGCACGCTTGGCTTCTTTCTTTCCTGCATCCGGTACAGAAGCCAGCCATTCCTGGTTGATTGGATTATAAACATCGAATGATTTTTCTGTTTGTACATTTTCTCCATCAATAAAAATATTCATGGATAAACCTCCTTTACACGAATTGGGGTGCGTAACAGTTCTTCATTGCATTTTCCAAAAGATCCAGTCCCTCTTCCAGTTCTTCATCCGTAATGACAAGAGGCATCAAGAAGCGGATGACATTTCCGTACAAGCCTGCGCCCAAAACTAATAGACCATTTCGCTGGGCTTCTGCGATTATCTTTTGTGTCAACGCTTTGTCCGGTGTTTTTATTTCTTTATCCTCGACAATCTCTATGGCGATCATGGCTCCAAGACCACGGACTTCCCCAATACAATCCAGATCAGCAGACAATCGACCGAACCTTTCTTTTATAATTTCACCGATTTTACCGGCACGCTCATTCAATCTCTCGTTTTCAATCACATCAATTGCGGCTATCGCTGCTCGGCAGCCAAGTGGGTTCCCACTATATGTACCTCCTAGTTCACCAGGACCCGAAGCATCCATCACCTCACTTCTGCCAATCACTCCACTGATTGGTGTCCCTGCTCCAAGAGATTTAGAAACAGTGATCAAGTCTGGAACAACATCATAATGGTCAATTGCGAAGTATTTCCCTGTCCGGCCAAAACCCGTCTGGATTTCATCTGCGACAAAAAGGATGCCATGTTCCTCGCACAACGTTTTTACTGCTTGTAAGAATTTAGGATCAGGAACGATAAATCCTCCCTCTCCCTGGACAGGTTCTATCACTACCGCTGCAACCATCTCTGGAGCGACTTCTGTCAGGAAGAATTTTTCGAACTCTTCAATCGAATAATCACAGTACTCCTCATCGCTCATCCCTTCAGGTTTGCGGTAAGGGTAAGGGAAAGGTGCTTTATAAACCTCCGGAGCAAAAGGTCCAAAACCGAATTTATAAGGCTTCACTTTGCTCGTCATTGACATTGTCATCAATGTTCGCCCGTGGAAAGCGTTTTCAAAAGTGACAATCGATTTCCTGCCCGTGTACTTTCTAGCTATTTTTACTGCGTTTTCAACCGCTTCAGCACCGCTATTCTGCAGTAAAACCTTCTTGTCATAATCTCCAGGAGCAAGATCGGCGAGTTTTTCCGCAAGCTCTACATATGGCTCGTACATCATAACGTTGAATCCTGTATGAATGTATTGATCCACTTGGTCATGCAGCGCCTGTTTTACTGTCGGATGGCAATGGCCGACATTGATTGTGCCGATCGCCCCCGCAAAATCAATGAACGTGTTGCCATCCACATCTGTAATTTTGGCTCCTTCTGCTTTTTCAGCAAAGGTTGGGAGCCCACAACTGACGGCATCCGGCACTATTCGGTGACGCCGCTTTAAAAGCTCTCCCGCTCTCGGTCCTGGTAATTTTGTTTTTATTGATGCATGTTTCGTCATTTAAAATCCTCCCTTAATTAAAAATCGACGTCCGTTCAGAAAGGTCGTTAAGTGTGGAAAGCATGTGAGCTTCAATAGCTTTTTTCGCAGCCTCAGCATCCCGTTTTTTCAAGGCATCTATCACTTCCTTGTGTTCTGGAATAGACAGGACTTGATTTAACGGCGTAGTGTAGAAGTTATCTCTTAAAATGAGGTAACAGTCGGACCACTGATTCAACTTTTCTATTTCCTGAAGCAAGAATTTATTTTCAGCTACTTTAGCTGGGTAAGCGTGGATTTGTCCATTAATCCGTAAAAACTCTTCATAATCCTTATCCTCGTAAGCCTTTTCCTCTTCTTCTAGAAGCTGGTCCAACTCTTCAAAGTTTTCCTTCGTCATTTGATGGATTGCTAATTCTACTGCATAACTTTCGAGCACAACCCGAAGGTTAAACACATCTTCAAGCTCCTTGTCAGATGGATCACAGACAAAAGCCCCACGATGTGGAATCAGTTCAATCAGTCCCTCATTTTCAAGGCGATTAAAAGCAGCTCGAATCGGCGTCCGACTCATGTTCAGCTCCTTACCTACCCATTCTTCTGTTACACGCTGGCCAGCTACTAACCGTTTTAACATGATAGCGCGTTTGATTTTTCCATAGGCTATTTCTTCGTTCTTTTGTTTGTTCATATTTTCTACCACCAATTGTTTTCATAGATTGTATACAATCTGAATATACAATTATTCTATAACAAAACTATTCAGATTTCCACAACTTTTCTGAATTTTTTATATGGGATAGTACATTCAAGACAATAAAAAAAGAGTATGATAGGGAGGTTCCTTGCCCCATCATACTCTAGTATTCTATTATTTGACTGCTACATGAAAGCGCTGGTGAAAGCTCTAGTACTTCCTCTTTTCAGTCACCTCCCTCCACCTGAAATGGAAGTGATCTACCTGCGTATCATGAAACTAAAAAGGTTTTTGGGTCTTTGCTAAGTACAAAATGAACAAGTGGGATACAGGGGTTGCTAAATCTATGATAATATTACATTTTAGTTTTAAAGGAGGGGGAAATAATGAGTAAATTACTAGCAACATTGATTTGTGGTAACCTTACCGCTATAATCTTTGCAATATATTTTACAAAAGACCCGAACATGTTTTGGATTAATTTATATGGAATTTATTATGTAGTTTTTTTAGGGCTGTTTTTGTTAGCTTTTCCTTTTTCATTTTTGATAGAAAAAATGGTCAGGAAGCTTGATATAGGGAGGTTCTTTATTAAAGTAGGGTTATATATTTTTTTAGGAATTATAGCAATGGTGTTACTCTTTCCAATCATCCTCCATTGGAGTTCTATGGCTATCATAGTGGCTATTGTTTTCCCTTTCATTCTCCATATGGTAGAGAAAATACCTGAAAAATATAAAAGGATGGCTGTTATAATTTGGGTGATTTTCTCGATCGTTTTATTTGCATTAATATACTACCGTATGGGATGAAAAACATTTAAGCGCAGGGGTGGTTCTAGTGCATCTTTATTTCAGTCACGTCCGTCCACATGAAAAGGAAGTGTTTTACTAAGAAAATAAACATTCCCTGTGTATCATGAAGCAAAAATAGACAGTCTCGTGTCCTTGCTATTGTGCGGAGTGAACTTGTTTCTTTTTTAAGACCTTAATTTTAATTATCCTACATTCACATGAGGAACTATCCTGTATCATTTATATGCCTAGGAATCGCAAGAACCGGCCCCATGCTTCTTCCCAAACCGGTCTTCTTGTTCTTTTTCTTGTGCTCCGTCCTGACTCGTTCCACCGCTTTCAGGGTGCGGACTCCCGCTTGCTGCCACTGTTTCAAGAAACCTTTACAATAGCCGAAGAAAGGCTTATTTCTCTCGACTGCAAGCTTTATCGATGCGATCACGAGTTCATCCGACATCTCTTCACAACACTGGGTGATTTTTTCTCTGATGAACGGCCACAACGTCCCGATGTTGTTTTCGTAAAAATGATGTGGGTTCTCCTCTTGCCTTTCTACTACTACTTCTTCTTTTTCTTTCGTTTCGTTTTGTTTAATTAATGTGTTCGAGTTGCCAGTATCGTTGCCGTTCGACTTGCCGCCACTGTTCTCCTCTCCATTGTCGTTCTCGTTGTCCATTTTTTCATATAAAGGGAGTATCCAATAGACGGGAGCCTGGTTGCCAGATCTCGAAGTGAATGAGACATATCCTTTCTCCACGAGTTCCTTGCGTGCTTTACGGATGCTGCTTTCGCTCAAGTTGGATTTAATACAGAGGACGTTCATCAAAGCAGTGAACTCTTTTTTCCAACGGGACTTGTTATTCACATGCATGAGGCTGTACCAAAGGTTGATGGCCGCAGATGTCAAAGGGTTGAATTCCTGGTGATCGTAGAAAGCGTTAATAGCTTTAATATAGTTCATTAGGATTCTCCTATTCTTATGGAAAAATGGAGGATTTGTGCATAAGAAAAACACTTCCTCCATTCTATAATCGAAGGAAGTGTGGGTCAGGTGTCTATGAAATGGGAAGTTTTTTCTTTTTGAAAAATTTTTGAATATACTATACTTTCCATGATGAGCAATTATGTATCATTTACATATATAGGAAGCAAAAAAAACATCCCCAGGCCTGATATGTTTAATACAGGAGCAATTAAAAATGTTTTTTTAATAATCTATTCCCTTCTTTATATTGATAGCACTTCTTCTAAATGTTTACTAGCACGAATTAATGATTGATTATTTGCCAATTAGTTCTAGAGAATAATTTTAGGTCTGCTCTAATAGAAGACTTGATTATATGGACTGATGATTTTAATGAATTGTTAGATAGTATGAAATAAATCAATGGCTATAACAGAAGCTGCTGATAAAAGTTATATAAGCACACGAATGAGATGATTGACGAGCAGAGGAAAGCAAATACTTGAAAATTCCAATTTTTCTGAGGAGGGGAGGATGAGTAACTGAAAGAATCCAACTTATTAGCTGTTTCTGCATAGCAGGATTTCATGGCGACTTCGAACGCCTCCATGACAAACAATTGTGAAAGGCCCTTTACTTAACATTTTAAAAGGAGTTCTTATTATTCTTTCATAAACAACCTTTTAACATTTTCAAATCCAAATTGTGGTTAATCATTGGTGCTGCAGGCACAAAAGTTAAACCCCTTATACAAAAAGACATCGGAGTTTAACTTTACCTGTTTAAATTCTATTCCACGTTTTTTTACTAATTTAACTTACTAGATAGCAGAAGGGATATATATACCTCTTACAAATAAGGAAACAATATTTAGTTAAAATACATTTACTTCAGACTATCTAGTCGGTCGATTTCAGCAGCAATATCCTCATAATTCATAGATTCTAAATCATTATGTAGTTCTTTTAATGAATTAAAATATTCTTCTTTTTCAAGCTCGGTATCTTCCATTTGTAGAATATATCCTTCCAAATATTTCGCCCATGATGCAGAAAATTTCTTCTTTTTTTCCTCATCACTTTTAGCCAACTCTTGAATCTCATTAATTAAAGCTTCACCATCCGAGAGTAAAAATATTGTTTCTCCATCATTCACCTGCTCTATTAATGTAGAGGGTTGCTCTGTTTCCCATGGATATTTTCCCCCAACGTCTATGGTTCGTCCTTCAGATCCTGCTTGGTTACTATTCCCGCCTGTTTGACAACCGATAAGTAAGACTATGCTAATAATAGCCACTGAAACTGAACTTCTAAAAATAGTTTCCTTCATTAAATTTCACCAACCTTAGGTTATTTTCTTTGTAATTCTACCATATTGTTAGGTTAATGTAAGAGTTTTCCCCATTAAATTTCAAAATTATAATAGTATTACCTTTTATCCATCCGCAGGATATAATAAAATATTCGATATGAGTCATTGTCGCCCCTTGAACATGGAGTAGTTGTTGAATCTAATGAATGTATGTTCAAGTTTGTGTGTTTTGGCACAAATCCACAGCAGGGCACCCACATAGCCTGTTTAATCCAAAATTCTCACTATAGTCAAACTCGTGATGGGTAACCCTGTAGGGTAACAAAGGTTATCACAACATCTCCATCAGCAAATGAAAATGGCTGCTATCTCCATTGCTGATGATGTCTCTAATGTGAAGACCTTTCCCTTTAATACCTCAACTGCTTGCTTCATCGAAGATTCTGTCCTTTCTATTTCCATTAATGTGTTTTCTGCTTAACAAACAGGTTGAACGACTATTGACGTATCGTGGTTAGCCTATCAAAGAAATGAGATTAAACCAGTTTGGTCCTCTTCTCACAAATTGCTTTCCGTGGCGGAAAAAGAGGACCGTGTCCTTGCAATTGAATGTTAAGAAAATGGTTCGGATAGCATGACGTTTCTATACTTGGATAACAAAGAATAGCTCCCTATCACAATCGGAGAAAAAAGTGGATGAGAAAAAGAATTTCTTAAAAACGAATACAATCGGAAAAGGGTCGATAAGCATTTTTCCAACGATAGATAGTTTTGAACATGGAGAAGCAATCACCATTCAAGCTTTTCCTTATAAAGGATGGGAGTTTATTGGATAGAGGTATTAAGGGAAACACCAACCCATTAAACCTAAACACTAGAAGATGAGATGAACATTATTCCATACTTTGAACCTATAAAACATTTTATCATTATCTCTCTCATGGGAAGGCAATATTATTAGAGAGTATTATTAGAGAGTATTATTAGAGACTCCTTAGCCTCTATTTATAAAGATGGCGAGGAAATTTCCCTTCGGGCAATAGCAAAAGACGATTGGAAATTTATAAGATAGGAAGGAGCACAACTGATACCTACCGTGGACATTATATTCAAAATGAGTACTATAAAATTTGTTCGTGCTGTTTTCGAAACGAATAAAGAAGATACAGAATCAGCAGTTCCTGATGAAGATACACCACTAGTTTCGGAGCTTGAACCAACACCGGCCCCTACGCCAGACCCAGAACTAATCTTCTGTAGGGGTGAATGGGAAGGGAAATGTCACCATCAGAATCTATCAGGTTCTCAATTAAAGAAGGAGCAGAAGTACAACTGACTGCAGAACGTAATAAAGGTTGGATTTCCTGATTTCCACCGTAAAAAACTAAACCTAAAACCTACACTCTTTCAACATCCGTAAAGGGGAAGGTAACATCATTTCCTCAAAAACTATTGCAAATGCAAATGAAACCATAACAATAGAGGCAATACCTTCAAAAGGCTGGAAAATTATAGATTGGAAGGGTGAACTCACAAAGCAATAATCGTATAATATCTTTAACAATGAATGCTGATAAACATGTCACAGCTATATTTATTTTAGAAACCACTGAATAAATGAAAAGAGCGGGCCGATTGGGTAGTGACCCCTAAAAGTTAGAGTTTTTATTATGAAGCTGATTGGCTGGTTTGAGTCCGGTATTGGATGGGACTTAAACCAGCCAATTTTGCTTTTATGCGTTCATGATTGTAGTAGTCCATGTATGCTTCTAGTTTTCCTTTAAGCTCTTCATAAGAAACCAGTTCTTCTCCATAATACATTTCCTGTTTCAGAATCCCGAAAAAATTCTCCATGGCCGCATTATCTGCGCAGTTCGCTTTCCTGGACATACTTTGGAAGATGCGATGTTTCTTTAAGGTTTTCACCCACTTGTTGTGTTGGTAATGCCAGCCTTGATCAGAGTGGATGGTTGTCCGGTATTTGGCTTCCGTTTGGATAGTTTCCAATACTTCATTCAACGGCTTCAGAACAAAGTCCAGGGTTGGTCGTT
>NZ_FOSB01000013.1:0-16576 GCF_900114165.1 Halobacillus dabanensis
CGCTCAACCAGGCAACGAACCCCAAAACATCTCGAAATCAATTCTTCCACAATCCTGCCATATAGCTCAATAAACAGAAGGTTGGAAGTTGGTACATAAAAAAAGGGCGCCTCTTTTTTGGAGGCGCCCTTTTTTTAGGACAAAAATGTTTCTGATGACCCGTACGGGATTCGAACCCGTGTTACCGCCGTGAAAGGGCGGTGTCTTAACCACTTGACCAACGGGCCAATATGTATGAGAAAAATAATGGTAGCGGCGGAGGGGATCGAACCCCCGACCTCACGGGTATGAACCGTACGCTCTAGCCAGCTGAGCTACACCGCCATGTTTAGAAACTGTTTTCTCAAAGGCACAAGAAATATAATAAACCATGATAAATAAAGTGTCAACAACAAATAAAAATATCAGATAACTCTGTCTATTTCGCTAGGGAAATAAGGAGATTTTTGGAAGGTGAGGAGGGCTGGATAGGGGTAATTTGTAGAAGTAACCTTCGTTGTTGTGAAAACTATCGAAGTTTTTGTTTCTGCTTTCCTGTTGTTTTGACAAAATGCTTCTTCTGCGTGTGGTTTAATAGATTTCACAAAGAAGGAGTGATGAGAATGTTAGGAACTGTATCAAAGCGGGAAAATCGTCAGTCTGCGGTTAAAGGGTGGGGAATTGTGCAAGGAATGCAACGAGCTTCGTACGGTACGTTTTCTTTTATGGCGAACAAAGGGATCTTCCACATGGTCCTGGCACTATTATTAGGACGAGCCATTATTCTCTCTTCTATGGCCCCTTTTGGAGTAGCGTTCTTGGCGGTGATCTGGTGGCTAAAGCGTCCGCTCGTCATACCCGTGACGATTATGATGGCGGCCGGGGCTTCTACATACAGCTACGGTCACGCGGGGTTTATAGTAGGGGCGTCGACGACTTTTTTGCTCTTAAGTCTGGCATTACACAAAACAAGTCACCCCCAGAAATGGCTGCCAGCAATCGCCCTGTTAGCAAGCTTGATTCCGCGAACAGCGAGTCTCGCCTTGTTAGATCGTTGGCAGCTTTACGAAATTACATTGATGGTTGCAGAAGGAGTGCTCAGTTTCATTCTTGTACTAATCTTTATGCAGAGCATTCCGCTTTTAACACCACAAAGATATCAACCTACATTAAAGAATGAAGAAATTGTCTGTTTGATCATATTGCTGGCCTCTGTACTAACTGGGTTGATCGGTTGGCAAATCCATGGGGTTTCTGTTGTTGATATTTTTGCTAGATATTTAGTGATTTTACTTGCGTATATCGCTGGAGCGGCCATAGGTTCGACGGTTGGTGTGGTGACAGGGCTTGTGCTGAGTCTATCGAATATGGATCATATCTATCAAATGAGTTTGCTTGCTTTCTCCGGCTTGCTAGGGGGGCTGTTAAAAGAGGGGAAAAAGGCGGGCGTAAGTGCTGGTCTCATTGTGGGTACATTATTAATCGGCTTTTATGTGAGTAATGGAGCGGATTTCCCTTCTTCCTTATGGGCATCAGCCTGGGCGGTGGCTTTATTTATTCTCACTCCGAACTCATGGGTGAAACAATTATCAAGATATGTTCCGGGTACAGATGAACATCATTCGGAACAGGAAAAATACTTACAGAAAGTGCGAGACGTCACGGCTGTTCGGGTCGGGAAGTTTTCGGACGTTTTTCAGGCTTTATCGAAAAGTTTCACACACTTGGAAGCACCGAAGGAGGATAGTGGCGAAGCAGAAGAAATTGATTACTTTTTAAGCCATGTGACGGAAAAAACATGCCAATCATGCTTTAAGAAGGAAAAATGTTGGGTCAATCAGTTTGACGACACCCATAACTTAATGACGGATCTTATGCATGAATTGGATGAGAAAGGGGAGCCGAGCCGTGTCATGAGAAAGAATGTCGATCAACATTGTGTGAAACCGCAAAAGTTGATCGATACAATGAATCATGAATTATCTTTTTATCATGCAAACAAACAATTGAAGCGGCAAGTGTTGGAGAGTCGTAAATTTGTAGCTGAGCAGCTGCAAGGGGTTTCTGATGTCATGAATAACTTTGCAAAGGAGATTGTAAAAGAGCGGGAGCAACATGAGCATAAAGAACAAGTGATTTATAACGCCTTGGAGCGGATGGGGATGGTGATACAAAAGTTAGAAATCTACTCTTTAGATGCAGGAAATATAGATCTTGAGTTAATTGCGGAGATTGATAATTATAGAGGAGAAGGTGCGAAAATCATTGCCCCGGTGTTGTGCGATATACTGGGGGAAACAATTGTTGTGACCATGGAGGAAATTTCTCCATACCCACAGGGGAGGTGCTATTTATCATTTGGGTCAGCCAAACACTATTCTATTGAATCTGGAGTTGCACATGCTGCAAAAGGGGGAGGGTTTATATCAGGAGACAGCTTTACAATGATGGAATTAGGAAGGGGAAAGTATGCTTTAGCAATCAGTGATGGTATGGGTAACGGTGAACGTGCTCATGAGGAAAGTATGGAGACGCTTCGGCTTTTGAAACAAATCCTGCAATCTGGGATACAGGAATCCGTGGCGATCCAATCAATCAATTCCATTTTGTCTTTGCGGACAAATGATGAAATATTTTCTACTTTGGATTTAGCTGTGATTGACCTTCATAAGGCTACATCCAAGTTTGTCAAGGTCGGTAGCACACCGAGCTTTATAAAAAGAGGAGATAAAATATTTACAGTAGAATCCGGTAACCTGCCGATGGGAATTATACCGGAAGTCGATGTTGATATGAGGAGTGAGCAACTAAAGGCAGGTGATTTCCTCATCATGATGAGTGATGGGATCTTAGAAGGACCAAAACAAATTGGAAACGTAGAAATGTGGCTGAAGCGAAAAATCCGGGAGATATCGGATAAAGACCCTCAAGTAATGGCTGATCTTTTATTAGAAGAGGTGATACGGACACAGTCTGGTGCAATTGTTGATGATATGACCATCATTGTGGCACGTATCGATCGTTATATGCCGGAATGGACATCGATCCCTTCCGAGAAAAAAGAGGCATAAACTGGTATAGAATTCCTCTGTTTCGGCGAAGATGGAAGCAACGAAACAGGAGGGATATTCACTATGAAACCAGGCCGATTGAAGCAGATTCTTTTATTGACGGATGGATGCTCGAACCATGGAGAAGACCCGGTTGTCGTAGCAGCACTAGCGAGAAATCAGGGCGTAACGGTCAATGTGATTGGCGTTCTTGACGATCGGCAAAACAGCAAGCCTCAAGGGCTTGATGAAGTAGAATCGATTGCTGAGGCAGGTGGAGGCGTCAGTCAAATTGTATATCAAAAAAGTTTGTCCCAAACCGTGCAAATGGTTACGAGACAAGCCATGACTCAAACGATTCAAGGTGTCGTGAATAAAGAACTGCAAGAAATTCTAGGGAAAGATCAAACGATTGAAGAGCTTCCCCCGGAACAACGAGGTGAAGTAGTAGAAGTGGTGGATGAATTGGGGGAGAGCTGTGATCTCGAGGTGCTTGTGCTAGTCGACACAAGCGCAAGTATGCATCACAAACTCCCGACAGTAAAGGAGGCGCTTTTCGATCTTTCCCTGAGTTTGAATGCCAGGTCTGGATCGAATCAATTCAGTGTTTTTGCATTCCCGGATCCAAAGAAAACAATTACTAAAATGGTGAACTGGACGCCGGAGTTAGGGGAACTTCATGGGATTTTCTCAAAATTGAACAGTGGGGGATACACTCCGACTGGTCCTGCTTTGAAAGAAGCTCTATATGCTTTTGCAGAAAAACCATTATCTGATCGTATGAAAGATGGGGAAGATCCTTATGAAGAAACGGGCTTTTGATATCACTCCGGGCAGTTGCCTCGCAGGAAAGTGGAACGGACATACTTATACCATCATAAAAAAACTGGGTTCAGGAGCTTGTGGAATTGTTTTTTTATGCCGATCAAGCCAAGGGGATACGTATGCCTTGAAAGTCGGTGAGGACAGTTCACGTATGATGATGGAAGTAAATATGCTTAAGAAGTTCAGCAAGGTCCAAGGGGCGAAACTTGGGCCTTCTTTTGTGGATGTAGATGATTGGGTCAGTCCTGACAGGAAGACTCACCCTTTTTACGTGATGGAATATATCGATGGAGTCCCGTTAAAGCATTTTTTAAAAGGGAAATCGAAGGAATGGGTAGGAATAATTGCAATTCAGTTGCTGTCAGATTTAGAAAACCTTCATAATGAGGGATATGTTTTCGGTGATTTGAAGACGGATAATTTGCTGATTGGAAATTCAAGGGTTCGTTGGATTGATGTCGGGGGGGTAACAGCCACTGGCCGTGCAATCAAGGAGTATACGGAGTTTTATGATCGTGGATACTGGGGGCGCGGTTCCAGGAAAGCGGAACCTACTTATGACCTGTTTGCTGTGACAATGATTTTGCTTGAGATGAGTTATCCTAAACGGTTCGAAAAAGGAAATCACCCAGAAAAGACGTTAGAAGCAAAGCTGTCCGCTTCACCATTACTAAAACCTTACCGAAAGATTATTCAACAATGTTGGATGGGGAAAATCCAGGACGCTGCGGAAATGAAAAATAAATTTTCTTCCATCCTACTTAAACGAAGCGGGAAGAGAAGTTCTTCACGTATGCAGAAACGTTTGACGACCCAGGAGTCGGATAATGTCGAACTAGCAGCCCTATCTCTAATGGCGGGGGTCGTATTCGGTGTGTCGATTTTTAGTTTTTGGATATAGTAGTTAATCTTTTGCAGTGGACAGGAATAGTGATACGATAGGAAGGGATATAAAGAATGAGGCAGGGGGAAACTCCGATGGATCAATACGTCCATTCGTTCATCTTGAAACATCAATTAATAAAGTCGCACCAAACATTGCTGGTGGCTGTATCAGGTGGTCCGGATTCTATCGCTTTGCTCCATTATTTGTGTGCGATTAGGAAGACGACACCCATCCACCTCATTGCCTTATCTGTCAATCATAATCTAAGAGGAGAAGACGCAGAAGAAGACCTCCGATATGTAGAAGAAGTATGTAGAAATTGGGGTGTTGAATTTGTTGGAACTTCTGTAGATGTGAATTCGTATAAAATAAAGACGGGACAAGGTACACAAGAAGCGGCAAGGGACCTTCGATATCAATTTTTCGAAGAAATGATGCATGCATATGAAGCAGACGCTTTAGCAATGGGGCATCATGGGGATGACCAGGCAGAAACGATCATGATGCAGATGGTGCGTAGTGCGCGGCCGGAAGCGGTCCAGGGAATTCCTGTAGAACGTCCTTTTGCATGCGGGAGGATTATCAGGCCATTCCTTTGCATTTCCAAAGAACAAATCAACAGTTATCTACAACAGCATGACTTGGAAGCACGTATCGATCCTTCCAACGCCCAAACAGAATATACCCGCAATGCTTTTCGCCATTATGTTTTGCCTTTTATGAAAGAGCGAAACCCGCGCTTCCATCAGCATATGCAGGCATGGAGCGAAAGGGTCAGGAGTGAACGTGCATACATAAACGAAGAAGCAAAAAAAGTTTTAGAAGCTGTCCACTTTTCTTCAAATGTTGAGAAATTCGTACAATTTTCAAATCAAACTTTCAAAACATTCCCGCTTGCTTTACAAAGGACTGCCTTTCATCTAATATTGAACTATCTGTATGTGAAGCAAAACGAAGACATTTCTTACTTGCATGAAGAAATGTTCATGAATCTATTAAATGATGATAAACCGAATGTATCCCTTGATTTCCCGCAAGGTCTTAAAATTACTCGCGCCTATGATGAAATCACCTTTTCTTTCAATGAAATAAAGAAAGAGGGAGGATTTCACCATCACCTACAGGTCGGAGATCGAGCATATTTCCCTGATGGATCATGGATGGATGCCGAGTGGAGCCAGACCGATGAAGAAGAGGATCATTATACTTATGTATGTGATTCGCATCACGTAAATTTCCCTCTCGTCGTTCGTACGAGGCAAAACGGGGACCGGATACGTGTGAGGGGAATGAATGGGTCGAAAAAAGTGAAGGATATTTTTATCGATCAGAAAATCCCCGCCCGTTTGCGAGATACATGGCCGATAGTAACCGATCAGTCAGGTGAGGTGCTTTGGGTCGTCGGTTTAAAAAAAGGTGGAGAGAATCCCGGCTTTTCATCAGGTCCATGGCTTCGGTTATATTATAAAAACAAAGCAGACACGTAGGAGGAGCAATCATGCATAACGAAATTGAAAAGGTCTTGATTTCCGAAGAAGAAATTCAAGCGAAATGTAAAGAGCTGGGGGCCCAGTTGACAGAGGAGTACGAAGGACGCTTTCCTTTGGCAATCGGTGTGTTGAAGGGTGCCACTCCTTTCATGACTGACCTTTTGAAACGTATGGAAACACACCTGGAGATGGACTTCATGGACGTGTCCAGTTATCACGGAGGTATGGAATCTTCAGGAGAGGTCAAAATTGTTAAAGACCTGGATACGAAGGTGGAAGGTCGAGACATATTGATTATTGAAGATATTATTGATAGTGGTCGGACGCTTGCCTATCTTGTCGATTTGTTCAAGTACCGCAAAGCAAAGTCGATAAAGATTGTCACACTTCTTGATAAACCAACAGGTAGAAGTGCAGACATTAAAGCAGACACAGTAGGATTTGAAGTACCAGATGAATTTGTGGTTGGTTACGGTTTGGATTACCAAGAGAAATACCGTAATCTCCCTTATGTCGGAGTATTGAAGCCTGAAGTTTATGGTGGATGAACATAATTTCTGCGAAAGTGGTTTGAAAATGTTCATGTCAAGGGTAATTAGTTGTGTCGTCCGTTTTTGGTATGGTAGTATTTACTATAGTTTTTCTCGTTTGGGAGGAGGTAGGCAATGAACCGGATCTTTCGTAATACCATATTTTACTTACTTATCTTCCTCGTTGTTATCGGCGTGGTCGGTTTATTCCGAGGTCAAGGTGATCCGCAAACAGAATATAACGTCAATGAGTTTTACAATAAATTGAATAATGGTGAAATTGAGGAGATGACCATCCAGCCTGTCAATGGGGTGATGCGCATCACAGGTCAGGAACAAGGAGCAGAAGAAGGGGAAACCTTCATTACTCAAGTACCTGCAAACGATGAAATGATTGCGAACATTACAGAAACAGCCCAGGAGCAGAGTGTACTGAATGTGGAACAAGAAGAACAGCCAAGTGCTTGGGTGACATTTCTAACTTCCATCATTCCTTTCGTCATCATCTTTATCTTATTCTTCTTCTTGCTTAATCAGGCTCAAGGCGGCGGTAGTCGTGTCATGAACTTTGGTAAGAGTAAGGCGAAGATGTACTCGGAAGAGAAGAAGAAAGTACGCTTCAAGGATGTAGCCGGAGCAGATGAAGAGAAGCAAGAGCTTGTAGAGGTCGTGGACTTCTTGAAAGACCCTCGTAAATTCTCTGCTGTCGGTGCTCGTATTCCAAAAGGTGTTCTATTAGTTGGACCACCAGGTACAGGTAAGACATTGCTGGCCCGTGCTGTTGCTGGTGAGGCTGGTGTACCATTCTTTTCCATCAGTGGTTCCGACTTCGTTGAGATGTTCGTTGGTGTGGGTGCCTCACGTGTTCGTGATTTGTTCGAAAACGCCAAAAAGAACGCCCCTGGCATCATCTTTATTGATGAGATCGATGCGGTTGGTCGACAACGTGGCGCTGGACTTGGTGGAGGACACGATGAACGTGAACAAACATTGAACCAACTGCTTGTTGAAATGGATGGTTTTGGAGTCAATGAGGGAATTATCATCATTGCAGCCACTAACCGACCGGATATTCTGGACCCAGCACTTCTGCGTCCTGGTCGTTTCGACCGTCAAATTACGGTGGACCGTCCAGATGTCAAAGGACGTGAAGCTGTGCTTACTGTTCACACGAAGGACAAGCCACTTTCTGAAAATGTTGATTTGAAGACGATTGCTCTTCGTACTCCAGGCTTCTCTGGGGCTGATTTAGAGAACTTATTAAACGAAGCTGCTCTTGTGGCTGCTCGTGGAGATAAGAGCAAAATCGATATGAATGATGTAGACGAAGCCATTGATCGTGTCATCGCAGGACCAGCCAAGAAGAGCCGGGTCATTTCTAAGAAAGAACGTGACATTGTTGCTCATCACGAAAGTGGACACACCGTAATTGGCATGGTGCTTGATGATGCAGACATGGTTCACAAGGTGACCATCGTCCCTCGTGGCCAAGCAGGCGGCTATGCCGTTATGCTTCCTAAAGAAGACCGTTACTTCATGACCAAGCCTGAATTGTTCGACAAGATTACTGGCTTACTAGGTGGCCGAGTTGCTGAAGAAATAATCTTCGGTGAAGTAAGTACCGGCGCCCATAACGATTTCCAGCGTGCAACTAATATTGCCCGGAAAATGGTTACTGAGTATGGCATGAGTGAAAAGCTTGGACCATTACAGTTCGGCTCCAACTCTGGTGGACAGGTCTTCTTGGGTCGTGACATTCAGAATGAGCAGAACTATAGTGATCAAATCGCTTATGAAATTGATCAGGAAGTGAAGAACTTCATTCAATACTGTTATGATCGTGCGAAGACGATCTTGACAGAGAATAAAGATAAACTCGAATTGATCGCGAAGACGTTGTTGGATGTCGAAACTCTCGACGCTACACAAATCCGTTCCCTATTCGATAAAGGCCGTCTGCCTACAGATGAAGAACTTGAAGCTCTTGCGCAGGAAAATAACGCCAAGATCAAGAACAATACTTCTTCTACAGATGAAGATGTACGGGTGAACATTCAATCTAAAGAAGACGAGCAAAAAGAAGAGCAGGAAAAGACGAACGGTGCTTCCGATGAAGCGACTCGCCCAGAAAATCAAACCGAAAGTGAAGATTCTTCTGATTCAGAAGATCGTCGCTCTTAATGATTCAAACCACACTGCCCTTGGGCGGTGTGGTTTTTTTATGGTAAGAAGATTTATGGAAATTATAGTGGTAAATCCCCTTTGAGATGGGTTAAGTCCATCTCCTGCTCTCATATCGTTTGGAAGCAGGGATACGCTTCTTTGTCTGTTTTACTTTTGCGATTCGCGCCTGACAAGGTCACTTAATATTTATTTTATCCAATGCTTACACCTTAGAGGTCCTGGAGAAAGTGCCACCGAGTAATATCATATAACTTTGTCAAGGGTTAGCAAGGTGCTTTTGTTTTGTTCTGTGTTTGTTGAAGGCGAACAAACCGATCTTGTGATATGATGGGAGCCGAAGGAAATGACACGGGAGGCTACATGTATGAATTTTGTCCTTGATGTTGGAAATACCAATACTGTGTTAGGTGTTTTTGAGAACAGCTCTTTAAAATATCAATGGAGGATTAAAACGGATCGTCATAAAACAGAAGATGAATTCGGTGTGCTTATAAAATCTTTGTTCGATTATGAAGGGTTGAAATTTGAAGATATGGATGGCGTAATCATTTCTTCCGTCGTCCCACCTATAATGTTTGCACTTGAGCGTATGTCTCGTTATTATTTTAAAAAGCAGCCGATGATTATCGGAGAGGGAACCGTCGACCATGGTTTACCTATGAAATACCCGAATCCTCATGAAATAGGGGCGGATCGTGTCGTCAATGCTGTAGGGGCAATTGACGAATATTCCTTACCCTTAGTCATCATCGATTTTGGGACTGCTACTACCTACTGCTACATTAATGCAGAAGGAGAATACTTGGGAGGTGCTATTGCCCCTGGAATCAACATTTCTATGGAAGCCCTATACGCCAAAGCGGCTAAGTTGCCAAAAATAGAAATAAAGAGTCCAGATCATGTGATAGGGCAAAGTACAGTAGAAGCCATGCAATCGGGGGTTTACTATGGGTATGTCGGGCAGGTGGATGAGGTTGTCCGGAGGATGAAGGAAACTGCAGACCAAACGCCAACTGTCATTGCTACGGGTGGATTGGCTAATTTGATTGCTGGGCAGTCGAGGACCATTGACCATGTAGACCCATATCTAACCTTAAAAGGTCTCCACAAAATATATCAACGGAACAAAGGGAATAATGCATTTAAAGGAGAATGAAAAGCATGTCAGATTATTTAGTGCGAGCTATAGCTTTTGATGGACAAGTCAGAGCTTACGCTACCAAATCAACAGAAACGGTAGAAGAGGCGAGACGCAGACAAGATACATGGCCGACCACAGCAGCCGCTCTTGGTAGAACACTTACGATTAGTGGGATGATGGGGGCAATGCTGAAAGGCGACGATAAAATTACTGTTAAAGTCGAGGGTGACGGACCTGCGGGTGCAATCATTACAGATGCCAACTCGAAAGGTGAAGTAAGAGGGTACGTTAAGAACCCTCATGTAGACTTCGACTTGAACCCACAAGGTAAACTTGATGTGGCGAGGGCTGTCGGAACATCAGGGACGCTAAGTATCGTGAAGGACTTAGGGATGAGGGACCATTTCACAGGCCAAGTACCGCTTGTATCTGGAGAAATAAGTGAAGATTTCACCTATTATTTCGCGAATTCTGAGCAGGTGCCTTCAGCTGTAGGGGCAGGAGTGCTTGTCGATACAGACTATTCTATACTTGCTGCCGGAGGATTCATCATCCAGATGATGCCTGGGGCAGAGGAAGAGACAACAAGTCAAATTGAAAAAAGATTATCAGAAATGCCGGCAATTTCTTCACTAGTACGCGACGGTAAGTCACCGGAAGAGATTTTACACACTGTTCTTGGGGAAGACAATGTACAAGTGTTAGATACAATGCCACTGAAATTTCAATGTCACTGTTCACGTGAACGTGTAGAAACAGCGATTGCGAGTCTCGGAGATGAAGAAATACAGCGCATGATTGATGAAGATCAAGGGGCAGAAGCAAAATGCCACTTTTGTAATGAAGATTATCAATTCACTGCAAAAGAGTTAGAAGGATTACAGTCGGAAGATTCAAATTCATCCTCATAACGAATTTTAGAGGGAGAATCATCAATGGCGGAACATTTGTTTCGCCATTTTCACTACATTTTTCCTGGCCAACATGATTGAAATGTTTGACAATTAACCCGAGTTTAAGTACATTAGGGTTAAATCCTATTAAAATACTTGGTTTTGGGAGTGGATGAAATGAGAATCGTAAACAACGTAAGTGAATTAGTCGGCCAAACGCCAATGGTGAAACTAAACGGAAGTGCAGAAGAAGATAGTGCAGATATTTATCTGAAACTAGAATATATGAACCCGGGAAGTTCAGTGAAGGATCGTATCGCACTTTCCATGATCGAAGAGGCTGAAAAAGATGGCCGTCTAAAAGAAGGAGATACGATCGTAGAACCAACAAGCGGCAATACGGGTATTGGGTTAGCAATGATTGCAGCAGCTAAAGGGTATAAAGCGATTCTCGTCATGCCTGATACTATGAGTCAAGAAAGACGTAATTTATTACGTGCTTATGGAGCGGAATTGGTGTTGACTCCTGGTAGTGAAGGGATGAAAGGAGCTATTAAAAAAGCTGCTGACCTTCAAGAGAAGGAAGGTTACTTCCTGCCACAACAGTTCAATAATGAAGCAAACCCTCTGATTCACGAAAAGACAACAGGTCCCGAAATTGTTGAACAAATGGGAGATCAGCTGGACGCCTTTGTTTCTGGAATTGGTACAGGTGGAACAATTACAGGGGCTGGAAAAGTGTTGAAGGAAAAGTATCCGGATATCAAAATTTACGCAATCGAGCCAGAAGAGTCCCCTGTCCTTTCAGGTGGCAACCCAGGACCACATAAGATCCAGGGAATCGGAGCAGGATTCGTCCCAGGTATCTTGAATACAGAAATTTATGATGAAGTCGTTCAAGTGTCGAAAGAAGATTCTTTCCATGCAGCAAGAGAAGCTGCTAGGAAAGATGGCATCCTAGGCGGAATTTCATCAGGCTCCGCGATCCACGTAGCGAAACAGGTTGCTAAAAAGCTTGGAAAAGGGAAGAAAGTTGTGGCGGTTCTCCCGAGTAATGGGGAACGTTACCTCTCTACCCCTCTTTACCAATTTGAAGATGAGCAATAAATCAAATAAAAACTGTACCTCACTGGGGTGCAGTTTTTATTTTTTTTGACTATAAAGGTTTCATGATGTCGATAAATGTCCCGAACAGCTTCTCCAGACGAGCACCAATCTTGTCAGAAACAATGTCCTGACAAAGGAAAGGTGGCATTTCTCCCCCTGTTTTGTTGATGGGTGCGTTTTGGTCAGAGGCTGCCTTGCCAGCTTCAGTAGCAGCTTCAACCAGGTCTTGATTCAATCTCCACTGTGACCAAGGAAGTCATATGGAGTTTTGCCTTATTTCTTATGGGGGTAGCGCTGCGCCCCCGCCTTTTTTTGGAAAATCCTGGGTATGATATAAATCTTGAAATGTTGTAAGATAGGGAAAGAGTATGCATTAAAGAAACGAGGCGAGAACAATGGTCACTGTACTACGCACACCAGAAAAAACTTATGATCTAACTAAACAAACCCTTGTTATGGGGATAGTGAATATTACCCCTGATTCTTTTTCCGACGGCGGGAGCTACTTGGAAGTGGATCGCGCTATCAAACAGGCCGAGAAGCTAGAGAGAGAAGGAGCTCACATTATCGATATTGGTGGAGAGTCTACACGACCAGGACACGAGCCTGTTTCGGTTGAAGAAGAGCTGGCGCGGGTAATTCCTGCAATTCAAGCTATAAAACAGGCTGTTCATATTCCTATCTCTATTGATACTTATAAATCAAAAGTAGCGGAAAAAGCTGTACAGGCCGGTGCGTCCATTATCAATGATGTTTGGGGTGCGATTAAAGACCCGGAAATAGCAGCTGTAGCGGCTCGTCATGATGTACCAATCATCCTCACTCATAACCGTACCAACCGTGAATACATCTCACTGGTGGATGATGTGAAGAAAGACTTGATAAAAAGTATTAACATAGCAAAAAAGGCGGGAGTGAAGGAAGAAAATATCATTCTCGATCCCGGTGTCGGCTTTGCTAAAACCCAAGGGGATAATTTGAAGATTATGCGACACTTGGAGGACCTACATGAGCTTGGTTATCCGATCCTGCTCGGCACCTCGAGGAAATCCTTTATTGGTGCGGTATTGGACCTTCCTAAAGAAGAGCGTATGGAAGGGACAGGGGCTACTGTATGCTATGGTGTTTCCCAGGGGGTCGAAATCGTGCGCGTCCACGATGTAGAACCGATTGTAAGAATGACCAAAATGATGGATGCAATGATTGGAAAGGGTGAAGAGAATGGATAAAATTTATTTAAACCAAATGGAATTTTGGGGTTATCACGGACTGTTTCCAGAAGAAAACAAACTAGGTCAGCGCTTTTATGTAGATCTGGAGTTAGAACTTGACTTAAAGCCGGCAGCGGAATCGGATGACATGACGAAGTCCATCGATTATGGCGCTATTTACGAAGTCACAAAAAAGATAGTGGAGGGAAAAGCCAATAAATTAGTTGAAACCGTTGCTGAAAATATAGCATCAAAGCTTTTCGAAGAATTCAGCCTGTTAGAAGGTTGCCTCGTGAAGGTATATAAACCAGACCCTCCAATCCCTGGCCATTACAAGTCCGTAGCCATAGAGATACAACGGAGTCGACCTGCATGAATACTGCATACATTGCGCTCGGTTCAAACATTTCTCCAAGAGAGGTTTTTTTGAAAGATGCTATTACCCTTTTGGATGACCATGAAGGAATTGAAGTTAGGAAGAAATCCGCCGTTTATGAAACAGCTCCTGTCGGCTATATGGAGCAAAGTGATTTCTTGAATATGGTGATTGTGGTCCGGACACGACTGAATCCTTTTGACCTCTTACAATATTGCCAACAAATTGAGGGAGGATTAGGGAGGGAAAGGGTAGTCAAGTGGGGGCCTCGCACGATAGACCTTGATATTTTGCTTTTTAATCATGAAAATATGAATGTAGAGTTCTTAACGATTCCTCACCCCCATATGCACGAGCGGGCATTTGTAATGGTTCCTTTAGCAGATGTCGCCCCTCAAGCCTATATGCCCCACCTCCGACAGACTGCTGGTGAAGCTGTTGAATTACTGCCGTCAGAGGAAGTCAACAGTATAAGGGAATGGGGAAGGATTTAATTCACGTTTTATATTACGGATGAAGGAAAAGTAGTATTCGTAGATAAGTAAAGTATAGGAAGGTAAAAGGGGGACCCTACGATGGTTAACATCCTATATGAGTTCTAGTTGGATGGAAGAGAAAATAAAAGCTTCTTAAACCCTTTGACATTGACACGTCCATAGGACTTTTTTATACTAAACCATAGTTAGATGCTGCCAGTCCCATGCTGGCAGTTTTTGTTATTGTGACGGGAAGTAACCGAAAATATCAGGGAATGGAGTGATAGCAATGACAGAAGAACTCAACGAACACATGCGGGTGCGCCGCGATAAGATGAATGCTCATCGTGAGCAGGGCGTTGATCCGTTCGGAGATAAATTCGAACGTACAGATTATGCACAAGGCTTAATAGAGAAATATGACCAATATACTAAAGAGGAACTGGAAGAGAAACAATTCCCAGCAACGATCGCCGGCCGTATTATGACGAAGCGAGGTAAAGGGAAAGCTGGCTTCGCTCATATCCAAGACGTTACAGGGCAGATTCAGTTATATGTCCGTAAAGATGAAATTGGGGAAGAAGCATATGACAATCTATTCAAATCAGCAGACTTAGGGGACATCGTCGGTATATCCGGAGTGATGTTCAAGACGAATGTAGGAGAGCTATCTGTCAAAGCGGGTGACTACCAACTACTTACGAAATCACTTCGACCACTTCCTGAAAAGTTTCATGGCTTGCAAGATGTGGAACAGCGCTATCGCCAACGTTACTTGGATTTAATAACAAATCCTGATAGCAGGGATACGTTCGTGTTACGTAGTAAAATCATTCAATCTATGCGCCGTTATTTGGATGGTCTCGGCTTCCTGGAAGTTGAAACACCATTAATGCACGGTATAGCAGGGGGAGCATCTGCTCGTCCGTTCGTTACACATCATAATGCATTAGATATGCAATTATATATGCGTATCGCTATAGAGCTTCATTTAAAACGCCTGATTGTCGGTGGTTTGGAGAAAGTTTATGAAATTGGACGCGTCTTCCGTAATGAAGGGATCTCCACAAGGCACAACCCAGAATTTACTATGATAGAGCTATATGAAGCCTATGCCGACTATCATGACACCATGAATTTGACGGAAAATATGGTGGCGCATATTGCTAAAGAAGTCCTTGGCACCACTAAAGTGAAATATAATGACCAAGAAATCGACCTTGAACCTGAGTGGACACGTCTGCATATGGTAGATGCGATCAAAGAATATACGGGTGTGGACTTCTTTGAGCAAATGTCCGATGAACGTGCGAAAGAACTTGCAAAAGAGCATGGTATTGAAATTAAAGATACGATGACGTTTGGCCATATTGTAAATGAATTCTTTGAACAACGAGTAGAGGAGAAGTTAATCCAGCCGACCTTCATTTATGGTCACCCTATTGAAATTTCTCCCCTGGCTAAAAAGAATCCTGAAGATGATCGTTTTACTGATCGTTTCGAACTGTTCATTGTTGGACGTGAACATGCGAATGCGTTCTCTGAACTTAACGATCCTATAGATCAGCGCCAAAGATTTGAAGCACAATTGAAAGAAAGAGAAGAAGGTAATGATGAAGCGCATATGATGGATGATGACTTCCTTGAAGCACTAGAGTATGGCATGCCTCCAACGGGCGGATTGGGAATCGGAATTGACCGTCTTGTCATGTTGCTTACAAATTCACCATCAATCCGTGACGTCTTACTCTTCCCGCAAATGAGAAATCGCGAATCATAATGTTTGAGTAAACCCCCCGGATATCAACCGGGGGGTTTATTATTGGGAAGTAGATATATATCTAATATGCTCAGCTAGTTTATTGCGGAATAATAATCTGAATTATTTTTTATTGTAAAAACCCTTGCTTTACTCTAAAAGCCGTGATAAATTATTACTTGTCGCATTAAGAGAGCGGCAATCCGCAAACAACTTAAAAAATAAATCATAAAAAGTTGTTGACGAAAACAACGATAGATGATATATTAATTAAGTCGCTGTTTTGAAGCGGCAAACGGAATATTTGATCTTTGAAAACTGAACGAACCAACCAGTACGTCAAGATATCTCTTCTATAATAGAAGAGAATGAAAACAAGCACATTCGGTGTGCAAATGAGCAAGTCAAACTTAACTTTTATGGAGAGTTTGATCCTGGCTCAGGACGAACGCTGGCGGCGTGCCTAATACATGCAAGTCGAGCGCGGGAAGCGAGTGGATCCCTTCGGGGTGAAGCTCGTGGAACGAGCGGCGGACGGGTGAGTAACACGTGGGCAACCTGCCTGTAAGACCGGAATAACCCCGGGAAACCGGGGCTAATGCCGGGTAATACTTTTCTTCGCATGAAGGAAAGTTGAAAGATGGCTTCTCGCTATCACTTACAGATGGG
>NZ_FOSB01000013.1:16586-111982 GCF_900114165.1 Halobacillus dabanensis
CGGAAAAAGCTGCTTCATACACATGGTAATTGGAGAAGAATGAGCTCCTAATAAGCTATTCTGCACGCGGAAAGCCTGTTATAGAGCGATTTACGCTTATAACAACAGGATAGTGGAAGACAGCCTGCCTCGGTGAAGTAGTTCGTTACTCACATATATCGAATGGGGTGGCTGGGAAGCTGCGAGACTCCCGTGGGAGAAAGGAGATAGGTGAGAGCCCGTAGGACGAAGTCCGAGGAAGCTCACCACTCCCCCACAGGAAAGCGAGTAGCTTCCCAGCCGCCCTGTCGCTCAACCAGGCAACGAACCCCAAAACATCTCGAAATCAATTCTTCCAGAATACTGCCATTTTGCTTAAGAAGTGTTGGTGGGATAAGGACGAGAGTATAATAAAAAAGCCCAGGTCAACTGAGCTTTTTGTGGACGTAAGTTTTAGACAAGATATCAAATGATCAAATTTGGTTAAGTGCTAATTCCAAGTCATCCCAAAGGTCTTCGACAGACTCGAGCCCTACGGATAAGCGTATGAGAGAATCACCAATCCCCATCTCTTTCCGTTTTTCTTCTGGAACGACTGCATGGGTCATTGTCGCAGGATGTTGAATTAAAGTTTCGGCATCACCTAGACTAACAGCTATTTGTATTAACTTCAGTTGATTCATAAAACGTTGTGCTTCTTCCTTCGATCCATCTAGCTGAAAAGCAAGGACACCCCCACCCGTTTTCATTTGTTTTTGGACAATGGCAGAAGAATCATGATTCTCAAGTCCAGGGTAATATAACTTTTTAACTTTAGGATGATGGCTCAACTTTTCTGCTATCTTATTAGCGTTAGAACTGTGACGGTCCATACGGACATGTAACGTCTTGATACCTCTTAATAACAACCAGGAATCGAACGGTGATAGCACACCACCGATGTCCTTCTGTTGCGACATCGCCAGCTCATCCATGAACTCCTTTCTGCCTACGACCAAACCCGCTATGACATCCCCGTGTCCCCCGATGTATTTGGTGGCGCTATGCAGTACTATATCGCACCCATGCTCTAATGGCCGTTGCAAGTATGGAGTACAAAAAGTATTATCAACTACCACAGGGATGTTGTACTCTTTCGCCACACGTGCGACCATCGAAAGGTCGATGACTTTCATCGTTGGATTAATAGGCGTTTCAATGAAAATGCAACTCGTCTTCGCTGTGATTTTTTTCCGTAGTTCCTCTTCGGTTTCCATGTAACTGAAGTCATGGGAGATGTCATATTTGTCTTCAAACATTCGAAGTAATCCATAAGTACATCCATATAAACCATTGGAACATAAAACGTGGTCCCCCGCTTTAGTTAATGCAATTAAAACCGCTGATACAGCTGCCATACCAGAGGCAAAGGCCAATCCTCGCTCTCCTCGTTCCAGGGTGGAAATTCGATCTTCAAGGACTTTGACAGTTGGGTTTCCAAGCCTTGTGTAAATAAAACCTTCCTCTTCTCCCGCAAATCTCCCCGCCCCTTCTTCTGCGGAAGCGAATGAGAATGTAGAGGTCTGAAAAATGGGTGTAGTCAAACTCCCCTTATATTCTTGCGAGTTGTTTTGATGGGAATGGATCATCGATGTCTCTATTTGTTTCTCTTTTTTCTTCACAATGGACTCCACCTTTCCTTTGTAAGCGCTTCCAGTAAATTTTACCAAAAGAAGGAGGTTTAGTCCTCCTTCTTAACTACTATATTCGATGGTAGGTTTCGTGTTCGATTTCACTTTTCTTCCATGAACCATTATATAAAGTATTATTGCACCGAAAATGATGAAAGAACTGTTGAAATACAATGATGAAAATCCGATTCCTGTCGCTATGGCCCCAACTACGTAAGATCCTACTCCCATACCGATATCAAAAATAGTAAAAAACGTCGCTGTCGCAGCCCCCGCACGTTCGGGAACTTTTTTCAGGGCAATGGTTTGGAAACTTGGCACGAGGGTACCCCAACCCAAGCCGATCAATCCTCCGGATAATAGAAGGATCCACGAAGAATGAGCAAAACTTAACACAAGCATGCCAATTCCGAAGATGACAATGGATGGGAGAACGATCACATTTTCTCCGTATTGATCGAACCACTTTCCCGTGAAAGGCCTTGAGATTAATAGAACCACTGCATAGACGACAAAAAAGTAACTGGCTGCCCCACTCATTCCGAGGTTATTGGCATAAACCGAAACGAAAGAGAGAACCCCTGAATAGGCAAGCGCCATTAGTGCACCAGTCAATGCAATAGGTATAACCGGCTTCTCCAAAAGATTGTGCAGACTCGGCACCAGACTTCTTTGCTGCGAAAGCTCATTTTTCGGCGCGCGTATGGTCAGTCCACCTATGAACGCAATTCCGGCAAATAACAGGCATACAATGAACATGAAGATATACCCCATTGTTTGACTTAATGTCAGTCCTATAAAAGGTCCAATGACCATTGCCAAATTCATAGACATTGCAAAATAACCAAGACCTTCCCCTTTTCGTGAATCTGGGACAACGTCTGCAGCTAATGCTCCAAGCACAGTGGTCCCCATTCCGAATCCAATCCCTTGTATGAAGCGGATGACAAGGATAGGGACAAAGGAATCAAACAGTAAGTATAAAGCAGAACTTAGGAGAAAGATTCCTAAAGCAAGGACCACTATTGGTCTTCTTCCAATAGTCTCGATCCATTGGCCAGTGAAAGGGCGGATAAGAATCGCAGCTAATAAGAAAACTGTAATGATCAGCCCAGCTTCCCCTTCCTCTACACCGATACTCTCAATCGCATAGATAGGCATCGTAACAAACA
Organism: Halobacillus dabanensis; assembly: GCF_900114165.1. Lineage (GTDB taxonomy): Bacteria > Bacillota > Bacilli > Bacillales > Halobacillaceae > Halobacillus > Halobacillus dabanensis. The sequence goes on from NZ_FOSB01000013.1 coordinate 19,408, forward strand.
AGAGGTAGAAGACTAAGAAAACGAAAAAGTTACTTGCACAAACGTTGAGGAAACTCCTTGTCCACAATCGTGGTTTTTTACTCATTACAACCTCCTCCTTTCTTCAGAAACCAATTGGGATAAATTAATTACATCACTTTCAAGCTTTTTTTCCCTATCCTTGCCTAACCTCTCGATTAATCGTGCCTCTGCTTTTTGGATGGATTGCTGCCAATGCGGATACCGTTCTTTTCCACGTGTGGTCAAAGAAATATCATTCGTTCTCTGATCTTCACTTTTATACTTCTGGATATAGCCTAATGTTTCTAATTTAGCAATCACCCGTGACAAAGGAGGTGCTTCTATATTCAAGCGCTCCTTCAACTCTGCTTGAGTAATACAGCCGCCATTTGAAGAAACTTGAAATAAAACAGCCCAATGAGACATGAATATTTCTTCCCCTTCAAGGGCGGTATTCAAATATTGATTTATTTCGCGTGATAATTGTTGGATATGGTGAAACAACAAGCTCATACAATTCCCCTTTCGTTACCTAGGTAATGTTTAACTAAAAAAATTACTCCCCGTTTGGAGAGCAACAAACCCCAATATATCACTGAGATTGATTCTTGTCTAACCTTTCACCTTCACCTTAAAATGATCCTGATAAAGTTTTTCCGTCCAGGCAATTGCTTGGCCATATATTTCAAATACTTCTGTGAATGAGAGATGATCGTTTTTCAAGATAGATTCCAGGCCTTCAAAATCAGCCTTTTCCATCCTTATTGCGAGATCCAATACTTTTCGATATGCATTCTTACATCCCTGCATGCATTGCTTTATCCCTTCATCTAACGGCAGGGATTCGATCACCTCATTTACGGGACGTTGAACCATCACATCCACCAGGGAAAGGAACCCTGTCAAAAAATAACCGTCCGACTTCTCTTTCGCCCGTATTCGAACAGCAATTTGTTCGCACATCTTCGCTCGGACTAAACTCGTTTTTATAACAAGCTGTGATTGCGGCGTTCGTATGGTGGATGTCTGTTCAATAGACAGTACATACAACCATTTTTTTAGACTTTCTGGTCCTAATAGCACGACAGCCTGTTTAATCGATCGGATCGGTACTTTCGTCCGCCTTTGCGAGGAATTGATCAAACGCAGCAACTTGTAAGTGAGCCCGATATCCTGCTCTAACAGCCCCGTCATTTTTTCAATATTGATCTCATCTTCCGAAAGAGACAGTTCCTTGATCATTTGAAAATAGGTAGAAGAAAAAAACGGGATATCCAACCCCTTCACTATAACAGGCTTGCTAAAATAAAAACCTTGAAAAAGAGAAAAGCCCTCCGCTACACAACGCTGATGTTCCTCATTAGTTTCCACTTTTTCAGCTAACAACCTCAAATCGTATTCTTCTGCTAATTGAATAATTTTTTTACGATTTTCATCCGTTACGGAGCGGATATCCACTTTCAATATATGGACATAAGGGAGTAGTTCAAATAATGAAGGCTGATCGATATTAATGATATCATCAAGAGCAATCCTATACCCTTTTTCTTTTAGCTCCCGACAAACCTTGATTATGTCCATACTGAAGGAGACATGTTCAAGAATTTCAACGAAAAGCTGGTCAGGGTTGAAGTATTCAGGCACTTTTTCAAGCAGTAAATCTTCTGTGAAATTGATGAAACAAGGTTTGTTCTCAGATAAGCGATCCAACCCGATGGTAAAGAAGCTATTCATCAATACTTCGGATGTAGCCTGACTTCCATCCATTGGAACAAACCGATTTTCCTCACTGTTCCGATACAACAGTTCATAACCATAGACATCATTTTCCACAGTCAGAATCGGTTGGCGTGCCACAAATACTTCCATAGATGCTCCCCACTTTCACACGGATGTATATACCATAACAATTATACTATAAAGCCTATATATTGTTAATTTCCCATAGGAAATACATGAAATCATACGAGCAGGAGAGACTGAGAGAAAAGAGTCTTCAGGAGGGTACTTATGGAAAAGCATCAGAAATGGACTCAGCCAGAACCTTTATGGCGTGCAAATCAATCATTACCAACATTCAAAGCATTAAAAGAAGATACAGCGACAGAAATTGCTATTGTCGGAGGAGGTATAACCGGGGTTACAACGGCTTATTTATTAGCCAAAGCCGGAAAAAAAGTCACCCTCATTGAATCCGATGTGTTGTTAAACGGAACAACTGGCCACACGACTGCTAAAGTGACAGCACAACATGGACTCATCTACCATGAATTGATAAAGCATTTCGGTGAAGAGGAAGCCTCTCTCTATTATCAAGCTCAGATGAGTGCTTTAGATTCCATCGAGGAATGGATCAATAAATACCAAATCGATTGTGACTGGGTGAAAGAAGATGCTTATCTATTCTCAACGTCACAAAAAGGAGCCCATAAGCTCGAAAAAGAGTATGAAGCTTATCAGGCACTGGGAATACCAGGTGGAACAGACAACTCACTGCCATTCGATATAGAAACGACCAAGTCCTTAAGCATGAAGAACCAAGCTCGTTTTCATCCACTTAAATACTTAACCGCCCTTGTGGAGGAATTCACGAAAATGGGCGGGGAAATTTACGAACATACGAAAGCTATAGACGTAAAGGAAAAAGATCGCATTGAAGTGGAAACGGGGAACGGTTACACGGTCGCTTGCGAAAAGCTGATATCATGCAGTCACTTTCCTTTTTATGATGGAAAAGGACTATATTTCAGCCGTATGTATGCGGATCGCTCTTATGTTATTGCCATTGAGCCTGAAAAGAATGTTCCGGAAGGGATGTACCTATCCATCGATGAACCTAAACGGTCTATTCGAACCGCTGATTATAATGGAACATCACTCCTTTTGATTGGTGGAGAAAGCCACAAAACAGGTCAAGGGGTTGATACTTCTTTTCACTACAATGCTCTTGAAGAATTCGCTGCCGAAACCTTCGGAGTGAAAAAGAAATGGTTCCAGTGGTCTGCTCAAGACTTGACCACACTCGATAAGGTTCCTTATATCGGTCCGATCACCCGCAACAACGAACGTGTCTTTATAGCCACCGGTTTCCGTAAGTGGGGGATGACAAATGGAACACTTGCAGCCAAGCTCATCTCTGCTTATGTGTTAGGGGAAAAGTCCCTATTCCATGACCTATTTAAACCATCCCGCTTCAAGTCGGACCCTAGCATGAAACAATTCATCTCGCAAAACTTCGATGTCGCCACCCATCTGGTTGATGGGAAGCTTGAACTCGTTGCAGATCGACCAAAATCCCTGAAGAGCGGAGAAGGAATGGTTGTTCAATGGAAAGGGGAACGGGCTGGAGCTTATCGAGACGAAGAAGGGAAACTTCACGTCCTTGATACAACTTGTACTCATATGGGGTGTGAAGTGGAATGGAACAGCGGAGATCATACATGGGACTGTCCATGTCACGGTTCCCGCTTCTCCTATGATGGTGCTGTTGTCGAAGGGCCGGCAAAACAGCCTCTAATGAAAATAGCCATAGAAGAAGGTCACGAAGTCCCTCCCCACATAGAGGAAAGTGACCAAAATGACCAGCCGGACACATTATAAGAAAAGCAAGCGCCTCGAAAGACACGGAACGCATAAGTAAAACGAGCATCCTTTCTCCCCTCAAAAAATGCACGACCCATGCGGCGTGCATTTTTTGAGCTTCCCTTCCTAATCGGTGCTATAATAAAGCAGATGAACATATATAACAAAATACGAAAGGGTCCTCACCATGATCGATGAACAGAAAATCGGCATCTTGTACACAGCAGGTGCCTATATATTATGGGGTGTGCTGCCAATTTATTGGAAGCTTATTCAAGAAATCCCCGCCTTTGAAATACTTGCCCACCGTATTATCTGGTCCTTTGTTTTTATGGGCGCAATCGTCTTGTTGGCTAGAAAACATAGAGCCTTCCTTGCTGAATGCCGTAGTATTATGAGAAGTAAAAAGCAGCTGATCGGCATTACACTTGCCTCTCTAACCATCAGCATCAATTGGGTTACATACATACTGGCTGTCAATACGAATCATGTTGTTGAGGCAAGTCTTGGATATTATATCAATCCGCTCGTCAGTATTCTGCTCGGTATGGTCGTTTTGAAAGAGAAGTTTTCCAAAGCCCAATGGGTGGCTTTTTTGCTTGCTGTGCTTGGTGTTCTTTATATGACACTGAACTTTGGCTCCGTTCCATGGCTAGCTTTGTTACTAGCTTTCAGCTTTGGTTCTTATGGACTTTTGAAAAAATTGGTCCCGCTTAATGCGATGTTCGGTTTGACGATTGAAACTCTTATCGTAACCCCTATCGCTCTGATTTTTTTGGTACAACAACAAACCGGGCAATGGTCCTCGGTCGATTGGCTATCCATGACCGCCGTTCTTGTTTTTGGCGCCGGGATTGTCACAGCCATACCACTGTTATTATTTTCCGCGGGGGCGAAAAGGATCCCTTTGTCTATGGTGGGATTCCTTCAATACTTCGCGCCGACGATTATGCTTATCATCGGGGTTTTTCTCTATGATGAGCCTTTCACGAGCGTTCACGCCGTTTCTTTCACTCTCATTTGGGCTGGGCTAGCTCTTTATACCGTCACCCGTGTGAAACGCCTGAAAAAATATGAAGCGAAAGCAAGCTAACCTTCGCTCATTAACAACACTAATGAGACAGGACAGTAGAATACTTAACTCCTGGATATCCTATGGAGAAAGGTGCTTGGGGGAATCGACTCGCTTTCCATCCCCCATTCGCCACCCCAACGTGATTCTTGGAAAACTGTTAAGATAAGAGAAGTTACCAGCTCAGGTAAGCTGCGGCATCTTTGCCTGAGAGATAGGCACTTTCAAACCGTGTACGGCCCGCTTCGTCATTCAGCCGAAGAAAAGCATCCCCTGCTACAACCAAGCAGCCATCTCCGGAGACATCTACATAGGGTTGTCTCATCACTTTTTTCGCCTGAGCGTACTTCCACCGCTTTAATTGTTCAGATTTCATTTGTCCCCAGTCAAGGTAAGGTTCTGTTTTTTCTTTGATCAAGCTCATGACATAGTCTTCCCCATAATGCTTCCTGGACCACTCTGCCTCCATATATATACTGATTATCGTTTCAGAAGAAATTCCCTTTTTCCGGTGATCGACAATTCGTTCCACTCCATCCGGCAAACCACTGTCTACATGTCCGCTTTCTGGTAAGTCTGTCACGCCATCGAAATGATAGATCCCTACGTATGTCGGCGCAAATAGTATACTCTTCAGTTGTTTGATTTCCTCTTTTTCCACATCCACATGGCTATTTTTCAAAAGTTCCACCACTTGTGGAGCTGGCATTGTCAACAGCACTTTATCTGACTGCCATTCCGATCCATCTTCGCCATAAACACGGTACCCCCCCTCATTCTCGAGCAGCTTGACTACCTTTGTATGTAGTGAGGTAGGCAGGTCTGATGCAAGATGCCCGGCTAATCCATTCATACCTTGCACCGCTGTGTAACGGGCATACTTCTCTCCGAACCACTTCTTAATCCAACCTTTGTGAAGCCAACCTTGCACCTCTTCTTCCAGTTCCTCTGTTCTTACAGTGAAAAACTGTGCTCCATGATCCGCAAGGCCACCCGATACCGACCGTGTGGCTAAACGTCCGCCAACACAATTCCCTTTATCTGTCACAACAAAATTCGTCCGTCCTTGCTTCCTCAAGCGTCTTGCAGCCGTAATCCCCGCCAGCCCAGCACCGACAATCGTTATTTCAAAATGCTCCATTCCGACACCTCCACAATTCTTTATATGGTTATTCCCTGACAATATAGAAAGAACACCCTCAACGAACGTGAGGATGTTCTTATTTTATCAAACTCTATTCTATTGTTTGCATTTATTTCTTTTTACGGAACTTCATCAATGTTTCATAGGCGAGCGGCACAATTAAGAGAGTCAGTAACGTTGAACTTGCTAGACCACCAATAACGGTAACCCCTAGTCCTTTACTGATAATTGATCCACCTTCAAAACCTAAAGCCAGTGGCAGCAAGGCTCCAATTGTAGCCAGGGCCGTCATCAGGATTGGTCGTAATCGTGTCATACCTGCATCTAGTAAGGCCTCTCTTGTTGAGTGCCCTTCTTTTTCTTTATAAATAACACGGTCGATGAGTACGATGGCATTTGTAACAACAATACCAATCAGCATCAAAGCCCCGATCATTGCTGATATACTAAGCGTTTCTCCGCTGATGAGCAAGCCTAAAACAGCTCCGATGATTGTAAATGGTAGCGAGAATAGAATCGCGAGTGGTGCTAATCCTCCGCCAAAGAAAACGACGAGAATCAAGTAAACGATCGCAATGGCAGCAAGCATGGCTATGCCTAATTGAGAGAAGGATTCAGATATATCCTCTGCTACACCACCCTGTGTGATATCCACACCAGACGGCGTATCAATATCCTGTACTGTCTCGTTTACTCGCTGAGAAACAGCCCCGACATCATCTACTGTTATCTCTGCACTTACGCTTGCATATACGCGCCCGTCTCTACGAGTAATCGTATCCGCTGTTGTTCCTTCCTCTACTTCCACAAGCTCACTGATCGCTACGGTTTGGCCAGTTGGGGAAGTCACTTCTTTTCCTGTCAAATCATCAATGCCGGAAATGTCTTCTTCCTCTACTTCCAGATACACATTCATTTCATTTCCATCACGTTCGATTGTTGTAATCACAGGTTGTTCACGGTTTTGCCCAAGCTCCATACCAATTTGAGCAGCCGTCAGTCCAAGTTCACTCAAACGTTCATGATCTGCCACTAGTGTATATTCTTCATAGGATTCAGAGAGACTGGAATCTACGTTTCTCAGATCTCCTTCTTCAGAAAGCAAGGCTTCTACTTTTTCTACGACAGGCTTAATTTCCTCCGTATTATCGCCATACACGCGCATTTCAAGTCCACTGCTTGAACCAGTACCGGAGAAGTCCTGACTTGCCCATTCTCCTCGTTCGGTTTGTTCATTCAGACCATCAATGACTCTTTGTGTTTCTTCGGAGAACTCTTCAGTATCATCGGCATATTCCACATAAAACATCGCCTGATTGGATGCACCAGGACTCATCGGATTCTCCCCACCGATGGAATACTGGATGTTTTCTGTCCCTTCACGACCTACGAAGAATTCCTGTGCGTTTTCAGCGATACTTTGTACGTCTTCTTTTGTCTGTCCTGGTTCAGGATTGTAAGTTGCCATCACCATTTTTTGCTCTTGATCTGGTAAGAAGCTTGTTCCGACCAATGGTAGAAGTGCAACACTTCCGACCAGGACTAAAACAGCCACGATACTTGAAATGATTTTATGATTCAGTGTGCTGTTGAGTAATTTCTTATACCAAAGTGCCAATTTGCCAGCGCTCTCTTCATGTGGTTGTTCTTTGACTTTAGATTTTTTCAAAAGAGAATGAGACAACATCGGGACAATCGTTATGGCTACTACTAGAGAAGCAAGCAACGCAAAAACAACTGTCAGGGCGAATGGTAAGAAGATTTGTCCTACTGTTCCCTCCACAAGACCTAGCGGTAGAAAGACAGCAATGGTAACTAAGGTTGAGGAAAGAATCGGCATGAACATTTCTTTTGTTGATTCCCGAATGAGTTCTTTTCCTTTAAGTTTTTCATCAGATAAGGACATCCGCCTGTATATATTTTCAACAACAACAATGGAGTCGTCGACCACTCGTCCGATCGCTACAGTCATCGCCCCTAAGGTCATAATATTTAAGGTGATATCCATCCAGTTCAAGAATAGAATCGCAATCAATAATGATAATGGAATAGATATAACAGATATTAGTGTTGTTTTAATGTTTCGTAAGAAGAGTAAAATAACAAGGACAGCGAAAATACCACCAAACAAAGCTTTATTCAGCATCGTGCTGACTGATTCTTCAATCGGCTCCCCCTGATCAAAGGAATAGATGAATTCAACTCCATCCAGCTCTTCCTTGAATGAAGCTGTTTCTTCTTTGACACGATTGACTACATCTACTGTATTCGCTTCTTGGGACTTAACAATTTGCAAGGAAATAGAATCTTCCCCATTTGTCCTGGAAATCGACTCTGCTTCCCCTACTACTTCTATATCAGCAATTTCACCTAACTGGACCGTAGGGATACCATCCAATTGTGCCGGCATATCAGCTGCTTGTCCTTCCTGTTGTGGAGATTCAGCACCTTGTGGTAATCCCTCTGATCCTTGGGATGGCATCTGCTCGGTTCCTTGACTTCCACCGGATGCGCTAGGAACAGCTGGAATTTGTAATTCTCTTAGCTCCTCTACACTTGTAAGGTTTCCATCTAGAACGACAGACTTTTGAGTATCGTTAAATGTATATAAACCTAGAGGGAAAGAAACATCAGACCCTTGAATCAAGCTAGTAATCGTTTCTCCATCAAGGCCTCTTTCATCAAGCGCTTCTTCATTAAGATCGATACGAACTTCCTCGAGCTGTTGGCCAGACACTTGAACATCTGCAACACCCTCTAGCCCCTCTAGCGCTGGAACAATATTTTCTTCAACATTTTTCGTCAATTGCTCTAAAGATCCTTCTCCATTGATCGCACTTAAGCTGACCACTGGAAATGCATTGAAGTTCAGCCTTGAGACAGAAGGTTCTTGAGCGTCTTCTGGTAAGGTAACTTCGCTAACCGCATCTTGCAATTCATCCTCTGCTTCATCTAAACTTTTATCAAAGCTATATTCCAGTTGTATGGATGAAGCATTTTGGTAGGAAGAGGAACTAACGGTTTTCACTCCACTTAAGTTACTTACCTGTTGTTCAATGGGCTCTGATATTTGATCAGCCACTTCTTCCGGAGTCGCCCCTGGATATGTCGTCGTTACCGTAATTATCGGTGGCTCTATATCAGGGATGGTTTCTAATTTCATATTCAACCCTGCATATAAACCCGCAGCGGTAATCAGGATTGTCATTAACCATATAGCAAATTTGTTATTCATCGAAAAATCGATAATTCTCTTCATTTTTATTCTCCCCTTAATTGACCAGTTAGTCACAACCATATACAATATAAATGACCGGGTGGTCAAAGGTCAAGGGGTAAACATGAAATGCTCGATGTTTCCGAGCATTGAAGGAGCGAAAACATGGAACAAAAATCTATTTATATCATAGAGCAGTCAATCAAACTTTTTGCCCAAAAGGGATTCAGTTCGACCTCTGTTCAAGAAATAGCCAACGCCTGCGGAATGTCAAAAGGGGCCTTTTATCTTCACTTCAAATCAAAGGATGCCCTCTTATTACAAATATTCAATTATTATTACCAACGGATTCAAGTGAGGATGGAAGATATTCAAAACCTGGATGTTGATGAACGGACAAAGTTTACCAAACAACTCCAAGTCACATTTGAGGAGATTGCCGACCATAGAGAGTTTATTATTATGCAAATCAGAGAACAAGCCATCCCTTTCAATGAGAATATCGAAGAATTCCTCACACAAATGCGAATCAATTCTTACTTGTTTTACAAAAAGCATTTAGAGAGCATATACAAAGAGAGGATTCAGTCATCTATTTGGGAAGTGAGTTTGATGCTTCAGGGGATATTCAAAGGATATATGGATTTAGTCATCATTGAAGGGGCAAACCTTGATTTTGAAGCATTATCTGAAGCTATGGTGAAACGGGCGGATTATATCGTTGACGGTTTTATCAACCATAATGACCAACCAGTCATAGATGAGAAGATCATGAAACAAACAATCCCCCAAGTCTTTCAAAGTGATGAGAAAGAGAGTATTGTAGAGGAACTTGATGAATTAGCCATCAGAGAAGAACAGCAAGATGTTAAGGACACGATCCACGTACTAATAGAAGAAATAAATAGGGAAACACCAAGACCAGCGATTATAAAAGCCCTACTTTCAAACCTTCAAACAGATTCTCGCTTTGGTAAATTGGTCAAACACATTCAAAGTTATTATCGATTGACGTAAATATAGTCAGAGCCATTCAAGGCTCTGACTTTTAAAATGATTCATACTTTCTCTACTTCTATTACTTCATCTAATACAGGGTAAACAGCTTCTACCCCTTCTTCTGCAACTAGACACGCCACACCAAGCGGCGTCTCCCAAAATGAATCAGGGATATATGGATTTTTCAACCCCGCCGGTTGGTAGAGAGAGCGATAGATACGATTCAAGTGTTGTCGTGTTTCTTCAGGATCTCTCTCCCTTTCCCCGCGCGCGATCAAAAAGACGTAACGCATCGACTGAAATAAATTATCTCCGGGCATAAATGTATATTCTTTAAAGAATTTCAGTTGTTCCTCTGCTTTTTCTTTCAACCCTGATTTGACAGCGAGATCATCCAAATGTTCCAGTAGATGGCGATACACTTGTTGAAAGACCCTCCGTTTTTCGTCTTGCATGACGCGATCTGTATAAATCTCTTGTAATTTCTCATATGCGGTTGTTTTAGTCCATTCCATCTCTATCACCTCCCTAATATATTTCGACCTTTTTCTTTATGATTCCTTTTTATAACCGAAGTGTTCCGCTTCCATTTTTAACGATTGATAGAAGAGCGGAAAGTCTTCTGTATCTTTTTTGATATGTCCAGATAACTTCGGGACAAGTTTATTCCATACCATCGGATTTGCAGCGATAGATTGAAATAAAGCTACTTCGTTTTCTGTCCATTTTTTCAAGCTCTGAATATAGTCGAGAGTCATTTGGAATCCTGGCAGAAGCTGCTCATCCCGCTTTCTGGCGTACTCGGACATTGCTTCAGACCAAGGTGTACCGTTATCTATCTGTTTCAACGCATCTGCAAAAAGAAAAGATTGCAGGAAAGCATCATTAATCCCAAGACCCGTGCTGGGATCTTTACTGTGCCCGGCATCTCCAAGAAGTGCCCACCCATGGTCATACGCTTCCCGAAAAAAATTAGGCATCCCCGGTGTTCCGATGATTTTCCCTAGTAAGCGTGATTCTTTCATACGCTCGGCCATGCCATATAATTGATCAAACGTTTGTTTAAATGAGAGTTCCGGCTGATGCATCATTGTACGAAATTCGTCTGGATGGATTTCCATCCCTAAACAATCCCGTCCAGGTTCCATGGGAAAAACAAAGCCGATTCTCCCTTCATGTAGGAAGATTTCCGTTGTTGGTTCCCGTAATGGCTCCACTCCTTCAAAATATCCATAAATGACAGGACGAAGGGGCTCGGTCTGCTTATACATTTTCGCTCCTGCCCAATGAGCAATATTGGAATTTTTGCCGTCTGCCCCGACCACTAAGCCAGCATGGATTTCTTCCTCTCCCCCATTTTCTTCCACGCGAATTCCTGTAACCTTGTTTCCATTCCAAAGTAATGCCCGTGCAGAAGTTTTTGGTTTAAAGGTGACCGTTGGAAACTCCAAAGCTTTTTCAATCAAAACAGAATCCAGCTGGTCACGTTTTGGAATAATGGTATAGGAAGTTCTAGGTCCCTCTATGAAACTGCTTCCTATATATGTACGCATTCTTGTTACTTTTCTTAAACCCGACTCTTCCAACTGCTCCAGCACACCCAACTTTTTTAGAAATCCAGTATGGGACATGAAATGGGTAGATAATGTATCGCTCGGGAATTTGGCCTTGTCCAGTAGCAACACCTTCTTCCCCATCTGGCCTAACAGTATCGCTAAACTGGATCCAGCTACCCTGGCCCCGACAATTACAACATCATATTTTCCACTCATCACTGCATGCACCCTCACGTTTCCTTTCCCTCCATCTTAACGGCAGCCTCCCAAAAACACTACCCATAACCACCATCCCTCCACTAGGAAAGTAAGCAAAAACTCCACTTACACAGTGGAGTCTAATAAGCAGATAAATAATTTATGAAGGAATCCTTGTCAGTTAAACCTTCCTAGTGTCACATGTCGTTTCTATTATCGATATATAACGAACCGTCCTTCTGAACCTAGGCATAGAATACATCTGAAATTGAAGTTATTCCAGCAGATTCCAGCTGTTGATTCAACCACTGTTCATTTAAATTTAATTTTTCCAAGTTCGCTTTATCAATCTGGCCATCCGAAACGACGAGGGTGGATGTTGGAAAAACATTTGTATGTTGTTGTTGTATGTTTAAATCACTTCTAGTAACGGTTTGTTGGATCTCTTTTTTCATCACAGATAATTTACCATCTGTTTCAAATATGGCATAGTCTACATCTGCAATAGAGAAAACATTTTTTTCTCTAAGTTTTGCATTTAATGCATCTATATCTAAACGGACTTTTCGGAGTTCATCCTCCATTACCTTTCCTTTTTTGATAACTATCCTAGGTTCGCCTTCTATGACTTTACGAATCGCTTTGGACTTGATATCAATAATTCCAAGAGCGATGGTAAATGTACTCCAAGCAATTAACGCTAATACTCCGTTACGTATAGATAAGGTGGAATCTATTGCTAAGAATGCGCCAATGGTTCCGATGGCGATTCCTGAAACAAAATTAAAAAAGGTCATTTGAGATATCTCTTTTCTACCCATTAATCTTGTTAATGCTAACAAAGTAATAAAAGCGATGACTAGTCTAATTATCAATTCAGCAATAGACATATAATTGAAACTCCTTTTGATTTTATTTTCTATACAATTAGAGTCCCAACTTTTAATAATAATATGTAACATTCAGGATATCATTCAACAGCTTCAAACTAACAGACTTCCGCCACCTTAGAGATTTCAGCAAATAAAAAACTCCCACTGAGGGGAGTTTTTTATTAATACGTTCGCTCTTCTTCTATTTCATGATTTTGATCTAAAATCTGCAACTTGCTTGGCTTATTTTCCTTAGCAATTTCTTCCGCTTTTGCTACCGCCGTATCTCGCTCATCATAAAGGTCTGTCGGAGCGACATCTTCAATCTTTACAAACCATCCTGTTACATCTTTATTAGGTACTACACTATATTGTTTCATGAACTTCACTCCTATCTCATAGACTTAATTATCCATTCCCATCATAAGGGAGGTTCAAACGTCCAGTCAGCATTGAAATTGTTTGACAATTCCGAGGTGGGCGTTTATAATTTCAAACAAGTCAGAATAATTGAATACAAAACAACTCTTATCGAGAGCGGCAGAGGGACTAGGCCCTACGACGCCCGGCAACCTTCAAGGAAAGACCTTGAAAAGGTGCTACATCCTACAGATCACGTGATCTGAAAGATAAGGGGAGGTATAAGATACATAAAGCCCTCTTCTTACTTACAGAAGAGGGCTTTTCCTTTTCCTCGTAAAATAACTCAGGGATGACCTAGAAAAAACTAGAGGAGGAATTTTGATCATGAGTTTACCATTCCATACTTATGGGCAAGAAACGCAACTGCTTCACGGAGGTCAGGAACCAGATCCGGCTACAGGATCACGTGCTGTCCCGATTTACCAAACGACATCCTATGTGTTTAATGATACCGAGCATGCTCAGAATCTTTTTTCACTTGCGGAACCCGGTAATATCTATACGCGTATCGGTAACCCGACCGTAGATGTTTTTGAACAAAGAATAGCTTTGCTCGAAGATGGTGTAGCAGCGGTAGCTACAGCTTCAGGTATGTCTGCCATTACGATGGCCATTTTGAATGTTGCTAGTGCCGGAGATGATATTGTCACCTCAACACAACTATATGGCGGGACTTACAACTTGTTCGTCCATACTCTTCCGCGCTACGGAATCAACGTCCATTTCGTTGATGGAAACGATCCCGAAGCCTATGCTGAAGCCATTACACCGAAGACCAAAGCTATTTTTGCAGAGACGATCGGTAACCCAAGTCTGAATGTGTTAGATATAGAATCTGTCGCTGATGTTGCTCATGAATATCACATCCCGTTAATTATCGACAATACTTTTGCCACCCCTTATGTATGTAAGCCAATTGCCTGGGGCGCTGACATTGTCGTCCATTCTGCCACCAAATGGATAGGAGGCCACGGAACAGCCATTGGAGGAATCGTCGTCGACAGCGGCCGCTTCGATTGGAATCATGAAAAGTACCCCGGTTTTACAGAACCGGATGAAAGCTATAACGGCATTCGATTCGGAATTGATGTGGGACCTGCAGCATTTGCGATCAAACTCCGCGTCCAACTGCTCAGGGATATCGGTGCATGTTTAAGTCCACAAAACGCCTTTTTATTATTACAAGGGCTTGAGACGCTTCATCTACGCATCCATAAGCATGCGGATCAGGCGTTAGAAATCGCTAAATATTTACAAAGCCATGAAGGTGTCGACTGGGTGAAATATCCGGGGCTGAAAGATCATCCATCTCATTCATTAGCAGAGAAATACTTTGATTACGGCCACGGTTCGATTATTGTTTTCGGTATTAAAGGGGATCGAGAAGCAGGACGTGAATTGATCGATAACACGACTATTTGGTCCCATGTTGCAAATGTGGGCGATGCTAAATCTTTAATCATTCACCCAGCTTCTACCACCCATCAGCAATTAAGTGATGACGCGTTAAGTAAATCCGGCGTCTCTGAAGAACTCGTGCGCCTATCCGTAGGGCTAGAATCAATAGAAGATTTAATCCACGACCTGGATGCAGCTATTTCACATGCCACCGGTTATCAGAAGGCCTATGGTAAAGAGAAACATTTGGCAGAACAGACCTTAAAATCTTCCCTTGATCGTTCCGGAGGAGAAATTAGAAAGAAAGTCATCGGCGTGGTCCAATCCGAACACCTCGAGAACGAGCGCAAGAAATTGGCTCGATTAGGATTCGATGTCATCCTCCTCTCCGACATAAAAGAAGCTTTGAACCATCCGGAAGGAACTTGGGATGTCCTATATGTGGAAGGTTTGAATGAAGCGGATCGAAGTATAGCACAAGCAATCAAGCCAAGAATCTTATGGTCATATAAACACGCCACTAGTGAGGAAGAAGATGTTGTTACTGGACTAAGTCTTTATGAAGCGATTGTTAGTATTCGATCAGGACAGGACATTTCAACATCCCTTGTATCGGTATAAAGAAAAGAAAGGAGAATGATGCATGTCATTAAGAAATCCCACCAGCCATCCACGTACAATCAAGACGATATCAATTGGTTCTTTCACCTTCGAGTCTGGTGAGCAATTGCCGAATGTCGAACTTGCTTATGAACGCTGCGGTCCGACTGATGCCCCGGTCATACTTGTGTGTCATGCCCTGACCGGAAACCAGCTTGCCATAGGGTCAGAAGAAGAACCAGGCTGGTGGGCAGGGTTAATCGGTGAAGATTGCCCCATTGATACAAATCGTTACCAAGTCATCACCTTCAATGTCCTCGGTGGCTGTCACGGTTCCACAGGCCCTGCGAGTATCGATCCTAATACCGGAAAAGCGTTTCGTCAAAATTTCCCGAAAGTCACCGTTCGCGACATGGTCCATGCTCAACATTCCGCTCTTCAATCTCTCGGCATCAAAGAAGTGCAAGCTGTGGCAGGGGGATCGCTCGGAGGCATGCAAGCATATGAGTGGGGCCTCCTATACCCTGAATATATGAAAAAATTATTCATACTAGCTGCCACCCCCTATTTGAGTGATTATGGTATTGCTTTCAATCATATTGGCGCAAGAGCAATCAAATGTGATCCAAATTTTCAAGAAGGAAATTACGAATCAAATGAACAGCTCCATGGGTTTGAAATCGCCAGGATGACCGGGATGGTCACTTATAGAAGTGGACCCCTCTTCGAAAAAAGGTTCGACCGATCCCATAAAGCAGGAGATGCTTATGAAATTCAGTCCTACTTGGATTATCAAGGGGACAAAATAAAAGAACGTTTTGATGCGAATAGTTACCTTTACTTGTTGGATGCAATGAATAATCATGACATCGGCAGAGGGCGTGATGGCTGGGAAAATGCTGCAAAACAATATAAGGCCGAACTACACACTTTCAGCTTTGAACACGATTTATTATATCCAGACTCATTGATCCGTCAATTCGCCATACATCCTGAAAAATCCTCCCATTACCATATCCCGACCGATTACGGACATGATGGATTTCTTGTTGAATTTGAACGTTGGGGAAAATGGATCAAGGAGAAGTTAGACTAAAGTCATAATGTTGGAAACGAAGTAATAAGTTTCACTGCCCTCTTCAAATTACCAAAAAATAAAAAACGCGTGAAATCAGATGGAGAAATCTTGATTTCACGCGTTTTATCGTTTAGAGGAAAGCTTCCACCAGACTTATTTTCATTCAAAGTTCTCCCACTGGGACAACTTGGTAACCTTCTGAGTTCAACCTTTCCAACAGGAAGTCCACTGTTTCCACCGTATAGTTTTCAAGATCATGTAATAATATAATAGACCCGTCTTCTGCTTGCGATAGAATATCCTGCACAATTGTCACAGGCTCCTGTTCCCTCCATTTTTCCGAATAAATGGTCCAAGGGACAGCATTTAAATCACCATTATAGGCGATTGATGCCGGCTCACCGAACGGGAGGCGAACCAGGTCAGGATGTTGCCCGGTCACTTGTTCAATAATTCTTTGTGTAGAGGAGATTTGATGATCGATTTCCGCTGCTCTCAAACGATTAAGACGTGGATGGTTCCATGTGTGGTTACCAATCTCATGTCCCCGAATTCCTACCTCACGTGCAATGTTAGGATAATAGCTCACCCTTTTACCAATCATAAAGAAAGACGCCTTCACTTCATGTTGATCGAGGATATCAAGGATCTTGGTAGTCACTTTAGGGTGAGGACCATCATCAAAGGTCAGTGCAACTTTCTTCTCGTTGGAATTCAGGTTCTTGTCTATGAAAGAATTATTCATTTCCCCTGAGCTTATGCTTTCTTTCACTATATCTGCCTCTTGGTCTTTTTCAGTAAGCTGATCAATAGCTTTCACATAACTGGAACGCAGTAGAGAAGATACCTTATCAAGCTCAAGGAATACTTCTACAGTTTCCTTGTTTTCTGGGTTTTCAAGATAAACCATAATCCCATCGTTAAGGAGCGCAATATTTTCATATGTTTCAGGCGTGGCTTCTAGCCCTTTGAAGGTTTGTTCATATTCACTCTCGTTTTCTTCTAATTTTTCAATCGTCCATTCATGCAAACGATCGACATAGTAAATGTTATCTTTAAACAATTCTCCGATATTCAAGTTCTTACCAATTTTCTTATCAAAATTCATTACCGTTTGATCTGTAATGAGCTCTTCCCCGCCTATATCCATCGTTTCGATAAACCTTACAACGAAAAAGCGAGCATTCTGGTGAATCACTTCAAAATCGATATGCAGCTCATGCGATCCTTGCACTTCACTTGATCGCTTGCTCCTATAGCTTTCTTTTTTAAAACGAGCTTTTTGCTGGTTCACATAGTCAACAATTGTCTGATCAATCTGATTGTTCGATGTTTGTGGATAATGGATTGTTATATGATAAGCATCATACTCTTCTATTTTCGTCTCCATCTTAACGTCATAGAAAGAAGATTCATCTGATACTTTTTTTTCTGGCTGCTCATTCGCATTAGCGATAAAGGAGCAACCGGAAGCGGTTAATAATACGAATAACAATGTATATATAATAGGTTGTTTCATAGTTCTACCTCTTTATCTCTTAGTCGTCTCATAGTGTATTGTAACATAAATGTAACAATGACTTAATTATTTCGATATATTCAATTTATTTAATTTTTTCCATCACTATATCATACAACATAATGGCAGTATTCTTGAAGACTTGATTTCGAGGCTTTTGGGGAAGAGGATGAATCCTATAAAAAAGGAACTTCCTTGGGTGGAAGTCCCTTTTTTTTGAAAATGTTGTGTTCAAATATTCGTGCGTATATCCCATAACTCAGGGAAAAACCTGTGATCTAATACTTTTTTCAAGTATCCCACACCAGATGATCCCCCGGTCCCCTTTTTATGGCCAATAATCCGTTCCACTGTTTTCATATGGCGAAAACGCCATTGCTGCAAACTATCCTCGATATCCACAAGCTTTTCACCCAACTGATACAAATCCCAATACTTATCGACATCTTTATATACTGCCGTCCATGCCGCTTCCACGCTCTGATCTTTCTCATAAAGCTCTGTATAATCTCTATCCAGGAGTTTTCCTGTAATTGGAAATCCGGCAGTTGCAAGCTTTTCAATGGCTGCATCATATATACTCGGAGCCTTATAAGCCGCTTCAAGATGTTTATGTAATCCAGGATCCTTTTCATAAATTTTCAGTACATGTTTGGTTTTGTATCCTAATGCGAATTCAATCATTCGGTATTGGTAAGATTGAAAACCAGATGCTTGACCTAATTGATCACGAAATTCCATATATTCGGACGGTGTCAATGTAGATAAAACATCCCATGCCTGAATGATCTGTTTTTGTGTAGAGGATACCCGCGCCAGCATTTTAAAGGCCGCCTGCATTTCTCCATTTCGGATAGATTCGATTGCTGCTTGAAGCTCATGCAAGATCAGCTTCATCCATAATTCACTTACTTGATGAATAATGATGAACAGCATTTCGTCATGGTGTGCGGACCTTCTATTTTGTGCTGCTAGAAGAGTATCCAAATTCAAATACTCTCCGTAAGTCATCCGATCGGAAAAGTCCGTATGCACTTCCTCTTCACCATTATTTCGCCGATCTTTCATATCGCCTCACTCCTTTAATCTATAACGCCACGTTCAGGGATGTTTTTATAAGTCATCGGCAAAAATTCTGTGTGTACCATTCCTTCATACATAAGCAGCGTACCAAGAAGAGGATGTTCAGCATGGACATGGACTCGAAAAGCACCTTCTACCTCATCGTAATGTTCATAAACACTCGTCTTCGGAGTTATCATAGAAAGGATACCGTCCACATTCACCGCTTTTGACTCCATGTATAATCCACCTTGGGCTGTCACATGAAGATCAAGTTCTGTTTGTACAAAACCCGATTTCCCAAGATCGTCAACGATACACTTTCTCTCTTCATCGTATCTCATTGCTGCATCGAACCCGCGGATAGCATAAGGAAAGAAAAAACGACGAATCCAGCTTACCGTTTCTCGTCCTTGTTCATCTGCATATACATAGTTTTCTAAAGTGAAAGGAACGTCCTTTCCTCTCTCAGCAAAAATAAGATAATCTTTCACACCGATTTGTAATAACGGACGGATAAACGGATTTGTTCCTCTGATTTCAGTCATTCGGCCCTGGCCGAGAACCATCAAATTTTGCTTACTTGTTAACCCATACTTTTTTTGCATCTCTGGATGAAGTCTATGAAATTGCTCTCCTAAAGCTCGGTGATAGATGGATTTCATGTCTAAACTCCCTTCTGAAAACAAGTTCCTTTGTCTCCCGATTTTGATTATTTTCAGTTTTTCAACTGCCGCGTATAAATGCTTGTCCAGTAAGAAACCCTTGATTTTGAGGTTCTGATATTTGTGTTCCAAATAACACAAGGCATTTAAGTAAATGATTCATAAAGATAAGTTCTCTATTCCTTCTGTGATGAATATGATTTGAGTCAGGAACCTAAATTATACCCATAAATCTATGTATTGGCATTATACCACAAGAAACCGTTTACCTAATAAGGGTGTACTAAAATAAAGACCTGCGTGTGTAGCAGGTCTTTATCCATGGCCATACAAGACGGCACGATCTTTAAGTCTCCCAAGGCGTTTGCGTTTTTCTTTTGTCCAGCTCCAACGCCTAGACACTCGAGGCATAAGTCGTTCATCTCCGTGAAGAAAGTACACTTCACTGCGCTGCTCGTCTTATGCTTTTCGTGTCTCCCAAGGCGTTTGCGCTTTTCTTTTATCCAGCTCCAACGCCTAGACACTCGAGGCATAAGTCGTTCACCTCCGTGAAGAAAGTACACTTCACTGCGCTGCTCGTCTTATGCTTTTCGTGTCTCCCAAGGCGTTTGCGCTTTTCTTATCACATGACTTCTTCTGCATAGTCACTTACGGAGTACCCTTTTTGTTGTTTCATGAGCCATCCTTGTTTTTCTAATTGGTTGAAAAGTTTCTGGATGTGTTTTTCTGGCCAATTGGATAACAGTCCGAACCAACGTGTTTCATGGAGTTTTAGGCTTCTTAACTTGTTTGTCGCTTTTCCTGCAAGTACTTGGACGAGTGTATGTGCAGGGTAATCCGTTCCATAATAATAAATCAAATCCAGCACCTGCTGGGTTTCTGAATAATTTAATTGACGACCTTTGACTGTAATGATAATATCATTCTCTTCGTAACGAACGTCTTCAAGTTTATTTTTCAATTGTTCGAGGACGTGACTTGTCATCGGATACACATGTTCTGGAACGATTTTTTTCCATTCGCGAAGCTCTTTGAGCATTTTGACATTGTCCATTTGTACACAAGCTAACCAAAGAAGCTCTGAATCAACCTTTTGTTCCGGAATATGGGTCCGGCTCAACTTATCGTACATATCCAACAGTGGGTAAGACTTTAAGTTTTCTTCTTTTCTTTGATATCTTTCAATTTGATGGATAACTTCAAGACTCTCGTCTAAAGTCTTCCTTGCTACACTTAATTGCTTTTTCAATGACCTCAGTTGATCAAGCTGTTCTAAAAGACGTTCATTCTGTGCAGCTATTTCATTAAATTGCTTCTCTATTGTGCCTACTCGTTTGCAGGCTCTTTCCACGTCGAACTCTTCATCAAATGTGACTTGATCTTCGTCCACATAATAGTACAAGTTAAAGTCACATGTTTCACAGTAACAGCATATGCATCGATGGGTAGCATCAAATTCTAATGTTTTGTTGTGAGTGCAACTGGAATGCTTGCCTTTCAACCACTCCTCCGGCAAGGAACGGAATGGCCGCATTACAATCTCGACACGGTGCCGCCAGTAGGAGATATCTTCTGGATAATTCAATACCGAAATGAGTGAGGATTGATTCATCACTTCCACAGCATCGATGACAGGACGTTTTTCATGGAACAATTGGACAATCGGATGATTATGAAAAGCAGCCGCTATTCTCGATAACCAATATTCTTGGTCGTGTTCACTTATATAAGATAAGAACAGATAATCTTCCAGCACTTCTCCGACATGATCATAAAGTTGTTCAGAGGAGAGCTGTGTGAAATCTGTTGAATATAAAAATTTCTCTTTCAGAGGTAGTCCATGTCCTTCCGGCAAAGACCTCCATAAAAATAACTCTGGGCGCAACAAATGTGGGTGGATAGTTTCTTCTTTTTCAAAAGAAACAGGTAGGACAGCATTACCCGATAATCCCAAAAATGGGCGGATGCTCGTGATATCAAGAGCTTTGTCATTGATTAGATCCACGATCGCGTCGTTCAGCCTGGATAGTAACCCCCGTTCAAATTTATGTCCTATCGACCGAATGTGTTTATTTTTCTTTCCGATCGGCACAAGTACTATATACGGGTATCTTTGATCCTGGTAAGCAATCCTATTTGGCAGTCCCATAATGAATTCCCCTTTGAATAAGGATTTACTACTATTATAGAAAAAGTATTACAATGTACCAATAAATATAAGTAAAATGGGCGTCAAACCGTTAAAATTTCCACGGAATACCCAATGAACAACCCTGATTCAACAACCCCCGGGATAGCACTCAGCTCTTTTTCCAAATCATTGCCTATATGATGGAACTTAGCATCCAAAAGGAAATTGCCAGCTTCCGTAAGAACCGGACCATCTTTAGCTGCAGCCATTCTTAAATGAACCTCCTCACAAGGAAAATCTCCGAGAGCCGTTTCTACAATATGGACGGCTCTCGGGTCTATTTCCAAAGGTACAGAGAATTTCTCTCCTAATTTCGTGACGTGTTTACTCTCATCTACTAAAATGTACGTTTTTGGTGAGCTTGCCATCACGAGTTTCTCTGCAAAAAGGGCTCCACCTCTTCCTTTGATGAGTCGTCTCTGGTCATCGACTTCATCTGCCCCATCGAAGCCCCAATCCGGTCGAGCTGCTACAAGCGAAGTTGTTGTCAGACCAAGGTAGCTGCAATTCATCTCTGCTTCCTTTGATGTTGGAATCGCCAATATATCAAGCTGTTCTTCCGCAACCCTTGAGGCTATCTTTCGCAAAGCAAGATAAGAAGTCGATCCAGAACCAATGCCAATCGTATCCCCATTTTTCACGAACTGACTGACTTGCTCAGCTACATGCTCTTTGTTCCTTAGGTTGGATATCTCTCCTGACCACAAGGCATTACTAGCGATTTTATTTTCCCATTTCACATATATCACCCCTGCTCCTAGGTATTCCCGAAAGAATAAAAAAACAAGCATATGTCCGGAAAAGTGTAAGAAAGGGATGAGCAAGAGTACAGGACCAAAGGGATTGAGTTGATTTTACCGAAATGATCCAAACCTTTGTTTACTGTTTCAAGTCATTCTTTCCTCCGTATGTACATAAACTTAATATAATCCATTTTTGAATGAAAAGAGGAGATGAAATTGAAAAGGGTCTACTGGAAGTTATTCATCTTCTACCTCATCCTTATCATCTTTTTCGTACTTTTCATCCACAACCAATAAAAAAAAGCCTTGACGAACATGTCCGTCAAGGCTTCACTTTACTAAGTCGTGTTTAAATGCATAAATCACTGCCTGTGTACGATCTGAGACTTCTAATTTTCCCAGAACATTACTCACATGCACCTTGGCAGTTTTCAAAGCAATAAATAATTGCTCAGAAATTTCTTGATTGGTTTTGCCTTCCGCCATTAAAAGCAATACTTCCTTTTCCCGTTCTGTCAATCGTTCGTGTAGAACAGGATCGCCAGGTGTACGCATCTTCGTCATGATTTTCCCTGTCACTTCTGGCTCTAAAATGGACTGGCCTTCGTATGTAGAACGAATGGCTTTAGCAATCTCCTCCGCTTTGGAAGTTTTCAACATATAACTAGTTGCCCCCGCTTCAAGAGCTGGATAAACTTTTTCATCGTCAAGGAAGCTTGTTACAATAATGACCTTCGCTTCCGGCCACTGCTTGGTAATCCGCTCCGTTGCTTCTATCCCATCCATTTCCTCCATTACGAGATCCATTAAAATGATATCCGGGCGATGTTCTAATGCCAACTCGACCGCCGTTTTTCCGTCGACTGCTTCTGCAATAACTTCAATATCCGGTTGTGCTGATAAATAAGCAGACACGCCAATCCGTACCATTTCATGATCATCAGCAAATAAAACAGTAATCATGCACTATCGCCTCCTTTTTTACGATGAGGAACTTTCACCTCTAACCGTGTTCCTTGTTCTTTCACACTTACAATCTTCATTGCACCACCGACTTCCAATGCACGTTCCTGCATATTCTGCAGACCATAGGAGCTTGTTTTCTCTTCTTCCACATCAAAACCAACACCATCATCCACGATACGTAGGATAATATTTTGGTCACGTTCGATCAGCATTACATGTAAATTGGTTGCTTTTGCATGCCTCAACGTATTAGATACCGATTCTTGCAAAATCCGGAACAATTGATCCTCGATCCCCTTCTCAAGATCCAGGCTTTCCACAGACCAATCAATAGCCATCGGAACTTTTTGTGTCAGCTCATAAAGCAGTTCTTCCATCCCCTCAGCCAGAGATTTATCTTTTAGAGCTACAGGTCTCAAGTGGAGCAGCAATGCTCTCATTTCGAGTTGAGATTGATGAATCATCCTCTCCACCATCTGCATTTGTTTTTTTGTCGCCTGTACATCTGTGGAATCTGTCTCATTGATTGCGGACATCATCATCGAAGCTGCAAACAACTGCTGACTAACAGAATCATGCAATTCCCGCGCCAGTCTATTCCGTTCCTGAATCACTACTTCCTGCAAACTCTTTTCTCTCTCTTCCGCCCTCTCTGTTACCATACGTTGAGCGAGCTCCGTTTGTTTCGTCATCTTTTCTTCAATACTCTGGATCGTATTTTCAATCTGCTTAATTTCCTCTAAATCCACTTCACCAGAAGGAAGTTCGTTCCCCTTCGACAACTCCCCTAGTTGATATTCAATATTGTAAAGCTGTCTACGCCAGAACCATCCCTGGATGATGCCGACTACAAACCCGAGGGACAGAGAAATGGCTAGCACAAGAAAAGCAAAAGGCATATCAATGACTTCCCGCTCCCATAAATCCGCCCAGGAATCAAAAGGAAACGCGTAAAAAGTAATGCTCAGTATGAGAACAGTAAAACAGAAAAAAGTGAGTGTTCCTGATAACACTTGCCTTTGCCATATATTCATACGCGCTTCACCTCAAGATCCCCTGAAACCATGGATGTAAGGATTTTCACTCGCGGTTTCGTCGAACGATAATTCTCCGTTTGAAAAGAAAGCACCTGGTTCAACACTTTCGTCTTCTTATATTGGAACACAGAAGCCCTGCCAATGAGTGCACTATGATGAATATTCACTTCAACTTCGTAAGGGACATACACTGTGATGTTGCCAACAAAATGGCGAACGGATATAACGGCTTCATCATGAGGGAGAACAGTGTGACTTAAATCTATGATCCGATCGCCAAAACCGCCATGAATATTCACATCACTCCACTCATAAGACCTTTTTGGTGTGGTTTCATCCCCAAAGAACTTTTGCTTGAGTAGTGGTTCATGATCAGGGATTTCCTGCCTGTTATCAATGATCTCCGGTTCCAGGCGTTCCGGCTTTTCCCGGGATTTGAAATAGTTCATTAAAAAAATCAAAATCATGGCGACGATGAGGAAACGGACGGCAATCATACTGAGAATAGTAAAAACCAAACTGATGATTCCGATCCAGAACAAGACTTTCCTCCACAAAGGTTTGTAATTTTTCCAGCCGAGATAAATCAAAACACTGGAAAACAGGACAGAAAACACAAGGCCGCCATTAAAAAAAACGATTTCTACGACGAGGAGAACCACCCCTATGATCAAAATCGTGTTGATTGTGTTCGTTGAAAGTTTATTAAGCATACAGGTCATCCTCCTCACCTAATCAAATCCACGCTCTCTCTTAAAGATCAGCACTAAAGCGTAAATGTCCTGAAAGACACGAAATGCTGAACGCTGGAGCTGTATGATACCGAGCATAAATCATCTGCAATAAAAATATTCTCTAAATCAGATATTAATAAAGACGCAGAATTCTGCGCCTTTATCATATCACGTTTTCTATTTAGCGGGTACTTCTTCCCGTTTCTCCAGCTCTCTTTCAAGGTGGGCCATCTTACTGTCAAATGTATTGTGGTAATAAGCGCTGTTCACCTTATACTCCAGGTCTTCGATGTAGCGATCAATTTCTGAAAATCTGGAGTATGGCTTGTCCGCTGTGTCTTCAATGACACGATTCATACGGTGATGGGCCCGCGCAATATTTTCCCGGCCCATTAATTCCATACGCTTCAGGTGCATGTCTTTCAATTTATGTTTCATTTCTTCATATTTACGCTCCAGAGCCTCCAGCTGTTCGACGCTATCCCTTCTGGAAGCTTGAAGGCGCTCCGCTCTAGCTTCGTACTCCTGCTGTTCCTTGATTGCAAATTCATACATCGTCGACTCGCCCGCTTTTTCAGCGATTTCCGCCTGTCTTTTACGTTTATCAGCCATGTCCTGGGCCTTTTGGAACTCACGGGAGAACTCATCTTTCAAACGATATTGACGTTCCACCAATTTCCTCACTTTTTCCGTTTCCTTTTCACTCTCACGCAAATATTGATTCAGCATTGCTACTGGATTCTTCTGTTCTTTTTGGTCCAATACTTCGTGCAAATCCGCCGTAATCGAATCCTTTAATCTAGTAAATAAATTAGCCATGACGATCTCTCCTTTGAATTATTTGTTCATCTCTGCCCATTGACGTTCGAAATTAGTGAATGGGTCATCTGACCTCGTATGAATTTCTTCCTTCTTGCTTGTCCAATTTTTATAAATCCAGTACAAGACGCAGGCTGCCGCCACACCTATAACAGCGTAGATATTTGATGCCGCTATACTGAGGATAATCAAACCTGCGACTACCCAGCCGATTTTTCCAGCGGTCGAGTCACTTTTCATGAATTGCTTGAACACGACATAAAGCAGCCAGACGCTTACGCCCAGGAGGATCATCGGCCCTAAATTGACGAGCAGTACAATAAGAGCGACTAACCCTGCTAGGAATAGTAAAAATTTCTTCATCTTTTTCCCTCCTTGCTGATTTCTTGTCTTAATCATATCGAGAAAAGAATGTTGGTGTAATGAGCCAGGGATATATTTTAAACTACACCTTGAGGCTTATAGTAATATAGATGAAAAGGCGAATATGGTGTATGAAAGGAAATGGAGCGAGCTGTTGATCTATTAATCGAAGTGAAGAAAAACAGGGAAATAACCCTCACAAAAATACAAAAAAGGCCGCTTTCAAAAGCGACCTTTTCCTATTATTCAATAATCCGCAATTCTTTTGGTGTTTTAGTCAATGTAATGTAACCATCTTCCGTAACGAGAACATCATCTTCCAAACGGACTCCACCGATCTCAGGGTCATAGATTCCTGGTTCGATCGTATAAGTCATTCCCGTTTTCAATACTCCATTGTTCAAATGACTCATTGAAGGGAATTCGTGAACGTTGATTCCCAGGCCGTGTCCAATACGGTGAGGAAATTTATCACCATAACCGGCGTCTGTAATAATATCACGCGCCGTCTGGTCAAGATCTCCAATTCGTGTTCCTGGCTTGCTAATGGCAAGAGATGCTTCAATTGCTTCCTGGACTTTTTCATAAATAGATCTCTGTTCCTCACTCACAGAGCGGTAAGCAAATGTTCGTGTAATGTCTGAAGTGTAACCTTTCCACACAACGCCAAGGTCGAATAAGACAAAATCTCCCGCTCTTAACCTGCGATCTCCAGGGTTTCCGTGTGGCTGTCCAGATTTTTCACCGAACAAGACCATTGTAGAAAAGGACATCTCAGCGACGCCTTTTTTCTTCAGCTCATATTCGATCTTAGCCAACACTTCCATTTCCGTAACCCCTTCTTCAAGGGCTTCCACGCCAACACTCACCCCGAAGTCCGCCAATTCAGCCGCTTCCTTCATCACACTGATTTCATGCTCGTCTTTAACCACGCGCATTTCATTCAATTCCGGTTCGATATCTTCTACTTTCACGTCATGAAAGAGTGAGAAAAAGGATTCACTTCTTCCATAAGATAAGACTTGTTTTTCAATACCTACTGAATGGACAGATGTAATCCCTTTTTCATTCATTTTTTCTGCCATCATACTCCAGGGGTTTTCGTGATCGGCATACCCGATTACTTCATCCTTCCACCCAGCAGCACGGATTTGTCCCTTTTCCATTCCAGGCAATACAGCAATCGGATCCGCTTCTGGGAAAACTAGTAAACCCAGTAACCTTTCATGGGGATCTGTATGGAATCCTGTTAAATAAAAGAAGTTTTCGGTTGAATTAATAAAAGCAGCATCAATACTTTGCTCTTTAAGGTATTTAGAAAATTGCTTTAATCTATGTTCCATCTTCATCCACTCCTCTATTTACTAACTCTATTCATCATATATCAATCTGCCTGGCAATCCAAATCACACAAAAGTGCGAAAATAGAGTGAACGTTTAACGACAATTTTATATTTTCATTTCTCAATGATGGAAGCATTCGATATAATGACAGAAGGTTATGATTCGGAATATAGGAGGTAGCAGAAATATGGACCGCACGCGTTTTTTTGTTCGAGTCGCCGCCCTTTATGCCCTCATAGGAGCATTCATGGGGTCTCACATGGCTGGAGGCGGCGGATTGCAGTTGAGTGCAATCCACGCTCATATTTTAGTAGTCGGGTGGCTTTCCCTATTTGCATTCGGGATCTATTATAGAGTTTTCTCCATCCCTAAAGGTTCTAAGTTAGCAACCGCTCATGTTTGGACGTCCTTCTTCGGTGTGTTCGGATTGACTGTGGGAATGTGGCTCTATTATACGCAGCCAATCGATGGCATGAGCACTTTCAATACCATTTTCTTCATTGTCGGGGGCACTGTTTTATTAATTGCTTTTGCCCTGTTCGCAATCATGGCCTTTATCCACGGACGATTTATATCAGAAGATGCGTAAAAAGACAGGCCCACTATCAATAGTGGGCCTGTCTTTATTTATGCCGCTTGCCTGAGAGGAGTGCGATGAAGCAAGTATCTTTCTAACCTTAAAGCAAAAATGGCAGCACCAATAGATAAGGCAAAATCTTTAATCAAAAATGGAATCATGCTGGACCACGCGAGTCCTAATCCAATCCCCTCGCCACCGACCCAGAAGTTCATAGCCAGATAGAAATGATTTACACCGATAAAATAGTTGATCGCAATTCCAACCACTGCAGCTGTTATATAAGTGGGTAGATTACGCTTAGATTCAGCGATTTTCCCTACTACATAAGCCAGGATGATAAAAGAAAGGATAAAACCGAATGTCGGGGATAGTAGTGTAGAGACACCACCCTTGAAACCAGCAAAAATAGGGGCACCGATCAGGCCAAGAATGCTATACACTAAAACAGAGAAAGAACCCAAGCGGCTCCCGAGGACAAGTCCTGCTAAGATAGCGAAAAAGGTTTGGAGAGTCAACGGCACTCCCATGACTTGCAAAAACGGCATGAATGCGGTGATATTGGCTCCGACTGCCATCAAAGCAACAAATAAACTACCTAATGTAATGTCGTAAGCGGATAATCGTGTTTGCTTCATTTCGTATTCCTCCCTAGTGAACTCTCTTATTCTACTAATAAGATACGGGAAGCGAACACTTAATGTCAACCTTTAGTTAATATAAGTTAACAAAGGTTATACCTCCCCGTCACAACCTTTGTTATTCCTTATGGACAGGGACCTTTCTGAAACTCACTAAACCCGACTCCCTGTAATTGCACTTTCCTACTCTTCTCCAAGGAAAAAGCAAACCATTAATTTAAGAAGGTAAATGTAAATACACCCTTAACACTCTTTATGATAGATGGCTTTTTCCCTAACAAAAGTCAGATTTAATATTTTTATCAAGATTTCGGTTGGGAATTTTGACCTTTCTCTTTCATATTTCTGTTTTTCCGCCACCATATTTCCCAGGAAATCATATCAATTCAAAATTCGATAATTCTCCCAGTCCCCGGGAAGAAGTTGTAAATACTTTTTCGATAAGAATCGATCATCAACAAGTTGAATGGCACCGTAATCCGTTTCTGAGCGAATCAAGCGACCTCCCGCCTGCAAAACTTTATTCATGCCAGGAAATACATAAGCATAATCATATCCATTTCGTTTCTTTTCATTGAAGTAGTCTTTTATCAATTCTTTTTCAAAACTTCTCGGAGCCAGTCCTATTCCGACGACAGCTACCCCATTCAAGCGGTCCCCTCTTAAATCGACACCTTCGGAAAATATCCCACCCAGCACGGCAAAGCCTACCAGCCGCCCGCCTACTTCAAATTGAGCAAGGAAATCTTCACGCCTGTCTTCTCCCATCCCTCTTTCCTGCATGACTGCATCCACGTCAGACAGTTTGCGAAATTCATAATAAGCCATTTCCATATACTGATAAGAAGGAAAGAAGAAAAGATGGTTCCCACTATGTTCTTCTACTTGATGTTGTAAACGACGGGCCAATTCTGTTAATGTATGAGCTCTATTTTTATACCGTGTAGATAAAGGGGTAATCATTACATCAATTTGAGAAGAATCATAAGGGGAAGGAAGGTGGAGAATATAATCTTCCTTCCCCCCGCCCAACATTTCTTTATAATAGGCGAATGGCGACAATGTTGCTGAAAAGAAGATACCAGAACGGAAAGATTTTGTCGTTTCCTTCAGTACATGTGATGGGTCCAGACAGAATAGTTTCAAGTTGAAATTCCCTTCTACCGTACTTTCTCCGATAATCCTGTAGTGTTCATCGACAAATTCTAATATTTTCATAAAACGCTGAGATTCAAAATACACATCTACTAATCTATCTGCTCGTTCTCCTTCTGCGTCGTCCTGCAAAATCGATTCTGCTTCTGAAAGAAATCGTTCCATATTTTCCTCAAGCTCCCCTGGTACACTTTCCAGACGTCTATATTCTTCTTCAGAAGAATATAGACGATTCAATCCCTTTTCTATAGCCATTGCTGCTTTCGTTATGGTGTCATTTTCTCCATGCCAGTCTTCTTTGACGGTCATATAAGATTGCAGGTGAATCGATGCTGAATACATTTCTCTGGCGCGTTCCACTAGATTGTGACTTTCATCCACAAGTAATGCCGTTTTCCTCTTACGATCAGGCATTAAGCGCTTTAAGGAAACCCGTGGATCGAATATATAATTGTAATCCCCGATGATTACATCCACCACATCCGTTAAATCTAAAGAAAATTCAAAGGGACAAACCCGATGCTTTCTAGCATATTCTTCGATGACTGGCCTCGTCATTTGTGTTTCGTGGAGTAAAATGTCGACGACAGCGCCATTTATTCGGTCGTAATAACCATCCGCGAAAGGACAATAATCCGGTTGGCATATGGTTTCTTCCTGGAAACAAATTTTGTCTTTCGCAGTCAATGTAACGGAACGCAATTGGAGGCCCATTTCTTTCATTTTCAATAAAGCCTCTTCTGCTGTCGCTCGCGTGATTGTTTTAGCAGTAAGGTAAAAGATTCGGTCCATATCATCCAATTCCAAAGCTTTTATTGCCGGAAACAAGGTAGAGATCGTTTTACCAATCCCAGTAGGAGCTTGAGCAAAAAGGTTCCTCTTTTCTTTCACCGTCCGATAAACACTTCCTGCAAGCTTACGTTGCCCCTCTCGATAACTCGGGAAGGGAAAACTCAAATCAGGGATTGTTTGATTCTTTTGCTCCCGGATATGAAGGAGAATACGTGCGTACGATGAGTACTCCTCAATAGTCTCTTCCATGAACGTCGACAACTCTTCATATGTAAATGTACGCAAAAAACGCTTTTTTTCCTTTGTTTTTTTTTGAACATAGGTCAGTTGAACTTGGATATGGTTTAATTTTTCCTTCCTTGCGTAGATAAAAGCATAACCTTTCGCTTGTGCCCAATAAACGAGATGAGTAGTTTCTTCTATTTCATCCAACTCCATTGCTGTAGACTTGATTTCATCAATGATCGGCCCTTTTTCTGATTCCAATAAGCCGTCACACCGCCCCTGGATATGGAGTTGCATCTGATCTTTTTCATACTCATATTCTAAGAAAACTTCTGATTGGTCGCCTTCTTTATACTTTTTTTGTATTTCCTGATGGATTGCAGTACCTTCTACTAATGCTGCATTCGTTTGGAAACGCTCGTCGATACTTCCTGTCCGGTAGACATAGGAAACAAGCTCTCTTACGGATATAGTTATTGCCCCTTCCATAGTCCCCCTCCTTCATCGTGACATTCATTCAATACCCTCATCTTCTTATAATCTTTTACGTATGTCTATTGTATAACCTTCATGATATAATTGTGGGTAAAACTTTTCATTTCCCAATGGGTGGAAACCACATATAATAATAATTGAGAACCCTTCAGGAGGGATTAAGAATTGAAAAAATGGAGATGGATTGGAGCTATCATACTTTCCTTCTTAATTGCAATTTTTATCATAGCAGCTTTTATATATACGCCGGAAGAGGACCAGCCATCAAATCCACAGGAACAAAAGGAAACTACTGATATTACCCCTGCCCAAGAAAGCGAACCAGATATGGAGGAGGAAATCCCCGAGGAAGAAACACAAACTGGAGAAAATGATAGCAAATTGAGCGAAGAGTTGCGTGAAGTGTTCACAGGTGTCATTGAAAGTGCCCGCGACCTTTTTCTAAAAGATAACCTCAACATCGTAGCTATCGGCGATTCTCTTACGCAAGGGGTTGGTGACTCGACGGAAAAAGGTGGATATATCGGCATTTTAGAAGGCACTTTCCATTCGAATGATGAATCAGCAAGGGTAGACATAGAAAACTTTGGTAAACGCGGCAACCGTACCGACCAATTATTAAAAAGAATGGAGTCCGAGGAAATTTCAAATTCCATCACCAATGCTGACCTCGTGCTCATTACCATCGGAGCTAATGATGTAATGAAAGTAGTGAAAAACAACTTCACAAGTTTGGATTATCAAGACTTTGTTGAGGCACAAGAGGATTATGAAAATCGATTACACGACATTATACAGAGGGTAGAAGAACTGAACCCAGACGCTCAAGTATACCTTCTCGGCCTCTACAACCCTTTCAACCAGTACTTCACAAATATTCCAGAACTCGGACAGATTATGGGAGATTGGAATGCGATCAGTCGTGGGGTAATCAACGATTATGAACAAGCGACATTCATACCCATCCGGGATCTCTTCGAAGGATCAGAAGAAGAACTGCTGTGGGAGGAAGACTTTTTCCACCCAAATGAAAGAGGATACAAGAAAATGGCGGAGCGCGTGTTAGAATATATAAGAGAAGATATCGAACAATAACACAGGTGGAATGAATAAGATGAAACGGATATTACTTAACAATAAATGGAGAACATCGTTTTGGCTGCTTGCTCTGATTAACTTAGGAATCATCATTTGGCTAGCCGCTTTAATTTTTTTGCCTAGCTCCTATACTCTCGTCAACGTCGATCAGCAAAAAGAAAGCCCTGATGCGGAATTTACAATCGTATCCACCAAAGAAAATATGGAACAGCTAGCCAATGAATACCTTTCAGAACTATCTACACAAACAGTCTTTGATTACTCGATCTCCCTTGAAAGAAATGTGACTTTATCTGGGAACATTCGAGCCTTCGATCAAGTTATACCTATCAATGTTGAATTAGAACCTGTCGTTCAAAAGAATGGGGACCTTGTGCTGCAGCAAGAAAGAATCTCTTTAGGAAAGCTTCCTCTCCCTAATAAAAAAGTTTTGGAATTTGTGAAAGATAACTACAATTTACCTGAATGGGTCATAGTCAACCCTAATGAAGAGAACATTTATGTGGCTGTCACTCAGATGGACACCGCTAGTAATTTCAATGTCAAAGTTGATCGCTTCAACTTGAATTCTAATCAACTTTCTTTCAAGATCGCTGTACCAAGAGACTCTTTTCAATTCGCCCAAGAAGTCGTCCAACAACATATGGAATAAGCGCGGCAGATGAATGCATGCTATCAATTATGATAAAATTGGACTATCATTCCCAACAGTAAGGAAGTGACAGATATGCGTGTCGTAAATAATATTTCAGATTTGATCGGGGACACCCCTCTGGTCAAACTGAACCGCCTCTCTCCAGAAGATGGAGCTGACATATACCTGAAGTTAGAAAAATATAACCCAAGTGGAAGTGTCAAAGATCGAGCCGCTTTCAATATGATGGAGCAAGCTGAAAAAGATGGACTTTTAAAGCCAGGATCTACACTTATTGAGCCTACAAGCGGGAATACAGGAATCGGTATCGCGATGAATGCTGCAGCCAGAGGATACCGCGCTATCCTTGTCATGCCAGATACCATGACACAAGAACGGATTAACCTCTTAAAAGCATACGGAGCGGAAATCGTACTCACCCCTGGTGACGAAAAAATGCCAGGAGCAATCGCTAAAGCCAAAGAACTGGTAGAGGAGATAGAGGGCAGTTTTATGCCAATGCAGTTTGAGAACATGGCGAACCCTGACGCCCATCGCCATACTACAGCTGCCGAAATCATTGAAGCTATGGACGAACTCGGTAAACCTCTTTCTGCCTTTGTATCGACAGCTGGCACAGGCGGTACAATTACGGGTACAGGGGAAGAACTGAAAAAACGCTTTGAAAACATGACCATCCATGTAGCTGAGCCTTCAGGTTCTCCCGTCCTCTCAGGTGGAAAACCCGGTAAGCATAAATTAGTCGGGACAAGCCCTGGATTTATCCCATCGATATTGAATCAAGAGGTGTACGATGAAATCTTCCAGGTCACAGATGAAGACGCCTATGATATTACACGACGTCTTTCTCGTGAAGAAGGTTTACTGCTTGGCACATCTTCTGGCGCTGCTTGCTGGGCTGCCATTCAAGTGGCAAAACAGAAAAAACCAGGGGAAGTAATCGTCTGCATCGCCCCGGATACTGGAGAACGTTATCTTTCTGGTGACCTTTTCCGTTATTAGATAGTAATAGAAATCTCAGAGGTTTAAATAACCTCTGAGATTTTTATATCCTCCTACTAACGCTCCCTATTCTTGAAAACTCCGTTTCGAGACAATTTGAGAGGATGGTGGTCTGGAAAACGGATCGCTTTCCGTGGGCATGTGGGGAGCTTCTTCGGACTTCGTCTTCCGGGATCTCACCTATTATGTTCATCCCACAGGAGGCTCCCCGTTTTCCAGACCACCATACGGTAAAATGATAGTCGAAACCACCTTCATGTAAAGGGAGCTAAATGTAGGTGAAATGCTATAATCACAGGCTGGAAGTCCTATTCTCTTCCCATTTATGGCAGGATATTGTAGAGCGATTTCGAGCAACTCATATGGCAAGGGGCAGAGGGGAATGGGGAGACCTGCGGGAAGGGAGTGCTTGGTGAGACCCCGCAAGGCGTCAGCCTGAGGAGACTCACCGCGCTCCCGCGGAAAGCTACTCATTCCCCACAGCCTCTTCCCTTCACACAATATCTCGAAATCAAGTCTTCAATAATCTTTCCAGGTACGAACAATCAAAAATATAAACTTTACCTGAATGATTATAGACGATAAAGATCTCTAAAACGCAAATGCCACCCCAGATGGTAAGATGCCACACGACAAACAATGACCAAAAGGAATATCATATAGGTCTGCCAAGCGTTTTCTATATCAATCCAACCGATTCCAATAAAAAGCCCTGCCATCATTGCCCATACAGCGTAAATCTCCTGGTGCATGACCATCGGCCGACGTTGTGCTAGCACATCCCTCGTAACACCACCGCCAACCCCTGTCAGAATTGCTGCGAAGACAACTCCACCTAATGGGAAGTTGTTTTCTATTGCAAAAGAAGCCCCTTGAAGTGCGAATGCGGAAAGACCGATGGCATCAGGGTAAATATTCCAGCGATCCCATGTCATCACCCAGGTTTTAGGGAAAAAGTAAACAATCGCAATGGTTCCGAGAGCAACATAAAAAAGATATCCTTGTTCCCACACATGGATGACCGGCACATCTAAGGCAATATTTCTAATGATCCCCCCTGCAAATGGTGTCGCAATTCCAAGGATAAATGTACCGAATATATCATATCTTTCATTTAATGCCACAATCGCCCCACTGAACGCAAACGCACTTACCGCTAATATATTTAATATTTCCCACGTCATCGGCGCTCCCCCCTGATGATACTTTTCTTTGTGAATCTTTCTAATAATTTCAGACTGATTGATTATAACAGATTCTTTCCTCTTCGTTAGAATTCTTTCTAATTACCATTAAAAATCTCATGCTAATATGTACTCATCAAGAGGAAATATCTTATAATCCATAAAGGTGGAGTGTCCCCCTCGTATTTTGTTGCAAACTGCCACAAGGATTTCTAACAATTTACGCGAATTAATTATATTAAAATAGAAAGCAGGATGTGAGAAAAATGAGAAGATGGCTCATCAAACTTAGAAAAGAACAACAGTTGACTCAACAACAAATCGCAGCCGGCGCGCACATCGATCGTGCCTACTATGCACAAATTGAGAATGGTACTCGTAATCCTAGTATGACAGTCGCTTCTCGTATTGCATCATATCTCCATATCAACCCTTCCCTCTTTTACTCAGAACATTTAAGTGAGCCTTTCGAAACAGCTCTCGCCAACTCTCCGATGACAATAGCTCATTGCGACCTTGAACTTAGGTACACTTGGATGTTCAATCCTTATCCCCACTTCAGGATGGATACAGTCATCGGAAAAAGGGATGACGAATTAGATCATGAATTAGATCCTAATGAAGGAACATGGAAACTAATGCAATTAAAAAAACAAGTCATCACAGAAGGAATGTCTGTAAGGACCATCATTCCTTTCCCTCTCCCAGACGGATCAGTACGATATGATGTTTTTTGTCAGCCAATTTACGACTCAGATGGAAGGATTATAGGTGCGGCCACTGCCTCACTAGAACTTCAATCGTAACGGCAAGTATAGGCAAGGGGGCTTTTATATGATCATCGAAAATCTTTCCTCATTACTTCTGCAAGACACACTCCGAAAAGCTTTAGAATTACAGCTAGAGGACGAATTCATCTATTTATTAAAAAAAGAAATTACAAAAAGAGAAAATGAAGAAAAACCAAGTTATAAAAACAGCATCCATGGATGAACGAGTACTTTTTAGGTGAACCGGCTGAATTTAGGATACATAAAGTATAATTACTTCCCGTTCACTTCCAACGGGTGAATACGAGCAAACTTCCTATTGATTGCTATCCCTCTTTCCGCATGCGGGATATTCGCTCTGGCATCTCCCCCCCTTCACAACTTTTCTTGATTTAACTAGTTGACCGGAAAGATATGCAATAGGAATGTCTGTAAATTACTAAAAGCTAAAGCTGATAAAGGTATTTACCTGACAATTTTTTCCGATGGATGTATTCAACTGAAAAAACATAGAGAATTCTTAAAGAAATCTTTGTGAGCGAGACTCCTCTCTATGAAGATGAACGGAAACTTTGACATACCAATCAGAAAAAGTATATAATTATCTCGAATTCAAGATTAATGACTAAGGGAGGAATGACCGTGCAACTCCAGGGCATTCATCACGTATCCGCAATTACTGCAAACGCAAAGCGTAACTATGATTTTTATACAAAAGTATTAGGAATGAGATTAGTTAAGAAAACAGTAAACCAGGATGCACCATCTATGTATCACCTATTTTATGCTGATGAGCAAGGCCGTCCAGGTACAGATTTGACGTTTTTCGAAATACACAGAGCTGGTAACACTTACCCAGGATCACGCAGTATATCAACAACTTCCCTGAGAGTGAAAAACGACGAAGCACT
The DNA here is from genome assembly GCF_900114165.1 of Halobacillus dabanensis. Taxonomy (GTDB): domain Bacteria; phylum Bacillota; class Bacilli; order Bacillales; family Halobacillaceae; genus Halobacillus; species Halobacillus dabanensis. The sequence continues at coordinate 56,495 of NZ_FOSB01000013.1, forward strand.
AACATACTGGCAAAAAAGGCTGGAAGAACATGATATCGATTTGGATCCTATAAAAGAGCGATTAGGAAGGAAAACTTTAGCCTTTCGTGATCCCGAGGGACAACGATTGATTCTTGTTTCCGATGAACAAAATAAAGGAGTGGATGCTGGCGAACCCTGGGATCATTCTCCAGTACCCAAGGAATATGGCATAACCGGTCTAGGTCCAATTCATCTTACAGTGACAGAAGCAGAAAAAACGGAAAAAGTCCTCCTCGATATATTAGGATTTCGTAAAAAAGGAAGTTATGACCAATGGACTGTTTATGAGACAGGAAAAGGGGGCACAGGAGCAGAGGTACATGTAGAAGAACAACCGGATGCTCAACCTGAAAAGCCTGGCCGGGGAAGTGTCCACCACGTAGCCTTCCGTGTGGATAATGAAGAAGAATTAAAAAAGTGGCAAGAAATAATCGAGGCTTCTGGATTCCCCAATTCAGGGCTGGTCGACCGTTATTACTTCAAGTCCTTATACTTCCGAGAAGCTAACCACATCCTTTTTGAATTGGCTACAGATGGACCTGGTTTTGCAACAGACGAAGACATGAATCATCTCGGTGAAACACTTGCTCTTCCCCCATTCTTAGAACATAAACGAGAGGAAATCGAGGAAAGCTTAACGCCTCTAGACACTTCCCGTTAAGAATCAGCAACTTCTTCTTAAGCTATACGACGGTATTCTTGAAGACTCAATTTCGAGACTTTTGTTTAAGTGGATAAGGCTGCGGGGAATAACTCGCTTTCCGCGGGAGCGCGTTGAGCCTCCTCGGACACTGCGTCCTGCTGGGTCTCACCTAGCACTTTTTTCCCACAGGAGTCTCGCCATTCCCCTCCGCCCCTTGCCATATGAGTTGCTCGTAATCGCCCTACAATACCCCGCCATAAATGGACGGAGAATAGCATTTCCAGCCTGTGATTACAGCAATTTCACCTACATTTAGCTCCCTTTACATGAAGGTGGTTTCGAGTATCATTCTACCGTATGGTGGTCTGGAAAACGGGGAGACTCCTGTGGATGAACATGATAGGTGAGATCCCGGAAGACGAAGTCTGAGGAAGCTCACCACATGCCCACGGAAATGACCCGTTTTCCAGACCACCATCTTCCCACACAAAAGTCTCGAAACCGAGTCTTACGGAATAGGGAGCTTATGTTGAACAATGAGAGCTACAAAAACGGAATGGCTTTATGCCATTCCGTTTTTGGATTAATCCTCTAATCGATTTTTCACCCAGTTGATCAAACCGCCCATTTGCATAATTTCAATTTGACGATCAGAAAGGGCATGCTCGAGCTTCAAAGTCTTGTCTTTGCCTTTGATCTCCACCTCTATTTGAGAAGATTGTTTAATCTTATCACGCAGACCTTTGAATACTAAAACGTCACCTTGTTCAAGTTCCTCCAAATCTTTCCCATCTACAAAAGTAAGTGGTAAGACACCGAAGTTGGCCAAGTTTTGCCAGTGAATCCGAGCAAAGTCTTTGACGATTGCGACCTTAAGCCCCAAATATTTTGGTGCTAACGCTGCGTGCTCACGACTTGATCCCTGACCATAGTTCATACCAGCGACAACCGCATGGCCGCCTTGCTCCCTTATTTCCATTGCCCGATCATGATAGGTTTCATCGACAATTTCAAATGTGAACTTACTGATTTCCGGGAGATTACTTCGATATGGCAGGACACGTGCACCACCTGCTAATATTTCATCTGTTGAAATGTCATCTCCCATCTTCAATAATACAGGAAGTTCCATGTCGTTCGGAAGCTCATCCATTTCAGGAATGGAAGCAACGTTTGGACCTTTTACAAGCTCAACATCTTTTGCTTCTTCAAGTGGAAGTGGTTCGTCGAGCAGTCTAGTATCTACAGTCGGATTATCTAAATCCTTCACGTCAGGGAAATCAAAACCAGCCTTCCGCGGGTCCGTAATTTTTCCGTTCAATGCAGAGACAGCAGCTGTTTCCGGACTGCTCAGGAACACACTGTCTTCTTTAGTACCGGAACGTCCTGGGAAGTTCCGTGGTGTAGTTCGCAAACTATTTCTACCTGTAGCTGGTGCCTGCCCCATTCCGATACAACCATTACAGCCAGCCTGGTGTAAGCGACCACCCGCCTGCAGGAAGTTTGCGATATGTCCCTCTTGAGATAAATCAATCAACATCTGTCTGGATGTCGGGTTGAGGTCGAACGAAACACCATCCGCAATGTGACGTCCTTCTACTATTTTGGATGCGATGGCAAAATCACGGTATCCTGGGTTTGCCGAAGAACCAATGTAGGATTGATAAATCGGTTCGCCTTCTATTTCTTCAATAGGCACCACATTCCCTGGACTTGAAGGCTTCGCTACCATCGGCCCTAAAGATGATAGATCGAGCTCATCGTGGACATCATACTTGGCATCATCGTCAGCAATTAGTTCTACCCATTCATCTTCTCTTCCCTGGAGCTTCATAAAGCGCTTCGTCTCTTCATCAGAAGGGAAGACTGTCCCTGTCGCTCCCAGCTCAGCTCCCATGTTAGCGATAACGTGACGATCCATAGCTGTTAAGTTTTTCAATCCTGGGCCGTAATATTCAAAAACGTGGTTGACGCCACCTTTCACTCCGTGTCTTCTCAACATTTCTAAAATGGCATCTTTAGCGCTGACCCAATCCGGGAGTTCTCCACTGACTTTGACTCCCCAAACTTTTGGCATTTTCACATAAAATGGCTCACCAGCAATTGCCATAGCGACATCAATCCCGCCTGCTCCCATTGCAAGCATTCCCATACATCCATTAGCACACGTATGACTGTCAGAACCTAGTAAAGTCTTACCTGGCTTCGCTAAGCGTTGCATATGGACCGGGTGACTGACCCCATTTCCTGGACGGCTGAAGTGTAACCCGAATCGTTTAGCCGCACTTTCTAGAAAAAGGTGGTCATCAGGATTTTTACTATCCTCCTGAATTAAGTTATGGTCAACATATTGAGCTGAGGCTTCTGTTTTAGCACGCTCAATTCCCATCGCTTCAAGCTCCAGCATAACCATTGTCCCTGTAGCATCTTGTGTAAGCGTTTGATCAATTTTTAAACCGATTTCAGATCCCGGAATCATCTCTCCTTCCACCAAATGGTCTTTAATCAATTTTTGTGTGACATTATAACCCACACCCATTCCTCCTTCTCGCTTTTAATCGCTGACGTTCTTGGTGAAAATAAATTTTCCCTGTACTTTTTATACCCTTAATGTTGTATGATTACTCATAGATCCCAAATTTACCCTTTTCAACATCCAAAAACTTGAAATCTATGAAAGTCCCACTTCCAAAGTCCCCTTAAAGGCTTAAAAAATTCATGACTTGGGAAACTATTGAATATTGTTGAAAATAGCAGAACGAACATGTATTCTAAAGATAGATTTGAAAGAGCAAACACTCTGGCAAATCGACAGTTGATCAACTAGGTGTGTGGAAAATGGAATATGGTAAAGTGCTTCGATTCCATCGTGTAAAACAAGGGCTGACACAAAATCAGCTTGCAGATGGAATAATCTCACCAGCGTACCTATCTAAGATTGAGAACGACCAAACCGTTCCTGCGTTCGAGGTACTTGAGCACCTTTACGAACGTCTCGGTCTTGATTTTCACGACTCTTCTTATAACCACCCTTCAAAAGAAAAGTTGAAGGAATGGTATGAACTCATTGTCTTCAAAAAAAACGAAGAGTCAAGAAAGTGTATGGAAGAACTCATTCAACAAAAAGATACGCTCAATAACCATCATTTGTATATATTTTTTGAATTGTTTCGCATTCGCCATCTGCTGTTAGAAAACGAGGTGGAGAAGGCTTATGAAGCTTGGAAAGATATCCGTCAATATGAGGATACATTTGATGAAGAGATGGAGTATTATTTCCATTTAGGATCAGGGCTTGTCCTTTATTACCAGGGAGATTACGAAAATTCCTACCTCCAATTGATGGAAGCAAAGAATCACAGTGTTTCTATCAATTTAGAAGATTGGGAGGAAAGTGATTTATACTATCTTCTTGCATTAAGTGCCAGCCAAGCGAACAATATTTCTGCTTCTATTTTCAATGCTGATCAAGCATTGACCATTTTCCAGAAGCAATACAACTTGGTCAAAAGCGCTGATTGCCATATTTTATTAGGCATCAATTACGGAAGATTGAAAAATTACGGCAAAGCACTCGAAAACTATCACTTGGTAAGTAAGATTGCTACCCAAACGAAAGACTATTACCAATTGGGTTTGGTCTATCACAACATAGGAGTAATCGAGTCTAGAAGAGGAAATTATGAAGCTGCACTAATGAATTATAAAAGGAGTTTTTCGTATAAGTCAAAAACAGCTTCAGTCCATGAAATCTTCGAAACAATTTATTGCTTAATACTTGAATATTATAAATTAAATGAATTAGAAGATTGTAGCAAATGGATAAATGAAGGTTTTTCTTATCTAAATTCCTCTATAAATGATACAACTACAGATGAAATTCACCTAAACATTTATACAATGTTAATTAATAAAGATAATAACGCTGCTCATTATCTAGAAGGTGTTGCAATCCCTCACTTTCTGGAGAGAAAACAACATCGTTTTGTTATTAGATATTGTCTTATTTTATCAGAATTATTAGAAGCTGAAAGAAGCTATAAAAAATCTTCTAAATACTTAAGGTTAGCAATTGATTTGTTAAATAAATATTCGAACTTAGGAGGTATGATATTATGAAAAAGTTAATAGGTTTTGTAGCTATACTTGGTATTGTTTTTTCTTTAGCAGCAAATGTTTCATACACTGATACTGCTGAAGAATCTCATCCTCGACCACTAGTTGTGGATGAAATTTAATTTTGTGTGTTAATTCCAATTAACATAAATTAACACCTCCCCTAATCCTATACCTATACAAACTTTTGCCTCTACTTTAATAGTAGAGGTCTTTTTTTATTCCTAACAGAATAGCTCTGCTTCACTTCCAAAGAAACAGAGCTTTCTTTTTATGACTGTTCTAATTTATCGCGTTCTTTCCAGGCGGAAAATCCACCTTTCAAGTTCAAGACATCTTTATGACCATAAGCTTGCAACAAACTTGACGCTATGGCCGACCTTACACCTGACTGGCAGTGGACGATTGGTGTACGGCCAGAAGGAACTTCATCGAGGCTCTCCTTCAATTTCCCTAACATGATGTGATAGGCGCCATCTATGTGGTCATCATCCCATTCACTATTATTTCTCACGTCGATGATTACGTAATCATCATGATCTTTGTAGTGCTTAGCAAGTTCTTCCGGGGTAATGCTTTCATAGGTTTCCATCCCTCCATAGGCTTCCAGTTCTGCCATATCCACATACCCGACGAGGTTATCCAAACCGATGGATTCTAAAGAGAGCTTCGTTTGTGATATTTGTTTTTCTGGTCCCACGAGGATGATTTTTTGATCATAATCTACTAACCACCCCGCCCAATTAGTGAAAGAGCGATTATAAGGAATGTTGATGGTTCCACTTATATGGCCTGCTGCAAACTCTGAGGATTTTCTTGTATCAATAATCACATAGGAACTGTTGTGGTAATCTTCTATATCCCGAAGTGCTATTTGCTTGATTTCACGTTCCTTTTCCAGGGATGGACCTTGTTTATTCATCTTTTTCATCATAGCAAAATACTTCGGCGGTTCAGGTTGACCTTGGAGCAACTCTTCGGTAAATGAACTCTCATCGATGCATTTCAATGCCCAGTTATTTTCTTTTTCATAACCTACTGTGGAAGATGGAACAGCTCCTAAAGATTTTCCACACGAACTTCCAGCTCCATGCCCTGGCCAAATTTGCACGTAATCCGGCAGTTTTTTGAATCGTTGAACAGATCGAAACATTTGTTCCGCACCCTTATCGGCTGTTCCTTCTGCTCCTGCCGACTTTTCTAATAAGTCAGGCCGTCCAACATCGCCTACAAAAACAAAATCTCCTGTAAAAACACCCATAGGGACAGTCGATCCTCCACCTTCATCAGTCAGTAAAAAGGATAGGCTCTCGGGTGTATGACCTGGTGTATGGATGACATCGATCCTGATATTACCAACGTAAATCTCGTCCCCATCTTTGACTAATTGATGCTCAATTTCATTCAAGTATTGATATTTCCAGTCTTCATCTCCTTCGTCGGAAACGTAAAGTTTAGCTCCTTTTTCGTTCGCCAGCTCTCTTGCTCCTGAAAGAAAATCCGCATGTATATGTGTTTCTGCTGCTTTTGAAAGATTAAACCCCTCTTTTTTTGCTGTTTCATAATAAGCAGTAAGGTCTCTGGCGGGATCGATCACTATCGCTTCTCCTGTCTTTTGGCATCCGATCATATAAGACATTTGTGCTAATCCTTCATCAAAATAAGATTTAAAAAACATCGCAAGCCCTCCATATGCAATTTATCCTTACTATGTAACATACCCGCACACGTATAAAGGAAACATAATCCCTCTTAGTATTTCCCCTTTTTCAAATCAAATCCTCCAAAAAACGCTCCCTATTCTTTATCTCGAAATAACCTTCAAGTAAAGGGAGCATAATGTAAGTGAAAGTGTGGTGATTACGGCTAATTGTTATTCTCCCTCTCCTTATGGCAGGGTTATTGTTATGCGATTTCGAGTAACTCATACGGCAAGGGTCTTGGGGGAAGGAGCGAGGCGAGACCCCGCAAGGCTTTAGCCTGAGGAAGCTTGCCAGTTCCCTCGCAGGAAAGCGAGTCCTTCCCCCCACGACCCTTAAACTCCCACAAACATCTCGAAATCGAGTCTTCAAGAATACTGCCATATAGTTTAATAGTTAGGAGACACAATGAAAAAGAGCAGGAGTGTGAGTACACTACTGCTCTTTAAAATAGTTAATAAACGCCTTATGAGGGAATGTGTGCTCTAAATTTAAGAACGGTAAATCCTTATTACTGGACTCATTGATTTTAGCTGCATCAATCTCTTCATAGGTTTGACCCTGAACAGAATCCTCAGCGAAAAATTTGATTTCCTTCATCATTCCTAAAACCTTACGACTTTTCGTTTTTGTAAAAACAACCTCATCCGCCTTATCCAGCACTTTATCTGCTACCTCTTTTTCAATATCTAATAACTGGAAAAGTTGCTTTAGTGAGCCTTTGATGACACTGTCCAAATGTTCAAACTGCTGTTTTCTCAACCCGAATAATGTCAAATTCAGACCTGTTGCATTATTCATAAGGATTAAACATTTTCTGCGGTTCAGGGTAACGATATTTGCGTGCCATTGGTATATCTCTGGCACTTCATTGTACTCTTCCACATCCTCTATAGGTTTAGTCAATTCATTTTGCAACTTTTTTGTAGCTCCGATTACGAACAATCCATCCACCTCATTATCAGTTGTCTTGCTCCTATTTTAACGTTTTCGTGTAAAAAAACAAAGAAGATATAAAACACCCTTCTTCGTTTAAACTTTCGTTCGTCTGGCAAAATCGACGAATTGAAATTTATCCGGTCTATGACGGGATTCCGTGAATTGGAAAGCAGTCGTATCGGCTAAATACACATAACTCCGGATGACAACCACTTGCTGATGTCCTTTCAAATCGAGAAACTCCTGATCTTCTTCTGTCACTGTCTCGACCACGATCTCTTTCTTTGCAAAACTGATTTCAAGGCCCAGTTCATTTTCAATGTATTCATAAAGAGAGTTTTTTGCAATTTCTTTAGTCAAGTCAGGCACAGTATCTTGCAGAATATAATCTTTATCTAAAATGATCCGCTCTCCTCCTATTTCCCTGGAACGAACCACCTTCCATACATGGGAAGCCGGATCACAATTCAATTGTGTGCACACTTGAGAACTCCCTTTATTAAGCGTAAGTTCATGGACATGGGTACGGAAGCTTTTCCCTAAGCGTTCCGATAACTCTTTGAAGCTCGTTAAGCCTGATACGGGAAATTCAAACTTGTCTCGATCTAGAACGACAGACCCTTTTCCTCGGACTTTTTGAATATAACCATTCTGCGAAAGTAAATTTAAAGCTTTCCGGATTGTTTCTCTCGATGTTTGGAAGTGACGACTCAGTTCGTGTTCAGAAAGGAGAGTATCCCCTGAGGAATACTCTCCTTTCTGTATATCTTTGACAATTTTGTTGTAAATCTCAACATACTTATTTTTCATTCCACGTCCCCAACCTTTAATTGGCAAAATAATATACAACCGATTCGTATGGACGAAGGCTGATGTTTCTGTAATCTGTTGTAGAGTCTTCATAATTGCTCAAGAGGATTTCAGCTTCCCCGTCTAATGGGACTTCCGCCGGTATAGCGAAGTTCGTTTCTTCTCCGTAAAAGTTATTAACGACAAGAAGTTTTTCTCCATTCCATTCGCGCAAATATGCGAATACACGGTCATGTTCTGGTCTCAAGAGGAGGTAATCTCCATGAGTGATAATGTCATGGGATTTGCGTAACTCGATAAGCTTCTGATAGTGATTGAAAATGGAATCTTTTTTATCCAGGACTACTTCTGCGTTAATGTCCCTATAGTTATCAGCCACACTTATCCATGGAGTCCCACTTGTGAAGCCAGCATTTTTTTCGGTATTCCATTGGACAGGTGTACGGGAATTGTCACGGGATTTCTGTTTTAAAATATCCATGATCCTCTCTTCCCTTACACCCTTCGCTTTGAACTCTTCATACATATTCAAAGACTCCACATCGCGATAGCGTTCGATACTCTCGAATTTCGGATTCGTCATCCCGAATTCTTCTCCCTGATATATATACGGAGTTCCTTGCATCATATGGATGGTTGTTGCCAGCATCTTTCCTGATTTCTCTGGGTATTTTTCATCATCACCAAATCTGGATAGGACACGCGGCTGGTCGTGATTACACCAGAACAAGGCATTCCAGCCATTTCCTTTGTTCATTTCATCCTGCCACTTAGAGAGAATTTGCTTTAGTTCCTGAAAGTCAAAATCTGCAACTGTCCACTTTTCCCCATTCGGATAGTCGACTTTCAAATGATGAAAGCTAAACGTCATACTCAACTCATTACGCTCGGGAGCTGTGTATTTAATGCAATGTTCAATCGTCGTTGAAGACATCTCCCCGACAGTCATCAAATCATAGGGTTCGAATACTTCACGGTTCATTTCCTGCATGAACTCGTGCACACGGGGACCATCGGTGTAAAATTTACGTCCGTCCCCAGGCGCTACACTTCCGTCATCATTAGGGAACTCTTGATCTTTTGAAATAAGGTTGATGACGTCGAGTCGGAAGCCGTCTACCCCTCTTTCAGCCCAGAAGCGCATCATTTCATATATTTCTTCGCGCATCTGTTCGTTTTCCCAGTTCAAATCTGCTTGAGTCACGTCGAATAGATGCAGGTAGTATTGACCAGTTTCCTTATCATATTCCCATGCATTCCCACCGAATTTAGATTGCCAATTCGTCGGCTCTTCCCCATTTACAGGTTTACGCCAAATATAATAATCACGGTAGGGGTTGTCTTTCGATTTCTTCGATTCCTGGAACCAATGGTGTTCTGTGGACGTGTGATTGACTACGATATCCATAATCAATTTCATCCCTCGATCATGCGTTTCCTGGAGTAACCGCTCGAAGTCTTCCATTGTCCCATATTCCTCGTGGATATCAAAATAATCACTGATGTCATATCCATTATCATTTTGCGGAGACTTGTACATCGGGGTCAGCCAAAGGACATCGACCCCGAGTTTCTTCAAATAATCTAACTTTTCTATAATGCCTTGAATGTCACCGACACCGTTCCCTGTCGTGTCATTAAAACTTTTCGGATAAATTTGATAAACGACAGCTTTTTTCCACCAAGGTTGTTCAATCATTGTAGCACCACCGTTTCAAAATTTTATACGTCTTTTTTACGCTTGGCATATAGGTACGTACCGACAAGCGGAAGAACGATAACAATAATCATACCGATTATAAAGTCGAACCAGTAATCAGCTACAATCGAAAAGATCCCTGGAACACCACCGACTCCAATAGAGCTTGCTAATACCCCTTGAGCAGATATATATAATCCTGCGATTGCAGAAGAACTTATAGCGATGATAAAAGGGTACTTGAAGCGTAAGTTCACACCAAACAAGGCTGGTTCTGTGATCCCTAACCATGCTGATATTCCGGAAGATACCCCCAGACCTTTCAACTTATCGTCTTTCGCTGCTAACCAAATCGCAAATGCGGCTGAACCTTGAGCAATGTTGGATAGAGCAAGCATCGGCCACAGGAAGGTTGTTCCTGTACTACCTACCAATTGAATATCTACAGCTAAGAAGGTATGGTGCATACCTGTGATTACGAGTACTCCATAAAGTCCACCGTAGATGAATCCACCTAACCATGCAAATGTATCAAAGATGTTTACAAGGCCATCTGTAATCCAGTTACCTATTCCAAATGTGATCGGTCCAATGATGATAAACGTCAAGAAGCCAGTGACTAGTAAAGAAATCGGACCAACAAATAACAATTGTATACTATCAGGAATTCTGTTACGTAAAAACAATTCAATTTTCGTCAATACATAGGAAGCGACTAAAACAGGTAAAACTTGACCCTGATAGCCGATTTTTTCTACTTGCATTCCAAATAAATCCCATGTTGGCACGGATCCATCAGCGACAGCGTCACCGTAAGACCATGCATTAAGCAGATCAGGATGGACAAGGACTAGACCGATAACAATACCGAGAATCGGACTACCACCGAACTTTTTAACAGCCGACCAACCTATAAGTCCGGGCAAGAACACGAATGCAGTGTTCGCTATAATAATGATCATGTTAGCTATATCTGCCCATTGTGGATACACATCAATAATCGATTGTTCGTCCCAGAAGATTCCTTGGGCTGTAAGAATGTTATTAATTCCTAATAGCAAACCTGCAGTAACGATGGCAGGTAAGATAGGAATGAATATGTCCGCCAACGTTTTGATCGCACGCTGAAGCGGGTTCATATTCCCTTTTGAGGCTTCTTTTACTTCCTCTTTGGAAGACTCTCCAATACCCGCAAGAGCTACTAATTCTTTATAAACCTTATCAACGGTCCCTTGCCCGACTACAATCTGAAATTGGCCATTTGTTGAAAAAGATCCTTTTACAGCATCGATATTATTCAACTTTTCATTATCTACTATTCCTTCATCATGCAGTGCTAAACGCAGGCGTGTGACACAGTGGGTAGCAGCAGATAAGTTTTCCTTTCCGCCGATCGCTTCCAGTATTTGCTCGGCCTGTTTCTTATGGTTCATTACAATCCCTCCGCTGTCCTTTATTATTTTTTCTTAACTGTCATTAATGAAGTGGATCCTGCTTTCAACTCGACATCTTCTTCTACATGTACCTCAAAGCTATCACTATTTGTAATGATAATTGGAGTTATCGTACTCTTCGCCTTTTCTTTAACTAAGTCCAAATCAAAAGAAATTAACTTGTCCCCGACACTCACTTTATCCCCCTGAGCTGCAAAAGCTTCAAAACCTTCGCCTTCCATCGCTACCGTTTCCAAACCGATATGAATCAAGACTTCTGCTCCGCTTTTCGTCTCCAGACCTACGGCATGCTTTGTAGGAAAGACTTGAACAACCTTTCCTTCCACTGGGCTAACTACAAGTCCGTCTTCCGGATCCACAGCTATCCCCTCCCCCATCATCTTTTGAGAAAAGACAGGGTCCGGCACTTCTTCTAATGCCACCTTCTTTCCTGTTAAAGGTGAAGTTACATTTAATACTGTCTCTTTATTTCCAAACAATTTCTTAAACAAACTCGATCTCCTCCTCAAACGCTTACATATATTTGTTTTATAACTTGTATATACATGATTCAATTTGATTATAATTTGTATATACAAGTTATGCAACCGTTAACAACATATTATTATTAATGGATTTCCCTTCCTTCCGGTTGAAAAACTTATTTATGTAAAAATTACAAAGGAATCCTCTCTAGGTTAGTAAATGATTTAGGTAATACAACCTTTTTCTTCATTTTATAGACCATGCAGCTATCCTCCCTCGAAATGTATATCCATTTCCCACTTATTTTCCAAATATGATGACTTCAAAGGTTTCGGATCCTGGCCATTTATGTTATATATTTAGGGTGTCGAAATAAAAAGGAAGAAGGGATCATTATCCTCAATAAACAACACTCTCAAGCGAAAAAGAACTTATGGATCATGTGGTTCGCAAATTTCTTTATTGCTGGAAGTATCACTATGGTCCTTCCGTTTTTGTCTTTGTATATAGAAGAACTCGGAAACTACTCTGATGCTTATGTACAAACATGGTCTGGATGGGTTTTCGGTGTGACATTTGTGTCTGCTTTTTTATGCTCACCTATTTGGGGAAAAATCGGAGATAAGTATGGCAGAAAGAAAATACTGATCCTTTCTGCCAGCGGACTCGCTCTTTCCGTTTTACTAATGGGGTTCGTCACCTCCGTGTGGCAACTCTTCCTCCTTCGCTTGTTTATGGGAGTTTTCACAGGTTTCATCCCAATGTCCCAGGCGCTCATTTCCACCCAGACACCTAAAAACATCGCTGGTCAGGTTCTTGGTTCATTACAAACTGGAAGTATTACCGGAAGTTTAATGGGGCCGATGCTTGGTGGATGGATTGCAGACTCTATTGGTTATGCGACCACCTTTCAATACGTATCCATTACAGTCGCACTCTCTGCCTTGATTGTTTACTTCGGTATCCATGAACAACGGATTGAAAAAGAGGGGGATGATGAAAAAGCGAGCTACCGATCAAAGGAAGTGCTGGCCCATATTTTGAAGCACCCTGTGTTATTGATGGTCATGGTTGTATCGTTATTTGTTCAAATCGCCCATTTCAGCATTCAACCGATCCTTTCTTTATTTGTCGGAGAATTACATGGGCTAGAAAACTTAGCACTTTTTTCTGGAATTGCTTTTTCAGCAGCTGGGCTCGGCAACTTGATGATGGCAAGACAGTGGGGGAAAATCGCAGATCGAATCGGCTATATAAAAATCCTTGTCGTTTTATTATTTATGGCAGGGATCGTTTATCTACCCGCCGCTTTCGTTACTAACATATGGCAATTGGTCGCCCTTCGATTCTTACTGGGGGTATCAATTGGCGGCATCATTCCCGTTCGTACCGCCTACATTCGTCAGGAAGCCCCTGTTGCTATGCAAGGAGAAGTGTTAGGCTACAATACGAGCATTCGCTTCCTTGGTAATATTATAGGTCCCTCTATGGGTGGAATGATTGCAGGGTTTTATGGTTTTTCCATGGTGTTTTTTGTTACTAGTGGATTACTGATATTTTCTGGAGCCCTTATGTTCGTAACTATGAATAAAAAACATGCCTCTCCTAAACAAGTTCCCAGTTATTAAACAACTTTTTCTGCTGGCCTTCTGTTAATATAGGTGTAAAGACATAAGGAGAGGATACAATGAACCGCGCTTTAGTCGTCATTGATTACACGAACGATTTTGTTGCCGATGAGGGAGCGTTAACCTGTGGTAAACCGGCCCAAGTATTAGAAAATTACATGGATGACCTTACCCGACAGTTTTTAAATGGCGGAGATCTTGTGGTAATGGGAGTAGATGTGCATGAAAAAGACGATCCATATCATCCAGAAACGCCCCTCTTCCCTCCTCATAACATTCGCGGAACGAGCGGACGCGATTTATATGGGACACTTCAAAACATTTACGAGCAAAATAAACACAAAGAAAATTTGCTCTATATAGATAAGACTCGTTACAGCGCCTTTGCAGGAACGGACCTTGACTTAAAATTTCGAGAACGTGGGATTAATGACTTGCACCTTGTCGGAGTTTGCACAGATATTTGCGTTCTGCATACAGCCATTGACGCATATAACCATGGGTACACTATCCACATCCATAAGAACGGTGTAGCCAGTTTCAACCAGACCGGCCACGACTGGGCTTTATCCCATTTCGAAACAACCTTAGGCGCAAAAATAATATAACTCATCAACTATCCGGCAGTATACTTGATGACTAGATTTTTAGATATTTGGGGCGAGTTTCCCGAAAAATCTGAGGGTGAACCTGCCCTATATTGGAGGACAATCATCCTTTGATGCCTTGGCTATATGAATTTTCAGCCACCAAAGTTCCTTACTTTTACAATGCGGTTTCGAGAATTTCTAAATCGTATGGCGTGGGAAAACGGGGGTCTCCTGAGGGAATGGATGGGAGGCGAGACCCGCAGAGCTTTTGCTGGCTTGCCCAATCACCAAGGAAAGCTACTTGTTTTCCCACCCACTATATTCACAACCAAACGTCTTCAAACTGAGCCTTCAAGAATAGGGAGCTTTGGTGGGGGAACGTTTAGGGGATGACCCTCCAATATTTGTTGGGGGTCATCCCCTTTACCTTTCTCTTACCAGCGGACTTGTGGTATAGTACTTCGGGTGTCTAATGTTTTCATAGAAAGGAAGAAACGTCGATATGGAAGCAATAACCCGTCCTTCCAACGAGCACTTCCGGACAGTGTTCATTTTAAGTGCTTCTATTTTAATAGTGGTTATGAATACAACGATGTTCAACATAGCTTTACCCAATATATTGCGTGAGTTTGCTTTACAACCTTCTGAAGGAGCCTGGATTGTTTCAGGTTATTCTATCGTTCTTGCCATCTTTACGATCACGTTCACACGATTATCGGATTACTTGCCCATCCGCACTTTGTTGACGCTTGGTATATGCATCTTCAGTCTTTCCTCATTCATAGGTTTTTTCGCTGAGAGTTATCTTTGGCTATTGATTGCCCGCTTAAGTCAAGCAGCAGGAGCAGCAGCCATCCCTGGGTTATCCATGGTTTTTGCCGGTCGATATATTCCGATGTCTAGACGCGGAAGTGCCTATGCCTTAATCGCATCCGCAACCTCTTTAGGCTTCGGGCTTGGTCCTGTTGTAGGCGGGGTCATTACCGATTTTCTCAACTGGAATTATCTTTTCCTTATTACTACTATGGTCAGTGTACTGCTACCCGTTTTGTATAAATTCATGCCAACGGAAACATCAACACGTGCACGCTTTGATGTATTTGGTGCATTATTGTCCGGAAGTAGTGCAACTCTGTTTCTGCTCTATATTTCTACTTTCACCCCCTACTATTTATTAGGAGGGCTGCTTTCGGCAGCATTACTCTGGTGGAGGGTGAATCGGACAAATGCGCCATTCATCCAACCCGGACTCGTTTTGAACAGGCATTATAGAAAAATTGTATTTCTAAGCTATGCCGGCTTCACTTTACACTTCGCCGTCTTATTCTTAATGCCGATTATGCTTGAACAAGTATATGGTCGTGGGGCAGCTGCAATCGGATTTATTATTTTCCCTGGAGCTATGCTATCTGCAATCGCAGCTATTTATGTCGGCCGCCTCATGGATGCTTACGGTAATGTTAAACTACTATTTTTATCACAAGGGTTACTGATGATTTCTGCCTTTATCTTCTTTTTCACAGCAGGAAAAAGTCCTTATATGATAATGATCGCTTATATGTTTACAAGCTTCGGGTTTTCAAGCCTTTCATCCAGCTCAACAAATGAAGTGTCAAGAATCTTACCGACAGAACAGATTGGTGCGGGCATTGGTCTTAAACAACAGACCCACTTTATTGGCAGTGCCACCGGTTCTGTTCTCGCTGGTATTTTACTAGAACTAAGTTCGCAACCTTACACAGCTGAAAATTTCAAATTACCTTTCGGCTTCTTAATTGTTCTTATGTCTGCTTCAGCCATCGCCCTGGCTATCTATGCCCGCCAAATCAAGCAGGTGGAGAATGTTCAAGAAAATGACATTTGAATTCTAAATGAAAATCGAATATGATGAACTATGGACTTTTATGTTAATTACTACTGTTTATATATAAATATAGGAGGAATCACTTATGAGCTCAAAAGATTATCGAGTTCTGCTGTATTATAAGTATGTCGACCTTCCTGACTATGAAGAATATTGCAACAACCACCTGAAATTTTGTAAAGACCTTGGTTTGAAAGGGAGAATCATCGTTTCTCACGAAGGTATTAACGGCACTGTTTCAGGTACGGTGGAACAAGTGGAAGAATATATGGATTACGTTCGTTCCGATGAGCGTTTCGCAGATATCCATTTCAAAATTGATGAGCATGAAGGACACGCGTTCAAGAAAATGCATTGCCGTGTGAAACCAGAACTTGTCAACTGGAGTATCGAAGAAGACGACATCGACCCGAAAACCTTCGGCGGAAAACATTTGAAACCGAAAGAATTCAACGAAATGCTGAAAGATGAAGATACAATCGTTATTGATGGACGTAATGAATATGAATACCGTATTGGTCACTTCCGCAATGCTATTCAACCAGATGTCAATCATTCCCGCGAGTTCCCTGAATGGATTGCAGAAAATGCCGATCAGTGGAAAGACAAGAAAGTCTTGACCTACTGCACAGGTGGAATCCGTTGTGAAAAACTCACAGGAATTCTGAAGAAAAATGGTGTCGAAGATGTCTATCAATTAGAAGGTGGCATTACCACTTATGGAAAAGACCCTGAGGTCAAAGGGGAACTTTTCGATGGTAAAATGTATGTATTCGATGAGCGTATTTCTGTACCGATCAACAAGGTGGAAGAGAAAATAATCGCTGAATGTGAGCATTGCGGGAAAGCAGAAGATCGTATGATCAACTGTAGTAACCCTGTATGTAACCGTCAATATGTATGTTGCAAAGAATGTGAAGAAGAACAGCATGCCGCTTGTACAGCAGAATGCAAAGAACATCCTGAAAACCGCTGGGATGTTGTCCGCAAAAAACAAATTGATAAATATGACCGTATCAACGGATAATTATTTCCCCCACTTTTTTCGTAAGTGGGGTTTTTTATTTAGTAATCTTACACGTCACCAGCGACTTGTAATATACGGGATAAAAAACCGCCCTCCTCTGAATAGTGAAGGGCGGATAGTTTATGGAAATGCTACTCTTTGATTCTATGGGCTGCATGATAAGTGGAACCGATACCGCGATCGAAAGATAAGGCATGTCGAATGGCAGTCGTTACAAATGACTTAGCACGACGGACGGCTTCTTCTACTGGGAAACCATTAGCAAGCTCTGCCGTAATCGCTGCCGAGTATGTACAACCTGCCCCGCTTGTATGAGTAGTTTTCACACGTTCCGATTCCAGTTCCACCATACTTGATCCATCATAAAGCATGTCTACAGCAGGATAATTCTTCAAACTGCCCCCTTTGACCAATACATATTGAGGACCGAGCTGGTATAAGTCACTCGCCACCACTTTCATATCCTCCGGTGTTTCAGGTACAGGACAATTCAACATTCGTGCAGCTTCATGTAAATTAGGTGTCACTACTTTAGCAAGGGGCACCAATTTTTCCTTAAGTGTATCAATTGCTTCATCTTTCAATAATTGAGACCCCATTTTCCCAATCATCACAGGGTCGACCACCACATTTTTGTTTCCCGACTCTTTAATTAAACTAGCAGTCCGACTTATGATTTCCTTTGTGAAAAGCATGCCTGTTTTAAGAGCGTCTATACCGACATGTTCTAAAGAAGCATACACTTGTGCTTCAACTGACTCCACCTGTTGGGTGAATATTCCCTGGTCCGTCTGCTTGTTGTTAGCTACAATAGCTGTTATGGCACTCATCCCATAAACATTGAATTCTTCAAATGTCTTCAGATCAGCCTGGATACCTGCACTTCCTTGCGCAGCAGAACCAGCAATGGTCAACACTCTTCCTATACTCATCGCATTTGCACCCCTCTCTATTTCTTCTGATATGAATTGTATCAATTTTAGAGGCTTGATTCTATTCATGGTCATTGGAGTTACGTTAAAATGAAAAGAAAGGAGACGATAGCATGCAACCTTTCACGGAAAGGGTATTGAAAATAATCCTTAGCATTCCAAAAGGTCGGGTGATGTCCTATGGCCAAATAGCAGGATGTGCAGGCAATCCACGAGCAGCCAGACAAGTGGTAAGAGTTCTCTATACATTAAGTGACAAATACAGTCTCCCCTGGCATCGTGTAGTCAATGCTAAGGGAGAAATAGTGATCAAGGAAGACAACAATAAAAAAACACAACGCGACCTTCTTGAAGCAGAAGGCGTTACAGTCATAAATAATAGAATACCTTTGCAAAAATATAATTATTACCCAACGTTTACTTTTGAAGAATATTGATTATAGATGAAGGATGTTTAATATGTTTGAAGTAAGACCATATCCAGAGCTTTCCTGGTCATTATCCCGTCATAAGACGATGCTCACTTGTTCAAGGAAATACGCCTATGATTATTATATTTCCCATAATGGATGGATAAGTTCTGCTGATCCATTAGCAAAGCAGACATACCGCTTAAAAAAAATAACCAATCTCGAAATGCACTTTGGCAGCGTCGTCCACGACCTTATCTATCAAACGATCCAAGCTAGTTTGAAGAACCAACCAATACTAAGTGAACAAGCATTTATTGATGAAATCAGACGTCACTTGAACCGTGGATTTATTGAATCGACAAAGAAAGAGCATTTATGGCAAAACCGCCCGAAGCATTACACCATGCTTCACGAAATCTATTATAGTCAAACAGGTTCGTTGCCTGAAGCAAAGGTGAAAAAGATTACCGACCGCCTTCATAGGACGGTATCGAACTTCTTTTCAAGCAAAACATTCACTGATGTACGAAGCAAAGAATATATGGAATTTGTAGAATCCGAGACTTTTCGCTATATGAAGACAGAAGAAGCAAAGGTTTACATCGTCATGGACCTTGTTTATAAAGACCTAAACCGCGATAAATGGGTGATTGTAGATTGGAAAACCGGAAAGTCATCGGACGAAGATCGTAATCAACTTGCTTTATACGCTCTATATCTACTACAAAAACACAACATTGAATCCCTCGATGATATTATCATCCGAAATGAATATTTAGTGGATGGCACGCATGTCGAACATCAACTGACGGATCAAGACTTGGTGAACGTGCAGCATTTATACCAGATCAGTATGGAACAAATGAAACTTTTCTTAGAAGATGGCAGCCAGAATCGACCTCTGCCTATTGATCAATTTCCAATGCAGGATGATCCGCGCGTCTGCGCCCGATGCAACTATCAGGAACTTTGTTTTCCCCCATATTAAAGAAACCATCGTGTTTGAATGGCATGGAAAATGGCTAAATATTAACTGGAACGTTATTTTTAAAGGAGTTGTGATAATAGATGAAAGTACTAGTAGCAGGAGCTAATGGTCATACAGGACGCCTACTTATCCAGTACCTTAAAGAAGACGGTCATGAACCTTATGGATTGATTCGGAAAGAAGAGCAGAAAGCAACGGTTGAAAAACTGGGCGGTACCCCCGTACTAGCAGACTTGACCAAAGATATCGGTCATGCCGTAAAAGGTATGGATGCCGTAATGTTCGCTGCTGGTTCTGGGTCGAGTACTGGTGCAGATCAAACCGAAGCAGTCGATCGCGATGGTGCCATTAACCTTGTTAAAGCAACGGAAAATTCAGGGATCAAGAAATTCGTCATGTTAAGTGCCATTGCAGCAGGAGAGCCTGAGCGCGGACCTGAAGCATTACAACATTACTTGAAAATGAAGGATGAAGCAGACGAGTATTTGAAGAATACTGAACTCGATTATACGATTGTACGACCTGGTGGCTTAACTCATGAAGAAGGAACGAGCAAGATTAAAGTTGGTGAGAAGGTTGACCGGGGTTCGATTCCTCGTGCAGACGTAGCGAAGACGATGATTGCAGTACTTCAAGAGCCAAATGCTTATCATAAGACCTTCGAAATGGTTTCAGGCGACACGCAAATTGAAGATGCATTAAAGACTCTATAATAATCATAGAAGCAGGCTCAACCACCCTTTTGTTGAGCCTGCCTCTGTTATATATACACATTAATGTCATTTATATCCATTGCTCCGATCGATATTTTGCTATAATGTAAGTAATTGGCGCTTTAAAGGAGTAGTGAATATGAAAGGATCGTTAATTAAACAACACCGCAAATACAAGAATATGACACTAGAGGATCTCGCATCAGGAATTTGCTCCGTATCCTATCTAAGTAAAATCGAACACGACACCATCAACGCCAGTGACGATATTTATCGCCTGCTCGGAGAGCGACTCAACATTAATTTGACCAATATCAACCAGGAATTTGACCATGCCATCCACCAGGACATTTTAGATTGGCACGAAGTCATCCAACGAAGAGATTCGACCTTGATGGAAGAATACTACCAAAATTGTACAAATGCCCTCAAGAAAAACCAAAATACAGAACTGAATAATTTATATAAAATTGTAAAATCCAGGCATACAATGAAATTGAATCATGCCCCCCTTTCTGAGGATGATTTAAAAGAAATTAATGATCTATACCCATATACAAATGATGAATATAAATTTTTCTATCATAAAACGGTCGGTATCCATTACTTATTGAAAAACAATCAAATCAAAAATGCCCTTCATCATTTCCACCAAACAGAACAGCTGTTAAGAAAACTTCCATTTAATGATAGTGAGACATACTTTCACCTAGCTCTAAGTTATTCCAAAACACGGGCTGCTATTGAATCCAATTACTATGCCCATATGGCATTGGAAGGTTATATTAAAGATTTAGACTATGATCGCACCATAGACACCTATATGATCATTGCTATTAACTATCGATCAATGGATATATATTCTATAGCCGAGGAGTACTTTAAGAAACTGATTAAAATTGCCAAATACCGTCTGAAATCTGTCGATGAAAGAAGAGTTTATCATAACCTGGGATATATCTATGCCAACCAAGAAAGATATGAGGAAGCCTTAGAACTTATTGATAAAGCTTTTAATATGACTATTGACGTTAGAGATGATTTTTTTTATACCAATACAATATACCTGCTTGCTACCACAAATTATTATGCGGGGAATGTGGATAAAGCATGGGAGTATATTGAACAAGGGGAAAAAAGCGCAGAAGAACATGATGATCAATTTTTCAAACACAGGTTCTTTGTGCTTAGAAATACCATCCTTGAAAACACATTAGAAGACTTCTTCATAGAGGAATTGGAAAACGAAATCATTCCTTTTGCGAGAGAGAATAATGAATATGGTGATTATAAAAATTATTGTGAAATGCTCGGGGACCTTTATTATGAAAAACGAATGTACAAAAAAGCAGCCATGTATTACAAGGAAGTAAATAATTACCGCAAAACACAAAAAAAAGACCTTCTATAGAGAAAGTCGGAAGCACAATGCTTCCGACTTTCTCTTACATTCTCACGATATTTTTTTTCCAATTTCTAAACTCCAGTTCATCGAATTTAGCACCCATTTTTTCATCGTTGATGTAAAAGAGTGCATCTTCTAAGGAACAATTCACATCTGCCTCGCAGTAGATGGCTGCTAGTTTCCGAGACAAATGCAGCATTTCCAAGTTTTCTTCGATTTTAGAACGCTGACCTTTTGTCAGTTCCTCGATATTTTCGAGAATTCCTTCAATGGTTTGATATTTAAGAAGGAGCTTTAATGCTGTCTTCTCTCCTATCCCCTTCACTCCTGGATAATTGTCACTGCTATCTCCCATCAATGCTTTCAAATCAATCATCTGCTGAGGGGTGATTCCTTTTTCTTCTGTAAAAGAGTCTTCCTGATACTCTGCATAGTTGCCGTATCCCTTTTTCAATAACACGACATGGACGTTCGGCTTTAATAGTTGTAAAAGATCCTGGTCTCCTGTTAACAGAAAGACTTGGGAGTCTTCACTGTACATACGACTCAATGTGCCCATGCAATCATCTGCTTCATAACCGACCTGCCCCACATTTGGGATATCCAATGATTCGATAACTTCTTTTGCCAAATCAAATTGCGGAATCAGTTCTTCTGGTGGAGCACCACGATTCGCTTTATAGTCCGGAAAAAGTTCATTACGGAAGGTCTTGCTTCCCATATCCCAGCAGCAAATGACATGGGTGGGCTGATAGACTTCAATGGCTGTAAACAGATGTTTCACCATCCCATAAACACCATTTGTAGGGGTGCCTTTACTATTGATCATATAATAATTGCTCATTGCTGTAGCATAAAACGCCCGGAAAAGTAGCGCCATACCGTCAACAAGCATCACTCGGTTCGTTGTCATTTTTTTAACTCCTTTGATTATGAATAGTTCCATTATAACAAGATTTCCTTTAAGTTCGTACCGAGAATTCTTTACATTTGTCAGTAAATTGACAATTTTCTGTTCAGATGGTAGTTTTAAAAGTAAGCACGCTTACTTACATAAGCGTTTTTGTAAGCGTTTACTTCATTAATCACTTAGGAGGATGTATTTATGGTGTATGCTTTTCCAAACACAGAAGGTTCTAAAGTACAATTCAAGGAAAGATACGACAATTTCATTGGTGGAGAATGGACAGCCCCAGTCAAAGGCCAATACTTTGACAACGTAACACCTGTAACAGGTCAGACTTTTTGCAAGGTTGCCCGTTCTACTGAAGAAGATGTGGAACTTGCTCTGGATGCCGCTCATAAAGCGAAAGACGCCTGGGGAAAAACATCTGTAACGGAACGGTCCTTAGTACTTAATCGTATTGCGGATCGCATAGAAGAGAACCTCGAGAGTCTGGCAATCGCTGAGACTTGGGAAAATGGGAAGGCTGTTCGTGAAACATTAAATGCGGACCTACCGCTTGCAGTTGATCATTTCCGTTACTTTGCCTCAGCCATTCGCTCCCAGGAAGGTTCCATCGGTGAAATTGATAACGATACAGTAGCCTACCACTTCCATGAACCTTTGGGTGTCGTGGGACAAATCATCCCTTGGAACTTCCCTCTGTTAATGGCTACATGGAAAATCGCTCCTGCACTTGCTGCAGGGAATACGATTGTCTTGAAGCCCGCAGAGCAAACGCCATCATCCATCCTTTATCTATTAGAATTGATTGAAGACTTATTGCCTGCAGGCGTATTAAACATCATTAACGGCTTTGGATTAGAAGCAGGTAAGCCTTTAGCCCAGAGTGACCGCATCAACAAAGTTGCGTTCACAGGGGAAACGACTACTGGTCGCATGATCATGCAATATGCTTCCCAAAATATCATTCCTGTCACTCTTGAACTTGGCGGGAAATCCCCGAACATTTTCTTTGAAGATGTCTTGGATGAAGATGACGACTTCCTTGACAAAGCAATTGAAGGAATGGTCATGTTCGCGCTGAACCAGGGGGAAGTATGCACTTGTCCTTCTCGTGCCTTGATTCACGAATCTATTTATGATGAATTTATGGAACGAGCCATTAAACGCGTGAAAGAAATCAAAGTGGGTAACCCTCTTGACCCAGAAGTCATGATGGGAGCACAGGCCTCGTCAGAACAACTCGAAAAAATCCTTTCTTACCTTGAAATTGGTAAGGACGAAGGTGCGGAATGTCTGACTGGTGGTGCTCGCAACCAATTGGAAGGTGACCTCAAAGATGGTTATTATGTTCAGCCGACGGTGTTTAAAGGCGATAACAGCATGAGAATTTTCCAGGAGGAAATTTTCGGTCCTGTCCTCTCTGTTACGACATTCAAGGATAAAGATGAAGCAATGAAGATTGCTAACGATACCCTTTATGGTTTAGGTGCAGGTGTCTGGACACGTGATATGAATACCGCATACCGCTTCGGTCGTGGCATTGAAGCTGGTCGTGTATGGACAAACTGTTACCATGCATACCCTGCTCACGCTGCATTCGGCGGATACAAGATGTCTGGTGTCGGCCGCGAGAACCATAAGATGATGCTGAGCCATTATCAACAGACGAAGAACATGCTAGTCAGCTATAGCCCTCAAAAGCTTGGATTCTTTTAAAAATTAAACCTCAACTCCTTGTTTTGGGTATGAAGAAAGGAGCTGGAAACATGGTAGAGCGTGTCAAAGCGACGGACGCTACGCTCAACTTACTCGAGAAGTTGAAAGAAAAGCATGGTCCTTTGATTTTTCATCAATCCGGTGGGTGTTGTGATGGCAGTTCTCCAATGTGCTATCAAGAAGGAGACCTGCTGATCGGTAGTCAGGATGTCCTTCTTGGTGAGATTGGTGATACTCCCTTCTACATCAATAAGAGACAATATGATTATTGGAAACATACCCAACTAATCATTGATGTGGTCGATGGTCGTGGAGGGATGTTCTCTTTGGAAGGGGTGGAAGGGAAAAGGTTCCTCACCCGCTCCCGTGCGTTTACAGATGCTGAGTATAAAGAACTTCAAGAAGCTTCGGAGTCTTAAAAAACAAAGGAACGTCCAGGAAAATCCCTGGGCGTTCTTTTGCCTTCCATAATCCCCTCTCCCACTAAGCTCCCTATTCTTGAAGACTCAGTTTCGAGACATCTGGGAAAGTACGAATGGGGGCTTGGAAGCTACTCGCTTTCCTGGAGCCCCTAGAGCCCCCACAATTTCTCGACATCGTGTCTTCGAGAATACTGCCATTTTGTTGAAGATGTGGGAGAGGGCTATGTTTGGAGGGAACGTTTGTAGACGGTGACTTTATCCATATAATCAAAACCACACTTCTCGAAGACGCGCAACATCGGTTTGTTATGAATACTTGTCGCCCCAACGCTATAGGAGGCGCCAAACTTATCTTTCAAAAGCGCTAACCCCTGACTGTATACTGCCGTACTCTTCCCCTTTCCCCTCGCTTCTGGGATCAATCCGAAATAAAATATCCTCCCTTCCTCCGTCGTTCCTGGTTCAATATGCGGCATGACTACTCCGATTGGCTGCCCTTTTTCATACACAGTCAGACATGTGCTTATGTAAGACGGACCTATTTCCTTTTTCACGCTTTCCATCTGCTCATCCATGTTTAAAGACTGCGGAGCATTTAAAGATCCTTCCATAGATTGATGCCATATCTCTTTAAACACAGCTTCGTGGACTTCTCCTAAAGGCCTTAATTGAAATAAATGTCCACACTCTTTCCAACCTTTTTGCAAATCTTTTTGGACAAAATAAACTTCATCGTGAGGTTTAAAACCTCGGTTTTTAATATAATTTCTCGCTCCCTTGCCAAATTTCGCTGGGACTAGTAGGGTTAAATTCTTTACCTCCTTGAAATTCGGATCTCTAACGAATTGATTGGATAACTCCATCAATTCGCAATCGCTCAATGTTCCCGTCTCTTCTATTGTTACAAAACCTTCCCCTATTACAAATTTCACGGAATTGTATAGATTTTTGTTCATTACATCCCCTCCTCCCTCCATTATCCTCCATTCATTCCCTCATTAGAAGGCCTATTACTTTCAGGGAAATCTTTAATAGCGTTATGATAAAAAAAAGGAGAGTGAATAAAATGAATCACGAAATTCATTTAGTAGAAAGACCAAAAGCAAAACCTACTCATGAACATTTAAAGATTGTTGAAAAAGATAGACCACAACCCGACCAAGGGGAAGTACTCGTCAAATTGTTATATGCTTCAGTTGACCCGTATATGCGAGGGCGGATGAGTGCTGCTAAGTCTTACATCGCTCCCTTCGAATTAAACGCACCGATGGAAGGAGGCGTCGTAGGCGAAGTAGTTGAATCCAAAGCTGACACGTTAAGGGAAGGGGACATCATCACAGGTATGCTCCCATGGAAAGAATATACTGCTGCCAAGGCAGACACCCTCCGAAAGATTGATACCAGCCTTGGCCCAATCACCACGTCGTTAGGAATACTTGGCATGCCGGGATTAACTGCATACTTTGGTTTGATCGATATCGGACAACCTAAGAAGGGAGAAACTCTCGTCGTATCTGGAGCAGCAGGGGCCGTTGGCTCAACAGTGGCACAAATAGGGAAAATTTCCGGGTGTCATGTCGTCGGCATTGCAGGGTCCGATGAAAAATTAGCTTATTTAAAAAATGAGCTGAACGTTGATGAAGTCATTAATTATAAAACAGAAAATGTATCTTCCCAACTTGAAAAAGCTTGCCCGAACGGAATCGACATCTATTTCGATAATGTCGGTGGCAACATTTCGGATGCTGTCTATCCACTTCTCAACAAATTTGCGCGAATCGCCCAATGTGGAGCAATCGCTTCCTACAATGTCCCGAACGACCAGGGGCCGCGTATGCAAATGCACTTAATTAAGTCCAGTGCCCTCATTAAAGGCTTTACTGTCGGTGATTACCAAGATAGATTCCATGAAGGCTTCACCCACCTGGCGCAATGGCTTCAGGAAGGAAAGCTGACCTATGAAGAAACGATCACAGAAGGATTCGAAAATATCCCTGATGCATTTTTCGGCTTGTTCGAAGGAACAAACATCGGTAAACAACTCGTCAAAATAGCAGAACCAACTCATAATTAAGGTAGCAAAGCAGAAACTTTATCCATCCCTGAAAAGATTAAAATAAGAACGAGCTTTCTTCCTTGCATAAAAAAAGCTGAGGGATTAAAATCCCTCAGCCTTTTTCATTCTTCTCCATGATGGATGTAAATGCCTATCTCTTCTAAAGCTTGATGCAATCCTGCTTTCGTATTGACATGGTTAAAGGTTACCCCCATATCAACGAGCGCTTTTGCCGTTTCCGGTCTAAGACCTGTCAAGGTTGCGTGGACTCCGATAAGTTCCAACGCTTGTACCACTTGATAGATATAATTTGCAACCAGTGTGTCGATCACCGGTACTCCAGATACATCTATGAAAAGGTAATCCAGCTCTGCTTCAGCGCTATGATTTAAAGAAACTTCCATAATCTGCTGCGCTCGGCTTGTATCAATTTCTCCGATTAAAGGAAGAATGGCTACCCCTTCTGTTATCGGTACAACAGGGACAGATATTTCAGCTAACCTCAGTTCTTTTCTTTCCCACTCTAAGCGAATGTTCGCAGAATAGGTTTGGCTGAAATGTTTCGTAATTTCATCCAATAACTCATTGATCATTTTCCCTACCTGGACGACCGTTTTGGAAGAAAAATGATCGTCCGTCAATTCTTCCTCAAAAATACCCCATATCGCCCGTCGGACAAAATTAATCGTACGGAGCGATTGATACAGCTCGACTTCAGCTTTTACCTTTTGTTCTCCTTCACGGTTAGCCCATAATTCGATTTGTTGTAAAGGTGTTTCCTTACTAATAATAGCTTCCCCAATTATAGTGAACAACTCTTCCCAATCGGCTGTACGCACGGTCGCTGATCCAAATTCTTCTGTTTTTAATTCTCGCACTCGTGTTGCTAATTGATCGGAATTCTGTAAGATTTTTTCACCAATATATATATGTTCTTCTCTCATTCTATAATACCCCTCGAATTTTACTATACTTATAAAATATAATGTAACATATATAACCGCTCAAAAGGAGTAATATCCATCGGATTCAGCACCGACATACATTATGATAAAGGTAAGTTCCGGTATGCGGGGGGTTTTTCAATCATACTTCGGCATTACATTTGTTTTGTGGGAATAGCAAGCTTTTTATGCGTATCTCGGAAGATCGTAACGACCGAACCATTGATGACGGTGGTCAGAGAACCAGCGATATAATGGTGAACCTACCTTATCGATACCTGGGAAGAAGAGAACAATTCCTAGGACAGAAAACAATGGTAAGGAAAGTAGCAACCTTCTGATCGTGTAAAAACCTTGCTTGATTTCCCCCTGTTTTGTCAGCATATGAATTTCTTCCAATGTATTTCGCCCTTCCAAATATGGGTATTTCCCACCGTCTTCAATCGTTTGAACAGCTACCCATTTAATCTGGTTCATCCAATCAAACTTCCGAAAGACCTTTTTTACATAAAAACAAAACGGACACTGTGCATCATAAAAAACGATATGTTTCACTCTGCCACCCCTTTATTCTCCATCATTTCTACTTTGATCCAGCCTCTTAGTGCGTTGATCATCCATACTTCGTCGAACTCCGCAAGCTCATCTTTCAAAAGTACTTTCTCGGAAACATGCCCTTCGTCTAATAACTGTTGACGAAATGTACCAGCTAGAAGTCCACAATCTATAGGGGGAGTGAAATACTCTCCTTTCACTTTTACAACAAGGTTGGCAATCGTGAATTCCGTCAATTCTCCTTTTGAATTCCAAAGCAAGGTTGCTTCCGCATCAGGCCTTTGATGATTCTGATAAATGGTACGATTTGTTGTTTTATGATATAAAAATGGACTTTCTTCATCAATCGCCTGCTTGGATAACGCCCCTGTCATCCTTGTTTTCGGTTTTCCAATTGAATGGACTTCTACATCAACCTCTCCGTTCGAATCGATCAGCATGCGTAATTTATAGAGCCCTTCAGGGTTCTCATTAGTCACGTGTGTAATCTTCCCCTCTAACTTCTTCCGTTCCACGGGATAATCGAAATAATCAGCTGTTGCTAAGACTCTACCCAAATGATAGGAAAGTAAGAGAACTTCCCCACCTTCTAATTTCATCGTTTCAAGCAGCTTGAATGGAGGGCGGTCTTCAGTCAACAATCTTGCTTTGGTGTGAAGTTCGTCGAACTCCCCTCTTGATGTAGAATCCCATGTTACTCCTCCTCCACTGCCATAAACCGCCTGTGACTCTTGCTTATCGATCATAACGGTACGAATAGGAACGTTAAATATCGCTTCTTTCTCAGGGGTCATATAACCGATCGCACCACAATAAACTTCCCTCGGTGAATCTTCCAGCCTCTGAATATATTCCATCGTCCTGACTTTAGGAGCCCCTGTGATCGATCCACACGGAAATAGAGAGCGGAACAATTCAAACATTGTATAATTCTCAGGTAAGCACGCCTCAATGGTAGAAGTCATCTGGTGTACGGTTGGATATGTCTCTACCTCAAAGAGTTTCGGTACACGGACAGTTCCTGGAAGAGCAATCCTGCCGAGATCATTTCTCAATAAGTCTACAATCATCAGATTTTCTGAACGGTCTTTATCTGAACTCTGCAACTGCTGCTTTTGCTTCTCATCCTCCTGGCTATAACGGCCCCGCTTAGCTGTTCCTTTCATCGGTTTCGTTTGCAGTTTCTGTCCATCAATACGGAAAAACAACTCTGGAGAAGCAGATAATAAGCGGCGCTCTCCCATGTTCAAATACGCACTATAAGAAGATTGCTGGTTTCGAACAAGCTTTTTATAAAAGGCAAAGTCATCTCCAGAAAAGTCTGCCTTCAACCTTGTCGTGAAATTCACCTGGTAAGTATCTCCCCGTTCAATCCCTGCTTTTACTTCCTTTATCCCTTCTTGATAAGACTCGAAATCTCCTTTCATCTCCCAAGAGGATACATCAAAGATTCCAGACTCTCCATCCTCCTCTTGCTCTGGAGATTCAGGGTGATGAAATACTCCGAACCAGACCAGGGGCCAGTCTGGTGAAGCGTGAACGGTCAAGGCCGGATCGAACGCAGGTGCAGCTTCATACGAGACATACCCAGCTACAAAATACCCTCGTTCTAACATGGCGTCTGCCTGTTCAAAAACGGCCTCTACCTCTTCCGTGTCATCCGTACTTAATATGTGGATAGGGTCCTGAAAAACCAGAGGAACGGAACCTTGATGGTCGTCTTTGAATTCAAACATAAGGTAAGGGGAATTCCTCATACGCTCACCCCTACTTTTTTATTTTCACAAAAATGAACGGCCTGCCTGTAATAGTTTTCCAACATTTCGAAGCCGTATTCTGTGAGAATCGACTCTGGATGAAACTGAATCCCTTCCACCATTTTCGACTTGTGGCGAACGCCCATGACAACATCATCATTCGATACAGCTGTGACTTCCAGCTCTTCCGGAATGGTCCGGGGAACAGCCTCAAGGGAATGATATCTTGTCACATTCAACGAACCAGGCAATTGGCGGAAAAGTGTACGTCCATCATGAGTAACCCGGGAAACCTTGCCATGCATCGGACGACCTCCTTTTTCGACCCGGCCACCAAAATGAGTGACAATTAATTGATAACCTAAACAAATACCAAGAATCGGTACCTCCCCCCCGAAGACATGAAGCACTTCCTCACAAATGCCCGACTCTTCCGGGCGGCCTGGCCCCGGTGACAAAACGAGGAGATCTGGTTCCAAGTCACGAATTTCTCTTATCTCCCAATCATCATTACGTTTAACTACCACTTCTTTATCCATCTGTTTAAAATACTGAACTAAGTTGTAAGTGAATGAATCATAATTATCGATGATCACAATCATAGTTGCGGACACCCTTCATACTTTAAATATAATTCTATTATACTATCCATAACAGTCATTGCCATAGTTGAGAAACTTGGAAAATACAAGTCTATTAACGCATCACAGGAAAAAAGAATCGAAAATATTCTTCGCATATATTAGAATATATAGAAAGATACTCGTCGTTAGGGTGACCTCTATTGAAAGAAGACCTATGGAAATCGAAAAGTATATGGATTAAAGTTGCACTCATTCTTGCAGGGATTACGATGCCTCTATGGCTGAGCGTCGAATTTTCCGGACTTGCTGCACTGATGGAAGATCTTGAAAATCAGCCATCAGGAAGTAAACTGATGATGGCCGCTTTCGGACTCATTTTGCTGAACACTATTCGGGCGCTCCCCCATTATATTGGGGCATTGTTACTTGGAGACGAGCTCGGGACAAGACTAAAACGCCCATGGCTAAAAGTGCTAGTCCCAATGGCTGCCATCCCGATCGTCTATGCTATCATCAATGGCTATAATTCCATCAACTATCATTTCGGTGGGCCAGCCATATTCCTTCTGCTCTCTATCGCTGTGCTTCATTTCCTTGGCAGAGGACAATTGCGTCCTGTTTTTAAAGCATTTATACTCGCCCAACTTTTACTAGGATTCCAGTGGTTGGAT
Organism: Halobacillus dabanensis; assembly: GCF_900114165.1. Lineage (GTDB taxonomy): Bacteria > Bacillota > Bacilli > Bacillales > Halobacillaceae > Halobacillus > Halobacillus dabanensis. The sequence continues at coordinate 87,517 of NZ_FOSB01000013.1, forward strand.
ACAGTTACCTTTTTGACCGCATTCGGTTTCGGGGGCGGAGAAATCTCTATGCAAGTAAAAAATATGGCGGAACAACTAGGTTTTGGAAGCACCTTAAGTTTTTATAGCCTGGTGTTCTTCGGGGTCTTCATCGTCAATGCCACATTCCTCGCTGTCTACCTGACAGTGGCTGAGCAAAAAGCACGGATGAGACAAGATTTGGATATTGCCCGATTAGATATGGTCGAGTCCCGATCCGGCAGGGAAGCCCTTCACCTCGTGCATGATTTGAAAACACCGTTGTCACTCATGGAAGGATTGAATTCCTTGATTCAAATGAAAACCAAAGATGAAGAAATTCTTCAATATACAAATAAAATATCCTCCTCCATACAAGCGACGAGTGATATGGTTTCGGAAATTCTCTATCACGAAAAAAAGAATTGGTGTACATTAAAAACCTTTATTGAATATGTACGAGCCAATAAGCTTTCAGACTCTGCGACCATCTATGCTTTTGACTTGGAAGCGGATGAGCAAATTGAAATCTATATCAACAAAATCAGGATGACCAGAGCGCTGGTCAATTTGATTGATAATGCCAGTGATGCTGTTGAAGGTAATCAGGATGCAAAAGTCACCATCGCCACAAAAGTCGATCAAGAAACCATCTTAATCGGTGTGAAAGATAATGGACATGGTATCAGTCAAGCTGATATCAACAAAATATGGAACGCAGGATACAGTACGAAATCCCACCCTGGAGTAGGTTTGACATTTGTGCAAAACGTCGTGAAAGAACACGGTGCTGAACTATCGATTGAAAGTGAACAAGGGATTGGAACGACATTCTGGATCCATTTACCGAAGGAGAGAGTACGAGATGAAAATATTAATCATGGACAATGATGAATCCTTACGCTATATGCTGACAGAATTTTGCAAACACGCCCAATGGGATTCAGAAACAGCCACCAACGGCCGTGAGGGTGTAGATATGTTTTTGAAGAAAAACTATGATGTAATTCTCGTGGATTATCATATGCCAGAGATGGATGGGCTGCAGACTGTAAGAGAAATACGCAAGCACAACTCTACTGTCCCTATCCTTGTCCTTACAGTGGATGAACGACAGGAAGTTGCTGATCGATTCCTTGAAGAAGGCGCTACAGACTTTGCATTGAAACCAGTCAAAGCCCCTGATTTGATTTCGAGAATCAAATTACATGCACAAATCGCCAATATGAAGAATGCTCAAGTGGAAGAAGAAGATGTTTTTACTGCCAAGGGGATCAGCAAAGGGACATTGCAATCTATCTCGAATTATTTGCAAAAGAACAGGGATGCTTACCCTGTCGACGAAATTTCAAAAGAGATCGGTCTTGCCTACCCTACGGTTTACCGTTATTTAATGCACCTCCTGGAAGAAGGGAAAGTGAAGCAAGTCGTCAGCCATCAAAAAATCGGACGTCCTAAGAAACTGTATAAATGGTATGCCCATTAGTGTGAAGGAAGCTATAGAAGGGTATTAAGGAGTATAAAGCTACGTAAGAAGGAGTGAAAAGCATGAGAACAGGTAATCCTGTGTTGAAAAATGATACCTTCCAACGTTCCAATGAACAAAGGAAATCGATGACACTCGGCGGTACTGTTGCTAAAATTTCGCTATTATTTATATTCCTTTTAGGTACTGCCGCTTATACATGGTACCAATACTCGCTGGGTGCAGATGTTACCATCATGATGCTTATCGGAGGGGGTGGCGGACTGATTTTTGCTCTTATCACAGCCTTCGTTCCTAAAGCTGCACCGATTACAGCGCCTATTTATGCCGCCTTGGAAGGCTTTCTTATCGGCGGCTTATCTGCCTTTGTCGAGAGTTCCTATTCTGGTATCGTCATTCAAGCTGTCAGCCTGACATTAGCGGTCATGGCAGCATTATTATTCCTGTATGCAACGAGGGTCATTAAAGTTACGAAAAACTTCCGACTGATGGTGGTATCAGCAACTCTTGGAATCTTTCTAGTCTACCTTGTTAACTTTATCCTCAACTTTTTCGGCATGACGGTTCCTTACCTACATTCTAGCGGTCCTATCGGCATAGGGATCAGCTTATTCATTGTAGCTATTGCAGCCTTGAATCTTGTACTGGATTTCGACTTCATTGAGCAAGGGGTTAACCGCGGAGCACCGAAGCATATGGAATGGTACGGGGCTTTCGGTTTGATCGTCACTCTCGTCTGGCTATATATCGAAATCCTCCGCCTTCTTCAAAAGCTCAGACGATAACCGATTTTATTCTATTCAACAATCTGGCAGTATTCTGGAAGACTCGATTTCGAGGTAACTGGGATTCGTTGCCCTATGAAGAGGCGGGGGTGGTTGGGAACTACTCGTCTAGCTCCATCGTCCAGACACGATTCCGCATTTGAACACTTTCCTGTGGGGGAACTGGCGAACTTCCTCGGGCTAAAGCCCTGTGGGATCTCGCCTACCTCCTTCTCCCACGGGAGTCTCCTAGACTGGCAAGACCCTGCAGGGATTTAATCCGAGGAGGCTTGCCGTCTTCCCCGCGGAAAGTGAGTAGCTTCCATGCCCCCATTCGTACTTTCCCAGATGTCTCGAAATTGAGCCTTCAAGAATAGGGAGCTTTTGTTTAAGATGGGTGATTGAGAACGGAACAAGCTCAGATTTAAATCTGAGCTTGTTTTGTGTGCTTATTTATTCCTGCTTAGAGAAGCCAGAGCGATGCAAGAAATCGACGATACTATCCGTCAAACCTTGAGCCAGAGGCAAATCAGGGTTTGAGTAAGTTGCAAGGTTCTCTTCACGAGTTTCCGGAGCTTCTTTCAATACGTGATTCATTTCATCAAACAATAGAACCTCTGCATCTGGTTTTGCTCTTTCTAACCGTCGAGCCTCTTCAGCAGACACTTGTAGATCGTGGCGGCCATTGATGATCAATGTAGGAACTTCGAGATCTGCCAGTTGCTCAGCAGGGTCATAAGCCATCCACGAAAGGAGAAAGGGTTGAACATTCGGAGCAAACACACTTTGTAAGGGTTGACTCACTTCCGTTACTGTTTCCCCGTCCCTCAAACTTTCTAGTATTTTCTGGCTTTCTTCCAACCATTTCCCCTCAAGACTCTCTTTCAGCTGACTTTCTAAAAGTTGATCAATCGTTTGACCAGCTCCTGCAAGGGAAATAAAAGCTTCCGTCGTTTCAGGGCCAGCTGCCATCATTCCGACAAGAGATCCTTGACTGTGGCCAATGACTGCAATGTCAGTAAAACGATCATCTGCTTCTAGAAGCTCCAACCATTGTTTGGCATCATCAATAAATACATCGAATCTCATTTCTTCCTGGGCAACAACTGAATCAGCGTTCCTCCCTGCTCCACGTTTATCATAACGAAGTGTGGCAATACCCTTTGCTGCCAACTCTTCAGCTAACAGTTTCAAACTATCATTTTTTCCTGGAGACCCTTGTGAATTACCGTCACGGTCAGTAGGACCAGATCCTGGGATGATAAGGGCTACCGGAGCAACTTTCTCCCCTTGTGGCATTAGCAATTCCCCATACAGTGCACCTGTTGCTGTCTCTATAGAGAGGAACTCTCCTTCTTCCTCCTCCTTCACCTTCTCCCCTTTTGTTAACGAGAAAGGAAAGCTTTGACCATTTTGTGTAAATGTCCCTTTTAACTCCTCCCCTTCAATCGTTCCATCAAAAAGAATCGATTGACCGGCTAAGGGCATACGAAAAGATACGTCATTTCCATTTGTTTTGATTTCTGATAAAGTAAAGTTTCTAACATTTTGGGCAGGTATCTCAATCATCCCCGTCCACTCTTTTCCGTTATGAAATTCTATTTGAATATTTAAAGGCTGATTAGGAACTTGTATTTCACCTTCCCAGTACCCTTCTAATTCTTTCGTAGAGGTGCGGTCAGAATCTTCCGCCTCACTGTCGCTTTTATTACAACCAACGGTTATAAGCAGTACAATTAGTATTAATAATAGCTTTTTCATCGCTTTCCTCCTTCTTTATCCATTTTACATGAGATGAAGGAAATATATAACATTAAAACTTTCAACCTGGGACGTATTCACACTACATAACCTATCACAGTGGAAAGGCATTTTAGTAGTTAATAATTTTATAATTTCTTAACCAAAAGCTGCTCCGCCTTTATCAGGCGGAGCATGTATACTATCCTTCCACTTGCGAAGACTTTCCACTGTTCAAGAAGAAGGTTGTCACCAGCATAAGAACAAGGAAGACTAAGACGATACTGAAGCCGCCTGCCATTCCGAAAATTTCTGAAGCAACACCGATAATATAACCGGCAATCCCCCCTCCGATACCTGCAGCAATATAAATCAATCCTAGAGCAGAGCCACTCGTTCTGGATAGCTGAGTACCGAAAGCTGTCGCCGTCGGGAACAGCGTGGAGAAAAAGAGACCTGCACCAGCAAATAGGTAAGGGAAATTCTCTGCAACAAGGAAGCTTGCGCCGACCATTATTACAGCTCCGGCGGAAAATGTGATCAAAATAATGCGTTCATTAATCCAGTTCGTCAGGTAGGCCACACCTAGTCGACCGACCATAAAGAAAATCGAGAAGATAGACAATATTGTCGCGACCATATCTTCTTTACTCGCTTCTGACATACCTCCCAAATCAAGGGATTTCAAATAAGTCGGGAAGAAATTCGTGAATGAAACTTCTGCAGACACTTGGAAGACAAGGAAAATCATCAAGAACACAAACTGTGCATCCTTCAACATTGGAATGAAAGCTTTCAAATCAATCTTCTCCGCTTTACCGTCAGGAAACGCCACACTTGTAATATAAATGATGACAGCCACTAATAGTGCGGCTATCCCAATATAAAAGTAACGCCAGGATGCGAATTGGAACATATAATTAAGCAATTGTGGGAAAAGGACCATCCCTAACCCATAGATACCCATCGCAAAGTTGAACATTTGGTTTTGCTTTTTCGGGTAAGCTGCAGGAACGATGGCGTTCGAAGCTACACCAAGCGAACCAAGACCAAAGCCTACAATCATATAAAACCCTAAGAAAAACATAATGTTCGGGGCAAGACCTGTACCTAAAAATCCAAGCCCCATAATGATGGATCCAATGATTGTCATCGTCCTTAATCCCTTTTTATCGGTGTAATAACCGATGACGACACTTGCAAGTGTGAATCCAAGTTGGAAGATAAAGACGATCAAACCGAATTCACTCATATCTAAGCCTAAATCCTTCTCGACTTGATCGAGTACAATTCCTTTTGTATTGGTTACACCACCTGATATGAATTGGGTGAACATAAGAATAATTAGTGCATGGATACTTTTCCCTTTAGTCATATAGTTACCTCCTGAAATTTGTATCAATCGGACTCATTTTCAGGAGGTTCCCCGCAAGATTTGATTTAAAACTGTCTTATAAAATGCAAACGCTTTTTTTATATAATTTTAATGATTTCAAAGATACTCGGCAAAGCTTATCATCTAGTTAAAGTCTTGAATATCAATTCATCCAATTCTGACAGTAAAAAAAGGAGAGAAAACCAAATCGAGGTTTTCTCTCCTTTTTTTTATATAAGTTCATTATATTTGTGCCACCAGGGACGTGCTTCCTCCAGTTGAGCAGCTAACTTAAGGAGAGTTTTTTCATCTCCGAACCTCCCTGTGAAATGAGAGCCAATCGGCACATTTTCATGATTCCAGAACAGAGGCACACTCATAGCTGGCAGTCCTGTTACATTTGCAACTGGAGACAGATGAGCATATTGGGCGGAAACCTCTAAAATTTCATCGATTGTCTTCTCTTCCCCATTATAACATCCCAATGGCAGGGCCGATTTGGAGTTCACAGGATGTAATAGAACATCATACCGATCGAAAAATTCGTGGAACTTGACGCTTTCTGCAGCTAAAAACATCCGGGCCTGTTCATATTCTAAAGCTGAATATCCTTCCGCTTTTTCAATCAAGGTAGAAAGCATCTTTTCTACCTTTCCCTCACTGGGAACCCGGTTGTTCATCCTTGCCGCCCCTTTAACGGCTAAAGCTCCTCCGACTACCCATACCGTTACGAATGCTTCCATAAAACGATGCAAGTCAAAATCTGGATAAGCGATTTCCACATGGTGGCCGAGACTTTCACAAAGCTCAGCCGTTTCCCTGATCGCTTGCTGGACGTCCTGGCTAATCTCCATCCATTCACCGAAATCAGCCATATATGCCACCTTTAAAGGCGGGGGGCCATCATTGATGAGGTTGATGTAGGGAGATTCTTTGGAAGGTGTTGCGAAAAGGTCTCCCTTCTGGGGTCCTTCCAAAATATCCAACAGTGCTGCACTATCCCGGACAGACCTCGTCACTCCATGACTGACTGCAAGGCTGTTCAAATGCATAGAAAAAGGTGTTCTGCCTCTTGTTGGTTTCAATCCGAATAAACCGCAATTAGATGCAGGGATGCGGATGGATCCACCTCCATCACTGGCATGAGCAAACGGAACCATGCCTGATGCTACCGCTGCAGCTGCTCCGCCACTTGAACCTCCCGGTGAATATTTTGTGTTCCAGGGATTTTTCGTAACCCCGAGATGGACCGACTCTGTCGCAGGTGTAAATCCGAATTCAGGGGTATTGCTTTTACCTATGAACGTTAACCCTCCGCGTTTGAATCGTTTTACAATCTCATCATCCCAACTTGCTTCAAACCCTTCCATAATCTTAGAACCATAAGTTAACGGGTGACCCTTGACTGCATTCAAATCTTTGATTAAAAAAGGAAGACCATGAAAATACCCGTTCTCATTGATTGGCTCCTCGATCTTATGGACAACAGCATTCAATTCAGGGTTTTTCCTTTCCATCACAGTCTGATAATGTTGAATCACTTCTTCCATTCTGAGCTCTTTTCGTTCGACTCTTTCTTTCAATGCAATTGCATCAAACTGACGAAGTTCACGGATTTCCAAATCACTCTCTCCTTTTTTCCATCATTCAGGGGAATAAACGGAAACACTTCTTCTACCATTCTCTTTCGCAACATATAAGGCTCGATCAGCTTTCGTCAATAAGTCCCCTTGTGAGGTACCATGTTCCGGGTAAATCGAAACTCCAATAGAAACGCTGATTTCAATTTCACTTCCTTGCAGATGAATCGGTTGAAGGACCCGGTCAAGCATTCGGTCAGCTACAAGCCTCGGATGGTCAACCGAATTCAAGTCAGTCAAAAGGATAACAAATTCGTCCCCTCCAAGCCGGGAAAGAGTATCCGACTTTCTCAATCCCTGATTAAGACGCTTTGTAAAAATAACAAGAAGTTCATCTCCGACTTGGTGACCATATCGATCATTGATTTGTTTAAAGTTATCCAAATCGAAAAATAAAAGGGCCAGGATTGATTTTTGTTCCTCTACCCGCTTCCATTCCTTCTCTAATTTTTCAAAGAAGCTCCTCCGGTTCGGGACTTGGGTCAACTGATCATAAAAAGCCATTTCCTCTAGTTGCTCTTGTTGTTTTCTTCGTTCCGATATATTACGACAGATGGATTGGACTGCTTTCACCTCCTGGTATTTGACGACACTACCATGTACTTCTACATCTATAACAGAACCATCTAATCTTTTCATTTGTCGTTCGATCGGTCCTTTAACAAAACCACCAGCAAGCAGAATAGCAATACGGTCCCGTACACTTTGGGCCGACTCGTTATGAACGAAAGATTTAATGTCTTTACCCAGAAGGTCGGTCTTCCGTTCAGCACCAATCATACGCAGGCCTGATTGGTTCACGTAAACGATCTGATCCTTTTCATCATGGACAAAAACAGCATCCGGGGAGGTTTCTACTAGCGATTCATAGCGACTCTCACTTTCTGAAAGCTCTCTTTCCTTTTTTTCCAGCAAATCAAAAGCTGTCCCTGCATCCATTTTAATGAAAAGAAGGTAGACAGAACCCCTTTTAATTGATTGTATCTTATAATCAACGTAGTAAGGAGCGTTTTCGGCATCGCTTCCATTCACTAACTGTTTTGGTGATGAATCTGCTTCTTTCAATGTTTTCCATAACGGGGTATATTTCTTCTCACAATAGATGTCAGCCAGGAAACAGTTTTCCAATTCTCCGTAAACCCTTTTCATAGTGGGATTAAAGTATGTATAAAGAGCTTTTTCATCGATCACTTCAATAATAGCGATCGCATCACTCAACTGCTGAAGTAGGTTTTTCAAAAGGGATTGATTGTTACCCACGCTTTGGATGACTTCCATATCTATACACTTCTTTCCATACGGCTTAATCACACATGTAATGATTAAAAAAGTAACGAAATATGAATGAGCCTTTTTATAATATGAGCTAAATAGACTAGAAAAGAAAATATGTAACCATAAAATTATAACATTAGCCTAATTGACATTTCCATTTTTTATAAGATAATTTTCACCTTGCACAATTTTCTTATTTAATAGTCACTATTTCCTAAATAAAGAATGATGCTGTGAGTAGGGATGATAGATTTAAAGAAACCACCTTTGAATACTTTGTCATCAGAAAATAAACAGATTGCTTAATATTATGGTTTACTTTTTATGCTAGATAAAAAAAGCAGGATCCCTTTATCGGAATCCTGCTTTTTCACCTTGGTGTCATGAATAACTGTGTCCAATATCTTTTATACGGTCCTGTACCCTCAATATACCCCACACCTATATGAGTGAAGTCTTCATGAAGGATATTGGCACGGTGGCCTTCACTGTTCATCCAGCCATCCACTACCTGTTCAGGTGTACGTTGTCCAGCAGCGATATTCTCTCCTGCCGTTCGGTAGCGGAAGTCAAACTCATCCATCATATCAAAGGGAGAACCATAGGTCGGCGAAGTATGACTGAAATAACTATTGTCCGCCATATCCTGTGATTTTACATTGGCAAGCGCGCTCAAACGATTGTGTGTTTGTAAAGGCTCGAGTCCCCGCTCCTCACGCTCTTTATTCACCAGAGCAACAACCTCTTGCTCAAATTCTTCAAGTTCGTACCCTTCCAGTGAACCATCCACTGATTCACCTCTAGTGGATTCGCTGCTAGAATCGACCGGTTCATCCTCTTCCGAAGGGGAAGGATTTTGCTCATCAGATGGATCATCCGGGTACTTCCATTCAATATCTTCCATCAACTCAAAAAAGGACTGAAGATCAATGGCCCATTCCTCAAATTCTCTTTTAATATCCGTATTCTCCATCCAACCTTGCACCTGTTGCGTTACCTTCTCATAGGAGGCCCGTGGACCTTCTTTCCATAAATCCTGGGCAGAAACTGGTGTCGCAATAATAATGATGATAAACAAGGCTACTAGGAAGAGAAAAAGCTTTTTAATCATGGTGTTTCTCTCCTTACAACAAGAAAGATGTGCTTTTCACCAGTATTCCACGGGACGGCTACAATGGCAAATGGCAAGGGTTACCATTACGCTTCTTTCAACTTTCCTTTATGAATGACGTATTGATGAAGGGGGATGTCCAAATCCCTTGCATATTTCTTTAAACGCTTTTCTTCTACAGGGTTTACTAGAGAGACGATCGTTCCTTCAACAGAACCTATTCTTCCCGTACGACCGGACCGATGAATATAAGATGTTACATCTTTTGGCACATCTAAATTGATAATGTGGTTGATTTCATGAATATCTAAACCTCTTGCAGCAACGTCTGTTGCTAGTAGTAAAGGGTATTCCCCTTTTCTGAACTCCTTAATCGCCTTGGCTCTCTGTTCTTTCTTAGCATCACTGTGCAGCAAGCCGATATCCAAGTTTTTGTACGTCAGTTTTTCCGCCATCACATTAAGCTTGGCGATATCCTGCATGAAGGCAAGACCTTTGAACCCATCCATGCGGGCCAATTTTCTTACTGCTTCAATTTTCTCCCGCTCTTCACACATGATGTACGTATGAGTAACCTTAGGCTTCTTCCATTCCTCCGTCACACGAACAACTTCTGCCTCTTCATCCATGAAGTTTTGAGCAACGTCAATAACCTCATCAGGTAAGGTTGCTGAGAAAAGCAGTGTTTGTGTATCTCGCATCGTACTTTTCAATACATTCTCCACCGTATGGATATGCTCAGGAACAAGCAACTGATCGGCTTCATCCATGACGACACATGTAATTTCATGTGCCTTCAATTTTTTCTTTTGCATCAATTCATACACACGACCAGGAGTTCCTACAACGATTTGCGGCTTTTTCTTAAGCTTATCGATCTGGCGCTTAACGTTCGCACCACCAATCATTGTCATGCTTGTGATGCCGCTTCCCTTTGTCCACACTTGCACTTCGTGATGTATTTGCATGACCAATTCATGGGAAGAAGCCATTATCAGGATTTGGGTATTCTTTTTTTCGGTATCCACTTTCTCAATAAGGGGCAGCAAATATGCGAGAGTCTTCCCACTCCCTGTCGGTGCTTCAGCCACTACATCTGTTCCTTGTAATATGAATGGAATGGTCTCCTCCTGAACTTTCGTTAATGTATCATAACCTGAGGTTTCCCATACTTCTTTGGTAGATGGAGACAATTCAGCAAACCAACTTTGGTCTTTTTCATTCATAAATAAACCGTCCTTTCTGTATATAAAAATTGATTTCGAATATTGTTAGTGTTTTAGGGGCTGCAGGAAACGGCTCGCTTTCCGTGGGCGGGCGCTGAGCCTCCTCAGGCTAACGCCTTGCGGGGTCTCACCTGTCCCGCTAATCCCACAGGAGTCTCGCCGTTTCCCTCCGCCCCTCAGCCGTATAATGTGACTCGAAATCGCTCTGCATGGTATCCATAGTTGTATGTGAAAATCCCATGAAAATACTGTTGTAGAGCCTTTCCACTAGTAGCTCTCCCTTTCCTGCTTATCCGACAGTTTCGAGATACTCATTAAGGTAATGGGGGATGGGAAGCTGCGAGACTCCTGCGGGAAAGGATAGACTGGCAAGACCCCACAGGGCACACGGCCCGAGGAGGCTTGCCGTCTTCCCCGCGGAAAGCGAGTAGCTTCCAAGACCCCATTCGCGCTCACCAGACGTCTCGAAACTATGCCTTCCATGAAAAGGAGCTTTTGTGGAGGGACTTTTTAGGATAAAAAAATAGACCTCTTCCCATATTGGATAATGGAGAGGCCTTTCATACATGATCCATAGCTTAATTTATATTATATCACCTTCATGAAGAAGTTTCGATAAACTTCTTCAAGTGCTGCAAATGGTCTTGATCTTCCTTTTTAATGATCAGCTTAATGAGCGGTTTCATCAACTTATTACGAAATCCCTCTGTGTAAAGCTCCCCGATGAATTCTATTTTTGTTCCTTCTGTAGTCTGCACAAACTCATATTGATAACGCAAATCAAGACCATGCTGGTGACTGCGTACGGAATATTTTTTGTTTTGTTCGAAATCGGTAACTTCAATCACCGATCTCGCCTTTTTACCTCGGATTTCACGCGTTTCTTTAAAACGGAAACCTTCTCTAACAGGACCCTCACTCAAAAGCTCCACATCGACTACAGTATCCATGATTTCTGGACTATTCGTGAAGTCCGTCGCTTGGGCGAACACCTCTTCTAATGGTTTTTGGATAATGACTGACTGATTCATAAACACCATAAGAACCCCCTCTATAAAAAGCTCCTTCCTTTATATTCGCTCTTGCTCTCTAGACTCCTTTTTTACAAGAAGGAGAATATCTTACACAAACACACACATGATAAAAGAAGCATTAAAGAAGTGAGGTAGATGGCCTATGGGCTGGATTTCTGTCGTTCCATTCATCGTTGTAATTATAACTGCAATTTGGACAAAACAAGTAATTCCTAGTTTATTGTTTGCAGTGGTTGTCGCAGGGTATATTATCGACCCTCACTGGCTTGGGGGGATGATGGAAGCTTTAGGCTTCATCATTGAAGGATTGAGCGATGAAGCAAATTTAAAAATCATTCTTTTTTTGTATGCCTTTTCTGCGTTGATCGGACTAGTGAAGATGTCAGGTGGAATTAAAGGATTCGTTAAAGAAGCAACGGAAAGAATCGATCACAAAAAAGGGGCATTCATCCTTACATGGTTATCCTCATTAGGTACATTTAGCGCACCGAGCTTTCGGATCGTCACCATCGGGCCAGTCATGAAAGCCTTGCGCCGTAACATTCCTATGACCAAACAAGAACTCGGCTTTGTCATCGAAACCACTGCTTCCCCTCTTGTTGTACTGATTCCGATTGCAACCGCATTCGTCGGCTACATGACCTCTGTGATTGAACTTTCGTTACAACAAGCGAACACGGAAGGGGATGCTTATTCTTTATACATCAACAGCATTCCCTTCAACTTTTTTGCCTTTTCCATGCTTCTCGTTGGCTTTTATATGAGCTTTTTCCATAAAAATAAAAAACCGGCAACGGATGCAGAAAATATGGATCAAGAAAAAAGGACGGATGATGATCAATGGGAGGATTGTCACCCGGCAGTAACAAAAGATCTCCCTGCACAACCTTGGCATTTGATTGTTCCCCTTATAAGTGTCATCGTTCTAACCTTTTTCCTTATGTATATGGTCGGAGTAAGGAATGGAGAGTCTGGATTCCAGGCCTTGATCAATGCGAGCGTATTAGATGCAATGGTATTGGCTGTACTATTGACTTTGATAGGCTTTGTCATCTATTTGAAGTTTCGGAGAGAGCCACTTCGAAAAATGATGAATACCCTTATTGATGGCGGAAATGAAATGATGGGAGTTATTGTGTTACTGGCAATGGTCTGGGGATTGAGTAGCGGTTCCGAAACATTGGAATTTGCAGACTTCATTTCTTCTTCTTTTGATTGGATTCCGGCAGGGTTTGTGGCAGTCATTCTATTCATTGTAGGATGCGCTCTCTCCTACTTCATCGGTTCTTCTTGGGGGACATGGGGGATTCTCATGCCTGTAGGAGTATCGATTGCTGTCGCAGCTGGAAGTTCGCTTCCAATTGTAATCGGGGCTGTTTTCGCAAGTGGCACTTTCGGAGCTTTCGCTTCTCCGTTGAGTGATGACACCAATACGACTGCAGGGATCCTGAATTTGAACCCTATCAAATATGCAAGGTTCAAATTGAAACCCGCTTTGATTGCAGCATCTTTCGCAGCCATCGTCTATTTCAGCATCTCGTTCTTTATATAACACCACACCCTCTCCCACTAAAAAACCAGCATGTTCGCCAACTATAATGTGTGAGTATGGTGCTTGGAGGAGCGAGTTATTCTACAGCCCAACCTATCAACTCAAAAGACATCTGGAAGCGGAAGCTTGTAAGAAGCAAAAAAAGCAAGGATGCGTGAAGGTGGCATCCTTGCTTGAGTATTATCCAATTGGGAGATATAGACGATATCTAGTCTCAGAACCTGTGTATGGATGGTACTCCTCAAAGCCGAATCCATCCACTTGTTGATAACCTTTTGCTTCAATCCACTCATGTAAATATGGATAGGGGTTAAAGTCATGAATAGAAGGATCAAATTCAAGCATTGCATACGTGTGAGCAGGTATGGTCTTCGTAATCATATCTGTCGGTATTTTCTCGAAGCTATCGACCTCTACAGCAGCAATCCAATAGAACGCATCGGTCATTTCATTCCAATTTGGCGGGTCGACGAACATCCCGATGGAGCAAGGGGCATTCACGCGATTCCTGACTTTAGGCAATTTTTTTGCGTGAAACTGCTCCATCAAGCGGGGAATTTTAACTTCCCTTTCATCCATCATCGTTTGACAATATACACCGACCACTTTGAAATTGGACTTACGGACGACCTTAGGTTCCACCGCCGTTGTCATTTGCTCACTCATTGCATGGCCACTCCTTTAAAATTTGAATATTCTCTCTAACTACTTCCACATCGATCTGAGATTCCCTTGTAAAAAAATTGCGTTCGATGAAATTCGTAGCCTTTCGACCTTCTTTTTATGTCTTTATCAATAATCAGTCCCCATTCCTATATCATAATGTGCGGCCATTATAAAATATGCTCATAAATTCACTTCCAGCCGATGACCGCCTGCAGAATGGCCTTTTGGACATGCATACGATTTTCTGCTTGTTGAAAGACTGCTGAGTGGGTTCCATCAATCACACCACCAGTAACTTCCTCGCCACGGTGCGCCGGAAGACAATGAAGAAAAGAAGCGTTTGACTTTGCAGAGTTGAGTAAATCTTCATCCACTTGATAGCCCCGGAAATCCTGGAGACGCTTCTCTGACTCTTCCTCTTGCCCCATACTCGTCCAAACATCTGTATAAATGACATCCGCATCTACCACAGCCTTTTTCGGGTCATTTTCTAAGCGGACGGAACCACTATGACGTTCAGCTAGCTCTATTGCTTTATCCATAATCTCTGCTTGAGGGTGGTATCCTTCCGGTGCACAGATCACCATCTCCATACCTGTCATTGCTGCCAATATCATCAAAGAGTGAGCAACATTATTGCCATCCCCGATATAAACAACTTTCACCCCAGAAAGGCGGCCTTTCAATTCAAAAATAGTAAAGATATCCGCCAGGGCCTGGCACGGATGGTACACATCACAAAGGCCATTAATGACAGGGACGGAGGCGTTGTCGGCAAGCTCTTTCAACTTACTATGCGATGTTGTGCGGAACATAATGGCATCAACATAACCGGAAAGCACACGAGCGGTATCCGCAATGGTTTCCCCTCTTCCAATTTGAATATCATTCGTATTCAAATAGAGTGCATGTCCCCCCATTTGAACCATCCCTACCTCAAAAGAAACACGGGTTCTCGTGGATGATTTCTCAAAAATCATAGCAAGATTTTTCCCTTTCAATGACTGCGTGTAAGGATTTTCCTTTAAATGTTGGGCCTGAGCCAATAATTGAGATATTTCTGATTGTGTATAGTCCATCCATGTCAATACATGCTTTCCGTGCATTGCTCCATCGGTTGTGTACATTTGATCTAACAAATTCATCCCAATTGCACTCCTTCACGTTTATTCCCCGGTAGCGGGGTCGGTTCCATTTCCTCGCAAGCTAGTGATTGTAAGTACGCCTCGAACGTTTTAAGTTCACTAAACACCGTAACCCCATTTTTCACCGCTAGTATACGTCTATGACGCGCCTCCTCTGACTGCTGGTCATTTACATAAAGAGAAGCTTCATCAATAGTCAACCATTCTTCAAACGAAAGATGAGTGGATAATTTCTTACTACTGCTCTCTACATCTATAAAACATGTGTCCGCATTTTGGTGTGCATTTGGAAGGTGAGAAAATACTTTTCTTAAAGCCTTTTCGACTGTTTCCGCTACACACATGCCCTCACCAGTAGATTTCATATTCGGACCGAGTTTATGATCGATTTCTGTCATAGCATAAGAGGAGAAGACAGGGTATTTGACAGCTTTCTTAGGAATGACTGGGACTTCCATGTTTTTCAAGTCCAACTCCGCATCTTCAATAAGGACTCGCACAGCTAAATCGATGAGTGGAACGTTTGCGACTTTGCTGACGATTGGTACAGTACGACTTGCCCGTGGGTTAACTTCCAGTACATAAACTTCCTCATCACTCAACAAAAACTGAATGTTCATGATTCCTTTATAATCAAAATGGGAGACGATTTCCTTACTGTATTCACTGATTTTATCCTTCATGGATGAGGAGAGCGTCGAAGGAAACAATGCCATGCTGTCCCCTGAATGGACTCCCCCAGGTTCCAGATGCTCAATGACTTCCGGAAGAAAAACATGGTCCCCGTCCGCTACGAGATCCACTTCCACCTCTGTCCCTTGCATAAATGCATCAAGCACGATTGGAAAATGACGATCATCCGTCTCCTCAAGGGCATCCGTCAACTCTTGTTGATTGTGGACAATGACCATCCCCTGTCCTCCAATTACATAGGAGGGACGGCAAAGTATAGGGAAAGCGTATGTCTCAGCAGCTTCCCACGCTTCTTTTTTCGTGTGGCAGGTCGTTCCAGAGACATGTGGAACACCGAGAGTTTTCAGTGCAGCATAAAATTTATCCCGATCTTCAAGTGCGTCCAATACTTCTGTAGGTACGCCCGCTAAAGGAATCCCTTCTGCTTCAAGCTCTGCTGCCAAGTTGATTGCTGTCTGGCCGCCGAATTGCGTGAAGACAGCATCCACTTTTTCAAAGTCAACAATCGATTGGACGATTTCTTTTTGTATCGGCTCAAAGTAAAGACGATCCGCTGTTTCGTAATCGGTGCTCACCGTTTCCGGATTATTGTTTATCATGATCGTCGTCCAGCCTTGTTGCTGCAGGCTTTGGATCGCTTTGACAGCACTATAATCGAATTCCACCCCTTGCCCGATTCTAATTGGACCTGATCCAAGAATCAGCGCTTTCTTTTTTCCTTCCAGGGCTTCTATTTCATTCCTACCAGTAAAGGTACTATAAACGTAATTGGTAGCGGCCTCGAATTCAGCTGCACAGGTGTCCACCACTTTAAATTGACGATTGATATTCAGTGATTTTCTTTTTTCCACCACTTCTTTCTCTGAATTTCCGGATAGATTAGCTATTTGTGCATCTAAGAAACCGTACACTTTCGCCTGTTGGATTAACGAATCGCTCAATGGCTCTGTCGCCAGCCTACCCTCCATCGCGATGATGTTTTTCATTATTTGTAAAAAGAACAAATCAATTTTCGTTTGTTTATGGATGTTTTCGACCGTTTCCCCATTTCGTAAAAGGTCAAGGATTGCAAAGTAACGTAAATCCGTCGGTTTTTTCAGGTGTTCCCACGGATCTGTGATTACAGGGATCGTCGTATCTAAGGATTGGACCGCTTTCTGAAACGCCCCTTCCAAGGTACGGTCGATAGCCATTACCTCACCCGTCGCTCTCATTTTTGTACCTAACTTTCGATCTGCTTCAGAAAATTTATCAAACGGCCACCTCGGGAATTTAACAATGGCATAATCCAATGCTGGCTCGAAGCTTGCGTAAGTGTGTCCGGTCAGCGGGTTTTCAATCTGATCCAGCGTATAACCGAGTGCTACTTTTGTCGCCATTTTGGCTATCGGATATCCGGTAGCTTTAGAAGCGAGGGCAGAGGACCTACTCACTCTTGGGTTGACCTCGATCACATAATATTGACGGCTCTCTGGGTCGAGTGCTAATTGAACATTACACCCCCCAATGACATTCAGTGCTGAAACAATACTAAAGGCAGCAGAACGTAACATTTGGTAATCAACGTCCGAAAGGGTCTGAGAAGGCGCTACAACAATCGAGTCACCCGTATGTACACCAACAGGGTCGAAGTTTTCCATATTACAAACAGAAATGCACGTCCCATTATGATCCCGCATGATCTCATACTCAATTTCTTTAAAACCAGCAATACTCTTTTCTACGATGACTTGGTGAATGGGGCTCGCTTTTAGACCAGTGGATATCAATTCTTCCAGCTCATCCTCGCTGTGAACGATCCCACCTCCCCGTCCTCCCAGAGTATAGGCAGGACGACTGATGATAGGATAACCGACCTCATCAGCAAAGGCTTTAGCCTGTGAAACAGTTGTTATGACCTCGCTCTCTGGAACGGGTTGAGAAAGCTCATTCATCAAACCCCGGAACAATTCTCTATCCTCTCCCTGTTGTATCGAATGGACACTAGTACCTAATAGTTCGAGATCATATTTCTCCAAAACCCCTTCTTTTTCTAACTCCACTGCTAAGTTAAGAGCTGTCTGCCCACCTAAACCAGCAAGCAGGGCATCCGGTTTTTCCAATTCAATAATTTTCGTCACACTCTCAACAGTCAGTGGTTCACAATAAACGACATCCGCCACATCATGATCCGTCATGATTGTCGCAGGGTTATTGTTGACAAGTACGACCTCACAGCCTTCCTCTTTTAAAGCAAGACAGCCTTGAGTGCCAGAATAGTCGAATTCTGCAGCCTGGCCAATAATGATCGGGCCTGAACCAATCACCAATACTTTACGATACATATGCCTTTCCCCCTTTGCTTTTAGCCAATTGAATAAAATCATCAAACAACCACTCTGCGTCTTTAGGTCCTGGATGTGCTTCCGGGTGGAACTGACAGGACATGATCATTTTTGATTCATGCATCAGCCCTTCAATCGATCCATCGTTAACGTTATAAAAACGTTTTTGGAGAGAGGTACCTTCGAGACTTCCCTCTTTCACAACATAATTGTGGTTTTGGGAGGATAAGAAGACTTTACCTGTGACGACATCTTTGACAGGATGGTTTGCTCCTCTATGGCCGAACGGGAGCTTTGTCGTATCCGCTCCGTAAGCGAGAGCGATCACCTGGTGACCCATGCATATGCCAAAAGCAGGGTATTTATCTAACACTTCTTTCAATTGTGGCAGGATCGTTACAGCATCTTTCGGGTTTCCCGGTCCGTTCGATAATACAACAGCATCTGGATTCAAATCATCGATCGAACCGAGCTTAGAAAAAGGAAGAACAGATACTTCCATATTTCGTTCGAGAAGGGCTTCTAAAATAGACTTTTTCCATCCAAAGTCAATCAAAGCGACACGGAAATCCCCTTTGCCATATGTTTGTGCTGTTTCTCCCTGTACCTTATAGATTTGCTTTGTACCAGGCTCCTGAAAACTATAGGAAGAATGAACAGTCAGGGCTGCCTGTCGCGTTCCTTCTGATCGAATCGCTTTCGTTACTTCACGTGTGTCCACCTCTGTCAGATAAGGGATTCCCTGCCCATCTAAATATTCCCCTAGTGATTGGGTTGATTGAAAATGGGAGGGTGCTTCCGCACATTGATACATGACCACACCGCTCACTTGAATTTCTTGGCTTTCTCCATCCTCATTATTGATGCCATAATTTCCAATCAAAGGATAGGTGAAAACGACAATTTGCCCTTTATATGAAGGGTCAGTAAGCACTTCCTGGTAACCTGTCATTCCAGTAAAGAAAACAATTTCCCCCTGAACACCCTCCATCATAGAGTCGGAGGCTTTCCCTTCAAATGTCTTGCCATTTTGTAAATATAGATATCCGTTCATGATTTCACCCCATAAAAATGAATATTTATTATATATTGCGCATTTTTATACATTAAGTAGCTGAAAAAGGCGGCGTTCATCTCGATTGTGGATGTCACCGCCTTTAGGATCAAGCTTTTTGTAAGCTTGCTTCTTGTTGACGAATAACTTCTGTAATCAATGTTACAGCTTGGTCTATCTCCTCATATTCTACATTTAATGGAGGCAGCAGTCTTAAGACATTCGGACCAGCTACGACAGCCAATAATCCTTTCTCTCTCAAGGAATGCACGAGTGGAAGGGCTTCTGTTTGAACAGCCACCCCTAACATCAAACCTTCTCCTCTCACCTCGCTAACACTACTGAATCCAGTTAATGATTCTTGTAATTTCCTTTTAAAAGCCTTCCCTTTATTTATCACTTCTTCTAAAAAGTCAGATGTGAAGATCTCCTGTAATGTTGCTTTGACAGCAGCCGAAGCTAATGGGTTACCACCAAATGTCGAACCATGGGATCCAGCCTGGAAAGAGCCTTCCAGTTCCGCTTTTCCAATCATAGCGCCAACAGGAAATCCACTACCCAATCCCTTCGCAGTCGTAACGATATCAGGGTCAAGACCATAATGCTGGTAAGCGAAGGCTTTACCTGTTCTGCCGATGCCAGTCTGTACTTCATCAATAATGAGAAGCGCCCCTAACTCCCGGCATTTTTCCTCCACTTTCTTCAGGAATTCCTTTGTACCAGGAACAACCCCACCTTCCCCCTGAATCACTTCCACCATAATAGCAGCGACATGTCCATCATGTACTTCCTCAATCGATGAAACATCGTTATAAGGAAAATATTCGAAAGTCGGTAACAAGGAACCGAAACCTTCTTGAATCTTTTCCTGACCTGTCGCACTCATTGTTGCAAAGGTCCGGCCATGGAAGGATTGCTTGAATGTAATAATCTTTTCCCTTCCTGTATGTTTGCGGGCTAGCTTGATGGCTGCTTCATTTGCTTCTGCTCCGCTGTTACAGAAAAATACGTAATCAAGATCAGCAGCTTCACTTAAAATTTCTGCCGCCTGTTCTTGAATAGGGATTTCATAAAGGTTGGAAACATGCCATACCTTATTCAGTTGTTCTTCGATTGCTTTTTGCACTATGGGTGGTCTGTGTCCAAGATTGCAAACTGCAATACCCGATACAAAATCTAAATAATCTTTCCCGTTATCGTCTGTAACCTTTGTTCCGTTACCAGAGACGATTGTTAATGGAAAACGATTATATGTAGGAAATAAACTCACTCCACCTTCTCCTTTCTCTTCGCTTTGATAGAGGTACCTGTCAACGTGCTGCCTTCTATTAAAGGTCGCTCCCCACTGACTATGAGCACCTCTTGTAAATGATCCGACAAGGCATCAACAGCTGATTGTACTTTAGGGATCATCCCGCCATAGATGGTTCCTTCTTCGATCATTACCCCAATATCATCTGGCGTTGTATGCCCAAGCACGTGATCCTCGACCAGAATCCCCGGGACATCTGTTACAAAAAGGAGTTTCTCCGCACCTACCGCTTGAGCAATAGCTCCAGCTGCAACATCTCCGTTAATGTTGACCGTTTGTTGATCTGCCGTTTTACCGAATGGGGCCACGACAGGAACGTATCCATAAGCCAATAGTTGCTGCAAGATCGTTGGATCCACACGTTCGACTTTCCCTACAAAGTCCAGGTTTTCCCTGTCCATGTAAGTCGCCTGCAACAAAGAAGCTTCAGAACCCTTCACACCGATTGCCGGGATTCCCTGTTTTGTTAGTGCCCCTGTAATTTGGCTGCTGACAGTGCCTCCGAGAACCATCTCAACGACCTCAAGGGTTTGTTCCGTAGTCCTACGCAAACCATTGTAAAATTCACCCTCGATCTTCAGCTTGTCGAGAAGCCTTGTAATCGCTGGACCACCACCGTGGACGATAATACAGTGGTAGTGCTCTTGTAATTCTTTAAAGCTTGCGTAAAAAGAGTCTGTCAATTGGTCGAGCATGCTTCCGCCAAGTTTGACGACGATGGTCGGTTTATGTTCGGTAGCTGGCATTGATTTTGACATAGTCATAAGTCAAGTCACACCCCCATGCCGTCCCTACTCCATCACCTTCATAAAGATGAATGGAAATCGTTACTTCTTCATTATCGAGATCTTCTGTTGCTTGCTCTTCTGAAAAAGGACATGGGGTTCCGTTACTGAAGACAAGCTGATCTTCAATATAAATATCACATTCCGTCGGATTAACTTCTGCTTCACTGTGGCCAATGGCTCCTACTATTCTGCCCCAATTGGCGTCCAGCCCATATACAGCGGTTTTCACCAAACTGGATCCTACTACTTTTTTACCGATGATACGGGCTTCTTCATTGGAGCGGGCGCCTGTCACTTGAACCTCAATCAGCTTAGTCGCTCCTCCCCCATCTTTGGCGATCTGTTTCGCCAGGTCTTCACAAACAAGTTGAAGAGTCGATTGAAAGGACTCCCAGTCTGGATGAGATTCTGTCAACGTTCCATGTTCCGCTTCCCCATTTGCAAGAGCGAGCACCATATCATTTGTAGACGTTTCACCATCTACTGTGATTTGATTGAATGATCGCTCAATCGATTGACTAAGAGCACGATGCAGGGCGTCAGATTCAATCGTGGCATCTGTCGTAATGAAACCTAACATTGTCGCCATGTTCGGGTGGATCATACCCGAACCTTTGGCTGCCCCGCCGATTGACACCGTTTCCCCATCAATTTGAACCTGATAGCAGGCTGACTTTTGACATGTATCCGTCGTCAAGATCGCTTGTTGGAAATCGCTACTACCATCCTCTGTTACTTCCACACTTTCACAACCGTGCGCAATCTTTTCCATTGGTAGTTGTTGCCCGATCACTCCTGTCGAAGCTACAGCAACATAGGCTGCTGGAATTTGGAAACGATCGGCGATCATGTTCCTCATTTCATAGGCATTTGCTAACCCTTCTTCTCCTGTACACGCATTAGCAACTGCACTATTGATTACCACACTCTGGATTTTCCCTTGTTCCGCTATACTTTCCTGTGTGACTTTGAGAGGCGGTGCTTGAAAATGACTCTGGGTGTACACAGCTGCCACTGAAGCTGGTTTGTCACTCATAAGTAAGGCAAAGTCTTTCTTTCGATACCTTAACCCACTGTGGATTCCACCCGCTTTATATCCTCTCGGTGTCAATATGGAACCGTCGACTATTTTTTCGATAGATTGCGCCTTCCGTTGTTGTATCAAAGCATCTCTCCCTCTCTTATCAAGGATAAACAGGCAATGGTGCAAGTCCTGCCCTTTCATCATATTGAAATAGTAGATTCATATTTTGTACAGCCTGTGTGGCTGCACCTTTCATTAAATTATCAATGACACTTACAACCGTGACTCGTTTCGTCCGGGGATCAATCGTCATACCGATATCGCAATAATTTGTGCCATAAACATCTTTCGTGCAAGGAAAGCTGCCCTTATTACGTACTCTGACAAAAGGTTGGGACTCATAATAGTTCCTGTATTTTTCACGAAGTTCTTCCTCTGTCATTTCCTTCTTCAACTGTACATAAATGGTTGCCATAATTCCGCGTGTCATCGGAACTAAATGAGTAGAGAATGTCACTGGCTCTATGCTATCATTCCACTCGAATAATTGTTGTTCTATTTCAGGAATATGCTGATGCTGATTCACTTTGTATATTTGGAAGTTCTCTTGTGCATGAGCAAAATGAGTGATCGGGTTAGGGTTTTTTCCTGCTCCGGATACCCCCGATTTTGCGTCGATTATGATAGAATCTGATTTCACTAATCCTTCTTTTACCAATGGTCCTAATCCAAGCAGTGTAGCTGTTGGATAACAACCCGGATTTGCAATGATGTCTGCTGTCTGGATTTGTTCTTTATTCCATTCGGGTAAACCGTAGATCGCTTTCTCTAAAGTTTCTCCGTCTGAGGCCTCTTTCTTGTACCACTGCTTGTAAACGGAAGCGTCTTTCAACCTTAAATCACCGGATAGGTCGATCACCTTCGCGCGGCCCTCTTGTAATTGAGGGGTAAGACTACTGGATACTCCCGCTGGTGTAGCAAGGAAAATGACATCCAGATTTTCCTTCATTTTCTGAGGTTCTAAATCTTGTAATATATGAGTTTCTCCCCCCTGGAATTGGGGGTAAATCTCTTCGAAATTTTCTCCAGCCTGTGAGGAAGAATATAAGGTTATTGTTTCGACTTGTGGATGATTGTGCAATAGACGAAACAACTCAATTCCCCCATACCCGGTCGCACCTACAATCCCTGCCTTCAATTTGAACCCACCTCTATGTATATTTATGATTACGTCTGTATATTTACAATATTATTAACCCTCAAACCTCATATGTCAATAGATACACTTCACAATTTATTTATTTTACAGATTTGTAATGTAATAGAAGCAAAATAAATGCAAATTATTATATATTATGGCAATAAACCGCACTTTCCCTTTATACACATGTGGATAAATGTGATTTTCATTCCATAACATTTCTTTTATTCACATATGCACATTTTTATACACATTATCAACAATGAATATATTTTTATAAACCTGCTATTTATTTTTGAAATAAGTGTGGGCAAATGTTGCGCTTAACTGGTTTTCCAGACTATAAAAAAGCCCTGACAAGTCTGATTGAACTATACCCCGAATAATGGACACTGATAAAAAAGTGCCCTTATTCGGGGTTTTTGTGTTTCATGACCTCGAATGTCCATTTATAATCGAATTAACTAATACGAGCGAGGTTATAGACATGTCTAAGATTATTTTTACTGAATCACAGAGAAGAGAGTTAGAGTCCAACCCAAACATCGTTAAGGTTTCAGATCGATCCATTACCTATACTCCTGAATTTAAAGTGAAAGCTGTAAAGGAAAACGCAGAGGGGAAAGGGCCTCATCAGATTTTTGTCGAACATGGGTTTGATCTGTCCATTATTGGTTCTGGAAAACCAAAACAATGTATTGAACGCTGGCGAGCAACGTTCCAGAAGTACGGAGAAGAGGGATTCTATACAGAACGCAGAGGAAAAGGTTCAACGGGACGCCCATCTTCCAAAGAGCTTTCTCCTGAAGACAAACTAAAGAAAGCAGAAGCGCGCATTGCGTACCTAGAGGCAGAGTTAGATTTCGTAAAAAAGCTCGACGAACTCGAAAGGCAGGCGAAGAAGAAAAAGTAACCACATCAGAGAAATTTCAACTAATTGAACAAGTGGTAAGAGGAAATGGTTTCCCTCAGTTCATTCAATATTTTTGTGAGTTGGCGGGAGTAAGTCGTTCGGGTTATTACAACTGGTTGAAAACAGAAGGAGTCCGTCAAAAGAGA
>NZ_FOSB01000019.1 GCF_900114165.1 Halobacillus dabanensis
ATGTGAGTAACGAACTACTTCACCGAGGCAGGCTGTCTTCCACTATCCTGTTGTTATAAGCGTAAATCGCTCTATAACAGGCTTTCCGCGTGCAGAATAGCTTATTAGGAGCTCATTCTTCTCCAATTACCATGTGTATGAAGCAGCTTTTTCCGGAAGTGGTTTCGAGACCCTTATATGGCAAAGGGGCGGAGGGGAATGGTGAGACTCCTGCGGGAAAAAAGTGCTTGGTGAGACCCCGCAAGGCTTTAGCCTGAGGAGGCTCACCGCGCTCCCGCGGAAAGCGAGCTATTCCCCGCAGCCCCATCCACTCAATAAAAGTCTCGAAACTGAGTCTTCAAGAATAGGGAGCTATTGCGGAATAAGAATGGTTTCTTGATGGCTTTAAGAACCAAAAATTAACCATACAAAAAAGCAGATCCACAAGGGATCTGCTTTTCTATTTATGAAGACGCGCACCATTTACTCATTGTCCTAGACAGCAAGCTATCCTCTTTTAGCACCTCGACCTCCACGTTTGGATTCCGTGTGCTTTTTCAGTGATGCTAAACGCTCGTCACTATCCTTAATAAAACGGTTCATTTTTTGTTCGAATGATTCAGCCGGCTTACGAGGCTTTTGTGGGCGACGACCGTAGTTTTCTTTTGCTTTTTTAATGGAAAGTCCAATCTTTCCATCATCTCCGACATTAATGACCTTCACTTCCACCTGGTCTCCCTGGCTCAAATGCTCATTAATATCTTTTACATAGTTGTCGGCAACTTCACTAATGTGAACTAGACCCGTCTTACCATCTGGAAGCTCGACGAAAGCTCCGAAATTAGTGATACCCGTTACCTTACCCTGCAGCTTGCTGCCTACTTCAATTGACATAAAAAAAATGCTCCTCCTTAAAATTTCGATAAAAAAAATGTATCTTCTTATATATTATATATAAGCTATGAAAAGAGTGTCAATAAGACGGTTCCTCATCAGGCATTTTAAATATGATTTCTCCCTCTTTGGAGAAGAAATAGTTTGTCCTTGCAATCTGCAATACATACTCTTCATCTTTGAGAAGTTCAATTTCCTGCTCTAAACCTTTTTCCTCTTTTTCTAAAGCTGCCATCTCCTGTTGCAGTTGTTCATAATGCTCTTGCTTGTCTGCATACAGCGATTGTTGTTTAAAATGATAAAACACCATGGAGCCAGCAACGATCGACACTAACAGGGCAAACAACACGAGACGGCGGACCAGGCGTTTTTTCTTCCTTTGGTGTCTGTCTACATAAGCATCGTAGTGCTTCATGTATGTAGAATCCAAGCGTGCAACAGACTCCGATTGTCCCTTTGCCATGTACGTTCAGGCCTCCTTCACTTCTTGATTCGTTTAAACCAATTGTTCATTGTATTCTTTATTTTACCCAAAAACCCTGCTAAATGCCTTAAGTAATTTTTCATGTTTTTCGGCAAGAGTCGCCAAATCAACTGAAAAACAATCCGGATTGGATAAAATACGACAAGAAACAATATAATGATACCCTTTAAAAGTATCTTATAAACGCCAAGAAGTAAAGAAATAATAAGGAAAATGATGGATTTCGCGGGAACAAAAATTAAATAGTAGATGGTTTTTTTGAAAAAACGGATAATAGCAAGTCCAATACTGATCATTCTTTCAAGTGTATTTAAGTAAAAGTTCTGAAACAATGCACGATACGCGGCATAACCGCAGAGTATGGCGACAAAAACATAAACACGCAATTCTCCATAGTTTGCCAAGTACAATAAATAAAAGAGGAATGCTGCCTGAAAAAGCCAAAAACTCAATTGGTAGACAGCTTCAAGCCAGCTCCTCTTCCTCTTATGAAAAAAACGTTCAAACGTATCCAAGGAAGCACCTACAAACATTCCACCCCCAATCATGGAGAGGATCGTAATAAATTGCGTCGTCAAGGTCATTTGAACAGCTTGCTAAATAAACCTTTAGCTTTCTCCCCTTGATGCTCGTCCAAATAAGTCATTTCGTACATTTTCCCTTTGATGGAAACAACTCCTGAATCTAAGTCCAAGTTTTTCATCTGCAAATTCTGTCCCCGAACGACGAGATATCCCATTGATGTTTGAAGAAGGAATTCTTCACTGTCGAAGCTGTCCACTTCCTTGACACCAGAAATTTCTATATTTCTCCTATTCCATACCTTCACATTATGTTCAACCGGTTGCTGACTACGAACGCCATGATTCTTCTCATAACCCTCCATCTCATACCAGCCTCCTTCTCTAGTACAAGCTATGAAAAAAACAAAAAGATTAGAACATATAATGTGGAGGCGACCTGGGAGACACGACAAGCATAAGACAAGACGTATAGTGGAGTGGGCTCCTTCCACAAGCGGATTGACTTATGACCTCGAGTGTCTGGGAGCCGAAACTGGAAACATAGAATGCGGAAGCGACTTGATCAGCCCCGACAAGCATAAGCAAAACACCTTCTGTGAGGTGGTCTTCCTCCCAAAGATGTTTTGCTTATGACCTCGAGGGGCTAGTCGCTGCAGCTGGACTTATCATAATGTGGAGGCGACCTGGGAGACACGACAAGCATAAGACAAGACGTATAGTGGAGTGGGCTCCCTCCACAAGCTGATTGACTTATGACCTCGAGTGTCTGGGAGCCGAAACTGGAAACATAGAATGCGGAAGCAACTTGATTCTCTTACTATAGTGAAGATCAACTAAAAAAACCACTGCCGAGGCAGTGGTCTAGGTTATTAGGACTGGTTGACCGGTTCTTCTTTTTTAATTTCATACAAAGAAGTAGCTTCGTTTTTCGTGACGTTCTCTTTCAGAGATTTGATTTCGATTGTCAATACTTTCTGACCGAATTGAATCTTCAACTCATCTCCGATTGCTACGTTGCTAGCCGCCTTGCTTTGTGTTCCGTTGATACTGATACGGCCCTGATCTGCAACTTCTTTCGCCAACGTACGTCTCTTGATCAACCTGGAAATTTTCAAGAATTTATCCAAACGCATGTCTTATTCCGCTCCTTTATTTTTAGCTTTCGCTCGTACCCATAATTCCTCTAACGAATCCAAATCGTACTCCTTCAGACTCCGCCCTTCAGCTTGCGCTTCTCCTTCCATGGAGGATAGACGATTTCTGAACTTTCTATTTGTCCGTTGCAGTGCATTTTCACTGCTTAATTTGTAATGCCTTGCAAGATTAGCAATAGCAAATAACCAATCCCCGAATTCTTTTTCCATCTCCTCGCGGTCTCCAGATTCCCGAGCCTCCTGGAATTCCTGCCACTCTTCTTCTACTTTTTCGATTACAGGTTCTACTGTCTCCCAATCGAACCCAACTTTAGCGGCTTTCTTTTGCAACTCCTCCGCTTGTAATAAAGCAGGGAAGCTTTCTGGAACCGAATCAAGAATGGAATCATGCGCACTTCCTTTTTCCTGCTCTTTAATGACATCCCAGTTAGCAACGACTTCATCAGAAGTTTCTACATTGATTTCACCAAAAACATGAGGATGGCGACGGATCATTTTATCCGTTACCGATACTATTACGTCATCGATTGTAAAATATCCTTCTTCTTCCCCAATTTGGCTATGGAGCATGATTTGAAGCAGCACATCTCCAAGTTCCTCCACCATATGTTCATCATCCAACTGGTTTACCGCATCAATGAATTCATAGGCTTCTTCGATCATATATTTCCTCAGAGATTCATGGGTCTGTTTGCGGTCCCATGGGCATCCTTCTGGACTTCTTAAAATTCTTATCACCTCTCTCAACCTAAAGAATTGGTGATTGAGAGATTCTTTTGCGACCGGTGGAACATAAACACTCGTAAGATTATTCACTTCGACATTACGATCCAGTTCCTCCAGGGGCACGGTTACTAATTGTTCATCTTTACTTCCTGCAGCAGTAACAATTGTTATCGGGTGGTCTGCAGGGAGATCCTCGAGAAGAGTTAGCTTGACCTCGGAAGCAATTAAAGTATCGTACACCTGACATAAGATTAAGTGATTTAAATACTGTAGTTGCTCACGCTTAAGGTCTGTAGCATCAACAAATTGGAAACCTTCAATCGGATCGATTTCAAGCGCAGTAAAAGTCGCGTCCAGAAAGCTCTGCCCTCCTTCAATGTTCAGGAATACCTCGCCTCGATCTCTTTTCTCGAGCAATAATTGCACAGTCCGTTCCGCAAGCATTGGATGGCCAGGTACGATGTATGTGATATCCTCTTCTTTTGAAGCTTCAAGTAGACGGTCGACTATTGCGTTATAAATGTCTCCGAAGTGTTGATTCGATTCATAAATAGAGTCGAAGCTTTCAAATGTAATCCCCTCTTTATGCAGGTCTTCAACCACAGGATGTCGGAGAGTGCGTACAAACAGAGGCGATTCTGTCTCCTTCAATTTTCGGTATACTCCAAGAGGGAGCTGGTCAAGATCTGCAGCCCCTAATCCTAGCACTTTAATTGTATTCATTGGTTCATTCCTTTCGGCAATAGTTTAGCCAACCACTTTTGGGCAGGGAGAGTTTGTATTTCTTCTTTCGTAAAAGCACCTGTTCTAAGGAGAAGGATGAAATAGATCGTTGCTCCAACTCCGGTAAGCACCAATGTATATATAAATAATAGTGTTCTTCCATTCAAATCAAAAATCATAAAAACAAACAAGTGGGCCAGATATAGCCCAACCATCATTCCAGAGAGAGAAAGGAACAGGGATTTCCATGGCAGCCTGAACCATTTGTGCACCGGAACCTCTTGTCTTAAGATTACGATATTTCCCAACAAAACAAAAGCAACAGCTATGGTAGAAGCAATTGCAGCACCGAATGCTTGAAAGTTGGAAACCAGCATTTCGTTTGCAATAAATTTGACAACTAAGCCTCCAATAATCATCCATGCTGTTTGTTTAACATATCCAAGACCCTGCAACACAGAGGATAGCGTGATAGAAATGGAACTTCCGATAATGACAAGCATCAATATCCTGAGATATCCAGTACCCTGAGCATCTTGGAAAAAGGCTTGGTTAATGGCTGGAAATAAGAAAATCAATCCAACGGTTGCAGCAAAACAAATGAATACCGTCATTTTCACAGCACTCACAATCGACTTTCTCACCTTTTCAGGTTCTTGTACCATTCTTCTCCGCGAAACGGATGGAATGATTGCTAATGCAATAGAAGAAGCAAGAACAGTCCCTAATTGGATTAAAGGCTGCCCTCTATCAAAAATCCCTTTCATCAACCTTGCCCTATCAAGGGTTATACCCGCTTCCAAAAGATTAGGAACAAACGTCAAAGCATCGACAAGTTGAAATGACAACAATAACATATAATTCAAACAAATCAGGATTCCATGCACAAAAATAGTCTTTTTATAGGAAATTTGCTTTTGCCACTTTTCCCATGTCAATGATGGCTTATTTTTGCTTATCCAGTAAAAAAGAAAGATAAATGCGGCAATCGCACCAATTATGGACCCGATGGATGCCCCTATTCCTATCCTGTAAACATCTCCGCCATTCATTACGAAAAATGCCGTACAAATAATTATTCCTACACGAAAAACCTGCTCGATAATTTGAGAAAAAGCGGTAGGTGCCATTTCATTGTTCCCCTGAAAAACACCTCGTAGTATAGAAACGAATGGGACAATTAGAAATACCACAAAAGCCGCCCGCAAGGAGGCAATCAGTTTTTCATCTCCCATAATGGAGGCGATCCAGGGTGATTGAATATATCCAAACAGAAAAATCAATCCTCCTGCAGCCATCAACCAGCCAAAGACAGGGAAAAAGAAAGAGGGAACAGACAAATGTTTCTGTCTGGACACGAGCTCGGAGACGACTTTTGATATGGCCGCAGGGAACCCATATAGAGAAAGGGTGAGTGCAATACCAAGAATCGGATATACTTGCTGGTAGATGTAGAACCCATAGTCCCCTGTTAAATTCTGCAAAGGGACCCTATAACCTGCGCTGATGATTTTACTAATTAATCCGGCTAAAGATAGAATAAATGCTCCTTTTAAAAAAGAGCGTGATGGATGTTTGGTCATTTTGGACCCTTTCTAAGGTATATGTATTCAGAACTTTCATTATATCACATGAAAAGGCCAGATCCCTTACCCGCTTGGACCTGACCCACTTCGCTATTCCATTTGTTTGGCTAAAAAGTTAGCCGCTGTTTGAACTGCTTTGCTCACTCCATCTTCTAAAGGTGAACCTTCTTTGTTGAATGCAACTACGCAACCGATTGGATCTCCTTGGGCAATAATAGGACATATAAGATAAGATATCACATCTTCTTCCTGACCACGGACAAGCTCTACAGGGTCCGGATGCTTTTCAGTAGACATGGACCTTGAATCCATCACCTCTTCTACCTTCGAGCCAATTGAACGGTTCATATAATCCTTTTTCGCACTGCCCGCCACTGCTATATACTCGTCTCGATCACAAATCAACACAGGAGCTTCTAAAGACTCACTGAGCGCTTCTGCGTATTCTTTTGCAAAATCACCCAATTCGCTGATAGGTGAATATTTTTTCAGTATGACTTCACCTTCCCGGTCTACAAAAATCTCTAATGGATCTCCTTCCCTGATCCTCAGGGTACGACGGATCTCTTTCGGGATAACAACACGTCCTAAATCATCAATACGGCGTACAATACCAGTTGCTTTCATTCTTTATGCTGCCTCCTTTTCTGTGATGACTGCCTATCTTTTCCCTGTTGAAGCGCAAGCAGAACAAGCGGGTGATTAAAGATAGTATGATTCAGCAATAAAAACCTATACACCCTTGGTATGGATTTTTTCATAAAAAATGTAAACATCGGATGTGGAGGCGACCTGGGAGACACGACAAGCATAAGACAAGACGCGTAGTGGAGCGGGGTTTCTCCACAGAGCGGATTGACTTATGACCTCGAGTGTCTGGGAGCCGGAACTGAACGACTTCAAAAGTGGAGGCGCCTTGAACAGCTTCGACAAGCATAAGAGGGGCACCCTTTCTGAGGGGGTTTTTCCTCACAAAGGTGATTCGCTTATGACCTCGATAAGCTAGGACTCGAGGTTCTATGTAGAAAAAACCTCATCCCCGACCAGGAATGAGGTGAAAATTATGCAGTCGTCGTCTCTCTCATCATTTCAGGAAGCTTTCGAATGAATTCCTCCACAAGTTCATAACGTTTAAACTCAGTTTTACGATCCCACGTAAATGTTACTTTTAATTGAGAGTCCTCTGTACCGAGTTGGACCATACGACCATACGTATTGGCAAACTCAAACAGTTTGGTTCCATCTATTTGCTGGCTTTGTTCCGACTCCATAAGCATCTCGATCTTTTTCTTCTTCTCTGTCACAGATTCAATTCTCGCTTTTTTCGCCTGCAAACGTATGGATGATGCACGGAATAAGTTCTCCACTTCTTGTGGGTATTCACCGAAACGGTCGATGAGTTCATCACGTAAATCATGGATATCCTCCACAGACTCAATGGCCTGGAAAACCTTATACATGTCAATTTTCTGTTTTTCATCAGCGATATAGTCATCAGGTATATAAGCATCCAACATCATATCCAGTTCAGGTTGGAACGGTTTGATGTTTTCCGGTTCTTTCCCTTGTCGCTTCGCCTCTATCGCATCTTTCAACATTTGAGAGTACATGTCAAAACCTACCGAATCGATATAACCATGCTGCTGGGCTCCGAGGAGGTTTCCTGCCCCTCTTATCGATAGGTCCCGCATTGCAATTTTAAAGCCCGATCCGAGTTCAGTGAACTCTTTAATCGCCTGAAGCCGCTTCTCCGCCACTTCAGTCAGCACTTTATCTTTTTGATAGGTAAAGTACGCATAGGCAACTCTATTAGACCTTCCGACACGTCCCCGCAATTGATACAACTGACTCAATCCCATACGGTCTGCATCATAAACGATTAAAGTGTTTACATTTGGAATGTCGACTCCTGTTTCAATAATCGTTGTACTGACAAGGACATCAAATTCTCCCCCTAAGAAGGAAAACATGACATTCTCGAGCTCTGTCTCATTCATTTGCCCGTGCGCAAAGGTGACCCGTGCTTCTGGAACAAGTTCTGCAATATCCTGTGCCATGCGCTCGATATTTTCGACACGGTTGAATAAGAAGAAGACTTGTCCGTCCCGGGCCATTTCACGTTCGACAGCTTCTCGAAGAAAAATAGGGTTGTATTCTAAAACATACGTCTGTATAGGAAAACGGTTGGCAGGAGGTGTTTCAATAACTGATAGATCACGCACTCCGAGCATGGACATATGTAACGTCCTTGGGATTGGTGTAGCAGTTAATGTTAGTACATCGACATTATTTTTCAGTTGTTTTATTTTTTCCTTATGCTTGACTCCGAAGCGTTGTTCTTCATCAACGATAAGCAAGCCTAAGTCCATGAAGTGAACATCTTTAGATAGAATCCTATGGGTGCCGACCACTACATCAACAAGTCCTTTTCTAAGTCGGTCGGTTGTCTCTTTTTGTTGTTTCTTTGTACGGAATCGGCTCATCAATCCAATGTTCACACCAAAACCTTGGAAACGTTCCTGTAAGGTTTCATAATGCTGTTGAGCTAAGATGGTTGTCGGTACAAGAAGCGCCACTTGTTTACCTTCCACAATCGCTTTAAAAGCCGCACGAATCGCGACCTCCGTTTTTCCATAACCCACATCTCCACATAAAAGACGGTCCATTGGCCGGATTCTCTCCATATCGGACTTAATTTCCTCGATACACCGGATTTGATCTTCGGTCTCTTCATATGGAAAAGCTGCTTCAAAATCCTTCTGCATTTCTCCGTCTTCATTAAATGCATAACCCTTGGATGCTTCTCGTTCTGCATAGAGTTGAATGAGATCATCCGCAATATCTTCGACAGAAGACTGGACTCGGCTTTTCACCTTTTTCCACTCACTACCGCCCAATTTGTATACTTTCGGCTCTTTTCCTTCAGATCCGACATACTTCTGTATTAGATCAATTTGGTCGATAGGAACGAATAATTTGTCATTACCTGAATATTTGACTGTGAGGAAATCCTTATGATTCCCCCCCATTTTCAATGTTTCAATACCGAGGTATTTCCCAATTCCATGACTGGCATGGACAATATAGTCGCCAACCTTCAGCTCCTGATAATTCTTTATTCGTTCCGCATTGGACATCTTTTGTTTCCGTTTCGGTTTTGCTGTTCGTTTCTTGAACAATTCATTCTCTGTCAGTACGGCCAGCTTATGCATCGGCCACTCGAATCCACTGCTTATGTTACCAGTGATGATCGTAGGTTTGACTAAAGGAAGGCTCACTTCTCCCTTAGCGACGTTAGCTTCCATGTCATAATCCTGAAGGACACCTTCGATTTTAGACTTTCTCGCTTCATCAGGTGCAAGGATTACTACAGAATAATCTTGCTTTTGCCAGCGGTCCATCTCATTTTTCAATAAGTTCATCTGGCCATGGAATTGTTGCATTTGACGACTTGATATATTGACAATATTCTGTGGCTGGGTGTTCGGAATATGACGCATGAATACCGACATATACAGCCGCGCGTGATCGATATGATGCCATGTATCCTGCCATTCGAAGGATAGATTCAAATCACGGACAGCCTGATTGCCCTCAAGCATACTCTGATGCCACTCCGCCTCTTCCTGATCTAAACGATTGGCCGTCTCTTGAATTCGGCTCATTTCATCCAAAATGACGATACCTTCTTTTGGCAAATAGTCTAGTAGACTGACAGGTTCTTCATAAAAGTATCCAATATACTTGTATATCTCCTGAAAATGCTCTTTATTCTTCAAACGGTCCAAATCATGTTCAATTACTTGTGCTAATGTCTCTTTAGCCTCTTGCTTGTTCAATTTTTTCAAAGAATGGCTTAGCGCATTTTCCAAACGGTCATGAGCCCTGGCGAAATCCTCTTCCGTCAATAAGAGCTCCGTAGCTGGTCCGATGAGTACTTCGTCCAGCTTCTTGTGCGACCGCTGAGTCTCTGAATCAAATGTACGGATGGAATCCACTTCCGTATCGAATAACTCGATACGGTAAGGGAATTCCGATGTGAGTGGATACACATCGATAATACCTCCGCGTACAGAGAATTCACCTGGAGTGGCTACCATTTCCGTCCGATTGTATCCCATATTTATCAGACGTTTTAGATAATCATCCAGATTGATTTCTTCTCCAACACGAAAAGGGAGCTGATTATGCTCCCAGTATGTTTTCGGTGGCATCATCCGTTTCAATGCAGCCACAGGCGCGATCAAAACCCCAGTGTCCTGCGACAACCATTGACTTAATGCGTCAATACGCTGACTCCGGAGCTCAGGGCTAGCGACCGCTATTTCTGATGCGATTAATTCATTGACAGGATAAAGATGCACTTGTTCAGCATCCGTCAATTCTTGCATATCTTCATACAATTGTTGGGCCTGAATCAATTGATGTGTCACAATAATTACAGGGCGTTTCAAGGACTCATGGAGTAAAGAAATCATTAAACTTCTAGAAGCACCGGACAAACCAGCGACCATCTGCTCTCTCATCCCTGACTGAAAGCCCTCTACAATAGAATGGATATCATCCTGTGGATATAAAAAATCCTTAATACCTTGCATAACGAACTCCTCCACCATCCAGACCTCGGAATTATCCGAAAATCAAGATTTACTGTATAAAAAAGTCTAACTCGTGGTAATGTGGATTGTCGTCTAACGATTCTTTACATGAATCACAAATGGTCCGAATATCCATGTCTCCGCTACTCGTCATATGAACCATTTGCTCCTGATCTTGATCATTCAATAAATCGAATCCTAACTGCGACACATCCACTTGTTTGGCGTCTAATTCACCGACTTGATTCTGACAATGACGGCAAAAATATCTTATTTTCATTTCCATCCTCCTTGAAGGGGTGATGGTAAATAGTTTTACCGTCATGGGTTCCAGTTATACGGAACCATCCAGCAGCTTTCTTCACTTCATATTATAATCGTTCATTACTTCATTAAAAGTCTTTTTCAACCATGCCTCACAAGCCTGCACAGCGTAATCGATGCTTTCTTGTACAGGTTCTTGCTCTTCTTTATAGAATGTGCCCAGAACATGATCAATTACTGATTTAGAACCTTCCGGACGGCCAACACCGACCCGAAGTCGTTTGAATTCCTTTGTACCTAACTGATCGATGATATTTCTAATTCCATTATGACCGCCGTGTCCACCTTTTTTGCGCAGGCGGATCTTCCCTGGAGGTAAATCCAAGTCATCATACACTACAAGGACGTCCTCGACGTTGATATCGTAAAAATCCATCAATGGACGCAAAGACTCTCCAGACAAATTCATGTACGTTTGCGGTTTCAAGAGTATAACTTTTTCCCCATCTACGCGCTCCATTGTATACAAGCCATTGAACTTCTTTTGGCTCAATGACCAGTTGTTCCGCTCTGCCCACTCATCAATAATTGCAAAGCCAATATTATGCCGCGTTTTTTCATATTTTTTACCTGGATTCCCCAGACCTACGATACACTTCATACATAACTTCCTTTACTCTCTTTATTACTATTCCACCATTATATCAAAGGACACGAAGAAATCGTGTCAAAACACGTTAGACTCGAGTAAAAGATTACTCCAAAACTGTCGAGACTTATACAATTATACGTTACCCTATTTTCCAATATTAAAAAGGACCCCTATTATTCCCAGGAGATAGTCCAGGCAACGAAGAAAAGGGCGTGCCCGTTTGGCCACGCCCTAGTTATATCTTCATTACTTACTCACTTTTCTCTTCTTCTTCCTCATCATCTGATTTCTGGTTGATGACTTCAGGTTCAGCATCCGGATCTGTTTCCGTCTCTTCTTCCGGCATTTCCTGCGGTGGCGTAACAGAAACAACGGTTGTGTTTTCATCTTCCGTAATTTCATAGTTACGGGATTCTTTCAAGTCGCCGACCATGACGCTATCACCGATTGTCAATTCAGAAATGTCTACGACGATTTCTTCAGGAATATTTGCCGGTTTCGCACGAACGGCCACTTCATAAAGTGGTTGTTGAACAACCCCGCCCTCTTTACTTCCTGCTGCTTCACCCTCAAGACGGACTGGTACTTCAACGTCCATTTCTTCGGACATATTAACGATATAGAAATCCGCATGGATCAACTCGTCTTTTATAGGGTCCACTTGATAATCATGTAACATCACATCAACTGTATCTTTGCCATCAATATCAAGTGAGATAATAGCGTTCTTCCCTTCATCACGCACAGTTTTTAGTAACTCTATGCTGTTAACAGCAACCGTGATCGGTTCTTTATCCTTCCCGTAGACGACACTAGGAACATTGCCTTCTAGGCGTAATTCACGAGTAACGGATTGCT
This sequence comes from Halobacillus dabanensis, assembly GCF_900114165.1. Taxonomy (GTDB): domain Bacteria; phylum Bacillota; class Bacilli; order Bacillales; family Halobacillaceae; genus Halobacillus; species Halobacillus dabanensis. The sequence continues at coordinate 12,443 of NZ_FOSB01000019.1, forward strand.
TGAGATTTTGTCTTTGATCTGCTTTTAATGTAATAGCCAAATTAATCAACCTCCAGTAATTTACCAATCATTAATTCAGTTTCCCGTTATACATAAGAGTTAAACCTAAAAAATGAAATTAATCAAACAAAATACTAATGGATTGACGTTCATGAACTCGAATAATAGCTTCACTTATTAAACCGGCGACAGAAAGCTCCGTAATTTTCTCACTAGACTTCTCTTCCCCTAACGGAATGGTGTTGGTTACGACGAGTTCTTTGATCTTAGAGTTATCAATTCTCTCGATCGCTGGGCCGGAGAGAACTGGGTGTGTACAGCAAGCATACACTTCTTTTGCCCCGCTCTCAACAAGGGCATTGGCAGCAAGAGTGATTGTCCCTGCCGTATCAATGATGTCATCGATAAGAATAGCAGTTTTCCCTTCGATGTTCCCCACAATATTCATTACTTCAGCGACATTCGGGCGTGGACGGCGTTTATCAATAATCGCTATAGGGGCTTTAAGTCGATCCGCCATTTTACGAGCACGTGTGACCCCGCCATGGTCTGGGGATACAATAACAACATCATCAAAATTCTTTTCTTCAAAGTAATCAGACAAGATTGGTACTCCGACAAGGTGGTCAATTGGCAGGTTGAAAAATCCCTGGATCTGAGGAGCGTGAAGATCTAACATGAGAACACGGGAAGCTCCAGCTGTCTCAAGCAGATCTGCAACCAGCTTAGCTGTGATCGGCTCACGAGCTCTCGCTTTACGGTCTTGTCTAGCATAGCCGTAATAAGGCATAACAATGTTGATTGTTCTTGCAGACGCACGCTTTAAAGCGTCGATCATAATGAGGAGTTCCATGATGTGTTGGTTGACAGGCTCACAAGTGGATTGGACAACATACACATCACACCCACGGATACTTTCTTCAATATTGATTTGAATCTCTCCGTCACTAAAACTGGTGACTGAACATTTTCCAAGGTCTACCCCGATATTATCAGCAATTTCTTTCGCTAACTCAGGGTTTGAATTTAGTGAGAATACTTTCAGTTTTGAATCCTTATATCCAGTTGCCATGGATGGAACCCTCCGTTAATCTTTTTTGGTCGATTTCATTTTGCTAGCATAACCTTCTTTGTTCGTTTGACGGGAACGAGCAATAGACAACGCTTCTGACGGGACATCTTGATTTATTGTGGAACCTGCGGCTACATAAGCACCCTTACCAACCGTCACAGGAGCAATTAAGTTCGAGTTGCAGCCGATGAATGCATCATCCTCTATTGTCGTCAGGTGTTTATTTTCACCATCATAATTTACAGTAATTGTACCACAGCCGATGTTCACGCCGCTTCCGACTTCCGCATCGCCGATATAACTCAAATGGGATGCCTTACTACCGTCACCGAAGGCCGCTTTCTTCACTTCGACAAAGTTCCCGACCTTCACATCATCACCGAGCGAGGATTCCGGTCGGATATGAGCGAAAGGTCCAATTTGTACACGTGCACCAATACGGCTATCTTTCGCAACACTTTGATTTATGGTCGTTTCTGTGCCGATATGACAATTGGTAATGGTTGAGTGAGGGCCGACTAACGCATCATTTTCAATGATTGTCTCCCCTTCAAGTACACAACCAGGATAAATAACGACATCTTGACCGATCGTCACATCCGGTCCGATGTACGTTTGTTCTGGGTCGATTAAAGTAACACCGTTTCTCATATGTTGCTCGTTGATTCGCTTTTTCATGAGTTTTTCAGCTTTAGAAAGCGCAACACGGTCGTTCACTCCAAGAGATTCAGAAAACTCAGGGGTTTGATAAGCACTGATTGTTTCCCCTTGTCCTTTTAAAATCTCAATAACGTCTGGTAAGTAATATTCCCCTTGGACATTATCATTAGAAACATTCTTCAGGGCATCGAAAAGCATAGCATTGTCAAAACAATACGTACCTGTATTGATTTCTTGAATGGCTTGCTCTTCCTCAGAGGCATCCTTTTGTTCCACAATGCGCTCTACCTGACCATTACCTCCACGAATAACGCGTCCGTAACCATGAGGGTCTTCTGCATGAGCCGTCAGTATTGTTGCTTTCGCGTTCTCTGAGTCATGATGATCCAGAAGCTTCTGGAGCGTTTCCCCTGTTAATAAAGGAGTATCTCCACATACGACAACAGTTGTCCCTTCTTTATCCGCCAAAATATCGTCTGCTTGTAAAACAGCATGACCTGTACCTAACTGTTCTTCCTGGATGACATAATGGCTATCTTCACCAAGTTGATCTTGGACTTTTTCTGCACCAAAACCTACAACAGTAATCAATTCTTGCAAATCTAATGTATTCAACTGGTCGACAACATGCTGAACCATAGGCTTTCCGCATACAGGGTGCAAAACCTTATAAAGCTTCGACTTCATACGAGTGCCTTGGCCAGCTGCTAGCACGACAGCATATCGATTAGTCATGAACGTACCTCCATCCTAATTATCCACTTTGAATCATATCTCAACTGCCCGGTGATTTCAACAATAGTGGAATGCCTAACTGAATTCTTATATATGTATTCATAGCGTGTCTCACAGAAGTAAGGATATTTCTAATACCCCACTAAAATATTGAGTCTTTTTACCTTAAGAAAAGTTTAGTCATTTACTATCATCTCTTAAAACAAAAACTTTAGGTGTGTCCCTTAGTCCAAAAAAAAGAGCTTAACCGTTATAGGCTAAGCTCTTGTTGTGCGTAAGTATTAGGAAGCGCCGGCTTCTTCAAATTCCACCTCTGCTTCTTCCTCATCACCAGCACGGTGATAAGCTTCAAGTACAGCATCCTGGATTTTTCCTCGAGTACCTGAATTGATCGGGTGTGCAATGTCTCTGAACTCCCCATCCGGAGTACGCTTACTTGGCATGGCTACAAAAAGCCCATTGTTGCCATCAATCACCCGTATGTCATGGACAACAAACTCCTGATCCAAGGTAATAGAAGCAATTGCTCGCATTCTTCCATCAGTATTCACGCGTCGCAGTCTTACGTCAGTTACTTCCATTAAATTCACCACCTTTTATGCAAAAGAACTTATGTAACACAAATTCCACAAAACAGGAAAAATTCCTGCTTATTTTCTAAAAAATTTTTATTATTCCATATATTTAATATTATAAGAGTAAAAAAGCCCTCATACAAAAGGATGAGGGCTTTCTCTCTTATATATTCTCCAGTAAATTACCGGGTCTGACTTCTATCGATGCTTTTCGGTCATCTGCATTCATGATTTGCACAACAGACAGGTAATCATCAACTACACGGTCCTCTTCTTCGTCTTCCGCTTCCGCAAGCACACCAATTCCTGCAAGCTCTGCATCAAATTCAACCAACAGGTTTCTCATACCGTTAATGGTACCGCCTGCTTTCATGAAATCATCAATAATACAAACGCGAGACCCTTGCTGCAATGAGCGCTTTGTAAGTACCATGGTTTGAATCTTTCTCGTAGAGCCTGACACATAGTTAATACTCACAGTGGAACCTTCAGAAATTTTAGGATCTCTTCTAGCAATGACAACTGGAACATTTAAGTAGGAAGCTACCGCATAAGCTAGTGGGATTCCTTTGGTCGCCACTGTCATCACTACATCAATGTCTTTGTCACGAAAAGCAGAGGCGAAAAGTTTCCCTATACTGCGTATCGTTTCCGGGTCTCCTAAAAGGTCACTCATGAACAAATACCCACCAGGAAGGAGCCGGGCAGGGTCTTCAAGCTTTTCACATAGCTTTCGAACGAATTGTTGACTATCATCCGCACCAAACACAGGAATATACTTAACTCCACCAGCCGCGCCTGAAACCGTTTCTAAATAACCGATTCCCTCATGCTGAAACATTTTATTAACTATACCTAAATCTTCACTTATGGATGATTTAGCCGCATCATATTTCGCTGAGAAAAACGGTAGAGAAATCAATTCCCTTGGCCGGTCGAGAATATAATGAGTCATAGCGACGAGCCTCTCACTTCTTTTCATAACAAAGACACCTCTAAAATCCGAATATTTTCATTAAATATAACAAATTTGTACGGTATTTATCAAGGGGTTTCTTTATATCCTAACATCCGGACCATATAAACTTCCGTACAAAAGCCTTTTAAACTATTATAAATTCTTTGTGCTCGGGCATCTTGTTCCACAAGCGAAAAAACAGTCGGTCCACTTCCGCTCATTAAAACCGCATCGGCACCTGCCTGTTTCATCTGTTCTTTAATCTGCCCGACTTCTTCGTGCATAGCCAGTGTTACACCTTCGAGGGTATTACCGACATTCGCACAAATGCCTTCGTAATCGCCTTCTTTTAAAGCCTCTACCATAGCTTTTGTGTCCGGATGCTCTGCATCTTCCACATCCAGCCGCTGATAAACGGATTGTGTCGATACTCCGATTGTAGGTTTAGATAAAACGACCCAACACGGAGGAGGAGCTGGTATGGCTTGAATCTTTTCTCCTCTTCCCGTGGCAAGGGCAGTTCCACCAAATACACAAAAAGAAACATCCGATCCTATCTCGGCTCCCAACTCAGCCAATTCGTCCAGACTCAAATTCAGCTCCCACATCCGGTTAACACCACGCAACACAGCAGCTGCGTCACTGCTCCCACCCGCTAGCCCAGCGGCAACAGGAATGTTCTTCTCAATAAAAATTTTCACACCTTGCTTTACCCCGAATCGATCCTTGATGAGTTTAGCTGCGCGGTAGGCTAAATTGCGCTCATCATTAGGGACAAAACGACTCTCTGATTCCACAGTTATTTTATCCCCCTGGAGGAGGGTCAATTCTACGCGATCTGCAAGATCTACCGTAGTCATAACCATCTCCACTTCGTGAAATCCATCCGGTCTTTTATGTAAAACGTCTAAAGACAAATTAATTTTCGCAGGAGCTTTTTCAAGTATTTGCATGTAAGCACCTCATCTTTAAGATTATCTGAAAGCATTGTACCATATTTAAGAGAATGAGGAGCAATCATGCATGTTTATCTTTATTTCAAAAAACCCCTGAAGCATGAAGCATCAGGGGGATAAACTTACTTTTGCCTGTTCACCATTTGTTCTTCTGCCATTTTAATGGCTCGTTTTACCATATTGCCGGCATCGCGCCCAGAGATGCCACCCCATCCATCCTTCTCTACCTTGTCGTAAAACCCAAGTTCTTTCGCGATCTCTTCCTTCAACGAATCGGACATTATGCTACGCTTACGTCCCATCGTCTTCAGCTCCTTTCGCTTTCACTCAGCTACGACAATATTAGTATGCACGGGATAGAATCCGGACAAGCAAGGGAGTTGTATGTAAAGTTGGTAATTGTTGCTTATCATACGACAACAAGCAGTCTTGCGTTTGCTTAAAGTAATACACGCCTTTTTGCTTGTTATTGCATGAACGTTCCATATCCAGGCAAAATAAAAAAGCAGCAAACGGTAGGTTTACTGCTCAAGTGCCAAAGTTTGTAGGTCATCGAAGTTTAATTCGACTGTCTCTGTAAGTACATCTGCATAGCTGTATGATACACGTTCAAAAGCATTTTCTTCTTGGTCTAGCTCTACGATGAAAACCGCAGGATATGTCTCTGCTAATACACCAGAACGCTCAATTGTTTTGCGGCGTCCCCCATTCGCTTTCAAGGTTAAACGCTTGCCAATTTGCCCTTCAAGGGATTGCTTGATTTCTACTAACGTTTTAGCCACTGTACTCCACCTCACTGTATACTAGGTTATCACAAAGAATGGACAAAGTCAAATAAAATATTCAATTATACCAACTGTTCCAAAACAATGCAACAGAATGATATAAATAATCAATCCTGGTTAGCTTATCCATTTAAAGGAAAAGTATGTAACATTTTATCACTTTTATTATTTATTCTTCTCTAAAATGGTTTTGTTTCATTAAACCTCCCGATTCTTGAAGACTCAATTTCGAGCCTGTTGTTTAACTTTTGGGGCTCCGGGAAAAGGTTCGCTTTCCGTGAGGCGGGCTGTGAGCCTCCTCAGGCTTCCGGGGCCTCACCTGTCCCGCAGATCCCACAGGAGTCTCACCGTTTCCCTCCGCCCCTTGCCAAAATCGATTCTCTAAACCTTTTCAAGAAAAGTGAAAATTAATGGGAGCATGCTGATGAGCATAAGGTGCTCCTATGTTGTAAACCTTGCTATAGAGCGTTGTACTCCCATAGGACAGGGATGCTGGAAGACGCTCCTTCCTGGTAAAGAGAGTCATTTCTCATTAACTTCGAAGGGGTGGTGGAGAAGCTGCGAGACTCCAAATGTGAAAACGGAAGTGCCTCGATAGCGGCGTATGGACTGGACATTCCAATGTGGAGTTGTCTTGGTCAACCTCGCCAAGTTTAAGAACAATCATTACAGGGAGTGTAAAGGCAACGAATCCCGGTTATCTCGAAATTGAGTCTTCCAGAGTACTGTCAGATTGGTTAATGAAAAAACTGCTGTCATTGGTGATGACAGCAGTTAGGTTTCTTCTTGTTCTTCAGTTTGATTTTCCGTATAAGGCATTCCGATGCGAAGTAAACCTTTGGTCTCGATGCCACCGAGGCCGTCTTCTCCGCTGACTGTATTGCGGATGACCTCCCATATATTAATATGGTCCATGAAAGATGTGTAAGCAACTCTTGCGGCAACGTACACGGGATCGATCGCATGAATGTTAACACGGGCCGGTGAACTTCCGAAATTCGCCCCAGCTCTGATGATTGATTCAAAATGCGATTGGCAGGCCCCTGCAAAAATGACCAGCTGATCGAAGTTCGGATATTTCCTCCGGATATTTCGTACCGCTTCTACAAAATACTTAGAATGACGATAAGAATCCAGTTCCCGAACTGTCCCTTTAGCTTTTGAATAAGAGTCGTGTCCGGTCAATACGACAATTTCCGGATGTACTTTTTCAATTAAAGGCAGGACTTGGTTCGGCATCTCCTTTTCGTGCAGATACTGGCCATGAACTTGCAGGCCCAATTGTTCATATAATGCGATACACTTTTTTAAGAATAAAGGATCCCCATCAATATGGAGAATACGCGGTGGTATTTGAAAGTAGTTTGTTTCTTTATTACTCGTATACCCACTACCTGCTTCCGCTTCTCTCTTTTCTTTCAGAAGTCTGTAATCTTGGCGAAACAGACGATAGGAATAAGCCTCTTTCTTATCCACTTCCTTTTTTCTCCGGTGGTATTCGGCGCCGGTCACTTTTTCAAGGTCATCGAGAGGGGCATCGGCCTCGAGACGAATGTGTTCTCCCATCAACTTCACGATCGGGCCCGCCTCTGTTTTCACTCGAAAGATTATATCGTGTTGGTATGATTTTCGTGTTACAAGATCTCCACTTGATATCATCAATTCCCCACCTCACTCTACACGCTAATGTAGTGTATGTGAGAATATGGGCATTGTGTCTATAGATGTTTACTTATATAAAATATTAGCGAGAAGCGCAAACTCCTCCATCGATAAAGATTCACCTCGCCTGGATGGATCGATTCCTACCTCATTAAGTCGCTTACGTAACTCATCTTTATCCATATCACCTTTAAAATGCCGGGCTAAGTTATTCATCAATGTTTTTCTCCGCTGACCAAAGGTGGCTTTTACCACGTCAAAAAAGAAGTCTTCATCTTCCACCTCAACTGGAGGAGCTTTTCTCATCTCAAGATGGAGAACAGAAGAATCGACATTCGGTTGGGGCATAAAAACGGTCTTAGGAACATTCAGCACAACTTTCGCTTCGGTGTAATATTGGACGGCGATAGAAAGTGAACCATAACTCTTTGTGTTAGGCTCAGCCGCCATTCTGTCTGCCACTTCTTTCTGGATCATAACCGTGACGCTATCGATCGGTAATCGCTCCATCAGAAGTTTCATTAGAATTGGGGTTGTAATGTAATAAGGAAGGTTAGCGACGACCCGGACCGGTTGATCGGAATGGAAATGATCTGCTATGACCTGAGCAACGTCTGCTTTCAATATATCCTGATTGATCACTTCTACGTTTTCATATTCCCCTAGTGTGTCTTCTAGAATAGGAAGAAGGCGCTGGTCTATTTCAAAAGCCACTACACGATCTGCATGTTGGGCAAGTTGTTCTGTTAACGCCCCAATTCCTGGACCAATTTCGATAGCATTCACGGATTTGTCGATCCCAGCTTCTACCATAATATTCTTCAAGATATTCACATCGATCAAGAAGTTCTGTCCCAAACTCTTCTTAAATGAAAATCCATATGTTTGTAAAATTTCCTTCGTTCTTGTCGGTGTTGCAACTGCTCTACTTTTCATCTCTTTCCTCCTGAATAATCTGATTCATAGCTTCATCGAGTTGTTCTGTTGTGATATGAAACATATTCAAGCGACGTAACAACTGCTTGCCATTTGTTTTCCCAATCTGTAAAACAATACCCAGCCTTTCACGACGCGTGGCTGAATGTGGACTGCCAATAAGACCATAACCGATCAGATCTTGCTTAGTAATCTCCCCTTCTCGGACATCGACCAGCTCATAAACGGCTCCTAAAGCTTCCTGAATATCCGCTTTAGATGCATGTTCAATGCCAATCCCTTTATCGTGTTTTGCACGGGCCAGATGCTTTGGAAGAAACGCATGTTTACAATCAGGGACATGTTGAGTGACGATATGTCTGATACGCTCCCCAGGAAAATCCGGGTCTGTGAAAATTATCACCCCTCTTTTTTGCTGGGCATGTTTGATTTGTTCTAAAACTACTTCATCAATGGCGGAACCATTGGTTTCGATCGTATCAGCATCTACTGCTGATTTGATTTTCGCCGTATCATCTTTCCCTTCGACTACAATCACTTCTTTTATTTTCACGTTCTTTCCTCCTGTAGAGTCCCATCTTCATCTTTCCATAGCATACCATGAGTATATACACGGAAAAAAGCAGAGGAAAGAATCCTCTGCTAGCATCATTAATCTAATATTTTCACTTTCACATTACGGGAGCCGAAATTCAAAGCTTCACTCTTAGAGGAAACAAACAAATCAATGCGGTTACCATTAATGGCTCCCCCTGTATCCCCCGCAACGGCATAACCGTAACCTTCCACCCATACACGACTTCCTAAAGGTATGACATTCGGATCGACGGCTACTACCTTCCGGTTCGGATTTGCTTTCAAATTAATGCCTGTAGCAGTGATACCTGAACATCCGCTGCAGTTAGCTGTATAGGCAGTTGCATGCATATACAGTGTTTCTGCTCCACCCGTATCATTTCTCGATACTGTCGTAGAAGCTTGGCTTGAAGAACTGGAGGAAGAATTAGAAGAAGAGCTGGATGCCGTAGTGGTCGCAGGAGTTTTCTCCTCTACTTTCGTCCCTAAGGCCACCACTTCTTTTTCACTTTCTTTTTCCACATTCTCTTCTATCAGTTCACGACTCGTCTCTTTTCCATTCTTAAGGATGACTTCGTATTTCTTCGTTATCAGCCCTTTTTCGCCAGAGGTGATGACTTTCTTTTCCCCTTTAGGTAAAGAGCTGTCTTTTTTAGTTTCTACCGTATAATCGACTTCTTCTTCTACAACATCGGTCACTTTTTCGACTCTGGTAATTGTAATCGGTGTGTCTGCTGTAATCCGGTCGCTCTCATCAACATTCAGTTCATCAAGTTTATCCAGGCTAATCTCTTGTTCATCAAGGAAATCCTCTACTGTCGATTCTGTGGTCCAAACCTTTTCGGATTCTCCCCCATCATTAACGACCACTTGGAAAGCTTGTTGAATTTGAATATCCATTCCTTCTTCAATCGGTGTATCTTCTTCATGGGAAATTTCGTCCCGCTCTTCGAACTGGAACCCCTCCTGCTCAAAGAATTCACCTACCGTAGAGGCGGTTGTATTGTATTCTTCTGTATTGTTACGATCGATGGCTAGATTGATAGACTTAGATGCTATGTAAGTGACATCCATTCCATATTCAACCGGATCGGATAAATTATGTGATAGTTCATCATGTTGTTCCACAGTGACATCAAGCTCTGATAATAAATCATCGATAGTATTAGCATGAGTGCGTATCAGTTCTTTTTGCCCATTCTGCGTCACTTGTACGGAAGCTTTGGTAGCTTCATACGAAACGGTTACTAAAAAGGCGATGCATAGGACGGCAATCACAGTTGCCCATACCATCATGTGACTAATGGCTGATTTTAACATTCTCCCTAATTTCATCCTTTGGCCTCCTTTCTAAAGCGCGCGTTTTATTGTAGTCATGTAACAAACTCATGTCAACTGAACCCCCTTCATAGAAAAAAGGAGCCAGTAAACTTTATTACTGACTCCTTTATTATGCTTTTTTACCTAGTCAATTAACATAACAAGCATGTTACAATTCCCATACAATTGGCCATGAATTGTAATAAACTAACCAGGATTTCTTAATTTATGACTGGATTCCAAAAAATTCGAGTGCATTCGATGTCGTGGTCTCGCTGACATCTTCGTATGTCAGTCCCTTCAACTCAGCAATTTGTTCCGCAACCAACTTTACATAGGCAGGCTCATTCCTTTTTCCGCGATTTGGGTGTGGGGCAAGGAATGGACAGTCTGTTTCTACAAGCAAATGCTTCAAATCAATAGCTTCAGCAACCTCTTTGGGTAACTTAGCATTTTTGAAAGTGACAGGTCCGCCTAAGGAAATCATGAAATTCATATCAATACATTCTTTAGCGGTTTCGACTGGACCGCTGTAACAATGCATGATTCCGCCTACTTCTTCAGCTTTTTCTTCTTTCAGGATTTCTACGATGTCATCCGTCGCTTCTCTATTGTGGATGATAATCGGCATCTTCACCTTTTTCGCCAAACGAATTTGCTTACGGAAAACTTCTTTCTGGATGTCCTTTGGTGACTTATCCCAATGGTAATCAAGGCCCATTTCCCCTATAGCGACGACCTTAGGATGCTCAGATAATTCTTCAATCCATTCCAAGTCTTCCTCTGTCATATCAATCGCATCTACAGGATGCCAACCTACAGCGGCATAGATGTTCTCATACTTCTCCGCTATCTCCATCGCTTTAGGGATCGTTTTCTCATCGAAACCTACGACTGTCATATATTTGACTCCCGCCTCTTGTGCGCGTTCGATTGTTTCTTCTAAATCACCTTCAAATTGATCTGCATTCAAATGAACATGTGTATCAAATAGCATGTTGAACCCCACCTCTATCTCTTCTTCATTTTAGAATTTGATTAAAGTACAATGTAAAAAAGGGAAAGCGCTAGTGAGAGCTTTCCCTTTTTATGTGGACGTTATTTCACTTTCGTACCATTTTTTAACGTTTGATCGACTGATGCCAAGGAAAGCCCGCCTTCATCTTCACCAGCGAGGACCATTCCTTCCGACAATTCTCCCCTAAGTTTGACAGGTTTCAAATTCGCTACGCAAATGACTTTCTTCCCTACAAGCTCTTCCGGAGTGTAGTGCTCAGCAATTCCTGAAATAACCTGGCGCTGTTCATAACCCAGGTCTAATTGAATCTTAAGCAATTTATCTGCTTTCTTCACTTTATCTACTTTCAAAACTTCAGCGACACGGAAATCAAGCTTCATAAAGTCATCGATCGTCACTTCTTCAGCCTGATCTTTTTCCTCCTCTTTCTTTTCTTCTTTTTGAGGAGTTGGTTTTTTCATCATATCCTTAATGATCTGCGTCTCTTCCTCTGCATCCAGGCGTGGGAAGATTGGCTGATCTTTCTGTACTTTCGTGCCTGCTGGAATGATGCCGAACTCGCTTAAACTCTCCCATGCCTTATGTTCATCTGCCGTAACACCAAGCTGTTGGAAGATCCGTTCTGGTGTCTCAGTCAAGAATGGCTGCAACATAATACCTGTCTGACGAAGTGCTTCTACCAGGTGTGCCATGACATTACCAAGACGTTCTTTTTGAGTATCCTCTTTCGCTAATACCCATGGCTGTGTTTCATCGATATATTTGTTTGTACGGCTGACGAATTTCCAAAGGTCAGCAAGAGCTACAGAAAACTCCATGTTCTCAAGAGAATTTTCAACGGATATACGCGTTTCTTTTGCCAATTTCTCGAGACTTTGGTCAAATTCATCTTCCCCAAGTTTTAGTTCTGGAATTTCCCCATCAAAGTACTTGCTGATCATCGCTACCGTACGATTCAGCAGATTCCCTAAGTCATTAGCCAGGTCATAGTTCGTACGCTCGACGAAGGCCTCTGGAGTGAATACACCATCTGAACCGAATGGTACTTCACGAAGCAAGTAGTAACGAAGAGCATCAAGTCCATAACGATCGCTTAGTTGTACAGGGTCGACGACATTCCCTTTCGATTTGGACATCTTGCCATCTTTCATCAAGATCCATCCATGGGCGAATACTTTCTTCGGTAATGGTAGATCCAGAGCCATCAACATAATCGGCCAATAGATGGTGTGGAACCTTACAATTTCTTTCCCGACTAACTGCACATCCGCAGGCCAGAATTTTTGGTAACGGGAATCGTCTTCGCTATCATAGCCGAGGGCAGTAATATAGTTACTTAATGCATCAATCCAGACATAGATGACATGTTTTTCATTCCCGGGTACTCCAACTCCCCAATCAAAAGTCGTACGGGACACAGCTAAGTCTTCTAGACCTGGCTTAATGAAATTATTGATCATTTCATTTTTACGGCTTTCCGGCTGGATGAAATTGGGGTTCTTTTCATAAAACTCAAGCAGCTGATCCACGTAATTACTCATCTTGAAGAAATAAGATTCTTCTTTCACTTTCTCCACTTCTCCCCCACAGTCAGGACAACGTCCGTCTTCTAACTGACGTTCTGTGAAGAAGGATTCACATGGGGTACAATACCATCCTTCATACTCATCTAAGTAAATGTCACCTTTTTTCATCAGATAATCGAAAATCTTTTCAACGACTACCTTATGGCGATCCTGGGTAGTACGGATAAAATCATCATATGAAATATCCAACTTATCCCAAAGCTGTTTGATTCCGCTCACAATTTCGTCCACATACTCTTGTGGAGCTACACCTTTTTCTTCCGCTTTACGCTGGATTTTTTGGCCATGCTCATCCGTCCCTGTCAAATACATGACATCGTATCCTCGTAACCGCTTATAGCGGGCCATCGCATCCCCCGCTACCGTCGTATAGGCATGTCCAATATGCAAATTACCACTAGGGTAATAAATGGGTGTCGTAATATAAAACGTCTTTTTTTCTTCAGGCATCTTATTCCCTCCTAAAATCTTAAATCCCTACGCCATTAAAGGTCATGGTATCATTCTATCTATTTATCTTCTTTATTTCCATTCCTAACATTAAAATATACCGAACTTTAAGTAAAATTGTCAAAAGAACCTAACATTCTAATTTCACATATGTAAACACTTTGGTAAAATAGGATGTATAGAGAACATATTGGATAAACCAACCAAATTTGGTATTCATAATAGGGATTTTTTTAAAAAAGGCCTGGTAAAATTGCTTCATCACCCCTTTTCAAATACCGTGCCGAGTATGCGGATTTGGAAATTATCCTACCCCTATTATTAATTGACACCTCTGGGAATGGTTGGTACTATTATGTCGAGACATATGTCGAAATATGAGAGATAAAACTTTTGATTGAGGGGAGACAGAAAATGAAATCTACAGGTATCGTACGTAAAGTTGACGAACTCGGTCGAGTGGTGATTCCGATCGAACTTCGTCGTACATTGGGAATTAACGAAAAGGACGCGTTGGAAATATACGTGGACGATGATCGAATCGTTCTTAAGAAGTACAAGCCCAACATGACTTGCCATGTCACAGGGGAAGTTTCAGATGAAAATATGAAACTGGCAAACGGCAATCTCGTCCTGAGCAAAGAAGGCGCACAAATGCTTCTTTCTGAACTACAAGACAACCTAAAATAAATAATCTATAGAGATAAATAATAAGACGATTGACTGGATAAATAGAGAACTATCTACATGACATATGTTAAGATAAATCCCTTACTGTTTGCAGGCCTAACAGTAAGGGATTTTTTATCTTCTATTCACCTTCTACGTGATAGGCTTGATATACGTCTCGTTTCGGCAACTTCCGGTCTAGGGCCGTCTGTTTAATCGCTTCTTTATTTCTCATTCCTTCTGCTTCCATATACTGCTTAACATGGTCGATCAATGATAAATCTGCCCACCAGTTATTCGTTTCTTCTTCTTGTTCATCATTGCCTTCTACAACCACACAGAATTCTCCGCGGATTTCTTCTGAATGAGCCCAATCTGCCAATTCACCTAAATCGCCTCTGACAAATTCCTCGTAACGTTTCGTCAGCTCCCTGACCAGGGATGCTTTTCTAGAACCGAAGACTTCATGTACATGAGTCAACATCTCTTTCAGTCGATGGGGGGACTCATAAAAGATCAATGTTGCCTGAAGTGGTTTTAACCGCTCCAAAGAAGCTAGCCGATCTTTCTTTTTTCTTGGCAAAAAGCCGTAAAAATAGAATTCCTCTGTAGACAAACCTGATCCAGCTAAGGCAGGTAAAGCAGCATTCGCTCCAGGTAAAACAACGACAGGAATATCCGCTTCCACTGCTCTTTGTACAAGGTCTGTTCCTGGGTCAGATATACCTGGCATCCCTGCATCGCTAACGATAGCGATAGATTCACCAGAAAGTACTCGATCCATCAATTGAGGGCCTTTAGAATGCTTGTTATGTTCATGATAACTGACGAGTGATGTGGAAATATCAAAGTGATTGAGCAGCTTTTTTGTATTCCTCGTATCTTCCGCCCCAATAGCATCTACTTGTTTCAGTGTAGTTACGGCGCGAAAAGTCATATCTTCCAAATTGCCGATCGGAGTCGGTACAATATAAAGAGTCCCAAAATCACTACCTGTGCTAAAGCTCTTTTGAACCTTCATATTCTCATCCTCCCTTCTTTCTTCTTAAAATCCAACGTTCTTTCTCTTGCCTTGTCATCCGTTTTATTTGATATTCCTGCTGTAAGGCCTCTGATTTTGTTTCATACACCTCATAAGCTTCTAACACTAATGGTCCTCTCCCCCTTGTATACTTCGCCCCTTTACCAGCTTGATGTCTTTCTAAGCGCGCAGCTAAATTATTTGTATAACCAGTATAGAGCGTCTGATCCTTACACCTGAGCATGTACACACAATGATTATTCTCCATAAAGAATTTCCCTTAATTCCTCTGTATATTCATCTTCCTTTGTGAGAGCGTACAAAGGTGGGAGGATTTTCAGACCAGCTTTCCCGTCCCGAACTCCTTCGATCAAAAGGATGTTGGCTTCTTTACCTTCCTTTGGATACACAAGACGCATCCGCTTCGGTTCTAGCTTATATTTCTTAAATAATTGGACAATCTCCACCAAACGCTCCGGTCGATGCACCATAGACACTTTCCCTCCCGATTTCGCAAGGCGACTGCACGATTCTACCACTTCCTCAAGATTGCAATGAATCTCATGGCGGGCAATCGCCATATGTTCATTCAAGTTTTGTTCATCCGTCTTGGGGGTAGGAAAGTAAGGAGGATTACAAGTGACAAGATCAAACTTGTCGTTTCCGTAGTAAGCAGGCATATCTTTCAGATCACCATGGATGATTTCCAGTTGATTATCCAGCTCATTCAATTCAATATTCCGAACTGCCATATCAAAGAGACGTTCCTGTATTTCCACTCCCGTAATAGGTACTTTGGACCGTGTAGAGAGAAAAAGGGGAACAACCCCATTGCCTGTACATAAATCAAGAATCTTCCCACGGGTTTTGGGTACATAAGTAAAATCAGCCAGTAAAACGGCATCCAGTGAAAAGGCAAATACGCTGGGACTCTGAATAATCCGCATATTCTCTTTTGCTAATAAAAAATCAATTCGTTCGTCACCGTATAATTGAACCATTCATGTTGTTCCTTTCTATCTATTAGCTAATACTTTATTTTTCATGTGTTTGCCACTATGAATCCAATATTAATAACCTTCCATAAAAGCACCCTATTCTTGAATGTTCAGTTTCGAGACATTTTGTGAAGTGTTGGATGGGGGCTTGCCAGTCTATCCTTCCCCGCAGCCCCATCCACTCCATAAACATTTCGAAATCGAGTCTTCAATTATAATGCCCTATTATTGAATAGTTGTGTTCAGAAGCTTTATGTCAAAAGAGATTTGATATAAAGAGAGCCCTTCCTCGAACGAGCAAGGAAAGGCTTGGACCTGGGATTATTTCTTTTTATTCAAGAAAGATAAGCAGAACAAACAATCTTCATCTCTTGGGCTGCCAAAATGCAAATTACAAATATGAAAGCCTTCTTCGTAGAGCCGGGCGAGATTATCATAACCTTCCCCAACGACCGTACTCTTGTCCTGTTTGGAGTCTGTCGTCGAGGACGCTTGTTCTTTTTCATTTTCCTTCTCTAAGCGTTGGCGCAAATGATGATTTTCAAGTGATAAATGTTGGTTTTCTTCCAACAAATAGGCAAGCTGCTTTTTCAAATCACCGAGCTGTTCATAAAGCTCACCGATTTGACTTTCAAAATGGGATACTTGTTCAAAAATGGCTTTCTTGTTCACGCTCGACTCCACCCTTTATTCTGAGGCTTCGGTTTGAAGAACTCCCTCATCAATCAGCTCTTGCAGAGAGTATTCAAGGACACGCTCTTTGTCGCGGAATTCAATTTGTACCATACGCTCCAACATATTGAGACCAACGACTTTTCCTCTCCCGAAGGATGTCGTAATACTTTCACCAAGATCAGGAAGCTCTTTTTTCGCATTTTCGTAATCATCATTCTCATATTTGAGACAACACATCAATCGGCCACACAAACCAGAAATTTTCGCTGGGTTAAGCGATAGATTCTGATCTTTGGCCATCTTTATAGAAACAGGTTCGAAATCACCTAAAAACGTAGAGCAACAAAGCATCCGCCCACATGGACCGATACCGCCGAGCATTTTAGCCTCATCCCTCACACCGATTTGACGAAGCTCTATCCTCGTCTTAAATACAGATGCAAGATCTTTGACTAATGTCCGGAAGTCCACACGGCCATCCGCTGTAAAATAAAAAATCACTTTATTACGATCAAACGTATATTCAACATCCACAAGATTCATGTCCAATTTATGTTCACGAATTTTCTTTTCACAAACTCGGTAAGCTTCGAGAGCGTTATCTTTGTTTTCATCCACCGTTACTTTATCTTTATCATCTGCAATACGGATGACTTTCTTAAGAGGTAAAACAACGTCTTCTTCATCTATGGATTTATTAGCAATGACAACTTTTCCGAATTCGATCCCACGTACGGTTTCGACGATGACATAATCATCCGTCGTCATCCGCAATCCGCCCGGATCGAAATAATATATCTTACCCGCCTGCTTAAATCGGACACCTACAACTTCGATCATTCGATCATCACCTCTGTAGTTGAAGGGTAAGTTGTTCCATCACTAAATTAGGATGGACATTTTGATTTATCTTTCGTTTCGCCTCAAGAATCTCAGATAAGCAACGAGCTGCCGATTGACGTGACCATCGCATCGTCGCCTGGTTCAATTTTTCTCTCTCTGTCGTGAAAATGATAGATTCTTCCCGGTCCAGAAGTTGATTAATCACATCCTGGAACCAGAGCATCAATACATCAAGACCACGTTGCAACTGTATACGTTCCTTGAAATGAGGCATCCACTGATGATTGATAAACAAAAGTCCTTCATTTGGTTTATTTTGAAGCACTTCAATTAATTGTATCACTAGTTTTCTCACATTCGCAAACCACTCATCTTCATTCATTTCACTGGCTTCTGTCAAGTTGTTGGTCAATGCTGCCAAAAGTTTTGCATTGGAGGCGGAAACACCTTCTGCTGTCAACTTTTCTTCAATCCTAATTGGATTCAAAGGTTGAAAAGCCAGAAGCTGACAACGGGAACGGATTGTATCTAAAATCGTAGGTCCACTTTCGGTCAGCAGCATCGCTGTCGTCTGCTGGCTGGGCTCTTCAAGAAATTTCAGCAACCGATTGGAAGCATTGACCGTCATCTTTTCCGCATCAACGATGATATACACTTTCCTGTTTGACTCTAATCCTGTATATGTGAATTCCTTTTGTAAATGGAGAATTTGTTCTTTTTTAATGGACTGCCCATCCGGTTCAATCCAGTGTAAATCCGGGTGATTCCCCGAATCGATGCGGTGACAATCTCTGCAACTTTGACATGGTTCTGCACCGCTTCGATTTTTACAAAAAATACTTTTTGCAAACAGGAGGCTCATTTCCCTTTTTCCGGTTCCCCGGTTCCCCTGGAATAAATACGCATGGGAGATCCTATCTTTCTTAAAGCTGTTGACCAACATCTGGGCAGCTAATGGCTGGATGTTTTTCATTTGTGTCCATGTCTGCATAAGGCTCCGTCCTTACGTATATAAATTGATCAGCAGACCCTTGATCTCTCCTATTAACTCCAAAAGATCAACGCTGCGCTTCTCTTGGTCCAACACATTATCTGTAAGTTCGACAAGTTTTTCGTCCACCGCTTCCACAATCGTCAATTTTCGTGTCCGTCCTTGTCGATTCCAACTATGGGAATGCTTTAGATTCATGCCATATTGAACGGATTCTTTGACGAAGTCCTTGATGAGACGCTTATATTTAGCCAAATCACGGAAGGATCGGAACCTGGCGACTCGTTCCCCTTGTGTGGTGATGTTATTCATCAACTGATTCAATTGAGCTTCCTGCAGCTGACGGGATTGTGATTGGACCATTGCATCGAAGCTAGGCTTCCCTTTCATTTGTTGGGAGGATTGCTTTTTTGCCCCATCCAACTGTGTTCGCATCTCTTGACTGATTTTCATAGCTTTATCCTTCCCTAGTTAAAACTGAAAAAAGGAATCTACAGGTAAAATGAATACGGTAGCTCCCCCGACCTCGACCTTCACTGGTTTCGGAATATAGGAATCGGCATTTCCACCCATTGGTGAAATGGGAGCAACCATCTGTTCACGCTGACTGCAGTTCTTTTTTAGAATATCGAGGATGTCATCCACTTTATCGTCATCGCAACCGATCATAAACGTGGTATTTCCTTCTCTAAGAAATCCACCTGTCGTAGATAGCTTTGTCGTTTTGAAATCATTTTCCGCAAGCGCATCTGTCAGACGATTGCTGTCTTTATCCTGAACTACTGCAATAATCATCTTCATGCAAACATACCCTCCTATTGGGTGTTTTATCCTATTATAACAAATGGGAAAGAATTATGATGGCAAGGATTCCTTCAAAACTTGATAGGCATCCCTTTTCACCTCTTGGAATGGTTGCCCTGCCGTGATGACACGAATGCGTTCTTTATATTTTTCCGCAAGATCATGATAAGCCTCGTGGACCTTCACATGAAAATCTATATTTTCTAGATCGAGACGGTTTTGTTCCCGCCCCTTATTATCTGCAATACGCTTTAGCCCCTCTTCAGGTGTAATATCAAAAAGCAATGTCAAATCAGGCATGCAGTCTTCAATAGCAAACTGATTGATCTTATATACTTCTTCCAGACCAAGATCCCGGGCAACTCCCTGATACGCCAGGCTCGAATCAATGAATCGATCACAAAGGACCACTTTGCCTGCCTGCAACGCAGGGATAACTTTTTCCACTAAATGTTGTCTTCGTGCTGCCGCATACAGTAAAGCTTCTGTCCGCCCATCCATTTCTGTATGTGATGGAGTCAGAATCACTTCCCTGATCTTTTCTGCAATACGTATACCCCCAGGCTCGCGCGTCTCAAGGACGGGATAGCCTTCTTCTCTTAATTGTTCACCGATAGCTTTTAGGATGGAAGATTTTCCTGCTCCTTCGCCACCTTCAAATGTTACAAACAAACCCTTCACATTCATTCTCCTTTAAACACGCGAATCCCTTGTTCTATCTCTTTATTTTGAAACCGTGCTCCCTGTTTAATCAGTGCAGTCACCTTCTGGTAATGGCTTTCGGATATGCGCTCCCCTTTCATGATCATGGGGATCCCTGGTGGGTAGGGAATAATCGCTTCAGCAGCTACATAACCTGCAGCATCTGACCAGTCCACCTTCTCAACCATCATTTTTCGCATGTCGAAATAACTATATTCCAGATTTTGCACCACTGGAAGCGGTAAATGATTTTCTTTTATTGTAGCATGGTTCGAGCTATTTTTTAATTGCCATTCCAAAGAACCCAAACGTTGATTCAGATCTGTCAAATCTAAACTAGGTCCTAAGCCTAAGACAAGGAGAACCTGCTCAGAAGTAGCCATTTCCGGTACAATTCCGACGGCATCCAACGCCTCCGCTAGTTCATACCCGGAACAAGCTTCAGCCTCTAGTGTAAGCTTTAGCGGATCGACATTAAGGTGTGAAGGCTTCACCGTAAACAAATGGTCATAGGAGTCAAGGATGCTCCTTACATTCTTTGTAAATTGCCTTAATTCTTTACGTTCCCTATTTCCCCATGAGGCCATATAAAATCTCGCTAGGTCAAGACTTGCCATTAATGGGTAAGAAGGACTGCTAGATTGTAAAATTTGCAAATAGTGGCGGATACCTTCAGCGTCTATACGATCCCCGCCAATATGGAGAAACGACGCCATCGTCATTGCAGGAGACATTTTGTGAGCAGACTGAACGACAACATCTGCCCCTGAAGCTAATGCAGACTTTGGAAAAGTCTCTCCTAAATGAAAATGGACCCCATGAGCTTCGTCAACCAGCAGAGGGAGATTAGAATGATGGACAATATCTGCAATGCTCTCTAAATCGTATGTACTTCCAAAATAATCAGGATAAGTCAAAAAAACAGCCTTGCTATTCGGATGTCGTGACAATGCTTCCTCTACATCTTTTGCTAGTATGCTACTATAACGCCCTGTTTCTCTTTCATACCTCGGAGCGATAAACACCGGCGAGGCGCCTGCGAGCTCCAAGCCATTCAATACAGATTTATGACAATTTCTTTGGACAATGATTTCATCCCCTGGCTGGCATACAGAGAGAATCATTGCTAAATTCCCTACTGTCGTCCCGTTTACAAGGAAAAAGGTTTCTTTCGACTGGAAAAAGTCACTTGCTAATTGTAGTGCTTCCTTTATCGCTTCCTCAGGAGCATGGAGATCGTCCAATCCCCGTACTTCGGTCGCGTCAAACTTCAATATCGTTTCAAATCCTGGGGAAAATTCTTTTGGAAACACTCTTCCGTATTTGTGTCCAGGAACATGAAACGATATAGGTTTCTTGTTTATATTATTCATAAGCGCTTCATATAAAGGCGCATAGTTCTCTTTCATGTTAACACCTTCTTTCCTATATACAAGCGTACAAAAAAAGCAGCACACAAGCAATTTTCCCCACACAAAAGCTTCCCATAAAAAAGCTCCATTCCTGACTAGAGGAATGGAGCAGTATTCTTCATAGCTGCTAAGCTAAGTTAAGAAGGAATCATGGATCGATGGGCTTTTGCCATACGTTTTACAAAATATTCATACTTAGGGTCATCCGCAGGTGTATCAATCATTTCAGCCTCGCAAGCTTCACATATATATACTTTTAAAAGATAGATTCCTTTTTTCGATTCTTTGGAACAAATACTACATTTGCCTTCCTCTCTCATACTTACCCCTCCTTCATTTTATAGCTTCCTCGAACCTTCTCGGTTATACCTTTAGTATCTCCGAATCTATCAACCTTATACATTGTTCTATTAAAAAGATTTTATTATTCATAATGCAGGGGAGATATCTTATTAAGAAGATGAACTTGCGAGACTTTGAAAAAACTCCAGAACTACCTCAAAACGAATAAGAGCATGCGAAAAACCCTTCAGGAATAATTCCTGAAGGGGTAACGATTGACGTGGCGGCGTCCTACTCTCACGGGGGTAAACCCGACTACCATCGGCGCTGAAGAGCTTAACTGCTGTGTTCGGCATGGGAACAGG
>NZ_FOSB01000020.1 GCF_900114165.1 Halobacillus dabanensis
GGGGCTGCGGGGAATAGCTCGCTTTCCGCGGGAGCGCGGTGAGCCTCCTCAAGCTTTGCTCTTCGGGGTCTCACCAAGCACTTTTTTCCCGCAGGAGTCTCACCATTCCCCTCCGCCCCTTTGCCATATAAGGGTCTCGAAACCACTTACGGAAAAAGCTGCTTCATACACATGGTAATTGGAGAAGAATGAGCTCCTAATAAGCTATTCTGCACGCGGAAAGCCTGTTATAGAGCGATTTACGCTTATAACAACAGGATAGTGGAAGACAGCCTGCCTCGGTGAAGTAGTTCGTTACTCACATATATCGAATGGGGTGGCTGGGAAGCTGCGAGACTCCCGTGGGAGGAAGGAGATAGGTGAGATCCCGCAGGACGAAGTCCACTCCCCCACAGGAAAGCGAGTAGCTTCCCAGCCGCCCTGACACTCAACCAGGCAACGAACCCCAAAACATCTCGAAATCAATTCTTCCACAATCCTGCCATTTTGTTGAATAACTATAATACTCAGTTGGTAATTTCCCGGGCAATATTCGACAGTTCATTGCAATAATTTCTTAAGTTTATTAATAGGCTGGCTCCTTCTGGCTAGATTATAATTTTTGAATGGACAACCTTTCTCGGCAATACGTGCAGGAATCGTTTTAATTGAAAATGATTCTGGCTTCAAACCCTCCACCACTTCTTCCCAATATAAAGGGGTGGCGACAGTAGCTTCTTCTGTAGCCCTCGGGGAATAGGGAGCAATAATTGTCTTTCCTTCTGCATGTTGGACATAATCGATGTAAAGGCGGTCGCCACGATTTTTCTTCAAACGCTCCACAGTGAATAAATCAGGTTCTTCTTGTATGAGCAGGGTAGCAAGAGTTTCTGTTATTTTCCTCGTTTCTTCGTAAGATAAATCTCCTTCCTGAATGGGGATATGGATTTGCATCCCTTTATTACCTGAAGTTTTTATAAAACTCACTACTTCCAGTTCATCCAATAGGTGCTTTAATAAATTAGCAGCCGTAATGGCGTAATGGAAATAACTACGGTCGGGTGGGTCGAGATCAATGACAATCTCATCAGGTTCCTGTCCGCCTGCTTTTTCAAAAGGAATATGGTATTCTAGTGCCCCTTGATTCGCAACCCATAAAAGGGACAATAGCTGATCACATATCATGAATGGCTCTCCGTTCTCCATCCAAGTCTTTAAATAGTCTGGGGCATGATCAGGACGGTGCTTTTGGAAAAAGGATTCTTCATTAATTCCATCCGGGTATCTGATCAATGTCAGCTTTTTTTCGTTTATGAAAGGTAACATGTGAGGTGCGATTTCCCTCATATAACACAAAAAGTCCTCTTTCGTTAGGTGAGACCATAGGTGCTTTTCTACATGAGAGGGTTCAAATGTACTTGGAAAAAGAGAGAGATCCCATTTCAGTTTTGCTTCCGTACATTCTTCGGCAGAAAGGTCGAACCTGAATTGATGAAACATTGGTTCCCTGAATTCTTCCTCTTCCGCATTTAAACAATGGATATCGACACATACACTCGGCTGGAGAACCCAGGTTTGTTTTTCCTTTTTTCCATGCTCTTTAAAGAAAGTTTTTAGGGTTTCATTTTCATCGTCAGAAAGGCCGTGCTTGAACTTTCCGAGGGACTGGACACTTTCTCTTGTATAGATGCCTGCCTCGTAATAACTATTTTTTAGATCGTAAGTTTGTAAAAAGCAGGATACCGTCCTCCACTGTTTCCATTTCAGCCACTGTTGTCCCCGCTCCCCTTGCTGGTAAGTACTTTTTTTCAGCTTTGCAACAATGCCTTCAGCCAGATGTAACTCTGCTATAGTTTGGATATCCTGTAGCCTTTCAAATGTTTGTGCTTCCTGAATATATGGGTGCGCTATGGTTGTGACGATTTTCGTTGTTTCCTTTTTTCGTTTTGTTAGTGGCAGTGATAGCTTGCGGGTGGCATCAAAAGCAATGAAAGTAGCTGGTCGTTGTTTTGCTGCCTCCTGGATTCTTGTTTGTTTTCGCATTCGTCCTCTCGTTTGAAGAGCTTGGAAGTTACTTTGATAAGGTGTATTTAAAATCGTTAATTCTCCATCAAGGGAAAAGGGGATTAACTTCTTAGGTATATTGATTTCCGATATTTCCGGAAAACGATCACTCAAATCCTTTCCATTTCGGCTCCATAATTTAATGCCCTCTTCTGTGGCTTCCAGGACCGCCCGGAAGCCATCATACTTGATTTCATAGATCCAGTCTTCTCCCTCGGGCAAGTCGGTCGTAGCGGTCAGTAACATCGGTTTCATGGACAGCCTCCTTTTTTATAAGATGAGAAAGTAAAAATTTTTGCCCTCACAACCAAGTAGTGTCAAGCGCGCTGGTAGATCTTCCGGACGTAAGCAATCCGTCCTGCGAAAGGACATACCACCTTTCTCCGGGTGCTACTTATGCGTGTCGGATTTAACAGGGCTCTTGCACTTTTCTTATTTATTTTGTCCATAATGGCGGAACATATTTTTCTTCAATACGTGAATGCTATGGAAAAAGGAGTGGGCGGCATGCACACGATGTGGAAAGGGACGATCAGTTTTGGGCTTGTCAATATCCCTGTCAAGCTTCATGCAGCAACCGAAAATAAGGATATAAAATTGAGACAACTTCATGAGGAATGCAAATCACCTGTGGAATATGAAAAGCGGTGTCCGGTCTGTGAAAAGGAAATTGAAAGTGATGAGATCGTCAAAGCTTACGAATATGCGAAAAATAAATTCGTTGTTCTGGATAAAGAAGATTTGGATCAATTAAAGAAAGAGCAGGAAGATAAAGCAGTTGAGATTATGGACTTCGTTAAATTGGAAGAGATCGATCCTATTTATTTTGAACGTAGTTATTTTATTTCTCCAAGTGAAGGAGGAGCGAAAGCATATAGTCTATTACGCCAAGCACTTGGGGATACAGGGAAGATAGGTATTGCTAAAATAATCATCCGATCGAAAGAGCAATTGGCCATCGTGCGGGTCTATGAAAACACGCTATTGATGGAAACCATCCATTTTCCGGATGAGGTACGGGCGATTCAGGATGTACCAAATGTTCCTGAGGAAACAGAACTAAGCAAAAAGGAATTGAGCACAGCTGTGACATTGATCGACCAATTGACAGCAGAATTCGACCCAGAAAAATATAAAGATGATTATAGGACGGCCCTTATGGATTTGATTGAAGCGAAGAAAAACAATGAAGAAGTGACAACAGCTAAAGATAAACCGAAGCCAGATAATGTTACAAATTTGATGGATGCACTAGAAAAATCATTGGAAAAAACGAAAGGAACAAAAAAGAAGAAGACAACAAAGCGGAAGACCACCACTTCTGGAAAGAAGAAAACCTCTTGATTATCTTCCTTACAGACTTTACACCTGTTTATCATGGTTGATTCAAAGTGGAGAAATGAGTATAGGGATTGAAAAATCAGAAGAATTGTTCAAATGCGCTTATCAAGTTTTTATGAAGTCGTCCGGACGGACAATCCGTGTACGATTAACAGAACGAGTATGAGACCTTCGCGGTTTTATACTCGTTTCTTATTTACCATGAAATTATAAAATTTTCCAAATGACTTTGAGAGGGAGACAGAAAAAACAGAAATTAACCAAAACCTTTTCTTTAAAGAAGAGGACAAGTTCCTCTATAATAAGAGGTAATAAAAATGTCAGAAAAATCAAAACCATTCATCATATACTCAGAAAAAAGGGGGCAGAGGACATGGACGATTTTTCTGTATCACTACGAGATGTATGGAGGGCAAAAAAGAGAATAGCGGGGATCATAAACCAAACCCCCTTGATTTACTCAGAACCACTATCCCAATGTACAGAAGCTAATATTTACCTTAAATTAGAACAAAGTCATCCTACTGGTGCCTTCAAACTTCGCGGGGCAGCGAATAAAATCTTATCCCTGGAAGAAGAAGCGCAACAAAAAGGGGTGACCACTTTTTCTACAGGAAATCACGGTATTGCCGTCGCTTATGTTGCAGCTGAGCTAGGCATTCCGTGTACGGTATGCATATCTAACCGAGTCCCTGCAGCAAAAGTGAATCGTTTGAAGAAATTAAAAGCAGTTGTGGAAAAGGTGGGTTCAAGCCAGGATGATGCTGCCGATCGCTGCAGGCAGTTGGAAAAAGAAAAGGGGATGACCGTCATCAAACCATTCGACGACAAAGAAGTGATCGCGGGCCAGGGGACGATTGGGCTTGAGATAATCGAGCAATGTCCAGATATTGATGAGGTTATCATTCCATTGTCAGGAGGAGGATTGTTATCCGGAATCGCGTTTGTGATGAAATCCATTGATCCTTCTACCCGTATCACAGGAGTGACAATGAAGAAGTCTTCTGTGATGCTGGAAAGTTTAGGGCATGGAAGACCTGTTCGTTTGGAAGAGGAAGATACGCTTGCAGATAGTTTGCTTGGGGGCATTGGACTGGACAATCACTACACATTCTCTTTGACAAAGAAGTATATGGATGAAGGGGTTCGTGTGGAGGAGAAAGTGATTGAGAATGGTCTGTTGTTTTTGATGGAACACCATAAAATGATTGTGGAAGGAGCGGCTGCTATCGGGGTCGGTCACGCCTTGGTCCACAAAGGACAATTACAAAAGAATACCGCCATTATCGTAACGGGAAACAATATTGATCATGAAGTCATAACAGGATTGTTAAGGCAATCTTGAACGGGGAGGGAAAAAGATGGGGGTTGCAGTTGGAGATATTCTGAAACTTCCCGTGCTGGAACAGGCAACATTACAGACGGAACTGTATGAGAGAAAAGTGGAGTGGATTTCTGTTATCGAAACCCCTGTAGAGAATTTTGTAAGGAATAATGAATTTGTGTTAAGTACAGGAGTGGGGTGTGCCAATGATGTGCATGCTCTTGAGGAATATGTGCAGGATGTGATTCGTTCTGATGCCTCTGTGCTCGCTTTTGCTACGGGTCGGTATATTTATAAAATCCCGGATCGTATCGTAAAACTGGCGGAAAAGCATGAGTTGGTCGTTATGGAGATTCCATGGGAAGTGAGATTTGGGGACATCCTACAAGATGTATTACGATTGATTGGGGAAGAAAAACAGACCGAACAACGAAGAACGGAAGAAATTCGTCAAGAGTTAATCAACTGCGTTTTGAATGGGAAAGGCCTCCAGGATATAACAGCGGTCATTTACAAGAATACTGGAATCCCTACAGCCATTAGTGATCACAATAAACAAATTAGGGCAAACCAACACTTTGACCGTTATTGGATTGATGTTTTGAATGGAAATGAACAGGAAGCGGGCACTCTGATAGAGATGGAATGGCAGGTCGATCATCCCCTTTGTCATTACATTGAAACCTATCAAATCGGTGAACATGTGTGTCATCAGTTAACCATTCTCTCTAACTATAAAAAGCAAGGGTATGTATTGTTCAAACCGGAAGATCCGGATGAACTGAATCCAACAACCTTCCATATATTAGAACATGCCTTAACAGCCTGTGCGCTTTATTTTGTAAAAGAAAACGCGATAGAAATGACAGAAATTCGTCTTAAGGATAATTTCCTTTTGGATTTGGCTAAACGAGATGTGGTGATAGATCGTTCTCTCTTATCAAAAGCCCAGCTGCTCGGTTATGATTTGGAGAAGCCGTATATTTGTCTTGTGGGCCATATTCAGTTTTTTCCAACGCTGGATAATCCAATCGGGAATGCGGTGCCCCACGTGCAGTCCTCTTCTATAAATAGCCGGAATTATTATATTCAAAAAGAGGTCACTCACGCAGGAGATGCAATTAAAAGGCAGACAATGACCACTTTTGACGAAGGGGAAGTGATTGTATTTCTGGAAACAGACCGGCCTGAATACGAGGAGACAGCGAATCAGTTTTTAGATTTGATCGAACGCAGGCTGCACGAATTATTGAAGGGAATTACGATCAGTTGGGGAATTTCTTGTCATAAGGGTGGGTATCAAGTCTTTCATAAAAGCTATGAAGAAGCAGCGACAGCATTGAAAATAGGTAAGCAGCACGAAGAAGGGGAACGGACTTTTTTCAGTGATACACGAATGAATCGCCTACTCATGGCGCTATCACATGAAAAAGAGATAGGGGAGATCGTTCAAGATACATTAGAGAAATTGATTGATTATGATCAAAAAAGACAGACGGAACTAATTCATACCTTCATGGTGTATAACAAGTACAATAGTAATGTAAGTCAAACAGCAAGGGCTATGAATTTGCATCGACAGTCATTATTACACCGGTTGCGTAACATTGAACACTTGACCGGACTCTCGCTCTTAGATGCAGATGACCTGTTTTTGCTAGAGTTGAGTGTGCGGCTTTGGTTGTTGAAAAAAGTAGAAAGATAGAGCTGCACGTGTAAAGGGTGCGGCTCTATTTTTCATCTTTAACGATCGTTTTCCATTCCCCTTGTGAATCGCCGCGCTCTTTCAGCTTGACTGTCCACTGATCGGCCTGTTGATCGAAGGCCAGCAATTCGACGGCTAGAATATTCTCTCGATCTGCTTCTGATAACGCTGTAGATAAAGCTTCAGAAGCCTTCAAATCAGCACCTTCCACTTCACTCATTTCCAGTTCTTGAACTCTTTCAGCTGTCGCTTGTTCCGGGAAAGACTCTGCGATAGCCCCATCTACCCAAACTTCCACCTGTTTACCGATCCATAAACCCTCCGGTGCTTCCGACACCCACATTGCACGACCTTCTTTTGCCGTTTCCTCATCCATTGGGGTGACGACTAAAATTCTGTTTTCATCCTGGTCCATCACAAAGCCTGCCATATCTGGCTCAATATCTTCTGCTCCTGCTTCATTAGGGTCATAGTCATCTGAGGTGGATGCCGCCCCACAAGCACCAAGAACAAGGGAGATGCCAATGACTGTTCCAAACACCCATTCTTTTTTCATAAGAATCACTCCTCATCTTTATCATTGGCGTATAAACAAGGCTAAAAGTTTCACATGACAGAATCATCCAACTTTGTTATGATAAAAATCACCAAGCAAATAAGAATATGAAACTACTAGGGGAGCCTGAATGGGCTGAGAGGAAAGCGAGTGAGCTTTCTGACTCTTACGGACCTGATCTGGTTAATACCAGCGGAGGGAAGTAGTTAGACTTACGTCTATCAACTTTCGGTATTCCGAGCCAGGTCTTCTTAGGATCTGGCTTTTTTGTCGTAGACACCATCCAGTTCAAGCACCATCCCCCTCGAGGTTTAGGTCCACCCTCACTGAGACAGAGAATGTCACGGCGAGTTTCATCTTAAGCTTATCAGGGAGGAGCGAGGTGCTTTCATTATTTATCTTTTTACCCCGCTGAAAATGTTGGACTCTAAAGGCATGGGTTCCCGTAGAGGAGAGGAGGTTGAAAAATTGAAAAATACGAAACTACTTACACTGATGGCCGTCCTGGTAGCCATTGGAACGCTTGGTGCTCAATTCCTATGGTTTCCAGCAGGGATTGCTAAGGCATATCCAGTCCAGCATGCAGTTAATGTTATAGCTGCTGTAACTCTTGGCCCTTTACCTGCTGTCGTGATTGCTTTTGTTATTGGGCTTTTGCGATTCTTGCTGGGGCTTGGTACGTTACTCGCATTTCCTGGTGGGATGATTGGTGCTTTTTTGGCGGGACTTTGCTACAAATTGTATCAGAAAAAGAGATCTGCAGTAATCGGGGAAGTGATCGGTACAGGGATTCTTGGTGCTTTGGCATCTGTTCCAATTGCACATGTGTTGATGGGAAGTTCGGCAGGTGCCTTAGCCTTTCTCCCATCATTTCTAGTAAGCAGCATCTCTGGGGCATTTATTGCAACGTTTGTTTTGTCTCGGGTGAAAATTGAAAAAACTCTCTTACAACCATAATACACGGAAACTGCTAGGGGCGCGAGTATTCGCTGAGATAAGGAAGGAATTCCTTGGTCCCTCAACACCTGATCCGGATCATGCCGGCGGAGGGAAGTAGTTAGCTCCCCTTCTATCCTCTAGTAGCTTCCGAAAAATTCAAGGAGGCTCCATCATGTCTTTTTCCAATGTATTAAGAAATGAAAATCAAGATGTCTTTGAAAAAATCTTTAGTCACCCTTTTGTCCAGGGAATCGGAACAGGGGATATTTCAAAAGAAGCGCTTGCTCATTATATCAAGGCTGATTATGAATATTTGAATGCGTTTATGCATGTGTATGGTGTGGCCATTTCGAAGTCATCAAATAGGGAAGATATCCAACTGTTCAATCAACAAATCGATTTTGTTTTGAATAGTGAAGTGCATCCACACAATAATTTCTGTGAACATATCGGAGTTCCATATGAAGAATTGCAAGGATTTCCACTTCCGCCGACGGCAGATCACTATATCAAACATATGCTTTATCATGCTCACCAGGGCGGGATTGGAGAGATTCTGGCCGCATTGCTTCCATGTCCATGGACGTACTTAGAGATTGGCCAAGAATTACTGGATACTTTTAAACCGGACTCTTCTCATCCTTTTTCTCCGTGGATTCATTTCTATGCGCAGAAAAAGGTGAACAGTTTGACGGAAGTGCTATGTTCTAAATTGGATGATTATGCGGAACAGGCATCAGAAGAAGAGAAAGGCCGCATGAGAGAAGCTTTCCGAAAAAGCTGTCAGCTAGAATATGCCTTTTGGGATATGGCGTATACCCAAGAAGAGTGGCCTGTCGGAAAGGAGGCTGTCCGATGAAACGCATTCCGTGTGTGCTGACGATCGCTGGAACAGACCCTAGTGGGGGAGCAGGTATTCAAGCAGACTTGAAAACTTTCCAAGAATTGAAGAGTTATGGGATGAGTGTGATTACGTCTGTCGTCGCGCAAAACACTACAGGAGTGAAGGATGTCCATCATCTCCCTGAGCATTTTCTTCAAGGGCAATTGAATGCAGTATCAAACGATATGCCCATTGATGCCTTTAAAACGGGAATGATCGCGAACAAAAATATGATGAAAGTGATCAGTGAATGGCTCTCCGAGGTGAAAGCTCCTTATGTCATGGATCCTGTTATGGTAGCGCAAAGTGGGGACCCGTTAATAGAAAAAGAGGCTCAAGCGTACTTGAAAGAGTATCTAGTGCCGAGAACTACGCTTGTAACTCCCAATATTCCTGAAGCAGAAGCACTTCTTGATAAATCGATTGAATCAGAATCAGATATGCAAGAAGCAGCAAAAATGATCGTCCAAGAATTAGGTGCAGGCGCCGCATTGATAAAGGGGGGGCACAGAAAAGGAAAGGCAATTGATTTCTTATATGATGGTGAGCGTATTCATAGTTATGAAGCGGAACGCATCGATTCATCCAATACCCATGGAACAGGGTGTACGTATTCCGCAGCGATTACCACTTACTTGAGCCAGGGCTATTCCTTACCGGTGGCGGTTAAAGAAGCTAAATTCTTTGTTACAGAAGCCATTCGTCATTCTTTTGACTTAGGAAAAGGGAGTGGACCAACGAACCATTTCGCAAGGCGTGAGGAGGTGTTTAAACAGTGAATACGACCGTAATAGAGCGAATCAGAACGCGACGTCCCTTAATCCATCATATAACGAACGCTGTTGTCATGAACTTTACGGCTAATGGTTTACTAGCATTTGGCGGCTCACCTATCATGGCGAACGCCAGCGAAGAGGTAGGAGAAGTCACGAGGGTATCGAATGGGTTGTTGCTTAATATCGGAACATTGACGGAAACGCAAGTGAAAGCAATGATATTAGCAGGAAGAGCGGCCAATGAAACAGGAATTCCCGTCGTATTGGATCCGGTTGGAGTTGCTGCGACTTCCTATCGCTCAGAGGTTTGCGAGCGTATTTTAGGGGAGGTGCAACCGACTTTAATTAAAGGTAATGCAGGAGAGCTCGCTCACCTTGTCGGTATAGAGATGGAAACAAAGGGAGTGGACTCTACAGGTTCTGGGAATTTGGAAGACATTGTGCGGAGAGTAGCAGAAAAATATCAAACAGGGGCCGTTTGTACAGGGGAAAAAGATGTCGTTTGGATGGATGGTGAAATCAAAGTTAATCGAAGTGGCCATCCCTTGTTATCACAGATTACTGGTTCAGGCTGTTTGTTAGGGTCACTGGTGGCAGCAGCCCTCGCGGTGGATGGAAAGCCATTAGAGAACGTAACAGCCGTTTTAAGACTTTATGGAGAAGCTGCCGAAAAAGCAGCAGCACATAAAGATGTAGAAGGCCCTGGAACTTTCCTTCCGCGTTTTATCGACGCTCTGGCCAAGGAAAGTTGGGGTGATGATTCATGAAGGGGGAGTACTTAAGAAAATATCTTGTTATGGGGAGTCGGAATTGTGATTATGACCCTCTCCTTGTTCTTGATAAAGCTATACTTGGTGGAATTACCTGCTTCCAATATAGAGAGAAAGGGGAAGGGGCATTAAAAGGGGAAGCGATGTATAGTCTGGGACATAAACTGCGGAGAAAGTGTGCAGAAGCAGATATCCCATTTATTGTGAATGATGACGTAGAACTTTTTGGGGCCTTAAACGCCGATGGCATTCATGTGGGACAAAGTGATCAAAGTGTGGAAGAGATACGTGCGAAATATCCAAATACGATAATTGGATTATCTGTTTCCAATAGAAAAGAGCTGGATCAAAGCCCTGTACAACTTGTTGATTATCTTGGAGCGGGACCGATGTTTGCGACAACAACGAAGAAAGACACAAAGGAAGTGATCGGCCCGGAATGGGTGAAAGAAGTGAAACACCTGTATCCTGATGTTCCAGTTGTAGGAATCGGGGGGATTGGTCCGGAAAATTCCGAAAGGGTAATAAAGGCGGGGGCAGACGGGGTCGCCGTCATATCAGCTATTACGAAAGCGAAAGATATCTCTGCTGTGATAAAGTCTCTATGAATTAGAAAAAGGTAACAATTAAAACGATTGACATATCTTAGAGGTGGGTTTACGGTACATCGTGTCCCATGGAGCTTTGTAAAATTTCAAACCAGTGATCATGATTCAGTTTTATGCTCAGTGCTGTAGTGGCACTATCGATACGTTTCTTTTTTCCTGTACCGACGATAGGCATGATTTTTGCGGGGTGGGAAAGAAGCCAAGCGTAGAGCACTTGATCTATTCCCTCGGCACCGATCTCTTCTTTCACCTTAGACAATGTATCCTGAAGGCGGACAGCTTTATCATCATCGGAAGTGAACACTTTTCCGCCTGCCAGGGGAGACCACGCCATCGGTGCTACCCGTTTTTCCTGGCAGAGGTTCAATGTCCCGTCTTCAAAGTTTTCAAGGTTATATGCAGATAGTTCTAACTGATTGGTGACAAGTTGGAATGGCAAAAAGGATTGTAACATGTTCCATTGATGATCTTTAAAATTCGATACACCGAAATGGCGGACTTTGCCTTCGTTCTTTAGTTTCGTAAAGGCAGAAGCAACAGCCTCCCCATCCATGAAAGGGTCGGGGCGGTGAATTAATAGTGTATCAATGTAATCTGTTTTCAAGTTTTTTAATGAGTTTTCTACAGAAGTGAGAATATGTTTTTCGCTCGTATTATAATGATGCGTTTTGTGTTCCGGTTTGTTTTTAGAAGGAAGGACGCCACATTTCGTTACAATCTCCATTTGTTCCCTTAAAGAAGGTTTCAACGAAAGTGCTTCACCAAACAGCTCTTCACAAGTATAACTTCCATAGATATCCGCATGATCAAAAGTGGTGATTCCTTGTTCTAAATTATGTTGGATCAAGTCTAGTGTTTCTTCTTTCGATTGCTTCCAATCAGCGAGACGCCACAACCGTGGATAATTCGGGAGTATGTCATATCTTCGGCAATCTTTATGCGTTCCATATTAAAACCTCTATTCCTATTTATATATCGTTATCATACTTTTGTTTTTATTGTGTCACCAGGATTTAAAACCGGGACTTCCATTTTCACTGTATCTGGATACTTAATTCCTGCCCCTGTGTTTAAGACCACCACTTCATCTTCTTCTGTAATCCATCCTTCTGACCTTAGTTTTCTCGCCGCTGAAAAGGCTGCGGCTCCTTCCGGGCAGACGAAAACGCCTTCTGTTTGGGTGATGTGTTTTTGCTCTTCTAAAAGGGAGGTGTCATCTATTGAAACTGCGCACCCTTCTGTTTCGTAGAGGGCTTCGAGGACGAGAAAGTCACCAATTGCTTTCGGGACGTTTATACCAAAGGCGACCGTTTCGGAATTCGGCCAAAAGGTCGATTCTTTTAACCCTTTCTCCCACGCCTCTACGATAGGCTTACAACCTTCCGATTGGACAGCCACCAATTTCGGCATTTGGTCTTTGGCAATCCACCCTAATTGTTGCAGCTCTTTCAAAGCTTTATAGATTCCTATTAAACCGACACCACCACCTGTCGGATAGAGGATAACGTCCGGAACTCTCCAACCTAGTTGTTCCGCAATTTCTAATCCCATCGTCTTTTTCCCTTCGATACGGTACGGTTCTTTCAATGTAGATACATCATAAAGTCCTGATTGCTTGACAGCTTTTGCTACAATCTGACCGGCATCGCTAATCAGACCGTCTACTAGAAAAAGGTTCGCACCGGATAAAGCACATTCATTCCGAGTGATTTTCGGAGCATCAACAGGCATGACGATCGTTGACTTCAACGATGCTCTGGCTGCATATAGAGACCAGGCAGCGCCCGCATTCCCGTTTGTAGGCATGGCAAGTTCTTCTACACCAAGTTCTTTCGCTTTAGAAACACCGACAGCTGCTCCGCGGGCTTTGAACGAGCCAGTGGGGATTACTCCTTCATCTTTCATATACAACTTATGGATATTCATATTTGCTTGTAGTGTTGGGAGGGGAATCAGAGGAGTCATCCCCTCCCCTAAGGAAGTCTTGTATGTAGGGTCCTGGAGTGGTAAAAGCTCGTGATATCGCCATAAATCAGGTTCCCTTGTCTGCAATTGATCGCGGGACCAGCTGTGTGAAAGTCTCTCCATATCGTATGCCACCAGTAATGGTGACCCGCAAATACAGAGGTGTTCGGGTTCCGCGGGAGAATACGTCTGTTGGCATTTTGGGCAATACAAGTGTGACAAATAACTATAATCCATCTCTCATCCTCCTCCTTTTTTATTAGCCATATCATAACATACAGAATGCTTGGGGTTGTCCCGCCCTTCTCATTGGTGACATTGTATCAAGGACATCTCCCAAACTTCATACACTTTTTACATTACAAGAAAAAAAATCTTTGAATACAATGGACATATACAGAAGTTTAAAAATTCAGATAACAACAGCGGAGGGGATGAGATGGTTCTTCCTTTTGATATTTTAGAATATCACCAGCGGCTGGAGGATACGAAGAAGCGGATGGCTGACAAAGGCATAGACGTTCTTCTGATTACAGATCCTGCGAATATGAACTACATTTCTGGATATGATGCTTGGTCATTTTATGTTCATCAGATGCTTGTCATCATTATTGATGAACCTCAGCCACTATGGATTGGTCGCTACCAGGATGCGAACGGGGCCCGTGCTACGACTTGGATCTATGAGGAAAATGTCATTGCTTATCCGGATTACTACGTCCATTCAGAGGTCTTCCATCCGATGGATTTCATTGCTGATATATTAATCCAGATCGGCCATGGGAAGCGTAATATCGGAGTGGAAAAAGACCATTATTATTTTACCGGAATGGCACTGGAGCGACTGCAAAGAGGATTGCCGAATGCCACCTTCCACGATGCGACATTATTGGTGAACAGAGTGAGAATTGTTAAATCAGATCAGGAAATCGAATATATGAAACGGGCGGCAAAAATCGCGGACTTAGCGATGACGAAAGGGGTCGAAAGTATTCATCCAGGTGTCCGGGAATGTGATACAGCTGCAGAAATCTATTATCACATGGTCAAAGGGACCCCGGAATATGGAGGAGAATATCCGGCTATCGTACCGCTTCTTCCGACAGGGGACCGCACATCGATTCCTCATCTTACTTGGACAGAACGACCTTTTGTGCAAGGGAATGCAGTAATTATTGAACTAGCAGGTTGCTACAAACGTTATCACGTCCCATTGGCTCGGACGGTGTCGATCGGTGATCCGAATGAAAAAATGAAGCAAGTAGCCCCTGTCGTGTTGGAGGGAATACAAGAGGTGTTGGACTTTGCCAAACCTGGGGTCACTTGCGGGGAATTGGAAGAAGTGTGGCGTAAGAGTATTAAGAAGCACGGATATGAAAAAGAATCCCGTTTAGGGTATTCTGTCGGACTGAATTATCCTCCTGACTGGGGAGAACATACGGCAAGCATCAGAAATGGGGATTCCACCGTTCTGAAGGCGAATATGACATTTCATTTGATTCCGGCGTTATGGTTCGATACAGACGGAATTGAAATCAGTGAAACATTCCGGGTTACAGAAAAAGGTTGTGAGCGTTTTACAACCTACCCACAAGAATTGATCATACGAGATCACATGGATTTGAGCGGCCAAATCAGCTGAAAAGGGGGGAAAGACTATTCGTTTATATGAGCGAAGTGAAATTGAAAAAGTGATACGGCTGGATACAGGTTTAGTAGGGAAAGTAGAAGAAGCTTTCACATCCCTCATTACAAAAGAGGTGCAGATGCCTCCCATCATGAGGATCGATGTTCCAGAGCATAATGGAGAACTGGATATAAAGTCCGCCTATATTCAAGGAGAGGACAGTTTTGCGGTAAAGCTGTCTTCTGGTTTTTTCAACAATCCTTCTATGGGATTGCCGAGCGCAAATGGGATGATGATACTGATTGATAGTCAAACAGGGGGGCCTCTCGCAGTGCTAGCGGATAGAGGATTACTCACGGACCTTAGAACAGCTGCAGCAGGAGCGGTAGCCGCCAAATACGGAAGCAGGACAGATAGCCGGGTGGTAGGCATTATCGGAACAGGAGCTCAGGCAAGGTTGCAGCTTCAAGCGTTGACCCTCGTACGACCGGTTGAGCGTGTGCTCGTTTATGGAAGGAACGTTGAAAAGCAAGAGAATTATAGGGATGAAATGACACACCAACTAGGAATTGCAGTGGAAATGTATGATACCATCCAAAAAGTTGTGGAAGAGAGCGACATTGTCGTAACCACCACTCCGTCGAAAG
This sequence comes from Halobacillus dabanensis, assembly GCF_900114165.1. Classification (GTDB taxonomy): domain Bacteria; phylum Bacillota; class Bacilli; order Bacillales; family Halobacillaceae; genus Halobacillus; species Halobacillus dabanensis. Next base: position 15,185 of record NZ_FOSB01000020.1, read on the forward strand.
AACCGTTGATCAAAGGGGAATGGATACGACCTGGCCTTCACATCACCGCAATGGGATCAGACGCCGAACACAAGCAAGAATTGGATGCCGCCGTTTTGGAGAAAGCGGATATGATCATTTGTGACGTGAAGGCTCAGTCCGTTCGTTTGGGGGAACTGAGAACTTCCCCTGAAAAAATAAATCAAGCGATTGAATTAGGAGAATTGACGAGTAAGCGTAAATCAGGGCGAAAATCGGATTCAGAAGTGACAATTTGTGATCTTACTGGAACAGGAGTTCAAGATACAGCAATTGCTAGACATGTTTATTCTCTACTTATAACCGGGGAGGGCGTTAAGGATGAAAGAAGCGAGGTTTAGTACCAAATCTATTTGGGCCGGAGAAAAAGAGCAACTCGCTTTCGGGGCCACACAGGTGCCTGTTGTGCATAGTGTCTCATTCGGCTATGACGATATGGATGAATGGTATGAAGTAGCAGTAGGCAACAAAGCGGGACATATTTACGGAAGGAACACGAACCCGACCGTCCAAGCTTTTGAAGAAAAAATCAGGATTTTAGAAGGTGCAGAGGCCGCGACAAGCTTCTCCACAGGAATGGCGGCCATAAGCAATACCCTCAGTACGTTATTGTTTCCTGGTGATCGAATCGTCTCCATTAAGGATACGTACGGTGGAACGAATAAGATTTTCACTGAATTCCTACCAAAACAACAAGTTGAAGTTGTGTTATGTGAAACAGGGGACCATGAGGCATTAGAAACGGAAGTTGCCAAAGGGTGTAAGGTCCTTTACTTGGAAAGTCCGACCAACCCAACAGTGAAAATTACGGACATAAAACGGATGGCAGCAGCAGGTAAAGCGGTGGGGGCGACTGTTGTAGTTGATAACACTTTTGCGACCCCTGTCAACCAAAACCCATTAGATTTGGGGGCCGATCTCGTCATTCACAGTGCGACAAAATTTCTAGGAGGTCATGCGGATGCCCTTGGGGGAGCAGTATGCGGCAGGAAGCAACTCGTCGAGGACATCTACCATTATCGTGAAATAAATGGAGCTACCCTCGACCCAATGGCTGCGTACCTTTTATTGAGAGGGATGAAAACGTTGAAGCTCCGGGTCGAACAGCAAAATAAAAATGCGCTTGAGATTGCTGAGTATCTAAAGTCGTTCGACATGGTCGAAAGCGTCTTTTATCCAGGTCTTGAAGAGCATCCACACCATGATATTGCCAAACAACAAATGAAAGGCTTTGGCGGAATGCTTAGCTTTGCTGTTAAGGGGGGCGTAGCGACTGTAAGAGATTTGTTACCTAAGCTTCAGTATGCTAACAGAGCTGCAAACTTGGGATCTGTGGAAACGGTCGTAGGTCCATCCCGAACGACAAGTCACGTGGAATGTACGCCAGAGGAGCGAGCTGCAATGGGAATTCCAGAAGGGTTAGTCCGCTACTCTGCTGGGATTGAAGATATCGAAGATTTAAAAACTGATCTTTTCCAAGCTTTTCAGTCATTAAAAGCTTATGCCAATAAGTGAGGAGGGAGGCGATGTGAAAACCGAAGTCACGGACTTAGTATCCAGGTCCCAACAGTTATGGGGCCGTTTGGTGGAATGGAGAAGGGATTTCCATCGCTATCCTGAACTTAGTTTTCGAGAAAAGCGAACAAGTGAAAAAATCATCCGAAAGCTTGAATCATTGAAAGTTTTTGATGTTCATAAAAATGTTGGGGGATACGGTATTATAGCAACGGTTCGCCATGGGGAAGGACCGACGATTGGAATTCGGGCTGATATGGATGCACTACCAGTGATAGAGTCTTCTTCTGTGCCCTGGACTTCCTTGAATCCAGGTGTGATGCATGCATGTGGACATGATGCTCACATGTCAATCCTCCTTGGTGTTGCCCATCTATTAGCTGAAGATGTTACTAGCTGTCGAGTGAAAGGGACCGTGAAATTGATATTTCAGCCTGCAGAGGAAAGTTGCGATGAGTTGGGTGAAACAGGTGCGACTAAGATGCTGAAGTCTGGGCATCTCGACGATTTAGATCATGTCCTAGCCCTCCATATGTGCCCATGGCGAAGAACTGGTGAACTACAGTGGAATGATGGGTTGAGCATGGCGAACAATGATGAATTTCACCTCGAAATTCAAGGTAGCGGAGGTCATGCGGGCTACCCCCATCATGTAAATGATCCAGTTTGGATAGCGACTTATATATTACAGTCGTTATATAGTTTAAATGGACGGAAGGTCGATCCTCTTGATATAGGAACCATAAGCGTTGGTCAAATCCACGCTGGGGATGCGACCAATGTCATTCCTGATTTGGTGGAGATCAAGGGTACGATGCGATCCTACAAAGAAGAGGTTAGAGAATTGCTTGTAAAAGAAATTCATCAGATTGCAAAGATTGTAACAGCACTTGGAGGTGATTACACGCTTCAAATCAACCAAGGTGAGCCGGCTCTCCTTAATGATCCCAAAGTGAATGAAATCATTAAGGAAGCAGCTTCAGGTTTAAAATTTCATGAAGGTCCTTTCGGAATGGGAAGCGAAGACTTCAGTCATTTTACAAGACGGTTCCCAGGGGCGATGTTTTTTCTTGGATGTGGGTTAGATAAAGAAAAAAGCCTCCATCAGTCTGATTTTGATATCGATGAACGGTCCTTGCCACATGGTGTAAGAATCCTTTTGCACAGTGCTTATCTAATGATGGAGCGAGGAGGGAGATAATGAGTGTAAAGGTTGCATTGATTGGTTTTGGAGGTGTCGGTCAAGCTTTTGCAGAGATCATCCAGGATAAACAACAGGAATTGCTACGGGTACATGATTTAGAAGTGGAGATTGTAGCCGTTTCCGATGTAATGAAAGGTGCTGTATATCGAAGGGAAGGTTTGGATATCCCTCACCTTCTACAATGTGTCAAACAGCTGGGAAGCGTAGAAGCATATTCCAAGCACAAAGATATCGTAAAAGGATGGAGCAGCCTGGAAACCATCGTTCAGTCAGAAGCAGATGTAATTATAGAGGTCACTTATACGGATGTTAAAACAGGGGAGCCTGCTTTAACTCATTGCCACAAGGCTTTTGAAACAGGTAAAAGTGTTATTACAACAAATAAAGGTCCTGTAGCACTGGCCTACACAGAACTATTAGAAAAAGCAAAAAAACGTGGAGTGTTCTTTGGTTTTGAAGGTACCGTTATGAGTGGAACACCGGCTCTTAGACTTCCCCTTGAAACGCTCACCGGTAACAACATCAAGGAAATCAGGGGAATCCTGAATGGTACGACCAATTATATTCTTACCTCTATGGAGAATGGTATGGAATATCCGGAAGCTTTACAAAAGGCACAAACCCTGGGGTATGCAGAAGCGGATCCGACGAGTGATGTAGAAGGATATGATGTAAGATACAAAACGGCGATTTTATCTAATCATGTATGGGGCATTCCGCTCACTTTTGATGATATTCCTTGTGAAGGTATTTCAAAGCTCACAGCTGAGGATATAGCGGAAGCGGAAAATAATGGTGAAAAGTGGAAATTGATTGCGCGGATTACTCAGAACGGTCCTGGTAATGTTTCAGCGAGTGTCAAACCTGAGCGGATCAAAGTAGATGATCTGTTAGCAGGCGTAAGTGGAGCAACTAATGCGATTGTTTATGAATGTGATTTATCGGGTCCAATTATGTTGACAGGGGCAGGAGCAGGCTTAAAGGAAACAGGGTTCTCACTATTGATCGATCTCATTCATTATCAGAAACAGAAGCAGCCTAGCAAAATCTGAGGAGGGAGCACTATGCCCACAAAGGTGAACAGGCAAAAGATGTTAATCGGTGGAAAATGGGTGGCATGTGATCGGAACTTTGAAGTTTATAACCCTCAGGATGGAGAAATCATTGCCTACGTTCCTTCCGCTACAAAAGAAGATATGATAGAAGCAATAGGAATAGCTGACCGTACATTTCGTGAAAGATTTCCTCTACCTGTTCATGAAAGGATAGAAATATTAGAAAAAACAGCAGATTATATGACAGAGAACAGCGAAGATTTTGCTCATATTATCGCACTGGAAGGGAGCAAGACGATTACAGAAGCACGGTCTGAAGTGAAACGTGCGATCCAGACGATAAAGATCAGTGCGGAAGAAGCCAGGCGATTAAAGGGGGAAACCATCAATTTTGATCAGAATGCAGGTAGTGAAAATAAAGTCGGCTTTTATCAGCGTTTTCCGGTAGGGGTGATTGGGGCCATTACCCCATTTAATGATCCACTGAATCTTGTAGCACATAAGATCGGTCCTGCTATCGCATCTGGGAATGCCATTGTGCTCAAACCTGCTTCTGCTACTCCCATAAGCGCATTGAAGTTGGCGGAAGCGTTTGTAGAAGCAGGGTTACCACAAGGATATCTTTCTGTTTTAACAGGTTCAGGGAAGGAGATTGGTGACACCCTGATCACTCATCCATCAATCAAAATGGTTACCTTTACCGGGGGAGCAGAAGCTGGCGAAAGGATTACTCAGCGAGTGGGAACGAAAAAAGTGAGCATGGAGCTTGGATCAAATTCTCCGGTCATCGTCCTGGCGGATGCCGACTTGCCTAAAGCCGTTCATTCCTGTTGCTCAGGCGCTTTCTCTGCAGCAGGGCAAAATTGCATTGGTGTGCAAAGAATATACGTCGAAAAATCAGTATACCCACAGTTCCTGGATGCATTGATTGAAGCTACCGCATTATTGAGAACTGGTGACAAAATGGAACAAAGAACAGACATGGGTCCGATGATCAACGAAAAAGAAGCAGAAAGAGTAGCTGGTTGGGTAGAAGAAGCCGTCATTGCTGGGGCGAAGGTTGAAATCGGTGGCATTCGTGAAGGGGCTTTTTATTACCCTACAGTCATGACGAACGTGCCTGTTACAGCCAAAATTGCAAAAGAGGAAATTTTCGGTCCTATAGTCATCGTTCAACCCGTACAAGATCTGGACGAAGCGATTGAAAGATCAAACGATGTGGACTATGGATTGCAAGCTGGTATTTTTACAAATGATATTAATAAGGCTTTCAAAGCTATAGGTAAAATGGATGTGGGTGGAATCATGATTAATGATAGCAGTGACTATCGAATCGATGAAATGCCTTTCGGAGGGACGAAGGGATCTGGTATAGGCCGTGAAGGAGTGAGATTCAGTATGGAGTCCATGACAGAACAGAAAGTCGTTTGCTTTAATTTAGACAGTTGAAAACGGAAAAGGCGCTGCTAATGGCGCCTTTTCCGTTTTCGAGAGAAATGAACTTCCGTGATTGTGACTTTTCTCTCATTGTTTGTATTGGCATAACGAAGGGAATGGATTTAAAAAGGAGGTCATAAGAGTGGCGCAGTATTTTGTGAACCAAAACCAGCAGGTGGAAGGTCAACATGAAATACATGTAGAAGGCTGTGAATTCCTACCGTTTGAAAAGAACTTGTTAGAATTAGGTGGCCATACAGACTGCTCCAGTGCTATCGGCGTCGCGAGAAGTACTTTTGAGGAAGTGAATGGATGTAAGCATTGTTGTCCCGATTGTCATACAACCTAAAAAAAGCCCGTTATGGTAGAGATCATCCATAACGGGCTTTTTTCTTCCTAAACACCCTATTCCATAAGGCTCAGTTTCGAGATGTTTCCGTGGTTCGTTGCCTTGTTGGGCGTCAGGGGTGGTTGGGAAGCTACTCGCTTTCCTGTGGGGGAGCACCGAGCTTCCTCGGACTGCGTCCTGCGGGATCTCGCCCATCCACTTCCACAAAAGTCTCGAATTCGTGTCTTCCAGAATACTGCCAGTTAATTGAATAAGGACTAACATTAATGGAACTTCTTCTCAGGGATATTGTGTCCCGTCATGCAAATAGTAAACGTGAAGATATTCCTGAGGAGGATGCAAGAGATGAAGAAAAATTTGTTTCTTTTAATCGCAGCGATCATGATGATTGCCATGTTGGCTGCTTGTAATACAACAGAAGAGCGAGCAAGAGAAAGTCAGCGCAACAATTTGAACGAAGTCAGTTTCGGTCCAGAAGACCAGGGAATCCAAAAGGATCAACAGGTTCAGGATCCTGGAGCACAGGGGCAGAACCGTTTTGATGCTAACATCCCGTATGAAGGCATGACTCCTAATGGTGGCAATGGCCAAGGAGGACCTTATTTCTTTGATTTTGATGGTCGTTATCAGCCAGGAGAACAAAAGCAAGATCCAGGCCAAGGCCAGGAACGAGATCGTAACCGGGACCGTGACCAGGCTCAACAACCTGAAACACAAGAAAATGATGGTCAGCAAAATGAAGCAGCGAGTGGGGATTTCCAACAACAAGTCATTGATTTGACTAACGAAGCTCGTGAGAAAAATGGTTTGAAACCATTGAAAAACAGTAATGACGTTGAGGAAGTAGCGCAAGTTAAATCAGAAGATATGTCGCAGAACGACTATTTTTCCCATACTTCACCGACATATGGAAGTCCATTTGACATGCTGAAGGAATTCGGAGTGGATTATTCTACAGCTGCTGAAAATATCGCAGCTGGGCAACAGTCTCCAGAATCCGTTGTCGATGGCTGGTTGAACAGCTCCGGTCACCGGAAAAATATTATGAATAAAAACATTACACATATTGGTGTAGGGTATGCGAAAGACGGAAACTATTGGGTTCAAATGTTTATTGCAAAATAATAATGACATGACGCTTGGTTAAAACTAAGCGTCAGGATTACATACTCGCTCTCTACAAATTGGGTGAAAAGAATAAATTATCGAAGTAAGGGACGAGAAAGATGAAGAAGATATGGCTTTTAATGTTGATTATTATGTTAATTATTCCCCCAATCCAGGTTTTTGGATTTAATGAGAAAAGGCTGGTTGCGATTGGTGACTCGATTCCTTATGGATACAACTTGACGGAAGAAAATAAAAAACCGCCAAAAGAAGCTTTTCCCTATTTGATTGGGAGTGAAAAGGATATGGAAGTGACCAATCTAAGCATTCCAGGCCTTACTTCTGCAGAACTGTATAAGGCTGTTAAGTATAACAAATTATTCAGAGAAAGTTTGAAAAACTCCGATTATGTCATTGTATATATTGGAGGAAATGATTTATTGAATATTGTTAAGAAAAATGGAGGACTGGATGGGTTGAAATTGGAAGATGCTGCTCCTGTAATTAGAGACCTTATTTATAATGTTTATTCGACAATACTTGAAATTGATGAATTAACAGATGGCAAAATACTTGTATACAACATTTATAACCCATATCCAGCAGCAGGAGACCAGTTGAGTACACCCTTATCTTATATCAATAAACAGTACGCTTCTTTAATACAACTGCTAAAACATTTTGCATCGGTGTCCCTGATAAATGCTTACAAGGCTTATAACGGACATCCGGAATATATTCTTGAAGGAGACGTTCACCCAACGATAAAAGGACAGAAGGTTCTTGCTGAGATTTCTTTAAAACATATCAAATGAATAGTAGCTTTTCTGTGGTTGTTTCTTCCATCTTTCATGTATAATGGGTGTAAAGTTAGGGAGGTTTGTGAATATGGTTAGATTCGGAGTTATCGGGACGAACACGATTACGGAAAAGTTTATCGAAGCAGGAAAGCAACACTCCAGTTTCGAATTACAAGCTGTTTACTCCAGAAAAGCGGAACGAGCTGCTACATTCGCGGCAACCCATGGTGCGAATAAAACGTTTACAGATCTAGATGAAATGGCATGCAGTAATGATATTGATGCTGTTTATATAGCAAGTCCAAATGCTTTTCACGCGGAACAGGCAATTGCGATTATGAGAAAAGGAAAACATATCCTTTGTGAAAAACCAATGGCGTCTAACCAGCAGGAAATTGCTTCTATGATTGAAGTGGCTAAGGATGAAGGTGTTGTTTTGATGGAAGCTGTCAAATCCACCTTGATGCCTGGCTTCTTGAGGGTTCAGCAACATTTACATAAAATCGGAACCGTTAGGCGTTATTTCGGGAACTTCTGTAAATATTCCTCCCGTTACGATGCTTATAAGCGGGGAGATGTATTGAATGCTTTTAAGCCTTCGCTTTCTAATGGGTCTTTAATGGATCTCGGGATTTATGGTATCCATCCGATGGTGGTCCTGTTTGGTCCACCGAATAAGATTCAAGCGAATGCTGTTTTTTTAGAATCAGGTGTTGATGGAGAAGGAAGTGTGATCGCTGAATATGAGGGAATGGAAGGTGTGATCATGCACTCGAAAATCATTGATTCTCATGCACCATCAGAAATCCAGGGAGAAAAAGGCACCATCATTATTCCGGATATTTCTGAACCTAAGGATATCACGATTTCTTATAGAGGCGGTACAGTAGAAGAACTGAGGGTAGATGATCATTTTTCACCAATGTATTATGAGGTGGAAGAGTTTATCAAGTTGGTGGGACAAGAAGAAAATGTGTCGCAAAATAACTCCTTGCAGAATACTTTGTTGACCGCAAAAGTCATGGAAGAAGCACGTCAACAAATCGGGTTGGTTTATCCAGCTGACCGAAAGTAAAGAGTAGTAGGCTCCCGCAGAAGAGGCACTTATGAGTAAGTGCCTCTTCTTGGTCTTAGAAGTTATACCTTGCTTTGGCTAAATGTGCTTTTCCGGCTCAATCGTCTGTATCTTCAAGACTTTTAGTTCATTATTCGTCAACTACTTCTTTCAAGTTTTCTCTTGTATTTATTCGGCTTTTATGATGAATACCCCAGTTGTTCATAGTCTCCAAAAAGGCTGCGGTCGTTTTACCATAAGGGGTGATTCTATATTCTACCCGAGGCGGGACCGTTTCGTAATCAATCCGTTCCACAAGCCCGTCATTTATAAGTTTTTTGAGCTCACGAGCAAGGATGCGGGAAGAGATATTGCCGTCTAGGGAGCGGCGCAATTCATTGAAGCGTAGTTGTTTTGCATGGATTAACTTCCAAAGGATCAATCCTTTCCACTTGCCGCACACCACTTCAAGGGTTACATCGATGCCTATATCGGCTTCTTTCATCCTCGTTCACCTCTGATTATTTTTTTGTCGTTTGATTCTGTTTTTGCATAGCTTTATCATAGCCCTCCATAATTCCTTGGGCATATACTTTGTTTAAGACCGTCATCGTTTGTGGAATGATTTGGTCCTGCTCTTCATGAGAGGTCTGATTCAACATTTCTACGAGTTCAAGCAATTCTTCGGTCACTGGGAAAATCGGTTTAATGTTATCCATCTAAGGATCACCTTCCTGTTCGTTCGGGAAACATATTAATTTAATTCTATGGTCTTTTTTATGGCATAACAAGTACTTACATATTTGTTCCTGTTAACAAAACCTATTATGACTCATATCTAAGCAGAGAATCAACAACTAAGCCCGGGGTTTTGGCTCTGTAGTAGTGCTTGTTAACCAAGCTCACTTATACAAGTGTTATACCGGTATTACGGAAAACCCCCATTTTGTATAAGGGTTAGTTCGGAGGATCCCCGATCGTGCATCCTCATAGTCATCAGTTGGTTGAATAGAATGTAAGCTTATACAAGCTTCGATTTTGAAACAAGTTTGGAGGATGTTGTATGCGTCATATATTTCCTTATATATCCCCTTATAAACGTTCGGCCTTCCTTGCTTTATTTTTAATGGGTATAGAGTTGGTTGTAGAGCTATTGCAACCAATCTTGATGGCAAAAATCATAGATGATGGAATACTGCAAGGGGATTTCAGCGTAGTATCCCTATGGGGAGCTGTACTCCTGGCCTTGTCTCTGCTTGCGTTTGCAGCAGGCATAACGAATTCATTTTTCGCAGCTGATCTAAGTCAGGGTGTTGGGTTCGACTTGAGAAGAGACCTTTTTCAGAAGGTGCAGTCCTTCTCTGATCGTCATTTTCAGCGTTTATCTACACCGAGCCTTGTGACAAGGATTACGAATGATGTAATACAAATACAAAACTTGTTGTTTATGTTCGTGAGAATCGGATTGAGAGCTCCTTTGTTCATCATCTTTGCATTGATGATGGCTTTCACGATTGATATACAATTGGCCTTGATTCTTCTTGCCAGTGTTCCTGTATTTTTGTTGTTCTTATTTTTTATATTGAGGAAAGGGGTCCAATGGTTTACCAAAGTACAAAATAAAATTGATAGCTTAAATACAATTATTCGTGAAAACCTGGCGGGTATACGGTTGATTAAAGGATTCAATAGAAAATCACATGAAGAAAAAAGATTTTTTCAGGCAAATGAATCTTTGGCCAGTCAAAATAAGAAAGCACTTTGGTTAATGGAAGTGGCCATGCCTATTGTCATGTTAGGTATGAATGTCATCATTTTGATTTTACTGTTTTTCGGTGCCCGGTTTTTAATTAATGCTGGGATTCAAGCAGGTGAACTGGTCGCAATCATTAATTATGCGACGCGTATACTCTTTACTTTTTCTGTCTTCACATTTTTGATCATGGTCATTTCCCGTGGTCAAGCTTCTGCCACAAGAATTAACGAGGTGTTAGATCAGGATACGGATCAGGTTACCAATAAAGGGCTACCCAGTATTTTGTCAGGGGCTGTCCATTTCGCTGATGTCTCCTTTGAACGGGAAGGCAATCCAGTGCTCAACGAGATATCTTTTCACGTCGACGCAGGCAAAATGGTTGGAATTATTGGTGAGACGGGTTCCGGAAAGACTTCCTTACTTCACTTAATACCCCGACTTTATGAAAAAAATGCAGGCCAACTCTTTTTAGACGAAATTGAAATAGAGAAAATGGATGTCAAGAGTTTAAGGGGGCAAATTAGCATTGTTCCTCAAGAGGTTCACCTTTTTTCTGGAACGGTGCGTGAAAATATTGGATGGGGAAGAGAAACGGCCACATTTGACGAGATAATAGAGGCAGCAAGAAGCGCGCAAATTCATGAATTTATTGATTCTTTACCAGACGGTTACGATACAGAAATAGGTCAGAAAGGGATCGTCTTTTCTGGAGGGCAAAAACAGCGGTTATCTATTGCTAGAGCACTAGTCCGCAAACCAAAAATTCTCCTTTTAGATGATAGTACGAGTGCGCTTGATGCGCATACAGAAAAACGATTACTAGAGACGTTAGAGGGTCTGTCGTGTACGGTTTTTATCGTGGCGCAGAAAATCAGTTCCATTCAAAAAGCGGATCTTATCCTATTGCTTCACCAAGGGGAAATCGTTGCTCAAGGGGCGCACGAAGAACTATTGCAAAATAACGAATATTACTACAACATCCACCATTCTCAACAAGAGGGGGTGAAGTTATGAGAGGAAAGCATCATCACAGAATCAGTACAAAACCTCCGGAAGTAAATCACATAGGAAGTACACTTAAACGAATATGGCACTATATGGCTGGCCAGAAAGGAAAGTTCACCCTCGTATTGGCAGCCATTGTATGCAGTTCCTCTTTATCCTTACTTGGCCCTTATTTGTTAGGATTGACCGTGGACTTTGTTATTGAAGAACCGGAGGGGACCACTCTCATAAAGATGTTAGGTGTATTGTTCCTTATTTACCTTTTTCATTCTTTATTCCTTTGGCTGGAGAATTACTGGATGATCGGAATTGCACAAAATGCAGTCAAGAAGATGAGGGCACACCTATTCTCGCATGTTCAACGGTTGCCTGTATTGTATTTCCAAAAAATGCAGCAAGGAGAGTTGATGAGCAGGCTGACAAATGATATCGAGAATGTGAGTAGAACATTGAACACGGCCGTTGTTCAATTCACAACAAGTCTGTTAACGATTGCTGGGACTGTCGTCATCATGCTTTGGTTGAGTCCTCTCCTCACGGTATTGACCTTGACCATTGTGCCTGTCATGTATGTCGGCATGAAGTGGATTACCAGACGGACACGTCCCTACTTCCAAAAACAACAACATGATCTTGGGGAGGTCAATGGCTATGTAGAGGAAATGTTTTCTGGTCAGTCCATCATAAAAATGTTTTCCAAAGAAGAACATGTCGTGGAAGAGTTCGCTCACAAAAATTCTGATCTGCGTGAGTCAGGCTACTATGCTCAAGTGTATACAGGTTTCATCCCTAAGTTAATGAACATGTTGAACAACGTCAGTTTTGCAATTATTGTCGGGGCAGGAGGGTTGCTCGCAGTGAACGGATTTGTGTCTATAGGAGTGATTGTTGCGTTTACCACCTATTCTAGACAGTTCACACGGCCATTAAATGATCTTGCTAATCAATTCAACATGATTCTTTCTGCCGTTGCCGGAGCGGAAAGAGTCTTTCAGGTCCTTGATGAAAAAGAAGAGCGCCAGGGAGATATGGATGCGATAGAATTGAAGAAAATGAACGGAGACGTTACTTTCAACAATGTAGGGTTTTCGTATGAAGAAGGTCAACAGACGCTGATTGACATAAATTTTCATGCTGCGGCTGGTCAGACGGTTGCACTTGTAGGTCCAACAGGTGCTGGAAAAACAACAATCATATCCCTTTTATCCCGTTTCTATGATCCTGATGAAGGACGCATTCTTATCGATGGGAAAGACTTAGGTAAGATCGACAGAGGCAGCTTGAGGAATCAAATGGGGGTAGTGTTGCAAGACGCAACAATGTTCCATACGAGTATCAGGGAGAACATACGATATGGGCGGCTTGAAGCGACTGATGAAGAGGTCGAAGAAGCAGCCCTGGCAGCTCATGCCCATGAGTTTATTACCAGGCTCCCAGCGGGGTATGACACCGTTCTCGATTCTGATGGAAAAGGGATAAGTCATGGTCAACGCCAACTTTTGTCCATAGCCCGTGCCATGATCGCTGACCCTTCCTTGCTTATATTAGACGAAGCAACAAGTAGTATCGATACCGTAACCGAAATGAAAATTAATGCAGGATTAGAAGTATTAATGAAAGGCCGGACTAGCTTTGTCATTGCCCACCGTCTTCACACGATTCGAGCCGCGGATTTGATTCTTGTTTTAGAAGAAGGACAGATCATCGAAAAAGGTACCCACCAATCTTTGATGAGAAAAGGAGGATCCTATGCTGAATTGATCAAGGCTCAAGTTTCTTGAACTAAAACGTGTAAAGTAAATTGCAATGTTTTACACCTCCGTTTATGTCCAGACATAAGATGGGATATAAGGGAGGAGAAGCTATGTCTCAAAATCAAAGGTATCCTCTATGGACGGATTTACCTTATGCTGGAGAACAGAGAGCCCCGTTAGTGAATGAAGGGGTTGAATACCAGGCCGGAAAATGGAAGACGTATTTCATTGATCATAGCCGCAGACATGGGTTTACAAAGTTAGATGGTCGACCGATTCGTCTTGCAATCCGAGACCCGCGTATGATTGATTGGTATCAAGAATTAAAGCAAGTACAGAAGACACTTTCACAATTGACGAAGGATCAGATACAAATAGCGGTGTATTGGGGGGAAGGTCCGCCATCCAAACAGTGGACTCCTATTGTCGACCGGCTGATTGATACTTATGGAGTAGAAGCACCTAGAGCTGCACGGATCCTGGGAGCTGTCTTCAGTGGAATAAATGATGCTTTTGTCGTCTGTTGGTCTTTAAAGTATAAGTGGTTAGTACCACGTCCGAATCAGCTTGACTCTAAACTAGCCACCGTCATTTGTACGCCTAAGCATCCTTCTTATCCTTCTGGTCATGCTACGATATCTGGTGCAGCAGAAGTTATATTAAGCTATTTTTTCCCAGCAGAAAGAAGAAAGTTACGTGATCTGGCTGAGGAGAATGCCCAATCCAGGCTTTACGCTGGGGTTCATTATCCGATTGATAATGATGAAGGGTTACGTTTAGGAAGACAGATTGGAAGAATTGCCGTGGAAGAGTTGAAAAAAGATACGATTGATGGAGTACCGCTTGACCGCCCTTTTTCAGATTACAGAAATGCTGATCTTTATCCAGAGGATTATCGTCAAGCCATTCCGTTTCGCTTCAATCAGGAATGCAGTTCATTATTACGATCTGATGACTCAGATGATGACTCATCTTCCTATACGGAATGGATCGACCCTAAAATGTTTATATGATAGTAAAAGAGTAGCTAACCTATGCTGCTCTTTTACTATCATTCTTTCGTTTAGAAGGAGGAAGGATTCGGAATCGATCAAGCAGCAATCCCTTAAGAAGTGGGAGAATATACGGTTCAGAGCTGTCACCACGTTACTCTATAATGGACAGTGGGGTCCTGGCATATTATTAAGATAATAGGGAGGTTCCTGAAATTAAGACAAGTAATCATGCACTTCCTGCATATACATGAATAAAAGTTTATTTTAGGAGGGGTATGTGTGGATGCATGGATTTTGTCAGCACGTAAAATCGGGGTACTTTTAGGAGCTATTATTATTGCTCTTGCCGCTTATTTCATCGGGAGCTTTTTTTGGAAAGGTGCCATTGCTACAACCTCTGCACCCGTCAATGGGGAACCGAGGATCATTAATTTGGTGACAGGCGAATTTAAAGCGGAAACTGCGGATGGAAAGAAAATTGAAGCTTACCGCTGGGATCCCGGGACGATTTTTGTTGAAAAGGACGAGCCTTTTAAATTGAGTATTTATGGAGTGAATGGGAAAGAACACCCTTTTTATATTGAGGGTACAGATGTGAAAGGGGTGGTGGAACAAGGGAAAGAGACGGTCTTAGACCTGCAATTCAAGGAAGAAGGGATTTATCGCCTCATATGTACCACCCATTCCGAAATTGCTGCGAACGGACCTATGATTGCTTATATTGTAGTAGACTAGCTGTCCGGAAGAGACGAACATTCGTCTCTTCCTTTTTTTAGTTATTTTTTCATCATAAGGGAAGTTGTACAAAATCAAAACTAGAGAGCTTTTCGGAGAATAATCATATCGAGACCTTGTATCCCATTTTCAAAAAACGGATCAGGGTACTGTAAAAAGAAATCTTTTTGAATTTCATGAAAGCGGAACCCGGCTTTTTGATAAAAAGCGAGGTTTCCAATGCTCGAATTCGCTGTACCGACCAGCATTTCTTTATAACCCCTGTTTTGGAAAATAAGTGAAGAGATATCAATCACTTTTTTCCCGATTCCCATCCCCCTAAAGCCCGGTCGAATAGCAATATTTTTAATCTCTACCGTTTCCTTTCGTGAGAAGAGAAACAAGCATACCCCTATGTGTTGTTGAGCATAGGTGATTTTGTACATTTCCCCTTCATTCATATAGGTTTTAATAACGGATTCTGATTCATCAGCTAATAAAAGG
Source organism: Halobacillus dabanensis (assembly GCF_900114165.1). Classification (GTDB taxonomy): domain Bacteria; phylum Bacillota; class Bacilli; order Bacillales; family Halobacillaceae; genus Halobacillus; species Halobacillus dabanensis. The sequence goes on from NZ_FOSB01000020.1 coordinate 30,452, forward strand.
TCCTTTATGTAATGGATACGATCTTCCACTTCAGTCAGATTAACGTCTTTCATATTTTTCTGCTCCTTTTCTCCCACTATTATCGTATGGATGTGGTTATGATAACATAGAGACAGTGCATCGATTTCTGAAATCAGAATTTTTTCAGAAAAGTTCGGTGAAGCCATATGCGAGGCGAATAGTATTTCTCCTGTGTCGATAGATCCTTATTAAAAGGCTGGGCTTAGGAAAAAGGAGTAGTGGAATATGGAACAACATGATAAGGTTTATGATTTGATCGGAGTGGGGGTAGGCCCCTTTAATTTGAGTTTGGCAGCGCTGCTTGATGAAATAGATGAAGTCGAACCTTTATTTTTCGAACAAAATGGAACGTTTGAATGGCATCCGGGCATGCTGATTGAAGGGACAAAAATGCAAGTTCCATTCATTGCGGATCTTGTCACTATGGCGGATCCTACCAACCGGTATAGTTTTTTGAACTATATTAGTAAAAATGAACGCATGTACCAGTTTTACTATTTGCAACGCCTGGACATCCCGCGAAGAGAATACAATGATTACTGCCAATGGGTAGCAAGGCAAGTAGAGAGTTGTCGGTTCGGAAAAAGGGTGACAAATGTCCGTCATTTCAAGGATAATGAAGAGATTTTCGAAGTGGAAGTAACAGATGTGGCAAGCGGCCAGGTTTCTGTGTTCAAGGCTAAGAATTTAGTCATGGGGACCGGGAGCGTCCCTGTCATGCCACGTTCGTTCAGGGAGGCCCCTTCAGAAGATGTTTTTCATACTGCAGACTTTCTCCCAAATCAAGATCGATGCCGCAAAGCTAGTGCGATCACCGTTGTTGGTTCCGGGCAGAGTGCTGCCGAAACGTTCCGTGAATTGTTAAAGGAACAGCGAGACTGTGGATATCGTCTTGATTGGATTACACGATCGCCAGGTTTTGAGTCCATGGAGGAATCAAAATTGAGCCTGGAGCATTTTTCACCTGATTACGTCAATTATTTTTATCAACTTCCACAAGAGCAAAAAGATGAAATATTTGCAAATCAAGGGCTGTATTATAAAGGCATTAGTAATCATACGATCAACGATATTTATAATCTTCTTTATGAATACTCTGTCGGCCGAGAAGAATTGAATGTAGGATTACAGGTGTTGAGCGAGGTAAAGGATATTAAGCCTAAAGCAAATGGTAAGTATGATTTAGAGTGCTACCATTATCAGAAGAAAGAATCCTTTACCCATGAAAGTGAGCTTGTCATCGCTGCAACCGGATATAAACCATATGTCCCTGATTTTATTCATCACCTGGAAGACTTACTAGAGTGGGATGAAGAAGGAAGATACAAAGTGACAGCTGATTACCGTCTCGTTCAGACAAAAGAAACGTCCAATGAAATTTACGTTCATAGTGGCATTTCTCATACGCATGGGGTTGGGAGTACGAACCTGGGTCTATCGATTCATAGGAACAAAGTGATTATCAACCACCTAGTCGGTCGAGATTTGTATCCAATGAATGAAAAGAATATTTTCCAGTCCTTTACCGTATAAAATAAAAAGCCCTGACAAGGCTATCTGAACTGTAACCCTAAAAATGGACAGTTTAATAAAAAGTGCTAGGCTGCTAATAGGTGACCTCGGTATTGTACCGGGGTCATTTTTTGTAAGGAC
>NZ_FOSB01000021.1 GCF_900114165.1 Halobacillus dabanensis
TAGAATTTCTTGAGGATTAGAAGCTTAACCATCATTTCAGGTTCTTTCGAAGGCCTTCCATAATAAAGAGAATAAGAATTTTTAAGGAGATTATTGATAAAGGAGAAGTCCAAATGATCTTGTATAATTCGGAGGGTGTTATCTTCCGGGATTCTGGTGTATAATTCTGTGTAGAAGCTTACTTGACTATGTTGAGTGAGCATCATAAAAACCTCCAATTTGGTGTTTGTTTCTAGTCAATTCAATTCTACCAAAGTTGGAGGTTTTTTTATGCTTTTATTTCATTTTCCTTATTTTAGGAGGCGTTTTTCAGTGGCCTCAGTTATTCCCGCAGCCCTACCCACCTAACAAAAGTCTCGGAATCGAGTTTTTAGAGATACTGCCATATTCTTTATAATAAAAGTAAAAAACACCCAGGGCCTTCCTTGTTATGGAAGCCCCTGGGTGGGAGGAAATGTAATGTTACTTTATTTTGATGACGATTTTCCCTTTAGCATGGTGAGTTTCACTTAGATCATGAGCCTCTTTAAGTCCTTTTTCCGTAAAATCAAACTGATGACCAATGACAGATGTAAGTTCGCCTTCTTCCATCATTTTTGCAAGGCTGGAGAGTTTCTCTCCACTCGGCTCAAGCCACTCGAATCCTGCTTTGACCTCATGCTCTTCCGCTAATTTTTCGTCAGGTGGTTGAACAATGGAGGGAAGCCTTCCCCCTTCACGAAGCACCTTGAAACTCTTCTCCTGTACATCCCCACCGATAGTGTCTAAGACAATATCAAAGTCACTGATCACTTCGGAAAAGTCCTCTTCTTTATAATTAATGAATCGATCGACACCTAGATTTTCAACCCATTCTTTATTCTTCCCACTAGCAGTAGTCGCGACATATGCACCTTTTTGTTTCGCTATCTGTATGGCATAATGACCTACTCCACCAGAACCTGCATGAATAAGGACACGGTCTCCTGCTTTGATATCAGCAAAGTCTACGAGACATTGCCGTGCAGTTAGACCGGCTAATGGAACAGCAGCAGCTTCCTCAAAGGATATATTTTCAGGCAAGTGGGCTAATAAGTGTTCATCTATTGCAGTATATTCAGCATATGTTCCAAAACGAGTCGTCTCTGGACGAGCAAACACACGATCACCTTCAGAGAAGTTGGTCACAGCCGCTCCTACCTCTGTGACGACTCCTGCTGCATCCCAACCCAGGATGATTGGAAAGTCGAAGTCCAGCATTTCTTTCAAATAACCCTCTCTCAGCTTCCAATCAATCGGATTAATAGAGGTCGCATGCATTTCTACAATTACTTGGTTTTCTTTCGGTACTGGATATTTCATTTCTTTTTCTATCAGTTGATCCTTATTCCCATATTGCTCAATGACGATAGCTTTCATCATGCAATCGACTCCTTTCTTTTCGCATAGCACCAGTAGTTTTCCCCTCTCATTCTGTATGAAACATGATAAGATGTGGTAAGAAGAACGACTACGTATAAAGGATGATCACAATGATGGAACAGGCCGAGAAAATACTGCAGCAATATTACGGCTATCCTTCTTTCCGTCCAGGACAAGAAGAGGCGATCAGCCATGTTTTAGAAGGAAAAAACACATTGGCTGTTATGCCGACAGGGGGAGGAAAGTCTCTTTGTTATCAAATACCAGGGCTCGCTTTACAAGGAACAGCCATTATTATATCCCCATTAATCTCTTTAATGAAAGATCAGGTGGATGCTCTACAATCTTACGGAATAGCTGCTACTTATATTAACAGTTCCCTTACCACAGAGGAGCAGCGTCAACGTTTATGGGACATGAAAAATGGTCGTTACTCGTTTGTGTATGTTGCCCCAGAACGGTTCGATTCACATAATTTCCTTTCTGCTTTAAGCAACATTTCTTTGTCACTCATCGCATTTGACGAAGCACACTGTATTTCTCAATGGGGGCATGATTTCAGACCAAGTTATCGATCGATTGTACCTACATTGAAGAAAATTCCGAACCTCCCTGTCCTGATGGCACTGACCGCGACAGCAACTCAGGAAGTGATCCGAGATATCAAACAGTTAATCGATGTTGAGGATACCCAAGTGGTGAACACAGGTTTTGCAAGAGAAAACCTTTCTTTCCGAATTATTAAAGGCCGGGATAAGCGTGAATTTGTGAGTGAGTACTTGACCCAAATTCCTAATGAATCAGGTATTATCTACACAGCTACACGAAAAGACGCCGATCAGCTTCATTATGTATTAATGAAAAAAGGATTCGCAGCAGGGAAATATCATGCGGGGATGACCGAACATCAAAGAAAACAAGCACAAATGGACTTTGTGCAAGATGAAATAACGACAATGATAGCAACAAACGCTTTCGGCATGGGAATCGACAAATCAAACGTTCGCTACGTCATCCACTACTCGATGCCTATGAACATTGAGTCTTATTATCAAGAAGCAGGGCGTGCGGGCCGTGACGGTGAACCCGGCGATTGTGTCCTGCTTTTTTCCAGTCAGGATATCAATTTACAAAGGTTTCTAATCGATCAATCACCAAGCGAAGAGAAGAAAAAAGAGGAATATGGCAAATTACAGGCGATGATTAATTATTGTCATACGCATTCGTGTCTTCAACAGTTCATTTTGGACTATTTCGACGATCCATCGGTCACCGAACCGTGCGGCAAATGTTCGAATTGTACCCATGTCGGAGAGGAACAGGATATGACTAAAGAAGCGCAAATGGTACTTTCTTGTGTAAAGCGAATGGGCGAAAGATTCGGTGCTGGTTTAACTGCGAAAGTGTTGAAGGGATCTTCCGATCAAAAAGTGAAACAGTTCCATTTTCAAAATCTTTCTACTTATGGAATCATGCCGAAGTATACAGAAAAAGAACTCACACGCTTCATTCAATTCCTGACTGCTGAAGGCTATCTTTCTCCAGGGCAAGGTCGCTACCCTGCCCTACAGCTGACAAAAGAAGCCATAGACGTTATTAAAGGCGAACAACCTGTAGTTATGCTTGTTGAATCGACCACAACAAAACAAGGAGATGACTATAATGAGGAATACTTTGAAGAGTTACGCCGATTACGGAAAGCTCTTGCAGATGAAGTAGACCTTCCGCCTTATGTCATTTTCTCTGATGCCACACTAAAAGAATTCAGCGTCTACTTGCCTGAAAATAAAGAAGAAATGTTAGGAATCAAAGGAGTCGGAGAACAGAAATATTCCCAGTATGGAGAAGCGTTTTTAGAGAAAATCCGCCCATGGGCAGAGGAAGCGGAAAAGAAACCTCGACCAAACCGGGCTACAGAACCCTCCATTCGCAAAAAAGATCCGTTTGAGAAACGCCCGAGCCACATCGTTTCATATGATTTCTGGGAAGAAGGGTTAACTATTGAAGAAATTGCTAAAGAGAGAGACATGAGTAAACAGACTATTGAATCCCACCTTTTCCGCTCCTCGAAAGAAGGGAAAGATATCAACTGGGGTCGATGGTTTAATGAAGATCAGGAGAGTCGAATCCTGGATGTTTATAATGGCATGGAAGAAAAGAAACTGAAGCCACTGAAGGAATCCTTACCCGAAGGATACACCTACTCGATGATCAAAGCTGTCTTAGTGAAAAACAATTTGATGGATTGATTTCTATAGGAGGAATTAGAATGACAAAGCCTGCAATTACTAGAGATTCCGTGAAGCAACTTGATCAGGAAGACTCCATGCAAAAATATAAAAAAGAATTCTACCAGGAAAACTTTCATTATATGGACGGAAACTCCCTCGGCCTTCTATCTCAACGGGCTGAAAAAGCTCTTACTACTTCGTTAGAGGATTGGAAGGAACATGCGATTGAAGGATGGACAGAAGCGGAAGAACCATGGTTTTATATGTCTGAAAAAATCGGCCGCATGACTGCTCCACTCATCGGTGCTGAAGCTGAAGAAGTCATCAGTACTGGATCGATCACATCAAACCTGCACCAACTGCTGGCCACTTTTTATAAACCCATTGGAAAACGCACGAAGATATTAGCGGATGAATTGAACTTCCCCTCCGACATCTATGCAATGAAAAGTCAATTAGAATGGCACGGGCTTAATCCTGACGACCATTTAATCCGTGTCAAAAGTGAAGATGGGAGCAGTCTATCAGAAGACAATATCATCAAGGAAATGGATGAAGATGTAGCTGTCCTCCTCCTTCCTTCTGTGTTATACCGAAGTGGTCAAGTATTAGATATGAAAAAAATAACAGAGGCAGCACACGAACATGGAATCATCGTAGGATTTGATTTAGCTCATTCTATTGGTGCTCTTCCCCATGAGTTGAATGAATGGGGCGTGGATTTTGCTGTTTGGTGTACGTACAAATATTTGAACAGTGGACCTGGGGGAGTCGGAGGACTTTATGTGAACGAAAAACACCTAGGAAAAGCTCCTGGTCTTGCCGGTTGGTTCAGTTCCAATAAAGACAAACAATTTGATATGAGTCACGACCTTATGCATGCCGATACGGCTGGCGCTTTTCAAATCGGCACTCCACACATCCTTAGTTCAGCTCCTTTGATCGGTTCACTAGAATTGTTCCAGGAAGTAGGGATTGAGGAGGTAAGAAATAAATCCTTGAAGCTTACCCGACTATTGATGGACCTCCTCCATCAGGAACTTTCCGGGCTCGGATTCCAAATTGCTAATCCGCTTCAAGATGAACGGCGCGGCGGCCATGTTTGTCTCATACATGAAGAAGCAGCGAGCATCTGTAAAGCATTGAAAAAGGAAAACGTCATTCCTGATTTTCGCTCACCAAATGTCATCCGTTTAGCTCCGATTGCGTTCTATACATCTTTCGAAGATGTTTATGATGTCATCCTCACCCTAAAAGACATCATGGAAAATGAGAAACACAAGCAATACAAAAACGAAAGAGGAATCATTGCATAAGAGGAGGACTATTAATGAATTTCATTGATATCAGCATGCCATTGACCAACAACACGCCCCCATGGCCGGGTGATGAACCTTTCGAATATAAACTCACTTTTTCTATGGAAGAGACCGGTTCTGTCAATGTTGGGCAATTCAAAGGAAGTAATCACATCGGTACCCATATCGACGCCCCATTCCATTATGATTCAAATGGGTGGAAGACGGCAGAGATTCCTTTAGAAAGATTTTCAGGTCCGGCTCTGGTCGTTCCTATCAAAAACCAAACTACCATCACAGCCCAGCTACTACAAGGGATAGATTTTAGTGGGGTAGATAAAGTATTATTCCATACAGGGAGTTGGGAGGACCGTACCAGCTTTCCAAATCAATATACGGTAATAGGAGAAGATGTGGGTCCCTTCTTAAATAGTAAGGGCATCCATCTTATCGGTGTTGATACCCCTTCGGTCGACCCGGAGACGAGTAAAGAACTTGTAGGCCACCATTCTTTATATAATAACGACATTCTTATTCTGGAAGGGATTCAACTATCTCATGTACCACCTGGTATTTATGAGCTCTTTGCTTTTCCTCTTAAGATGGAGCAAGCCGATGGCAGTCCCGTCCGTGCTGTCCTCCGTCCTCTAGAAAAGTAATGAATCCTTTCAATCGCTCTCAGCCAGTCCAATTCTAACGGCACGATTTCAGTTGCTCCAGCCCACAGAGCAAAGCAAATAATTGGTGAGCGAGTCGCCTTTTTTCAGATAATGAAAACGAGGCTGGGACAAAATCATTTTAAAATGAATAAAACGCATGAAATCTGATTTAAAAATCTTGATTTCATGCGTTTTTTGTTTTCATGATTTGAACTTCTAACTGGTTTTTTGCTTATGTCCCAGCCTCGTTTGTATTTACTCCCCTTCTTTATATAACCAGAAGGGAATCATCTTATTTTTTTGTAATTCTTTGATCGATTGCCATCTTTTTCACCACTTTAGGTGCGAGCCAAATCATCGGCAAGAGTAAAATCGATACCGGTACTGCTGTAACAACGATGAAGTTCTGTAGCTGAGTAATCCCACTATCTCCTGTAATCAACAAGATAATAGCGATAGTTCCCATCAAAACCGCCCAGAAAATACGGAGCCAGCTGTGAGGATTTCCCTCTCCTGTGACCGCCATGGCAATCGTATAAGACATGGAGTCACTAGTTGTTACTACAAACAAAATTGTCAGGATTAAGAACAATGGGGAAATAATGCTCGCAAGCGGAAACTGTTCTGTGATCGCGAACATTGCGGCAGGGTTACCAGCTTCATTCAATGCCTCCGACACAGAACCAGGATTGTTCAGTTCAAAAAAGATGCCTGAACCGCCGAGAACCGTAAACCAAAACGTAGAAATTACTGGCGCAAAGACAGAAACCGCAATGATAATTTCTCTTATCGTACGTCCGCGCGAAATACGGCTGACAAGAATAGCCATCATCGGACCATATCCGATGAACCAGCCCCAGAAGAAAACAGTCCATAGTGACAACCATCCATCATCCCCACGATAAGTACTCATCGGAATGAACTGATCAACATAGTAACCGAATCCAGACAAGAAGTGATCAATAATAAATCCGCCAGGTCCGAAAACCACGATAAATGCCATCAATGCAATCGCCATACGTACGTTTATACTACTTAAAAATTGAATTCCCTTATATAATCCCGTCACTGCTGAGATTGTTGAAATTAGAACAACAGTGAATATAATTGTAAACTGTGTGCTGAATTGGTTCGGAATACCGAAGATTTCCTGAAGTCCATAACTTGCCTGCAAACCAAGAAATCCTATTGGGCCGATCGTTCCTGCAGCAACAGCGATCACTGAAAAAGCATCAATAATTGTACCTAACCAACTTTTTCTTAACTTTTCACCAAAGATTGGATAAAGCAATGTCCTCGGTTTCATTGGCATTCCTTTATGATAGTGACCGTACATCATCACTACGGCACTGATCGTACCAAGAATGGCCCAGGCGAGGAATCCCCAGTGCATAAAGCTTTGCGCTAGCGCTGGATTAATAGCTGCTTCGGTACCTGCTTCTATCCCGGATTGGGATGGAGGAACGGTGAGGAAATGCCACATCGGTTCTGCCGCTGCCCAAAATACTCCTCCTCCAGCTAAAAGGGTCGCCATGATGATGGACAACCATTTATATAGACCTAGTTCAGGTTTTTCCATATCCCCCATTTTGATCCTTCCATACTTGGAAAATGCGAGCCATAAACCGACACCAAATGTTGCGAGCATGAGTACTTGCCAGAAAGCACCAAAGTATTTTGCTGACCAAGCGAAGCTATCACTCACAATCATTTCGATCAAATCAATATCAATGAGTGCAATAATAACGAAGAGGACTAATAAACCTCCACTGATTACAAATACGGGCCAGTCAATCCGGCCTGAGTTATTTTTATCCATACTTTTCTCCTTTTACTTTTCATGATGAAAATTTTCACAAGGTACAACCTTACCATTACAGCAGTTATGATGTAAAGATATATTTATTCTTCCTTAGAATGCCTCTCTTTATTATTAATTACTCTTTCACATAAGCTCCCTATTCTGTAAGACTCAGTTTCGAGACTTTTTATGGGTGGATAGGTGCAGCGGGGAATGACTCGCTTTCCGCGGGAGCGCGGTGAGCCTCCTAAGGCTAAAGCCTTGCGGGGTCTCACCAAGCACTTTTTTCCCGCAGGAGTCTCGCCATTCCCCTCTGCACCTTGCGAAAATCGATTCTCGAAACCACTCCAATAATGGGAGCGGGCTGATGATCATAAGGTACTCCCATGGTGGAAACCTTGCTATAGAGCGTTATATTCCCATAGGACAGGGATGCTGGAAGACGTTCCTTCCTGGTAAAGGGATTCGTTTCTCATTAACTTCTAATGGGGTGGTGGAGAAGCTGCGAGACTCCCGTGGGAGAAGGAGGTAGGCGAGATCCCACAGGGCGGTAGCCCGAGGAAGCTCGCCAGGTCCCCCACAGGAAAGCGAGTAGCTTCCCCACCTCCCCTTATTCCCAATAAAAGTATCGAAATCGTGTCTTCCAGAATACTGCCAGTTTATTGAATAACTCTTTTTTTATGGGCAACTAACGTTCTCATTTTCAAAGGGGGGGGTCAAATAAGAAAAGACCATGCATAGCGCATGGCCTCCCTATTCATTATCTGTCGATTCAACTTTATGATCTTCCTGTCTTCGTTGACATTCTTTACAGAGATTCAAATCCCTTTCTGATTTCGATTGGAGCGGTTTTCCACATCTTTCACACTCATCGTAATTATTAGGGTTCGCTTGAAAACCTGGCATTTCATTATTTTGACCGTACATTTGCTCATCTCCTTTATTTTTCCTTTGTTTTCTTATTCCCTTTTCTGTTTTTGCTAATCATTTGCTATTTATTCACCCGGAGACGATGATTTCTTTATAAATCAATTAAAGCAAGGAAATTTTTATGAAATTCAATCAGATTACAGACCTTCCCCTTTATCTAAACGTCTAATAAATAGAAGAAAGGAGAGAACAAGCGGTGACCGGACATCAATCCTATCGTTTCACACGTGATGAAGCCATTGAATATATCATGGATCATTATGGAGAATCTCTAAAAAGAACAATTTTTACATATGTGAAAAACCACCATACGACAGATGACCTTTTCCAAGAAGTCTTAATACTTATCTACAGAAAGTGGGAGCGATTTAACGGAGAATCCCATATTAAAACATGGGTCATGAGAATCGCCATCAATCGATGCAAAGACTATTTAAGATCACCTCTTCATCGTATTAAAATCGCCAAAGACAAATGGTTGGAGCAGAAAGATCCCCATTACACGGACCAGAGAGTGATTCAAAAAGAACAGTGGGATGAGATTGCAAATGCCATTCTAGATTTACCGGTTAAATACAGGGAAGTGATGATTTTGACCTTTCAACAAGATATGACTCAAAAACAAATCGCTGAACTTATGGACATACCGTTGAGCACTATTAAAACGAGAATGCAACGAGCACGCCAATTATTAAGAAAAAAGATGGACAAGGGAGGGATGGACCCGTGGATCATCAACGAATAAAAGAAGCAGTTAATCGAAAAATCAGTGAACATCCTTTATTTAATGATGAGGACAGAAAGCGGTTCTACGAGAGTAGAAGAAGAAAAAGCCTTCATTGGTCCCCTATCTTCCCTAAAATTATGACAGCTTTTCTAATATTCTTTTTGCTTACTGGTTCTCTTTATATGTATCAAGATAGGTTCAAAGACCCTGCCACTTCCCATCCTGATCGAATCATGGAAGAACCTTCTGCACCTATACCTGAAATCGATAAAGAAAAGACAACCATAGATAAGATAGAACAAATAAAAAGCCTCGTTTCTGATCATCCCTCGAAAAGCAAAGTGGATAAGCTAGTGGAACAGCTACAGGGAGTAGAGGTCCAATATAATACGTCGACGGAAGAAGAGGATGGCAGGACCTATGAATCACGTGATATATCTTATATTTTCCCTGTATCTACTGATTCTTCACTCTATGATGGTCCGTTGCCCCCAGAGATCGATAATTTCCAAAACGAGGAAGTGGAGATCGCCATGGATATCGAATGGGTACGAGAAAATCCGGACGACAGTTATATTCTAAGAAATGCATCTCTTACTTACCTTTCTGAGAGCGGTGAAGAATTGGTTGAGGAAATGTTCACTATCACCGCTCACCCTTTTGAATTCCGAAAAGTGATTGGCGCAAATGAACCTGTGGTTATGGACGATTTGGTTCTTCAATCTATTGGCAGATCACTAGATAAAGACCCTAATTCGATTACAAAGGGAGATCTTTTACGGTTGAAAAATTTAACGATCAATGCGTCTCACTTAAGTGGAATTTACGAAGTGGAAGAAGACAGAGAATATTTTAAAGCTATGCAGTCTCTCGAAGTGTTGAAGTTAAATCAGGCAATTATCCCTGGTGATCTGTTGAAAGAAGTACCTTATTTAGACCAAGCCACATTTATCGGTCCAACTCTGGACGATTTAAGCCGTGTACAAGAAGGATTGCAGACGATCACTTACTTGAATATCATTAACTCTTCTTTCAGAGGAAATGTAGAGGATATTTTACAGTTAGAGTCTTTAAATATCGTAAGAGTTGATCCAGCGGTTGTGCCAAATTATGAAGAATTGCAATTTGAGGGCATCGACGTCCGATGGTAATAAACCACTAATCTCCCTATTCTTGAAGACTCAGTGTCGAGACTTTAGGGGGAGTTTAGGGTCTACGGGAAAAGGTTCGTCCAGTTCCATCGCCCAGACACTCGCGTCATAAGCAGATCATCAAAGGAATAAAAAACCGTCCGTTGATGTTCTGCTTATGCCAGTCGTGCCTCCCAGGGCGATTCCCCATTTGGACACTTTCCGTGGGGCGGGCGGTGAGCCTCCGCCCCTTTCCATGATAAGTATCTCGAAACCACCTTCTAGTAAAGGGAGCATGATGTAAGTGAAAGTGCGGTAACCACAGGCTTGAAGTGCCACTCTCCCTATACTTATGGCAGGGTTATTGTTGTGCGATTTCGATTAACTCTTAACTCAGTTCAATAAGGAGGATTATTATGTGCGGGATTGTTGGGTATGTGAACACAGGAAGAGATCATAATCCAGAAATCATCAAAACCATGATGGAAAAAATTCATCATCGCGGGCCAGACCAGGGAGGTTCATATTCAGATAAAGTGGTCAGCATGGGCTTCCGTAGGTTGAGTATCATCGATCGCTCGACATACGGAAATCAACCTATGTTTTGTGAATATGACCGATTTGTGATGATCTTCAACGGAGAGATCTATAACTTTCAGGAACTAAAGAAAGATTTAATAGACAAAGGCCACACTTTCCAAAGTAGTGCGGATAGCGAAGTAGTCCTTCACGGGTACGAACAATACGGTACCGAGATTTTGCAACACCTCCGCGGGATGTTCGCTTTCGCCATATGGGATAAAGTTGAGGAAGAACTTTTCTTAGCGAGGGATCCATTTGGGATTAAACCCCTTTACTATTCAGAGGAGACATCAGATGGTTCTTTCTTGTTCGGATCGGAGATTAAGTCATTTCTCCCCTATCCAAAATTTACAAAAGCTTTTAATCATGATGCATTACAACCTTTTTTAACTTTTCAATACTCAGCTTTAAAGGAAACTTTTTTTAAAGGCGTTTACAAATTATTACCAGGGCACTATATGCTTCGGAAAGAAGGAAGAACTCAAACGTACAGATATTGGGATATTGCTTATGGAGAAACAACAGGAGATTTGAACACAGCCATCAAAGAAATAAAAGATGCAATGAGCGATTCTGTACGTCATCACAAAATTAGTGATGTAAAGGTTGGCTCTTTCCTGTCAGGCGGCATTGACTCCAGTTATGTAACAACACTTCTAAAACCGGAGAAGACCTTTTCTGTCGGATTTGGAGATTATGAAGGAATCTTCAATGAAACAAATATAGCGAGGGATCTTTCTGAGAAATTGAATGTGGAAAACCACAGAAAATTAATTTCCGCCGATGAATTTTTCGCTAAGGTCCCTACAATTCAGTATCATATGGACGAACCACACGCCAACCTATCATCCGTCCCCCTTTACTTCCTGTCAGAATTGGCCAGTGAACATGTTACTGTCGTTTTATCTGGAGAAGGTGCAGACGAGTTATTCGGCGGCTATGATTGGTATAAAATAAGTCCAGAACAAAAGCTATATGAAAAGTTACCCTACACCGTTCGTAGAGCTATATCACGACTCAGTGGCAAACTGCCGATAAACCGATTGACCCAATTTCTTACCACTGGTGGTCAAAAAGTGGAAAAGAAATTCATAGGTCAGGCAAAAGTTTTCAGTACAAAGGATGCTCTAAAGGTATTAAAAGCCCCTTATCAAACGGAGCGCACTCCAGCTTCCATTCTATTCTCTACATACAGTAAGGTTTCGAAAGCAAATGATAGCACAAAGATGCAATATACGGATATCCACCACTGGTTGCCAGGAGATATTTTACAAAAAGCAGACAAAATGAGTTCTGCTCACTCCCTTGAACTACGCGTTCCCTTTCTAGATAAGAAAGTGATGGAAGTCGCTCAAACCCTTGCTCCATCCTTACGTACGAATGGGAAAGATACAAAGTATGCCTTACGCCAAGCTGCCAAATCTGTTATGCCTGACGAATGGGCAAACCGTCCGAAAGTCGGTTCCCCCGTACCCATACGCCATTGGCTCAGGCAAAAGCAGTATTATGACCTTGTGAAGCGTACATTAACCTCAGACATGGCCAGTGAATTTTTTCATACCGATGAATTGGTCCGTTACTTAAATGAACATTATGAAAACAAGGCCAATCACCACCGCTATATATGGACGGTTTATGTATTTTTACAATGGTATAAAGTATATTTCGTCCAAGAACACGCCTCTTCAGAAACGGTGAATAATTTATCATATGCCTAATACCAGAAAATGCCGGCTACTCCCTTGAGTTGCCGGCATTTTTTCTATTCTATTATTCAAATGAAATGGCCCAGCTGCCTTTACGCATCACTGGTTCTGTCGTACCGTCAGCTAATACGCCATCAATATCAAGCTCCCCAGATCCCATCATGAAATCGACATGGGATAAGCTGTCATTAACACCATGTTGATCAAGTTCATCCGCACTCATGTCGGAGCCCCCTGTCATATTATTAGGGTAAGCTTTTCCTAGTGCTAGATGACAAGATGCATTTTCGTCATAAAGTGTGTTATAGAAAATTAGACCAGATTGAGAAATAGGTGATTCATGTGCCACAAGCGCCAATTCACCAAGTCTGCGTGATCCTTCATCTGTATCAAGAAGGTGTTGCAATGTTTCGCTGCCTTCTTCTGCAGTAAAATCGACTACTTTCCCTTCTTTGAATGTCAGGCTGAAGTTATCGATTACATTCCCCCCGTAGTTCAGAGGTTTAGTACTAGAGACTGTACCGTCGACTCCGTATTTGTGTGGTGCAGTAAAAACTTCTTCTGTCGGCATATTGGGGTTGAACTGGACAGCACCATTAACCGTTTTGGAAGGTCCACCTTTCCAAATGTGCCCTTCTGGCAAGGCTACTTCTAAGTCTGTGCCTGGAGCTTTATAGATCAATTTCTGATATTGTTTTTTATTCAAATACTCACGAGCTTTAATCAATGTTTGGTTATGCTCTTCCCAAGCAGCTACAGGGTTTTCACGGTCGACTCGGACGATACTGAAAATCTGGTCCCATAACTTTTCTACAGCACGGTCTTCGCTCTCTCCAGGGAATATTTTTTGGGCCCATTTAGGAATTGGAATGCTTATAATTGACCATTGGATTCGGTCGTTCATCGTATAATCACGGAATTTCGCCATCGCCTCAGATCGAGCCTTTGTTGCAGCAGCCACTTTACTTGCATCGATGCCCTTCAAGAGATCAGGGTCTGTCGAACGGATCGAGAGGATAGCCGCTCCTTGTTCAGCAAAATAAGTATACTGCTGCTTTTGCCATTCAGGCACATCAGATAACGTTTCTTGATCTGCATACTCATATTTCATGCGTGTAAGCTCGTCATCTCCCCAGTTGATATGTACATCTTTTGCTCCCATTTCGAAAGCTTTACGTGCAACGATTTTTGTGAACTCAGCTCCGGCGATTGTGGAGTTGATCATCAACAATTGTCCGTCTTGCAAGTTTACACCTGTACGCAACGCCAGTTCTGCATATTTTTCTAACTTTTCTACGCTTGGCATTTTCATTAAATTTCCTCCTATTCATCCTTTGTATCCGTATTCATTATTCCATAAAAATCGGAGTACTACAAAGATATAGCCCTTGTTGCCCGCTATCCCTCTCCTTCATTATACTCCTGTGACTACCTATCAGGATAGATGAATGAAAACGCGGAACAAATCCAAAGTTTGTTCCGCGTTTTTCAAAGAAGTTAATTATTTTCTAACTCTTCTACGATGGTAGAAAGTTCTTCCCAGCGTTCCATTTTTGCTTCTAGCTCTGCTTCAACTTTCTCTTTATCATGCGATAGTTCTTGTACTTTATCATAATTGGTTGCTGCTTCGGCCAGATCATTATCCAATTTTTCAACTTTTTCCTCTAACGCAGCGATATCGTCTTCAATCGTTTCCCATTCTTGTTTTTCCCGATAAGATAACTTCCGTTTTCGATTTGATCTTCGTGTATCTTCTTGAATGGAAGGCTTTTTCTCTACACGTTCTTCCTTTTTCTCATCTTTCCTTTTCTCAAGATACTCTGTGTAATTACCATAAAACCTTCGGATGTCTGTATCACCTTCAAAGGCCAGAAGCCGGTCGATGACGCGATCGAGGAAGTAACGGTCGTGTGAGACAGTGATGACCACTCCTGGGAATTGTTCTAAATAATCTTCCAGCACGCTGAGTGTCTCTGTATCCAGATCGTTCGTCGGTTCATCCAAGAAAAGAACGTTCGGTTCACTCATCAATACTCTCAACAGGTATAGGCGGCGACGTTCTCCGCCTGACAATCGTTTGATATAAGTCCATTGTTGAGGACGGGGAAATAAGAATCGTTCCAGCATCTGCTCCGCAGTTATTTCTTCCCCGGAGTCTGTAGTGATGACTTCGGCCACCTCTTTAATATACTCAATTACTTTCAAACTTTCATCGAGTTCTCCATGATCCTGGGTGTAATACCCTATCTTCACCGTCGAACCAATATGGACATCGCCTGCGTCCGGTGCCACACGTTCTGCCATTATATTAAGAAGCGTCGTTTTTCCTGAACCGTTCGGACCGATTATTCCTAACCTTTCTCCTGGAACTACAAGGTAATCAAAATCTTTAATAAGGGTCTGACTTCCATATCCATGGGTGATCCCCTCTAATTCTATCACTTGATTGCCGAGTCTCGTCGATCCAATTGCCATATCGACATTTTCCTTCTTCGTGTCGAACGTCTCTTCCTTCATCGCCTCCACTCGTTGTTTACGAGCTTTTTGCTTTGTAGTTCGTGCTTTCACTCCAGCCTTCAACCAGGCAAGCTCTCTTCGCAGTGTATTTTGATGTTTTTGTTCAGCTTGTCTCTCCCATTCTTCTCGCTCGGCTTTCTTTTCAAGAAACGTTTCATAATTTCCCTCATAGATATACAATTTGCTTTTATCCAATTCATAAATTATGTTTGTAACCCTATTTAGGAAATAGCGATCGTGTGTGACAACGACCAATGAGCCACGGTAGGAAGCCAGGTATTCTTCCAACCATTCTATTGTCTCATTATCCAGGTGGTTGGTGGGTTCGTCCAATAGGAGAAGGTCTGCCGGCTGAATAAGTGCTTTCGCAATCGCTACCCGCTTTTTCTGTCCACCTGAAAGTTCGCTCACTTTTTTATCGAAGAATTCAATACCTAATTTTGATAACACAGTTTTAGCCACGGTATTCGCTTCCCAGGCACCCTTTTCATCCATTTTCTGCTGAATATCCATCATCTTTTCCTGGACAGCTGCGTCTTCTGGACTTCTAGCTAGATCTAAAAGCACTTGCTCATATTCTCTCATGACGACCATGATCGCTGCATCCCCATCATATATTTGCTCGAGGACAGTTTTACTTTCATCTAAGTCGGGCTCTTGAGGGAGATATTCGACAGTAAAATCTTTCGCATGGTCCATGTCACCTGTATCTCCACTTTCGATTCCCGCCAATATTTTCATCAGGGTTGATTTCCCTGTTCCGTTAACACCGATCAGACCGATTCGCTGTTGGTTGGTTATTGTAAAAGATAAGTCATCAAATAAACTTTTATCTCCGTAACTTTTACTTAGTCCGTTGACTGATAGTAAACTCATTCCGCTCATTCCTTTAATAAGTATCTCGTTCTATCATATCACATCCATAGGCCTCTTTTGTTTGTCAGGAATTACACTTCTGTTGTGTAATACGGCTGGATTGTAGAAGACTCGATTTCCGAACCATTTGTAATGGGAAAGGGGCTAGGGGAGTTATCGGAATTATTTTTCCTTCAAGGTGTCTCAAAACCAGCCTTGAATCCCGCTCCATAGAAAAGACCTACCTTCGGGTTTCGGAGGCCGGAGGTAGGTCTTTCTTGTTGTTAGTTTGTTTCTTTTTCAGAAGTTTGATCTCTTCTCCAGTACTCCATTCCTTCTACGCCTGGGAGATGATCCTGGTAAAAGACAGGATCTTTACCTGCATCCCTTTGTCGGCGGTAATCCTTCAAAGCCGCATAGGCTACGGAAGATAGTCGGAAAATAGCATAAAGGTTAATTAATGCCATGATCCCCATCGTAAGATCCGCGAGGGACCACACGAGATTGAATTCCGCGACAGCACCGAACATTACCATAACTAGAACAGCAATACGATATAAGAACAAATTAATTTTGCTTGGCTTAATAAACTCCATGTTCGTTTCTCCATAATAGTAGTTACCAATGATGGAACTGAAAGCGAACAAGAAGATGGCTATAGCGATGAAAATAGCTGCCCATGTTCCTAACTGAGACTCGAAAGCGGCTTGGGTAAGCTGGATACCATCCAGATCTGTATTTGTATAGTCGCCGGCAAACAGAATAATGACAGCTGTCGCACTACAGATAAGCAACGTATCTGTAAATACACCAAGCGTTTGGATCAGACCTTGCTTAACCGGGTGTGTAACTTCGGATGTAGCAGCAGCATTCGGCGCACTACCCATTCCAGCTTCGTTCGAGAATAAGCCACGTTTAATTCCTATGAGAATCATACCGCCGAATGTTCCTCCAGCAACTTCACGGAAGCCAAATGCTCCCGCAAAAATTTGACCAAACATGGTAGGTACTTGACCAAGGTTCACAATCAAAACATAACCTGCAAGGATAATATAAAAAATCGCCATGATTGGAATGATGAACTGTGTGACCATGGCAATTCTCTTCAAACCACCAAAAATAATAATGGCAACGATAAAGGTAAGCAATCCACCCATCGCCCATTTCTCCATATTGAATGAGTTCTCAAAAGCTAAACGAATCGTGTTCGATTGCACAGAACTAAAAACAAGACCATACGTAAAAGTAATTGTAAGTGCAAAAACGATTCCTAATGTTCTATTTTTCAACCCTTTTTCAATGTAATAAGCTGGACCACCACGATATTGGTTTTTGTCCGGAACTTTATACACCTGTGCAAGTGTACTCTCAATAAAGCTTGAAGCTCCTCCGAGAATCGCCACGATCCACATCCAAAAGACTGCTCCAGGTCCACCTACAGTTATTGCAGCTGCAACGCCTGCTAAATTTCCAGTACCCACTCTTGAAGCTGTACTTATAGCAAACGCTTGGAAAGGAGAAGTTCCCTTCTTCCCTTCAGCTGAAATAGACCGCTTATCAAAAAGGACACGGATCATTTCAGGAATGTAACGGAATTGAACGAAATTCAACTTGATTGAAAACCATAAGCCCAGTCCGAGCAGTGCTACGACAAGGATCGTGCCCCACATCCAGTCGTTTAAAAAACTAAGTATACCTTCCACCATGAATGTTCACCTCATTAAGTATAATTTCCATTTTCAGTTAGTTCCCGTATTTATACAAATACAAACACGAATGATGACATATCGATTAGTTTATCATAAGTTTGCAGAATTCTTCTATGAGTATTTTAAATATTAGGATTAGACGGGTAGACACCCCTAAACAAGCCAGGAGCACTTCCACCATCGTTATTCATGATCAGAAAACCGGCTTTAGCTGGAAGGATTCTCCCAAAAAGCTACCAATCCCGACATGACTGAAATTCTGTTGGTACGACCCTCCATAATAGGATAGCCCAACCTCCACAGCTTGTTAGACACAGAAACCTATAGTTTTTAATTACCAAATTTATAAATTCTAAGGCCGGAGCATAAGGACGAGGATAGACACTGTTTATACCTTCTATGCATTTTTCATTTCATAGACAATAAAAAAGGTGGCTGCCGATGTTAGCAGCCACCTTTTTTAAATATCTCGTTTCCAGGGTAGACTCGTTCCGAACTTCTCTGCAAGTTCTTTTGATTCTTTCCTTCTTCTCTTACGGTGTTCATGGCGCTTTTGCGCATTTTCATGGAGCCACTTCTCTTCTTCCGACTCAGGATATACCCCAGGAACGGGCGATGGTTCATTATTCTGGTCGACAGCTACCATAGATAAGAACGCTGTTGTACATACTTTTCGTTCTCCTGTCAGTAAATTCTCCGTCGTCGCTTTGATGAAAACTTCCATAGATGTGTTATGTGTCCAGGTTACAAAAGCCTCTAGACAAATCGTATCGCCTTCAAAAACAGGTTGAAGAAAATCCACAGAATCCGTGGATGCGGTGACCACCGGTTTTCTGCAATGTCTGACAGCGGCAATCGCGGCCACATCATCAATGTGAGCCATCAATTTCCCACCAAAAAGTGTTCCGTGATTATTCGTATCGGGCGGTAAGATATGGGAACTCTTTACCGTCAATGAATCTATACAAGGTTTCTTTTCCATTTTCATTCCCTCACTTCTTAACATGGAATCGTTCTCTGCTTATATTATGCCATACTTGTTATTTCTCACTCTTTACGATTGAACTCGATTTCAAATATAGCACCGGATTCATCGGGACGGTTATGCGCAGATATCGTCCCTCCACTACGTTCGATAATTGCTCGTGAAATAGCTAATCCTAAACCCGTTTCCCCTTCTTTCCCTTTTATAAATCGTTCAAACAATTGAGGAAGAAGATCATCTGAAATTCCAGGTCCATCATCTATCACTTTGACTTTAAAACTGCCTTCAGTCACTTCAGTTCTGATTAAAACCACCCGCTCTGCATGTCTGACCGCATTACTTAGTATGTTGATCATCGCTTGCAAGACTCGCTCGTGATCTACTATAGAATAAAAAGGATGGATTGCTTCCACATCTATTTCAATTCCCTTCTCCTTGGCAAGAGGATAAAGCCGGTCCTTCGCCTGAATGACAGCTTCTGAGATATCTGCCCTCTCTGGGGAATAAACATCTTCACTGCTGTCCAATTTAGCTAATAAGATCATCTCGTTGACGATTTTTTTTAGGCGATCTGTTTCACTCACCATCACGTTCAACCCTTTTTCTGCCGCTTCCCCTTCAAATATGCCATCGCGAATACCCTCAGCGTAACCCTGGATAGACATAAGAGGTGTTTTCAACTCATGGGAAGCATTTTGAAAGAACTGTTTTTGCGAGTGGATGTATCGTGAAAGTTCAGCGGCCATATGTCTGACACTCTGTCCCACTTCTTTGATCTCCCCGGACGCATGTACCTTTTTCACCTCTGAAAATTGACGTTTCTCAATTTTCTTCACTTCTTTCTTAAGCTTCGTTAACGGGGTGACCAGTCGCCATGTCAATACATAGCTGACCAGAATCGCTAACAACAGCCCAATTAGAAAAACAACAATCATTCGCATTGCAAATACGGATTGTACCTCTTGCAAGTCATTAAGCGGTGTAGCCATAACAAGGATTTGATCATTCCCTCTACTTACCGGGAAGTCATACGCGACATACTTTTCTCCCATCGTTTCCCAAACCTCTTGGTCTACAAGGTCCTCCTCATAGCGTTCCACCCAGGAATAAGCGATAACAGCTGGCATGGTGCGGAAAAGAATTTCGTCCCTTTCCTTATCAAACAATAGAATCGGGTAATTTCGATCCTGGAGAAGTTGGGATAACTCCGGACTACGTTCAGGGTCCTGATCATTGATGATATCTACCAAAAGATCTGCTCTTCCTTCCAGTTGCCGCTGTTCATCCTGGATGAGCATATCCATCAATAAGGAGTAGATAAAAAAGGCCGTAATGGACATTACGACAAGAATCAAGGTTGCAAAAGCTGCATTCAATTGGTAAAGCAACTTCATCAGCTTTTATCCCTCAGTCGATATCCATGGCCCCAGACCGTTTCAATCGGCAAGTCCTTCATTTTCTTACGAATTCGTTTCACAAGGTCGTCTACAGCTCGATCGCTGCCATAATAATCTTCTCCCCATACTTTGATCAATAGTTCTTCACGGGAAAAGGCACGGTTCACTTGTGAAGCAAGAATTTTCAGCATCTCGAATTCTTTTGTCGTCACTTCTATCTCTTCTTCTTTATAGTACACCCGGCGTTCCGATTCATTCAGTTCAAGTTCTCCTGTCTTTATCGACTCTATACTCTGCTCGGGGTTCGACCTCATGGCTTCCCACCTCTTTAAGTGGCGCTTCACTCTTGCTACGAGCTCCCTTGGACTGAATGGTTTGGTGAGATAATCATCGCCGCCAAGTTCAAGTCCTAGTATTTTATCTACCTCTTCGTCTTTCGCTGATATTATAATAATGGGGACTTCCGACGTTTGACGGATTTTTTGACAGAATTCATAGCCATCCATCCCTGGAAGCATGATATCCAGAACCCACAACTCCGGATGATCATGCTCACGGTTAAAGATATCCCAGGCTTTTTCCGCGGTATCAACCGCCAACACTGTATACCCCTCTTTTTTTAAGTATCCTTCGACAATATCCCTTATATTCGTATCATCTTCTACTAGTCCAATGATTCGGTTCATATACAAGCCTCCTCCACTAACAGTCCTCTTCATTTTCTCATATTTTCATCTAATACTCCCCCTTTACACACTTTTTCCACATTTAAACCGAAGTCATTCCATAACTCGAACGTAGAATATAAATTGTCAGAGGGAGACAACAAAGAACAATACATCTATTCTTCCATGAAAGGGGCAAATTGTTTCTAAATGTTTGAGAAACAAGAAAAAAATCAAAAGAGACAGTATAAACGCTCTGGTTTAGCTTTTAGTGTTTTAGGTGCTATTGTTGCAGTTTTCATAGTGACGACGGTTTTCCAATGGCAAGGGATTTCCGTTAACGTCAACACGGAACCACCGACAGCTCAAGCCGATGAGATGAATCTCGGACAAAACCAAGAAGAAGTTACCCAAGCTGTCAATGAAACTTCCCAGGCAGTCGTCGGGATTAGTAACATCCAGGACACAGCCCAAGGCGCGAAAAAAGCCGGTACAGGATCTGGGGTCATTTACAAGAAAGACGGTGATCAAGCTTTTGTTGCCACCAACCATCACGTCATCGAAAATGCTTCCGCTTTGGAAGTCGTCTTGAGTGATGGAACTAAAGTTGAAGCCGAATTGAAAGGCAGTGACCCTTTGACGGACCTGGCCGTTTTACAAATAGATAGCGAACATGTACAAAAGGTTGCTGAGTTAGGTAAAGCCAATGACGTAGAGGTCGGGCAGACAGCCATTGCAATCGGCAACCCATTGGGCATGGAATTCGCTGGTTCAGTGACGAAAGGAATTGTCAGTGGTCTTGATCGTAATATCCCCGTCGATATTAATGGAGACAGCCAACCAGACTGGCAAACCGAAGTCCTTCAGACTGATGCAGCTATAAACCCTGGTAACAGTGGTGGTGCGCTGATTAACCTTCAAGGTGAAGTAATTGGGATCAATTCTATGAAGATAGCAAAAGAACAGGTAGAAGGCATCGGTTTTGCGATTCCGATGGACGTAGCCAAACCAGTCATCAATGACTTGGAAAACAATGGGAAAGTCGAACGACCTTATATGGGAGTTTCCCTTCAGGATCTTACCCAAATCCCCAATCCTGTACTTCAGCGTGAATTAGGATTGCCTAATGATGTCACTGAGGGCGTCCTTATCCAAGGCGTCGAAAAAGGTTCTCCCGCTGACCAAGCAGCACTAGAGAGATACGATGTCATCACCGCCATCGACGGAAAAGAAGTAGAATCGCTCATTAGTTTGCGCCAATATCTCTACAACCAAGCGAAGAATGGAGATACGGCAGAACTAGAAGTTTACCGTGACGGAGAACCCATCACCGTCCAAATCACGCTAACCTCTCAATAATTGAACAGATGTGAAGAATACGTGTGAAAGAATTGTGGAAACGCCGTGGGGAATTGATTCATCCGACAGATACGATCTCCCCCCTCCAATATTGTCAGAGACTTACAAGTCCCTGCGGCCTTTCTGTGTTGCAAGTAAAAACCAAACCCAAAACAAACAACCTCTCTCAAAAAAGCCCTGCGCTACAAGCGCAGGGCTTTTTGCAATATAACTCCCCCTCCAACTAAAGCTCCCTATTCTTGAAGACTCCGTTCCGATACAATTTGAGAGTGGATAGGTGCGACGGGGAATGACTCCAAGAAAAAGCGGGAATTAATGGGAGCGCACTGATGAGCATAAGGTTCCCATGTTGGAAATCTTGCTATAGAGCGTTATATTCCCATAAGACAGGGATGCTGGAAGACGCTCCTTCCTGGTAAAGGGATTCGTTTCTCCTTAACTTCTAATGGGGTGGTGGAGAAGCTGCGAGACTCCCGTGGGAGAAGAAGGTAGGCGAGATCCCGTAGTGCAGACCGCCCGAGGAAGCTCGACAGGTCCCCCACAGGAAAGTGTTCAAATGCGGAATCGTCTGGTAGACGAGTAGCTTCCCCACCACCCCTTACTCTTCATACGGCAACGGATCCCGGTTATCTTAAATTCGAGTCGTCAAGAATACTGCCATATTGTTGAAGAAGCAGATGGGAGACCGTTAAAGGATTGGAGAAAGCAGCCTTGATATCGCCTCTTTGAACCGAATCCATTTCGACCTTGATTGATAAAGTTTAAATGTTAATTCTGTAGACTCCACAATATCTTCATGAAAACGATCGGCTAGTAATTGAGCCACATCTGGATGGTACAAAAATGCATTGACTTCAAAATTCAGACGGAAGCTTCGAACATCGATATTAGCCGTACCAACAGAAGCAATTTTCCCATCGACTACAATCGTTTTCGCGTGAAGAAACCCTTTTTGATAAACATAAATCTTCGCCCCAGCATTCAGCATGTCTCCGATATTGGAAAAAGTAGCCCAGTATACAAAAGGGTGATCAGGTTTATTCGGAATCATAATCCTGACATCGACCCCTGATAAAACAGCTACACGAAGAGCATCAAGCAAACTATCATCGGGAATGAAGTATGGAGTTTGGATGTAAACATAATCCTTGGCAGACAAAATCATTTTCAGGTATCCATGCTTGATTTGTTCCCATTCAGAATCAGGTCCACTCGAGACGATTTGCATAGCCACATTGCCTTTAGGCTTCGCCTGATAATAACGTTCTTCGTAGACGATATCACGACGGGATGCATGGTTCCAATCAAGGATGAAACGTGTCTGCATATTGTTCACAGCTTCTCCTTCCACCCTTAAGTGTGTATCCCTCCAATATCCGAAACGTTTATTGAAGCCTAAATACTCATCCCCGATATTGAAGCCGCCGATATAGCCGATCTCCCCATCAATGATGGCAAGTTTCCGGTGGTTACGATAATTGATTTTCATATTGACTTTCGGTATAAGTGAAGGAAAGAAAGACTCGACCTGCACTCCTGCTTCGATAAGTTCTCGTTTATATTTACGCGTCAGTAACCTCGACCCCATGTCATCATACAAAAGTTTGACTTCTATGCCTTCCTTAGCCTTTCTCTTCAGGACTTCTGCTAATCTTTGCCCTAACTTATCGTCCCTTATAATGTAATAAAGGAGGTGTACGTGATTTTCCGCCTTTTCAATATCATCTATAAGTGCATGAAACTTTTTTTGACCGTCCGTGTAAATTTCCACTTCATTATTTTGTGATAATAGTGCGTCATTGTTCTTTAAATGCATATAAATTAAATCCTCATAAGGAATGATATCCTCATGCTGGACTTTTAAATGGTTCTCTTTGATTGCGGTCAGTTGTTCCTGAACAGCCGTGAGAAGCCCTAGTCGGCTTTTTTTGTCCCAGGTAAAAATCTCTTTATTACTCAGGCGACGGCCAAAAATCAAATAAAGAATGAATCCCACGACTGGTATAAAAAGCAAGACCATCAACCAAGCCCATGTTGCGCTAGCATCCCTTCGCTCAAGAAAAATAATGGCCAACGCCAACAAAACATTCAAGCTAAGGATGATACTTACTAAAATCGGAAGAATATTCACTGTGGCCACCTGCCTTTTTATCTAACAGTAAATCACTGTTTTCAATATATCATATTCGCCTGTGTTATTGATTAAAACAAACCTATACTTCCTTATTCCCTTTTAAGATCAGAGAAACAAATATAAAACTTCCCAAAGCTTAAGGAAAGACCCATAGTCACGTTCTTTGGCACGTTGAGGATTGACGGAGGAGATAAAACGCATAAGCTACCTATTACGGAATATGATTCATACCGTCAAATGGATACACTTCCAAAAGAAAAAAGAGATAGGCTTATAATTATTCCTGCCTATCCCTTCTGCCTTCCCCATTACTTTTCCATTAAAATTCCAGCTTCTTCTAAAGCGGCTTCTGCTTCTTCCAGGGCTTCTTTGCTGTCAGCTGCAATAGTATGTGTATGGATACCATCCGTCAATTCGAGCAAATAGGAAGCTTGGACTGAATGCACTTTCTCTATGAACTTCTTTACGTCACGACGGTTGGAGATTCTCAACTGCGCAATCAAATCTCCATAAATCGGATGTTCCACCACGACATCCTTGACATGAACCCCGTGATCAACCAAGATATTCAATTCTAGTTCTGTATCTGCTCCTTGATGCTGACAGACGATGGTACGTTGATAAGTCAACTCTTCCTTTCCATCGTTCATATACATATACCCCTGGCTTGTAGCCACAATTGGTTCACTCCGTGCTTTCAATAAAGAAACGTCACCGACGATCACTTGGCGGGTAACATTCATTTCCTCCGCTAAGGATCCTCCTGTAACAGGTACACCTCTTTGTTTCAACAAAGATAAAATATATTCTCTCCGCTCATTTGCTTTCATTTTCTTAGAAGATTGACTCATTGACATGACCCCTTCGTGCAATTTACATAAAATCATCTTATCACATTCAATAGAAGATCAGAAAATAGATCTCAATACTTATTATTCATATTGATAACCGTTCAAATCCCATTTCTCAATGGAGAAAGTAGTAGATCCTAAGGACGTGAAAAGTATATGCTCCTCTTCCGGCTGCGGGAAAATTCTCGAAGTGAACACTTCCTCCCCATCATTTACGAAAACCTCCAGGGAAGAACGGTCAATGAATAGGCGTATATTCCTTAATCCTTCTCCCAACCCAACACGCCGGAATTCTGTTTTCGACCTTTCCTCCAGATGAGGGCGGGATAAAGTAAGAATCCTATCTTTATAGCTCAGGGATGCGTATTGAAAAAGTTCAATAGCGAACATTTCATTCAACTGATCTATTTCGATGTTCAATTCGATGGACCTTCCCTGAATCCCACGAATCGCTTTCTGATCATTCTCAATCGTTACAGAGGAATGCAGAAGAACCGGTCCACGCATTGCTGATAATTCTTCCACAGGGGTCTGGGTGATTTTTTCACCGTTCCAGGTGAGCTCCCGTGGAATCGTCATACAGTGAACCCAGTGTTTCTCAATGGTGGGATGCTCCTGTTCATATTGCTCAGGAACCCCCATCCATCCAAATAATATCCTTCTCCCTTTTTCATCTACAGTGGTTTGGGGAGCATAAAATTCAAAACCACGATCCAACTCCCGAAATTCACTATGATTAAACTGCAGGTTATGCTCGTTCATTTCTCCAGCAAAATACCCGCTTTGGTATGTATTGGCATAGTTCATTCCATCTGACTCTAATCCTTGAGGGCAAACCATCAGAATATCTTTCCCTCCGAGTTCAAAAATATCCGGACATTCCCACATGAAACCTAATTCGCCGTTTCTTCCTTCTTTACTACCAGCGATTGTACCTAGATGCTCCCAATTATGGAGGTCATGTGAGCTGAACATGACCGCTTTTCCCTGATGATCTTCACTCTGTGCCCCTACTACCATGTACCAAATATCGCCTTGCTTCCACACTTTCGGATCTCTGAAGTGGGCAGTATATCCTTCGGGCGTTTCTATCAGGACTCCTTTTTTCTCGAAAGTCACCCCATCTTCCGAGACGGCCAAGCATTGGTTTTCCTGCTCTGGACCATTCTTCCCATCCAGATTTCCTGTATAAAACAAATATAGCCGACCTTCATGGGAGATGGCACTTCCAGAATAAACCCCATCGCGGTCAAAAGTGTCAGAAGGAGCCAGAGCAATTTTTTCGTGCTTCCAATTCACAAGATTTTCGGATGTGTAGTGTCCCCAAAACTTGGCGCCATGTGTTGTATCAAAAGGCATCCACTGATAGAAAAGATGATAGACACCTCTCCATTGGATCAACCCATTCGGGTCATTCATGAGGCCAACCGGTGGCATATGGTGATAATTTAAACGGTAAGGATCTGTTGCGACCGTTTCTTTATGTTTTTCTATTTCTTGTTCGGCTAAAGATTTCAACTCTAAGTCACGTTCAGACAAAATAATTCTCCTCCTTCAATCCATCCGCTTCTAGTGTTTGCTCCATTATAATGCTTCTATGTATCTGTTACCACAATCACACTCTTCATTGCACAAAAAACCTGAAGCACAAGAAGGTGCCTCAGGCTTTATCTATTACTTCGTTTTTAATGTCGCTATCGTTGACTGCCCTGCATCAGCGCCATCACTATAAGATGGATCGAAATTATCAACCACATCATCGAAGTTCGTGATCACAACGGGGGTGATCGTACTTTTGGCTTTTTCCTTAACAAGATCCATATCAAATGTAATCAAATGATCCCCTGCGTTGACTTGATCTCCTGTTTTAACAAAGCCTTCGAAACCTTCTCCTTCCATAGACACTGTCTCCAGTCCAATATGAACAAGTACTTCCACGCCCGATTTTGTTTTAATACCGACTGCATGGTTTGTTGGGAAGAGTTGTACGATTTCACCACTTACGGGACTTACAACTTTCCCATCATCCGGTTCAATCGCAACGCCGTCTCCCATCATTCGCTGACTGAAAACAGGGTCATCCACTTCATCCAGTGATACGACTTTTCCGTTTATAGGGGCTACGATTTGTTCTTCTACACTTTTATTACCGCCGAATAATTTCTTTAGCATTCTCCACCATCCCTTTCTGTATATTTCCTACGGGCTAATATAAGCAATTCTTCACTTTCAGGCAATCTGTTATTACTTTTCCCCACAGGCAGTTGACTAAACACTTAATCTTCCCCCTCCCCCCTACTTAAATATAAGCTCCCTATTCTTGAAGGCTCAGTTTCGAGACTTTTATTGAGTGGATGGGGCTGCGGGGAATAGCTCGCTTTCCGCGGGAGCGCGGTGAGCCTCCTCAAGCTTTGCTCTTCGGGGTCTCACCAAGCACTTTTTTCCCGCAGGAGTCTCACCATTCCCCTCCGCCCCTTTGCCATATAAGGGTCTCGAAACCACTTACGGAAAAAGCTGCTTCATACACATGGTAATTGGAGAAGAATGAGCTCCTAATAAGCTATTCTGCACGCGGAAAGCCTGTTATAGAGCGATTTACGCTTATAACAACAGGATAGTGGAAGACAGCC